>JBBDRJ010000001.1:0-58619 GCA_040905525.1 Actinomycetota bacterium
CGGACAGACCCTGGGGATCATCGGCCCCAACGGCGCCGGCAAGACTACGCTCTTCGAGCTCATCGCCGGTTTCGTTAGGCCCGACAACGGAACGGTCTTCTTCCGCGGCCAAGACGTCAGCCGGTGGAGCCCGGTGGGCCGGGGCATGCTCGGCTTGATCCGTTCCTTCCAGGACGCGTCGCTCTTCCCGACGATGACCGTCCTCGAGACCGTGCAGCTCGCGCTAGAGCGCCGCATCCCGACGCGCACGATGGCGGCCATCGTCGGATGGGACCCGTCCGAACGCCGGCGGGAGGAGCGCGCACGGGAGCTCGTCTCCCTCATGGGTCTGGATCCGTACCGGCACAAGACGTGCGCCCAGCTGTCCACGGGAACCCGGCGCATAACGGAGATCGCGTGCATGCTCGCCCTCTCCCCGACCGTGCTCCTGCTCGACGAGCCGTCATCGGGCGTGGCCCAGCGCGAGACGGAGGCGCTGGGTGAATTGCTGGAGCGCGTGCGCGATTACCTGGGCACCACGCTCATCGTGATAGAGCACGATATGCCGTTGATCATGGGCCTGTCCGACCGGATCATCGCGATGGAGTCGGGCCGCGTTATCGCCGACGGAACACCGGCCAAGGTTCGCTCGAACACACGCGTGATCGAGTCTTACCTCGGAGGCGACCTGAGAACGATCCAGCGCTCGGGCTTAGCCGCCCGCTAGCCGGCGTCGCGGTAGTTGTTGCTGAACTTGAAGCACTCGCAGCCGTCGTCGTACTTCGAAAGCATCGTCTTGCTCGCTCCGTCGGTACGGCCCGGCCCGAATCTCGTCGACCACGTGTAGGGCGAGTCGTAGCTGGTGCCGAGGCTTTCGGCCGAGGCCCTCAGTCCCGCGGGCGTGATGTCGTTGGTGCGACCGAGCGCCGACTCGAGGAAGAACAAGTTGTCGCAGTGTGAAGGCCCGTACAGTCGGCTCGCGGGAAGACCCAGCTCGTCGCGCAGGAGCTTCATGCACCGCTGGAACGCGCCGCCCGCGGTGATGCGCGGGTCCTTGGGCGCGTCGGCGAAGAAGTCCTGTCCGGGGAGCCAGCTCACGGAGATGGAACCATGGAGCTGCGGCGGCCCGTGCTGCTGTTCGTTCGTCCCGGGCAGGTTGACGCTGGTGAATCCGTAACGCGGACGGAACCGCTGGCTCTCGGCCTGCGTGAGGAAGAAGAACGGGATGATCGCCGCGTACTCGTCGAAGATGACGTGCGTTATCCCTTTGCTGCGGAACTGAAGGATGGTGTTCGACAGCTCCCCGGACATCGCGCTGAACTGACCAACTGATTGGGGCGTCCCGATCACCGAGACATCGGTGAGGTTCAGTCCGCGGGACTTCAACGTGCTCCGGATCATCTTTTCTATGCGCCCGAAGACGGGTGCGTCGAACCGGATCAGTCCGAGCTTGTATCCCGACGTGAAGTAACCAGCGCCCTTCAGGCCATCGATGTACTGCGGCACCCAGCGCTCCGGCCGCATGCGGCTCGGCTGGTAGAACCAGCCGGCGTAGGAGTTGAAGTACTCGCCGTCGTACGGCCACTGGTTCTGCTGGACCAGCGGCACTCCGCCTTCGGCAAGACAGGACAGAAGCGTGTCGGTCTGCCCTACATGGCCGGACACCACTGCGAACACCTCGTTGTCCTCGATGAAGGTGGCGCAGGCTTGCGCGGCCAGCGCATCCCAGCCTTGTGCCTGTGTTGCGTCGTACTCGAAGAACACAGGCTCGATCTTGCGTCCGGCTATGCCGCCGCCCTTGTTCATCTGCTTGATCAGCGCGTCCACGATCGGACGCTCCTCGCCGACGAACTCGCCCGATCCGCCGCCGCCGAAGCCCACGGCTACCAGGGCCGCCGACAGGTTCTTCGTGATGTTGAAGCCGATCTTTATCGACGTCGCCGTGACACCTCGGCCCATGCGCACCGGGCCTCCGCCGGGCACGACCGGCGGTCCGCCCGGGATGGTGCTTCCGCCTTCGGTGCTGGTGACCGTTCGCGTTCCGCTGTTGGCTCGCGGGGTCGCCGGCCCGCCGGGGCCGAAGCTCGGGACGGGCCCGGCCTCGCCCTCGGTCAGCGCCTGCTGCGACGTGATCTCGTTGGTCGACGAGCATCCGGACAGGAGGAGGCCGAAAGCCAAGACGCCCGCGTAGATCGTGCGCCTCGATGGTTTCACTATGGCTGGTACACCACCCCGAGTCGGATCCCGAATCCGATGCCCGATTCGACGGCGGCAACGGCCGTCGTCGGCATCGTCGTGGGATCCCCTTCCGGATAAACGTAGGCCGAGGCCACAGGGTTCGTCGGTCCCCGGATCACATGTCGATAGAGGAAGTCTGCGGCTAGGCCTTCACCGAAGACCCCGTGCTCGCGGCCGGTGAACGAGTAGACCTCACATGTGTTGAGTACCGCGAGCGTGGCCAGGCACGGCAGGTACGCCGACGCGTACGGCACAGTTAGGTCATCGGTTCCATGGAGGATCGCGATGGGTGGATCACCCGGATCGACCGAACCCTGCAGGACCGGCGCCATGACGCCGGCGTGCGACACCGCGGCCGCCACGGCGGATGAATAGGCGAGGTTGCCGCTGGCGCCCGGATCGTGCTCGTTGAAACCGACGAGCAATGCCGTCTCGGCGCCGGCCGAAAACCCGCCAACGGCGATGCGGTCGGGGTCCAGGCGGTACGTCACGGCGTTGGCTCGTGCCCATCGAACGGCAGCCTGCATGTCGTGTTGCGCGTCCCGTGCCGCATCGAGGCGAACCTGCGTCGCCGCCACCGGGTCCGGGCTGGTGAGGATGCCCATGTAGCCCGCCGGCATCTGAGGTCGCAGCCGGTAGTCGATCGATATGGCGACCCAGCCGCGCCGGACGTAGTCCAAGATCGGTCCGACGCTGTCCTTGTCGCCGTTCTTGAAAGAACCGCCATGCGCCCACACGTACACCGGGCGGTGCTCGAGCGTGTCGCCGGCCGGCTCGTAGACGTCGAGGGCTAGCTGTTCGGTAACGCCGTTCGAGTTGACCGCGCTCCCGTAGACGATGTCCGGCGTCTTGACGATGTCGTCGAAAACAACGTCGACGTATCTGGTCGCTGCACGCGCCGGCGCACCGCTCAGCAGCATCGACGCCGCGACGGCAATTGCAACCAGCGCCACCGAAACGCGTCCCCATCTACCCAACCCGGGCCCCCGTTCTTCCCTCTGGCGGGAGTTAATCAGGATTAACCTAACCGGCCTTGGGCGTCAACGGGTCCCCGGCATGCCCATTGACAGCGGCCGAAGGCGAGCCTATAAGTAAGCGAACGTTAACTTCTCGATCGGGTGGGGCCACAGGGATGCGTGGGCGAACACGAGTGTTGATGGTGGCGGCCGTCCTGGCTGCCACCGCTCTGAACCTTCCGGGTAAAGCCTCGGCCGCGCCCATGCGCTACCTCGAAGAGGTCTTCACCGATGTGGAGGTCACCGAGGACGTCGTCTACGGCGCGGCGGTCAACGACAAGGGCGTCTTCGAAAAGCTGAAGCTCGACATCTACGAACCGGAAAGCGACACGGAAACTGCTCGGCCCGTCTTCGTCTGGGCCCACGGCGGAAGCATGATCGGCGGGGACAAGGCCGGCAGCCTCGATCGAGATTTTGCCAACGCTTTCGCCAAGCGTGGCTGGGTGTTCGTTTCGATCAACTACCGCCTCATGAGCCAGTTCTTTCCGGACTGCCCGAACGACATCGTGTGTGCTCTGAGTCCGAGCCTGCCGCAGGCTCTCATCGACGGGCAGCACGACTTCCAGGCGGCCGTCCGCTGGGTGCGAGCCAACGCCGGAACTCTGAAGATCGACCCCGACGAGATAACGGCCGGCGGGCACTCCGCTGGGACCGCACTGGCACTGAGGACGAACTTCAATCCCGACGACCCCGGCAACAGTGGGAACCCCGGATATCCGTCACACGTCGCGGCGACCATGACGAACTCCGGTTCCCTGCTCGAGCCGACCAGCATCGGGCCCGGCGCTCCGCCGATAGCGATGTTCAACTCGGTGGACGACGCCGACCTGACGCTGTGGGCAGGCGCGCTGAACGTCTGTATACCCACCACTCTCCTCGGCAACGTCTGCGAGCTTCACGCGTTCGAATCCGGCGGCCACTCGCTTGCGGTCCATCGGCCTCTGATCATCCAGAAGACGGCCGAGTTCTTCTGTCGGCGCGTCCTTGCGGACTGCGATGTGACAGCGCAGGACGGGACCTCGTTCGTCGGTCCCACCGGGTCGAGGTGGGCGACCAACGTGGAGTGCGGCACGGCTCCGGACGATTTGCTCCAGATGCCGCTCACGCTCTACGCGGGAACCCGAGGGCTGGAGGTGTGCGCCGACGGCGGTCTCGGCCCGGTCCAGGGCCGCGCGTACGTAGATCTTGGTGCCGACGGATTGCCGAGCTCGCTTCAACTCGACGGAGACCCAGACAACCCGCTGTACGGAGGCTCGATCCATCTGCCGGCCAACCCGGTGGTGATCGCCACCGAATTGCTCGACGTCATCGTCGGCGGACTGGAGTCGATCGGCGTTCCTCTGCCGATGTAACGAGATCGCGTTAGTCGATTAGCGCGGCGTTCACGACCCAGCGTAGCTGCGAACGGATCGGATACGTCCCCGACGGGAACAGCTGGGTCATGAACACGACGGTGATCTCCTCCAGCGGGTCGACCCAGAAGCTCGTCGAAGCCGCGCCGCCCCACAGGTACTCACCGTGCGATGCGTTCGATCGCTGCATCGGCGGATCGATCACGACGCCGAACCCCAGACCGAAACCGACCCCGGGCATCGCCGCCTCGGCCGGACTCTCGCGGCCCATAGTCTGAAGGTCGACCCCACCGGGCAGATGGTTCATCGTCATGTACTCGAGCGTCTTGCGTCCGATGATCCGGACACCGTCGAGCTCGCCACCCCGGACGAGAGCCGTGACGAAGCGTTGGTAGTCGTCGGTCGTCCCGACCAGTCCGCCGGCGCCGGACAGCATCTTCGGCGGCTCGTCCAGCGCGATGGGGAAGGGCACGAGCTGGCGGTCACGCCTCATGTAGTTCTGCGCCAGCCGGTGTTGTTTCTCCGGCGGCACCCAGAAGGCCGTGTCGACCATGCCCAGCGGACCGAAGATCCGTTCTTCGAGATAGGCGTCGAACGTCATGCCGCTCACGACCTCGACGACCCGGCCGACGACGTCCGTCGATGCGCCGTAATGCCAGCGCGTGCCGGGATGGAACTCCAGCGGCAACGACGCCAGGAGATCGCAGTATTCGGGCAGTGCCATGCCGCGGAACCCGAAGCCCAGACCGTTCTTGCGGTAGATCTCCGACACCGTGCCGACGCCGATGCTGAAACCGAGCCCGGACATGTGGGTGAGGATGTCGTGGATCGTCACCGGTCGCTCTGGCTCTACGGTCTCGTAGCTCTCCGCATCTCCTCGCGCGAAGACGCGCGCATCCTTGAAGGACGGGATATAGCGGTGGACGGGGTTCTCCAGCAGCACCTTGCCCTCTTCGACAAGCTGCATCAGCGCGATCGAAGCGATCGGCTTGGTCATCGAGAAGATGCGGAAGATCGTGTCGTCTTCGAGCTTGCGGCCGTTGGAGATATCGGCCATTCCGTACGTGTCGCGGAAGACCACTTGGCCCCGGCGGGCCACAACGACGCTGGTGCCGGGGAACTTACCTTCGTCGACGTACCAATGGCAGAGGTCGGCGATGCGCTCGAGGCGGTCGGAGTCGAGTCCCAGATCCTCCGGCCGCGCGCCCAAGTTCTTACGCGGCTTTGCGAGGTGAGAACTTGACCGGCATGTGCTTGATGCCGTTGATGAAGTTCGAAGAGAGGTGGGCCGCGTCCCCGGACATCTGCATGTCGGGCAGGAACCTGAACAGGTCGCTGAACATCACCTTGATCTCCTGCCGCGCGAGGTTGGCTCCGAGGCAGAAATGGGGGCCGGGCCCGCCGAAGGCGATGTGGTTGTTCGGCTCCCGCTTCACGTTGAACGCGTACGGAGCGTCGAAGACGTCCTCGTCCCGGTTGCCCGAGATGTAATACATCATCAGCTTGTCGCCCTCTTTGAATTCGTGACCCGACAGCTGCGCGCCATCCTTGGTGACCGTGCGGCGCATGAACATCACGGGCGAGGCGTACCGGATGATCTCCTCAACCGCGGAACGCTGCGCGCCGTCGAAGTCGTCGATCCATATCTTTCGCTGGTCCGGATTCTCCGTCAGCGCCTTCATCCCCCAGCTGATCGCATTGCGCGTCGTCTCGTTGCCGGCGACCAGCAGCAGGATGAAGAACGATCCCAGCTCGTGGTGCGCCAACCTTTCTCCGTCCACCTCCGCATGCACCAGAGCCGACATAAGGTCGTCGGTCGGATCCTTCTCCCGCGCCGAGGCCAGCTCCGTTGCGAGCTGGGCAAGACCGAGCGCGGCACTCATCAGCGCGGGCATGGGGTTGTCCATGTCCGGCGTGTACTCGGGATCGCCGAGACCCAGGATCGTGTTGGACGAGTTGAAAACGAAGTCGTACTGCGACTCGGGAACGCCCATCATGTCGCAGATCACCTTGAGCGGTAGGCGCGACGAGCACTCGGTCACGAAATCGACTTCTCCCTTCGGACCGATGCTGTCGATGATGTCGCGCGCTGCGCGGTCGACGTATTCGTTCATCTGACGGATCTGCCGAACGGTGAACGCCTTCGAGACGATGTCCCGCAAGCGCTTGTGCTTGGGGTCGTCCATCTCGATCATCGAGCCGAAGTACTCGCGCATCTCAGCCGGCATGTCGAAGGCTGACGTGGCTCCCTGGCCCGAGCAGAAGATCTCCGGCTGCCGGGACGCGTCAACGATGTCCTGGTACTTCGACAGCAGGTACACGCCGCCCTCGAAGTACTGCTCCATGCCGGGCATATCGATGTCGGGAAGATCGAAGTACGCGATCGGGCGCTCACGCCGGAGGGTCTTGAAGGCCCCTTCGCGTATCGCATGGTCCTGACCCCAGAACTCCAGGTCGGACATGTTGAGCTCGTCGATCGAGTACTTCTCTACCGGCTGCATCCAGGCCAGCTTACGAGGTCAGGGGTGAGTTTCGCTGGTTGGGTGCAGGACGGCCGCCGGTCGTTCATCCTAGAGGGGCGGGGTCCCCCGACAGAACAGGAACTGGACTCTTGAGAACACGTGTACCTGCTCTCGCCACCGCCGCGGCGCTGGCTATCACGAGTCTCGCTGTGTCCGGACCCGTCAAAGGACAGACGGGCAGCGACCTTCAGGCGGCGCGAGACCGCGTGGCCGCCCTGGAGACACGGATCACGCGCGAGCAGGCCTCCGTCCAGAGTCTGCAGTCGCAGTTGCGGGACCTCGCGACCCAGGTCGGACGCGAGCAAGGCGAGCTCTCGTCCATCCGGGGCGATCTGGCGACGACGAACCAAGAGGTGGACGAGATCAAGGCCGAGCTCCAGGAGCTGCACAGGTTGATCCGTGACCGCGCGCGCCATCTGTACAAGCAGGGTCCCCTCGATCTCGTCGGTTTAGCACTGGGCTCGGAATCGCTCGGAGAGTTCATCGGACGCATCGGTTACGCGCGGCGCGTCGCCGCGCGCGACGGACAACTGATGCTCGACGCCCGCGAGGCCGAATCGAAGCTTCGTGCCATCCAGGACGAGCAGAAGCGACTGGAACGCGACCAAGCCGGCTTGGTCTCCGCGCTGCGCTCGCGTCAGAACGCACTCACCGATGTATTCGCCCGGCAGCAAGGCGTGCTCGCCGACCTGGCGGAGTCGAAGGCCGAAGCTCTGCGCCTGGTGTCCGACCTCGAGAGCCAGCTCGGCGCGGGGGCGCTGGCCGGTCTTCGGCGCGTCGCCGGACAGGGAATGACGATCAGCTACGGGGAGTGGGCGTCGTCCTTTCTCGGCTCCCTGGGTGCACCGGCGATTCGCAACAACATGATCGCCGTCGTCGCATGGGAAGCCGCCGAGGGCACTCAAGCCACGTGGAACCCGCTGGCGACCACGAAGGACATGCCGGGAGCCACGAGATACAACTCCCACGGGGTGAAGAACTACCTCTCTAAGGAGCAGGGGGTCGAGGCGTCGATCCTCACGCTGCGGCTGCCGAACCGCGGCTACGAGCCGGTCATTGCGCGGCTGCGCGCGGGGGCCGAGGCGATGAAGACGGCCGAGGCCATACGGGACTCACTGTGGTGCAGCGGATGCGCGGGCGGGACGTACGTCGTGGGCTTCATCGAAGCGGTCACCAGGTACTACGACCGCTACGCTAACTGACGCGTGGAGACCAATCGCCTGGAAGCCTTCAGCGACGGTGTGTTCGCGATCGCCATCACGTTGCTGATGGTGCTCGCCGAGCATCTCGCCGAACCGGCGTCTGACGACGCAACGGTGGCCGCGCTCTTCTACAGCGGGACGTTCACGATCACGGCGATCTTCTACAACGTTCTATCTGTTGCCACGGCGCGCGGGAGCCGAAACCTCCTAGGGCAACGCTTGGTGGTTACTCCTGCGATGTCTCGGGGCTAGACGTCCAACCCAACGGGACAAGAAACTCCCGTGCCGCCGATGCCGCAATAGCCGCCCGGGTTCTTCCACAGGTACTGCTGGTGGTAGGGCTCCGCGTAGTAGAAGTCGGGGGCCGGACGGATCTCCGTGGTGATCTCTCCATAGCCGGCGTCGGCCAAAGCTTCCTCGAACATCTCGCGCGACGCTTCGGCCGTCTTGAGCTGATCGTCCGAGTACGTGTAGATCGCCGAGCGGTACTGCGTGCCCACGTCGTTGCCCTGACGCATGCCTTGCGTCGGGTCGTGCTCTTCCCAGAAGACCTTGAGGAGCTCTTCGTAGCTCACCTGCTTCGGGTCGTAGACCACGAGCACGGCTTCGGTGTGACCGGTGCGGCCCGAGCACACCTCTTCGTAGGACGGGTTGGGAGTGAGGCCGCCGGCGTACCCGACGGCCGTCGTATACACACCCGGTGTCTCCCAGAACTTCCGCTCGGCTCCCCAGAAGCAGCCGAGGCCGAAAACGGCCTGCTCGAGACCGTCCGGGAACGGGGGCTTGAGTGGATTGCCGAGCACCTCGTGCCGATCGGGAACGGGCATCTCCTCGTCGCGGCCGGACAGCGCCTCGTCGGGCGCCGGCATCTGGGCTTTGGTTCTGAAGATCATTCGGAGCGACGCAGGTACGCAACGGCGCTGAGCGCCACGAGCCCCACGGCTGCGGCGAACTCACCGAACCACCAAAGACCGAAGGCATGATGTCCCGTCGCCGGGCAAGCAAACACCACGGCGGTGAATAGGGACGCCGCGCCGAAGGATGCGCCTATGCCCCAGCGCATACACCTGCTCAGACCCACGTAGGTCGCGGCGATCGAGGCGAACAACGCCATGGACACGACATAGCCCCACCAGGGCTCCGCCGCGCTCGCAGCCGGCGTCGGCTCGAGTGCGAGAGCGAGCGGGAACAGGACGAACCATGCCGCCATCAGGGTCAGCGACCACCGGCGCGGGACCCGACCTGGATCTCCTCGTCGGGACGGGATCGGTGATGTCTCCGGAGCGGGCGTCGAACGGAGCTGCTTCTCCCTCAGAGCCAAGGTCCACCTCCTGGTTGTCTTCCCAAGGTACGCCGCGAGCGGGCCGCGCGCCGACTCCGGGATCGCGTGGGCACGTATCGTCTTGAACCGTGCCGTCCTTCGAGGAATTCCTTCAAGCGTCCCCGGCCGGGGAAGGCGCGTGGCGCTTCCATATAGGACACGAGCTGCACGGTGCCTTCGGCGGCGCATTCGGAGGTTTCCTCGCCGCAGCATGCGTGTTCACCGCGAGGTCGGTGGCTCCCGGTCGCGTCCCCAACGCGCTCGACTGCCGGTTCGTCCGCGGCCTTCGCGAGCCCGGCGCCACGGTCACGGCGACCGTGCTGCACTCCGGGCGCAGCCTGACCAACGTCTCGCTCGACCTCGTTGACGACGACGACAAGCTGTGCACACGGGCCACGGTGTCGCTGGTCGACCGCGACGTCTTGGCGACATTCGAACGGTCCGGTCCTCCACCCGGTGATTGGAAATCTCACGAGGAAGCCTCCCGTTGGCCGGCCCTGGCGCCGATCGTCACGGCGATCGACTCGCGCATCGTTGGCGAGGACGACCGGCACGGCGTCGCGACAGCCGTGCACATCCCGTGGGACGGTTCGGATACCCCGGCCGAAGCCGCATGCATACCCGCGGACATGGCCGTTGGGCCGCCCGTCGGCGGCGTAACGGCAGGCGAGAAGATCCTCAGCCCGAATCCCGACCTATCGATGCGCTTCTGCGGTGAGGTGACGACGCCGACCGTGATCGGCACCGGCCGCCTGGAGCGCGCCTCCGGCGGCGTGGCGGCCGTACGGGTCGGTGTCTGGTCGGCCGGTCGGCTCGTAGCGCTGGGCATGACCACGCACCTGCTGCTCCCGCAGAGCTAGGCGAAAGCCGGCATCACTTCGGCCGCGAACCGGCGCAGCGAGTCGCAGATGTCGTCGTGCCGAAGCCAGCCCGCCTGTACGAGGAAGATGAGCTGGTCGATCCCCTGCGACTCGTACCACTTGGCTATGTCGAGGCAGCGCTCCGGACCTCCGACGCACACGGCGCGCACATCTGTCAGCTCCTCGATGGAGCGCTCCGCCGACTCGTCGCCCTGGGCCTCGAAACGGTTGCGGTACCACTGGTAACCCTCGACCGACGAGTCGGCCCACAGCGAATACAGCGTCTCCACAGTCTTTGCGTACCACTGAACCGGCGGACCGCCGCGCGTGAAGGCGTCGCGGTCGTCGCGTCCGCAGAACATGATCGAGAACGCGGCGAAGTTGTCGTTGACGAACTCCCCCACGGGGTCGGCCTTGGCGATCGCATTCCTATACGTCGCGACCTTCTCGTCCAGCCCCTGGGGATCGCTGAGGGAGAAATGCAGGAATCCGACGCCGCGCTCCCCCGCCACGACCGCAGTCGACGGTTGCGTGCCCGCGGCCCACATAGGCGGATGCGGCTTCTGGATCGGCTTGGGCACGACGTTGCGCGGGGGGATCTTGATGAGCGGCGACTCCCAAGAGAATTCCTCCGTCGTCCACATCTTCGGGATCATGCGCAGCGCTTCGTCCCACTCCTCGCGCGTGCGCGCCGGATCGACGCCGAAGGGTTCCATCTCGAGCATCGTCACTGAGCGGCCGGTTCCGAATTCGAGCCGCCCGTTGGTGACGATGTCCATCGTCGCCGCGCGCTCGGCTACACGGATGGGGTGGTTGTAGCCGAAGGGAAGAAGGACGACCCCCTGCCCGATCCGGATCGTCGTCGTGTGCTGAGCGGCCGCAGCAAGCCACACCTCGGGAGCCGACGAGATGGAGAACTGGTCCATGAAATGGTGCTCGACCGACCACACGTGGCTGAACCCGAGCTCTTCGGCGAGCTTGATCTGCTCGATGGCCTGCCAGAAGGCGTTGTAGTGACTTCGCTCATCCCACGGACGCATCACTTCGATCTCGTAGAGGAGACCGAACTTCATTCGCCTGTCCTCCTATAGCCCATGGCGACGTCGATCCGTTCGAGCACGCTTTCGTCGATCTTCGGCAGCACGTCGAGCGCGCCGAGGTTCTCCTGCAGTTGGGAGACCTTGCTGGCGCCGAGGATCACGGTGGACACGTTGGGATTCGCCGCACACCACGCGATCGAGAGCTGCGCGAGCGAGCTGCCGAGGTCGTCGGCGATGTCCTTGAGGCGCCTCACCCGTGCGTTGGCTTCCTCGTCGGTCATGCGGTCGCGTAGCCATTCGTAGCCGGGTAGAGCACCGCGGCTGTCGTCCGGCACTCCCTGCATGTACTTGCCGGTGAGCAGACCGGAAGCCAGCGGCGACCAGATGGTGAGGCCGAGACCGATGTCGGAGTACAGGCGCGCGTACTCGCGCTCGACCTTGCGGCGCTCGAAGAGGTTGTACTGCGGCTGCTCCATGACCGGCTTGTGCAGGTGATGGCGCTCGGCGATCTCCCACGCCGCGCGGATCTCGTCGGCCGTCCACTCTGAGGTTCCCCAGTACAGGGCTTTGCCGGCCGAAATGATGTCGGACATAGCCCACACCGTCTCTTCGATCGGAGTGTCGGGATCGGCACGGTGGCAGAAGAGCAGATCGACGAAATCGAGATCGAAGCGTTCGAGCGAACCGTCGATGGCTTGCATCAGGTACTTGCGGTTGAGGGTGCCGCGCATGTTGACGGTGCTCTCGATCCCCCAGAAGACCTTGGTCGACACGACGTAGCTGTTGCGCGGCCATCCGAGCGAGGCGATCGCCTTCCCCATGATCCGCTCGGACTCTCCGCCTGCATAGGCCTCGGCGTTGTCGAAGAAGTTCACGCCAGCGTCGTAAGCGGCTCCCAAGATCTCGTCGGCCTCGCCGATCTGGGGGCCGAACGTCACCCACGACCCGAAGGACAGGACGCTGACCTTTAGGCCGGACCGTCCCAAACGCCTGTATTCCATCTCCACGATGTCTCCTTAGCTCGTTAGCGCGTCGCGCATGGCCTCGAGTGTTCGACGCATACCGCCGCCTCGTCGTGGGTTGCTCCGTTCAGCCACTCGACCTTCACGCACTCCGGGCTGAAGTCGACGATCCGCTCCACGTCGGTGATCAGGGCCCAGGCCCGCTCGGGCGACGCATCGATACGGATGGTCTCGACGACTTGAAAGCCCCCGAACAGCTCGTCTAGATCCGGCATCAGGTAAGGATAGAGACATGCTGAAGGATCTTGTCCGTGACGTCGCCCAGGCCGGCTTCGCACGCATCGCCGCTCCTACGATCCCGAGCGACGACCTCTACCTCCAGATCGACGGCGACTTCATCGCCGCCCCGCCGGTGACGATGCACGGCCACATACCGGACCTCCTCGCGGGAGTGTGGGCGGCTCTTCGCGAGTCGACGCTGGCCGGGCCCGCCGACCGCGAGGGTCGCGAAACGGTCGCGACCGAGGTGAGCGGTATCAACTCCTGCCCGTACTGCGTCGAGGTGCACGGGTCACTCGCGGGCGATGCTCGCAGCGAAGATGTCGGGCGCTGGGCGCGCGCCACGCGCACGCCGAGCGATCCGGTTCTGGCAGATCCGCCTTTCGAGGCTTCCGAAGCGCCGTACTTCATCGGAACGGGTCTGGCCTTCCATTACATCAACCGCATGGTCAGTGCCTTCCTCACACCAACCGCCTCTGGCACAATACCGACGCCGGAGACAGCGGCGATGATCCGCGACGCCATCGGCGTCCGGAACCTCGAGCCCGGCGCTTCTTTGCGCTTCGTGAAGGACGCGCCGCTTCCGCCCGAGCTGGTCAAGCTCAACGCTGCATCGGAGGTCGCCGCCGCGTGGGGCGCGCTGTGCGCGGCGGCCGAGAGATGTGGCGAAAACACACTGACGACGCGCGTTCGCACGTCCGTCGGAGAGCGCATCGACAAATGGGACGGCACAGATCCCCGCCTCGGATGGAACGCGCCGGACGAAGGACCGGGCGCCCGTTTCGCCCTCACCGTGGCGCTCGCCGCGTACCGAGTCGACGACGAGCTGGTGGCCACAACGCGCAACTCCCATCCCACCGATATCGAGCTCGTGTCGATCGCCGCGTGGTCGAGCATGCGAGCGGTACGTCGCATCGCAACCTGGCTCTAGATGGGTTCCATCGGCCCCCGCAAGTATTCAGAACGCCTCGGCGTGATCGACGCCGAGCAGCTGCAAACGGTCGCCGACACCTTCGACTTGGGAACGGTCACGGGGGCCGAACCGGCAACTGTGGGCCTGTTCGGACAGAACATCTTCCTGGAGACGACGGAGGGTGAGTTCGTCTTTCGCGGTCATCCTCATGGACATGTGCAACTCACCAAGGAGCGTCGAGTTGCAGATCTCATAGAAGAACGATCGCCGCTGCCCGCTCCCTGGCCCTACGAGATCTCCGAGGACACCGAGCTGTTCGGCTGGACGTATGCCGTGATGCCGCGCCTGCCCGGCACGAGTGGCACGACGTTGTGGGAAGCGGCCGGCGACGACGAGAAACAAAGAATCGCAGCCGCGCACGGCGAAGGCCTGGCTCTGCTGCACGAAGCCTCGTCCGATTTCTTCGGTCCCTACGACGCTCAGCTCGACGACTTCATCTCCCTCGATGACTTCCACGACTGGGCGCTTCACCGCCTCGACCATTGGCGCAAGGCCTGCCGCGCGGTGAACGCGCTGTCGACGGAGGCCGAGCTGTACATCGACGAGCTTCTCGAGTCGTGCTCACCGGCTCTGAACGAACCGTTCCCGCCCGTCCTCGTCCATCACGACTTCACCTTCGGCAACGTCAACTTCGACGAGTCCCACGAGATGTCGGGCGTCTTCGACCTGTTCGAGGCATACCTGGCCGACGGCGAGGAGGACCTGGTGCGCATGCTCTGGCAGCTCAACACCGCGCAGCGGAAGGTGTTCACCGAGGCGTACGTCGCCCATCGGCCATTGCGCCCCGGTGCGTCCGAGCGGCTCGTCATCTACGCGCTCTCCGATTGGCTGTGCATATGGGAGTACGGCAAGCGCGTCGGTCACTGGTTCGAGGACACGACCTTCATGGAACGTGTGCAGCCGATCGTGGCCAAAGCCCGGGCGGTAGGGTCTTAGGCCACGCTGTAAGGTTTTAGGCAAATGAAGCTCCCGGACGTCTCGCTACCCGAGCACGGAACGCCCCACGACGAGCTGTTCGCGCGCATGCGCGAGCGCAAGACGGCCGACGCCGACTGGCGCGGCGGAAAGACGTGGAGCCTCATCTACCCGGCCGGCGAAGACGTAGATGCCGTCCTGCACGAGGCGAACAACCTCTACCTCTTCGAGAACGCGCTCAACCCCTTCCGGTTCCCGTCGCTGGCCGACATGGAGAAGGAAGTCGTCGCGATGACCGCGCGGCTGCTCAACGCGCCGCCCGAAGGGTCCGGCGTTTTGACCTCGGGCGGTACGGAGTCGATCGTGCAGGCCGTGCGCGTTGCCCGCGACCGGGCCCGGGCCGAGCGCGGCATCCCCCAAGGGGAAAGGGCCAAGCTCGTCATCCCCTACTCGGCGCATCCGGCTTTCGCGAAGGCCGCGAAGTACTTCGACCTCGAGCTCGTCCACATCCCGCTGGACGACGACCTGCGCGCCGACGTGCGAAAGGCGGACGTTCTCATCGACGACCGCACCGCGCTCGTCGTCGGCTCGGCCCCCAACTATCCGCATGGTGTCGTAGATCCCATACCGGAGCTGTCGGCGATGGCGGCCGAGCGCGGCATCCCGTTCCACACCGACGCTTGCGTCGGCGGCTTCCTGCTTCCGTTCATGGAGCGCGCGGGCTACGACGTTCCGCCCTTCGACTTCCGGGTGCCGGGGGTGTCGACGATGTCGGCCGACGTCCACAAGTACGGCTTCTGCACGAAGGGCGCGTCGGTCGTGCTTCACGGCGACGGGAACCACGTGCTGCAGTATCAGGCGTTCCTGTACGAAGACTGGCCGGGCGGCATGTACGGATCGCTCGCGCTGGCCGGAGCGCGTCCGGCGTCGCCGATCGCCGCGGCGTGGGCCGTCATGAACTTCCTCGGTGTCGACGGCTACGTCCGCCTGGTCAAGCAGACGATGGAAACTGCGCAAGCGATCCGTCGCGGCGTCGAGGACCTCGGCCTTCGGACGATCGGGAAGCCTGTCGCGTCGGTTCTCGCCTTCGGCGCCCGCTCGAGCAGCATCGACATCATGGCCGTCGGCGATCTGATGGACGACAAGGGCTGGGGTCTCGACCGTCAGCACGGCCCCGACGCGCTGCACATGATGGTGTCGCCGGCTCACGAACGGATCGTCGAGGAGTTCCTGAGCGATCTTCGTGACGCCGTTGAGCACGCCGGTGAATCCCGTGGAGTGAAAGCGAGGTATTCGGATGTCCAGTGAGCAGGTGGTGCGCGACTTCTGCAAGGCCTGGGAACGCAAAGACATGGACGAGCTGGTCGGGTTCATGACCGAAGACGCCGTGTACCACAACATCCCTCTGCAGCCGGCCAAAGGCCACGAAGAGATCAAGGGCGTGATGGCGATGTTCGTCCCGCTGTCCAAACAGATCGAGTTCAAGATCCTCGGGATAGCTGCCGACGGCGACACGGTCTTCACCGAACGTGTAGACACCTTCGTGATGGACGGCGGCACGATCTCGCTACCCGTGGCCGGAGTGTTTGAAGTCAAGGACGGCAAGATCGCTTCGTGGCGCGACTACTTCGACATGCAGCAGTTCATGAGCCAGATGCCGGGGGCGAGCTGAGCCCGAGGGACCCTGCTTAGCGGTCGGCGATCAGGATCATGATCGCCGCGTAGTGACACAGGCTCGCGGCCACGACCGTCACGTGCCACACCTCGTGGTAGCCGAACACGTAGGGACTCGGGTTCGGACGCTGCAACGCAAGGATGATCGCGCCGCCCGTGTACAGGATCCCGCCCGCGATGATCAGACCGAGCACCAGCGGCCGCACATGCTGGACGAACTGCGGGGCCGCCAGCACCGCGACCCAGCCGAGCCCGATATACATGCCGCCGGTGATCTTCCGCGTCCGCTCCAAGCCGAAGATCTTCAGGAGGATGCCGACAGCCGCACCGACCCAGATCGCGATCAGTAGGGCCGTCGACCACCAACCCTCCAACGCGAGCAGGCTCACCGCCGTGTACGTCCCGGCGATGAGCACGAAGATCATCGAATGGTCGAGCCGGCGCATGCGGCTCAGCGCGGGCGGCGTCCACTTCAACCGGTGGTAGGACGCGCTCACTCCGTACAGCCCGGCCAGACTCAGCGCGTAGACCCCGGCCCCCGCTCGCGATACCCAATCGGCCCCGGCCGCGATGAGGAGAACGATGCCCTGGGGGATCGAGAAGAAGAAGGCGAACTGATGGAGGCGTCCGCGCCAGCGCGGCTTGGGCATCGAAAGTGAGTTCGTAGCCATGTCGTAACGCCTCTCATCTACAAAGGTAAGGGAGCCGGGTGAACGTTGCCCGCAAGGAAGAGGAATGAAGGATAACTACGAACCGACGGTAACGAGGACGCTGGAGCCTCACCCCGTGCGCCCGCGCCGTGTCTGGACCGTTCTCCGCCTGGCTCGCGCGCTCGGGGTGGGAGTGCTGGCCGGCCTGGGGGCCGGTGCGGTCGGAGGCGCCGGGGCGCGTCTTGCGATGCGGATCAGCGGAGCCATGACGGGGCCCGAATGCGCCCGCTTGGTCACCGAGAACGGAAACGACTGCGGAGTGGTCACTCCCGACGGAACCCTGTTCCTCGTGATCTTCGGCGCGATGTTGTTCGGCATCGGCGGCGGAGCGGTCTACGCGTCTCTGCAACCGTGGCTCGCGCGCTTTGGCCGCCGGCGCGGCCTCGTGTTCGGTCTGCTTCTGTTCGCGATCGGGGGAACGATCATCGTCGACTCCGGCAACGAGGATTTCCATCGATTCGGAACTCCCGTGATCAATGTGCTCGTCTTTTTCCTGCTCTTCCCGTTGTTCGGTGTCGTCGTCGCGAACGTCCACGATCGGCTCGATCGGCGGTTCCCGAAGTTCCCTCCCGCCCCCGGCACGCGACTGGCGTCACTCACGACGATCGCTTACATCGTGGTGATCGCACCCGCGGCCATCTCGCTCTTCGCCACCGTAGGCCTGGGCGGCAGAAACATCTTCCTGCCGGCCGCCGCACTAGCCGCGCTCGGGCTCCCGCCGCTGGCCCATCACGAGCTCCACACAGGACGAAATCGGAGGCGCGCGGTCGCGCTCGCGATCCTCGCCTCCATTCCTTACGCGATCGGAGCGGTCATCACCGCGCGGTCGGTTATCGAGATCCTGTAGCGAACTTCCGGAGCGCGTCCTCGACCGACACCTGCTGCGCGCCCAGCTCATCGGCTACGGCGCGCAACCATTCCGGACGAGCCTTTGCGCATATCGCGAAGGGATTCGCCATCCCCGAGCCCGCCAGGGCGAGCTTCACGAAGTCGATCGCGTAGTCGGCCGGACGGATGTCGCGCGACAGCTCGGCCAGCGCGAACGGATCGGGCGGCGCGACGGCTTCCGGATCGATGCGCGCAACCGTCGGAGTGCCCGGCATCGGCCCACCTCCGCTGATGCCCGGACCGTCGCACAGGATCGCGCCGCGCACGGCGTCTGCGCGCGCACCGGCCGTCAGCAGAGCAACGTACGCGCCCTGGCCGTGTCCGATGAGCGTCACTTCGCCCAGCTCGTTGATCGCGGCATCGACGTCGCCGATGAGGATCTCGGAGGTGTAGCCGCCGCCACCGGGAACGGTCGACTTGCCGTGTCCGGTGAAGTCGAGCGCGTACACGGGGCCCGGCCACGGCGTTAGCTCGTCCGGAAGCGTTTCCGGCGACTGCAGACCGAGACCATGCAAGTGAACCAACGGGCGTCCTACCCCTTCTGGCTTCAGTTCGTGCAGGGCGAGCTGGACCCGACCGTGGACTAGGAACTTCACGACAGGAAGTCGAGGACGTGGTCGGCGACTTCGCGCGACTTCTCGATGTGTACGAAGTGACCGGTGTCGGAGAAATAGACGATCTTGGCCGTCGAAGGCAGATACGGCTCGAGCTGGCCGGGCTGCGTTCCCCAGCCCATCTCCTCCGGGATGAGACCGAGCAAGCCGAGCAACGGCACGGAGACGGCGGGCAGCGCGGCCATCGCCCACGTGTGCCGCCACGGACCGAACCCGCCGAAACGCATGGCCGGATCGATCTTCCATCGCCATCCGTCGACATCGTGCCGGGCTCCCACGGTGACCAGGTAACGGAGCCAGTCATGCGATAGCCGCGGGTTCATGCGCCCGCGTCGCTTTGCGAGCTCGTCGATCGTTCCGGGCTTGCGGATGGCATCGGCCACCTTGCGCCGGTGCTCGATCCAGCTCTTTATGCCCTGCTCCATCTGAAGCGTTCGCTCGTGTCCCTGAACATCGAGATGACGCTTGGGTGATGGCATCCCGTCGATGTTCACGAAGCGCCACAGCCGGTGCGGGAAGATCTCCGCGATCGTCAGCAGCATGCTCCCGCCCTTTGAGTGGGCGATGACGGGAACCGGCTCCCGCGTGGTCGAATCGATCACGGCCATCGCGTCGCGGACGTCTGCTTCCCACGAATAGAGCGCGGCGTGCTCGGAGTCGCCGTGCCCGCGGTGGTCCCAGGCCACGACGCGCCAGCCGGCGTCGGCCAGCAGCGGCGCGAAAGCGTCGAAGGTGCGGGCGAAGTCGAAGCCTCCGTGGACGCACATGAGCGGACGCGCGCCCTCGTCGCCCCACTCGTGCACACGGATCTGCACGCCCTGGGAATCGACCCAGCGCTGCCTGTCCGGGGCGCGGGCGCCGGGGAAGGTTACGGTTTCGCCGTTTGTCTCGACCATGGGCCGCACATCGTCGCACAGACGGTGTGACTTGGCCTAAGCGTGCGTTTCGATCGCTCGGCGCTGCGGACGGGGCACAGCCTCGGGCGAGACGTCGACCTCGTCGAGCTCGATGTCGCCGGCGAGCACGGCCTTCTTCCAGTCCTGGTGCTCGCCGTCGCGCTCCACGAACTCCGGCATCACTTCCTTCGCGAACAGCTCGAGGGACGTGCAGATGTCGGTATGGGTGTTCTTGCCGGCCTGGTTGAGAAGGATCACCTGGTCGACGTGTGACTGCTCGAACTTGCGCAGCCGCTTTCGGATCGTCTCCGGCGATCCGACGAGCCCACCGGCGTGCATCTTCTTGCCGGCGTCGGTAGCGCGGAACGCCTGGAACTCCTCCCAGAGGTTCACCTCACTCGGCCCCCCGGGCGCGTGGGTCGCGTAGTAGCGAAGTGCGAAGGCGAAGAACGTCCAGCCCTCGGCCTTGATGTTCGCCTCCTCGTCGGTTGGGCAGCACATGAACCCGGACACAACGGCGATGTTCGCGTTGGTGGCGTAGTCGGCCAGCTTCTGCTGACGCTTGGTGAAGGCGTTGTAGTAGGCGTGCACCCAGGCGTTGGCTTCGTCGGCACTCACGAACTGGAAGCCGAGCGCACCCATGCCCCACCGGCCCGCAGCTTCGATGGTGTCGCGCTGCGAGCACGCCACCCACAGCGGCGGATGCGGCTTCTGGTACGGCTTGGGCAGAACGTTGCGCAGCGGGAAGTCGAAGAACTCGCCGTGGTAGGAGACCGGCTCGTCGCCGAACATCGGGATCAAAGCTCGCACGGCGTCCTCCCACACGACCCGCTTGTCGCGGAAGCGGCGCCCGAACGGATGCAGCTCGGCCGTCGTCGCGCTCTCGCCCATGCCGAGCTCGACACGTCCGTGACTGAGCAGATCGAGCGTCGACACGCGCTCCGCGACGCGGGCGGGATGGTTGGTCGTCAGCTGGATGACGCCGTGACCGAGCCTGATGTTCCTGGTGCGCTGACTCGCCGCACCCAGGAAGACCTCGGGGGCCGATGAGTGCGAGTACTCCTCGAGGAAGTGGTGCTCGACCTCCCACGCGTAGCCGTAGCCGAGCTTGTCCGCGAGCTCGATCTGCTCGAGTGACTCGTGGAACAGCCGGTGCTCGCTGTGAACGTCCCACGGACGCGGGAGCTGGTGCTCGTAGAAGATCCCGAAATTCATCGACGTGCCTCCTTTTGGACGAGTCCGTGATGGAACATCGCTTTGACCTCGCGCTTGCGTCGTGCGATCTCGGCGGACGAGAACATCGGCTTTCCTATCAGCTCGTCACCGAACCGGCCGGTGGCCAGCGGGTGGACGGTGGCCGCGAACAGCATCTGCAGCGTGTACGCGGCGCTCGTGCGCCGGAACTCGACTTCGTCCATGCCCTCGCGCAGAAGGCGGATGGCATTTGCCCCGATGCGACGGATGGTGTCGTGGGCCACCTTCCCGTCGGGCAAGCCGGACGGAAGGTCCGCATCGTCCACGAGCACGCGCAGCAACAAACCGGGATAGGTCGGGTTGGTCGTGAGGACATCGATCACGGTGTCGATCCATCGGTCGAGTCGCTCGGTCGGCCGGCCCCCCTGGGCGAGTGAGCTCGTGAGCTCGTCGTCGAGATGGGTGAGGATGCGCGCCATCACCGCGGTGTAGAGCCGGGCCTTGCTCGGGAAGTGGTGGAAGAGGGACGACTTTGACAAGCCGGCGCCTTCGGCCACCTCGGCGATGCCGATCCCGGCGTACCCACGCTGCGCGAACAGCTCCTCGGCGCGATCGAGGATGGTGTCACGGCTGAGCGGCTTGGTCCGGGTCTTGGTATCGACCATTCGGTCGAATATAGTCGACCGAATGGTCGGGCGTCAACTTCCGGACGAGCCCGCTCAACCCGCTTATCGTTACGCCTACATGCTTCGCGTGCGGCCCCTTCTCCTTTGTTCCGTGTTGCTTGCGACGACGATCGTCGTAGCGCCTGTGCGGGCTCAGTCGGGCGCGGACCTCGTCGACGCCTGCCGGAGCAGCGGCGGCTCCGAGCAGCTCTGCCTCGGGATCAAGCACGAGATCGAGATGGCCGGGCGGGTGTGCCGCAGCG
The DNA here is from genome assembly GCA_040905525.1 of Actinomycetota bacterium. GTDB lineage: Bacteria > Actinomycetota > JAICYB01 > JAICYB01 > JAICYB01 > JBBDRJ01. Next base: position 21,564 of record JBBDRJ010000001.1, read on the forward strand.
CCGGCGGCGGCGATGCGTGCAACTCGATCGACGGACGCCAGATCAACAAGTTCCTCGTGGACGCCCACGAGCGATCCTGGCTCGCGGGCGCGCTGAGCCTTCAGCACTCACTCGGCGACGATCTGCCGATCCATGAGGCCTTCTGGGCGCACACGCACAACTCGTTCAACAACGAAGCGCTGTCGCCGACCCTGTCCAGCATCGACCCGAACCAGACATACTCCGTCACCGATCAGCTGCGCATGGGCATCCGCGCCATCGAGCTCGACGTGCACTGGGCTCCCCATCCGCAGGGCGATCCGCTCAACGGGTTCAACGCCGCCGTGCTGTGTCACGGAGAGCCGATCCCGATCGGTGCGTTCGTGTTCCATTTCGGCTGCACGGTGGACCGGTTGCTGCGCGACGGCCTTCAGGAGATCCGAGCTTGGCTCGACGCCAATCCGGACGAGGTGATCATGGTCTATCTCGAGAACACCCTGGACTCCAACCCGATCGCACACGACACAGCGGCGGGCGACATCTCCGACGTCCTCGGCGATCTCGCTTACAAGTCGTCGCCGCCGTGCACGCCCTTGCCGATGCAGATATCGCGGAGTGAGATCCGAGCGTCCGGTGCACGCGTTCTGCTCACGGGCAACTGCGGGCCCGGCTCGGCTTGGGGGTCCTTGGTCTTCGAGCGCGGTCCACTCTGGGACGAGAGTGGGATCGACTACGGAGATGACTTCCCCGCCTATCCCTGCACAAGCGAGCGCGCCGAGCACGACTACTCGAAGAATCTGGTCAGACGCTACGGCGACGAGACCGGACTATCGCTGGCGCTGGGTGGAGGCGGCGACGTCACCGTCACCGACGCGTACAACATGGCGCGCTGCGGCGTGGACATGCTCGGCTTCGATCATCTCGTTGCCTTCGACCCACGGATGTTCGCGGAAGTGTGGAGCTGGGCCGTTGACGAGCCGGGCCCGGGCCCGTGCGCCTATCACGGGAGCGACGGACGCTTCTACGCCGACGACTGCCTCGAGGTTCGTCCGTTCGTGTGCCAAGCCGGCGACACGTGGATCCAAACAACCTCGAGCGGCTCATGGGACAAGGGAGCCGACGCATGCGCCGCGGTGGGCGCAACGTTCGCGGTGCCGAAGAACGGCTACGACAACGAGCGGGTCAAGCAAGCGAAGGGGTCTGGAGAAGCGTGGATGAACTACTCGGAGATCCCGGACGCCGGCTGGACGCCGGACACCGCGTAGCTACCTGTTCTTCCGCGCCTCGCGCCGGCGATCGGCCTCGCTCAAGAACCGCTTGCGCAAACGGATCGCGTTCGGCGTCAGCTCGACGAGCTCGTCGGAGGCTACGAACTCCAGGGCCTGCTCGAGCGAGAGGATGCGCGGCGGGACGAGCTTGATCGCCTCGTCGGCCATGGCCGAGCGGATGTTCGTCTTCTGCTTCTCTTTGGTCGGGTTCACGTCGATGTCTTCCGAGCGCGCGTTCTCGCCGACGATCATCCCTTCGTAGACCTCGGTCCCCGGTCCGACGAACAGCTCACCGCGCTCCTGGAGGTTGTCGAGTGCGAACCCGGTCGTGATGCCGGTGCGGTCGGCTACCAACACACCGGTCAGGCGATGCCGGATCTCGCCCATCCAAGGCTCGTATCCCGCGAAGACGTGGTGCAGGATCGCCGTCCCCTTGGTGTCGGTCAGCAGCTGGGAACGAAATCCCAGCAGCCCGCGCGCGGGAACGCGGAACTCCAGACGCACCCAGCCCGTCTGGTGGTTGGTCAGCGTGACCATGCGGCCCTTGCGGAGCGACAGCTGCTCGGTGACGACACCTATGAACTCCTCGGGGACGTCGATGGTCACGTCCTCGATGGGCTCGTGAAGCTTGCCGTCGATCTCGTGCGTTATCACTTCCGGCTTCGAGACCTGGAGCTCGTATCCCTCGCGGCGCATCTGCTCGATGAGGATCGCCAGCTGTAGCTCGCCTCGGCCTTGCACCTCATAGGTGTCGGGCGAGGCCGTAGGTATGACGCGGATCGAAACGTTGCCGAGCGTCTCGCGCTCGAGGCGCGCCTTGATGTGACGAGCGGTGAGGTACTTGCCGTCGCGTCCGGACAGCGGCGCGGTGTTCACTCCGAACTCCATGTGCAGGCTGGGCTGGTCGACCAGAAGCATGGGCAGAGGGCGCGGATCGTCCTTGTCGGCGATCGTCTCCCCAACCAGGACGTCGTCGAGCCCCGCTATGGCAACGATGTCCCCGGCTTCGGCGAGCTCCGCGGGAGCCCAGCCGAGTCCGGACGGCGTCATCAGCTTCGTGACGCGCGTCGGCGGACGCGGACCTTCTTCGCCGATGACCACGACGTCCGCACCGTCCCGGATCTCGCCGTTGCGTACGCGCCCGATCGCGAGCCGTCCCACGTAGGGGTCGGCATCGAGGTTGGACACGATGATCTGCAACGGATGGTCCGGGTCGACTTTCGGCGGTGGTGTGGTGGCCAGGATCGCATCGAACAGCGGCTTGAGGTCGTCGGCCAGCTTGTCGGGAGACGGACCGGCCCGGCCCTCGCGCGCATTCGCGTAGATCACTGGAAACTCGATCTGCTTGTCGGCTGCGTCCAGATCGAAGAAGAGCTCGTACACCTCGTTGAGCACCTCGTCCGGACGCGCGTCCTTGCGGTCGATCTTGTTCAGGCAGACCACGATCGGCAGCCCGAGGTGCAGGGCCTTGTGCAGGACGTAGCGCGTCTGCGGAAGCGGACCCTCCGATGCGTCGACGAGAAGGAGAGCGCCGTCCACGATGTGGAGCGAACGCTCGACCTCTCCTCCGAAGTCTGCGTGGCCCGGCGTGTCGACGATGTTTATGCGCACGTCGTCGCCACCCCCGGAGGGCTTAACGGTGACCGAGCCGACCTTGGCCATGATCGTGATGCCCTTCTCGCGCTCGAGGTCCATGGAGTCCATGGCCCGGTCGACGAGCTGAGCGTGCGCGGCAAACGTTCCCGTCTGACGGAGCATCCCGTCGACGAGAGTGGTCTTGCCGTGATCGACGTGCGCGATGATCGCGATGTTGCGGAGCATCTCGCCTCTTTAGCCGGTGCGTCGCATCTGCTGCGGGCGGCGCCGCTTCTGTCCCGGCCGCCGTCCCTTCTCACCAGGATGACGCCACTTCTTCTCGCCGTGTTGCTTCTTCTTCTCGGCCGCCGGATGAGTCTCCATCGCAGGACGCTGGGCGATCTGGATCTTAGGCCCGAGCGAGCTCACGTCGGGGTGGTCGAGGCGCGGCGGCATGCGCAGCGCCTTCTGGATCTGACGGACGTCGGCAGCGCTATCGCGGCTCACGAGCGAAACGACCTTGCCGTCGGCACCGGCCCGGCCCGTCCGGCCCGAGCGGTGGACGTAGTCCTTGTGTGTCGTCGGCGGATCGAAGTGAACGATCACCGACACGTTGTCGACGTGGATACCGCGCGCGGCCACGTCGGTGGCGATGAGAGCGCGCGCCCGTCCGGTGGTGAAAGCTCGCAACGCTGCATCGCGCTGGGGCTGGCTTCTTCCGCCGTGGATGGCCGCGGCTTCGATCCCGGATCGCGTGAGCTGCTTCGCGAGCCGGTCGGCGCCGTGGCGCGTCCGGCAGAAGACCATGGCCGACTTGTGGGTGCCGATGAGCTGAGCGGTCAGTTGCACGCGCTCGTCTCGCTCGGCCCGCCAGAACATGTGGCTGACATCGCCCTGCTTCTCCTCGGACGTCGCGACCTGGTGGCGCTTGGGGTCCTTCTGGTAGCGACGGATGAGGACGTCGACGTCACCGTCCAGCGTTGCCGAGAACAGCATCGTCTGACGGTCCTTACGCGTCTGGTCGAGCAAACGCTTGACCGCGGGAAGGAATCCCATATCGGCCATGCGGTCGGCTTCGTCGACCACGACGGCCGAGACGTCGTTAAGCGAGAGCTCGCGCTGCTCGAGCAGATCCTCGAGCCGGCCGGGGCAAGCGACGAGGATCTCGACGCCCCGGCGTAGGGCGTTTCGCTGCGGCTGGTAGCCGACGCCGCCGTAAACCGTGGCGACGCGCAGCTTGCGCGCGTCGGCCAGCGGTTTCAGCTCGCGTTCGACCTGGGCCGCCAGCTCTCGTGTTGGTACCAACACGAGAGCCGTCGGCCTCTTGTTCTGTGCGCGCGGTGTGCGCATGGCCAGAGCCAGCCCGAAGGCCAGCGTCTTGCCTGACCCGGTCGGCGCCCGCCCGCAAATGTCACGCCCGGCAAGGGCGTCGGGCAGGGTCGCCGCCTGGATCGGGAACGGCGCGCGTATGTCGCGCCGCTCGAGAATGGTCGTGAGGTCGGCGGGCACGCCGAGATCACGGAAAGTGTTTCGGGACAAAGCGGTACTCCGTTCTAATGAAAGGTGGGTGGGCCCACTCGATGTGTGGGCCTCCAGGCCCCGCTGGGCGCGTATATCGCGCGAAGCGAACAGCTCGTACAGCACGAGCAATTACGTTCCTAAGACTACAGGGTTATGAGCGGCTGCGGTTCGCATGAATTCACTAACGAGCAAGCCGCTCAGTGTTTGAGTCGTCCGATTCCTCCGACGGTGAAGGATCAGTTGGAAGCTCGAAGCCAACAACAGCGCCGCCACCTTCGGCCTCCTCCGCGAAGACCTTTCCTCCGTGGGCCTCGATCACCTGGCGCACGATCGACAGACCCAGACCGGATCCGGACATCGCCCGCGCGGCGTCCGCTCGATAGAAACGATCGAAAACGTGCGGACGATCATCGGCCTCTATCCCCGGCCCGCGATCTCGAACCGCGACCCGCGTCGAGCTAACCGACACCTCGATCGGCTCTCCGGCCGGGTTCCACTTGCACGCGTTGTCCACTAGGTTGCGGATCGCGCGCTCGAGTCCGGTGGGACGCCCGTTGACCACGGCAGGCTCGCTGATCACCTCGAAGGTCTGCCCGGTCCGTCGTCGAGCGCGCTCCACCACGCCGTCCACCAATTCGTCCAGGCGGACGTCCTGTGCGTCCTCGGCCGACACCTGCGACTCGGTGGCGAGCTCGACGAGCTCGGCCACGAGGGCCGAGAGCTCTTCGAGCTCGCCGGTGAGGTCGGCCAGCAGACGCTCGCGCTCGGCCGGAGCGAGCTCCCGGCCGCGCGCGAGCACCTCCACATTCGTGCGCAAGCTCGTCAACGGTGTCCGCAGCTCGTGCGACGCATCGGCCACCAACCGACGTTGCTGCTCCCGCGACGTTCCGAGTGCTTTGAGCATGTCGTTGAAACTGCTCGCGAGACGTCCGAGCTCGTCGCTGCGCTCGACCTCGATGGCCGCGTCGAGCTCCTGGGTTCGGGCCACGTTCTCGGCCGCGGTGGTCAACCTCTCGACCGGACGCAACGCTCCGCGCGCCACGAGCAAGCCGGCCACACCGGCCACGCCGACGCCGGCCACCGACAGCAGAACGAGGATAAGAACCATGCCGCGTAGCGTCCCGTCGACCTCGCTCAATCCCCGGGCAAGCTGAACCGCACCGCCTTGGGTGAGCGGCACGGTTATCACGCGAAGGTGCGTTCCCTCGACGCGAACGTCGTGGAAGTAAGCCTCCGCTTCGCCTGCGGCGACCCTTTCGTCGTGCTGGGTCACCGGAAGCTCGGAGGATTGCGTGGCCGGGACGATCACGTCGCCTTCCGCGTCTATGAACTGGATCGCGTTGTCGAAAGCGAATGGCTCTTGGACACGCATGCCCGGCCTCGGAAGCTCATCGAGCCCGAAGGGTCCCGGCCCCCCGGTCGCAAGCTGCCGGGCCACGGTCAGCAGCCGCACGTCCACTTGGTTTCGAAGCTCCCTGCGCACGAGCACCCAGGACGTCGCTGCCACACCAACGACCGCGATGGCAACCGCGCCCGCGGTGAGCAACGCTATGCGGCTGCGCAGGCTCGGGCCGCGGAGATTCACTTGCGCGGCTCCCGGAGCACATAGCCGACGCCGCGCACGGTGTGCAGCAGCCGCGCCTCCCCTTCCTCTTCCGTCTTGCGCCGCAGGTAGCCGATGTACACCTCTAGCGAGTTGGACGTCGGGCCGAAGTCGTAGCCCCAGATGCGTTCGTAGATGACGCCGCGCTCCAGAACGCGTCCGGTACTGGCCATCAGCAACTCGAGCAACGAGAACTCCGTCTTCGTCAGCTCGATCGGACGGCCGGCACGCAAGACCTCGCGGGTTGCCGGATCGAGCACGAGATCGTCCACGCGCAAGGCTTCGCCGCTGGTCTCCCCCGACGTCCGCCGGAGCAAGGCGCGCAACCGCGCGAGGAGCTCCTCCAAAGCGAAGGGCTTCACGACGTAGTCGTCGGCTCCGGCGTCCAGACCCGCGACGCGGTCGGCCACCGTCTCCCTCGCCGTCAGCATCAGGACGGGCGTCCGGTTCCCCGCGGCGCGCAAACGCCGGCAGGCTTCCAAACCGTCGACGTGCGGCATCATCACGTCCAGCACGATCGCGTCCGGATGGTCGTTGAGGACGCGCTGGATGGCGTCGGCTCCGTCGGGCGAGACGAGCACCTCGTAGCCCTCAATGATCAGAGCGCGCTCGAGCGACTCGCGCACGGCGCGGTCGTCCTCGGCGACCAGAACCCGGGACCTTCCGTTCGAAGTCATAAAGGAAACGGTACGCCCGGTGGCTCGAAGCAGGCTGAACGCTCCCTGAGAACTCCCTAAGAGTCCGTCCGACTTAACTCGGCTCTCAGCTTCGTGTGCTGCACTGTCCGCGTGTTCTTCTTGACCTCTCTCCGCTCCGAGCTCTCCGGCGGCGAGCACGGCGCAACGCTCGTCGTCGCCATCGACGGACGGAAAGACGAAGCCGGCCCGGCGAAACGGCCGTCCGCCCGCCTGAGGTCGATTCAGCGTAAGATTGGGCTCCATCCGAGAGAGGGAGCCCGTCCTTGTCGTTCGTTTCGTGCATCTGCGGGCCCCATGCGTAGGCTCGCCGAGGAAGACACCGGCGAAGATCTGGTCCGCGTATATCTGCGGGAGATCGGTCGCCATCCCCTTCTAGCCGCCGACCAAGAGGTCGAGCTGGCCAAGGCCATCGAAGCCGGGACGAAGGCTTCGCAGCGTCTGGAGAAGGCCAACGGATCGCTGGCCCGCGATACGGTCATGACTTTGCAGCGCCGAGTGGACGCCGGCTATGCCGCGCAGCGCACCTTCATCGAGGCGAACCTCCGGTTGGTCGTATCCATCGCCCGCCGCTACCAGGGTTTCGGTCTTCCGCTGCTGGATCTGATCCAGGACGGAAACGTCGGACTGCTCCGGGCCGTCGAGAAGTACGAGTGGCGGCGAGGCTTCAAGTTCTCGACGTACGCCACGTGGTGGATCAGGCAGGGCATATCGCGCGGCCTGGCCGACCGCTCGCGGACGATCCGTCTGCCCGTCCACGTCGCCGAGATCGTCAACCGTCTGCGCCGGACCCAGGCCGACCTCGCGGCCGACCTCGGCCGGGAGCCGTCGGACGAGGAGCTGGCCAAGGCTCTGGAGATCGACGTCGAGCAGCTCCAGTCCTACCGGCAGACGGCGATGGAAACGGTGTCTTTGTCGACACCGCTCGGCGAGAACGGCGACGCCGAGCTCCACGATTTCCTCGAGGACCTGAACTGCGAGCAGCCCCTCGAGGAGGCCGTGCGGGCGCGGTCCTCCGACGAGCTGCGCGAGATCCTCGACACGCTGAGCACGCGCGAGAAGAGGATCCTCGAGCTCCGCTTCGGCCTGGCCGACGGCCGGGAACGCACGCTCGAGCAGGTGGGCAAGGAGTTCAATCTGACGCGGGAGCGGATCCGTCAGATCGAAGCCAAGGCGATCGCGAAGCTGCGCCACCCGGCGCGCCGCGACCTCGTCGGCTTCATGGACGACTAGCCCTCGACCCGTCGGTAACCAGACGAGCGTGGCCGGCCGACGCGCTAAGCCGCCGGGATCGGGAAGATCGTCGGAAGAGCCGACGCTTCCGATATAGCCGCGTCGCGCTCCCTTTCGTCCAGGGGCGCGAAAACGTCCGCGGCGTCTAATGCGAAGCGCAGGTACTTCAAGTCGCCCGGCGTGCAGAACGCATGCACACCTGGAACGGAAAGCGTGAAGGCGATTCCGCGCGAAAGGTCCTCCGGCTCCGAGTAGGGCTCGTACCACGTGGTCGCGAAGCGTTCGCTGTCGTCCCACGGCCGGCGCGCCGCGGCCTTGATCGCCATCACGCCGAGGTCGCGTTCGGCACAAACCTCCAAGAGCTCCTCGGCGTCTCGCCGGTAGTCGGCGTCGGCCCACATGCGGGCATTGACGGGGAACATCACGGTGTCGATATCCCACCGCCGCAATGCCTCGAGGAACGCGCCGGGCGCTTGCTCGTTATGACCGGTGATACCGGCGAAACGCGTTATGCCTTCCTCGCGCATCTTTAAGATCTCGGCGGCAGCATCCACTCGCGTCTCGAGCACATCGAGATCGGTCACCGCATGCATCTGATACAGATCGAAGTAATCGGTGCCGAACCTCTCCAACGACTCCTCGGCCTGCGCCCGCACGCCCGCGGGATTCTTCCGCAGCGTCTTGCACGCAACGAAGAGCCGGTCGCGCACGGGCGGCAACAGGGGCCCGACCAAGACCTCGGCGTCCCCATACTGCGGCGCGATGTCGAGGTGGTTGACCCCGCGCGCTAGCGCCTCCGCGAAACCCTCGGCCGTCTGCTCGGCCGCGGCCCGGGCGAAGGCGGCCCCGCCGAGGATCGCCACCGTCGATCGGTGCTCGGTCCGGCCCAGCCTTCGGTGCTCCACGCCAAGCACTCTACGCCCGACCACGGATCAAGCCGCAGATGTGTCGGCCGACTCATGTGTACCCCGACCGCAAGAAGGACACATATTGGCTATCGGACTCAATTTCGAGACGGTCCTCTATGCCGCGCGCACGGGGGCCGAGTGGGCGTGGACCGCGTTGTACCTGGACCTGGCGCCCGCCATTCACGGGTACCTGCGCGCCCACGGTGCGAAGGAGGCCGAGGACCTGACCCAGGAGGTCTTGGTGGCGATAGTCCGCGGCTTGCCCGACTTCGAAGGAGACGAAGCCGGCTTCCGCTCGTGGGCATTCGTGATCACGCACCGGCGGCTGCTGGACGCGCGCCGCAGCCGAGGCCGACACCCTGTCGACCCCGTCCCCGACGCGCGACTCGAGACCGCGGGGGGCGACGTCGAGGGCGAAGCGCTCGACAACCTCGACACCGAACGCGTGCGCACCACGCTCAACAAACTCCCAACCGATCAGCGCGACGTACTGCTCCTGCGCATCGTCGCCGGCCTCACCCCGACCCAGATCGCACCGATCATCGGCAAGACGCCGGGCGCCGTGAAGCAGATCCAACGCCGCGGGCTCGAAGCCGTTGTCCGCCTGGTCACTGAGCAGCGCGTAACCCGATGAACGGCTTCGGCGATTACCCGGACGAGATGGAACGCATCCGCAGACTCACCGAACGCGACGTGGAGCACCTGATCGCCGGGCGCACGCCCGGCGGCGACGAGGACTTCACGGACATCACTGCGTTCGTCCAAGCAACGAGGGCCGTCTCGTTCCGGGCTCTGGATCCCGCCACGGAGCAGCGTCACCTCGCCGCCATCCTGGAAGCGACCCACCTCACATCCGGGAGCCGCACGGAGCGGCTCCAAGATCGCCCAAGGAGAAAGACGATGCTGAGCACACTGCTTGCTTCGTTGTGGATGAAGGTCGCTGCGGGGGCCGTCGCCGCTGCAGTGGCTACCGGCGGTCTCGCGGCCGCCGACGTCCTGCCCGCACCGGCGCAGGACGCGATCGCGTCGGTCGTCGACAGGATCGGCGTCGACCTGCCGTCGTCGGACGACGAGTCCGCTGCGGCCGATGACGTGGACGAGCCCACCGGGCCCACCGGGCCCACCGGGCCCACCGGTCCGGCCGAAGAGCCGAACGGCAAGAGCGTGGCCGACGACGTGCACGCCGTGCTCGACGACGACTCTCTGGAAGGCCGCGACAAGGGAGCGGCCGTCGCGGACGCCGCCGACCAGAACCGCCAGGACGGCGAGTCAGCCCAGCGTCCGGACGTCCAGACGCCGGCCGGCAACGCGACGCAGTTCGGTCCCGACAACCACCCGACGGGCAACCCCACGGGGTTCGGCCAGAACTGACCGGGCCCTGACGGCCGTGCACTCTTGCGTGCCCACCCCTCACTTGGGGGCCCTACATGGGTGCTCTCTACGGATGGCGCCCTCGACCCGACGACGGAGAGTGATCGAGGGGAATGAAACATGCCGATGGGGGAGAAGTTTGGAGCGGTTCTGGACGCCGCCCGCACGGGAGCCGAGTGGGCGTGGAGCGAGCTTTACCTCGACCTCGCCCCTCCCGTGCTCGGCTACCTTCGCGCCCGGGGATCAATGGATGCCGAGGACCTGACCCAGGAGGTATTTGTCTCCGCCGTCCGCGGCCTGCCGGCCTTCGAGGGAGATGAGGAAAACTTCCGCTCCTGGATCTTCGTGATCGCCCACAACCGCCTGATCGACGAGCGCCGGAGCCGCACCCGTCATCCCGTTGACCCGTCGCCGATGGAGAGTCTCGAGGCGGCCGGTGGCAACGTCGAGGACGAGTTCATGAACGGCGTCGAGTCCGCGGACATGCGCCGGGTCTTGGCCTCGCTGACCCCGATCCAGCGCGACGTCATCCTGCTGCGCGTCGTCGGGGGCCTGAGCGCCGAGGACATAGCACCGATCGTCAAGAGGAGCTACACCGCCGTGAAGCAGGTCCAGCGTCGCGGCCTCCGGTTGATGGCGCGCCTGCTGTCTGAGAAGGCCTTAGCGAGTTGAGAAACAGCACGAGACACGGCCCCAAAGGTCCGCCGGGCAGCTAAGCGCTGTCGGTCCCCCGGCGGGCCGCGAAGAAGAGGACCGTCCCCCGGTCCTCTTCTTCCATTTCCGGCCAGCTACTATCTGACAGCATGACTGTCGCGATCGTCGGTGCTGGGGTGTCCGGGCTCGGAGCGGCCCTCATGCTGGCGCGCGCCGGACACGACGTCGTCCTCCTCGAGCGCGACGCCACCCCGCTCCCCAACTCTCCGGACGAAGCCTTCGATTGGAAGCGCCGCGGCGCCCCTCAAGTACGTCACTCGCACGCCTTCCTCGCGCGCGGACGCAACCTTCTGCGCGACCGCCTACCCGACGTTCGCGAAGCGCTGCTTGAAGCCGGCGTCACCGAAGTGTCGTGGGGCGATTTCCGCGGCGACACACTCGACGATCCGTCACCGCGTCCGGGAGACGAAGACCTCGTGATGCTCGCCTGCCGTCGCACGACCTTCGAATGGGTCCTTCGCCGTGCCGCCCTCGACACCGACCGCGTCGACTTGCGCGACGGCGTGACCGTCGATGGGCTGATCATGAGCGATGCCGGTCCCGTCCCTCGGGTCACGGGACTGCACACGTCGCAAGGCGACATCGAAGCCGACCTCGTGGTGGACGCCACCGGACGTCCATCGCGACTGGTTGAGATGTTGCGCGATCACGGCGTGGGCGTCCGCGAGAAGAAGAGCGGCACCGGCATCGTCTACCTATCGCGCTTCTACCGGCTGCGAGACGACACGCCCGAGCCCAACGCGCTCCCGTTCAACGGCGGCGAGCTCGGCTACATGAAGTTCGCGGTCTTCCGCGGCGACAACCGGACGTTCTCCGTTACGTTGGCTTACGGCACCGAGGACGCTGACATGCAGAGCCTCCGGGAGCAAGGACGCTTCGACAAGGCGACCTCCATCGTGAAGACGATCGACGACTGGACGAGGGCCGAGGTATCGGAGCCGATCAGCACGGTGCACTACATGGGCGGCCTGATCAACCGGATGCGATGGTTCGTCGAGGACGGAGAGCCGGTAGTGCTCGGCCTACACGCGATCGGCGACTCTTCGGTGTGCACCAACCCGCTCTACGGACGCGGATGCTCGCTCGGCCTGGTGCACGGCGCGCTGCTGACCGACGCCCTCGCCGAGCACGGCGACAACCCGAAGCAGCTGGCCGTCGCCTTCGACGACGCGACGCAGTCCCAGCTCGTCCCCTGGTACGTGGCGGCCGTCGCCCAGGACAAGGTGAGTATGAAGATGCAGCGTGGTGAGGAATTGTCCGAGTTCGACAGCTACATGCGCTCGATCGTGCTCGAAGGAGTGCTGCCGGCCGTCCGCGTGGACGCGACGGTGTCTCGGGCGTGGATGCGCAGCTTCAATCTGCTGACCACTCCGGAGGCGCTGCTCACCGACGCCGACATACTTCAGCGGGTGATGACGGTCTGGAACGAGCGGGAGGAACGGGAGCCGGAGCCGCCGCTCGGCCCGGAGCGCGAAGAATTCCTGCAAGCCATCGCTTCATAACGAGGAGGACGACCAACGATGCGGGCAGCCGTCATGCGAGGGGACAAGCTGGTCGTGGATGATGTGCCTGATCCCGTCCCGACCCAGAATCAGCTGCTGGTGCGCACGATCGCGTGCGGGATCTGCGGGAGCGATCTGCATTTCTTGAAGTACGCGCGCGAGATGCAGCACCTCACCGAAGAAGTGCTCGGGATGGGAGGCGCTCTCGATCTCGACAAGGACATCGTGATGGGGCACGAGTTCTCGGCCGAGGTGCTCGAGGTCGGCCCGGACACGCAAGCAGGTGTGAAGCCGGGCGACGCGGTTGTGTCGGTGCCGGTGATGATTACGGACCTGACGAATCTTCAGATCGAGCCGATCGGCGCGTACTCGAACATCTACGGCGGCGGTTACGGCGAGCTGATGTTGCTGTCGTCGTTCATGGCGATGAAAGTGCCGGACGGAACCGACTCGCGCCACGCCGCGCTGACCGAGCCGATGGCCGTCGGTCTGCACGCGGTGAACAAGAGCGGGATCAAGGCGGGCGAAGCGGCGGTTGTGCTGGGGGCCGGACCGGTTGGCTTGGCAGTGATCAGCGCTCTTTCGCGGATGGGAGTGGAGCCGATCGTGGCCGCGGACTTCTCACCGAAGCGTCGCGAGCTGGCGATCAAGATCGGCGCTCACGAAGCAGTGGATCCGAAGTCGGAGCCGGCGATCGAGGCGTGGCGACGGCTGGACGGCGCGAAGCCGCTGGTGATCTACGAAGCGGTCGGGGTGCCGGGGATGCTGGCGCAGGCGATGAAGGACGCACCGCCACAGGGCCGGGTGCTGGTCGTCGGAGCGTGCATGGAGAACGACTCGCTGCGTCCTTTGGTCGGCCTGATCAAGGAGCTGGAAGTTCGGTTCGCGTTCGGCTACGACCCGATGGAGTTCAACCAGTGCCTTCAGGCGATCTCGTCCGGCGAGATCGACGTGGTGCCGCTGATCACCGGCGAAGTGGGGATCGACGGTGTGCCGGGTGCATTCGAAGCGCTAGGCCAGCCGGACGACCACTGCAAAATCCTGGTGGAGCCAGCGCTTGGGTAGAAATCAGATGTCCGTTATGAGCTTCATCAGTGTCAGCTCGTCCAAAGGTGACGGTTGGAAACCGTGTTTCAAGTAGAAACTGTGGGCGATGTCGTCCTTGGCGTGAACAAGAAGTAATCGGACCCCGACGAGCGAGGCAACGTCCAGCGCCTTGAGCACGAAGTGCTTGAGCAGAGCCGTCCCGAGCCCGCGACCTTGGTGCCGCAGATCGACGGCCAAGCGTGCGAGCAGAACCGCTGGGATGTCGTCGGGCTGATTGCGGGATGCCCGTCCCGTAGCCCGGGCTCGGATCAGTGAAGCCGTAGCCGACGCGTAGTAGCCGGCGACCCGGTTCGACTCGTCGACCACGACCCAGGTTCGCGATGTACCACTTCGTTGGTTCGTCGGCGCCCGACGACGCAGCCACTCACTCAGTGCCGGGATCCCGCAGTCGAATTCCTCAACACCGTGGTCGGGTCCCAGGAGCTCGGGACCCCCATACTTCACTGCCGTTCGAGTACGGACGGCTCAGAGAGGAGCTTTCGCAGGCGTGGCGAGGGCCGGGGCGAACGCTTCAGCTCTTTCTGAAGCTCGCGCCACGCGGTCTCGCCGAGCACGAAGGTTCGACGATCGGCCAAACCCATCTCGGCCGCCAACACGGCGTGCCGCAGGACGAAATCGCTGAGCGACTCACCCGATACCTCGGCGGCGCGACGAAGAACCACGTCCTGGGACGGCGTGAGTCTGAGGTTCAGTCGCTCGGTCTTGGCCGCCATGCGTCGATTGTACAGCTTTTGTACGTACATACGATCTCCGTCTAGTGAACGGGCGACATCGATCCGGGACCGCCAATCCCCCAGCGGCGCTCGCGCACGATCTCTCGGCAGGCTTCCACGGTCGGATCGAGCTCGTCGCGGAGGAAATCCACTGTGCTCGGGTCCAGGAGATGGATCGCGACGCAGAGGTTCGACCGGGCCGAGCGCAGGTTCGCCGCGACCTTCCCATCGGTCCGGCGCCACCGTTTCAAGAAACGGATGGCGCGGTTGACGGCGAAGATCGCTCCCGCGAGGACCGTCACGAGGTATTCGGAGCGCTCCATCTCCCGCACGGGCAGAGGTCTGCGCCGCCGGCCGGCGATCTCGGTGACCGCGGCCATGGCTTCGGCGTCGTCCAAGCCGTCCAGCTCGTCGTGAAGGATCCGGACGAGATTGCCGAGCAGGAAGCCGGCCGTGACAAGCCGGTCGGCCAGGACCTCCCAGTCTATCTCGTCCAGATCGAGTGTCTGCTCCCGAGCGAGACCCAGCGCCTCGGTCACAAACGAGACCGAACGGGCCACGTGGGCCTCGAACCTTCCCATGACCAGATCTGCACCCATCCGAGCAAGTCGTCGCATCGCATCGACCTCGTCGAGGACGCGGGGAAGGATTCGTGGGAAGGGAACCGAACCTTAGCTGCAGCTGACGACAATCGCGCCTGGTCCCCGCTGGACGCTTTGCAGCGAGGAGTCGAATACTCGACTCGATGGATGATGCATTCGATGCACAGGTGCGAACGGCCGCATTCTCGTTTCTCGGCAACCTCCAGCAGGTGCACGGCGACGAGATCCCGCGGATCGAGCTGGCCAAAGGATTCGAGTTTCGAGGTCAACGAGTCCCGCTGGTAGGTCCCCAGGGCATATTCAAGCCCGCCGTACTCGCAGAGATCCCGATCTCCATCACGACGGCGCCGGTCGTCGAAGGAAGGGATCGTCCTTATGACGACGTGATGCATGAAGGTGGACTGATCTCTTATCGCTACCGCGGAACAGACCCTCAACATCACGAAAACGTTGGCCTGCGAAAAGCGATGGCGGGGCAGATTCCGCTGGCCTACTTTCACGGCGTAGCTCGCAGCTACTACGCGGCGGCCTTTCCTGCGTACATTGTCAAGGACGAGCCCACCACCCTGACCTTCACAGTGGCCGTCGACGAATTCCTGCTCGACGCGAGCGAGGAGCCGTTCGTAGAGGATCCGACTGCTCGTCGTGCCTACGCCACTCGGCATGTTCTTCAGCGGCTCCATCAGCAGGCCTTCCGCCAAAGAGTGATAAGTGCGTACCGGGAATCCTGCGCGATCTGCCGTCTCCGGCAACGCGACCTACTGGATGCCGCACACATCCTGCCGGACCGGGATCCTCGATCCGAGCCGATCGTCTCCAGCGGTCTCTCGCTCTGCCGGCTCCATCACGCGGCATTCGACAGCAACATCGTCGGCATACATCCCGACTATCGCGTCGAGATTCGCCGGGACGTGCTCGAAGATGTGGACGGACCGATGCTTATTCATGGACTGCAGGGTTTCCATGGCGGCCCACTCAGCGTTCCTAAGCAGACGGAATTGCAACCGAATAGGGACTTTCTCGCCGAACGCTACGAACGGTTCTCGCAGGCAAGCTGAGTCCCATCACCCCAGCGCGAGCCCGTGCAGATTCAATGCGGCCGCCAAATCGGGATTGTCAGGCGTGATCGCTTGGCCACGAATGTTGTCGAGCAACGAGCTCTGCTCCAAGTCACCATCACCCGCGCGCTCGAAGATCGCCCAAAGCCCAAGCCCATCGCCGAACCTCGACGCGTACATGATGCCCGCGTACGGGCTCCCATCTAAGTCCAACTCGTAGATGTGCCGCGATATGTCGCGCGTAAGCTCTCTCGGCTCGTGTTGCCGAATCGCGGCGGCGTCGAAATCAGGAAGGCCGAACCCGAGGGCGCGAGTCAAGAAGGTCGGACGAAGGGCGGCAATCGTGTCCTTGTGGCCGATCTCAACGAATGATCCGCGGGCATCGGCGACACCCAATCTCCTGTGGTCCAACCAGGAGCTCGGCAGCGTACCGGCCGGAACCGTTGGATAGATGCCATCTCTCGGATCGCTGGCCACAGCCGTCGTATCGGCGACGAGACCCGGGTCGGCCCGAAAGGGCGCGAGAACCTCGACGAAGCAAGCTTCCGGCGTCGATCCTGCGTAACAGACTCGGTACTGACCGCGAGGATCGTCCCACCTGCCGGTCGATCGCTCCGCGTATTCCCACGGAACAAACGACCACGGGTTTGGCGGGTACCCAATGCGGTATAGCTGCGTATCGGCGAAGGTCGTAGCCAGCAACGCTCATCCAACGGCAGCGAAGTCTCGCGCGGCGGCGAGAACCTCTGGCCCTACTTCTTCCAGATCCCCATCTCGTAATAGACGCGCCGGGGGACGGTCGCCGAGTTTTGGGTTGAGTCCCTGAAGCCAGGCCTGCGCCACATCGGGTTCGTCGCGAACCGTTATCAGCCGCGCGACTTGGTACGCGACCCGGAGTCGATTGACCACGTCGTTGCCGCGGACCCGTCGCTCACCCTCGGCCCATTCGTGGACGGCGCGCGTTTCTTTCACGCTAGCCATATAGGCAACCAGTCGGGCGCCGAGAAGGTCGCGCAGCTCTTTGATCAACACCTGCGCATCCATCCGGACCGATTCGTCGTAGGCCGCCAGATCGGGTCTGGCCGGAGCTCCCATCGAGAACCACCTCCGGCCACATCGTAGTCCCATCTCAATCCCAAGTCAATCACAGGCATTTCCCAAGCGAGCAGTGACGAACGCATGTTCGCAGTTTAGGCCCAGGCGCCGACAGAGCTAGACTCGCCCTTCACCCGAGTCGGCGGAGGGGAAATGGCCGAACGTGAGCTTCGGTTCGATCGGATGATGTCCGACGCCGAGGCGATGATGTGGAACATCGAGCACGACCCTCGGCTCTCGTCGAACATCGGCTCGATCGCCATCCTCGACCGGCCCCTGAACTTCGACTATCTGCGCCTTCGCGTGGCCAAAGCCGTCGGCGACCTGCCGCGCATGCGCGAGCGCGTGGCCCCCGTGCTCGGCCGCCTTTCGCCGCCGGCGTGGATCCCGGACACGGAGTTCGACCTCGACTACCACCTTCGCCGCATCTCGCTTCCCGAGCCCGGCAGCGACCGCCAGCTCTACGACCTGTGCACGAAGCTCCTGCAAGAACCGCTCGACCGGACGAGACCGCTCTGGTCTTTCGTCGCCATCGACGGTGTCTCAGATGGACGAGGTGCGCTCTTCACCAAGCTCCACCACACGGTCGCCGACGGCGAGGGTGCCGTCCGGCTCGCCGAGAACTACATGGAGCTCGAGCGGGACACTCCCCCGCCCCCCGGGACCGATCTCGCCGAGATCATCGCGAAGGACGCGGCGGAATCGACGGAAGAAACCAGCGACGACTTCCTGCCGTCGCTCATCAGCACATCCGGACACGCGGCCCGGCGGATCTTCGGCATCGCCAAGCGAACGCTCGGCGAAGCGGCGCTAGTAGTCGCCGACCCGGCCCGGGTGACCGAAGGTGTGAAGAACCTTCAAACCGCAGTCACGTCGGCTCAAGGACAGCTCGGCGGCGGCTCCTCCGGCTCCCCCATCTGGAAGAACCGCTCGCGCGGACGCTTCTTCGACACCCTCGACGTCCACTTCGATGGCGCGAAAGAAGCAGCGAAGAAGCTGGGCGGATCGCTCAACGACTTCTTCGTAACCGGCGCGGCGCTGGGAGCCGTGCGTTACCACGACTTCATGGGTGTGGACGTCCCGTTCTTCAGCGCGACGTTCGTGGTGTCGACGAGGGACGACCGCTCGGCCGGCGGGAACTCGTTCACGCCGTCGAAGGTGAAGATCCCGGGCGGGAAGATGGACCCGGCCGACCGCTTCAAAGCCATCCAGGAGTCCATGGGCTCCCGCCGCGGTGAGGTGACGGGCGGCGCCGACCTGATGGGTGCGGTGTCCGGTCTGGCCAATCTCCTGCCGACATCCGTGGTGACGGGGATCGCGCGGCAGCAAGCCGGAGCCGTGGACTTCGCGACTTCGAACGTCCGCGGTGCACCGCTCGAGGTTTACGTGTCGGGCGGAAAGATCCTGAAGATGTATCCGATGGGCCCGGTCGCGGGAACCGCGTGGAACATCACGATGCTCTCCTACGCCGGGATGTTGAACGTCGGCGTCCAGATGGATCCGGCGGCGGTCGAGGACGCCGACCTTCTCATGCGCTCGTTGCGCGAGGGCTACGCCGAGCTCCTCGCTGCCGGCGGGCAGCACTAGAACTGGTGAAGGTGTCAGGAATCTGACGCCTTAGAAAAACACCGTGTTCCAAGAGCCGGACGACATCGACCCCGGGCAGCTGGCCGCGCTTGTCTCTGACCGCTGCACGCGGCGGCTGGTCTGACTTAGCCCGCCCATGAACGCACCCCGCTCCCGAATCCGCTGGCCGGAACTCGTCGGTTCGGCTGCACTGCTCGCCGTGCTCGGGGCAGCCGCATTCGGCTCCCACGTCACAAACGGCGGCTTCTACTCGGACGACTGGGCGAAAGCCGCCGTCTACGCCACCGAGGGATACGGCGGTGCGGTAAACGAAGGCCTGGAGCATGTTCTCGCGCGGCCCTTGTACGCCGTTCTCGATCCGCTGCGGTTCGCGCTACTCGGCGCGACTGATCCGCTACCGCATCTCGTCCTCGCGATCGCGCTCGGCCTCGTCACTTCGCTAGCCCTGTACGTGCTCCTTCGCCAGCTCGAGTTCGGATCCGTCGCCGCGCTCCTGATCGCGGCGCTGGCTCTCCTCTATCCGTGGGCCGACTCCATAAGACTTTGGCCCACCGGAAGCCTCAACACGATCGCAGTCGTCCTGTTCCTCGTCGGTGCGATCTTCAGCCTTCGCAGCTTCAGCAAAAGTGGTAGCCGCTATAGGCTGCTTGCCGCGGCCGGAACGGCGGCCTTTGTCGCAAGCGTTCTCACCTATCAGGCCACGATGTTCCTAGCCCTTCTATTCGGAGTCCTTTACTTCCTGCGAGCGCCCGCTAAGCGCGCGGCTCTCAAATGGGGCGCCGACGCCGCGGCGGTCGGCTGCGCCGCGGTCTACAGCGCCTTTACATCGGAAAGCGGACATCCTCTCCGCGCGCAGATCGCCAATGCTTTCGAGCTCGCTTGGAGTTCCGGGTCTCTGGCGATCACTTCCATAGTCCCTTCGGCGCAGAGCACCGCTTCACGACTGGTTGTCGCGGTCGTGATCACCACGATCCTCGCTACGGGTGCATGGATCGGCTGGAAGGGAGCACGGGAGTCGTCGTCTGACATCCGTCGTCTCGTCGTCATCGCGATCGCGGCCGTCGTCGCCGTTCAGGCCAGCTACGTTCCCTTCGCACAGCGTGCCTATTGGAACGCGTGGCTTCCGGGACTTGAGAACCGCGTGAACGTCCTGGCTTCCCTACCACTGGTTGTCTTCGCCTACGCGGTCGTCGCGCTCGCCTCTCGCCTTATCGCCCGTATCCACCCGCGGCTGCATCGGATACCGACTGCGCTCACGGTGATAGTCATGCTTGCGATCGGCTCGGCTTACGTCCTGCGTGTGAACGACGACAAGACTCTATGGGCACGAGCGACGACTGAGGCCGACGGCGTCCTTGCCGTCATCGACTCCGCCGTACCGAACCTTCCAAAGGACGCAACCATCTTCACGTTCGGACATCGCGCCGAAGTTGCCCCCGGCGTCCACGTGTTCGCTGCGTCGTGGGATCTATGGGGAGCCGTGAAGCTGCGACGTGACGACGCAACGTTGACAGCGCATCCTGCACTACCCGGCATCTCGTTCGAATGCAACGAGCGGGGACTGTCGGCAAAGGGCGCCTTCTATCTGGACATCGCAGAGGACGTGCCGGAGACCCGCTACGGACGCGTCTTTTTCGTGGACATACCCACGGGACGGTCTGCAAGCCTCGACGACCGACGCGAATGCCTCAGCGCGGTTGATCGGTTCGAACCGGGATAGCTCAGAGGATCGGACCGGGGGCCGAATCGAAAGTCATCGCCGGATAGCCTTCGGAATTGCCGTCCAAGGAAGGGGTATACGCTCAAAGACCGTCGCGAGCTCGTAAGGAGGGGTAGCAATGCCGGAGATCACGGGAATCGGGCACATCACCTTGACGGTCAACGACCTCGAAAAGAGCACCGAGTTCTACAACAAGGTCTTCAACGCGCAAACCATCGACTCCGGCGACGACGAGCACGGGCGTTGGGCGCTATCTCTGGGTCCCCCGCTCATGGTCGGTTTGCGTGAGCACGCCAAGACTTCGAAGGGTGATGGTTTCGATCCGTTCCGTGTCGGGTTGGATCACTTCGGCGTGCACGTCGGGTCCAAGGAAGAGCTGGAAAGCTGGAAGACCTGGCTGGACGAGTGCGGAGCCAAGAACTCCGGGATAGTCGAGAGTCCCTACGGTCTGCACCTGAACGCCAAGGACCCCGACGCGATCGCGATCGAGTTCTTCGTACCGGCCCAGTAATACTCGGATAACGACACCGCGAGATCAGACCGCGAACGTCTCCTGAAGGACGGACAGCGCCCGGGCAGTCGTTGTCGGGGGCAGCTTCCCAAGGCGACGGAGTAGTCGGCTACGGTCGGCAGCCCTGATCTGATCGAGGACGATGTGCCCGGCCTTCCCCTTGAAACGACAGGGAATCCGGTAGGGGTAGTCGTGAGACCCGGACGTGAGCGGAGCCACGATGAACGAACGAAGGCTTGAGTTCATGGTGTCGGGCGACACGATTACACAGGGTCTCGTCTTTCTCATCACGCTTCCGCGACTCGAACCGAGATCGACGAGGTACACGTCTCCGCGCCGAACAGATGGCGTGGCTACCACTCCCACTCCTCGAGATCGAAGCGGGTCGGCACATACGGGTCGAGGAGCTTGTCTTCCCCGCGAGCAGCCATTTCCGCAGCGGCCTCGGCCCAGCCCTCTCTAGGTCTCCGGGCGCGTTTGATCACGATCTCGCCGTCCCGCAGCTCGAGCTCCACCTCCTCCCCGAGCTCAGCTTGCTGGATCAACGCTTTGGGCAGACGGACACCGCGCGAGTTTCCGATCCTGACCAGCTTCGCGCGCACGAATTCCCTCCACGACTTAGTGATTACTTCGTAATTACCGCCTCCAGGCATACTTATGGCCACGTCGAGGGGGGTGAACTTTCGCGATGGTCACAGCGCTTCAGCGAGAGAATCAACGAGCCGGTCGGCATCGCTCAAGGCTTGGCGCGCGTCGGATTCGCCGGGCACTGGTGAAGTTCCGTACAAGTCGTCGTTGCGAAATCGCCGGAAGCGGTCGAGCCGTCCGAGAGTGGCGTCTACGTGATCACCGCAAAACATTGCGGGCACCTTCGATGGCGGCTCGATGATGCCCGGGGGCGCTGCGTATCCGGTATCCAGCCAGCGCGAGGTGACCCAAACAAATGCGAAAGCCTGATTCGTAGGCGATGCTCACCGCGCGTCGCAGGTAACCATCGTCGATGAGCCGCGACGCGACCTCGATATCTTCTCGACACCGCGCCAACCAACGCTCGACGAGAGCCCGATCAGCCGGCTTTTGTTCGACGAGTTCTGCGCGCTCGAGCTCTTCGAGGGTTCGAAACCGCATCTAGGCCGCCAAGTGGAAGCAATCCGATACGCGGGCCGTCAAAGACGTCGCGGAGGAACAGGTCGCCGGTGCCCCGCTTGCGCTCGAGCTCGGCCCGACCGTAGGTGACGACGTTGACGTCCCGACCCGTGCGCTGCTCGACGGATCCCAAACGCCGCGTGAGGTCGTCCTGGTCGGGCTTTCCGACAACGAGGACGTCGATGTCGCTGTGCCCCCGAAGGTCACCCGACGCATAGGAACCGAAGATGAAGGCCTCCTCGATCCCCTGTGCGTCTTCGAGCGCGCTGCGCAAGGCACCTTCGATGCCGACCGTCGCGTGGACGAGCCCCTCGAGCTCCCGAGCGACCGGTGATTCGCGATCGACCTCGTATTGAAGGGACCGACCCACAGCCCGTGAACGCACGACGCCTGCTTCCTCCAAACGCCGAAGCTCGCGCGCAACCGCCTGGGGAGTAAAGCCGAGATCTCTCGCCAACTGCGAAGGGTGCACCGGATCCGGATCGGAGAACAGCCGGGCGAGGAGACCTCGTCGGACCTCGGACCGGCCGAACAGGATCTGATCTGAACCGTACATGGTTCCATATTGAACCACACTCGTTTCGCATAAGGGGGAAGGGAGAACTGCGAACCTACGTTCGAGAACGTTACAAGGCCCCGCCGACAGGGAAGCCGGGAACATGGCGGGCGTATCATCGGGCTCCCAATGCGGAGGGGACGACCAGCGTGACCAATCAGCGCAGGAGCCGATCGGTAGCGATCTTCGATCTCGACCACGGAATACTCCGCAAACCGCCGGCCGAGCTCCTGGGCTCGTCACTCACGCAACGCGCGGCGGACGTCCTCGGCCCCCTGGGAGGCCCGATCCTGAAGGCCTTCACGCGCGGAGCGAGCGGATCGAACGGACAATCCGAAGCGGGCCAAACGGCCGCGGACAAGCTCCAGCTGCACCGTCACGCGCCGACGATCTTCGAAGAGCACCGCCAAGCGAACCGTCGACTAGTCGCAACGACGCATGTGCCGATCGAAGTGGCGCAACCGTTCGCGGATCGTCTGGGGTTCGAAGCGGTGATCGCAACGACAAAGGACGGCCCGCTGGTATGGGGCCGCGGCAAGGTCGACGCGGTGCGCGCGTGGGCGAAGGACAACGGCGCAGTGCTCAAGAGGTCGTACTTCTACGGAGGTGCGTTCGCGGACGCGGCGATGCTGGCGGAGGTGGGACGTCCGGTGGTGGTGGATCCGGATCCGCGTCTGGCCGCGCTGGCGTGGCTGAAGGGCTGGCCGACGCGTTCGCTGCACGCGCCGCCGGGTGTGCTGACGGTGGCGGGACGCGAGATGCAGGAGCTGATGCGTCCGTTCGGGCGCCCGGAGCTGGTGCCGAACGCGAAGATCGAGTTCCACGATCTGCACCACATCCCGATGGACGGCCCGGCGATCGTGGTGGGAAACCACCGCAGCTACTACGACGGTGTCGTGGTAGGGATGGCGATCATGCAGTCGGGACGGATCGCACGGTTCCTGGGAAAGAAGGAAGTGTTCGACGTGCCGGTCGTGGGCAAGGCGGCACGCTGGGCCGGCGGGATCCGAGTCGAACGCGGAACAGGATCGGACGAACCCCTGCACGAAGCGGCGGCGGCTCTGGAAGCCGGCGAAGTGATCATGCTCATGCCGGAAGGGACGATCCCCCGGGGGCCGGCGTTCTTCGAGCCGGGGCTGCAAGGTCGCTGGGGCGCGGCGAAGTTGGCGGCGATGACGAAGGCGCCGGTAATCCCTCTAGGCCTATGGGGGACGGAAAAGGTGTGGCCAAGGTCGTCCCGGGTGCCAAACCTGAACCCACTGAACCGTCCAGAAGTGACGGTGCACGCGGGTCCACCGGTGCAGCTGAGCTACGGGGACCCGGACACCGACACCAAGGCGATCATGTCAGCGATCGTGGACCTATTGCCGGACGAGGCGAAGGTGGAGCACGAACCTACGGCTGAGGAACTGCGGCTAACGTACCCAGCTGGGTACAAGGGAGACCCGGAGAAAGAGTTAGCCCGGCGACCGGGGACCGACACATGAGGCCTCGGATGCCTCACACGCGCGGTGATTCGAGTCCATTGCCGATGGACTGGCTCCGAAGTCTTCGGGATGACACTACCCTCCGCGACTAGATAGTGACACTGTGGGCGGCATTCTAAGAGGAACGTGCGAGCACTGCGGCTTCGAAAGCGAAGTCGGGTACGGAGCGTTGATGTTCGGCGACCTTCTGACACCTGCTCGATGTTCTACCTGTCGCGACCTCGTCGTTCTAACAACGAGGTGGACAGACAATCCACCAGGCGAACACCAGTTCAAGGCCATGCTGCCGGAGTCGTCCGTATGCCCCGTTTGCGGCGGTGATGCCTCCCCGTACGATTTGGAAGCCGCATCGACTTCTCGTTACCAATGTCCTTCCTGCCAAAAGCAAGCGCTACTCTTCGTCGACACCGGCATCCTCACCGACTAGGTTCTCCAACTTCGAAGGAGATCGATCTATTGCGGGAGGGTCGATCCGGTCGATCCACAGCAACCACAGTGTCTATCGCGCGAGCCGGGGAGCGGAACGCAAACGCTGGAGCTTGGCGAGCACGTCGATGCCGGCTACCGATGGCATGCACCAGGTCTACCACCGCCACCCTCGAGCCTCGGCCCTCCGATCGGTTCGGAACAGACGCGGCAGGGCTCCGAGACCTCGAGTTCGGAGTCGAGGCACGGCCACCAGCCGCCGACAATGTGGCCGAACTCGGTGTCCTCCCGGTAGCAAAGCTCCGAGCAGTAATAGGCGACATCCACGAGGTTCCCGTCCGAGTCCTCGAGGTGCCGGACGAACCGCACGCTTCCTCCCAGGGGAAGACTCGACGCGCCCCTAAGGGGAAGGTGGGCTTGGAGCGCACCATAAGTCGTCCTGCCGACAGCCGAGATGGGACTTCGGCTGGTTCGCGGGGGCGAGTGGCGAGTTTCAACCTCAGTCCGTATCGCGTAGCGCTCTTCTACTTCCAGAAGTGCGAGCGCTACCTGCTCGGTATGCACGACACCGCGCGAACGACTGGGGGAGGCCAACCGCGGGTCGCCCCGACTTCCATGAGTACGTCGCGGGGCGACGACGCACGCGCAAAACGTCGGGTCGACCCCTCAGATCGAGCCGAAGAGGTTCCTGGTCGACTACCGCGGTGCCACACGCGTGTTCGACAGCTGGCGCAAGGCCGGTCTTGTTTGCTTCACCAAGATGATCGCTGGGGCTCTGCAGAAGCGGTCAATGGGTTAGCGGCGCGCCTTGCGACCGTGGCGGACTCAGATCGATCCGCGCTTGGTGCATGAGTCCCTCGATCTGTCCCGGAGGTAGCCGCTCGATGAGGTAGTTCAGGAGGTCTTCCTGGCGGGGCTGGCCGAAGACCATCCGGTACACCGCGAGCGCTCGGCGAAGCGCTTCGAGACGCGCGCGGTCGCGGCTCAGCGGTAGGAATGGAACGTGCCGCTCGATCTTCGCTCCCCCAGGAGGGCAGTACACCCAATACGGGAAGATCTCATTCAGCCCTTCCGGGCGTACGCCCTCGGCGGCGGTGAACAGCGTGACCCAGGGATCTCCTTTGGTCGAGAATGCCGTCCCGCGAAAGCCCTCGGCGACGTTCTTTCGAACTGCGTGTCCCTTGTAGCGGTGCAGCCGCCCCTCACGCTGCTCGAGGTCGACCGGGTTCGACGGAAGGTTCCAATGCACTACCGCATGGCAGTAATGATGGAAGTCGAGGCCCTCCTGTCCGACCGACGTAGTAGCCAGAACGAACGGCCAGAACGGTGAGTTGAACGCGTCCCGGACCTGTTCGGGCCGCGTCTTCTGGCCGCCGTCGCTCTCCTCAGCTTGGAATCGCAAGGCGAAACGGCCACGCATGCCCCGTTGCTCGAACGTCGCGCTCCGCTGCGAAATCTTGACCTCATCGACGCGGAGCGTCGGTGTCCGCAGTGTCAGCGCGCGAACCATCGCCTTCGCAGTCTCTGCTACGACCTCCTCTACGGGGCGTCGCTGCAGACCCAGCGATTCACGCAGGACGTGCGCGTACTCGTCGAGCACGGCTTGGAGGTTGCCGTCGACGCAGTGCTCGATCACGCGCCGCCAGTAGGGCTCACGCCGATCCGTACCGCGGATGAGGGCGATCACCTCCGGAAGGTTGAACAAGCTCCTGAATGACCATGCGATGTTGGCTGCTGCGTCCCTCGTCCATGGCTGCGTCACGAGCGACATGTCACCGGCACCACGCGCCACGGCGCGAAGCGCGCACGTCGCCGGGCCACCAACGGCCATCTCAGCGAGGACCACAGAGAGGTCCGCCGGAGGTCGCCCAAGCTTCTCGCGAGTGACCTGCTGCGCTTCAGAGACATGGTCGGACCAACGGCTTCCCTCTTCGACGTCGCGCGACTCGCCCGACCAGATGGCCGCGAGGTCGTCTCGCGCCAGCCATTCCGCCGCCCTGCGCCGTTCAGTGGCTCGGTCAAGAAGTATCGGTGCCGCCCAGTACCAGGCCTCGTCCTCGGCCCCCTCCGACGCCGCACCTTCGACGAGGGGGCGCAAGGCCTCCTCGATCCGCGCCTGTGCGAGTGCGACGATGTCGTCACGGGTCGCCGAGTGATCGGCGAGCTTCGACAGTTCGAACGGATCGAGCAGTTGCGCGAGCGCGACGCTCGGGTAAAGCATCCCGAGAACCGGCATCCCGGTAAGTCGTTCGTTCGAGAAAGTGAACATGAGACGTGGGCGCCTCGCCCGACGAGCGTCCGTTGTGTTCACAGGAGATCGCTCGAGCGTGCGGATCATCCGTCGCTCGGCCTCGTAGGAGAGCAAGCAGGTGAGCATCTTCGGTACGACGACCCATGAGCCGAATACCAGACGCTTCGTGAAGCCCTTCAAGTTCGGGTCGGCGTACGCACCGCCTGATTCGTAGTACGGGAGCGAAGGCGGAACCCACAGCAATCGCCAGGCACCGGTCTCGATCGTCGCGCTCAGGAGCGTGCGCAGCCGAGCATTGGCGGGGTCGATCTCCTGATACGCCTCGGCTCGGTCCCAAGGCAGTCCCAGTCCTTCACCTCGGAGCAGTCGTTGACCTTCAGCGGTCCACTTGGGGTCGTCGAGCCACCGCTTGAGTGAAGCCTTGAGCTCGTAGGTCTCCATGAAGCTCATCAGGTACGGAGATGACTTCCAGTACTCGGTCGCGTCAGGTTGTTCGACCCACTCGGCGAGCTTCTGCACGCTGAGGAAGGCACGGAGATCTTCGGGCTTCAACATCTGGCCGTTCGTCGGATGGATCTCTTCGAGCATCCCGTCGCGGTCCTCTGTCGCAGCCAACCGCTCCGTTCGTATCATCACCCGGAGTAGCTCGGTCTCGAGAGCGCGCCGCGTTACACCAACACCGGCGCCGTCCCCACCGAGGCGCATGAGCTGGTCACGGTAGCTCCGCAAGTGCTCCTCGGCACGCTCGGTCTTTCCCTCCGTCAGGAACCGAAGCGTCTGTACGAAGTCGCGATAGTGGTTCTCTTCCTCGTGAGCCAAGGTGTACGTCTTGTACGGCGTCGCCGAGAGGAGCACGACCCGCGCGCGCGCCGCCTCGTGCTGGTACTCGAAGAGTCCGCGCGCGAGAGCTCCGGACTCCGTCTCCGGACTCAGCAGCTCTTTGAACCGCTGGAACTCGTCGAGGACGATCAGATCCGGCTCGAGCGCCTCCAAGCACGATGAGGCAAGGACCCCGCGGAGGTCGGCGATGAAGCTCGCGCGGAGTTGGCGGTCGGCCGCTGGGATGTTCGTCCTCGAACGTCTGAAGCGGTCCGCCAGCTCGTCGAATCGAGAGCGCAGGTCGGGCCTTCCTTCCGCCGTGTCGACGTCGACACGGCGGTCGAGTTCGGCCTTGAAGCTCTCCAGCAGGGACTCGTCGATGTCGTACTCGGTGCGCGCGTTCTTCAGCTGCTCTCGGAACCAATCGGTGTAGGTGACGCCCGCCTGGAACAGGTTCTTCGCGGCAACGCGACCGCCCAGTCCCCATGCCTCGCGTAGCATCCAATAGAGGAGCACGCGCTCATCCCAGCGCCCCTCGCTCGAGCGGAGCGAGAACGACGTTCCCGGCGAAAGCGGGATGAAGTTGACCTTGTTCTTCTTCAGGTCCCTCACGTGCCGAGGCAGAAGTGTGATGCGGTCCGGTGGCGCGACCTGCTGCCCGAGGACGTCGAGTCTTCGCACGTTCTGCCTTGCGATATCGGCGTTCGAGCAGATGTAGAGGACGTCGATGCGCTCGGTCGATTCCCACAGGTGGTCGATCGTCAGCGCGATGACTCCGCGGGCCACGAGCGTCTTGCCGAGACCCACCTCATCCGCGACGAGGAACCGGTGCGTCGCGTCCTCGTCGATGTACATACGGCGGAAGGCGTACGCTGCTGAGTCTCGCTGGAAGTCCTTGAGGTCGGATAGGACAAGATCGACGTCGGGTCGCTTCAGTTTGGTCATCGCAGCGCCTGCCGCGCGGCCCATATCGGCTCCCATACCTCAAGGAATCCGTCCGGGATTAGCGACTCGCCGTCGGTGGTCTTCCGCAGGTCGTCCACGACGCGCGCGACATGGTCGAGCTTCGATGGCTGGCGCTCGAGGGCGCGAAGCATCGACTCGAAGAGCGGGAGGTCGAGGGACAAGGCGGCGCCGTCAGCCTTCCCATCAGACTGAACCGATGTGAGCAGCGCGGCGGCTTGCTGCGCATCGCCGGCCGCCAGCAGGAAGAGGAGGAACCGCAGGACGCGGTCTCGGTCTTTGAGCACCGTCCGGAGAACGCGCTCTCGGCGGTCCTCCGGCGCGCCCTCGAGCGTGAGGTTGAGCGTGAATCTCTCTTCGCGTTTGCGCCCGCCCGCGCTCGCTTCGACGGAGAACGCGAAGAACCCTGTTAGCTCCTCTCCTGCCATCTCGAAGGTCGCGAGTGGTCCTGCTGGCCCAGGCTCGACGCCAACCGCAGATCCTTCGCCGTGCATGACGGGCCAGCAGCGGACCGCCGCGCCCTCAGGGAGCTTGAGTCGTCGCCGACCACGGATGACGGCGACCGTGAAGAGGCCAGACTCCTGCTCGCCCCCGACACGAGCGATCAGCTCGGCGCGCGCCAGAGCGGCGCGGACCTCTTCGATGGTCACCCTCAGACCTTCCTCAACCTCATCCGGTGGTCGGTACTCGTGCGTCTCGTATCGCTTGAGCAGGTCGCGGAATCGAGCTTCTCCCGAGCCGGGCGACAGGAGCGCTTCGATGCCAAACCGCGACTTCGGCCCGCGGAGCTCGACGAGGAACTCGACGTTCGGGCCGAACCCGGCGTCGGTCGCGTTCGTTGAGCCGGTCCAGATCCGAGCGTGCCATCCCGCATCCGCCACGTAGATCTTCGCGTGGAGGCCGGTGAGCGCATCGTTCACGACGTCGACCGTCTCCTCGGCGGCGCGGGCATCGATATCCGCAGCCTCATCCAGGACGTAGATCTCAGGGAAGAGCTCGATGGTTTCGGGCTTCAGCTCTTGGAGGCTCTCGACCTTGGAGATGAGGACGTTATCCGCGCCGTCTTCCATGAGGCCGCTGAGCGCAGCGTCGCCGACGAAGGGAGCAACAACCAGCGACCGATCGCGTCTGCCGGAGATCGGGTGCTTCCTGTGGTCCTCGACCCCCATCGGCCAGAACGTGTGCTCCGCGAAGCCTTCGGGCAGGTCCCACTCGACGCGGAGGACTTCGCGCTCAGCCTGACGAATCCGCTGTCGCGCTTCTGCGTGCAGGCTGCCAGTAGCCATCGACGGTAACGCCGCGACGAAGTCGGAGAGCGGACGGTTCACCGAGAACGCGTTCTTCCGATCGATGAGCGGCCCTTCGAGGACGACCGCCGAATCCCAGGCGCGGTCGAAGGTGAGGTTGCGCGACTGACACAGGAACCGATACCGGATACCGCCCTCGGCGTCCTCGAACCGCAGGAGCCAGACCTTGGGGTGGAACAAGCCCCCGCGCTGCGGTGCAACGGCCTCGACGATCGATTCGTCCAAGTACGACAGCAAGAACTGCTGAGGCTTCGGGACGGCGATTTGACCGGCCTGCACGAACACGGTCATCCGGTCCGCGTAGCGTCTGAGTGCTTCGAGGAGCGGGATCGCGTCCGCGCGGTGATCGCTCGAGTCGTCCTTCCAGTCGAAGAGGGCGAATGCGAGTGGTGCTGCGACGGCGGCAACGAGATCCAGCGTGAAGGTGGTCCCGATCGCCCAGCTCAGCTCGTGATCATCGGGAGGACGGAGCGCCTCGGTGAACAGGATGCGGTCCTGTGGATCAAGCATCCCGGCCCAGTCCTTCGAGGATGTCGTTGACGATCCGCTGCGACACTCGCCACCGAAAGTCCATCTGCGCGGAGCCCGCGTCGCCTTGCCACAGCATGAGCGCTTGTCGGTTCTGCAGCCGGGCCCGCGCGCCCTTGAGTTCCTCCTCGCGCTGTTCGATCAGTGCGCGCGCGTCGTTCGAACCCACCACCTCCGCGGCGGCCTTCGGGTCGATCGCGATCTCGAGCCATCGGTCGATGAAGGTGCGGGTTCGCGGCCGGATGACGCCGGCCTCATCCACGATGATCGCCCAGAAGCGACCGAGGTCCCATGACCGGAGCGCGTCGGCTCGCTCGTTCATCAGCTCGGTCCATCCGGCCAGGGCGTCGACGAACCAGCCCTTCCATTCGTCGTTCTCGATGGCTTCCGAGAGCATCTCGTTGTACAGGAGTTGCGCACCGTGCATGGCTTCGGAGAACAGGCGCGCATGTTCGAGCCGTTCCTTCAATACGCTGTCGAGCTTCCCGAGGTCGGGATGGACCCACGCGAAGTCGACCTCGCTCGTTCGCGCCCGATCGACCAGGGATGCGAGGAGCGAATGGGGGTGGCTGAAGATGATCCTCTCGCGCAGGAACCTCGCTTCAGCTTGAGTCAATGCAAGCGAGTACCCTTTCGGGAAATCCCGAGGCGCGCGCGGCAATTCGGGATGCCAGTTCGTCGCGCCCTTGCCCTGCGACGGATCGCCGTCATCGTCGGGAACGGCACGCGGTGACTCGTAGAAGAGGTCGAGGGAGCGGTGGTACTGGGGCTGGGTCCCATTGAAACGGCGGACACCCCACGACCAGAGACCGTTCCAGTAGACGTTGCTCGGCAGCCGCTTGAGCGCCCTACGTGCCTGGATGCCGATGACGCCGTCGCGCTCGCCCGACTCGACGAGGGCGTCGATCAGCGCAACCTCCTCCTTGCGGGCTCGGCTGACGATCTGTCCAGAAGCGACGCGCCGCTTTTCGAGGACGAGGTAGATCCACGGTACGAACAGGAAGTAGCGGGCTCTGGTCTGGATCGTGCTGGTGCCAGGGAAGAGCATGTCTGCGAAGGCGTCACGCACCGTGCCGAGACCGAGCTCGTCGACCGTGGACGGCTCTCGCAGGAGATCGACGACATCGAGCGCGCGCCTTCGGTCGCGTTCGGAGTAATCGAGCCAGGCGAGCGTCGATGCCATGTCACTCCCCTCGAGAACGCCTCGCATCAATGCTTGCGCCTATGGTCTTCCCAGTGCGAACCCCCAGGTAAACGGGCGGACGCGCGGGAATCGCTCGGGCCAGCGATGGCGCGCCCTACAGGTCTGGAGCCTCCAACTGCTCACCAACCCTCCGGGCCTCAAGACCGACCGACGCTGCGATCTGGTCGAGGAACCGAAGTGAGGTGAGGAACCACTCGGTACCGCCCGTCCTTGCTGTACTCCGGTCGTGGTCGGCCGCCTCGAGCAACCCGTGGAACAGCGACTCCTTCGCCACGGCGTCGTCGTCGGTTGTCGGATAGATCCTCAGCAAGACCGGGTCCTCGGGCAACGCCGTGGTCCGCGTCTGCTGACGGAACCGCTGGATCGCGGATCGGTTGCTGTGGCCCACCTTGAACAGCGTCCGATTCGCCTGCTCGTCGTACGGGTGACGCAGGTAGTGAGGCAACGAGTACACGTAAATGCCGGGAATCGCCTGGGCTTCTGCGCGCTGGGTCGCCTCCTTGGCCTCCTTGTCCTCGAGGCTCCGCGCGACCTCGTTCGCCGCGCTCACTTCGAGGATCGCGAGGTTCGTGCGTAGCATCTCCTCGGTCTGCGGCGAGAAGGCGGTCGAGCGGAGCAAGCTCCGGAACCTGCGCGCGCAACCGAGCGCGACGGTGGGGGCCGAGGGAAGGTCCCCGGTGAGGAGCGCATCGATCATCCGGCGGTACGTCCAGACGAAGTTCGGCATGGACGCACCGCGCGCTGCCTGGATCTGCTCGGCCGTCTCGCCGGCCTGCAATCGGCGCCACACTTCGCCGAGCAGGCTCGTGTCCGCTTCGAGTACCCGCTCGAGCTCGAGCCGGACCTCAGCAGATGGAAGAACCGGCTGAAGTCGATTCTCCGGCGCTCCCGAGCTCGTCTCGCCCAGCATCCAGCAATTATCGTCGCCGAAGGCGCCGAGACGAATGTGTGGTTTCTCCGAGGAGGCGCTCGCCGAGCGCGGCCAACGATGTAGTTGGAAGGTGAATCCAGCCCTCGCGCGCGGCAACTCGGCGCTCTTCGTCGGTGGGAGCCCTCGTGGCGCCGACCTTCGAGGCAAGCGCCACAAGGCCAGTCACGACCGCGTCGAAGCAATCATCGGATGCAAGGCACCGTTCCGTACTGCCCGAAAGGTTCAACCACGGCGCCGCTTCGACCAATGCACGGACGAGATCGCGACGGGTGTCCGTCCCCTTCTCGGCTTTGTATCCGCGGAACGTGAGCATCCACCGCTTCAAGGCGGCGGCCGGATACGCCTCAACGAGGCGTCCTCCACCCGAGCGGTCCTGCAGTCCGCCCCAACGCTCACCGAAGAGGGTCTGAAGCCGAGCCGCGCGCATCGCCACGGCTGCGATGCGGTCGGCGGCGACGGGGAGCGGATCGAGACCAGTGACCTCCTTCACCACCCGATCCGTCAGGCGCTTCGATAGCAGGCGACGCTGCGCCATCGGATCGTCAGCGGCAGGCCAAGCACGAAGATCATGATGCGCAATGACCGCGTCGACGAACGGGTCGGGCCAGCCAAGTGGTGCGTCAAGGCCAACGACGTCGACGGATGCCGCCATATCAACCAGCGCGTCGTCGTCGAGCCGGCCCGAGAGAATCTCGACCGTGATTGCATCTTCAGATGTCTCGACGACCGCAGCGCCTGTATTGACAGGTTCAGCTGCGAGGTCGATGCCGAGGGCTCTGGCGAAGCCACTCACCAACGGAGCTCGTCCTGGATGCCTTGAAGCAGATCACGCGATGGCTGCCAACCAAAGTATTGAAACAGCTCTCCAGCGATTTCTAGAGCTAGCTCCCGCGAATTGCTAGCGAGCTCGTCTCGAGTCAGGTCCTTCGAGAAAGGAAATGCGTCGATTGACGCTTCGTACCGCTGCATGAACCCGGCACGCCTCGGATCGTCAGCCTTGAGCCGTCGGCCGCGCAAGCCTCGTAGCTGGACTTCGAACCGCATGGCTTCACCGCCCGCGTCTGTGATCGCAAGGCGGGACGCGAATTCACAGAACTCCGTGAGAGAGAACACCGTTCCGCCCACCCCCAACTCGACTCCCGGCTGCCAGTTCGCCGGCGTGGGGTCTAGAGCAGCCTGATCCATCCAGTCATTGCGTAACGCGAGCCGATCGATGAACTGACCGCTCTTGTAGAACCTCCAGTACTCCAAGTGTTCTCCCCACTCGCTTCCTTGCTCGATGTAGTCGAGTTGAAGCTGTGCTCCCTCTCGACCGACGTGTGGAAAATCCCAGCCTCTAAGTGACACCGAACAACGCTCGAGGATCGGAAGAAGCGACGTGATGGCTTCGATCCTCTGCTCTCGAAACTCGCTTGGCCGGACGCGAAACCACCAATGGCCCCGCTCGCGGATCTTAGAGTCAACTGCGCTGTCACTCACGAGAGATCACCGATCTGTTCGTCGAAACGTTCGTCATCTGTGGGCCCGGGCCGCTCCAACGAAAGCCCCGCGCGTTGCAGTGATCCGAGCATCTCGTGTAGCCGCTTCTCCACGGCCAGCTCGATCAGCTCGCGCATCTCCGTCTGCGTTGGTATCTCAGAAGTCTCCGGCTTCCGTCGTGTCCGGACGTAACATGCGCCTCTTCGCAGCGTTGGTTCGTATGACTTCGCGCAGAGCACCGGCACGTCCTCAAACTCGTGCACTCGGAGCACCACAAAGAGTTTGCCCTCGTGCTCAAGGTGTTCTAGGTCGAAGCTCGCGCTGGGATCTGCGTACGGCGCAACGAACTCGGAGATCAGGTCGAAGGACCAGCTTCCTTGCTCCTCCTCTCCGACCCCGGTTGCGTCAAGCTTCCCTTCACGTTCATCGACGCCGAGAACCACAAGCCCACCATCCCGCCGATTGGCCATGCCGAGGACCGCTCTAACGACCTTCACCGCGTACGCCTTGTCTCTGAGAGATCCAGGCCCCTTGAACTCGATGCCACGCCGTTCGTATCCAATGGCAATCAGCTCGCCGAGCTCCTCCGGCGTCACTTGCCCATCCTCAACACCGGAGCGCTCAACCTCCCCTGCAAGCTAGGAAACGGCCGGGTGCGCAAGACTCGGCGATGCGGTGTCACGGCGAATGCACGCATCTGCCAACCTCTGGGTTGGGACCACCTAACTGACCACGCAGCAAGAACCGGGCCTGCGTCCCAAGCGCCCGCAGGATTGTCGTGTCGAGCGGCTGGAGAGCTTGCTCCACATCGCTCGGCTTGTCGCCCAGAGGTCCGGCGTTGTGCCCAGCGAGGCTCTTCAGCACCGCCTCATGTGCGACCTGACACCGCGCCTCGTACCCGAACTCATGCAATTGGAACCCAGCTTCGTCGGCGTCTCTCCGAAGCTCGGGGCAGTAGTGACGCCGGTACGACTCCTGCATCGCGACGAGAACGCGTTGACTGCTACCTAGAGCACCAAGCCTGCGCCCGAGGGAATCGAAGACGGCAACGAACTGCATCATCGCGATCTCTGCCTCTCGATGCCCCTGCGACAATGCTCTTTGTGCGTTCAGGTGAGTCCTGGCGATCTGCTCGAGATCCGGATCTTTCTCCAGCCGACCCCACGCCTCATACAGCCAGTCGCCTGGATCAGCCATCGTCGAGCGCGCCAGGACATCCGACATCGCCGCGACTCGTTCAGATCCGACACCGGCCCGTTCACGCGCCCACACTTCGAGATCGTCGCCTCCTGCTTCCTCTGGTGCACAGAGCGGCCACCATGCCGCACCCCACTCCAACGCGAAGAGTGCACAAAGGCGCCAGAGCTGAAGTCGGGCCATGACGTTCCAGTTGGCTGCATCGTCTCGAACACCTTCGACGGCTACGGGACTCGCTGAAGAGAGAATTCGAAAGCCGAGCGGCTGGTCAGGTTCCGCGTCCGGGTTGACGTCGTACCGCACGACCGCCGAGGGAGCGGTCCGAAGTAGGCCGACCCGCATGGGTTCGCCGGGCCTCCGAATCTCCGCCGGAGCGCCGACACGCGCCGCGATGAAGGCTCTCCATCGGCGCTGTTCGATATCGGCCATCGTTCAACTCAGCTGGGCTGTGTCGGCGGCCAAGGTGTCGTATGAATCGAGAACGAGACGCTTCGTGCGGTAGTCACCGCTCGCAGCCTCGTCCTTACGGCGCACAATCGGGAATGTGTCCATGATGTAGTCGACTTCGTCGCGGGTGAGGCCGTAGAGGTGGAAGAAGCAGGCGTCGAGTTCTGCGCGGACGAGGGCTCGGCGGTCGGAGTCCCACTTGAAGGGTGGGCCGTCGTGGCCAAGGGCGCGGGCGTAAGGGGCCATGTTCTGAGAGGTGTACGTGAGTTCGAGCACCCGGTCGCGGATCCAGTCGGAGAGGTTCCGGGCGGGCTCCCAAGGGCAGGGGGCCTCGAAAGCATCCGGTGGGAGGACCGGGAGCTGCTCGGAAACAAAGAAGTTGAGGTGTGTGCCCCCAACTTTAGGACGCGCAAGGTAGTCAAGCACGAAGGACGTCAGGCAAGCTCCCAGACAGTGCGCACTTGAGCCGCAATCCGGCGAAGCGACAGCAATGGGAAGGTTGTTGCCGACCGCAGAGTGTGGGAAAGACGAGGCGATGACAGTCCGTTCGTCGGTAGAGCGGCAGATGTCGCGCCAGCCGAGGAGCCAGTCGTGGTTCCACCGGTCCGCTAGGCGGTCGCGGACGACTTCCTCGCGGACCCAGTAGCGAGGCATGGCGGCGAAGTCCGGGTCTTGTTTTTCGGCCAACGTGACGTCCCGGATGGTGCCGTCGGGTTCGTAGGTGGCCCATCGGTGGTCGAAGTGGTGGATCATCTTCGCTTCGTACAAGGGCAGCATTCGGTGGACATCGTCGCTCACGCTACCCACTCCCGAGCAAGGGTGTCGTATGCGTCGAGGATCAGGCGCGTGGTCCGGTACTCACCGTAGCGCTCCTCATCCTTTCGCTTGATGATTGGGAAGGTGTCCATCACGTACTCGACGTCCTCGCGGGTGAGGCCGTAGAGGTGGAAGAAGTAGGCGTCGATCTCGGCGCGCACGCGGGCTCGCTCGTCGGCGTCCGATATCCAACCGTTGAGGCGATCGACCCGGGTGCCGAGCCACTCGAGGTCAAGGTGAGCAAGGCGATCTTCAGGGGTGGGGACTGGGAGTTGGTTCACCGTGAAGTAGCCCATAGAGGTGCCGCCAATTTTCTGGCGGGCGACGTAGTCGTAGACGAACGACGTGAGCGCACCCTGTAGGTCCTCTCGCCGGCCGCGAGTCGGTAGGGCGAGCAGGACCTTGTGGTTGATCGCCGTTCGCGGCAAGAGCGCGGTGATGAACGTGCGCTCGTCGGTGGAGCGGGCCACATCCCGCCAGCCGAGGAACCATGGTTTATCCCATTTGCCGTCAAGCTTCTTGTCGATCTCCCTCTCAGGGACCCAGTACCGGGGCAGGGGCACTTTGTGGGCAGCTTTCTCTACCTCGGTCATGGGGCGGGTGGAGCCGTCGGGCTTGTACGTGGCCCAGCGGGTGTCGTAGTGGTGGATCATCTTCGCCTCGTACAGCGGCATCATGCGGTCACGGGGGGGGGGGGGGGGGGGGGGGGGGGGGGGGGGGGGGGGGGGGGGGGGGGG
>JBBDRJ010000002.1:0-58090 GCA_040905525.1 Actinomycetota bacterium
CGGTGTCGCGGATCAGCCGGATACGAATCGTCAAGCGTGAACCGGCTCACTACAAAGCAGGCAGCGCCCCCGGGAGGACTCGAACCTCCGACACCCGGTTTAGGAAACCGGTGCTCTATCCCCTGAGCTACGGGGGCGATGGATGCATCGTACGAGGTCAGTGGCTTGGCGGCCGTAGGCCTTCCTGTATCAGCGAGCTATGATGCCCGTAAGAATTGTGCCGCCGCGGTGGAGACACAGCGCACCTTCACCGATGCCGCGGGAACGAACCGGATCGGGCTAATCGTCGAGGTCCCCGAAATGAAGGCGTTCGAGGACGTTATGGCCTCCGACGTCGCCGCCGACGCGATGAAGGTCGACGGCGTGCGCCCTGAGACCCTTCTGACCCTCCAGGAGTTGTGATGCCGGACATCGCTGCCGTCTAACACGTCTCCATCACCGTGCTCGAGCGCAGTGTTGCGTGGTACAGCGATGTAGGGTCGATCTTTCACGTCTTGACCAGCTGCGTGCCCTCCACGTGTCTCTTGAGCTACGGGGACGTGGCATGTAGAAACTGTTCGGCCCTCTACTAGCCAACAGCCGGACCCGAATCTACCGGGCCTTGCTCGCGCGAATGCATCACCCGACGGTCGGGCGATTCCGCGAGCGGGCGGAACCTTTCTTTTTCGCCACGATCGTTTCGGCGAGGACGGCCGCGTCCTCGGCCACACCAAGGAAGGTCGCGGACTTGCGCTTGCGCTGAAAATGCACGCCCATGAAATGCAGACCGGAGACAGTCGTGCTGGAGCCGTCCTGCTGGATGGGGAAGCCCCGCTCGTCGAACGCCGACGGCAGACTCACCCAGCTCGTGTAGTCGGGCCGGAACCCCGACGTGAAGATGACCGCGCCAAAGCCGCGGAGTTCGAGCCGTTCCGGCGCGTTCGCTGTGAACGGCGATGGTGGTGGCATCTCGGGCGCCTTTACGCCTCGCTGCGCGCAGCTCTTTTGAATGACACCGCGGAGGTCGGCATACCGGGCGTCGCCAAAGGCCACGGACTCGGCTAGATCGGAAGCGAAGTGAGCGACGCCGTCCTCGACACCGATGAAGTGGCCCAGCAGGTTGACCCCCAAGGCATGCAGTGTTCGGTAGTGCAGGTCGTGACCGCCTAAACGACCGCTGGACTGGACATTGGCTCCCAGTCGTGCCAATGGGCTGGGAAGGTCGGCCAGCGTGGCGTCGAGAAACGGGGTATCGGCGACCCATGAGACGAAGTCGCGCCCGTCTAGCTTTCGGGGGATCCAGGGAGCGCGCCCGCAGGCAAGGTAGACGTCGCGGCCCGCCTCGAAGAGCTCCTCCGCCAGCTGGCAGCCCGTCTGTCCGCTTCCCACCACCAACACCTTTCCGGGTGGCAACGCTTCGGGATTCGAATAATCCTCGCTGTCGATGGCATGAAGCGATGGCGGAAGCTGTTCGGCTCCCGGCGGCCGATGAGGCTTCTGGTACCCGCCTGAGGCAAGCACGACGTCTCGGGCTCCGACGTCGCCCGAATCGGTGCGTAGGAGGAAGCCGCCGCTGTCGTCCGGGCCCAAGCCCAACACGTTGACACCCTCCCGCACGGGCGCCCGGAAGCTCTGTGCGTATCCAGCGAGGTGGCTCACGATGTCGTCCCGGGGCATGAACCCATCTGGTTCACGGCCCTGGTAGTGGCCGCCCGAAAGCCGCACGGTCCAGTTTGGGGTGACCAAGCAGAAACTGTCCCACCGCCCGCGCCACGACTCGCCCACTCGGCCACGCTCGAGGACGACGTGATCGGCTCCCACTCCCGAGAGCTCGTAGCTAAGTGCGAGGCCGGCCTGGCCAGCACCGATCACTGCGACGTCAACGGTTTCTGCCATGGCATCTCCTTTTGCCCATCCCTATAGCCCAATGTGTCGCCGCGCGGTGAGCACTACAAGTACTGAACCTGAACCTCCCGATCGATTAGGACCGTTGGACGATCGGAGCCGCCGTCGACACGGGCACGGGTTTCTATCGAACCGTGACTTCCACCAGGCCCGTGTCCAGATCGTAGAGCCCGCCGGCGATCTTGATCTTCCCCTGGGACAGCGCGGAGGCTATGACCGGCGACGCCTCGAGTCTTTCGATAGTCATCTCTATATTGGCGCGCACCGCGTTGTTCAATAGGTCGCCGGGCCGGTTCGACGCTCTTACGAGCGCCGGCATGATGGCTTCGATCAGAGATCGGGTTGACCCCTCTGCGTCGGCCGGATCATCGATCGCTCTGTTCGTGACCTCCACCGCGCCGCATCTCTCGTGGCCGAGGACGAAGATGAGCGGCACACCTAGCTCGGATACGCCGAACTCGAGCGTCCCGAGCACGGCTTCATCGACCACGTGTCCGGCCGTGCGGACGACGAAGAGGTCACCGAGGCCCTGGTCGAAAACGATCTCCGCGGGCACGCGGGAATCCGAGCACCCGAGGATGGTCGCAAATGGCTCCTGCCCGCCCGTCAGCGCCGCGCGGCGTTCCTCACTTCGGTCGGGGTGGACGGTTTCCTTCCCGACGTAGCGCCTATTGCCATCCAGCAGCGCCCGGAGGGCCTCGTCACCTCTGTCGGCCATGAAGCCATCATGCCTCGGGCGGGGCGGCACGCTTAAACGTCCAGAGAGGGGGCCGATTCAAGAAACGGTGGGGTGGCGATCACCCCTTGGAGAAAGTCGTCATGGAAAAAGAGCCCAACGCAGTGCCGGCGGCTTCCGAGCCCACGGGCGAAGACCGGTACCGCCAGCTCTTCGAGAACTCTCCCGTGGGGATCCTCAACGTGGGGCTCGACGGCAAGCCGCTGATGGTCAACGAGCGCGCCGCGACGTCTTTTGGTTATGCCACGCCTCAGGAGTTCCTGGACGATGTCCCATCGATGCTCGATCTCTGGGTCGACCCCGCCGAGCGCGACCGCGCGGCCGAGATCATGCTCGAGACGGGAGTCCTGAGGGACTTCGAGGTGGCGATGAAGCGCCGGGACGGCGTGAGCATCACGTTGTCCGTCTCAGCTAACCCGTGGCGCGCCCCAGATGGATCCGTCGTCGGCCTCCAGATCAGCGGTATCGACGTAACCGACCGGATCCAGGCCGTCGAGCGGCTCGAGGAAGCCCAAGCGCACGCGTCCATCGCCTTCTGGTCGTGGCGGCTCGACACGAACGAGTTCGTCCATACCAAGGAAGGCTACGACATCCTTGGCATCGGCCCGACCGATGCGAAACAGCTGCACATCGCCGACATGGGTGACTTGGTCCACCCCGCCGACCGCGAGATGGTGGCGATGAGGCTCGGAACCCTGAGGAGGATCCCCGGCGAGCGATTCGATGTGGAGTTCCGAGTGGTGACGCCGGCGGGCGAGACCAAATGGTTGATGGTCCGCGGAGGCGTTCACGACGACGGAATCGAGGTGTCCGGCTCGATCCAGGACATCACGAAGCAAAAGCTCGTTGAAGAGAAGCTTACGGAGCTCAACGAGATGAAGACCGAGTTCGTGAGCATCGTGGCCCACGACCTGAAGGTACCTCTCACAGTCGCCAGTGGCTACGCGGACTTCCTCCAGAGTCAATGGGGCAAGATCTCCGAAGGCGAACGCCGGAGATTGATCGAGAAGATCCAACAGGCCGTTGGCCGGCTCGATTCGCTAGTCGCGGGCGTTTCCGAGATCGCGCGGCTCGAGGCCGGCACGGCAATCGTCGATCTGCGGCCTTTCGATCTGGTCGAGCTTGTGCGTTCGACGGTGGAAGACGTGAGCTCGGTCCAGCCCGAGCCTTCGTGCAACGTGTCCGTGCCGGAAGGTTTGCCCCGCGCGCTCGGCAACCGGGAGAACGTGGGCCGGGTTGTCACCAATCTGCTGTCCAACGCCTTCAAGTACTCGCCGCAGACGGAACCGATAGAGATCGATATCAGCCGGAGGAACGGTTACCTGCAGGTGTCGGTTCGCGATCGGGGACCGGGGATAGCACTTTCGGACCAGCCGAAGCTCTTCCAGAAGTTCTCTCGACTGCCGCAAAACGGTGACGGACCGAGACCACTCGGGACTGGTCTTGGGCTGTTCATCTGCAAGTCCCTGGTCGAAGCCGGCGGGGGCACGATCTGGGTCGACAGTGCTCCGTCAAAAGGCTCTACGTTCAGCTTCACCCTGCCGGTCGCGACCGGTTAACGCGCGTGGTTTCCGCAGGCGGCTAGGACAGATCCAAGAACGATCGCGAGGGTCATCGCAGTGATGCTGATCCGCAGTCGCGTCATCCCCACTATCTTCCTGGCGCCCGTGAACGGCAGCCCCCGCGAAGTCGGTTGCGATCAGGCGGCGAGCGGGTCGCCCGCGTGGTCCGCGAGCAGGACTTGGAACTTCGCGCCACCGCGGGCTCCGTCCTCGACCCAGGCTCGACCCCCGTGTAGCTCTGCGAAACGCGCGACAAGAGCCAATCCGATGCCCGTCCCCCGACCGGCCTCGACGGCGAGCCGCGCTTGGACGAAGGGCTGGAAGATCGATTCCCGGTCCTCCTCCGGTACGCCGGGCCCGCCGTCCTCGACCGAGATGAGCACGCCCCCGGACGTTCTTCGCGCCTCAGCCGAGATGTAGGTTCCGTCCGGTGTGTGTCGTATCGCGTTCAGCAGGAGGTTCTCGATGATGCGCTCGGCTTGGATCTGGTCGACGTTCGCGAGTGTTGTGGAACGCCCGACTTCGATCGGATGCGTTTCGTCCTGCACTTCCGACGCGACTCGCTCGATGAGTTCGCTGAGGTCGGTAACGGCCCTGTCCGGCTCGAGGATGCCCTGGGTTATCCGACCCAGATCGAGTAAGCCGACGAGAAGATGGTCGAGTCGCTTGCTGTTCTTGAGGAGACGCTCCATCAGGTCTTTGCGAACATCATCCGAGAGGTCGTCGCCCTGTTCGACGATCATCGCCGCGGCGCCTTCGATGAACGTCAGGGGAGTCCGGAGCTCGTGT
Source organism: Actinomycetota bacterium (assembly GCA_040905525.1). Lineage (GTDB taxonomy): Bacteria > Actinomycetota > JAICYB01 > JAICYB01 > JAICYB01 > JBBDRJ01. The sequence goes on from JBBDRJ010000002.1 coordinate 4,972, forward strand.
GATACCGCACGGAGGAAGTTGTTTTTCATCTCGTCGATCGCGCGCATGCGCTCGATGGTCAGACCCTGCTGCTCGCTGACCATCACGAACTGGCGGACGACGACGACCAGCACCAGGATCATCAATCCCCAGATCTCAAACGGCGGAAGGGACCCCGAGTTGATGACGGCGACGACGGTGACGGCCACCGCCGCAATGAGCAGCACATAGGGAAGTAGCACGCGGAGACCGGCCGTGCCTTCGGTGAGTGGTTGGTTCGCCTTCCTGGCGCGCAGCGCGGCCAGACCCACGAGCGCATACCCCCCCAGCCATCCCATGTCGATCGGATGTCCGGAGAAGTACGTATCACGGGCAACGAGCAGGGCATAGCCTGCGTCACCGATCGCCAGCGCGAGCAGGCCGGCGCCGATGAGGATCAGAGGTGAGCGGCTCGCACCACGGGCTCGAGCCCACACGAAGACGACGATCGTCGCGATCACGATGTCGCTCGACGGATAAGCCAGCGACAGGACTTGCTCCAAGAGGTGGCCTGATGACTCGGCGAAAAGCGATTTGAGGACAAGGACCCACGCGATGAGTAGGACGGAGCCGCCGATCAGCGCAGCGTCCAACAGGGTCCGCACGGCGGAACGACGATGCTCATCGGCGAAGCACAGGATCGCCGCTGCGGCCAGCGGTACGGCGCCGAGGAAGCCGATGTCCGCGAGGGACGGGAAGGGCTCGATGTGGAGGACCTTCTCGTAGAAGGTCCAGGTCGCGTCCCCGATGCCCCAGGCAACAGCCGAGGCACCAAGGAGGATCCAGCCCAGCCGCATTCGCCTCTTGTGGCGTGAAGCGGCGAACAGGCACAGCGCTCCGGCAACCAACGGCATGATCCAGACAGTCCAGTCGCTGAGCAGCTCGGCAGCCTGATGGGAGATCGCGCCGTTGTCGACCGCGACGGCGTAGGCGACACCAGCCACGGCGACGCCGGCAACGGTTGCGGTGTCTTTAGAAATGCCTCGCAAAGCGCGTGTCCCTTCCTCTCCTATGCAAAGATTCAGTCGCCATGCGTCAGTGATTCGGCCGAATCCGTTCATCCGCAATGGGTGCGGACTACCTACTTGATTTACGTGATCGCGAAGATCAGCGCCGAGTTCGGCCGCGGGGGCGTAGGACTAGTTCGAACGTATAGCTCCAACCAACCGTTCGGACGCTGTGGTTCGTAGGACGGTTAAGCGATTCTTCAGTAAGATCATTAAGCAGAAGTTCAGTTAGGGATCACCAACAGAGCTCCCGGCCCGGGGCCCAGGGAGACAACAGTGACCAACCTCTCTTCAGCCTCGCCCCGGAAGGGACTCAAGCTCTTCTTCAAGGCCTCCGCGCTCGTCATCGCCGTCGCCGTCTCCTTCGCGTTGGCCCCGAATGTCCAGGCTTCAGGCGCTGCGGACGAAGCCAAGTCGCGAGACCTCGTCAACCAGGCCCGTTCCGCCGCCGGCCTGCCCACCCTCGCCGGCAACTCCGGACTCGATTCGATCGCACGGGCCCAGGCGGCCCGGATGGCCGAGCGGGACGCGATCTACCACAACCCGAATCTGAAGGAAGATGCCGACGCCGCTGGTGTGAACTGGAAGTGGATCGGCGAGAACGTCGGCGTCGGCGCCGACATCCAGGCGGTCCACGACGCGTTCATGGCCAGCCCCGGGCACCACCAGAACATCGTGTACCGCGACTACAACGTCATCGGTGTCGGAGTCGCGGTCGGTAGCGACGGGAGCGTCTTCGTCGCCCACGCTTTCGCGAACGTAGTCTCGAGCGCTCCCGTCGTCACGCAGACCGCGGTCCCCGTTTCGGTCGCTCCGCAGGGACAAGCGCCTGCTCCCCAAGAACCCACAGTTGCGCCAGCACCACCTACGACGCGGCCCAAGACGGTCGAGTCGGTTCCTCCGGCGGTCAACGCCATCGTCGGAGGCGTAGTCAACACCGACCCCGTCTTCTAAGAGACAACGACGGTCCCGCCGCGGCCCCGGCGGGATCCGTCGTCGGATCGCAGACCTGATCTGAAAACCTCAGCGGGACGCTCGCCTGCTGGGGACCTCTGAGTTATATGGCCGTTGTCCGGCTATCGGCCGGAAAGCGATACTGAGGAAGGCCAAACTCGCCGGGTTAAGCCAGTCTTCAGCTTGTTCGGCGTCGGAGATCCGAGCGGACGGCCGAAGATTTGGTTAACACGCTCGGAGTGCCCGAGTGGCCGTACGGGGAGAGCTGACGGTGCGGATTCTGGTCATCGAAGACGACGAAGCTATCGGACACCTGGTGCGGATGGCGCTCGAGCGCGACGGACAAGACGTCGTGCATGCCATGACGGCTGCCGAAGGTCTGGAATTCGTTGATGAGTGGGGTCCGGACGTGATCATCCTCGACCTCATGCTTCCGGACATGAGTGGTTTCGACGTGGCCCGTAGGGTCCGTGAGGACTCGGATGTCCCGATCGTGATGCTGACGGCGAAGGGACAGGACAGCGACAAGGTGACTGGGCTCGACATCGGCGCCGACGACTACATCGTGAAGCCCTTCAGCGTCTCCGAGCTGACGGCACGGATCCGCGCCGTCGCCCGACGTACCAGGGGCGAGGTTCGCCGGCCGTCCACGTCGTTGAGCCACCGCGACCTTGCGCTCGATGCCGACGAGCGACGAGTGCTGCGTGGCTCCGAAGAGATCGCCCTAACCAAACGCGAGTTTGAGGTCCTGCGCATGCTCATGCAGCAAGCGGGCAAGCTCGTCACGCGGTCGGCCATTGCCCACGCTGTTTGGGGAAGACCGGCGTCCTCTGCGAAGAACCTGCTCGACGTCCACATGAGCGCGCTACGCAAGAAGCTCGAAGATCGGCCCGAGGCGCCGGTGTATATCGAGACCGTGCGCGGTGAAGGGTTTCGGCTGATCGACTGAACCTCGACGCATCGCTCGGGCAGGACCTATCTTTGCCGCGTGCTGCGAATCGGACCCCCGTTTTCCGACAAGGCCGTGCGTATCGTTCTGCTCGGTAGCGGAGAGCTTGGCCGCGAGGTGGCCATCGAGGCGATGCGCCTGGGCTGCGAGGTCGTTGCTATCGACCGCTATCCCAACGCCCCTGCGATGCAGATTGCCCACCGGAGCCACATCTGTACGCCGATGACGGATTCCGCGGCTTTGCGCTCGTTGCTCGAAGCCGAACGCGCGCGACCGTGCGCCGAGTTGATCGTCGTCCCGGAGATCGAAGCGATCGCCACGGAGGAGCTGGTCGCTTTGGAGGCCGACGGTCTGCGCGTCGTCCCGACGGCCCGCGCCGCGCGCTTGACGATGGACCGCGAGGGGATCCGCCGGCTGGCCGCGGAGGACCTCGGGCTCCCGACTTCGCCGTACCGCTTCTGCAGCTCGCTCGAGGAAGTGCAGGCGGCCGTCGCCGATCTCGGCCTTCCTTGCGTGGTCAAGCCCGTGATGTCGTCGTCTGGGAAGGGACAGAGCGTCGTGCGCGCTCCGGACGGACCAGCCGACGCATGGAACTTTGCCCAGGCGGCTGGTCGCACCCGGACGGCCCGCGTGATCGTCGAGGGATTCGTACTGTTCGACTACGAGATAACGCAGCTAACGGTCCGTCATGCCGACGGAACATCATTCTGTGCACCAGTCGGCCACATCCAGATCGACGGCGACTATCGGGAGAGCTGGCAGCCCCATCCGATGGCGCCGGCCGTCCTCGACCGCGGCCGGGAGATCGCGCGGCACATTACGGAAGCGCTGGGCGGTTACGGGATATTCGGCGTCGAGCTGTTCGTTCGCGGCGATGACGTTCTGTTCAGTGAAGTGTCACCGCGTCCTCATGACACGGGGATGGTGACGATGGTCTCGCAGCAGCTATCCGAGTTCGCGCTGCACGTCCGAGCGATCCTGGGGCTTCCCGTTCCGACACCCGACGTGCCGCTGCTAAGTCCGGGTGCAAGCGCCGTCCTGCTCGCCGAGCGCCGGGACAACCGGCCGGTGGTCGGGGGCCTGGCCGAGGCCATGGCCGTCGACCCCAACGTCGAGGTGCGTATCTTCGGCAAGCCCGATGCACGTACCAACCGCCGGATGGGCGTCGCGCTGGCGACGGCGGACGATATCGGCTCCGCTCGGGAGCTGGCTCAAAAAGCGGCCGCCGCGCTCCACGTCACGTAACGAGAAAGGCCCCGGCTTTTAGACCGGGGCCTTCTCTTGGTCGGTTCGGTAGGTCGAAGTTTTCGGTTCGTTCGGGATTGCAAGCTAGGCAGCAAGCTGCTTCGCTCGGACCTCCTTCGCGTCCCTTCCCCTTCTCCCGTTCTTACCGGCCAGACAGGGCCCGAAGGCTCTGCCGGACCCGGCGGGCGTTCCGTGAGCGAGATCCCTTGCGAGACCCTCTCTTCGGTGTGTCCGCCGAGTTCTCGCGAAACCTACCTTCGCTTGCCTGTGGAGCGCTAGAGGGAAAACCTGTGGATTACCCCAAAATGTGTTGCAGTTCCGTGACGCTCAAACCGCGGCGACGAGCTCGCTCATCGCTTGCTCGATCCCGGAGCACAGGACGTCGATGTCCTTCGTCGTGTCGTAGTCGCCCGTGACACCGAAGTTCACCTGGCCGTCGTAGGAAAAGATCGCGACGCCGATCCTCACCGAACCGGCCAGCGGCACGTAGGGGTAGGCCTTGAGCATCCGCCGGCCGGCCGCGTAGAGAGGAACCTGGGGGCCGGGCACGTTCGTCGTCACCGTGTTGATGTTGCGCTGCGGGTACCGCGAGGCAAGCCGGGTCCCCAGCGCCAGCAGCATGGGAGGGCCGAATCCGGACAGCGAGGTCAGAGCCTCACCGGCCACTGCTTGCTTCGACTCCTTGAGTCCGTCCATCTGTTTGCTGATCGAGGCCAACCGCTCGAGCGGGTCGGGGATGCTGACCGGGAGCTCGGCGAACATCGCCGAGACCTTGTTCTCGAAGGTGCCGTCCCCGACGGCCCGTCCGGCCGTATCACGCGGCCGTACCGAAACGGGGACGAGCGTCCGGACCACACGATCCACCGACTCGCCTCGGGACAGGAGAAGGTCTCGGAAGCCGCGTGTGGCGGCCGCCAGCACCACGTCGTTGAACGTTGCCCCCGTTGCCTTCCGGATCGTCTTGATGTCGTCGACCGTCGTGGACGCCCAGGCCCAGCGGCGATGGGGACCGATCGGACCGTTGAGGCTCGAGGGGTCGGTCGGCGCGATGAGGCCGGCCATCGCCCGAAGGCCCTTGGCGACGTCGGCCACGGCGTCCAAGGTCTGCCGCGGGAGCCTGGTCGCGCTCCGGATGCTTCGAACGAGCTCGTACGGGCTCCGCACGCGCTCGGCGAGCGCGCTGGCAGCCAGGTTGGCGGGCGTCGGCTGGGGTTCCGGGCGCCAATCGTCGGGAACGGGGGCCGAGCCTTCGGGGGAGGCGTCCAAGGTGATGGCCAGCAGGTCGGTGCCCGACACGCCGTCGACCATGCAGTGATGGGTCTTGGACATCATCGACCAGTTGCCGTCCTCCAAGCCCTGGACCACCCAGATCTCCCACAGGGGTTTGGATCGGTCGAGCTGCTGTGCCATGACCCGACCGACCAGCTTGCGGAGCTCGGCCTCGCCGCCGGGTTGCGGCAGCGCCGTATGCCGGACGTGGTAGGAGATGTTGAAATGCGGGTCGTCGACCCAAACCGGCCGGCCGAGGTCGAACGGGACGAAGCGAACAACTTGGCGATAACGGGGGACGAGCGGAAGCTTGCCTCGCACCATCGCTACGACGTCTTCGAAGGGAGGCTGCGGTCCTTCGAAGATGGCGACGGAAGCGATGTGCATGTGGCTCACGTCGTCCTCGACGTGCAGGAACGACGAGTCCAACGGACTAAGCCGGTGGGCGTTCATAGGGCGTTCATTGGCCCGACCCCTCTCCTGGGTCGAGGGTAGGCAGTCCGTCAGCTCGACTCCAAATCCACCGATGAGCGCAGAATGTCCGATGCCTTCAGACGATGACGCTGTGGCCGGCGCAATGGACGTGACCAAGGCATTCCTGGACACCTTCAACGCATGTGATGCGCCCGGCCATGCGGCGACGCTGGCCTACCCCCACGTCCGGCTGGCCAGCGGGCGGGTACTTCTCTGGGAGACGTTAGGTGACGCGGTGGCCGCGATGGAGCTTGCGATGCCGGCTCTGCGCGAACGGGCGGGCTGGCATCACAGCGAATGGGATCACCGCAAAGTAATCCACGTCGGGCCGGGCAAGGTACATCTGGACGTTCAGTTCACGAGATACCGCGACGACCGTTCGGTGATCGGCGTCTTCCCAGCCGTCTACGTCGTGGTCGAAAAAGACGGGCGCTGGCTCATCCAGGGCCGTTCCAGCTACGCTCCGTGACCCGACTCCGGAGCATCCGTTGGCCCTGAGCGATTACGAGAAGACGGCCTTCTCTCACGACGGAAAGACACGCGACGTCTTCCGGCGGGGAAGCGGTCCGGCGGTTATCGTCATCGCCGAAATGCCGGGGATCACGCCGAACGTGCTGACCTTCGCGGACCGCATCGTGGATCTCGGCTGCACTGCGGTGCTTCCACGACTCTTCGGTGAACCAGGCCGCGCATTGTCTCTCGGTTACGGGGTTTCGAGCATGATCCCCGCCTGCATCTCTCGCGACTTCACGGCCTTTGCTACGCGACGGACGTCACCGGTGATCGATTGGCTCCGTGCACTCGCCCGACACGAGCACGAGGTTTGCGGCGGGCCTGGAGTGGGTGCCGTCGGAATGTGCTTCACGGGAGGCTTCGCGCTAGCGATGGCCGTCGACGACACGGTCATTGCGCCGGTGCTGAGCCAGCCGTCGCTTCCCTTCCCGCTGTCGAAGAAACACAAGCGCGACGTCGGTCTATCGGACTCCGATCTGGACAAGGTCAAGCATCGCTGCGCGGCGGAGGACTTCTGCGTGCTTGGACTTAGGTTCACCGGGGACAAGATCGTTCCCGCCGAACGCTTCGCTCGCTTACGTTCCGAACTCGGAGACGCATTCGTCGGCGTCGAGATCGATTCCTCACCAGGCAACCAGTGGGGGCACCCAAAGGCTGCGCACTCCGTGCTGACCGAGCACCTGAAAGACGAGCCCGGCCAACCGACGCGCGATGCGCTGGATCGGGTTCTCGACCTGTTCCGCAGGAAGTTGCTCGCCGGAGCGCAGACGTAGGGTTAGCAGATGCCCGCGGTATTCGTTCACGGCGTCCCGGACACCTACCGGCTTTGGGACCCGATCCGCACGCGGTTGTCGCGCGACGACGTGATCGCGGTAGCGCTGCCCGGCTTCGACAGCGAGATCCCCGAGGGCTTCGACTCGACCAAGGAGGCATACGCCAATTGGCTGACGACTGAGGTCTCCAAGATCGGCGAGCCGGTGGACCTGGTCGGCCACGACTGGGGGTCGTTGCTTGCGGCCCGTGTCGCTTCGCTTCGTCCGGACCTGATCAGGACGTGGGCCGGCGGTGCGGCCCCCATCGACTCGACCTACGTGTGGCACGACACCGCGCAGCTGTGGCAGACGCCGGAGGTCGGCGAGCAGGTCATGGAGGCCTTCACTCCCGAAACGGCGGCGCCCGGGCTGACCGCGTCCGGCATCCCGGAGGACGCGGCCAAGGACGCGGCATCCCACATCGACGACCGGATGAAGGACTCAATCCTTTGCCTGTACCGCTCGGCGGTAACGGTGGGAAAGGAATGGGAGGGCGACCTCCACTCGCAGACGCCGGCTCTGTTGATCTGGGGGGCCGACGACCCCCTTGTACCGGTGGAGTTCGGGGAGCGACTCGCCCAGAAGGTGGGCGGCCGTTTCGTCGCCTTCACAGGCTGCGGCCACTGGTGGCCCTCGCAGCGTTCCGAGGAAGCCGCCGCGCTTCTCGAGGAGCACTGGGCTCAATAGCGAGTCTCCAGCGTCATCCATATGGGTGATGGGCCTCCCCCGAAGGGGTGCCGAGAAGCCTAGGGAGCCTGATCAGCGTGGCGGCTCCTATGGATGGGCGGGTGCATGACGGACACGGCTGCTCGGAGGACGGCACAGCGACGGCATTCCCTGCCGGCCCTCGAATTGATGGTCGAGGCCGGCCACTTGTCGTTGCAGGAGGCTGCCACGATCCTAGGCGGGGCGGCCAAGACGGGACGCTCGGTCGCACAGATCATCCGGGAAATGCGCAGCGACGTTCGAGTGCCACCCGGACTGGACCTTCCGTTCGTCGATCTCGTCGAATGCGACATCGACCTGAATGCCGTCGGCTCGGTTCCCGAGGCGCTTGCGCGTCGCCATGCGGTTCTCCCGATCGGTTTTGACGACCACCGGCTCGTCGTCGCGCTTTCGGATCCGGGCAACGTGATCGCCATCGACGACCTCCGCATGGTGACGGGACGCGAGCTGAAGCTCGTCCTTGCCGAAGGCCAGGCGATACACGACGTGTGGGTCCGGCTGGGCTTGCTCGATCGATCGACCGAAGCCCTCCTCGAAGAAGCGGCGCCCGATGACGAATACCGGGACGCGCCCCAACTCGACCCCGCGGAGGATGCACCGATCGTCCGTGCGATCAACCAGATGATCGCGCAGGCCGCGAACCAGCACGCGTCCGACGTACACATCGAGCCGCAGGAACGCGACGTTCGCGTCCGGTTCCGTCTCGACGGTGTGCTGCACGAAACGATGCGCATACCACGCTCGCTTCATGCCGGGGTCGCATCGCGCATCAAGATCATGGCCGAGCTCGACATAGCCGAGAGACGCATACCGCAGGACGGTCGTATGACCGTCTCGGTCGGCGGGCACCCGATCGACCTGCGCGTAGCCACCGTCCCGTCGGTGTGGGGAGAAGAGGTCATCCTCCGGATCCTCGACCGCTCTTCGTCACTGCTCGGACTCGTTGAGCTCGGTTTCCTTCCGGGAGACCTTGCGCGTTACGAGCACTCGTTTCGTAAGCCGTACGGCGCGATCCTCGTCGTCGGACCGACCGGCTCCGGGAAATCGACGACGCTCTACTCGACGCTGAGCGTTGTCAATGAGATCGCTCGCAAGATCATCACCGTCGAGGACCCGGTCGAGTTCCGGCTCCCGGGAGTTAGTCAGATCCACGTGCACCCAAAGATCGGGCTCACCTTCGCGGCGGCCCTGCGTTCTATCTTGAGATCCGACCCCGACGTCTTGATGGTGGGGGAGATCCGCGACACCGAGACCGCGCGGATCGCTATCGAGGCGGCTATGACCGGTCACCTCGTTTTCTCGACGCTGCACACCAACGACGCACCGTCGGCTCTCACGCGGCTGATCGAGATGGGTGTGGAACCCTTCCTCGTCGCGTCGGCTCTCGAGTGCGTGCTCGCGCAGCGTTTGGCGAGGAAGATCTGCCTGCGCTGCCGCGAGAAGTACGTGCCACCGCCGGATGTGCTCCGCGAGATCGGCGCTTCCGACGGACAGGTGCTCTACCGGCCGGTCGGGTGCAACCAGTGCTCGGGCACCGGCTACCGGGGTCGGCTGGCACTCTTCGAGCTGATGATGGTGACCGAGGAGATCGAGCTGATGGCCGTCGAGCGTCGTTCGTCGGACGACATACGGCGGCTGGCCCTGTCCCAGGGGATGCGGACGCTCCGCGAGGACGGCTACGAGAAGGTCCGCAGCGGCGTTACGTCCTTGGAGGAGGTCTTGCGCATCGTGGAGGGGACGGGCGCCGAAGCGACGCAGACCGACCCCGCCACCGCCGACGCCCAGCCGGATCCGAACTCCTTCATACAGCCGGCCGGCTGAGCCGCATACTTTCTCCTCCATACTTTTCCAATGGACTTGGGGCTGACAGGCAAAGCTGCCCTCGTTACCGGCGCCACATCCGGGCTTGGCCTGGCGAGCGCGCGAGCACTGGCGGCCGAGGGTGCTTCGGTGGCGATCTCGGGCCGCCGCGGCGACGTCGCGCAGAGCGAGGCCGCCGCTCTTCCCAATGCCATCGGGCTGGAGGGCGAGCTCATGGATCCCGATACACCGGCTCGGCTCGTGGATGCGACGATCGAGGCCTTCGGTCGGATCGACATCCTCGTGGGCTCGACGGGTGGACCGACACCCGGAACGGCTCTCGAGACCGAAGCCGAGGCCTACGGCACGGCGCTCGATCTCCTGGTCAAGCCGATGGTGCGCCTGGCCCGTCTGGTCGTGCCACACATGCGTTCGAGCGGCTGGGGACGGATCGTCTTCGTCACCTCGGTCGCCGTCCGCGAACCGGTGCCGATGCTCACGTTGTCCAACTCGGTCCGCATGGCCGTGCACGGCTTCGCCAAGACCCTGGCCCGCCAGGTCGCCGGCGATTCGATCACCGTGAACTGCGTCCTTCCGGGCCGCATCGCCACGGACCGTGTGGCCACCCTCGACAGGTCTGCGGCCGAGGCCTCAGGACGCTCGATCGAGGACGTGCGAGCTGCGGCGGCACGTGCGATCCCGACCGGGCGATACGGGCAACCCGAAGAGTTCGGCAGCGTAGTGGCGTTCTTGTGCTCGGAGCGCTCCTCGTACGTGACTGGAGCTTCGATCCCCGTCGACGGAGGGTCGACCGCGAGCCACTGGTAGATCCCTACGGGCCACCGAGCTCCGGCTTGCGGACCGTCCATCTGTGTGGCGGCATGACGACGGCCTCTCCGGAGGACTCACCCAGCACCTTCAATCCGTACACCCCGGAATGGAAGTCGTACGTTTTGCCCCAGTTGATGTTGTACAGCCCGACTTCGATCGCGTAGTCGCCCGGGGCTAGATCTAATCGGTCGAACGCGAGGACGGCGGTGTGCCGCTCGCCTTCACGGGCACCGCGAACGAGCGTGCTCGTGTCGACGCACCGCACGCCGTCCGATCGGAGGATGTGCACCAGGATGCGCACCTCGCCGAGCGAGGTGGGCACCACCACGTCCGCTTCGACAGTCAGGCGACCGCCGCTCGTGATGCGGCCGAGCGTTGAGCCCTGCCCGTCGATCAAACGAACGTTCTGCACCTGGGCTTCCTGCGTACCCCAGCGGTTGTGACGGATCCGCAGCGTGGCTCCTCCAGGCGTCGACACCTCTGGCGCGTCGTCCGGCGTGGCCTCGATCGTGCGTTGCTGCATGGCGGTTCGGTACAGCTCGGTGATCTCGTTGGGCGATCCGGTGGCCGCAACCCGGCCGCCTTGAAGCCACACCGCTTCATCGCACAGGTCGGCGACGAACGACGGGTCGTGGGTCACGAGAAGCAGCGTGACACCGGCGCTCTTGAACTCTTCGAACCGTTCCCGGCACTTTCGCTGGAACGCGAGATCGCCTACGGCGAGCACCTCGTCCACGAGAAGGACCTCGGCGTCCACGTTCGTCGCGACGGAGAAAGCGAGTCGAGCGACCATCCCCGTCGAATACATCCGTATCGGTTCGTCGATGAACTCCCGAAGTTCGGCGAATTCGACGATCTCGTCCATGCGCCCCCGGATCTCGTCGCGCGAAAGGCCGGCGATGATGCCGGCAAGCAGAACGCTCTCGCGACCGGTGAGATCGGGATGGAATCCGGCACCCAGCTCGAAGATCGCGCTGAGACGCCCCTTTACGTCGATCGTTCCCCGCGTGGGTCGTCCGATGCCTCCGATCAGCCGGAGGAGTGTCGTCTTTCCCGCTCCGTTCGGACCGAGGATCCCGACGCTGGCCCCGGCCGGCACCTCGAGCGAGACGTCCTCAAGTGCCCAAAACTCGTGCCGCTCGCGGACGTTGCGGAAACCGGTGACCACGTGCTCCTTGAGTGTGCGGGCGTCCGGACCGCCGTGGCGGAACCGCTTGGCAACCCCGCGTACGCTGATCGCGACCGACATCCCTACAGCTCCTCGGGGAAGGTGTGCGCTCGTCGCCGGTACAACATGATCCCGGCCGCGCTCAGAATGGCTCCGGCACCAAAGATGAGCCCGAGCGAACCGAAGCTCGGCCAGCGCCCCCTGATCAGCACATCCCGATACGCAGTGATGAGGTGCGCGATCGGGTTTAGCTCGTAGACGATCCGGAAGCTCGAGTCGATGAGGCGCTGGTCGTCGTAGAAGATCGGCGTTCCGAAGAACCAGAGCTGGAGCACTACGGCGAGTGCATGGCCGATGTCACGAACGGGGACGTGCAGAGCTGCAACCGCATAGGCCGGACCGAGTGTGACCATGAACTGGATCGCTATCAGTAAGGGAAGGAGGACCGCGGTCGCCGGCAACCGGCCCGTTAGGACGATCACCGCACCGAGCAGCACGGGCAGCGCGAGCAGGAAGTGCGCAAGCTGCGAAACGATCGCGATCGGCGGAAGAAGAGTCACCGGGAAGCGCGGACGGCGGACCAGATCCCCGCCGTCGGTCACGCACACCGTCGCGCTCAGCATGGAGGTCTGGAACCACGTCCAGGTAAGCAAACCGGTGAGCGCGAAGACGGGGTAGTCGGGGATATCCAAAGGTATGACCTTCGTGAAGACGATGGTCATGATCACGAGCAGGCTCAGCGGGGGGAGCTGAGACCAGGCCACACCCAGGACGCTTCGGCGGTAGCGGAGCCGGACGTCGCGAAGAACCAATTCGCGAACAAGGTCTACTCGGCGCCCGAGGGCACCGGCCCGCACGACGCTCATCGCTCGCGGGCAGCGCGCGCGATCAGCCAGGACACGACATAGAAGAATGGCCCCAGGACATCGCCAACCAGCATCACGATAGACAGGCTCACGGGCAGATGTTGCCTGGACCTCCGCCGGATGCGGCGTGAGCCGACGCGGAGGACGTGGCGGGCGAACTCGAGCTGCGATAGCAAGATGCGGTGGATGTAGCGCGGATGCGAAAGGGCGCCCTTTAGCGCCAAGGCGCCGGCGCTGACCCCGTACCCAAGGAGCTGCCAGTAGACGAGGCGAGGCGCAGAGCGGTGGTTATGGCGAACCACCGCTTCCGGGCTGTAGAAGGCGTAGCTACCAGCGTCCAGAACACGAGCGAACATGTCCAGGTCGCCACCGCCTCCGACGATCGTTCCCATGTCCAGCGCGACGTCGAAATAACCGAGACGCTCGAATATGTCGCGGCGAAAGGCCATGTTGCAGCCCGTACCCATGCGGGCGGCCTCGTGAGGAGCGGCATAGCCGTGCCCGTTCGCCTCGAAGCGCTGCGCTATCGGGCCCCGGTCGAAGCTGCAGATCTCCTCGAACCACCGTTCTTCACGACGCAGCTGGCTGGCCGCGACGACGCGCCCCGTAACGCACTCCACCTCGGGGTGGACGAACCCCTTCCTTAGGCCGTCGAGCCATGCCGGATCGGCTTCGCAGTCGTCGTCGATGAAGGCGATGAGCTCGCCTCTGGCCTCGGCCACGGCCCGGTTCCGAGCGATGTCGAGACCCCGGCGCGCCTCGCGCACGTATCTCGCCCCGAGGTCGAGGATCTCTTTGGGGTCCAGCCCGACAGTGGAGTTGTCCACGCAAAGGACCTCGTAATTGCGGTCCTCCAGCCTCCGGAGCGACTTCAGGCATGCGGACAGAGCGTCTGGGCGCCGGCCCCTCGTACACAAGGCAACAGTGAACAAGGGCAGGGCAGACCGCCTTCGGATCCGCCCAGCCCGAGTCGTACGGACAGACTCAGGAGGTGTTCGTCCCATCCCCGCTACCGGACTAACGACCTTCCACAGTGAGAAGTTCGGAGCCCGCGCCGTCCGGCCCCGGGAAGGGCTGGCGCTTACAATCGCCCGATGCGGGTAGTCGTCACTGGGGCCGCGGGATTCCTCGGCTCCCATCTCTGCGCTCGGTTCCTGGCCGACGGCCACGAGGTCGTCGGCTTGGACAACTTCATCACCGGGTCTCCGCGCAACCTCGAACGGGTCGGAGACGACCGGTCGTTCACCTTCATCCAGCAGGACGTGACCAAGCACATCGACATCCCGGGCGAGGTCGACCTGATCCTGCACTTCGCGTCGCCGGCTTCACCGCGCGCCTATATCGAGTACGGCATCCAGACTTTGAAAGTCGGTGCGCTCGGCACCCATAACGCGCTCGGACTGGCCCACGCCAAGGGGTCGCGCTTCTTGCTCGCCTCGACCTCCGAGGTCTACGGTGACCCGCTCGTTCACCCGCAGACCGAGGACTACTGGGGGAACGTCAATCCCGTCGGACCTCGCGGTGTCTACGACGAAGGGAAACGATTCGGGGAGGCGATCTCGATGGCCTATCACAACAAGCACGGCGTCGACACCAAGCTCGTACGGATCTTCAACACCTACGGGCCGTACATGGACCGGCACGACGGCCGCGCCGCTCCCGAATTCATCTCAGCAGCGCTGGACGGCAAGCCGTTGATCGTTCACGGCGACGGGTCGCAGACGCGCTCCTTGTGCTACGTGGACGATCTGGTCGAGGGCATCGTCCGTCTCGCCCTTTCCGATCACGTCGGTCCCATGAACATCGGCAATCCCTATGAGCTGAGCGTGCTCGAGCTGGCCAAGCTCATCATCGACATCACCAACACGACGTCCCCCATCGAGTTCGGCCCCCGTCCCCCCGATGATCCGACCGTGCGCTGTCCCGATATCTCGCTCGCACGCAGTGTGCTCGGCTGGGAGCCGACCGTCTCGCTCGAGGACGGCCTGGAGCGGACCGTGGCCTGGTTCGCAGAGGATGTGAAGCGATGAAAGTGGTCATCGTCGGTTGCGGGCACGTCGGACTCGTTTCGGCCGCGGGCTTCGCCGAGATCGGACACGAGGTCGTCGGCGTCGATTCCGACCCGCAGAGACTGGAGATGCTGGAGCGAGGGGAAGCTCCGTTCTACGAGCCGGGACTGGACGAGCTCCTTCAACGTCATCACGGGAAGGCCCTTACCTTCACCGCCGACGTCGGCAAAGCGCTGCAGGGTGCCGCTGCGGCCTTCATCTGCGTGAACACACCGCCGCGGCCGGACGGCCGGGCGAGCCTCGTCTACGTCGAGAAAGCCACGCGGGCCGTTGCTCAGGCCGCACCGGGGCCGGTAGTGATAGTCGAGAAATCGACGGTTCCGGTGCACACGGCGCGCCGGATCACCGAGGTGATCCGCGACGAAGGACGCTCGAGTGAGATCGAGGTCGCAACCAATCCCGAGTTCCTGCGCGAGGGGTCGGCCGTCCACGACACCCTGACGCCCGAGCGGATCGTGATCGGCCTGCAGAACGGGGGCCGGGCCGAATCGGTGCTCCGCGAGATCTACGCGCCGATCGTCGAGAGGACGGGCTGTCCGATCCTGTTCACGGATCTCGAGACCGCAGAGTTGATCAAGCACGCGTCCAACAGCTTTCTCGCGATGAAGATCAGCTACATCAACGCCGTAGCGCGGCTGTGCGAAGCTGCCGGCGCCGATGTCGGCGTCGTGGCGCAAGGGATGGGACTTGATCCGCGTATCGGCCCCCACCATCTGTCGGCCGGGATCGGCTATGGGGGTTTCTGCTTCCCGAAAGACCTTGCGGCCTTCGTCTCGCAGGCCTCCGAGCTCGGCGTAGATCTTTCCTTCCTGGACAACGTGCGCAGGATCAACGTCGAGCAGCGCATGCTCCTCGTTCAGAAGGTTCACCGAGCCGTCTGGAACCTCGACGGAAAGACCATCGCCGTGTGGGGGCTGGCGTTCAAGGCGGGAACCGACGACCTTCGGGAAGCCCCGTCGCTCGACGTGATCCCGGCCCTCGAACGCGAAGGAGCGAAGGTCCGTGCCTACGATCCGGCGGCAGGACCGATCGCCAAGGCGGAGTTCCCGCACGCCGAGATCGTTACGGATGCGATGGCCGCGCTGGACGGAGCCGATGCGCTGATCGTTCTGACCGAGTGGCCCGAGTTCGTCGAAGCCGATCTGTCCCGGGTCAAGGAGGCGTTGCGTCGTCCCGTCATCGTTGACGGCCGCAACCTCTGGTCGATCGCCCGTATGGCCGACCTCGGGTTCACGTACCTGTCCTTCGGCCGGCCCGAGGTCGTGGCCGGCGTGGTGAAGCGCTAACTCAGAAGGCCGAGAAGCTGCTGGATGATGTTGTTCAGCGTTGCGGGAACGCGTTCGACGATGCCGATCACGTCTTGGACCGTCCCCCCTGTGTTAAGGACGGTGATGTCTATCGGAGCGCTGCGACCCACGTTGCCGTAGGCATCGATCGCCTCGGCATACACGGTGTAGTCGGCAACCACGCCTGGGACCTCGGCCATCCACGCACACTCACCTTTTTCGTTGCAGATCACCTCGGCCGGGGTGGTGGTCTTCTCACCGTTCGGCCGAGTGAACGTGACTAAGACCTTGTCGATCTTCGAGCCGGCATCGATCACCGTGCCCGAGACGTAGGCGGGCTCACCGAGCGCAAGCGATGCCCCGCTTTCGCTGGTGATGACGATGGACGGGGGAGTCTGGTCGAGGGGGATGGTGATGGACGGGGGCGGTGCGACGGAAGGTGGGGTGGCGGCCGGTGCGACTCCGGGAACGGGAACGGGAGCGTTCGCGTTTTCGGCAACGGGAACCTCCAGCGCGGCCACTCCCGCGTTGGGGCCGGCCGCAAGGCTCGGCGGGGTGAGGGGAGAGGGGACGAGGCCGAAGTTGCCGGCCACCAGATAACCGAGGAACGCCACGGCAGCGGCTGCCGCCGTGGCGTACCCGTAATCCTCACTACGCCAACTCATTGCAGATGATCCCTCCACTAGAGATTGTGGGCGCTCGGGGAGCCGAGGGCAGGGACGTATTAGGGGGATTGCACCTAGCCCGAGATGACTAGTCCGGTGCCGGGCTCAGGCGGTGCGCCGCACCGGACGGACTTAGGACAGTGCGAGCCCGGCAGCGATTGCGAAGACCAGGCAGTACGCCGCGAACGGCAGATAGGTGAAGCGGCGCAGATAACGGATCAGCAGCGCGACGCTCAGGTATCCGGTGACCAGTGACGCGAGGAACCCGGCGATCTCCGGTGCTCCCAGCCCACCCCGCGTCACATCGCCGAACTCGAGCACATTCGCGCCGGCGATCGCGGGGATCGCCAGTAGGAAAGAGAAGCGCGCCACGGAGTCGCGCCGGATGCCGAGCGCCAGGCCGGTGCTCATCGTCGAGCCCGAGCGCGAAACGCCGGGAAGAAGAGCCACGGCCTGCGCGATCCCGATCGCGATCGCGTTGCGTGTGCCGACCTCGGTCCCCAGGGGCCTGGGGAGCCGGCGGCTGCGGCGGAACGTTCCCGCCGCCCACTCCGCGAACACAAGAAGGAAGGCGGTGGCCAACAGAGCGAACGCGGCCTCCCGAGGATGGCTCAGCAATCTTTCGAAGGTCTCTTCGAAAAGAACCCCCATGACGCCTGCCGGGATCGTGGCCAGTAACAACAGTCCGGAGAGCTTGCGCCCTTCACTTCCGCGTCTTGGCAACTCGATAAGGATCCGCACGAGGTCCCGCGCGAAGTAGGCGACGAGCGCTACGAGAGTGCCCAGATGAAGAAGTGTGATGAACGCCAGCGACGGAGGAGTCTCGCCCAGCAGCGCGGGCACTACGACCAAGTGCGTCTTCGATGAGATGGGAAGGAACTCCGTAACGCCCTGCACGACACCGAGCAGGACGGCGAGTCCGGTGGTCACGTGAGAGTTAAGGCCGCGCCGGGGTTCCGGCGAGTGCGTCGCCGCACGAGCAGTCGCGTTCGGGCGGTATCAGCTCGAGCAGCTCGAACAGGGCCTGACGCAGACGTCCCGTGTTCTCTGCGAACACGCGAAGCGCTTCTTCCATCGTCACGGGCGCGATGTCGGGACGGCCTTCGACGCCGACGTCGTAGTCGGTGATCAAGGACATGTTCACGTAGCACATCTCCAGCTCGCGAGCGAGGTACGCCTCGGGGTACTGCGTCATGTTGATAACGTCCCAGGCTTGGTCGGCGTAGTGCGAAGACTCGGCCCTCGTTGCGAAGCGCGGACCTTGGATCACCACAACGGTGCCGCCGTCGTGAACGTCCATGCGCGCCTCAACGATGGCCTTGATCGCCAGCTGTCGAAGTTGCGGACAATACGGATCGGCGAAAGACACGTGGACGGATAACGGACCGTCGTAATACGTCTCCGCCCGGGCCGAGGTGCGGTCGACGAGTTGGTCGCATACGACGACGTCGCCCGGATGGATATCGGGCTGCAGGCTTCCGGCCGCGCATGGAGCGAGAACGCGCGTGACACCGAGCTCCTTGAAGGCCCACAGGTTCGCGCGGTAGTTGATCGCGTGGGGCGGGAACTCGTGGTGAGGGCCGTGGCGGGGGAGGAAGGCGACGCTCTTCCCGCCGAGGGTTCCGAGGGCGATGGGAGCCGACGGCGAACCGTATGGCGTATTCAGCGTGTGCTCGGTGAGCCCCTCGACGAACGAGTAGAAGCCGGACCCGCCGAAGACTCCGATCTCAGCCTCGAGCATCGATCAGTTGGCTTTCGATGCCTTTGACGAGCCGGACGTCTTCGTGTCCGACTTCTTTTCCGGCTTCGACTCGGACTTCTTGTCCCCCGCGCCTTTGTCCCCGGAGCCTTTGTCCCCCGCGCCTTTGTCCCCGGAGCCTTTGTCCCCAGAGCCTTTGTCCCCGGAGTCTTTGTCCGAAGAGTTCTCGGAGGACGTGGACTCGGACTTCTTGTCGGCCGATTCGCCGGATTTCCGTGACGGGGAACGGTAGTCGTTTCGGTGGAACCCCGAGCCCTTTAGCACGATCCCCACGGGATGGAAGGTGCGGCGGAGGGCGCCGCGGCACTTCTTGCAGCGCTTGAGGGGTGGGTCGGACATCGACTGTACGGCCTCGATCTCGTCGCCGCATTTGGTGCACCGATAGGTATACGTGGGCATGAGCTAAGTATTACGGCTCCAAGCCGGCCGGGTTTTCGTCACTGAGCCTCACTACAGTTCGACTGTGAGCTCGACCGTTTCCGTATTTAGAGGCTGCGCCGGCGGATACGTCGGTGCCGGCCACGTGCACCCGGCACTGCTCGACGCCGCGCGGGAGGCCTTGGCCGAGGCCAAGACGGCCGGTCTGGTGGCCGACGGATACGTAGCCCGGTGCGGTGACGACATCGGCTTGATCGTTCTGCATGCGGAAGCGCCGGGATCGCCTTCGATCCGCGGACTGGCTGTCGACCTGTTCGACCGGGCCGCCGATGTCGGGCGACGTCTGCACCAGCACGGTGCGAACGGACACGCGCCCGAGGTCAGTGGCGTAGAGCTCGGCCTCGAGGTGCGCGACAGCGAGCCCGTCCTCTGCTTCCTTTCGGACAAGGCCGGCCCCGGATCTTGGAACGTCCACCTGTACCGGATGTTCGCAGACCCCTTCAACACGCCAGGTCTCGTTAGCGACCCGAGCCTGGCCCAGGGCTTCGCCTTCGCGGCGACCAACGGGTCGCCCCGTCACGAGTTCGACCTTCCGGGAGACCTCTACCGGTTCCTTGCCCTCGCGCGCAGTCCGGGCACGTGCGTTATCGAAGTGAGGTCTAAGGCCACCGGCGAAGTGGCGGCCGTGGCTTCGTCCGGATCCGATCCCGTTCTCGTCGTGCGGTGCGGTACGCCCTTCCCGTCGGTCGAAGAAGTGCTCGAAGCCTTCACCATCCCGTACGCGTTCGGAGCGTCGGCCGGGGGGCCGAGCCCACTCGTCCCGGTGTCGGCCAACGGTGACGCCTCGACTCGGTCACTCGGCAAGGCCATCGGTCTGGGGTTCCAGGTGGCCCCCGATCGCTTGGTCGGGCCCCGGGATCTTCTCGGCGACGCCGCGTTCGACCAGGCGCGCAGCGAAGCCGTCGCGGCCGCGGACTATCTGCGCAGACACGGTCCGTTCGGACCAACGCGCGGCGAAGCTCCGGACGCCGTCACGCTATAGACGTTTTCGGGTAACGCCGGTTCTGGCATGGTGACCGGGTGTGCGCTCGGAAGGCATCGGTAACCAAGGCCGTCATCCCGGCGGCCGGCTGGGGCACACGCATCCTCCCGGCGACCAAGGCCGTGCCCAAGGAGCTTCTGGCCGTTGTCGACAAACCGATGATCCAGTGGGTCGTCGAAGAAGCGGCGGGGGCGGGCGTGACCGACGTCGTGATCGTCATCAGTCGTGAGAAGGCCGCGCTGCGCGAGCATTTCGCTTCGGCTCCCGAACTCGAGAAAGCGCTGGCCGCTAAAGGAAAGGATGACCTGCTCGCTGCGACCAAGGCTCCGCAGGAGCTTGCCCGTGTGACCTTCGTCACCCAGGACGAACCTCTCGGTCTCGGACACGCCGTGCTGTGCGCACGAGACGCCGTCGGGGCGGAGGCCTTTGCCGTTCTCCTTCCGGACGAGCTCTTCGGGGGCCCGGAGCTGCTCAACGCCCTGATCGCTGCGCACGAAAAGTTCGGCGCATCGGTGATCGCGGTCATGGAGATGCCGTCGGAGGAGATCGGGAACTACGGCGTGGTCGATCCCGACCCGGTATCGGACGACCTGGTTCGGATGAAGGACTTCATCGAGAAGCCGTCACCCGATGTCGCGCCTTCCAACCTCGGATCTATCGGTCGCTACGTGTTGACGCCGGACGTCTTCGATTCACTCGAGCGCACCGAACCTGGAGCCGGCGGAGAGATCCAGCTCACCGACGCGATAGCCGCGGTCGCCCGATCAGGTGAGGGCTACGCGCACATCCATCGCGGCCCACGTCACGACGCGGGCCGCCCGCTCGGCTACCTGAAGGCGCTGGTGGAGCTCGGAGCGCTCCACCCCGAACTCGGTGAGGAATTCAGCGAATTCCTCACCGAGTTCGTCCGGCGCAAGGGGCGGTAGCGCCGGACTACCAGTCCTTCCAGCGCGGATAGCCGTCCTTCTCGCACTTGTCTCCAGGAGCATCCGCACACGTCTCGTTGTCCGGACCCTTGGGGACATATGGAGCCGGCGCGTACTTGGGGTCGCCGCAGTAAGCCGTGTAGTTCGGCCCGCCCTTCTCCCAACCCTGCGAGAGGTGGTCCGGCCACAGGTTGTAGTGACGCTGGCAGTCGGGGTACTCCACCCATCCGAGCTTGGTTTCGGGCGGTGGCGAAACATACGTGGCACGCCAGCGGTACTCCGTGGCGTCGACGATGAAGTAGTACCTGCCCTTCCCTGCCCCCAGGAGGGCGGCGAACGGCTTCTCCGTTGCTCCGGCCGGTCCGAAACGAGTAGTCGGTACGCGCTGCAGACCTTCGGTGACGTGGGCGGGGGTCAGGTCCGGTCCGGCGAACAGGATCCCGGCCAGCGAAGGCAGGGTTGTGTAGAGCCAGGTCACGATTGCGCTGGGAGCTTTGCAGTACTCGGGGGAGTGGCTCATCCCGGCGTCGGAGGATGGATCGCACTTCCGGCCGTTGGGGGCGACTTTGTGCTGGTCGTGCCAGATGAAGAACGAGTCTCCAGCTTCGAATCCGTACCCACCGGGGACACCGAACATCGAGATCCCGAAGCTGTTCCCGTTGATCTGCTCCTGGTCGTACAAACGCTGAACCGTGCTCGAATCGTAGTACCCGGTCGGCGTCCACACGTACTCGGGCCGGTAGCTCTGGCCCTTCTGCGCGAGGATCTGGAAGAGGGGGAAGACGGGATCCATGAGGTAGGTGAGCGACGTAACGCCCTCGAGCTTGAGCCGGATCGCCGTCGTCGTTCCCTCATCGGCGGCGCGGCTCAAGTCGGTCGAGTATTCGATGACTCGGTCCTGGTCGCCCCCGGTGCCCGCGTAGATGTCCCGGCCGCAGTGCTTCTTGATCGACCGGCGCACGTCGTTGGCCACGTTTCGCGCCTCTTGGAGCGCCGGATACAGGAGCGCGAACTTGCGCGTTTGGTCCTTGTACTGTGGGCTTCGCACTGCCTTCTTGCCGACGAGACGCTTGCACACATAACTCGCGTAGAGGTCGGCGGCCTTCGTCCCGCTGGTAAATTGAGTCCACGTGTAAGGGGACCAACGCTCGTATTCCTTGTCGGACAGCCAGAGCGAGCCGAAGTGCATCGGGCGCTTGTTGGCCGGGGCCTTGGCGTGTAGGGCCTCAGCCATGTTGTAGGAGGCACCGTCGAAGTTGTTGAACACGGCGAAGGGCTTTCGGTCCTGGACGATCTCCACCGCCGCCGCTGTTGTCGTCTCCGGGCACTGGAAGGACCCACCGTCGACGAACTCGTGGACAACCTTGCGGCCGTAGAACGGGCGCGTCTTATCGTTCCCGATAAGCGGCTTGATCTTCGGAAATTCCTGAGCGGCCTCGTAGCCACGTTGGTTGTAGTACTTCATCACGGAGTTCACGGCTTCGACGGTTTCTCTGTTGGCCTCGTCGGCGTTGGACGGTGCGGCCCGGAAGTAACGACCCTCGGTGGAGAAGTTGGCGCCGGCCGCGCTCAATGCGTTGACGAGATTGGTG
Source organism: Actinomycetota bacterium (assembly GCA_040905525.1). Taxonomy (GTDB): domain Bacteria; phylum Actinomycetota; class JAICYB01; order JAICYB01; family JAICYB01; genus JBBDRJ01. The sequence goes on from JBBDRJ010000002.1 coordinate 27,321, forward strand.
CCGCAGTTCGCCTTGTCGTAGGAGAGTACGAACTTGATCGTGTCCTTCGTGACGCCGGGCCATGTGTTCGGGTTCCCGTTGGGTAGTGACGTTGTTACCGGGCTGATCTGGGCGGCCAGTCGCCTGGCGTAGTCCAGCTCCGCGTCCGGATTGTCGACCAGGTCGCCGGCTACTTCGGCCGCCGCGGCGGACGCCGTCGGCGTTTCGCCGGGTTCGGCCGTCTTGGTGTCTTCCTCGGCTGCCTTGTCGGTGGCGACCGGCTCGTCGCTCCCCGAGGCCAATTCCTTCTTGTCGTCGCTACCGGGCAGTGCGAAAAGCGCAGCGATGAGAACGATGGCGGCCAGGATGCTTGCGCCTCCGAGCTGGGTTTTTTCATCGCGAACGTTGACGCGGCGGAAGGCTTCGCGAAGTGACTCCCAAAGCTCGCTAAAGCGACTGCCCATAGACGTGACGGCCGCGCGTACTGATGCGGGCCGTCGTCACCTCCCTCCCCGTGATCCGCTCCCCGCGAGATTGTCGCACTCTTGACTCGCGCGTCAAGTGGCACGGAGAATCGCCAGGGATCTAGTAGGTCTGGTCTTTTCCGGGGAGGGGAATGCTCGACCGACGCGTGCTCAATGGGGCCGGCGCGTTCTTAGGCGGTTTCGCGGTCGTTGTGCTGTTCGGGAAGGTCTTGCTCCCCGTACTCGCCGACACTACGGCCGTCCCAAACGGCCTCTACCTCCAGGGCCTCGTCGTTGGACTGCTGTATTCCCTGATCGCGATCGGTTTGGTGCTCGTCTATCGCACGAACCGGATCATCAACTTCGCGCAGGGCGAGCTCGGTGCATTTGCCGCCGTGCTCGCGGCCGAGTTGTTTACCGTCCACCACGTGCCGTACGTCTTCGCAGTACTTGCGGGACTCGGTGCCGCGATAGTGACCAGCCTAATCGTCGAGTTCGGCATAATCCGCCGGTTTCGGAATGCGCCCCGACTCATCCTGACCGTCGTCACGATCGGCGCAGCGCAGATCCTGGGTGGGTTGGAGCTGGCTCTCCCAGGATGGATCGAGGGCGATGTGGCTGCGAGCCAGTTCGAGACCAGGCTCCAGAGCCCCTGGGGCATCTCGTTTGGATTCGGCGGTGTCGAGTTCACTGCCGATCACTTCATCGTTCTCGTCGTAGGTCCGGCCGTCCTGATCGCCTTGGCTCTGTTTTTCCGTTACACGCGCTACGGGATCGCCTCACGCGCTGCTGCCGAAAACGCCGAGCGTGCTCGTCTGCTGGGCGTGCGAGTGAGCCGCGTTTCACTGATCGTCTGGGGTCTGGCGGGTCTCCTCTCGGCGATCACGGCCATCTTGCGTGCGCCGATCCTCGGCTTCCAGCTGGGTGCCATCGCCGGACAGGGCCTCATCCTGCGCGCGCTCGCCGCCGCCGTCATCGCGCGTATGGAAAGTCTTCCGATCGCGGTCGTTGCATCCATCGGGATCACGATGGCGGAGCAGACCCTCTTCTTCTCCTTCGGACGAACCGGGCCGGTGGACGGCTTCCTGCTCGGCGTGATCGTCGTCGCGCTGCTCATTCAGAGGAACCGGCTGGGCCGAGTCGATCCCGGGGCCTCGACGTGGCGGGCCGTCCAGGAGATCCGCCGAACACCACGCGAGCTGCGAAGGCTTCCTCAGGTCCGCAACACGCAAGCGGCCGTGGTCGGTGCTTTCGGCCTCGTCGTGCTGATCGTTCCTTTCTTCCTCAGCGCCGCGAACACGAGCTTGGCGTCCGCGATCCTTATCTACGCGATGGTCGGCATCTCTTTGGTGATGCTGACCGGGTGGAGCGGCAATGTTTCACTCGGCCATTGGGCGTTCGTCGGCATCGGTGCGATGCTCGCGGGCAAGCTCGTCACGCGTGTAGTACCTCCAGCGTCACCGCCGAACTTCTTCCTCGTGCTCTTGATCGCCGGTCTGGCTGGAGCCGTGGCGGCCGTGCTGATCGGTTTGCCGGCTCTGCGTATACGCGGCCTGTTCCTCGGGGTCACTACGCTTGCCTTCGCCGTCGCCGCGCACAGCTGGATCCTTCAGTGGGAGATTCTGACCCCGGTCGGAGCAATCGTGCGCCCCAAGGTGCTCGGCATCGACGTCACATCGGAGTTCGCCTTCTATTACGTCTGCGTCATCGGACTAATGCTCGCGATGTTCGCCGGCCGAAACGTTCGCAGGACTAGACTCGGGCGGAACTTCATCGCCCTGCGTGACAACGAGACTCACGCGCAAGCTTTCGGTATCCGGCCGATCTCGGCGAAGATCTCTGCGTTCGCGCTTTCCGGTTTCTTCGCCGCATTGGCCGGCGGGTTGCTCGCCTACCATCAGCAGTCGCTTCGCTACGATCGCTTTACCGCCGAGTTCTCCCTCGCGATCTTCGCGATGGTAGTGATCGGGGGGATGGGCTCGATGACTGGAGCGATCATCGGAGCGGTCTACGTGCGCAGCATCCAGTTCTATCTGCCCAACGAGTATCAGTTCCTCGCGACAGGCTTCGGCATGCTCGTCCTGCTGATGCTCTTCCCGGGCGGTCTGGGTGAGATCGTGTTCCGCGTGCGCGATCGTCTGCTCAGGCGGTTTGCAGACAAACGGAACATCACCGTGCCGAGCTTGGTCGCAGATCGCCGGGTGCAGGAGGTTGCCAAGCCGGCGCCTGAGCTCGTCGGCGCGGGCGAGGTGATCGTGCCGTGAAGGCAAAGCCGAGGACGAGGGCGCCGGCGAAGGCGAAGGCGAAGCCGAAAGCGAAGGCCAAATCAACACCACGCCCTGGGTCCTTGCGTAACAGCGACGGTTCGCCTTCCGTGGCGGCGCCTTCGCTAGTTGATCGGATCCTGCTTCGATTCGCGCCGGAGCTTCGCGGGAGCGATCTCTTCCCGCTCCTGATCCTGTTCGGGCTCAACCTCGTCGACGAGTTCGACATAGCGGCTCTAGCCATCCTCGCGCCGAACATCCGCGATGCGTTCGGTCTCACGAACACTGAGCTGGGAGTGATACGCGCCCTTCCCGCCGTCGTCGGCCTTGCGATCCCGTTGATCGGGTACATCGGGGACCGATCCAACCGCATACCGCTCGTGTGGTACGGAGCGATCGTCTGGGGCATCTTCGGCTTCGCGACCGGGCTTGCTCCCGTTATATGGGTTCTCGTCCTCATGCGCATTGGATCGGGAACGGGAAAGCTCGTGAGCGGTGCCGTCCATCCCTCGTTGTTGACCGACTACTACCCACCTGCCGTTCGCGGTCGTGTCTTCAGCGTCCATCGATCGGCCGATGCATGGGCCGCGATCGTCGGGCCGGCGCTCGCCGGACTTATCGCATACCTGCTCGGGTGGCGGTACGCGTTCTTCATCCTGGCCGTGCCCACATTCGTACTGGCGTACGTCGCAACGCGGATGCGGGAGCCCGTGCGCGGGATCATGGACGACCGCGAATCTGCACTCGAGGCCGTCGAGGAGCCTGCCGTCCCGTTCGGGCGCGCCGTGCGGTGGCTGTATTCGATACCCACGATGAAGCGGATATTTCTCGGCTCGCTCTGCACGGGTATCGGGATACTGCCCTTCGCCCTCTACTCGAATATCTATCTGGACGAAGTGTTCAACGTCAGAGAACTGCACCGGGGCCTCATCGCATCCGCCGTTGCGCCCTTCGCTTTGCTGTCGGTGGTCGTCGGGGGCCGGGTGACGGACAAGCTCGTTCGAACGAAGTCGATGTCGCATGTGACGTTGTTCTTCGGCTTCTCCATCGCCGCGCTCGGGCTGGGGTTGGCCCTCTACGCGTTCGCGCCCACGCTTCCGGCCGCGATCGCCATCCTCTGCGTCGTCTCGTTCCTGAGCGTTCTGTGGGCTCCCGCGTATCTCGTCATCGTTGGTTTCGTCTCACCGGCTCGGATACGCACGCTCGGGTTCAGCTACGCCGGGTTTTTCGTAACGCTCGGGATCGTGGCAACGCCCATCATCGGCGCTATCGCCGACGGGCCGGGCATCCGATGGGCGCTGTTCACGTCGGCGATGATCCTGGCGGTCGGCGGTTGCATTCTTGCGACCGCAGCGAAGTTCGTGAACAACGACGTCACACGAGCCTTCCAGGTGCTGGCGACCGAGGCGCAGCTCCGCAACCAGCGGCTCGCGCAGGGCGAGCGTTCTCTGCTCACGGTTGAGGGTGTCGACTTCTCGTACGACAGCACGCAGGTGTTGTTCGGCGTGAACTTCGACGTTCAGCAGCGCGAGCTCGTCGCCTTGCTCGGGACAAACGGCGCTGGAAAATCGACGTTGCTCAAGGTGGTTTCCGGACTTGTCCATCCTGAGCGTGGCGTCGTGTACTTCGACGGCAACGACATCACGCACCTCGAGCCCGAAGAGTGTGCAGCTCTTGGAATCATTCTCATGCCCGGCGGTAAGTCGATCTTCCCAACGCTCACAGTGAATGAGAACCTCGAGATGGCGGCATGGCTCTATGACAAGGACCGGGCGTACGTCGAGGGCGCGCGGAGCCGGGTGTTCGAGATCTTCCCCGTCCTGCAGCAGCGCTTGGATCAACAGGCCGGAAGTCTGTCGGGCGGCGAGCAGCAGATGCTCTCCCTCGCGCAGGCTTTCATCGCCAAGCCCAAACTGCTGATGATCGACGAACTATCGCTGGGCCTCGCGCCGGTCATCGTCCAGCAGCTGTTGCGCATCGTGGAGGACATCCACGATTCGGGAACGACGGTCGTGCTCGTCGAGCAATCGGTCAACGTGGCGCTGACGGTCGCCCGCCACGCGTACTTCATGGAGAAGGGCGAGGTGCGTTTCAACGGATCGACCGAAGAGCTCCTGAAGCGGCGAGACATCCTGCGATCGGTGTTCCTAGAGGGAGCCGGGAGCCTGATCGGTACTAAGGTTCGCAAGCGATGAGCCGTGAAACCGCCTCCCGATCAAACAGCCAGCGCAAAACAGCTGACATAGTCCTGTCGGTCGAAGGCATCTCCGTGGCCTTTGGCGGCGTCGTCGCCGTCGACGAGGTGAGCTTCGACGTTCGCCGCGGCGAGGTCTTGGGGCTCATCGGTCCCAACGGTGCCGGCAAGACAACGCTCTTCGATGCCATCTGCGGCTTCGTCACGCACCAGCGTGGGACGGTGACTCTCGGCGAGAAGGACATCACGAAGTTCCCTCCCGCTGAGCGCTCGCGCGTCGGTCTGGGCCGCTCCTTTCAAGACGCGAAGTTGTTCTCGTCGCTGACCGTCGCGGAGACGCTCGCCTGTGCGCTCGAAAGGAAAGTGCGGACACAGGGACCGATCTCCACGGTTTTCGGGCTCCCGTGGGTGTGGTCGGCCGAGCGCGACGTCACGGCTCGGGTGGAGGAACTCATCGAACTTCTGCATCTCGGCGCGTTCCACGACAAATTTGTTTCCGAGCTGTCGACGGGATCGCGGCGCATCGTCGACCTCGCGTGCGTACTCGCGCACGAACCGACCGTCCTCCTCCTCGACGAGCCGTCATCCGGTATCGCTCAACGCGAGACCGAAGCGCTCGGCCCCCTCCTGCGCCGCGTTCAGAAGGCGACGGGCTGCACCATGCTGCTCGTGGAGCACGACATGCCGCTCGTCACCGGCGTTGCGGATGAGCTCATCGCGCTCGAGACGGGACGTATCATCGCCCGCGGAACACCGAAGCAGGTTACGAACGATCCGCGCGTAGTCGAGGCGTACCTGGGCACCGACCATCGGGTCGTCACCCGTTCCGGAAGCGTCCGCCGCATACGAGGTGCAAGGAAGAAGGCACCGACCCGGCGCCGATCGGCGGCTGCGAAGCGCCCGGCCGCGCGGTCGCGCTAGAACACACTTCGCTCATGCGCCGCGGACCATTCATGGTCGTCGGAGCCCTTCTGTTGTTGGCGGTGGTGGCCGCGGTGGGATCTCCAGTCTCGCCCACGCTTCGGACGCGACAAACTGACGGCCACCGCGTCGTGTACCGGATCGAGGACCGTTCGGGCGACGACAGCGTCGTTAGTGCTGAGGTGGTGGAAGTGCGGCGTCCGTACGGAAGTCGGATCGAGCGGCGTGAGGGCTCTCGGGGCTCCATCCGTTCCGGGCAAGTCACGTCACGTCGGCACCTCTGGCAGCTCGAAGAGCGCGGACGGCTGCGCTTCGGCGTGCTGCGGCCGCCGGGAGGGCCGGCACGCGACGCGTCCTACACGGTCCTGCGCGAGGCGTCGCGCGCCGGCATCGCCGACGCCGTCGGATCCGACGTCGTTCTCGGTCACAGCTGCTCGTGGTTCGCATACCGCGGTCCGGCTCCCGATCCGCTGGCGCCGCCCACAAAGGACGATCGCGTAGAGGCCTGTGTCGATGCGGCCGGCGTCGTCCTACGCGAGGTGTGGACGATCGGGGGCCGATTAGCCCGGGTCATCGAAGCGGTGGATCTCACCGAGCAGGTGCCCAAGAAGTCGAGGTTCCTGGAAGGCAAGGACCCGGCAACGCAGAACGTCGCAGAGCCCGAGGCCGGCGAGCTCATCCGTACGAGCACCTTGGTCGCCGATGTGCCGCACGGGCGTGAGGTCTTGCCGCTCCGCCTAACGCCTCCAACCGGCTGGCGCGCGGACAGAACAGCCGTCGTCGCAACGACCCCGGGAGGATCCAGCCAGCCGATACAGTTCCTGGCCGAGGCCTACGTGCGCGACGGCCACGTCAGAGGCGGAGCCGGAGACGCAGACGGGCTGGTCGTCGTGGAGATCTCGTCGAGCCCGCGCTTCGCACCCCCATGGGCGACCGACGAGGGTTCCCGCATCAACATCGGCGCCGGTGAAGGACGCCTCGTGTACTTCGTCGACCACGTCGAGATCCGCTTGCTCAGCGCGATCGGGTTCGCACGGGTGAAAGCACCGTCGCGCGCGATCGCGTTCGAGTTCGTCCGCGGCCTACAGCCGGCGCGCTAGGCCTCGGCCACCACGGGAGCAGGCGCTCGAACGAGCGCCTCGATCTCTTCTACGCCGTCTTCTGGTCCTGTCGCGATGATGCGATCGCCTGTGCGTAGCACGAAGTGTTTGGCCGGACGGTAGATCCAGCGTCCGCTGCGTTGGATCGCCAGAGCCGACATTCCCGTTTCAGTCTTGAAGGACATCTCCCGCAACGATTTGCCCGCGGCCGGCGACCCCTCTTCGACGACCGCGGAAACGGCCACAGCGTCGGACGCCTCTATGGCCTCGGCCACGATCGGATGCAGGTCCTCGCCGCGATCGACCAGCCTCGTCATCGCGCGAGCCGCGTCGCAAATCCCCTCGGACGCGTATGCAAGACGTAAGAGGCCGCGCAGCTCCTCGGGATTGGGTGCGCTTTCGGTCGCGCGAAGGACCCAGGACTCGAGCTCGTTCTGCAGCTCGTCCGATCGGGATTCGAGGGTCGTCACCTCGGCCGCCAACGCCGGTTCACGCAGCATAAGTGCGGAGTAGGCGAGTCCGACACTGACCTCAGCGGTGTTCTTCATGGCCACCAGGATGTCGACGGCGCGATCGAGCTCGGCGTACGCAGGCTCGTCGACGGTCGTCGGTGTTGCTTCGTCGTCGGGATGGACCGAAACCGGAGCCCCGACCAGCCGCCGGATGAGCTGCACTCCCTCTTCGGGTCCCCGGAATAGGACGACGTCGTCGGTGCCGAGGACCGTGTCACCGTTGGGATCGAAGTCCCACTCGGTTCCCCTTCGGATCGCGATGACCCACATACCTGTCTCCGTGGGGAGCTCGAGGTCTTCCAGCGTTCGTCCGACGCTCTCGGATCCCGCACGGACCCGAACTCGGCCGCAGATCTCGTCCGCGTGCGTCAGATCGACCTTGAGAGCGTTGGGGATGCCGAGCACATCGGAGACCACGCGCGAGATGCCGACGGCGGCGTCGGCTATCTGCTCGATGCACCCCGCAAGGTGCAAGACGTCCGTCAAAGCCTCGGCGTCCTCGAGGCTGCGTGCGGCGAGCATCGAGATCAGGCGCAGTTGGCGGCTGTACTGCCCCATCAGCTCTTCGAGGTGGTCCACCTCGCTCGCGAGCTTGGGGTCGGCGAAGAATACGGCGGCGTACGCAAGATCCACCATCAGCTCGGAGGTGTCCTTGCACTCCGCGAGGAGGTCTTTGACGTTACGTCTTGGCGGTTCGCCCATCGGGGTGCCTCACAGGATACTCACGCCAGGCCCAGCACAACGAGGGAAATGATCAGCGCCAGCACGGCCAGAAGGTCCGAGGCGCTCGTCACCAGGGGGACGCCGTGGTTGTCGGGGTCGAGCCCGACACGGTAGGTCAGAACGGCGACGTAGTAGGCGAATATCAGCAGCACGCCGGTAGTCATCAGCCCGGCGAGCACGCCGACCTCCAGCATCTTCAGAAGCCCCGGCGAGGCGAAGCCCAGCGCCCCGGACGCGAAATGCGCACCGACCCCGACGAGAACGAAGACCCAGAGGCCGAAGAGGAGGACGATCGAGCTGTCGAGAAGGGCGAGCCCTTGCGGCAGTCCGCGCGCCTCGAGGGCACCGAGGTGCAGCTTGGAGGCCAGGCGCGAGGAGAGGGTGGCACCCAGGGCGCCCGTGTTCGACATGAGGGCGGGCACCAGCACGAGCAGGGCCGGGAACATCAGGAATCGGTCGATGCGCGATTGCACGACGACACCGGCAAGCAACGACAAAGAGCCCGTGGCGATGATCATGGGCAAGCTCTCCCGGATGGATCGCCGGGACTCCGGAAGCCGCGATCGAAGGCCGATGACGGTCACGACCAGGGTGATGACCGTGATCAAGGCGGCCACTGCCGGCGTCACGTACCGGATCTGGACCGCGAAGGTCGCGGCATAGAGCGCGGGGATGGTGACCATGTCGCCGAGCGCCGTGATCACCGGAGTCGCCACGCTGTCGAGATCCCAGTTGTAGGTGTTGGCTGCGAGCGACAGCACGACGGCGAAGGCTCCGACGATCGCGCTGGACACGACTCCGCCGAGCACGGAGATCACTACGAGATCGACGATGCCCACACTCGGCACTCCGAGGGCAACGGACACGCCTTTGGCCAGCACGCCCATAGCGAGTGAGATCGAGAACGTCAGCACCATCGATGAGTAGACGTTCTGGTAGAGGGAGCCCTCCCGCCGCCGGCTCGGCTCGAACAAACCTGTGTGGATGCTCGTTCCCAGCCGTGAGGACATCGCGCCGAAGATGCTTCCTCGAACGGAGTTCGCCGCGGGAAGCAGGACGAGCAGTCCGGGGAGCTGCTCAAGGGTGCCGGTCATCGCGCCGAGGGCGACGCCCGCGGCTACTTCACCAACGGTTGCGACGAGGAGCGAAACGAAGCCATGCCGGATCGTGCGCCGCTCGGCTCTCCAATAGCCGAGGACGCGTCCGATCGCCGGTAGACGCGTGGGAAAGCGCATCGTTGTCGCTCCATCGCATGGATCTCCAGCAGCTTAACCATTCGTGCTTGGCGCCCGGACCCCCTGCTACGCTCCCTGGAATGTTGTCCGTGGCCGAAGCGGCCGAACGCATATTGGAGCGAATCTCTGTGCTGGATCCGCTCGAATTGTCGGTTTCCGACGCGCACGGTTGCGTGCTCGCCGAGACCGTTACCGCACCCGAAGACCTACCTCCGCATCCCAGCGCTGCATCAGAAGGATTCGCTCTGCGTTCCGAAGACACGACTCACGCCGGCGCTTCTCCCGCAAGCTTGACGATCATCGGTGAAGCGGCGGGGGGGCGGCCCTTCGCGGGTCGGATAGCACACGGCGAAGCGGTGCGCGTCTCGGGTGGAGCAACGTTGCCGGAAGGCGCGGACGCGGTGGTCTTGCGCGACGACGTCGCGGTGGTCGGCTCTTCCATGGCCATCGGACGCGCCGTAGCCCACAGCGACAACGTGCGGCCGGCCGGGGAAGACATCGCTCGCGGAGACCCGGTGATGCAGGAAGGCCAGCGCATCCGAGGGATGGACGTCGGGGTCCTTGCGGCCTTGGGGCGGGCCCGGGTCCTGGTGAGGCCCCGGCCCCGCGTGGTGGCCTTCGCCATGGGTAACGAGCTCACCGAGCCCGGCCAGCCGCTTTCAGCCGGGGGAGTGCGGGACTCGAACTCCTTCGCTATCGCCGGCATGACTCGCGAGGCGGGGGCCGAGCCGACCCGCGTCGGGATCGTCGGTACCGATGCCTCCGTCCTGCGTGAGAAGTTCCGCTCCTACCTGCCCCAGGCCGACGTTTTCGTCGTCACGGGCAGCTTGGGAGCCGATCCCGACGGTCCTCTCCGCGAAGTCACCGAAGGGCTGGGGGAGGTCGACATGTGGCCGATCTCGGTTAGTCCCGGCCTCTCCCTGGCGTTCGGCATGATCCAGGGGCGTCCTTTATTCGGCCTGCAGGAGACACCCGTCTCCGTAGTGCTGACCTACGAGCTCTTCGTCCGGCCGGCGCTTCTCAAGATGGGCGGACGCCGCACCCTCACGCGGCCCGAGGTTGAGGGGAGGATGGAGGACGGTGTCGATCACAAGGCCGGCCGGGAGGCCTACCTCCGCGTGCGTGCGTGGCGCGACGAGCAGGGCTGGCGCGCGCGCCTATCGGGACGTCAGGGACCGGGAGTCATCTCGTCGGTCGCCGGCGCGAACGCGCTGGCTGTGCTCCCCTCCGATCGTGGCAACGTCGCACCGGGCGAGACCGTGCGCCTGGTGCTGCTCGAGCCGCTCGAGGGCTGGTGAGGCGTACCACTCCGCCGGCGTGCGAAATGTTCATTACCGTGCGGTAATTACATCCTTGTATTTATCAGCACCCGGTGCTACGTTCCGATCGACGGGGCCCACTACTGAGGTGGGATCGGCACGTGGGGATACTTGTAGTCCTTTTGGTCGCAGCCTGGGGGTTGGTGCTGGGACCTGCCCTCCTGCAAAGCGTCGGCAACTCTCCGATGGATACTGAACGTATGTTCCGCAGATCGCTCCGCGCGCTCGGAGGCCGAGGCTCGAGGCAAGGCGTCCTCGGGGGACGTAGCATCCTCGTCCCGCCGAAGGCCCCCTACCCCATGCAGGGCGGGATGGCGCCGCGCGGTCGCCAGCAGACGCGAGCGTCCCGTTCGGCCGCCGAGCGCCGCCGCCGCAACCTCACCTACCTGGCCGTCTTTATCATCACGACGTTCCTGCTCGGTGTTTTCCCGCCGCTTCGCTTCCTATTGGTGGTGAACCTGGTCGCCGACGTGATGCTGATCGTCTACCTCGGACTCGCGCTGTACCTTGCCGTGTGGCCGCCGGCCTCTGAGCGATCCGATCACCTGGGTCCGCCCGAACCCATCGCTACCGACGTGCCGGCACCTCAAGCCGCCGAAGGCGGCCTGGGCCTCTAAGCGACCGGAACGGGCGCGTCGGACCGAAGCAGCTGCTGGTTCTTGAGCGCGTCCCAGAGCGCACCCGGGACCTCGACGTCGAACATCCGCAAGTTGTCTTCGACCTCAGCCGGCGTACGGGCTCCCACCAAGACGCAGGCCACCGACGGATGGCCGAGAGGGAACTGGATCGCAGCGGCGCGCAGAGGCACGTCGAATGAGGTGCAGACACTCTTGATGCGTAGGGCGCGTTCGACGAGTTCGGAAGGCGCCGTCGCGTAGTTGTAGTTGGCGCCCGGCCGCGGATCCGCCAAGAGTCCACTGTTGTACACGCCCCCGGCGATGATCGACATCCCGCGCTCGGTCACGGCCGGCAGCAAGTCGTCTATCGAGTTCTGTTCGAGCAGGGTGTAGCGTCCGGCGAGCAGGAAACAATCGAACTCCGCTTCGTGCGCGAAGCGGGCGAGCGGCTCGGACCAGTTCATTCCCACTCCGATAGCGCCGAGAGAACCATGGTCGCGCATCTCGGCAAGTGCGACGTATGCTCCTTCGAGCGCTTCGGCATGGTGATCGTCCGGATCGTGAATGAGGGCGATGTCTATTCGCTCGAGGCCGAGACGTTCACGACTTTCGTCGAGGGACCGGCGAACGCCATCTTGTGAGTAGTCGAGAACGGGACTCAGCGGGTCCGCACCCTTGAAGAAGGGGTCTGTCTGGGAGCCGGGTCTCAGTAGACGACCCACCTTGGTCGACAGGATGAATTCGTCCCGCGTTACGTTTCGAAGGACTTCGCCGAGGAATCGTTCGGCTTGCCCATAGCCGTAATAGGGCGCGGTGTCGAACATGCGAAGACCCCCGTCCCATGCGCGGCGAACGGTGGCGGTTCCGTCTTCGCGGTAGACGGCCTCGGGCCAGCCGCCGAGCGGCGCCGTTCCCAGGCCCAGCGGGGGCAACTCGATCTCGGATGCTCCCAATCGGCGACGAGCCCGACCCAAGCGACTCAAGGTCCTTCGTTGAACCGGCGCAGCGACTCCAGCGCCCCGGCGAAGTCACCTCGGTACAGGGGAGCGCCGGCTTGGCACAACGCGAGCAGCTGTTGCGCGGCGTCCGGGGAGGGAAAGCGCCGGAAGTGATCGAAGGCCGACCGGTAGAGGAGGTCCCTGGCTTCCTCGTAGCCATCGCCCAGTGGCGGAAGCATCTCGGGAGCCGGAGGAAGCGGATGCGGAGCGACTTGCGGCGACTGGTACCAGTGGACGACCGACGCATAGTTGTTCGCGAAGTTGTTGGCGTGTCCGTGCTCCAGCGTCCAGCGCAGCGATCGGGAGAAGTGGATCGCGTCGTTGAGGTACCACCGGTACATCCCGACCAAACCGTCGTAGGACGGCGACTCGATCAGATGGAAGCCCGTGAACGGGCCGGCGTACTCGGAGGACGGACACGCTCCTCCGCCGAAGATCTCTTCGGTTCCCGTTCCGTGGATCGACGGAGGCCACACCTCGCCGTCGATGAAGACCATGTCGTCGCCTTCGCCGTACCAAACGGGGCCGTGCACGTTCTCGATCTCCAGGACGAGACCGACCATGCGGCCCTCACCGTTGGTATCCAGAGCCACGTAGTTCTTGTCCCCCGTGGCGTTTTCGGCGTCGTGGAGAGCGATGTTGGCGATGTCTCCGACGGCCCGAGTGGGACGCTCTTGCCGGTAGCCGGAGTGGAAGCGATGAACCTCAGGGGGCGGTTCGTCGTAGGTCTCGTACTCGACGTGGAACCAGAAGGCGCCGATCGGCCCGCCCAACGCCGTGGGTCCGCGATTCTCGATCGTCACCCGCGCACCGGTGGAAAACGGCATCGGGAAGTAGCTGTTGAGGCCGTGCGAGGAACCGAATCCCGCGTTGACGGCCATCACCGCGCTCGAGTACTCGCGTGCGCGTCCGTGCACGAGGCCAAAGAAGTCGCCCACGGGGACCTCGACGGCGGGGGTGGCCGCGCCGTCCCAGTAGCAGCGGAGGATGCCGTTCCGGTAATCGCTGAGGTCGGGCAGGATCATCGCGCAGTACAGGTGCGTGATGCATCCGGGACCTTCGTGCTCCATCAGCGTCGACGTCGAGCCCGGTTCTACGCGGATGAAGTCCTGATTCGCACCGGAACGGTCCCAGGAGGATGAGCGTCGAGTAGCCGCGCGCCGCGAGGTGAATAGGTTTGAGAGTGGATGGTGAAGGATTGGATGATCCGGCGCCGTCATGGAGCCTAGCTTTAGTGTCGTGCGGTCGCGCATGTCAACAACGGCAGGGGATGGATGAGCAGCGCAACGTTTTCCTTGGAGCACGGCAACGTCGTTTGGTCGAGCAGAAGACTCGAGGTCGTCATAGACGGCGCTACCGGCGCGGTGCGTCGCGTCCGCAATGTCGAAACCGACCAGACTCTGATCGACACGGAGAACGCGGATCCGTGGAGGATGTCCCTCCAGGGAGCGTCCTCGCCCTTCCTTCCCTTCAACCGGCCTCCGTCCTTTCGCTTTGAAACGATCCGGCCGGCCGACTTCGAGGCGGAGTTCACGCCGGCAGGTGATGTCCGGCTGTCGTGGACAACTACAAGCGACGGTATCCGGGTTGAGGTCGATCTTCGCAGCGGCAGCGACGACGAGCTCGAGCTCTGGCCGCGAGTCCTCCTGGATGAAACAGCGGCACCGCCCGTCGACTTCACCTATCCCGTGCTCGCGTCTCCCAAGCAGCTGTCCGGGCTTGGTCGCGACGACTGTCTCGCGTTTCCCGTCCATTCGGGCTGGCTTGTCAGGCGACCGATGGCGCAGCCATTCCCGATCTCGGCCCCCTACCCGGACGGCTACAACGGATGCTCGACGCAATTCCTCGCGTACTACGAGCAAGCCCGTGGCGGCTTCTACATCGCGACCCATGATCCGCACTCGACATGGAAATCGTTTACGTTCGGCGGAAGCGAGGTCACCATCCGGCACGACGCGTGGGACCTGCGACGCGGCGCGGACATGGATCTCGACTACCCAATCGTGATCGCTCCACTGACCCAAGGCGATTGGTACGAGGCAGCGGAGCGGTACCGCGGCTGGGCGATCGGAAATGCGCCATGGTGCTCGGGTGGCCCCAAGCGCGAGCAAAACGGCGCGCGTTGGTTGCGCGACGACGTGTGGGTGTCGCTTTGGTGCACGCCGTCCTCGATCGACTGGAGCACGTTCCACCGGTTCTACGCCGAGGAATTCGAGTCGCCCATCCATGTCGTCGCCGGCTGGGACTGGCCTGCGACGACGCCGCACACAGTTGGCCACGAGGGATGGTTCCCGGCGCGCTTTCATCCGGCGAACCTCGAGGCGTGGAAGGGCCACTACGTCACGCCGTACACGAACGATTACTTCATCTCACCCTCAGCGGAAGGGTTCCTCGAGAGATGGGAGCCGAACCTCGTCTTCCCACATTCTTTCTTCACGTTCTCGGCCTTCTCCTATCCGCGACCGCAATGGATCCAGAACGAGAGCCCGACGCCCGACCCCGCCGTAACCACGGACAACCCCTTCTACCTGTGCCCGGCGACCGACGCGCAGCGAGAGCTGCATGCATGGCGCGACGTCGGGTTGGCACGCGACTACGGACTGGCCGGTGCGTTCTACGACATCTCGTCGGGAAATCCGCTGGCGTTCTCGCGGTGCTTGCGTACGGAGCACGGTCACTCGCCGGGCCGAGGACGTCACCTCGTGCAGGCTCTCGAGACCGTCAATCGAGCCTCGAAAGACGCCGTCGGGAAGGTAACCGGAGGCTACTTCGCCCAGGGAACCGAGACCATCATCGAGAACGTCATCGGATCCGTAGACTTCTACGTTTCGCGCGCGGCGGCGGGGCCAATGGGTTTCCTCGAGGCCTGGACGCAAGGACCGGAGGAAGCGCCTGGAACCGGACGCGAGCTCATCCCGCTATTCCAATCCGTTTACCACGACGTCGGTCCGGTTCACGAGGACGGATGGATCCGGTTGCTGGCCGAAGAGGGCGATCTCTTCTACTGGGTTGCGGCCCGCATCGCGATCCAATGGGGTGGCGTGATGTCGATCCATTACGCGATGGATCCCGCTGAGCGCCCGCCGAACTACGAAGGGTCTTCGGCCGTCATCTCTTGGGACGGCGCGCGGTACGTCTTCGACGACCTTCCCGCTCTAGACCGTGCAAAGGTGGCGTTCATCCGCGAGCTCGGGCGAGCTCGGACGACGTTCGCGAACGCCTACGTGTCGTACGGGCGCATCGTGCGGCCGGTGGATATAGACGCCCGATCGATCGATCTACGGTTCCATCAGGAACTGCCGGGGATCAAAGAGATCACCAACGAAGGAGTGTGGTCCGTCCCGCGCGTCATGCACGGTGCATGGATGGACGATGCGACCGGAAGGCTCGGGCTCATGTTCGTGAACCTCGATGCGTCCGAACAAACCCTCCTCGAGATCGACGCGGATCTCAATGCAAAGTGGGGGATTGCCGGCGCTGGACGGAAAATCGTCCTACACACGCGCGACGGCTCGCAAGACCTTGGCACCGTGAGTGCGCAGAACCGGATCTCGATCAGCCTGCAGCTTCCTGCTCGGCTCCCCGTGCTGGTCGAGGTACGGGCTTAGCCGCGGCTGTCGGCCGTCACCCGGCCCAGCACCTCGATCGCCCGGCGCAGATCTTCGACGGGAACGGTGGAGAAGGCCAAGCGAACGAACTGGCCACCGTCTTTCGTTTGACCGAAGAAGCGCTCGCCGGGCCGGCACATGACGCCCTCGGCCATCGCCTTCGATTGCACCGATCTGCCGTCGACGTCGTCGGCAAGCTCAAGCCACAAGAAGTAGCCCCCGGCGGGCCGATTCCATGTCATGAGCCCCGTGCAGTGCTCCTCGAGAGCTTCGAGGCATGCGTCGCGCTTGGTGCGGTACAGATCGTTCACGTGCTTGATGTGTGGTTCGAACAGGCCCTCGCCGACGAATTCGCCGATCACGCGCGCCACGAGCTGACCGACACCGAGGTCGCGACGCACGCGGTCGAGCGCACTGATGGCCAAAGAGTCGCCGGTGACCCAACCGAGCCGGAGCGCCGGGTTGAGCGTCTTCGAGAAGCTGTCGATCTTCAGGACGAGACCCGCTTCGTCGAGACTGAAGAGGGTCGGAAGTGCTTCGCCTTCATAGCGAAGGTCACCGTAGACGTTGTCCTCGATGATGATGAAGTTGTGTTCCGCTGCGAGCTCAACGAGCCGCTTGCGACGCTCGACCGACAGACATACCGCCGTTGGGACGTTGAACGTCGCGATCGTGTAGACGAGCTTGAGATTCTTGCCTTCGGATCCCAAACGCCGTATCTCACTTTCCAGAACGTCGACCCTTAGTCCGTCTTCGTCGATGGGGATGGCTATGGCCTCGGCTCCCGCGAGCGTTATGTCGCGGAGGATGAACTCCCACGTCGGACATTCGACGGCGGCGACGTCGCCCGGATCGAGGAAGGCTTGCGCACAGAGCGAGATGCCCTGCACGCCGCCACCCGTGAGCAGAACGCCGTTGCGTTCGACGCTGCGCCCATCTATCCGCGCGGTGCGCTCGACGAGCTGTTGGCGCAAGCCGGCGTTCCCGTACGACAGGTCGCCGTCCATCGGCGTGCCGTACTGAAGGAACTCACGGTCACGTACTAGAACCTTCTCGGTGAGGCGGGCGAGGTCCTCGACCGGGAAGGTCGTAGGGTCGGGGAGCCCGGCCTCGAACACGATGGGCATGGTCATGCCCTCCATGGGTGGCAGGTAGAACGAGAACCCGGTGCTGGCAGCGTTCGAATAGAGCGCGTTGATGTCTGCGGTCATCTGGTCCCCCCAGTCATGGTGCGGACTTCACACCTCCGACGTACTCGTAGCACTTACATCCGTCGACGAATTTCAGCGTCCGGTACGCCGACCCGCCGGCGTGCCGCTTCGGGCCGAAGAGGGTGCCCCAACCGATGCGCGGTCCGTACGAGTCTCCCAAGCTCTCGATCGACCGCTGGAGGCCCGCCACGGAGACTTCGTCCGCTCGCTCGAGGGCAGCCTTCAGCAGGAACAACGTCTCACACATGCCGATCGGCTCGTCGTTGGCGTACACGTTGGCGCTCTTCATGATGCTTCTGCACAGCGCGCGGCCGTCGCTCACCGCCGCTCGCTTGCCTACGTCTCCGACGGGGATCCAGCCGACGGCCATCGACCCGGACAGCTGTGAGACCGGCGGCGTCAGGCCGGGCTGGGGGTCGTTGATGATCGCGTCGAGCGAGAAGCCGCTGTGCATGCCGTAACGCGGACGGTAGCCCTGGTTCTCGGCCTGCTGCATGAACATCCCCGGGCCGAGGAACGTGGCGTCGAAGAACAGCACGCGATCGATCTGCTTGCTCCGAAAACGCAGCACGGCATTGGCCGCCGCCGAGCTCGCTTGGCCGAGCGTGGCCGCGTCGCCGTACCGGATGATCTCGACTTTGTCTGTGAGCTTCAGGCCGCGAGACTTCAACGCCGCCTCGAGGTCGGGTACGGCTGCCTTCCAGCCCGGCCAGTCGAAGTAGATGAGGCCGATCTTCCCGCCCTTGAAGAATCCCGCGTCGGCCAGACCTTGAACGACTGTTCGAGCGACGCGATCGGTCGTCATCCCGTAGACGGAGTACATGTACGCAGACGCCTTCTCGTACTCGCGCTGGTGGAACTGCGCGACGATCCCGTCGAGGGCGACGAGCCGGCGCTTCGAGTAACACTCCCAACCGATGCCGAAGGGGATCGTGACGAAGACGTGACTGTCCTGCGTGAACGCCGCACACCGGGTCGCCAGATCTTCGTCCAGTGACTCCTGGTTGGGGTCGTAGTGCGACCACACGGGCTTGACCTTGCGTCCGGCGATGCCGCCGTGGTCGTTCACCCACTTGACCAACGCTTCCCCCTTCTGCCGGTCGGTATAGGCCGGACCGGTGTCGAACCCGAAGTAGTTGCCAAAGGCTGCTTGGATGTTGCCCTGGTCGACGATGCCGATCTGGATCTCTTTGTCCGTGACGCCCTGGCCCCGGCTCGGGATGAGGCCTCGCACGGACGCTGGTGAGCCGGTTGAGGGCCCCGCACTCGCGTCCCCGGCCGGTCCGGAGCCCGGCCGGCCGGCTCCGGGACTCGAAGACGTTGCAGGATCCGTCGTCTTCTGTGAGTCGATGTCTACCGCGCGTTGTGCCGCCGGCTTGTCGGAGCCGCACGAGGCGGCAAGCATCGCGATCGTGGCAACCAGCGCGTAGGGCGTAGAGCGCGTCATCCCCGCTCTCCGTTGACCCGGTTGTCGAGAAGTCTGCGCTCGGCGATGACCCATCGTCCATCGCGGCGAACGAAGTGGTCGACGAACCTTCGGGCCCCCTTGCTCCATTCCGAGGCCTTCACATCTGGGGACTGCTTGTGTGTGATGTAGGTGTAGGTCTCCACGTGGGCTTCGTCGCCCGCTATTTCGATCTGCTGGTTCCCCAGGAGATGGCATGTGCTGTGCCATCGCTCGCGCTGGCTTATGAGCGCGTCGAGATCTGAGGGCGCCTCAGCGAAGCAGGAGGAGAAGAGCTCCCAATCACTGCGGTCGATCGCCATCCCCGCTGTTGCTACGGCGTCGTGAATGCGAGCGCGGTCGAGAAGCCAAGCGACAGCGGGATCCTCGCTCTTGGGCACCGCCGCGCTGGCGCTTGGGACAGGATCCACCTGATCGCCTCGCCGTGCGATCTTCCAACGGTCTTCGACGCGGACGAACTCGTCCAGGTAGCTCGAGCCGCCGAACATCCATTCCTCCAGCTGTTCACCCTTCTTCTCACGGTGCGTGATCATCGCCGGCGTATGCGTGAGCGCGCGATCACCGAATACCTCTATGAGCTGGGAGCCGAGGAAGTGCGTCGTCGACTCGAAGTGCTCGACGCCTTTGATGAAGCCGATCAGCTCGTCGATGTCGGTGAAGCGACCCAGTTGGCCATAGCGCGCCTCGAAGGTCGGTGCGAAGCAGCTGCGGATGCGGTCGTAGTCGCGCAGATCGATCGCCAACGCATAGCGCATCATCGCGTCGTGGATCTCAGCTCGGTCCAAGAGCCATCGAACGGCCGGATCGTCCGAGGAGACTCTGGTGACTCCGACCGCCGACCAGACGGGGTCACCGCCGCGCTGATGGACGATCCAGCCCTTTCCTTCGCGGCGGAGCTTCTCGACGTACCGGTTGCCGCTCATGTTGAACTCGAGGGGTTCACCGTCGGCACCATCCATGTGGTGCGTGAGCATGGCGTAGGTGTCCATGCTTGCGTGATCGCCGTCCACCTCGATGAACTGGTTGCCCATCATGTGCATGGTTGTATGGAAGACGGCGACGCCGCGGATCAATCCCATGAGCGAATCGCGATCGGTGAATCCCCATGCGGACGCGTCGACGTCCGCGGAGAAGCAGGATTCGACGAGGTCGAAGTCCCGCCGGTCGACCCCAGCGGCGTAGCGAATCAGGAGGTCGTGGCAGGCGGCTCGGTCGAGCAGGAGTTGGACGGCCGGGTCGAGGTGACGGCTGAAGCTCACACTCGAGCCGTGCACCTGATCTCGATAAGAAGATCCGGAAGCCCGAGAGCCGCGACTCCGATGAGGGTGCTTGCGACGTCGTAGCGCTCTCCGTAGAACTCGCCCCGGACGTCGTGTGCCGCTCCGGCGGCGCCCATGATGTCGGTGACGTACAGCGTCTCCTCGACGATGTCGTCCATCGTCGCGCCGAACTCGCGCAGGACCTTCTCGATGTTCCGGTACGCCGCCCGCATCTGCTCGGCCATGTCGCCCGTTCCGGCGATCGAGCCATCGGTCTGGAAGGCCGTCTGGCCGGAAACGTAGATCGTGTCGCCCGCTTTGACCGCTTGGGCGAACCCGTATACCTCTTCCATGAAGTTGCCGAAACGGAAGGCTTCCTTGTTGGCCACCTCAAACCTCCTGTTCGGGTACGCCGCCCTTCGAGATCGCCGCGAGCAGGTCGCTCATGCGGTCCTTCGTCTTCGTCGTCATGCGTTCCTTCCAGGATTCGGGGACGATGAACACGTACAGGTCTTCGTTCCGGATGGCCTCGATCGCGCGCTCCGCGACGTGGTTCGGCTCGAAGCCGAAGTTCGTCACTTCTGTTCCGAAGGGCTCGAATGCCTTGCGCCCGAAATTCTCCGGGCGGTTGCGCTGGGCGTCGAGTATGCGGCTGTTGACGTTGGCCGGACAGAGAACCGACACGCCGATACCCGAAGCGCCAAGCTCCTCGTGCAGGGTCTCGGAGATCGACACCACCGCTGCCTTGGAAGCCCCGTAGATCCCACCTGCTCCGAGGGCGGCCACCGAAGCTGTGTTCACGATGTGAGCGGGCTGTCCCTGCTCGATCAATCGAGGCAGGAAGGCATGGACGCCGTGCACAACGCCCATGACGTTCACGGAGAAGACCCAGCTCCAGTCGTGAGGGATCGCGGTGCCAAGCGTCCCGAGGATGAGCACGCCCGCGTTGTTGCAAAGGATGTGGACCGTGCCGAACTCGTCGAACGCGGCATCGGCGAGGTTTGTCACGGATGCGAAGTCGGCGACGTCTGTGCGTTTGGTTATCGCTCGCACGCCAAACGCCGAAGCCTCTTCGGCTACGGCCTGGGCCGCGTCCAACTCGATGTCGGCGACGACCGTGTTGCAGCCTTCACGGGCCAACGCGAGCACCAGGGCCCGGCCGATCCCGCTGCCACCGCCGGTTACAACCGCCGTTTTCCCCGCGAGGTCCTGCATCCCCGCCCCCCTTGACGGGCCGTGCACCTAACTGATTCGTGCAGCCTAGGCGTCTACCAGGTGCGTCACCAGGTCGCGGTGGTGCGTCGGGTCGCCCAGGTACACCTCGTTCGCCTTGGCGCGCTTGAAGTAGAGATGCATGTCGTGCTCCCAGGTGAACCCGATACCACCGTGCACGTGGATACCCGTGCTCGCTACTCGCGTGAAGGCATCGCCGCAGAAGGCCTTGGCCATCGAGGCGGCCAGCGGCAGCTCGGCGTCATCTTCGGAGGCAGCCCACGCCGCGTAGTACATCGCCGAGCGACCGAGCTCGACGTCGACGAGCATCTCGGCGCACTTGTGCTTCACGGCTTGGAACGAGCCGATGGGGCGGCCGAACTGGACGCGCCCTTTGGCGTATTCGACGGACATGTCCAGGACCCGTTGCGCACCGCCGACGCTTTCCGCACACAGCATCCCCGTGGCTTTGAGCAGCGCTCGCTCCAGCGGCCGCCAGCCGTTGTCCTGGGAGCCGAGGATTGCATCCGATCCGACCTTCACACCGTCGAACGTCACGTCGCACAGTCGACGAGTCATGTCCATCGCCTTGAGCTGTGTCACGGTGACGCCGGGCGCCTTCCCATCGACGACGAACATGGTCACACCTGATGTCGGGTCGCTTCCCTCAGAGGTTCGAGCGGCGACTATGAGCGTGTCGGCCACGTGTGCGTCCAAAACGAACCGCTTGGTGCCGCTGAGAGCGAAACCGTCGCCGTCGGGACGCGCGGCAAGCTCAATGCCCGATGCGTCCACGCGCGGGCTTTCGGTGAAGGCGATGGTGGCGTTGCGCTCACCTGAAGCGATTCCCGGGAGCAGCTCTTTCTTCTGCGTGTCGCTTCCGGACTCGAGGATCACGGGAGCCGCCAGGCACACGCTTGCGAAGAAGGGCCCGGGGACGAGCGACCGTCCCATCTCCTCGAGGAGCACGGCGAGATCGACGTACGTCATCCCTTGTCCCCCGTACTGCTCGGGGATCGCGATGCCCATCCAGCCGAGCTCGGCCATCTTCTTGTAGAACGCGGGATCGTGTGCGGTGTCGTCGTCCAGCATCTTGCGGACGAAGGTCGTTGGGCACTCGTTGGTGAGGAAATCTCGCGCATACTTCGCGAGTGTTTCTTGATCTTCGTTAAGTCCAAAGTCCACGGCAACCTCTCTTCCTCGCTTCGGCACCAAAGCTTCACCGATGGTCGGCGCGCATCGTAGCGCAGCCGGAGTCTTGCGTGACTGTGAACTATGGCCACCGGGGTCAGTCACTCAGTTGGTGCGTCGGCCCGATCGATGACCTCAAGTGGGATCGCGCCGATCTGTGCGGCTGTCTGAGAGTACGAACTGAAGTAGCTGCCGAGGATTCGGTGCGTTCGAGCAAGGCAGTACAGCTCTACGACGGCATCGCGAATGCCGGCTACCGACGACCGGCTGAACGTTTTCGGACAGGACAGAATCCGGTCCGCGAAGATACGCCGGAGCTTGGTTTCAACTTCTTCGGAATCGGTGGCCAGATAGATGAGAGTGTTCGGACGCTCCGCCAGCTCGGCTTCGATCCGATCGACGAACGCCGATGTCGGGCTCCGCGTCCGCGACGCGAGGTGATCGCCTCGGCGGATGTGTACTCCGAGCGTGTGTGGCGCAAACGACGATGTAATCCGATCGATCTCCTTCAGCAGCGCAGACACGGGTACGAATGCTTCAAACGGACGTTCGTCAAGCGGATAGAAGTTGTCGTACGTCTGTATGAAAGTGGAACGCTCGGTAGCGAGCTGGTGAAAGTCGTAGCCAGCGTGAGCCAGCCGCGTGATCTCGTCCTGGCGAATCTCGCGTGTGTGTCGACGGGTGTACAGCTCCACGCGACGAAGCAGCCGGTTGGCCCACAAGCCGCGGTCGACTAGCTTTACGCCCGGCAGAGGCTCGAAGATGTCGCGGAAGCGACAGTTGCAACCGGTGCTCCGCGTCCAGACAACGCGAAGCTCTGTGTCGATATCTCGACAGAGCGCGATGACGGCCGCGATCGCGCGCATCCGGTTGCTGAGCCCCTCGATCGGCTCGAGCGTGATCACGGACGGCTAACCTGTGGTCTCAATAACAGCTGTTGTCTGAAAATCCAAGGATGAAGCTTATCCGTAGGCGATCGGACGAACGAGGGCCGAGAGTCGGGCACCGAAGAAGACTAGAATCCTTTGATGGACCTCTCGAAGATCCAGGAATTCTGTCGTGACCGTCTCGATCGAAAGAGCGCGGGTCGGGACGCCGCACTCTCCGGTTCGCGGACGACGATCCGCTTCTGCGCCAACGCGATCCGCGCTGTGCACCGCAGCGACTGGAAGGAAGCAAAGCGCCTGATCAAGGAAGCCGAGAAGACCCTGCGTGAAGCCGAGAAAGCGCTGAAGCCGTTCCCCGAGATCTTCTTCGCCGGATTCCTGATGGACGCGCAGAAGGAGTACGTGGAGGCGCGAGCGACGTACGCGATCATCCGCGGCGAGCCGATCCCGACGCCCGAAGAGCTCCAGATCGGAGAAGCCCCATATCTCAACGGCTTGGGCGAAACGGTCGGCGAGCTCCGCCGCTTCATCCTCGACCTTCTGCGTCACGGGAACCACGAGCAATGCGAGACGCTATTGGACGCGATGGACGACATCTACTACGTGCTGGTGTCGATCGACTATCCGGATGCGATCACCGGTGGTCTGCGTCGCACCACCGATGTCGCCCGAAGCCTCATCGAGCGCACACGCGGCGAGTACTCGATCGCGCTGGTCCAGGAGAACCTCGAGGCAGCGCTAAAGGAGCACACGAAACGCCTCGAGGCTTAGGGCCGGATCAACCTACGAGCCGGCGCCGGAGCATCCGCAGGGGCAGCGGCAGCAACACGACAGCCACGACCGCGAGCCACAACGCCGAGCTCAACGCTGCTGCCGGCTCACCCTGCGTCATCAGCGAGCGCATCAGGTTGGCGGCGTGGTACAGCGGCATGAACCATGCGATGGCGCGCACCCAGTCCGGCAGTCTTTCTAGGGGGAAGAAGACCCCGGCGAACATGAACATCGGCGTGATGAACAGCGTCCAGTAATAGGCCAGATAGTCGACGCGCTTGATCGCATACGTGTAGATGAGCCCGGTGATGGCGAAGACCAGCCCGACCAGGGCGATGGCCGGAAGCGTTAGCAGGCCCCACCACGACCGGAATACGCCGAACCCCGTCGCGACGACCATGAACGCGCTGCCGTAGATGGTCGCCCGCGTCGCACCCCAGAGGATCTCGCCGAGGGCTACGTCCTCTACCGACAGAGGCGTGTTGATGGCGGCGTGGTACACGCCGACGCGCTCCATCTTGAACCAGGCGTCCCAGGTGACCGAGAAGGTGGCGCCGAACATCGTCGACACGGCGAGGAGTCCGGGGGCAATGAACTCGATGTACTCGACACCCTGTACTCGCTCGAGGTACTTCCCGAGCCCGAGGCCCATCGCCACGAGGTAGATCACCGGCTCGGCGAACCACGCCATGATCCCGAGCAGCCAGATCCGGCGGAAGACCGTCGCGTTGCGATGCCAGTAGCGCCAGGCACCGGGAAGCGAGATATCGAATCGAGGACGTCTGATGACGGCCGTGCTCAATCCAGGAGCCCCCTTCCCGTCAGTGAAAGGAACACGTCCTCGAGAGTCCCGCCGCGCAGCCACGCAGAACCGGGCGGAAGGCCCATCCCCCGAACCTTCTCCAAGACCAGGTCGCCCTCGTCGGTGTAGAAGAGCCAGCGGTCGGCCAAGCGCTCGACGCGCTGCGCAAAGCCGGACAACGCTTCGAGCTGCGGCTGGAACTCCTTCTCGGGCTCGAAGACCTCGACGACTTCGGGTGAGGTGTTCTCCTGCACGACCTCCCGGGGCGAGCCTTCGACGAGGATCCGTCCCTCGTGCATGATCACGAGCCGGTCACAAAGCTGGGCGGCCTCTTCCATGTAGTGCGTGGTCAACAGCAGCGTGACGCCCTGGCGCTTGAGCGACCGGAGACGGTCCCACACCAAGTGGCGCGCTTGAGGGTCGAGCCCCGTCGTCGGCTCGTCGAGGACGAGGAGCTCGGGAGAGTTTAGAAGCCCGCGCGCGATCATCAGCCGGCGTTTCATCCCACCGGAAAGCTCGCGTATCTCTTGATCGCGCTTCTCGGCCAGCTCCATGAACTCGAGCAGCTCGATGGCTTTCGGACGCGCGACGCGCGGCTTGATCCCGTAGTACCGCGCGTGGATGAGCAGGTTGTCGAGGACGGTGATCTCCTCGTCCAGGTTGTCCTCCTGGGGAACGACGGCCATCCGGGACTTGATGCGCCGCGGCTCCGACACGACCGACATGCCGAGAACGGAGAGCTCTCCGGCCGAGGGCGGCATGGAGCAGGAGATCATTCGCATGGTCGTCGTCTTGCCCGCGCCGTTGGGGCCTAGGAAACCGAAGCACGTCTGCGTCGGTACATCGAACGAGATCGACTTGACGGCCACGAGCCTGTCGTAGGTCTTCGACAGGTCACGCGCGACGACGGCTGGCTTGTCCATGGGAGAGGCTGAGCCTAATCAGTCGTGCAGACCGAACGTGCGGCGAAGCCAGACCTGGTGCTTGCGAAGGTCCTCACCTGGGTCGGCCTGCCGCAGCCAGCAAAGATGAAGGACCCGGGCCATCCAATTCACCCGCTCCACGAATCCGCTTTCCACGGGCGGGTCATAGTGGCGAATCACGCGATCGAACAGGCTGTCGCCGTGCGAGACGAGGGGTACG
This sequence comes from Actinomycetota bacterium, assembly GCA_040905525.1. Classification (GTDB taxonomy): domain Bacteria; phylum Actinomycetota; class JAICYB01; order JAICYB01; family JAICYB01; genus JBBDRJ01. Next base: position 53,196 of record JBBDRJ010000002.1, read on the forward strand.
AAGTCGCGCGCCGCATCGCCGATCAGCATGTCGGCCCAGTCGATGATCCCGGTGAGTCGCCCTGTCGATGGGTCGACGATCAGGTGATCGTCCCCTATGTCGTTATGGATGACGCAGTGCAGTCCCGGATCGACCGGCACCGCGACCGATCCTTGCAGATACGGCTCCACGAGATCATGGATGTCGTCCGGCGTGCGTGATCTGACCAGTTCGACGTCGGAGAGCAGCCAGCGTTGGCGATCCTCTGGCGTGTCCCACTCGCCATCTGGATTGGGTGGGAACTGCGACACATCCATCGCGTGAAGACGGCTGAGGGCGCCACCAAGCTCGACGGCGAACGACTCATCGAGGAACGGCGCTTCGTCTGAGGCCACGCCGGTGATGAGCCGGTAAGCGCCGAAGGGATAAGGGAAGTGGGGCCCGGGCGCGCCGAGCTTCTCGATAACGGGGATCCGCACGCCGATCACCTTGCCGACTAGGGGCAACAGCGCAACTTCGCGCTCGAAGAACTCGACATCCTGCTCCCGGCGCGGGAAACGAAAGAGCCACTCGTCGTCGACGAGGAACATGTCGTTGTTCCAACCTCCGCCGAACGGCACGACCTTTGATGCGGACAGTTCTGCAAACTGGTCGGTGAGGATGTGCGCGACGATGCTCGCGTCGAGCGGTCGGTCGGCAGGCGGGATAGCACTCACGGCAGTCTCATTCCCGGAACTCAATCAGGTAAGTCTGCGTCCCTTCCCGCGACGGCTCCCAACTGCACGCTCGGACGTCCGTCCGAAAAGGTGATCGTTGTGGGGCCATCGACCGCGATGTCCAGCTCGATCGGCCCGGCTCCCATGCACGCGCCGCTGACGTCGATCGTCACGGACTTCGCGTTGGTCAAAGTCCCGCTGATGCGGTCATCCTGCTCGATCGCCTGATGCCAGCGTGGTTGTCCTTCCTGAGAGATCCAGGGAAGCGGTTCCAGGCCCGCGCCGGACGTTAGGTCGTTCGTGTACTCAGCATGGGGTGCGCACCGGTGCGAAGTGAGCTCGACGACGACATCGCCTCCGGGTGTGAAGTCGTCGGACCGCGGCACGAGGTCTTTTACCCAGTAGGCGCCGTCCGGCTTGATGTCGGCGGGTTCGAACCATAGGAATGGATTGGTGCGGTAGCTCACCCGCGCAGGATTGTGGACGAGCTTGCGGTTTGCGCTCCAGACGGCCTCGCGGTCCCAGTTGTCGAGGATCGCGAACGTCAAGTGCTCGGCCGCGTAGAGCCACAGCACGTGCTCGTAGTCGAGCTCGTCGTAGCGCTGCATGAGTGCCACGGCGTGCGTGGCCCAGACGAGCTCATCGGCCGCCGCGAAAACCATCGCCTGCGGGACGTGCCGGGCTCCCTCGAGGTAGTCGAAGATGTTGGCGGCGCCGACGCATCCCGGTGGATCGTTCTTCCAAAGTCCGGGGATCGGCGGCACTGGGCGCTGGCGACCCTGAGCGAGGGGTGTGCCGTTCAAGCAGTCACCCGTGAAGCCGACCCAGTTGATCGCCCCGGCGAAACGATCCGGGAACAAGCTCGCCAAGAGGAAGGTCCCACCGCCGCCCATCGAATAGCCGCCGGCGAACATGCGGTCTCTGTCGACGGGATAGTGGGAGAGCACGTCGGCGTGCACATCGAGCACGTCCCGCAGCGAGTAGTCGATGTATCCGCCGTTGGGTCCGCGACCCAAAGGAACGACGACGAGCCGCGGCTTGTCGCCCAGGCTGCGCAGCAGCTCGCCGAAGGCGTACTGCATTCCGGCACCGCCGACCAGGCTCCCGTGGGCCGCACTGGCTCCGTGCAACGCGAACTGCAGACCGTAGGTGTCGGAAGAATCGGGTGAAGGAACATAGATCGCGTAGGGCTGGTGACGTCCGAGGTAGTGGTAGGTGCCGCGAACGCCGGGGAACGTCACGCCTTCGTAGTTCACACCTTCACCCACCGGGTAACCGGAGGTGTAGACGCGTTCCCAAAGCCCGGGGCCGGGAAGCGGTGCGGGACGATTGGTCGTTCCCGACAGCAAGTCCCCGACGTCGATGCGTTGACCGAAAGCGCTGACGTCGCCTGTGGCCAACTCCGCGCTCTGCTTCTGCTCCCACCACGCACCTGTCTCGCCGGGACGGAACGCGACGTTCATCGGCGTTCCGTCACCGAGGGAGATAACGGCCTGGATGCGCCATCGATCGCCGGACGGGAAGGGCATCGAGCCTTCGATGACGTTGGAGGTCACGTCGCGCTGGTCGAACACGTGCGCGACGTCCCAGCCGGCACTCCGGACGTTCATGACGCTGGGGGCCCAGTAGCCGCCGCCGGTCGATGGGTCGTTGTCGGTGTCGATGGCGATAGCGGCCAGCGTCCGATCGTCGGGGAACAGTGTGTTGAGCTGGAAGTGGGCGCGCAAGCTCTCGCCGTCCTTCCACAGGCGAAGCGTCAGCAGATCGGCGGAGTTCAGTGCCTGGCCGTGATCGGTGTGAAGCACGTCGCCCGTCGCTTTGGTCAGACCGGCGCCGTGGGGGGAGCCGGAGATCGCGTTGCCGTTCCTGCCTAGAACGTTCTGCGAGTCGGTGTCCGCTCCGGTGTCGTCGTAGACGTAGTCGCGGTAGACGAGCTTTCCGTCGCACCACTCCGCAGTCCCGCCGACCCACGATCGCTCGTCGCACGCCAAGGGGTCGGCGGCACGAACGGGCGCGACCGCGCAGATCGCCGCGGCCATACACAACGCGAGTAGACCCGTCCCCCAACGCATCTTCTGTTTTGGCCTGCTGCTCTTCTTCTAGAAGAACGAAGTGCCCATCTGCCCCGCCATCGGCGAATCGATCGTGTAGTCCGGGTCGAGTGGCGGCAACTCCACGTCGCCCTTTCGCGCCAGTGCCTTCTCGTTGAGTTCCTCGGCCCGGGCTTTCCGCTTGGCCTCCCCGGCTGCGTCGCGCTCCCAGAACTCGGGCAGAACCTCATCGGCCATCAGCTGGTAGGACTCGCAGATCTGCTCGTGGGTGATGCGTCCGGCCTGGGAGAAGAAGACGACTTGGTCGACGCCGGCTTCCTCGTATCGCCGCAGCACCTCGCGGATCTGATCCGGAGTACCGATCGAGCCGCGGATCGCGTCGGGCGCCTGGTTCATCTGCTGCATGCGGAAGAGAGAGAACGCGTCCCCGTTCTGCTCGTAGCTGTCCCAGATCGATGTCCGGCCTGGGGAGTGCCGGCCGAAGACGTAGAACCAAGCAAGTGCGTAGCCGAAGAAGTTGAGTCCCTTTTCACCGATGGCGAGAGCTTGTTCCTCGGTTTTCGCGCACAGCAACGGCGATACGCACGCGATGTTCGGGTTCACGAACTTCCCGATCGGCACGCACTCGTTCTCGAGGGTGTTGTAGTAGTCGCTCACCCATTGCGTGGCTTCCGTTGAGTCGATGAACGCGAAGGTCAGGGCGCCCATCCCGTTCTGGGCCGCGAGGTGGATCGTCGGCCGCTGCGAGCACGCCACCCACAACGGCGGGTGCGGCTTCTGCACGGGCTTCGGCACAGCGTTGCGCGGCGGGCCCGAGACGTACTTGCCTTCGTAGCCGGTGAACGGCTCTTCGGTCATGTAGCGGATGGCAAGCTCGGTTCCCTCGCGCCACATGTCGCGCTTCTCGGCTGCGTCCAGCTGGAAGCCACCGAGCTCCGAAAGCGATGACGACTCGCCGGTGCCGAACTCGACGCGTCCGTTGGAAACGAGGTCGAGCGTGGCGATGCGCTCGGCGATGCGCGCCGGGTGGTTGTAGCCGGGCGGAGTCTGAACGATGCCGTGCCCGAGCCGGATGTTCTTAGTGCGCTGTGAGTAGGCGGAGAGCAGCACCTCGGGGGCCGAGGAGTGGGCGTATTCCTCTAGGAAGTGGTGCTCGACCTGCCACACGTACTGGTAGCCGAGCTTGTCGGCGAGCTCGACCTGTTCCAGCACTTCCTGGAAGAGCTTGAGCTCGTCACCGTCGTTCCACGGACGCGGCAGGTTGTGCTCGTAGAACAGTCCGATCTTCATCCGGCCATCCTCCTGATCTGCTCCTCGACGACTTCACACGATTGTTCGAACGTCAAGCCCTGGTGCCGGCGAAGCGCGCGCCAGGCTAGGGAGTCGGTCATGGCTACGACAGCGTTGCGCGCCGTGTCGGACTCGATCTCCGGGAACATCCGCTCGATCTCGGCTTTGTGTATGGATCGCAGCTGTCCGAGCTCGGGTTGGAGGTCGGGGAACTCCGACTCCGCCACCAGTGCGCGCCATCGGATGGGCGCGATCTCTTCTTGTATGCGCGCCCACACCGCTACCCACTGACGCACCCGATCTTCGAAGCGGTCGCCGGGCGAAGGCAGATACGCGAAGAGAGGACGGAGCTTCTCGGCTCCCCGCTCGTACATCCCCGCGATCAGCTCGCGTACGGAGGGGAAGTGGTTGTAGATGCTCCGCTCGGATACGCCGGCGCGTTTGGCTATGTCATCGACCGTGACGTCGGTGCGCTCTCCGCCCAACTCCAGTGCGGCGTCGAGGATGCGATCGCGGTTGGCGATGCGCCGCGCGGTCCGGCCGTCCAAAGAAGTTGCAGTGACCATGCAAATAGCAGTATGGGGTCCCTGGCGGACTGGGCGCAAGCCGGTCGGTCGGTAGAATCAGGCGTTTCCGGGGGCGTAGCTCAGTTGGTAGAGCGCTGCGTTCGCAACGCAGAGGTCGGCGGTTCGAATCCGCTCGCCTCCACCAAAAGCGTGGCCGTCAGAGGGGGTGCGAGCCCTCTGACGACACCGGTCGCAGGACCGCTGGTCCGTGCTCGGTCCGCACCGGGTCCGCGAGCGACTTGTGAAAGTTCGGCACGTCTGTCCCACAACGGATCCGGTAGGCGTGTCGCACT
>JBBDRJ010000003.1:0-57955 GCA_040905525.1 Actinomycetota bacterium
ACTCAGCGTCGACGTCCTCAGAGGTGTTGGCGAGCACGAGGTCCGCCGAACCACCAGCCGACGTCACGACACCAGCGACCTGACCGGCAACAGCGTCACCGGAGCTGGCCGAAGCGTCCTGCGCCACCTCGGAGGAGATTTCTCCGTCCGAGAAGTTGTCACCGCCGGTGGTCTCCTGGCCGACTTCGATCTCGATGTCGTTCTCGGCGAACGCATCACCGGTCTCGATGTCGACGTCCTCGGAGTGGTTGGTGGCGTCCACAGACGCATCACCAGCCGAGACGATGCCCAGCACCTGCCCGCCAACGCCGTCGCCCGTGGAAGCGGACGCGGACTGGCTGGCCTCGCTGGAGATGTCGTCCTCAGCGTCGTTTTCGTCACCGCCGAAGTTCAACTGTCCGACATCAGCGTCGAAGAAGTTGAAGGCATCAGCGTCACCGGTCTCGATGTCGACGTCCTCGGAGGTGTTGGCAGCCACAACGTCGGCCGACCCACCAGCGGAGGTCACGACTCCGATCACCGAACCGCCCACTCCGTCACCGGAGGTGGCATCTGCGGCCTGAGCGACGTCGCTGGAGATCTCACCTGCCTCCAGCTCGTTCTCGCCAGAGGTGGTCTCCTGACCGACCTCCTGCTCGAGGTCGTTCTCGGCGAAGGCGTCACCAGTCTCGATGTCGACGTCCTCGGAGTGGTTGGTTGCATCGACGGAAGCGTCGCCGGAGGAAACAACACCCACGACCTGACCGCCGACGGCATCACCAGAGGCCGACGTTCCCGACTGCTCGGTCGAGGACGAGATGTCGTCCTCTGCATCGTTCTGGGCCTGTGCGACGGCGCCGACGGAAAGGCCGCCGAGCGCCAGCATGGCTACCAGAAGAAGCTTTAGAAACTTGTTCATTAGTTTCGCACCACCTTTCCGCCCTGCTGTTCTGGCCCGTGGCGGAGAAATCCGCGATTGGGGTCCCGTAATTGTTAGCAGGCCTGCGCCCGGAAAGCAAGGTTTTATGTCGATCCGATGACGATCTAGATGCGGCGAACCGACAACAAGACTCTGACCTGCGGGAACAGGTGGGGCCTAGAAGGCTAAGCCCAGAAACCGAGGATGTCGGCTAGGCGCCTGAGACCGCTGAAGATGGTGTCGAGGACGGACCCCGACTCCTCGGCGGCGGGTGAAGCCGGCTCGGCTGGGGTCGGTGGTAGCGGATCGCTGGCGATCAGGCCGCTCTTCAGTGCGTTGGGGTCGGGCCTGGGCGGTGTGGGCGTGGGCTTGGGGGTAGCCGGTGGGGCCGTGGCCGCGGCGGGCGCGGCCTGAGCCGGTGCGACCGCTGCGGGAGGAGCCGTCTGGGCGGGGGCCGGGGCCGCAGGGGCCGGCGCTGCCTTGGCTCCCTGGATCTCGGCGAAGACCTGGGTGACGAAGACCTTGCCGTCGCCCTGGACCACTCCGACGCCGATCGAGTTGAAGTTGGGCCGGACGATGTTCTTGTAGTGGTCCGGGCTCTTGAGGAATGCGTCCTCGATGAGGTCGACGTTCGGCCCCATCCCGACGTTCTCCCCAACGATCTTCCAGGTCACGTTGAGCTCTTCGATGTCACCGCCGAGGTTGGTGTTGTGGAAGATGTTGCCCTTGGCGAGCATCCGAACGGACTGCTCGCGGGCCATATTTGCCAGGCCGGAGTTGCGGCCGAGCGACTGGAGGCCTTTGCCGGACCGTGTGCCGTTCACCAGTGAGATGACACGGGACTCGTCGCCGGACAGGTACTGCACACCGGCCGCGGGACGGGCCGACGCACCGGCCCCGATCAGGCCGACGAAAAGGAAAGTGACGAATAGCCTCCGCATAGGGGGGAATCGGGCCGCTCATCCCCCGCGCAATGCGTGGGCTCCACCGAGCCCCACCCCACGAATTGACTAGTCAGTCGAAGAGCTCGGAGGCCTTGTCCTTGATCTGCTTGAAGGGACGCCGCTTCCCATCTGAGGGAAGCAGGGCGTCGTTGCGGGCGAAGCCCCAGCCTACGAGCTGGACCCCGACCCGGCTCCACCGGCGCTTCAAGGGCTCACCGCAATCGGGACATGCCGTCGGTGCCTGCTCACCGGCGAGGACGATCACCTCGAGGGTCACCTCGCACCCCGTGCACCGATATTCGAAGACCGGCATGCCCCCAATGGTAGGGGTGGAGAACCCCGGGGGTATGCCTATGGCTCGGACCAGCGGGTTCGACCCTTCTTCCACAGGTTGTGGATGAGCTGGGGACAAACCACACTCGTGGAATTTCAGGCCTGTAGGAACCGTTCTACGACCTTTACGACCTCGTCGATCTTCTCGTCGGCCCGTCCCTTGTTGCGGATGGCGTCGGCCACGCAACCCTTCATGTGCTGGCGGAGCAGACGAAGCCCGACCTTCTCCATCCCCGAGACGACGGCCGAGATCTGGGTGAGGACGTCGACGCAATAGGCGTCATCGGAGACCATGCGTTGGACACCCCGGATCTGCCCCTCGATCTTCCTCAGGCGAGAGAGAAGCTCGTCGCGATCGGACGCATACGGGTAGGCCATGAGACCCTCCTGCCGTCGTCGTGGATACCCGGCGGGGGTATCAGAGGAAGTCTAGCCGCGGACGAGGACGCGGAACTTCAGTACCACTGCGTTGCAACGGCGAAAGCGACTCCGATCAATCCCAGTCCTGAGAAGAGGGGAATCGGGTCGCCGTTCCAGAAGACGTAGGTGGTCAGGATCAGGGCCACGCCGATGCCGATCGCGGTGAAGAACACGATGGGAACCCAGCGGGACGTGCGCTTCTTGCGTGGGGGTGTGCGAACCGACGGCGGCTTCGGCCGCTTTCCCCCGCGTTTGCGCTTCGACTTCGAAACGGGCATGGACAACGCCGATGATACGGTTCATCGATGGCGCAGCGCTCTATCGCTTTGGTTCATGCCCATCCCGACGACGAAAGTCTGGCGACCGGGGGAACGATCGCGCGCTACTCGGCCGAAGGGGCACGCGTTTGCTTGATCACGTGCACCAACGGTGAGGTCGGCGAGATCGCGGAAGTCCCGGAGCTCGGGACACGCGAAGACATCGCGCCTCGCTTAGGTGAGATCCGCCGAAAAGAGCTCGAGGAGGCCTGCCGCCGCCTGGGTGACATCGACCTGCGCATGCTCGGATTCCACGATTCGGGCATGGACGGGACGCCCGAGAACCAAGACCCGAAAGCCTTCGTCAATCAAGACCTCGACCTTCCCGTCCGCAAGATCGTCGAGATATTGCGGGAGGTGAAGCCGCAGGTCCTGATCACCTATAACGAGTACGGCTTCTACGGCCACCCGGACCACATCCGCGCGCACCAGGCAGCGATGGCCGCTGTGCGGGCTGCGGACGACCCGGCCTATGCCCCGGAGCTCGGCCCCCGGCACGAGGTCGCGAAGGTCTACTACAACGCCATCCCGGTGTCGCTGTTACGCGAAGGGATGAAGCTAGCGCGTCAGATGGCCGACGAGTCCGGCGGCGAAGTCGATCCAGACGACTTCGTAAGCGAAGACGACACGGTACGCATCGGAACCGATGACGCGCTCGTCACTTCCGAGATCGACGTGAACGACTTCGTCAAGACCAAGTTCCACGCGCTGGAGGCCCACCGTACGCAGCTCGGCACGACCGAGCGCTGGTTCCAGATCCCCGAAGACGTCCGGACGATGATGTTCGGCACGGAGTTCTACGTGCTCACCGGCTCGCGACCGCGTCCAGCACGGGACCACGAGCGGGATCTGTTCGAAGGGTTGGAGTCGTGACCGGTACCCGCGTCTTCGTCCTGGACAACTACGACTCGTTCACGTTCAACCTCGTGCAGTACCTCGGCGAGCTGGGAGCCGTGCTCGAGGTCGAACGCAACGACCAGATCACCATCGACGGGATCGCGCAGCGAGCGCCCGATGCGATCGTCATCTCACCCGGCCCGGGAGTTCCGTCCAATGCCGGGATCTCCATCCCCTTGGTCGAATGGTGCGCGCAGACGACCACACCGCTTCTGGGTGTGTGCCTTGGGCACCAGGCCATCGGCGAGGCGTTCGGGGGCCGGATCGTGCGCGCGCCGCAGATCATGCACGGCAAGACGTCGAAGATCCACCACACGGGGGCCGGTGTGCTGCACGGCCTGCCCGATCCTTTTGAAGCGACGCGGTACCACTCGTTGGTCGTGGAGCGGTCGTCCATCCCCGCGACGCTGGAAGTGACAGCTTGGACGGATGACGTGGTGATGGGGATGCGCCACACCGGTCTTCCTATCGAAGGTGTGCAATTCCATCCGGAGTCGATCCTCACCAGCGAGGGGATGGCGATCCTCGCGAACTTCCTGGCCGGCGCGGGGATCCGCGCCGCGGGTTAGTCCGTCCCTACGATGATCTCGACGGTGTCACCGCGGTCCACGATCGTCCCCTCAGAGGGGTCCTGATCGATCACCGTTCCTCGCTCGGTTTCGTCCGCAGTGAACTGATTCACGACCTGAACGACCAGACCGCGTGACTCGAGCTCATTTCGGGCAACAGATTCATCGTCTCCGATCACGCCGGGCATCGCGAAGGACTCGGGTCCTTCCGACACGAATATGTCGACCACCGAACCCGGCGGCGCCTCTCCTTCGGCCGGCGGGTCCTGATCGAAGACGGTGCCCTGGGCCGCAGTCGGATGAGGTTCGCGGATCCGATTCACGCGGAAACCGGCGTTGGCCAGGATGGCCGATGCGTCCGCCTCGTCCTGACCTATGACGTTGGGCACGATGCCCTTCTCCTGACCCTGCGAGATCGTGACGTCCACCCTGTCGCCGCTGCGCACTTCGCGCCCGGGGTTGGGGTCCTGTTCGAGAACGGTTCCGAGCTCCTCTTCGCTGAAGGCTTGGGTACGTTCCCCGATGGTCAAGCCCAGCTCTTGGAGCTGCTGGGACGCCTCCTGCAGGGTCTTCCCGACGATGTTTGGCACGGTCACGATCGGGCGGCCCTTGGACACCCAGTACTTGACCTGGCTGCCGCGCGCAACGCTTCGACCGGCCGGAGGCTCTTGTCGCGTGATCAATCCGTCGGCGACCGACTGTGAGAATTCCTGACGCTGGAACGCCGGCTCGAGGCCGGCCGCGCGGATGAGGCGATTGGCTTCGTCGGGTTCGCGCTCGGCGACACGCGGCACGTCCACTCGGCCGACGACGGTGTCGAACAGGGTCACGAGGGACCAAGCTCCTACGGCCAGACCGCCGGCGAGTAGGAGGAGCGCGAGGGCAACTAGCCACCCCGGACGGCGCACGGCCTGGCGCTGGATCGGTCCGACCTTGCGGATGACCTGCGTGCCGTCGTCGACGGTCGGCACCTTCATCGTGGCGGTAACGGCTTTGCCCTGGCCGAACGCCTCGAGGTCGCGGCCCATAAGAGCAGCCGAGCTGTATCTGTCCTCGGGCCGCTTCGCAAGTGCGTTGAGCACGATCGCTTCGAGCGGGCGCGGGAGGTCTTCCCGATGGTTGGACGGGGGCCGGGGCATCTCGCGAACGTGTTTGTACGCGATCGAGACGGGCGAGTCACCCTCGAACGGGCGACGGCCGGTGAGCATCTCGTACAGGACGATGCCGAGCGAGTAGATGTCGGACCGGCCGTCGAGCGGTAGTCCTTGCGCTTGCTCGGGGGACAGGTAATACGCGGTGCCGAGGATCGTGCCCGTCTGCGTCATCGTGCTGCCGGCTTCTGCGCGAGCGATGCCGAAGTCGGTGACCTGAACCTTGCCTTCGTCGGAGATCAGGATGTTCCCCGGCTTGATGTCGCGGTGCACGAGTCCGGTTCGGTGTGCGTATGCGAGAGCCGCCAGAACCTCGCGCGCGATGCGGCACGCGTCGACGGTCTCCAGCTGTCCCTCTTCGGCGAGGTGGTCCTTGAGGGACTTGCCTTCTACGTACTCCATGACTATGAAGTTGAAATCGCCTTCGGCCCCCGAGTCGTAGATCTGCACGATGTTCGGGTGTTGCAATTTGGCCGCCGACATCGCCTCGCGACGGAAGCGCTCGACGAACGATTCGTCCCCGGCGTATTGCGCGTGGAGGATCTTGAGAGCCACTTCGCGGCCCAGCTGCGTGTCCTCGGCGAGGTACACGTCGGCCATACCGCCGACTCCGACGCGGCGGACGAGCTCGTAGCGCTTCGCCAAGACCTGCGGCACCCGTCGTCCCGTCCGGCGCGCAGGCGGCTTGCGCGGGATACGCCGTGTTCGGTCGCCGCTAGCCATGGGTTTCGCTCACTGTTCTTCGTCCTGTGGTTCCCCCGCCGCTGGATACAGCTTGAAGTAAGAATCGAGAACCTGCCGGGCAACAGGCGCGGCGACCCGTCCGCCGGTGGCCTGTGCCAGCCCGCCGCCGCGCTCGATGAGGACGGCGACGGCGATCGTCGGGTCTTCCGCCGGGGCAAAGGCGATGAACCAGGCGTGGGCGAGAGTCCGGCAGCGTTCCTGGGTGATGCCGAATGCAGCGGCTTCGCTTGCCGGGCAGCTGGGCTGATCGGCCGTTCCCGTCTTGCCGGCTACGGCCGGGCTGAACCCGCCGAGCGCGCCGGCCGCCGTCCCCGACGTGACGACCCGGCGCATCATCTGCGCCAGCTGGCCGGCAGCCTCGGGCGACATAGCGGATTGACCGATCCCAGTTCTGATCTCCCGAACGGTGGCGCCCGTGCGATCGATCACGCGCTCGGCGAAGCGCGGCTTGGGTACGAAGCCTCCGTTCGCAACTGTGGCAGCTACCTGGGCCATCCCGAAGGGTGAAGTTTGGATCACCCATTGCCCGAATCCCGCACGAGCGCGGAAACCCGGGGTGGAGAGCCGCTCGATGCGTTCGGATCCATCTGCGTTCTGGCTGTGAAGCTCCTGCGGGAGACAGCCCGTGCGCGTGAGCGCGATGTCCGCGACGGACTCACCCTCGCAACCCACGAAATCGGCGCCGCCGACTTGATCAAGTCCCATGGCCTGCGCCGTGTCGTACAGACGATCGGCTCCGATGTCCACGGCGACCTGGGCGAAAGCCGTGTTACACGAGACGCGCAACGCGTTGGCCAGCGACCCGCCGCACGAACCCTGACCGTAATTATTGATGTCGAACTGTTGCGATTCGCCGGGTGCGACGTACGAGCCGGTACTCGGGATGGACGGCGTATCGGGGGTGTATTTCCCCGACTCCAGCGCCGCGGCGGCGGTCACGACCTTGAACGTCGAACCTGGAGGACGGCGCGCCTGGAGTGCGACTGAAAGTAACGGTGCTGCCGGGTTCTCGCACTCGATGTTGTTGCCGTTGGAGTCCTTGCGCAGTGTGCCGTCCGAGAGCTGTTGGAATCCGATGCCGAGATCGCAACGGGCGCGCACGGCCATGCTGCGGTTGTTGTCGGCGAGATCGTCCGGCTCGTACGAGGGGTTGGAGGCCGCGACGAGAACGGCTCCCGTTTTCGGATTGAGCGCGACGACCCCGCCGCGCCGGTCCGCAAGCGCTTCGAGCGCGACCTCCTGCAACCGGGTGTCGATTGTGGACACGAGCGTGCGTCCTACGCGCGGACGCTGACGGAACAGATCGGCGAAGTCTTGGGCCGGCAGCACCTCACCGACTAGATCTGAGTTGTACGAGCTCTCCAGTCCGGTCTTGCCGAAGTGCAGCGACCATTGGCCCACGACGTGCGGCGCGAGATCGCCGGCCGGGTACTTGCGCTCGTAGATGCACCGGTTGCCCGGGTTGCGGACGCTTTCCGCGAGCACCTGTCCGTCGATCGAGAGGATCGGCCCCCGCTCCCAGCGGCACTCCTGAAAGATCCGGAACCGGTTGCGGGCTTGGTCGCCGTTGGCGGCCTGAGGCTCATATGTAGCGATGTGCTCGGCGCGGATGCCTTGCACCCATCCCGCGCTGGCGGCGACGGCCAGGAGCATGAATGTGATGATCCCGGCGAGCTGTCTTATGCGGCGGTCCATCTAGGCCGCCACCTCATCGAGCTCGGTCTGTTGCTCGGTAGTCGATTCGGAGTTGGAGATCGCGATGAGGCACCCCAGGATCACGAAGTTCGAAAGCAAGCTCGACCCTCCATAGGAGACGAAGGGAAGCGTCACCCCGGTCAGCGGTAGGACACGCAGCACCCCACCGGCGATCAGCGCGGCCTGAACTCCGAGCACGATTCCGAATCCCGATGCGGCGAGCGCGTGCAGGTCGGCGCGCGAACGAAGCGCGATGAAGAACGTTCGCGTTAGGAACATCACGAAAGTCATGAGGACGGCAAGCAGCCCGCCGAGACCGAGCGTGTGCCCGATCGCGGGCAGGATGAGATCGGTCCAACCGAAGGGGATAAGGTGCGGCTGCGCATCGGCTCCTCCGAGTCCCAGGCCGGACAGGCCCCCTTCGGCGAGCGCGTACTGGCCCTGAAGGATCTGATAGCCGGAGCGCTCGGGGTCGGCATAGGGATTCAGCCAGGCGTCGAACCGGATGCCGACGTGTGCGAACGCTTGTAGAGCGACGTATACGCCAACGGCGAACAGAAGCAGCCCCATAACGGGGTAATAGGCCTTCCCCGTGCCGATCCAGATCATCGCGAGGAAGGTGAGGAAGAACAGCAGCGATGAGCCGAGATCGTTCTGTCTGACGAATATGAGCAGGGAGAGTCCGATCACGCCGAGCAAGGGAGCCAAATAACGAGGCTCGGGCAACAGAAGAGGACCGACTCGACGCGTTGCGAGGCCGAGGAGCTCGCGTCGTTCCGATAAGTAGGCGGCCAAGAAGAGAACGATGAGCACTTTGGCCGCTTCGCCGGGCTGGAAGGACAAAGGCCCGAAGCGCAGCCAGAGCCGCGCTCCGCGCACCGTGTAACCGATGCGCGGTATCAACGGAGCGACCAAGGCCACGATGCCGAGCAGCGCCAAGGTGTAGCGAACTCGCCAGGCCGGGCCGAGACCCTTGCGGAACACGTAAATCGTTCCGAGGAAGGCGGCCGTGCTGAAGGCCAGCCATCCTGTTTGCAGCGGCGCCAGAGCCCTCCATGTCGAGCTAACGTCCGATTGCAATCCGTCGATCGCCGCCAGCTGCATCGAGCCGATGGCGAACAGGAGAGCCGTCAACGGCAGTAGCAGTGGATCGGCGCGCGGAGCCCAGGCGCGGACGCCGAGATGCATCGCGCCGAATGACGTGAGGAATCCGAAGAACGGAAGGGCGACGTCGCTTCCGAGCTGGATGTATCCGATCGCGAACACGACTGCGGTTGCGGCCAGTAGGAACAGCTCGCGCATCCTCGGATGTCTCATCAGGCGTTGAGGGGTGTGGAGTTGGGAGAGGTCTCGGGAGAAGCCTTCGGAGTCGGCTTGGGTGTCGGTGTTTCTTGCGGCCCCTGCGTGCGTATGAGGTTGCCGACTATCCCTTCCGCTTCGTCGAGCGTGTCGGCCTCGATCCCGGCCCGAAGCTGTCGCTGGATCGGTGACGGGAAGTCTCTGACCGGTGCGTCGCGGAAAACACGAATGGTTTCACCGCGAGCCGGCGTGTCTTCGTTGCCGAGCGTCCCCCGCAGCACGGCGACATATCCGTTGCGAGAAGAAACGAAGAGAGTTGAGCTCGACGGCCGGATGACGAAGAACGCCACCAGAACCGCGGCCACCACCAGTGCTCCAACGGCGATCATTACGCCTCGCGGAATCCGTGGGCGTCGATCCGGCTTGGGTTCGGACGCAGCCGGTGTGCGATCGACAGCCTTCTCGGCCTGCACCTTCTGAACGACGACGGGTTCGTCGTCATCTATCGCCGCGCCGGGCCCGCCCTCGACGTCCACGATGACCACGGAGACGTTGTCCTCGCCGCCGGCGGCGTTCGCAGCCTCGACCAGCGCCCGGCACGCTTCATTCGGGTCGAGATGTGTGGCCAGGAGATCGCGGATGCTGTCGGCTTCATGGACCGTCCCGTACAGGCCGTCGGTGGCCAGGAGGATGCGATCGCCGGGGCGAAGGTCCACGGAGCTGAGATCGATGTCGAGCTCGTCGGAATCGGCACCGATCGCTTGTAGCAGGATGTGACGATGGGGACTGGTAGCGGCCTCGTCTTCGCTCAGACGCCCGCGCCGTACCCATTCCTGTGCGACCGTTTGATCCTGCGTGAGCTGTTGGAGCTTTCCGTTACGCAATAGATAAGCCCTACTGTCGCCAACGTGCGCGAGCGTCAGCTTGTCGCCGTCTATCCATCCCGCGGTAAGGGTCGTGCCCATACCCGTGAGACTTTCGTC
Source organism: Actinomycetota bacterium (assembly GCA_040905525.1). GTDB lineage: Bacteria > Actinomycetota > JAICYB01 > JAICYB01 > JAICYB01 > JBBDRJ01. Next base: position 10,251 of record JBBDRJ010000003.1, read on the forward strand.
GGACCGACCGCGATCCCAGACGGCTCGGTGTGCTTCGGTAAAGGCTTCACGCAACTTTGGTGCGGGGTCGGATCCCGAAGCTTCGGCCAGCTTTTCCTTCCAGGTGGCCAGACGCTCCAGCGCCATCTGCGAGGCCACCTCGCCGCCTTCGTGCCCACCCATCCCGTCGGCGACGGCCACCAGCGGCAATGCGTCGCCGAGAACCGAGTCTTCGTTCTGATCGCGGACGCGGCCGCGGTCGGTGGCGGAAGCGATCCGCAGCTCCATCAGGCCTTCGCCTCGAGGACGGAACGGCCTACGGTCACGGTGTCTCCCGGACGAAGCACGACCGCCCGCGTTAGCGGCCGGTCGTTCACGTAGGTCCCGTTGGTCGAACCTAGATCCTCGACGTACCACTCTCCGTCCGAGTGATAGATGCGAGCATGCCGGTGCGATACGGATGCGTCCGGGATGTGGATGTGGCAGGACGCGTCGCGTCCGATGAGCGTCTCGGGGGGAATCAGGTCAGTGGATTGAGGCCCGCCGCCTTCGGTGAGGACGAGGCGCGAAGCTATGCGCCGTCCCCGCGCGGGTGCCACGGGCGAGATCCGTCGCGAAGTCGCATGAGCCAGCTCTCGGGCTTCCATCCACACGACGACTGCCAACAGGAAGTACATCGCTCCAAGGAGTACGACCTTGCCCAGAGGGCCGGTCAGGAGCTCGGTCACGCGGCGATCAGCCTCGTTGGAACTCCACGACGGTCGAGCCGATGCCGATCCGGTCGCCGTTGCGGAGTGCATGTTGGTGCACCACGGACCCGTTGACGTAGGTGCCGTTGGTTGACCCGAGATCGCGCAGCGTGCATGTCCCACTCTCGTTGATCACCTCGGCATGGTGACGCGACACGCCCGGATCGGCCACGACCAGGTCGTTGTCGGATTGGCGCCCTATGCGGATGCGGCGATCGATGGGAAGCGTCTTCGCGGGCCGGTCCTCCGAGAGCAGGACGAGGCTGGGAGGGCCCGTCGGCGCAGGTAGAGGCTCTTTTGGGCGTTTCGGTGCCTCGCGGGGTGCTTGTTCATCTTCCTCGGCCCGCAGGGACACGGCCTCGGCCGCGATTCGGAACTCGCCCTGTCCGAGCTTGCCGTCCGTCCCGAAGGAAACGCGGGGAGAGTCGGGAAGAGCCCACTGCCGTTGGCGAGCGGCTTCGCTGACGAAGATCTCCAGCTCCTCGATGAGCTTCGCCTCGAGTGACGAGAGACGTTCGTAGTCCTGGTGACCGATCGTGATGCGGTAGACGTTCGGCACGTATGTGCGTCGTAGTGCGACCGTTCTTCCGTCTTCCATCACGCGCAGCAGACGCTTTCCTATCTCAACGGGATGCACACCGGAGCGGAAGAGCCGGGCGAAGAATCCCTCCACGGCGCGCTCCAGTCGTTCCTCGAATTGCCCGATAAGGCTCAAAGGTGTCCTCGGGTCCCCCCGTGGAAAGTGGAGAAAAGTATACGGCTGTACCGATGTGTCAAACCCCATGGGCAGTGGCGTTGTTCACCGAGTCAGATGCCCTGCCGGGGTGGCCGGTACACTGCCTTGTCCGGGCTCGTGGTGGAACGGCAGACACGCAGGTTTCAGGAACCTGTCCTGGAAACAGGGTGGGGGTTCAAATCCCCCCGAGCCCACCCCGACCGCTCGATCCCGGGCGCCGGCTCGTGGAACGGTGACGGGCGGAGAGCGCATGCCCGGCTTCGGCAAGGAAGCGCGGAATCCGCAGCGGGCTTCGGATGAGATGCCGGACGGCTACACCGAGCCGGAACCAACGCGTTGCTTGTATGGCCAAGACCCTGCGCTCGGAATGCGCGACGCGGCGCTCCAGCCGCTCCTTCTGCGTGTTCAGCCGATCCAGCTGCCGTTCTCTCTTCTCGACCCGGGAACGCAGCCGGTCGGCGCGTACCCGCGTCCTCGCGAGGCTTTCCGCGAGTTCGCGGATCTCGTCCTCCGAGGCGATGAGCCGTCGCTGATGATCGAAGAGGATTGCATCGACGTGGGGCTGTGCCTGGGCGACAAGTCCATCCGGGTCACCCCGGCCGACCGCTTCGGCCAAGAGTCGGATATGAAGGTCGACGACCTCGAGCGAGACGACACGCGCGACCTGACCAACAAGCCCGGCGAGCGAAGCGGGAAGGAACGTCGACTTCAGGTCGTGATGAGGCTCGGTTCCGAAGGCTGTGGTAACGACGAGGCGCCCGGATGGAGCCAGGACTCGGCCACACTCGGCCAGGACGCGAGCGGGATCCTTCAGATGCCCGAGGATCCCTCCGAGCAGCACCGTCTCGAAGCTGTCGTCGGCGAAGGGCAAGAAGGCGGCATCACCCGCCATGAACCCAGCGCGACGTGCCGCGGTCAACTCCTCGCGCCCAAGATCGGAGATCGCGTACGCCAGTCGGTCCGGCTCGTGGTCGATCCCGGTACAAGTGATGCCGCGACGAGCCATGAGGATGGTGGCCCTCCCCTGGGAACATCCGACGTCGAGGGTGCGGCCGCCGCTCCCTTGATCGCACATCCAATCGATGCGATCGCGAGCGATCCTCTGCTGCTCCGGCTCACCGACCTTGCCCTCGTAGATCTCGGAGATGCGATCTCGGCTGGGCTGACGGCCGGAGGCCCGGTAGCTGTCGCTTTGGGCACCCAGCAGTGACTCCTCCAACGCCTGGCGGAAGCTCAGCCGCCGATCTTGGGCCTTGGGCTGGTCGGCCGGCACGGGATGTATCCGTGGGCGATCTAGCTCCATGATGAATCGCCCGTCCAGCGCGGACGTGGGAGTCTCCCAATCGACGACCCAGATCCGGTTGTGGACGTTCCCACCGTGGATGACTTGGACCCACGCCGGCGGCCCGGCGTCCACGTGCAGCGGGTACCGCTCCTGCAAGTAGCCGTGATTGCCCGATTGAACGGTGACCGGCGGTTGCGACCCGTCGAGTCGCTCGAACATCGACAGGTGCGGGCTGTGTGGATTCCAAGCCTCGAAGAGCCGCCAGCCGTCCTCGTCGAGCTTGAAGCCTCGGCAGAAGCTCAGAAGCGCGGCTGCCTGATTCGAGGCAGCGAAACCGGGGACATAGCTTTGGATCCGTTCAATGAGATCGATGCTCGACGCGTCGTCGCTGTCCACGCGCGTCGTGATCAGGACGCCGTCCCCTGGCCGCGCCTGCTCTGCGGCGGCGAGATAGGAAGGATCGGCGGGAGTTGTGAGGACGACCTTGAGCTGTGGGATCTCGCGTTCCCACTTGTGCAGACGCCCAAGGCACCCTTCTTCGGTCGAGGAGTCGCAGAAGATCAGCCAAGAGAAGGCTTGGCATGTCTGCGCACGCATGGAAGGGAGGCAGTAAGCATCGAACAGGTCCAGGCGATGCTCGAGCCAAGCCGGGGAGTGCGACGGCGACGCCGGATAGGCTCGGACCGAGAAGCGCGTCAAGATCACATGGCAGAAGTTCGTGGTTGTCACGTAGGCCAGATTCTCACGCGAGGTCGGGCGATGGTAGACGGCGGCACGCTCCGGCGATGAAGGACATCGAGGATGCGCCTCGGACAACGAAGGACCTGCGCGTCGTTGGGCTCACCGGCCCGCGTGTCCAGACCGCGGTAGAAGATGCATGCACCTGGCTCACCGCAGATGATCGGATCAATCGAAGCGACATCGTTGACCTGCGGCCCCACCTGCTCCTGGCCGAAGTGGCCAATCCCAGAGAGATGGCCGAGGAGCGTCTCACCGAGCTTGTGGCCTACGTCCGCGAGGCCGATAGCAGCGCCGCCCTCTGGCTGAGCGACATCGCACATTCTGCCGCGTGCCCATATTCGATCCGGGACCTTTTCGACGCCGTCTTTTGCGCCGACCCCGGCCTGTGGTTCGGCGCCATCGGCCTTCCTCATGCCGCTTCGCGTCAAGCGTTGTCGGCTGAAGAGGCGCAATCCGACGAGGGCGTTGGTCTGGTCGTCGAGGCAATCGAGCACTGGGATGTACAGTTCTCCCCCCGACTGGAGCCCCTAATGGCAGCAGCAGCAGAGCATCCCTTCGCGGTTCTGGCTATGGAGCCGCGGGCGCCGGGACTCCCCACCCAGCTCGAGCCGTTGGCTCGTGCGGGGCGCGACGACGACGACAGGGTGTCCTTCATCCGGCAGCTCGGCGTGATCGTTTCGGCCTCACCGACGCAGGCCTCGGCGCTCTACATGCCCGCCGTCGTCTTCGACGCGGTGGCGTTGGGCGTTCCGGTGGTCATAGCCCAACCGGTCTCGGGGGGGCTTCTGCCGCACGGCGTGGTTGGCCTTGCGGCTCAAGATGCGCCTTCAGAGCTGATCGATAGGGCGCTCACTGACGGCGAGTTCGGGCCGGGGATGCGTGATGCGGGAAGACGAAGCGTGCGCCACGGCCACACCTATGTCCATCGTCTGGCCACGGCCGCATCGGCTGTGGGGTTCACCGTGATGCCGTCCTATGGTTGAAGACGTGTCGTTCTCATCGCCTTGCCCGAAAAGCACGTCGAAGCAAACGTGCGACCGTGGTGCTTGCGTCCCAGATAATCCAGACTTCCGGAGAAGTCCAAGCTCTTGGACCACGTTGACATGCTCCAGTGCCCGCACTCGATCTGCACTGCCCATGTCGAGATGCGATGAGCGGACCAGGCGGACAGCGAGAAGTCCTCGCCGTAGAAGTGCCAGGGCAGCGTGTGATCGAAGCGTAGTTTGTGCCGGGCGATCAGCGATGAATGCACGATCAGGCAGCACGAGTCGAGGGTGTCGACGAGCTGGGGCGCCTGTATGCGCGTGCCCAGACGAGCGGCACTTCGAATCTCGTGCGAGCACCTGATCTCACCGACGATCTGGATCTCACCGATGATGCCTGCTCGGCCCGAACCCCGCCCCGCTCCGCCAATCTCCCCATCGTCCACAATGCGCGCGCCGACCGGTCCGTAGATCGAGTGCGGACCAAGCGAGCGAAGCACGTTGGCAGGGTCCTCGTGGAACTCGAGATCGTGATGGAGAAAGACGATCCATGCGTCGGGAGGTAGGCGTGAATCCAGGAACTCGTTGTAACGCTGTGCCACACCAAGGTTGTGCGATCGGTTGTCCAAGCGGATCAGTGTGTGATTCCTGAGGTGAGGGTTTGTGCCGACGTAGCGGTCATACGTCCTGGAATCGTGACTGACGCAGACGAGCTGGATTTCGGGGCAGGCTCCGGCTTCCATCCCACCCCGATTGTGTCAAGGACCGGCGGCCGGGCTCAATATGTTTCGGTGCGGATCGGTTGAGGAACGCGGGAGGCTAGCAGTGCATGCGTCGTCCTTGGAGAACATGGCGAGGTGCTACGAGCGCTTCGTCGCCGGGTCCGCTCTCGAGGCCAAGGACGTCGTCCAGGTTCTCGACGTCGGCGGCGCCGATGTCAACGGGACCTACCGCACCATCTTCAACAGTCCGAACATGGCCTACCGTGCCGCCGATCTGGTGGCGGGCAACGGCGTCGATATCGTCCTGGACGACGCCTACCACCTGCCACTGGCCGATGGCTCAATCGACATCGTCATCTCGGGACAGATGCTCGAGCACTGCGAGTTCTTCTGGCTGGCGTTCGGCGAGATGGTCCGCGTCTTGCGGCCGGAGGGGTACATCTTCCTGATCGCGCCGTCGACTGGTCCGATACACCGGTTCCCGGTTGATTGCTACCGCTTCAATCCGGACTCTTTTGACGCGCTGGCCAGATACGCAGGGTGCTCCCTGGTTGATAGCTGGCGGGACGAGCGGGGGCCTTGGCGCAACCTCGTGGGGGTTTTCCGGCATCCCGCGGCTTCAAGCGTCGAGGTGCGGAGGCAAGCGGGTGAGGCCCCCGCCCCGCCTGCATGGCCCATGCCCCTGGGTTTCGTCAACGAGCCGGCCGCCGAGCGTTGCAGTGGCCGGGAGACGACTCTCGACGTACTGGGGCAGATCCACGACGAGCTGGGGCCGTCGTCCTATCTGGAGATCGGTGTGCATCGGGGCAAGAGCCTGGCTCTGGCGCGCTGCCCAACGGTTGCGATCGACCCCCACCCGCTTCTGGAGGAGCCACCTGCCTTCGTCCGCCTGTTCGAATGCACGAGCGACGAGTTCTTCGAACGTCACGCGTCGGGCTGTCTGACCTCGCCCATCGATCTGGTCTACATCGACGGGATGCACCTGTTCGAGTTTGCGCTCCGCGACTTCATGAACGCCGAGCGTCACGCCTCACCGGCTGGCCTGGTCGTCGTGGACGACATATTCCCGACACATCTGCTACAAGCTTCGCGGCGACCTCAAACCGCGGCCTGGACCGGCGACGTGTGGAAGCTCGTGGCGTGCCTGAGGAAGCACAGACGGGACCTTGTCATACTTCAGCTCGACACCTGGCCGACCGGGCTCCTGCTCGTGGCCGGTCTCGACCCCGACAACCGGACCCTGTGGGACCGGTACGACGACATCGTGGACTCCTACACGCGGGGTGGTGAGCTCCCCCCGCCGCCAGAGGTCTTGAACCGCTCGGGAGCCGAGGATAGCTACTCTCCTCGTTTCCGAAGGCTTCTCCCCGAGCTCTCGAAGATGCTTGCTAAGAGCCGAGGACACGCCGACGTGCGGCGAAGCCTGATGTCGGCAGGCCTACTGAACGCCGCCGCGAGCAGCAAACGGAGAGCCTCGGACAGGCCGGCCGTATCGGTTGTGGTTGTTGCTTACAACATGGCCCGCGAACTGCCGCGCACCATCCGGAGCCTGTCGCCAGCCATGCAGCGAGGCATCTCGGGCGATGAGTACGAGATAATCGTCGTGGACAACGGATCGACGGACCCCTTTGATCGAGCCGCGTGCGAGCGATGGGGCGCCAACCTGAGGATTGAGCTGCTCGACGGTGCCGGCCCGTCTCCGGTCAAGGCGGTGAACCGAGGATTAGCTCTGGCGCGTGGGGAAGTATGCGGCGTGATGATCGATGGGGCGCACCTAGTCTCTCCGGGCGTGCTGGCGGGAGCGGCCGCCGCCGCTCGGATCCATCCCCGGCCCGTGGTCGCGACAGTTCCCTTCCATTTGGGCCCCGACATCCAGATGAGGAGCATCTTCGCTGGGTATGACCAGGACACGGAGGACCGCCTGCTCGATGACGTGGGCTGGACCGCCGACGGGTATCGCCTCTTCGGGATCGCTTCGGTCTTCGGCTTATACCGAGGTGGCTGGTTCGTTCCCCATGAGAGCAACGCATTGTTCATGACGCGGGCGATGTGGAAGGAGCTCGGCGGCTACGACGAACGGTACCGATCTCCGGGTGGCGGCTACGCGAATCCCGATGCGTACTGGCGTGCTTGCGAGCTGCCGGACATCCAGCTTGTGGTTCTGCTTGGTGAGGGAACCTTTCACCAGGTGCACGGCGGGATAGCGTCGAACGCGAGAGTCTCGTTCCATGAGGTCTTCCTGGAAGAGCGCCGGCGGATCAGGGGCAAGCGCCAACCGCCACCGGTGGCTCCGGTCTTCTTCGGCGCCGCGCCCTCGGAGGCGCTGCCGCTGGTTCTCCTCTCGGCCCTGGAGGAATCGATGGGAGAGATACGCCCAAACTACGACCTACCTCCGCGTCCGAAGGCGACGGGCACGAGCGGCAAATACTCGTAAGGGTCGGCCGTATCGGAACGACCTTGAAGCATGGAGCTGAGCGAGCCTGGCTTCCAGCACTTCCGCCTTTCGCGCTTGCCGCCGAAGCTCATCCGCCTGCGCTGCCTGCCGCCGCGCAATCTTCTTGGCCGGCGGTGGCGTTGTGAGCCTATTTCGCAGAGCCTCCGCTCTCCTCTCTGCCACCGCCCGCTCCCTTCTCTCGGCCAGGAGGGCGGGCATCCAACCTACGGGCTCGGGGAGCTCAGGAGTCGGGAGTGACTCGTGGGGCCCCTGCAGGTCAGCCAGCAGCTTGTGGATATCGCGAAGAGGAACCGAGATCAGCGGGTCCGAATCGAAGGCACCGGGCGAGGCGCGGAACGAGCGCAGGCCGGCATCGACGAAACGGAGAACGGCCTCATCGGGAAACGGGCCGAGGAAGATGCCGTTAGCGGTGAGAAAAGACGAGAGCTCTGTGCACCACTGAAGGGGGTCGTCGACGAGATCGTCGTAAGGGCCAACGAGCACCGGCAGCCCCGACAGATTGCGCAGCAAGTCGCGCGTATAGCGGTCCCAAAGTGCAAGACCGAGCGCCTGGGCAATCTCGCTGCGGTGCTTTAGCGAAGCGGCGACATCCAGAGGGTTGCGATGGACCACGATGCACACCGGACGCGCCGCCAGCACTTCGCGCCAGAAGGGCAGGGTTATGCAGTTCCTGGGATCTTTCCACACCCACACTGGCGTCGAGTAGACGGATCTGAACGTCTCTTGGGCCCGCTCGAAGACCGCGGGATCGACAGCTTGAGCCCAGCCCGGGCCCAATTCGGGCGGTCCCAATACGTCGCCCCCGAGTTCGCGTAACAGGCCGTCGTTGAAGTTCCTAAGCGCAGCGCTCTCCCAATGCCCGCTGGCGTTGCCGAGTGCGGGGCGCGACGTCACATCGTCCGGGACGCTTAGGGGGACGCCGAGGAGGTTAACCAGGCGAGCGACAGCCGAGGTCCCCGAGCGGTGCATGCCAAGGACCAGGACCCCGGTCTCCGGTGCGCGACGTCCTTGAGTCACGGGCGGTATCAGCCTTCGTCCAGCAGCGGGAAGACATCCGTTCCGAAGGACGCTATGACCTCCGGATGATGCACCGGGAGGCCGGTGAAGATCACGTGCTGGGCTCCCGCGTCGATCAGCTTCCGTGCGGGTTCCACCGCGGCATCTCCCGGCGGGGTGATCGTCATCACCGTGCGCTCGATCTCGTCGTAGTCGCGGCCGAGATCGTCGCAGTGCCGTTTCAGGACGTCGAACTTGTGTGACACCTCGTCGGCGTTGCCGGAGACGTTGCACGCGTCCGCGTACTGCGCGACGAGACGGAGAGTCTTTCGTTCGCCACCACCGCCGATCATGATCGGCGGCCGCGGGCGCTGGAGCGGCTGAGGCGAGCAGATCGTCTCGGCGAGCGTGTAGTGCCTGCCTTTGTAGGGGCCGTTGTCCGCCGACCACATCTGGTCGGCGATCTGCACCGCCTCTTCCAGTCGCTCGAACCGCTCGGACACCGGCGGAAAATTGACACCCAGGCCGAGGTGCTCGCGCTCGAACCACGCGGCGCCGATCCCGAGCCAGGCGCGGCCCTTCGACAAGACGTCCAGCGTCGTTACCTGCTTCACGAGGATGGCCGGGTGACGGTAGGTGACTCCGGTGACGAGGGTGCCCAGCGTCAGCCGCTCGGTGACACCGGCGAGGTAGGCGAGCGTCGTGTAGCCCTCGTTCATGGCCAGATCGGGCTCGCCGATCATCGGCAGCTGGAAGAAGTGGTCCATCACCCAGAGCGAGGAGAACCCTGCCTCCTCGGCGGCGGCGGCGACGTCGGCGAGAACTTGCGATTGGTTTTCGGGGGAACCGGGCCAACTGAACCATGGGATCTGAAGGCCGAACTTCACCATCGCGTCTCCTCCGAACGGATTCGCGTCAGTCTAAGTGCCGAGCGCTTGCCGGGCTCGCTGGGTTGCTTCCGCGTACACATCCTTTGCAGTCGCGCCGCTTTCCTCGGCGGCGGCTGCGCAATCAGAAAACTCCGGTGCGACGTTCACTACCTCCGAGCCGAGCCGTCCGATCTTTACGCGGATGCGTGATCCTGCGACCTCAACGGTCAGCACTTCACGTTCGAGCACCCATCGCGTCGTGTCGCGGCGCCGGATGCCGAGCGTGGTCGTCTCCCGAAATATCACGTCGGTGACTCGTGCTTCGTGCGAGTGCGCGGCGAGCACCGATAGAAGGAAGGCCGGACGCGACTTCTTCATCACAATCGGCGTGACCCACGCGTCGAGGGCTCCGGCACCGAGCAGCTTCTCGATGGCGTAGCCGACGGCTTCGGGTGTCTGGTCGTCGATGTTCGTCTCGAGCAGGACGCAGGTCTCGAGGGATGAGCCGGAGGCGTCGGAGCCGATGAGCACGCGGCAGATATTCGGTGCGTCGGTGACGCGGCGCCCGCCGGCGACGCCCACAGCGGCAAGAGTGATATCCGGCAGCGGGCCGAAGGTCGTGTCGTGCGCGACCAGGATCGCGGCGCCGGTCGGCGTCACCAGCTCGTGGGAGCTGTCGACGCCGCGCAGCGCCGCCCCGGCCAGCAGCTCGAGCGTTACCGGCGCCGGAAGGGGCAGCTCCCCGTGTTCGGTGTGAACGGACCCGTGAGGTACGGGTACGGGCGCAGCGACTACGCGTGAGATCCCGAGTGCGGCGAAAGCTGCCGACGCGCCGACGATGTCGGCCGCCGTATCGGCCGAAGCGAGCTCGTGCAGGTGGACCTCCGTGGGGTCGGTGCCGTGCACAGTTGCCTCGGCTCCCACGAGAGCCTCCATGGCGCGAAGAGCGCGTAAGCGCGCGCCCTCGGTTAGTTCAACCTTTTCGATCGCCTCCCGCAGCTGCTTCGCGGTGTATCGCCGCCCATCGGTCTTGACCTCGGCCCTCAGACACGCGATCCCGCCGCGCTCGTCGTCGACGAAGGTGACGGCGCAATCGAGGTCGAGCGAAGCGACGGTTTCGCCGATGGTCGACGCAACGTCGACGCCGATCCTTCGTCCGGCATGCGCGAGCGCGGCCAGGATCATGTCACCGGCGATCCCGTTGGCCAGATCGAAGTACGCGACGCGCGTCATTAGAGGGGGCGCCCGTCGGCGCATCCGGGTTTCCGTGTGATGAGGGCGGCGAAGAAGCCCGCGCCGAACCCGTTGTCGATGTTCACGACTACGACCTGGGGCGTGCACGAGTTGAGCATGCCGAGCATCGCGGCCAGGCCCCCGAAGGACGTGCCGTAGCCGACCGACGTAGGCACGGCGACTATGGGAAGTCCGGTAAGGCCGCCGACCACGGTGGGCAGCGCGCCCTCCATGCCGGCGACCACGACCAGGGCGTCGCAATCGCTTATGCGGTCGAGCCGCGACACTAACCGGTGAAGCCCGGCGACACCGACGTCGTACATCCGGTCGATCGTGGCGCCCGCGGCTTCGGCGGTCAGAGCCGCCTCTTCGGCGATGGGGTAATCGGCCGTGCCGGCGGCGATTATTCCGACCGTTCCGGCGGCGACCACCGGTTCCCGTGCGACCCGGATGATTCGAGCGTCTTCGAAGAACTCGGCCTCCGGCGCTACGGCTCGGACGGCGTCGAATGCTTCGCGCGACGTCTTGGTGACGAGGACCGGTCCCGAGTTCTGCTCGCGCAACCGACCGACGATGTGTGCGATCTGCTCGGTCGTCTTCCCGATGCCGAGGACGGCTTCCGGAAGACCCCAGCGCTTCTCGCGCTCTAGATCCAAGTTAGCGAAGTGCCCCCCGTCGTTCTCCATATATATGGAAGGTTAGTATCGAAGGCCCATGCCCACCGGCCCGGACCTCATTGCCGTCGTTCTTGGTGCGCTCGCGCTCATAGTGTCGATCGCCGTCTTCTTGTCCTTCGCCGCCGTGCGCAGGCGGCTCATCATGATCCAGGGCCGCGGCAAGCAAGAGGACCTCCTCGAGGCCGTTTCGGGCCAGATCGAGGAGGTTCGGGGCTTGCGAACTGACATCCAGCAGCTCGCGGCCGATCTCCAGACGCTCGCCGAGGCTTTTCGCGGTGCCCTGCAACGCTTCGCCGTGTACCGCTACGACGCGTTCGAGGATATGGGCGGCCAGCTCTCGTTCTCCGCGGCCCTGCTGAACGATCACGGCGACGGGCTGGTGATCTCGTGCATCAACGGCCGGCAGGAGGCCCGGACGTACGCCAAGCCCATACAGCGCGCTGCGTCGGCCTACAACCTTTCCCCCGAAGAGCAAGAGGCGATCCGACTCGCGCTCGTCCCCTTGTCCGGATGAGGTTTGTCGATGGCTAAACCAACCTTCGGATTCCTTGGCCCCCCCGGCACCTTCACGCAGGAGGCGGCGCTGCAGGTCGTCGACCCGGAGTCGAGCGAGCTCATCTACTACCCGTCGGTGGAAGAGGTGATCCTCGCCGTTGAGCGCGGTGAGGTCGACCACGGAATGGTACCGATCGAGAACTCGGTCGAAGGAACGGTCAACGCCACCGTCGATGCCATCGGGTTCGAGACGGACGGACTGTTGATACATCGAGAGGTGATCCTCAACGTCCGACTCCACCTGCTCGGGCGTCCGGGAACGGATCTGAGCGGCGTCAAAGAGGTGTACTCGATGCCGCACGCCACCGCCCAATGTCGTCGCTGGCTCCGGACCAATCTCCCCGACGCGAAGATCGTCGCCGCCAACTCGACGGCGGAAGCTGCGGGACGCGTTGCCTACGAGAAGGGCGCTGCCGTCGCGATAGGGCCGAACCTCGCCGCTCAACTTTTCGCGCTCGACGTGATCGCGCGCGACGTGACCGATCACCCCGAAGCCGAAACGCGCTTCGTCGTCATCGGGAAGCAACCGTCGCCTTCACCATCGGGCCGAGACAAGACGTCGCTCATCGCGTTCATCTCCGAGGACAAGCCCGGTGCGCTCCTCGAGATCCTCACGGTGTTCGCGGACCGCAGCATCAACCTGACGAAGCTCGAATCGCGGCCGACCAAACGCGTGCTCGGTGAGTACTGCTTCTTCATTGATCTCGAGGGACACGTGGAAGACGAAACCGTTGGAGAGGCGATCCGGATACTGGACGGTCAGGTCGCCAAGCTGAAATCACTCGGCTCGTATCCGCGCGCCGTCGGGCGACTGGACGCCGAGCGTCTGGCGCGCCGGGCGAGCGCGGCCAAGGCCCGCCCCGGAGCGGAATAGAGCCGTGCTGGACCTCAAGGCGCTGCGCGACGAGCCCGAGAAGGTGCGCGCAGCCCTGGCCCGCCGCGGAGCCGACAGGCTCGTCGACGACGTGCTCGCTGCTGATCTGCGGCGGCGCGAGATCGTCCATAAGACCGACGAGCTCAAGCACGACCAGAACGTGGTCTCCAAGGAGATTGGCCGAGCCTCACCGGCCGAGCGCGAGTCGCTGCTCGAGCGTGCCCGCGCGCTCAAGGCCGATATCGAGGCGCTCGAGCCGAAGCTGCGGGACGCCGACGAGCAATTGCAGATGCTCGCCGCCGGGCTGCCCAACCTGCCTCACGAATCGGTGCCGGAAGGCGAAAGCGACGACGACAACGTCGAGCTGCGACGGTGGGGTGACCCGCCGTCCCTCGTGGGAGCCGAGGATCACCTCGACATAGGTCGACGCCTCGGCGCGATCGACACCGACCGGGCATCGCGCGCCTCCGGGTCGCGGTTCGCTTATCTGTTCGGAGCCACCGTCCACCTCGAGTTCGCGTTGGTTCGCTTCGCCTTCGATCGGCTGGCGACACACGGATTCGTGCCCGTGGTGCCACCGTCCTTGGTCCGGCGGGAAGTGATGTACGGGCAGGGCGCACTTCCCGGGGACGAGGCCCAGTACTACGTGGTGCAGGACGACTTGTATCTGACGGGAACCTCCGAGCAGGCGCTGGTCGCCATACATATGGAAGAAGAGCTGGACGTCGACGAGCTGCCGAAGCGCTATGCGGCGTTTTCGACATGCTTTCGCCGCGAGGCCGGAACCTGGGGCCGCGACACCCGGGGGATCTTCCGTCTGCACCAGTTCGACAAGGTCGAGATGTTCTCGTTCACCACGCCCGAGGCGTCGTGGGACGAGCACGAGTTCTTTGTGGGCATCGAGGAGGGCATCTTCCAGGCCCTGGATATCCCGTACCGGGTGATGAACGTGTGCATGGGCGAGCTCGGCTCCCCGGCGGCCAAGAAGATCGACATCGAGGCCTGGTTCCCGGGCCAGAGCCGGTACCGGGAGGTGACGTCCTGCTCCAACTGCACCGACTTCCAGTCCCGTCGCCTCCAGATCCGATTGAAGGGAAAGGGCGCCAAGGGCGGTCTGCCCCACACGCTGAACGGCACCGCCGTCGCCATCGGTCGCACGGTCGCTGCGATCTTGGAGAACTTCCAGGAGCAGAGCGGGGACGTGTCCATCCCGAAGGTGCTTCACGAATACATGCCGGACGGCATGACGAAGATCTCCGTGCCGTGAGATGGACGATGTTCGGGTGAGTTCGCACGGCCCGGGGCTCGCCTAGGCTTGTGAGCGGAGGAGTGGCCGAGCGGACGAAGGTACCCGCCTTGAAAGCGGGCGTGCTGAGAGGCACCGTGGGTTCGAATCCCACCTCCTCCGCTCGTGCGCAAGCTGAGCCGTATGGCGGCGATCGATGGCTGTGAGCAGGTGACCACCCGGTGACCAGATCCGATCGGGGTCGTCCCTCCCCGGGCTCGGTTCTGCGGCCCGAACCGATCATTTGGGAGCCGGTGTCTCGTCGACCCATCCTCGACGAGCCCGGACCGGTCGCGCCCATCCTCGACGAGCCCGGACACATCGCGCCCATCCTCGACGAGACCGAGGCGAAGAGCCGGAGCGACGACGATGCTCTAGAGCCGGACGATGGGGCTTACGCCGAACCCGGCGGCGGGGCCGGCGAGCCCGAGCCGGAGCCGCACCCGCTGGCGGAGTTCGCGGCCCGAGCCGCCCGCGCACTGATGGCCGCGGCGGTCTTCGCAGTGCCGGTGATAGTCGATCCACGCAGCGTTGACGCCTTCAACCTGGCCAAGGCTACGGCGCTTTGGATGCTGGTCCTCGCCGCCGCGGCCACCTGGTGTGTATCGAGCTACCTCGGACGCGGGCGACTTGTCTTTCCCCGGGCGTGGATAGTCCGTGCGTCGGTCGCGCTGCTCGGGATCGCGACGCTGGCCACGCTGCTGTCACCGAACCGCACACTGTCGCTCATCGGTTTGTATCACCGGTACGAGGGGCTGGTTTCCCTGGCTCTGTACGTGGGGGCGCTCCTGCTGATCGTCATGCTCTACCGGGGCCAAGCGGGGAAGCTGCGGGGACTCGTTGCCGCAGCCGGCGGGGCCGCCGGCGTCGTTGCGGCCTACGTGATCGTCCAGCAGCTCGGCATCGACCCGGTCGAGTGGCGTGGGACCACAGGGACTGCGCCGACTTACCCCATCGGCAATCTCGGAAACCCCGCGTTCACGGCATCGTTCTTGGGGATCTCCGCCCCCTTCGTCGCCTATCTTGCGATCTCGGCCCGGACGAGGGCGAGCAGGATCTCGTGGTCGGCGGTCGGTGGTGGCGTGCTGATCTCGCTGTGGCTCACGCACGGCCGCGCCGGCATGGTCGCGGTACTGGCCGGCGTCGGTGCCCTTGCGCTTTTCGCTTCGCGCGTCCGCGTCTGGAGGAAGATGACGCTCGTCGCAGCCGGGCTTTTGGTGTTGGTCGCCCTCCCGTTGATGTCCGCCGGCTTTGTCGACCCGCCGGCTCCCGAGGCACAGCCTGCGGTGGCCGAGTTCCGAACCGACACGTGGGTGGCCGCGGTGCGCATGCTCGGCGACCGTCCGTTCCTCGGTTGGGGACCCGAGTCGTTCTACGGGCAGTACCCCCGTTACCGGACCGCCGTCGAAGCGCGCGAACAAGGCCTTGCGATCCCCGACAAGCCGCACAACGTCTTCCTCGGCTGGGCGACGTCGACCGGGACCCTCGGCCTGGCCGCGCACCTCGTTCTCGTGGGGATAGCGCTGGGTATGGTCGGCGCCCGGCGGCGAAGTGAGTCGAACGTGAGGCTGACGGCTGCGTTCGGTGCCGGACTCGTTGCGTATCTGGCGCAGGGGATGTACTCGGTAGACATCCCCCCGCTCGCGTTCATGGGGTGGTTCGCACTGGCCGGCATCGCGGTGCTCACTGAGAGTCCGGAAGCGTCCGCCACGATCGGGGGCGGGCGCTCGTGGCTGCAATCAACGCCGATCCCGACCGTGGCTGTCGTCGTCGCTGCCGTGGCGTTGATCGCCGCCGGGTTCGGCCCCCTGCGTGCCGACCGCGCAGCATGGGAGGGCGAGCGGCGCTCGGGGCTCGGTTGGTCGAGCGGAACGTGGCGGTTCTACGAGTCGGCCATGAGACTTCACCCGCGCGAGCCCGCGTACCAGGGCCTAGCCGCCTCCTACCTCGAGCGCGTCGCGGCTGGCGGCGCTTCTGCACCCGGCCCCGAGGACGACGGCACGGCTGCACCCGGCCCCGAGGACGCTCTGCGGATGGCGGCCGGGCTGTACGAGAAGGCTTCGTCGATGCAGCCGCGCAACATGCACTTCTTGATCGGCGCGGCCCGCGCTTACTCCAGGTTGGGGGAGACGTTCGACGAGCGCGGCTTCTCCAGCGCCGACCGGTGGCTGCGCCGCGCGGTCTCACGCGACCCCCGCGACCCCCGGGCGGGCCGACCTCCTGCGAAGCTGGGCCGATGCTGCCGGCGACCCGGAAGAGCGGGAGTTGCTCGCTCTTGCGCGGGCGATGGACGAGTCAGCCGATCGCTTGCGCGCAGGTCGCGCCCCCCAGTAGGACGGGACTGGACCCAGCCGCTACCCTGTGCGGATGCCGAACGAGGACGAGCGCAGGGACGCACCGAACCAGCGCGGAGGCCACCAAGCGCCCGCGGACGCGCCCATCCTCGAGCCATCCGCGCCCACGGATCCCATCCTGGGAGAGCCCCGCCCGTCCGAACCCATATTCGCGGAACCCGAACGATTCGCGGAACCCGAACGCGAGCAGCCCGAGCGCGCGCCGGAACGCGCGCAGCCCAGTCAGCCCCGCACCGCCGTCCCGGCTCCTGAAAGGGAAGTCACACAACAAACCCCGGCAGCAGTACCAGTGTGGCTCGCGACCTTGTGGGGCTCGGGCGATCCCCGGTTGGTCGCGACCACCGTCCAGCGAGTGGCCCGATACATCCTGACCACGGCGGTCCTCGTCGTCCCCGTGGTGTTCGATCCGCGAACCAACGACGCGTTCAACTTGACGAAGATGACCACCTTGTGGGTCCTCGTCGTTCTCGCCGCCGGCGCATGGTGGTTCTCGAGCCGCCTTTCCAGGAGCGGTCCGTTCTTCCCACGGTCGCGGATCGTCGTGGCGGCCTTGGCCGTCCTCGGCGTCACGGCTCTGTCGACGCTCATGGGGCCCAACCGCACCTTGTCGTTTCACGGTCTTTACCACCGCTACGAAGGCCTTGCTTCCATCGCGTTGTACGTGGGCTTGCTGATCCTCTTGGTCGCCCTCTACCGGCGCCGCCCCGGATCCTTTTCGCAGATCGCGGTCGCCATCGGAGCAGCAGGTGGTGTCGTCGGTACCTACGTCGTCTTCCAGCGCCTGGGGCTCGACCCGTTCAATTGGCAAGAGTTGGGCGGTGGAGAGCCGACCTTCCCGATCGGGAACCTCGGCAACTCGTCGTTCACCGCCGCCTACTTGGGGATCACCGCGCCCTTCGTCCTTTACCTATTCCTTTCTTCCAAGCTCAGGGGAACGCGCGTGGTCTGGGCCGGCGTGGGTGGCATCGTGCTGGCCGGACTGTTGCTCACTCAGGGCCGGGCCGGGATACTCGCCGCGCTTGCGGGGTGCGTGGCCCTGCTCCTTTTCACCTCACGGATGAACGCGGTGCGAAAAATGGCCCTCGTCGCTGCAGCCCTTCTCGTGCTGGCGGTGATGCCGTTCGTCATCGGTGATCCCACCGATCGCTCCGAAGAAGGGTTGTTCCGGGCGGGGACGGCGAGCTACCGCACGGAGGTGTGGGGTGCTTCGTGGCGCATGTCCATGAGCCGTCCGTTGCTCGGGTGGGGGCCGGAGTCGTACTTCGGACAGTACGGAACGTTCAGGAGCCCGAGCGATGCGAGACGCTTGGGGCTGTCATTGACCGACAAGCCGCACAACATCTTCCTCGGTTGGTCGACGGCAACAGGACTGATCGGGTTGGGGACCTACCTCTTCCTCGTCGGATCTGCCCTCATGCTCGTGGCCGGAGCCGCCACGCGGAATCCGGCACGCAGACGGTTGATCGCTGTTTTTGGCGCCGGCCTCGTTGCCTACCTCGTGCAAGGCATGTATTCGATCGACGTACCGTCGCTCGCGATGATGGGGTGGGTGGCTCTTGCCGGCATCGCCGTCCTGGTGGACCGTCGGGGAGGCGAGCAGGAGGCGGATGAGGACGGGGATGTGGACGAAGCATCGGACGCTCCGCCCGATCCGTCTTCGGCAGAAACGGAGCAATCCCGCCCCCGCTCGTGGTTCGCGCAGCCGTGGGTGTCTGGGGCAACGGTCGTTGTTGTGGCTCTCGTGGCCATCGGTGTCGGAGTCGGGCCGTTGCGCGCCGATTACGCGATCCGGACAGCGCAGCAGCGTGCTCCGCAAGGATGGTCGAGCGACGTGATGGCGCTATACGAGAAGGCCATCGGTCTCGATCCTCGTGAAGCGGCGTACCGGGGTCTGGCCGGCGCGTATCTCGAGACCGTTGCCGACGATTCGGCCGCTCCATTCACGAGTGCGACCGCATTGCGCCGATCGGCGGCGTTCTACGAAGACGCCGTCGGCCTCCAGCCTCGCAACGTGTATTTCATGATCAACGCCGCCAGGGTTTACACGCAGCTCGGCGCCGGCGACGAGAGATTCTTCAGCGACGCCGACGGCTGGCTCGGCGAGGTCGTCACCCTCGATCCGCTGAACCCCCAGGCGCACGACCTCTACGCCGATCTGCTGCACCAGTGGTCGGAGGAGGCCGAAGACGAAGACGAAGTAGCCGAGCTGCGGGAACGCTCGCAGACGCAGGCCGAGATCGCACGTGGCCTTCGTGCCGGCCGGGTGATCCGCTAGCTCGGGATTCGCCCGGAGGCGGCCCCGTTATCGGTCCTCGACCTGGAGCAAGAGGACGGCGACGAACAGCCCCAGCGCGACCATCCACCCCATCAAGAGGTAGGCCGTCGAGGGCTGGGCGAATGCGATGACCACGCCCAGCCATCCGCATCCGATGGCTGCGACGTAGTGAAGGCCAACGGCGGCGGGACGGGGGATCCCCAGGCGAACGAGCCGGTGCGAAGTGTGGTCGAGGCCCGGCTTCAACGGTGAATGGCCTCGGCGGATCCGGGACATGGTGATCATCGCCGTGTCGAAGATCGGCACGGCCAGTACGGCGATGGGGACGAAGAACGTCACGCGTTGCAGATTGTCGAAGCGCGGCTCGAGCGCCAGCGCGGCCAGCAGCCATCCGAGGAACAGGGTTCCCGTATCCCCCATGAAGATCCGCGCGGGCGGCCGGTTGTACCAAAGGAAACCCAAAGCGCATCCGGCCACCGCGGCCGACAGGCTCGCGACGACCATCTGTCCCGTGAGCGCCGTGAGTACCGCGATGTAGCCCGCCGCGATGGCCGCGACTCCGGCGGTCAGCCCGTCCATGTTGTCGAGGAAGTTCACGGCGCTTGTGATCCCGAGAACCCAGCCGAGGGTCAGGAGGAGGTTTAGCTGCCAGGCGCCGAAGGGTTCGGCCCGAACGCCCACGGCGTAAAGGGCGCCGGCGAGGGCGAGGATGGCCGCGGCCTTGAGCCACCAGGGGACGGGCCGAAGGTCGTCGATCAGCCCAACGGCGGCGAGGGCGAGGCCCCCGCCCAGGAGGACGGCGATCTTGTCGTTCTCCCCCTCGACCCCGCGCGCGATCGCACCGACCACCATCACCGCGACGAAGGCGACGACGATCCCCAATCCGCCTAGATACGGCGTTGGGTCGGGGTGCGCCTTCCGATCGTTGGGGTGGTCGAGGATGGCGAACCGGACGGCCGTCCGCCGGGCGATGGGCGTGGCCACGAGGGACGCCACGAGAGCGGCACCGAACGCGGCGAAGTACGTCCAGATGTCGCCGGCGTCGCTCAACGTGTCACGTCCGCTCGGCTTCCCGAAGGAAGGCCGCGACCTGTTCATCGAAGCCGATGCGTTCGACCGCGGTGCGCGCCCGATCGGCGCGGCTCTCCAGCCCGGCCGGGTCGATGTCGGCCTCGCAGATGCGAGAACAGAGGCCCTCGACGTCGCCGGGTTCGTGAAACAGGATCTCGTCGTCGGTGAACAGCTCGAGCAGTGGAGGTGTGCGTCCCGCAGCTACGGGGAGTCCGACGCGACACCACTCGAGGATCTTCGTCGAGAGACTGTGACGCATGAGTGGGCTCGGACGGATGGGCTGGACGCCCAGCCATGCCTCCTCAATGAAGCCGGAGACCTGCTCGAGCGTCACGGGTCCTCTCAGCTCGAGCCGGTCGGTGATGCCTTCGGAGTGTGCGATCGCTTCGAGCGTCCCCAGGAGGTCACCGTCGCCGACGACCTGCATTCGGAGTCGGGGAACGCGGTCACGTAGGCGCGCCACAGCCCGCACGGCCAAGTCCACTCCGTAAGGATGGGTGACCGTCCCCACGTACAGGAGCGTTCTGTCGTCGGGATCGCGGCGGTGCGGGTCGCGGGGAACGAACAGTCGTGGGTCGGCGGAGTTCCACACGATTGAGATGCGGCTGTGAGGGACGCTCCTCGTGTAGAGCTCGGCCATGCTCGGCACGACGGTGAGAACCGAGGACGCGAAGCGCGCGGAGAGTCGTTCCTCCGCGAGGAGCAGACGATGCATCAGGTGACGATCCGAACTCTCGTACTTGGCGAGGAAGA
Organism: Actinomycetota bacterium; assembly: GCA_040905525.1. Classification (GTDB taxonomy): domain Bacteria; phylum Actinomycetota; class JAICYB01; order JAICYB01; family JAICYB01; genus JBBDRJ01. Next base: position 30,843 of record JBBDRJ010000003.1, read on the forward strand.
ACTCCGGAAAGGGGTCGCGCATGTCGAGAACGACGCGAGCGCCGGCGATCCGCGGGAGGAGCGCGCAGAAGACGATGAAGTTCGGCATGCCGAGCACGTAGACGAAGCGGTGACGTCTGCGGACCCAAAGCGCGGTAACTACGAGCAGTCCGAGAAGCGCGAACGAGACGTACTCGAAGATCCTTCGTTGGGCAGAGCCGCCCCGTCGCCGGGTCGGTAGCCGCCACAGACGCAGCGATCCGGTCGACTCGCGAAACGGCTCTCCGGAATCGCGCGCACACACAACGTCGACGTGCCACCCGTTTTCGGCGAGCGCTCCGCCGTGCCGCCGAGCTCGAGTGTCGCGGAGGTAATAGGAGTGAACGAGCAGAAGCGCGCGTTTGGGACGAGTCATGCCCGCATGTTGGTCGAAATATCAGCCGGTAGTGTACTCGTGTGATGAAGGTCCTCCACGTCGCCGGCGCGCGACCGAACTTCATGAAGGTGGCGCCCGTGCTTCGCGCCCTGTCGTCGAGAGACGTGCTTGTGCCGCTGGTGCACACCGGCCAGCACTACGACAAGAACATGTCCGAGGCGTTCTTCACCGAGCTCGGGTTGCCCGAGCCGAATGCCTATCTCGAAGTCGGCTCGGCGACGCACGCCGTCCAGACGGCCCGGGTGATGGAGCGGTTCGAGCCGGTGCTGACGCAGGTGAAGCCGGACCTGGTCGTGGTGGTGGGCGACGTGAACTCGACGCTGGCGGCTGCGCTAACGTGCGCGAAGCTCGGTGTCCCGGTAGCACACGTCGAGGCGGGGCTGCGCTCCTTCGACCGGACCATGCCGGAGGAGATCAACCGGGTCCTAACCGACCAGATCTCGGAACTGCTGTTCACGACGTCGCCGGAGGCCGAGGACAACCTGGTGCGCGAAGGTGTCGATGCGGGCCGGGTCCACTTCGTCGGGAACCCGATGATCGACTCGCTTGAGCGGCACCGTCCGCGGGCCGAGTCCTCGGACATCCTGGACCGGATCGGTGTTGAAAAGCAGAAGTACGCGCTGGTGACGCTGCACCGTCCGTCGAACGTCGATGATCCCGAGATACTGCGGCGGATCCTCGAGGCGCTGCGCGAGGTGTCCGAGGACGTGCCCGTCCTGTTCCCGGCGCATCCGCGCACCCAGAAGATGGTCCGGACGTTTGGGCTGGAGGAGCTCGTCGATCTGGAGGCCGAGCGATCCGGCTTCGGCCGGGTGTCGTGCGTCGAGCCGGTGCCCTACATCGACTTCCTACGACTGATGATGGATGCCAGTGTGGTCCTCACCGATTCGGGGGGGATCCAGGAGGAGACGACGGTGCTCGGCGTGCCGTGCCTGACGGTGCGCGAGAACACCGAGCGGCCCATCACGGTGGAGATGGGCACGAACCGGCTCGTGGGGGCCGATCCCGAGGCGATCACGAAGGCGGCCGTCGAGGCGGTGCGGGGGCCGAGGCCGGAAGCGAAGCGGCCGCCGCTATGGGACGGCCAGGCGGGCGAGAGGATCGCCGACGTGATCGTGGGATGGACCAGCGGGCCCTGAACGGGGAACTAAGGTTCTGACTTGCGCATCTGCATGCTGCTCCGCAACACATTCACGCGGGATGCACGCGTGCTGCGGGAGGCGAGATCTTTGGCGGGGGCGGGCCATGAGGTCACCGTCGTTGCCTTACGTGCGGGAGACCTGCCAGAACGCGAGGAGCGCGATGGTTTCGTGGTGCTCCGACCGGTGCGGGCCGGAGCGCTGGCCGGGCCGACGATCGCGCGTACGGTCTCGGCCGCACCTCGGCTACAACTTCCTCGTCCAAAGACCTTGGTCTGGATCCGCGACAGACTATTCGCTTCCCGGCTGACTAATGCTGCGAAGGCGATCGAGGCCGACGTCTATCACGCTCACGACCTCAACACGCTCGAGCCCGCGGTTGCGGCGGCGAGGGTGCATGAAGCACGCGTCGTGTACGACGCACATGAGCTATGGCCCGACCTAACGGGCTTCCGTCGTGGCGAGCGCGCACGTTGGCGCCGCTTGGAGCGCAGGCTCATCCATTCAGCGAACGTGGTCATCGTGCCGTCTCAGTCGCGCGGCGAGGAACTGGTGCGGCGGTACGGGATCGAGATGCCCGTCGTCGTGATGAATTGCCCGCCTGCGCCTACGACACCTGTTGATCCAATGGCGTCGCCACTGGCGGCCTTGCGACGGGAAGGAGAGACGCTGGTCGTGTATGCGGGAGGGTTCTCGCCCAATCGCGGGTTGGAGAACGTGGTGCGAGCGATGGACCTCTTGGACGGGTTCCGACTCGTGATGCTCGGATGGGGGCCCCTGGAGGGTGCGCTTCGTGCCCTGGCGTCAGAGAAGGTCGTGTTCTTCGATCCGGTGGAACCGGACTCCGTTGTCGAAACGGTGGCAGGCGCCGACATCGGCTTGGTGTCGTATCTACCAGTCGGTCGGAACAACGAGCTCGCCGCGCCGAACAAGCTGTACGAGTACCTGCAGGCAGGCTTGGCGGTGGCGGCGAGCGATCTTTCGGATATCCGGCCGGTCGTGACGGACCACGGGGTCGGCGAGATCTTCGACGCTTCGAGCCCGGACTCGATCGCGGAAGCAATGACGAGGTTGGCTCCAAGACTCGATCGATGCAAGAGCGCCGCTAGGGCGGTCCGGACGAACTACTCATGGGAGAGCCAGGAGAAGACATTGCTGGACGTGTACGCGTCCCTATGCGGGCCGAATCGCCTTGGGTGACGTTGTCCAGAGCGTTTTCGCGATTCAAAGTATCCTTTCGCCTTCGGCGCGACGACCATAGAGGTAGCCGGACGGCGCCCATGCTGAGCACCGAGGAAGTGCATTGAACAAAGACACAACGACGTATACGGAGCACGTCTTCGAGCGGCACGGCGGGCATGGGCTTCCTCCGTTGCGGAGGTACATGCAGCGCGTGTGGCAGGGGCGAACCTATCTGTACTTCCGAACGCGAGCAGAACTCAAGGCTCGGCACTTCGATTCCTGGTTCGGTCAGCTGTGGGTCGTCCTCAATCCGCTGTTGCTGGCGTTGGTCTATTGGCTCCTGTTCACGATCGTCCGGCGATCGTCGCACGGCTTCGACTTCCTGACGTTCCTCGTGGGGGGCCTCTTTGCCTACTACTACACGCGGAACGCCGGGCAGGCGGGGTCCACGGCGGTTACGGCGGGCGGAAGTCTCATCGCCAACACGACCCTGCCTCGCGTGTTGCTACCGATGTCGTCGGTTCTCACGGCCTTGCTGCTCTACATCCCCGGATTGGCTGTCTACGCGATCCTGCACCTGATCGCGGGTTTCCCAGTAGGCGGGCAGTTGCTCGCCCTTCCATTGATCCTTTTCATCCAGACCGTGTTCAACCTCGGGTTGGTCTTGGTCCTATCAACGTTGACCGTCTACTTCCGCGACACGAGTTCGTTTTTGCCCTACGTCTTCCGCCTGTGGCTTTACCTGTCGCCGGTCTTGTATCGATTCGACGAGATCCAAGGGACCTCGGCGGCCGGGCCTGCCCACGTGATCCTGAGGATGAATCCCCTTTACCCGATATTGGAGACATGGCACCAGGTGCTGAGCGACGGCCGCTGGCCTGACCAGGGGCTGCTCTTGATTGCGTTGCTGTGGGCGGTTGGCACGTTGGCCTTCGGCGCTTGGCTCTTCCTCTCACGGGAACGCGACTTCGCGGTTCGGGTGTAGCCATGGACGTCTCAGGCAAGAGTCGACAAGACCTCGCGATCGAGGTGACGGACCTGAAGGTTCGCTATCGGGCCCACATGGATCGCAGGCCGACACTCAAGACAACGCTGCGACACCTCGGTCAGCGGAGGCGCATGACGCGTACAATCACCGCTCTCGACGGCGTGACCTTTTCGCTGCCTCGGGGGAACGTGCTCGGGGTGATCGGATCCAACGGCGCGGGGAAGTCGACGCTGTTGCGTGCGATGGCAGGAATCCTCCCGCCGGCTGAGGGACGAATTGTTGTCCGCGGAGAAGTGACGACGCTTCTCTCCCTGGGGGTCGGCTTCAACAAGACGTTGAGCGGACGCGAAAACATCTACTTGGGTGCGCTTGCTTCGGGGAAGGCACTGTTTCAGGTCGAAGAGCAGCTCGATGCAATCGTGGATTTCGCAGATCTCGGCGAGTGGATCGACATGCCTGTGGAGACGTACTCGTCAGGAATGTACAGCCGGCTTGCCTTTTCTGTCGCTGCCCACATGGACCCCGACATCCTGATGATCGATGAGTCATTGTCTGCTGGCGATGCCGCCTTCAGGGAGAAGGCCACCAACCGGATGCACGAGCTCTGTGCGGGCGCTGGCGCGATCGTTCTTGTGAGCCACAGCCTCCAGTTCATCAATGGCCTGGCGACGGACGTGATCTGGCTGGATAAGGGGAAGATCAAACAGCACGGAACCCCGGAGGCGGTTGTGGCTGCCTACACAGAGTTTGCGAAGGCAAAGAAGGCGGCCGCCATCTCGCGCGGCATCTAGTAGTCCGACAAACTAGCGGGGATTGCTGGTGCCGGTACGGAGCAAACGTGCATTACCGACCGGGACGGACGGATGCTCGGGCGATGAGATCCTGGTCCACCGCCGAGGTAGGTTGCCGAGCACCAATCAATGAACCCAAATGCCAGGCAGGATCGCGTTCGGCTCGCGGGGGAGACCCTGAGTCTTGGGCTAGGCGCAATTGTCGGCGGCCTAGCCGCATATGCGTACGCGGCGATCGGCACTCGCTCGGTTGGAGCTGCAGCGTTTGCCCCCGTGTCCGTTCTGTGGGCGGCGTGGGCAGCTGCGGGAGCAACTCTCGCCTTTCCGATCCAGCATTGGGTCGTGCGGAGACTCCGAGCCGACGGTGGTGAGACCGGTGTGCGTATGGCGCTACCGCGGCTGGCGGTGGCGACCAGCGGGATCGCGATCGCAACGACTGGCGCCGCCTGGTTCGCCAGGGCGAGCTTGTTTCGACGAGAGGACCTCGTCTTTCCGGTACTGATGGGTCTCATACCCATCGGCTCGGCAATTGTCGGGTTGCTCCGTGGAGGACTCGCAGGCCGAGGCCGATTCCTAGCCTGCGGTGTGGCGCTAGGTGCCGAGAACTTGTTGAGGGTTGGCCTCGCGCTGTTAGCGGGAGCTTTGGGATGGGATGCCAACGCCTTCGGCTGGGTGCTCATTGCCGGCTTCGCTATAGCGTTGGCTTGGCCCGGAGCGCTACTGTTCCGCCGCGAAGGCGCGGCGAGTGCGGGAGAGGTTCAGCTGGCCTTCCTTTCAAACATCGCTGGGGGTTCGCTGATAGCGCAGCTGGTCCTTACCGGCGGACCGATCGCCATGGCCTTGCTCGATGCGCCTGCGCGAGCGGTGACAGCCATGTTCGCCGCCTTGGCCGTCTTTCGAGCGCCCTACCTGGTCGCGAGTGGGATCGGTAGTCGATTTACGCATCTGCTGACCGGATTCGTCGTTGATCGCGATGATCGACGCCTTCGCAAAGCGCTACGTGTCAGCGTGTTCGGGACACTTATTGCGGTAGGTGTAGGGGCCGGTGTGGCGATCGTAGTAGGGCCGCAGCTCGTGAGGGCGCTCTTCGGGCGAGGGACCGAGATGCCGGTGTCGACCCTCGTGGTGATCGCGGCCGGAACAGGGGTCGCCTTGGGCACGCTTGCCGAAGGAATCGTACTTATCAGTCGAGGTAGGGCTCACCTTCTGCTGAGAAGTTGGGGAGCTAGCCTTCTGATCGGCGTGGGTTGGCTTATTTTAGGCCATGGAAGCCCCGCCGATCGCGTCGCGTGGGCGTTTCTCGCTTCGGAGGCCTCCGCGTTCGTAATCATGCTCGTGTTCGAGGCACGGTCACTCGCTAGTCCTCCCGCCTCCGTTGACTCAGAAATGCTCGGTGATTTCGCGCCCGGACTCTAGCGCCACGTTAGCAGTCGACGCCCGAGCAGTAATTCGAGTCGAGCGTTCACGGGCGCGAAGTACTTCTCGAGCCTCGACCGGAGCTGGTTGGAGACTGCTGGCATCGGCTCAATGGAAGCATTGACGACCCGTGCGGGCTTACGCTGCCCACTCGCCTTGACGCCGAGGAAGGAGCACACCTCCTCGAACGTTTCGCCGCGGCTCACGAGCTCCTCGAATATGACGACGAATAACTGCTCGCTGGACACCTCCTTGAGCCAGGGCTGCAAGTACTCGATGTAGCGACCCCGCTTGAGATAGGCGAAGGGGGAAACTGAGAACAGTTGCGGATCATAGAGACGGTCCTCCGCCTCTGGGGTAAGTGCGTTATCCAGCGGAAGTTCCTCGATGCCGTTTTCCACGCTGAAGCGATAGTTGGAGAGAGCGCGAGCTACGGGCTCGCGGAGAAGGACGAGAAACCTGGCGTGTGGGTACGTCTCCAGGATGCGGCTCGCGACCTCGGGATGTTCGATGTAACTCGTGGATTTCTCGCCAAGATGAGAAGCGGCGATGTCGTGGAAGAGACGCAAGTGTCGCGCCTGTGCTTCTCGGTCGATGGTGCCAGGATCGAGGAACCACTTGGGCTCTGGACGTATCGGCCTGGCCATCGCGACGTCAGGAAGCTCATCGAGGAGTTCGTACAGAAGCGACGTGCCACAGCGTTGTGCGCCGATGATGAAGAAGTGACTAGCCGCCGATGGCAACGCGCTCGCTGACGTGATAGGGCTCAGTCTGGCTTACTTGGTTGAGGGTGCGGACGATGTACTCGCCGAGCATCGAGAGCAAGAGTATCGTCGTGCCGTTCAGGAACGATAGAAGCACGACCAACGTGGTCCAGCCCTCGACACGGGTTCCTCGAACCAGTCCCAGCAGAAGGTATGCACCCCCAATGAGGAAGCTCAGGAGTGAGATGACGGCGCCCAGGCTTGCGAGGAAGCGCAGCGGAAAAGATGAGTAGCTGAACAAGATGGTCATGACCAAGCGAAGTATGCGAAGTAGGGAATAGTTGCTCTTGCCAACACGTCGTGGCTCATGGCGAACCGTGACGTTGGCTCTATGGCTCGAGTTGAGCAGAGCGAGACCCGTGATGTAGGGGAAGGCGGTTCTGGAATCGCAGATGCGAGCGACCACATCACGCCGAAGAATGCGAAAGTTGCTGACCACGAGGTCTCGCGGTTGACCGAAAATGCGTCGGTTGATCAGGCCGATTGCCCTGCTACCGAGAGTTCGGACGCCGGAGCTTTGCTTGATGTCGAATCGGCCAAAGACGGCATCGTATTTTCCCTCCGTCGCGCTCCTGATGAGATGAATGATCTCCTCGGGAGGATTCTGTCCATCGTCGTCAAGAGTGATGATGTAGTCACCGGTCGAGTGTCGAAAGCCGCAGAGATTCGCGTTGTGCTGGCCGTAGTTCTTGAGGAGGCGGAGCGCGATGATGTGCTCATTGGTCAGTGCTTTGGCTCTGATGATGTCCCAACTGCCATCGTGACTGCCGTCGTTTACGAGGATGATCTCGTATCGCAGACTGTGAGACTCGAAGAAAGCCACCGCTCGGTCAACGGTTGTGCCAACCAGCCGCTCGCTATTGAAAACGGGGATAACGACGCTGTAGAGAATGGGCGATGACTTGTCCGCCAATACGTCGGAACTCACAGCTCTGACACAGCTCGAAGGAACGCATCGGTCACCTGGGCCACGTCCTGAGGTTCCAATGCGCTGTGAAAGGGTAGTCGGAGCAGCCGACTGCTGATCTCGCTCGTAACCGGACACTCGGTCGAAGACCGAATGTATCGCTGAGCTCCCGAAGCGTTGTGAAGAGGGATGTAATGGAACGCGGCCGCTATGCCTAGCCTGGCGAGGCTGCTGAGAACAGCGTCACGTGCCGATTGGGTGGGCAAGAGGACGTAGTACATGTGGTACGGGTGATCGCGATCAGGCGGAATATGTGGCGTCTCGAAGCCATAGCTAGCGGCCTCCGGAGCCAACGCCTCGTTGTACTGATTCCAGAGTTGACGACGACGTGAGAGTATGCTCTCCCGCGCTTCGAGCTGAGCGAGAAGATAGGCGGCGAGGACGTCTGACATCCCGAACGAGGAACCCTCATCGACCCAAGAGTACTTGTCGACGAGACCGCTCATAAACGCACGTCGGTTAGTGCCCTTGTCGTAAAGGACGTGTGCGCGTTCCACGTCCTTCTCGTCGTTTACTACTAGTGCTCCACCCTCACCGCAAACGAAATTCTTAGTCTCATGAAAGCTCAGCGTTGAGAGTCGACCAAAGGAGCCAAGGGCGCGACCGCGGTAGAAGCCGAACAGGCCCTGAGCGTTGTCTTCGATGAGATCGACCGAGTGTCCCGCCACTGCGCTTGCTAGACCGTCCATGTCGCATGCGACACCTGCGTAGTGGACGGCGACGACTGCTCGTACGCGCTCATCGACTAAGTGGGCGACGTGCGCAGGATCGATACCAAGGGTGTCCCGCTCGATGTCGGCGAAGAGCAGTCGGGCGCCGCTGCGGGCAAAGGCGAGCGCGGTGGAGACGAAGGAAAAGGACGGGACGATGACGACGTCACCGGGGTTCAGCCGCAAGAGCATCGCCGTCATTTCGAGTGCGTCGGTGCAAGAAGTGGTCAGGAAGACGTGCTGCGCTGAATGAAAAGCTCGAAGCACTTCGGCTGCGCGCTCAGAGAAGGGACCGGATGAGGAGACATGGCCTCGCTGAAGAGCCTCCTGAATGTATGTGAACTCGGAGCCGACGAGGGGAGGCACATTGAAACGGATCCTGTTCTGTTCGTGGGATCTCTCGGGGAATGGCGGCTTGGTTGACATGTCTTGATCGCGAACCAGTGTTGGTTATTCGCGGGGACAATGGTAGCTGCCGGGAGGGCTGCTGGTGACCGCAGTCTGTAGACTCCGAGCGCGTGACTTCGCCGCACAGTAGCACGTCGTCCCACTCGCAGACCGGGTCCCCTAACCGGAGTTGGCGATGAGCCAGCCGCGGACACACTTCCCGCGATTTATCGCGGGCGTCGGAGGCCTTCTTGGTCTTGGGTTGCTCTTGGCCGGCCAGGCCGTAGCCAGCGGATTGCAGGACCTCCTACCCGGGAGAGCGATGGTGAGGAGTTCCGGGACCTTCTACCCCCCATTCCAGGAGGCGGGGCCTTGGGTTCTCCGCGGGCTCGGCGTTGCGATCCTGTTGGGGACGAGTACAGGCCTAGTTGTGGGGTCGGGCGTTTGGAGTCACGCAACGCGATGGTTTGCTCGCCTCCGTCCAATGGTGGCCATCGCAGTACTCGTCGTGGCTGCTTTTGTTATCTATTCGTTGTTGGCGTACCCGCACAACGCTTTTCCGTCCAACGCGCGCATTCACTGGGTTGACATCTTCTTTCACCGAAACGACCGCTTCTTCTACGTACTGGTCAAACCTCTGCACTCGCTCTTCTACGATCAACCCCATCTTCTGCAGGGCTTGACGGGAGCGGGCAACGTGACGTTGGTTTACGCGTTGGGCCGTCGGCTCTTGTCGTCACAGTGGACCGCCGTGGCCATGGCGGCGTCATTCCTAGCGTCGGGCCTGATGATGACGTTCGCCAACGGCGCCGAGGATGTCCATATCAATGTGGCGGTGCTGCTCTTCGCATTGCTCCTCTATGCGCGGAGGTCCCGACTCCTAGGGCTCGCAATCTTCGTGGTGACGCTGGGTCGTCCCCCGTTCGTCGTAATGGTCGGCGCGTTTGTGCTAACGGAGGTCGTGATATCCGCATTGTCGGAGGAGGGATCGCGTCTCCAGAGCCGACTTCGGAGGGTTCTAGAGAACCGCTTCCTCTTGCAGCAGGTAGGGCTGTTTGCAGGCCTCTTCGTAGTGTGGCACACGGCGCTGGCGATCGCCGGGGTGAACTGGCTATTTGCTAACGGTCGACTCGTGGACGTTCCTCATCTCGACTTCGAGCCGATAGCGGTCGGCGGGTTCACAATCTCGAGCATGAGCATGACTTACGTACTCCACTCGTTGTGGATCTTTCCTGCGGCAACACTCGGTGCGAATGTGTTGGTGGTCGCTTTGTTCCGGCGACTTACTGTCGACCTAAAGCGGGCGTTCATCTTCATTTGGCTATTCGTTGTGATGACCGTGGGAATCGCCGAATGGTTTCCGATGTACTACTTCAACGTCCGATTCCTGGCGTACGTGTTCCCTTTCGTACTAGTTGGCGGCTGGCTGGTATTCGGGGCGGTACCCGAGGGACAGCGATTAGTGCCTCTAAGAGTTGGAGCAGCCGTTCTGATGCTGGCTTCCACTCTTGCGATGCCTAGTACAGCATTGGAGACACGGAACCGCGTTCGGGAGTCCCGGATGAGTGCAGCGTTCCATGATCGGAGGGAGCTTCGGTCGCTTGTGGGAGACGCCTCCGTGTCGATGGACTTCGGAGGACGCGCGGATAGGAACTACTTGGCATACGTTCTGAGACGACCACTGGACCGGATTGGGAGGGCGGGCACAAATGTGGAGTCGTTGGCGGGTGTGTGGTTTGTCCTCACATCAGATCAGTTCCGGTACCAGGGCGCGGAGGTCGTGTGGCATGGAACGGAGCTTCGGTTGGTGGAACTGTCGCACAGGGAGTCGGTCGACGCTGCCCAGCGTGATGGGCAGAGTTGAGGGGCGTTGGGCGCGCGCGCCCTTCAGCGTCATGCAACGGAGAGCGGCGAGCGAGGGCCCTGTGCCTGGGTGAGCAGGTAGAACTCGAAGATCGCCACGGTACGGCGTTGAACGACTTGGAGTCCGGCTTTCTTGACCAGGTCGATGAATGCCGCCGGTTGGAAGTCCTGGACGTGTCCCGCAACGGGTCCGCCTGGCGGCAGGGCGCCGTAGCTTGGAACCGTCAAGAGTGCGCGACCGGCTGGGCGGAGGACTCGAGCACACTCTTTCAGGATGTCAAGCGGCTCGTATGTGTGTTCTAGAACCTCGCTCACCAAGATCCAGTCGAAAGAACGAGAGGAGAAGGGAATCACCGAGCCAGTCCCTTGAACGGGAAGGAACCGAGTGGCGCGGTTTAGCGCGGCTAGGCTTAGCGAGGTCCGCGCTAGCTTGAAGCTCGGTTCGAGACCGACGATGAGGCTCGGCGAGTGAGCCGCAGCAACCAGGCTCGACACGTACCCTCTGCCGCATCCGACGTCGAGAACCCGTCCCGACCAGGAGTACGAAAGGATAGCCTGTTGCCGGCGACCATCTATCCAGCCACGGTGCACGCGAAGGACTCGTTCAGGGAAGTCCGGCAGCGTTCTGATCCGAGGTAGGCCAAGGAAGCGTTGCGCGAACCAGTTGCGCGTCCGGCGCACGTGCCAGCGAGCGGTACGCACGAAGCGGGAGGGAACGCTGTGTGCCTCAGGTCGCTCGAGTCGGCTCATGAAGCGAGGTGCTCGTGCAGTGTCCGTGCCGAGGCAGCGGCTTCAAACAAAGGTGTTCTCAGGCGGGCGTCTAGAAGAAGATGCGGTCATCCGGAGGCCCCTCGATCGCTACCTTGCCGGTTCGCTCGAGATCTTCATCTTCTATCTTCCACGTGTGCTCGTCAGGCCTACCGCTGCGAACTGAGACGAAATTGAAGCGATCCGCCGAGTAGATTCCGAGTTGTCGCTTGCGCGCTCGCTTGAGTAGGTCCGTATCGACACCTCGAGGTATGTCGGCGAACCGAAGCGCGGCTAGCGCATCTCTTGTGCCCAGAATCGTGCCCCCCTGGATGAACCGGGTCCTTGTGTGCTCGAGATGGTCGAACCTCAGAAGCGTTCTTCCGCTGTTCTCCAGGAAGACATGGTGAGCTCCCTTGCCAACGATCTGGGCGCCAGCAAAGGCGAAGGAGAACATAAGGTCGCTGAGGTAGTCCGCACCGTAGAGGTTGTCGTCGTCCATCTTGGCGATGAACTTCCCGTCTGCTGCTTCGATTCCTATATTGAGACAGGCACCGAGAGTCATCGACCGATCTGCACTCCGAACCTCGACGTCCTCGAGGCCGGCTTCTCGCGCCAGTCGCGGGATGTCCTCTCGCTGAAACCCGTGAGTGACGAGCACGAGCTGAAGGGGGCTGTGCTTCTGACGGGCGACCTGAGCGATCGCGTGGTCGAGCTGGTGTGGCCGATTGGTTGCCAGGACGATGGAGACGCTGTCGGGTGTCTTCATGTCGGGCAAGCCGACGGCAGAGAGCACATCAGACACGCGATGGGAGTAGGTGTGTTTTGCGAACACCGCCCTCATGGCCAGATGGCCGCGCCGGTCGCGAAATTCACTGTCGCTCAGGAGTTCCTTGAGCGCCGTCGTCGTATCTTCCGCTTGCCGACTGATGGACACCAGCCCATTGAGTTGCTTCTCCAGTGCAGCAGAGAAGCCCGACACGACTGGCGTAGCGCATGCCGATAGTTCGAAGACGCGACGCGCGCACATCGTCTCGGATTCGGTGACGGTGTTCACGTTGAGAAACACCTTGTACGCCTTGTACGCGGCCAGCATCTGTTCGTAGTCGAGGGAACCCACGATGAAATCGGCGTACTGAGGCGGGTAGGCGTATCTTGTGTCGCCCATCATTCGGCTGAAGATATGAAGCCCGAACTCCCGCGCGGGGCCGAGGATCAGCTCCATCTGCTCCCGTCGCTCGGGGTACTTCGCCGCGTGATAGGTGCCGGCGTAAACAACGTCGTACTGTCGACCGCCGGGAACGGCCATCGGGTTGTGGATTCGGGGCTGTGCAGCAAAGGGAAGCAGGGCAACCCGATCGTGGCCAAGGAGCTGTCTGTATCGGGGAAGGCAGTCGGCGTCGACGGTGAACACGTAATCGAAGAGCCTGGCAGTCCCAATGAACTTGTCGAAGTTGGGTGGGTCCTCCTTGTTCCAGAAGACGGTTGGGATCCCGTTCGCCTTGCACCAAGAAACGAGTTCTCGAAGGGGACGACTCGGTGAGGTTGGGCGGCTCATCGCCCCGGCCCATTTTGAATCGTTGCCCCACCATGCCGACTCTACGAAGAGCAGATCCGGACGGTCGTCCTCGAGCAGCTCGCGCCAATTCTTTGGGGTGGGCTCGATCTGATACCACTCGTATCGGAAGGCAAGAGAAGAGAACGTGTCGAGGATGACCGCCACCGATAAGTCCGGCCGTGCTCGGGGACCCGCAGTTAGCTCGACCCTTGGAAGGTCGATCTTACTGAAGCGACCCGTGTCGTTGGGCCTTCTTCGCGGGCGTCGTCCTCGAAATATGGCGCGAGCGACCGCTTTCGCGAAGCGGTATGCATGTCGCGGGTTTCGGCGAAAGTCCCGAATGGCGAGACCAAGCCGGTGCCATCTCGTCTCCCGTATCGCTTGATAGTTCGCCTGAACGACTGCGTGATGTTCTTCCAATTTAGCCAGACGCTTGCGCACCTTGACGAGCTCCCCTTCCGCCCTGGAGGCCCGCTTCTGAACGCTCGAAAGCTCCTTGCCGACACCCGAAAGCTCCTTGCCGACACCCGAAAGCTCGTTCTTGAGTTGTGTTGTTGTGCGCCGCTCGTGATTCAGCAACAGCGAGAGATCCTGAGGCTCGTCAGTGGTTTCGGGTGTCTTGATGCTTTCAGTCGGCGGCGGCGATTTGATGGCCCGGTCCCAGACCTCCGCGGGGATGGCGTTGGAGGGCTCGTCCGACAGGACGTGGATGGAATAGATGCACGGTGAAGGAAAGTCCTCAAGCTGCGGAAGGAAGATCTCGCCCGCGTATTCCAGTTGGGCACGGTGGAAGAACACCAATCGAGGAGGAATCTGCGGTCGCCCTGGGAGCGACCCCCGCCATTGAGTGACACCGACAACTATGTAGTCCGGGGTAACCGCGATACCTCGCACCCACTGGAAACTCTCCCTCCACGTCTCTTGGCGAATAGGGATGGAAAGTGCGGCGTCTGGAGTCCGTCCTTTGATCTCCATGTCCCCGACGGCGTTCCAGATGAGAAGCTCGCTCGTGTCTGAGCTTGTCACATAGAGATCATCGTCAACCACCATCCCGTCGTGAGGAAAATGGAGATCGTCCAAGACGATCTCCCCGGTCTCGGCACACATGATGCAACCAAGCCGCGTGCCGTTGAGATTGCCGAGCGTGAGATATGTGCAGTCTCTGTGCGTCACAACGTGATTGAGATGAGCCAGGTCGTGAATCGAGAGTTCTTGCCTGCGCTCGAGTGCTAGCTGTGCGATCGGCGAGGAGAGGTCCCAAAGGTAGCGCCGTTCGACGAGCTCGCCAGCGGGTGTGACCTCGTCTAGCGAGTCCATGTGTGTGTTTGCGACAAGAAGCACGTCGCGGCTGCGGACGTAATGCACATGATGGAGATCGGCGGCCGCCCGCTGGCCTACCTCCCACTCAGGACGACGAATGGTCTGTTCGATCGCCCACGCATGCCCTTCAGCCGCGGTATCTCGGCGGAGGCGGTACAGCGCGGCCGAATTGACGGCGAAGACCGTCTCGTCATCAACCATTGTCATCCCGCGAAAGCCTCGGCGGTTGAAAGGTTCAGGGATGTCGATGCGCTGAAAACTCGACCACGACCCGACGGAAGGGTCGAATTCGCCGATGGCTGCCCTATTTTTCCAGCGCGAATCGAGTGCCATGAGCAGCTTCACGTCGTGTTCGGACCCCTGTTCGTAATGACAGGCACGGCAGGAATCCTAGCCAAGGCCGTGGCCGTTCGAGGTGCTCGATAACATCCTTCGATGGGCCCCGCGGCTTCCTGGGCAGCGCATGTGACCGGAGCCGTCGGGCGCTACGAAGTGGACCGCGTGCGCGCCGCGGCCGCCCGACTCGGTCTTCCTGCCGAAGCTATGCATGCGGATGATCGAAGCGTCCTATTCGGCAGGGATGCGGGCGAGTGGCAATGGGCAGGAGTTGGTGGGTTTCATTGGGGCGGCGCGCCCGGTCACCGAATCCGGTCGTGGAAAGACGCGGCCCGCGGTCTTTATTGCGGATTGGTCGTCGATGGCGTTCGGCGGGTTCTGCATAGCGACGTTTCCGGGGTTTCGGCACTGTACGTGCGGCCCGAGAGAGACGCCACGTACTTTTCCACTGCAATCGATCCCCTAGTTCGGGCGGGCGGTGAAGTTACTCCGAATTGGGAAGCGTGGGCGGCCATTCTTGCTCTTGGATGCCCGGTGGGTGATCGCACGCCATTCGCGGAGATTCGAAGGCTTGAGCCGTGGACACTCTTGGAGCACCTCCCGCAACGGGGACCAGTCGTCACCAGGCCGACCTGGCCGTGGTCCGAAGTTGCTCTTGAGCATTCGACACCCGCAGCGGTGGTCAGCCGTCTCCTCGACGCACTAACCACAGAGATCAGGTCGGCGAGTTCCGAAGCAGCCATTTCCCTACTCAGCGGGGGGTGGGACTCGCGCCTTCTCCTAGCCCTCCTCAAGCGGTCCGGCATCTCTGTGGGCTCATGGACCGTGAGCGTCGACGACGGGCGTGAGCAAGAGGAGCAAATCGCTGCCCTCGTCGCCGGTGAGCTGGGTGTGCATCACACTGCGGTGGCGGGGCGCCCAGAGGAATTTGGAACAGATGCCGAAGAGATGTTCGACCTCATCGAATATCAACGGCCGATGCATCCGTGGCTCGTGCCGCTGGTACACCGACTGCGACACGAGCACGGGAAGATCTTCGACGGGCTAGGCGGCGACGTTCTGATCAAGGCGGTCTTCGTGACTCCGGAGATTGCAGAAACCGTGGATCCCGACTCGGGCTTCCGGCTGCTCTGGGACGGATTGCGACCGAAGAGCACGGATTCGGGTCTATACGACGCGGCAGTGGCGGATGCACTGAGGTCGGCTGCGCGCAGACAGCTTCGCGACCTCGCCGAACGTTTCGCAGGCCATCCACATCAGCACACCCTGACCGTCTTCTCGTCTCGAACCGCGCGCGGCATATCGCTCGCGCCGACCCGTCTCGTTGCTTCCGCTCGTCCTGTGGCAATGCCGTTCGTTCATGACCTGCCGGCGAGAGCGGCGCTGGCCGTGCCGCTCGACCAGAAGCTGGATGGTGCCTTCTATGAAGAAGTGCTCACGTCGGTCGATAAAACTCTGGCGACCTTGCCCTCCACGAACCGCGCCCCGAAGGGCCCTCGGAAGCAAACCCGTCGAGAGACTTCCGCGGCTGCGATTGGTTGGGCCGCCGAGCTCCTGGGGAGGAGTCCCGTGCGCCACTGGCTGTCGGAGATGGGAACGGCCGCGATCGCCGGTGGCGTCCCGACGCCGTTTCTACGGCGAACACGTTCAATCCACGCACTTCGCGGGCTCACCATGTTGGCGATGTGGTGGGAACGCTACGAGGACCGTTTCGTCGACCCGACCTTCCCCAAGCAGCCCCCGATCTAGGCCAGATCCGGGACGAACCGCCGATCTATTCGGCCTCCGGGGCCCCCGCGGTTTCGTGTACAACCCGCAACCGGCGGTCCTGCTCCCGCAGCGCCTGCTCGATCTTCTCCCGCTCGGCCCTAGATTGCTCGACTAGCTCCTCGATCTTCGCGCGCGTCTTCTCGAGCACCTGCTGTTCATCTCGCGCCGAGGCTTCCAGCGCCTCGCGCTCCCTGCGCAATGCGTCCAGCGCCTTGCTCCCGCGGAGCGCAGCTTGCTCCACCGCTTCCTGTTCGCGCTGAAGCTGCGCTGCCAGCCCCAGGTCCGGTTCCCCGGACGGCCCCTCGACGGCGACCTCGACTCTTGCGCTGCCGACGCGAGCCTGTCCCGCCTGAAGGATCTGCTCGAGGAGCTGACGTTCCCACGCCTCGATCTCCACGTGGGCCTGCTCGCGGATGGCCCGCTCGCGGGCATCCATCTCCGCCCGCGCCTTCTCGCGGAGCGCTTCCTCTCGGGCCGTCATCTCCGCTTCGGCTTCCCCGCGGATGGCCCGCACATGGGCATCCATCTCGGTTCGCGCCTGTTCGCGCAGCGCCTCCTCGCGGTTATCGAGCTCGGCCAGGGCCTTCCGCCGGAACGTCTCCACCTCCTGGCGGGAACGCTCCGCCGCCTCCTGCTCGCGCTTCGTCGCTTCTACGAGGGCTTCGCGGTCGCTTCGCGCTTGCTCGATGGCCTCCCGTTCCCGCTGCGTGGCCGTCGCCAGGGCCTCCCGATCCTTCTGCGCCTGCTCGAGTGCTTCCCGCTCGGCCTGAGCCGTCCGCTCTCGGGCCTCCCGCTCCTGGCTGGCTCGCTCGAGGCTCTCCTCCTTCTCCTTGAGGGCTAGTTCGATGTTCTCCTCGGCCCTCGCGACGGCGGCCTGGCTGGCCGATCGCTCGCGCTCGGCGGCTTCTACGGCAACGCGCGCCTGCTCCAGAGCCTCGCGCTCTCGTCGCGCGGCCTCCTCCCGGGCCTGCCGCTCGGCCTGGGAGCGCTCTTCGAGGGCCAGCTCGCGGGCTTCGAGATCCGCCCGAGTCTGCTCGAATGCCTCGTGGTGCTTCTGGACGGCCTCTTCGTGTGCCTCCCGGTCCGATCGGAACCGTTCCCGGAAGGCGAGCTCGCGGGCATCCAGGTCCGCGCGGACCTGATCGAGTGCTTCCTGCTCGCGCCGGATCGCCTCGAGCCGCATGTCTCGTTGCCGCCGGGCCTCATCGGCTTCCGCCCGCACCTGCTCGAGCGCTTCCTGCTCACGCCGGGCCGCCTCGTGCAGGGCCTGCCTCTGTTGAGCCGACTCCTCCTGGAAGGCCAGCTCGCGGGCCTCCAGATCCGCCCGCGCCTGCCCGAGCGCTTCCTCGTCCCGGCGGACCGCTTCCTGCCGGGCCTCTCGCTCACGACGCTCGCGCCGTGCCGTCTCCTGACGGGCTTCATCTTCGCGGCGAAGACGTTCCTCGAGGTCGCGCCGGCCGGCTTCGAACTCGGCTTGTGCCAGCTCGAGAGCCTCACGGGCCACGCGGACGGACGTCGCCTGTGACCAGACCTGCTGAAGGGCTTCCTGTTCCCGTCGCTCGGCTGCTTCTCGAGCCGCACGATCTTCGTTCAGCGCTCGCTTCCGAGCTTCCTCCGCGGTCCTCGATAGTTCTTGGAGAGCAACCTCGCGGGTTCCCAGGTCCGCACGCGCCTGCTCGAGAGCTTCCTGCTCGCGCCGGGACGCTTCGTTCAGCGCCTCTCGTTCCCGCCGGGCAGCTTCGGCCTCGGCCCGGGCCTGGTCACGCGCTTCCTGTTCCTGCCGTGTGACCTCCTGCGCGGCCTCTTGCGCACGCGCCATCTGCTCCCGGAAAGCCAGCTTCTGGGTCTCGAGCTCCGCGCGCGCGCGCTCGACTGCCTCGCGTTCGGCGTCGACGGCTTCGGCCTGAGCGCGGATCCTGTCCCGAGCCTCCTGCTCGAGCCGGGTCGCCCCTTGACGGGCCTCCCGCTCCCGCTGGGCGGACTCCCGCAAGGACGTCCGCTCCTTCTCCAGAGCCTGCTCCCGGGCTTCGAGCTCCGCCCGGGCGTCGTCGAGAGCATCGCGCTCGCGCAGGCTCGCGGCTTGCAGCGCCTCTCGCTCGCGGCGCGCGGCCTCGGCTTCTTCACGCGCCTGCTCGAGGGCCTCCCGGCCCTCGCGAGCGCGCTCCTCGAAGGCTCGCTGCTCGGCCTCGAGACCGGCTATCGCCTGATCGAGGGCCTCCCCTTCCCTCTGGAGGGCCCTCTCTGCCTCGTTGAAGGCCTTCTCCCGGGCGGCCATCTCCGACCGGGCTTGATCCCGAACCTCTTCCTCGCGAGCCGCCATCTCTGCTCGCGCCTGTTGGCGAAGCTCTTCCTCCCGTGAGGCCATCTCGGACTGGGCCTGCCCCCGAAGCGCTTCCACGTGAGCTGCCATCTCCACGCGCGCCTGCTCGCGAAGCGCCTCTTCGCGCATGTCCATCTCGGCCAGTGCCTTTGCGCGGAAGTCGGCCAGCTCCTTGCGAGCCCGATCTACGGCCTCCTGCTCGCGACGCGTCGCCTCGACCAGCTCGTCCCGGTCCTTCTGGGCTCGCTCGAGGGCCTCGCGCTCGCGCCGGCTGGCCTCGGCCAGCGCTTCTCGGTCCCCGCGGGCCTGATCGAGAGCTTCTTTCTCGCGCCCGCCGGCCTCCTTCACTGCTTGCTCGGCTAGGCGGACCCGCTCGTCCAGCTCTTCCTCCCGGGCCGCGAGGCCGGCCTGCGCCTGCTCGATGGCTTCGCGCTCCACCCGTACGGCCGCTGCCTGCGCCCAAACCTGCTCCTTGGACTCCTGTTCGCCGCGCGCCGCCGCTTGGCTTTCCTCCTCTACAAGGCGCCGGGCCTCCTCCACCGCCAGCTGCTCGGCTCGAAGAGCCTGCTCCCTGGAGGCGATCTCGCTCTGAAAGGCCCGATTCCGAGCGTCCATTTCCGAACGGGCCTGCTCGAAGGCCTCTTGCTCGCGCTGAGACTCCCCGCGCAGTGAGTCTCGCTCCCGTCGTGCGGCTTCCGCCTCGGCGCGAGCCTGCTCCGCGGCCTCCTGCTGCCGCTTGGCCGCCTCGGCCAGCTCCTCCGCCTGCCGCTTGGCCGCCTGCTGCTCCTGCTCGGCCCGCTGCGTGGCCTTTTCGGCCTGGACGGCCCGCTCCCCGATGTCTTGCTCTCGGGCGGCGAGCTCGGCCTGGTCCCGCTTTATGGCTTCCCTCTCGGCAGCAACGGCCTCCTGCGCGGTCCTGATCTGCTCGTGCGCCTCCTCCTCGCGCTGGCGGGCCTGTTGCTCGCGCCGCGCGGCCTCCTGCCGGTCCGCTTCGGCCCGGACGGCCCGCTCCTCGATGTCCCGCTCCCGGGCGGCGAGCTCGGCCTGGGCCCGCTCGAGTGCTTTGAGCTCGGCTCGGGCGGCCTCGGCTCGGCTCTGGGCCTGCTCGCCGGCCTCCTGCTGCCTCCGGGCCGCCTCGGCCAGCTCCTCCTGCTGCCTCCGGGCCGCCTCGGCCAGCTCCTCCTCCTGCCTCC
This sequence comes from Actinomycetota bacterium, assembly GCA_040905525.1. Taxonomy (GTDB): domain Bacteria; phylum Actinomycetota; class JAICYB01; order JAICYB01; family JAICYB01; genus JBBDRJ01. The sequence goes on from JBBDRJ010000003.1 coordinate 50,709, forward strand.
GGGTGGCCTCGGCCAGCTCTTGCTGCTGCCTCCGGGTGGCCTCGGCCAGCTCTTGCTGCTGCCGCTTGGCGGCTTCCCGCTCCTGCTCGGCCTGCTGCCGGGCCTGTTCGGCCCGGCCGGCCCGTTCCTCGAGTTCCCGCTCGCGGGCGACCAGCTCGGCCTGGTCCCGTTCGAGTGCCTCCCGCTCGGCAGCAACAGCCTCCTGCTGCTGACGAGCCGCCTCGGCCAGCTCCTTCTCCTGCCGCTTAGCCGCCTGCTGCTCCTGCTCGGCCCGCTGCCGGGCCTGTTCGGCCCGGCCGGCCTGTTCCTCGATGTCCCGCTCTCGGGCGGCGAGCTCGCCCTGGGCCCGCTCGAGTGCTTTGAGCTCGGCTCGGGCGGCCTCGGCTCGGCTCTGGGCCTGCTCACCGGCCTCCTGCTGACGCCGGGCCGCATCGGCCAGCTCCTCCGCCTGACGCTTAGCGGCCTGCCGCTCCTGCTCGACCTGCAGCCGGGCCTGCTCGGCCCGGCCGGCCTGTTCCTCGATGACCCGCTCGCGGGCGGCGAGCTCGGCCTGCGCGTCGGCGCGCGCCTGCTCCCGGAGGGCTTCCTTGCGGGAGGCCAGCTCGGATCGTGCCTGCTCCCGGAGGGCTTCCTCGCGGGAGCTCATCTCTGACCGCGCCTGCTCCCGGAGGGCTTCCTCGCGGGAGGCCAGCTCGGATCGCGCCTGCTCCCGGAGTGCTTCCTCCCGGTGGGCCATCTCGATCAAAGCTTTCTGACGGAAGGCGTCAAGCTCGTCACGGGCACGCTTGGCTGTCTCCTCGAGGTCCCGTTCATGTGCCGCGATCAAGGTTCGGGACTGCTCCTGAGACTCATGCTCACGTGCGGCCATCTCGGCCTGCGTCTGCTCGCGGATCTGCTGCTCCAGGGCGGCCATCTCTGCCTGCGTCTGCTCGCGGATCTCCTGCTCCCAGGCGGCCACCTCGGCCCGCGTCTGAGCAAGGGACTCGCGTTCCTGACGGGCGGTCTCGACCTCTGTCCGAGCGCGCTCTGCGGCCCGCTTCTGGCTTCGGGCGGCATTGGTTCGGGCGGCGTTGGCCGACTTTACCTCGCTCAAGGCCTCTTTTGTGCGGCGTTGGGCCTCTTCGGCACGCTGCTCGGCCTCCCTGCGCGCCGCCCGCTCACGCTGAACGACTCTTTGTCCCCGTTTGCTTATTTGCCCATCGGTCGAGCCGATCTTCTCCAGCACGCCGTCGAGCTCGTCGACGCGGATGTGGGCCTTCGAGGTGCCCCCGGTCTTCAGCGGAACGGCTGTCAGCCACCCCTTGCGTTCCCAGGCCAGGATGGTGTTGGGATGGACTCCGGCCCGCTCGGCGGCCTGCCGCCGCGAGAGGACGGCCGTCCTCTTCGGTTTGGCGGCGCCCTTCTTCTCCGCGTTCGGTTCCCCGTCGTCCGGGGTCCCGGTACCCGACCCTCGAAATCGGCGCACGCTGCCCCCTTACCCCTTTTATCTCTTCCCGGTGAGGCCGAATCCGCATTCTAACGATGGCGGGCAAGGACGCTCCCGGGGAGCCCCGTACCAGGCACCTTGACAACCGCCCACCCAGACGGGTAATTATTCGCTAGCCTCTTGTCGGCGCGGCTGTCTAGTGTCTGGCTGTCCTCGGATGGGGAAGCTTGACTGATCGAGGAGACTTCAAACTGATGCGAACACGACACACGGGAGTCGGAGAATCGTCATCTCCGATCTGGCTTACCAGGAGTTCAGCCATTGCTTGCGGCGTCCTTCTTGCACTCACGGCGCTGCTTTCGGCTCCCGCTAGTGCGCAATCAGACTGCCCGGACGACACCGATGCCTCTGTCGACGCTTGCGTGAGCCAAGACGGCGACAACGACAGCGACGTCGATGTCGAAACGGAACAAACCGGTGGCGACGGCGTGGCCGGCGGCCAGGTCATCGGCGGCGCGGGAATCTCCGGCGACGTCACAGTCACTGCGGACAACAACTCGGAGTTCGCGCGCGCCCGGGGTGGTGACGCCACCAACGAGCTCGAGCTCGACGTCGACTCCGGTCCCAAGCTCGAGATCGAAGGCGACAACATCAACGTCGAGGCCAACGCGACGGGCGTCGCACTCGTCACGCAGACGGCGGCACCGAACGTGTCGATCACGCTTTCGCAGTTCTCCAATCCCAGCGGTGAAGTCCTCATCTCGAATACGGCAACGTCGCTGCAGAACCTCTCTGGTACGGCACTGATCAGCCAGACGGGATCCGGAACAAGCTCGATCACTCAGACCTTCAACCAGACCGGTAGCTCGTCGGTCAGCAACACGGTCGCGCCGATTCTGACGATCAACGGCAGCAACACTGCCAACGTCACGGGCTCGGCCCCCGTCACTCAGTCGGCAACCGCCATCACCAACCCAACCGCCATCGCATCGGTCGGCTCTATCGACAAGAACGCCACCCTCCTGCAAGACGGGGACAACAGTTCCGAGTTCGACCCTGAGCTCATCCTCGCCGCCGGCGACGGCGTGGCCGGTTCCCAGATCATGGGCCTGGCCGGTGTCTCCGGCAGCGTGAACATCGACGCGTCCAACACCAGCCGCTTCGCGAGCGGCCGAGGCGGCGACGCGGAGAGCTTCATCGATGCGTCTGTCGATTCCGGGCCGCAGATAACGCTGGGCGGCAACACCATCAACGTCGTGGCCAACGCCGAAGGTGTGGCGATCGTCAGCCAGACGGCTGCGCCGGTCGTGACGCTCGATGTCGAGCAGGTCAGCTCGCCCACAGGCCAGATCGTCGTGGACAACACCGCGAGCGCCGAAGGCTCAGGCATCCTTAGCCAGACGGTTGCCTCCGGTGGCGGCGTGATCACGCAGTCGGTCACCCAGTCGGGTACGCAAAGCGGCAGCTCGTCGGTTTCCAACGAGGTCGCTCCGGTCCTTGACATCAACGGCAGCAACAACGCCACGGTGACTGGCTCGGCGCCGGTTCTTCAGACGGCGACGGCGACAACGAACCCGACGGCTACCGCCTCGTTCGGCTAGGAAGATCTGGTTGCCGTCGGCACGGCATCTGGCGGCGGATAGAGGGGCATCGGCGCGGCCGAGTTGCGCGTGATCGAAAGTGCGCGCGCTAGGTTTCCATCGCGGGTCGTTACGCTATGATCGCCGCGTCTAAAACGGCGCGGGCAGACGCGGAGAGCTATTAGTCGATGGGACCCCCGGTGGGTGTGGCCGATGTTCGGCCACGCGGTGGCTGGCGTGCTCGCGCCGTGGCGATCGCCGGTTCGGCGCTCATCCTCGTCGTAGCGCCTCTTCATCTCCACTCGGCGAACGCGCAGTGCCCGGCCGGCGCCACGAGCTGTGTCGTCGAAGACGGGGACAACGAAAGCGAGATCGACATCTCGCAGAACAATCAGGGCGGCGACGGTGTTGCCGGTTCACAGAACATCGGCGTCGCCGGCGCGAGCGGCGATGTGGACATCACCGCCAACAACTCGTCGCGGTTCTCGAGAGCCCGGGGCGGTGACGCCGTGAGCAAGACCGTCGTCGAAGGCCAGGCCGAGACCGCATCGGTTGTCGAAGGCTCGACGGTAACCGTCACCTCGGATGCGTCCGGCGTCTCGCAGGTGACCCAGACGGCGACGCCAAATGTCAGCGCCGACATCGAGCAAGGTCCGATGGATCCGGACGCCATACCGGCAACGGGTGAGAGCGTCTTCTCGAGCACGGTTTCTGCAGCCCTGGATTCGACCGTCACGCAGGAGGCTTCGATCGAGAGCTCGCCCGAAGCGACGTCGATCGCCGCGCCGGCCGTCGTCCTTCCAACGGTCGTTCAAGAGGGACGGAACAAGGTCACGATCCGCAGCAGCGGCTCGTCGACCTCGGGCGACGCGATCGCCGGTGGTCAGGTCATCAGCGTCGTTGCGGTGACGGGCGAGACCAGGATCATCGCCACCAACCGCTCGGTGTTCGCCACAGCTCGCAGCGGCGACGCCGTGGCCAACCTCCGTCTCTCGGCCGCCGCAGGGCCACAGCTCTTGATCGGGGATTCCGAGCTCGCGGTTTCCGCGGGTGCGCACGATCTGGTGACCGTCGGCCAGACGGGTGCGCCGGAGTCATCGATCTCCACGGGCGCCGACGGAGTCGACATCACGAGCGCGGCCTCGACGACCCAGACCGCAACGGTGCAAAGCCAGCCGACGGCGATCGCCCTGGCCGGCGAGCACACCGTCGGCGCAAACCTGATCCATGAAGGTGACAACGTGGTGGACCTGGATCTTGAAGCCGAGCTGGCCGCTGGGGACGCCGTCGCGGGTTCCCAGATCATCGCCCTGGCCGGCGTCGACGGCGAAGTAACGATCGAAGCCAACAACAACTCGCGGTTCGCCCGGGCGAGAGGCGGCGACGCCGTCGACACGACACAGATCGAGGCTCGCTCGGGTCCCACGCTGGAGGTAGACGGCGACGCCGCCGAGGTTGAGGCCGTGGCCATGGGCGCCACCGAGATCGTCCAGACGGCCACTCCGAACGTGTCGATCGATGTGACGGGCAGCTCGACCGGCAGCTCGACGTCTCCGGCGATCGGAGCCGGCAACCTCGCCAATGCGACCGGCTCCGCCCCCGTCGTGCAGTCGGCCACTGCCGTCGTGAGCCCGACCGCCGTCGCTTCGGCTGGATCGCTCGCCGGGACCGAAGGCGACGGCGATGGCCCGGGCTCCACCTCCGGCGGCGGGAGCGCCAACGCCGTGGCGAACGCCGAGGGAGCGGTGATAGTCGTGCAGACGGCGAATCCCTCGGTGACGCTGGTCGTCACTCAGACGGCGGCGCCCACCGGAACCGTGGACGGCGCTGCTCCCATCCTGAGCATCGACGGGAGCAACACGGCGACGCTGACGGGCTCCGCGCCGGTCCACCAGACGGCCGAGGTAACGGCCGGCCCCTCGGCCACGGCTAACGGCTAGCCGGATCCTGAATAGCCACTACGCCCGTTCTGGATCTGCAGACCAGCTCGCCCAGCGGTTAGCTCCTCTTGCGGCGGTCGGGGATGTGGTGACCCGGAACGGGCCACCCGAATCGCGCCTCCTCCCCAGACCCATGGCTCCGAACGACGGGCCCGTGGCGCAAAATGGGGCAGCCGGTTACTAGCAGTCCTCGATGAGCGCAAACGATCGGAGGAACGCGACGCCTTCAATCGCCCAGCAGCGCATCGCGTTGATCGCGGCCTGCATTGTGCTGCTGGCCGGGGTCTCCGCATTGATCACCGAGCTCGACGACGACGACGAATCGACGCTGGCGATCACGTCACCATCGCCCGTCCCAACCGTCGCTACGACGCCGACCCCCGTGCCGCCCGCAACGGCAACGGCCGCGCCGACGAGTACACGCACTGCGGCCCCCGCGGCCACGACGCCGCCTCCGGTCACGGCACCTCCCAACGGTGGAGCGAATATGCCGAGGGCCGGGGTCTACACGTACAAGGAAACCGGCGACGGCCGTTTCACCCGTTCTTCACGGCGCATCAGTGACAACGGGCCCGGCAAACAGCGGGAAGGACAAGGCGACATAGTGACGGACGTGAATTGGAAGGCGACCGGCAAGTACATAGCCAAGCTCACCTTCGGGAATATCGAATGCAACTTCGAGCCGGACATCCTGGAGATCAAGCTCCCACTGGCCGCCGGTAGTGCCTGGGACATCGACGGGGACTGCGACATAGCGCCCGGCGTGTCAATGGAGTTCTCGGGTACGAGCCGCGTGACCGGAACCGAGCGTCTGTCCATCGGAGGCACACTCGTCGATACGTGGAAGCTTCGTTCCAGCGCGAGGATCACCGTCAACGCGGGAGGCGACACCTCCGAACAACACATCACCTCGGACGACCACTTCGCCCCGGCCGCGGGGCTCTACGTGCGCTCGACGACCAAGACGACGGGATCAGATCCATTTACCGGGGAGCCGTCCGACTCGACGACGGTGGAGGAGCTGGAGAGCCTCACGCCTCAGTCGGTGTGACGCAACGTGCACAAGAGCGACGACCGGATCCTCACGACGCACGCGGGCAGCCTGCCGCGATCGCCGCGTCTGACCGAGCTGCTGGTGGCCGTAAGTCGCCACGAGGACGTGTCAAGCGGAGAGCTGGAGGCCGAGATCGAAGCGAGCACATCAAGCGTAATCACCGCGCAGCGCGACGCGGGCGTCGACGTCGGCAACGACGGTGAGCAGTCCCGAGAAAGCTTCGTCACTTACGTGCAGCACAGGCTGAGCGGATTCGGCGGCAACTCGGACATGCGGATATTCCACGACATCGCCGCCCTGCCCGGCTATATCCGTCGCGCACCTCGTTTCGGCGCCCAGGTCGACTTGCTCGCGCCGCCCAAAGCAGTGGGGGAGGTGAAACATCTTGGCGGTGACGCGATCGATCTGGAGTGCGATCGATTCATGAACCTGTCGGAAGGCGTTTTCGCCGATCGCTTCGTTACCGCTGCATCGCCCGGCATCGTGTGCGCGGCGATGCACAACGATCACTACGCGTCCTACGACGACTACGTGATGGCCGTTGCCGAAGCCATGCGTGTGGAGTATTCGGCCATCGCCGGACGTGGCTTCGTCCTGCAGCTCGACTGTCCGGATCTCGCCATGGAGAGGCACGTCTCCTTCGGTGATCGCCCGCTCGAGCAGTTCAAGGTCTTCGTGCAAACGAACATCCGGGCACTGGCGCACGCGGTGCAGGGGATCCCACGGGACCGGATACGGATGCATGTTTGCTGGGGGAACTATGACGGTCCTCACCATCACGACGTCGAGCTTTCCGAGATCCTGCCCTTGCTCTACGAGGCTCCCGTCGGCGCGGTCCTTCTGCCCTTCGCTAATCCGCGACACGCGCACGAGTGGCGGGTGTTGAAGGAGATGCCGCCCCCTGCGGACTGGCTAGTCGTGGCCGGCGTTATCGACACCACTACGAACTACGTCGAGCACCCGGATACGGTGGCCGACAGGATCGAGCAGGTCGCCGGGGCGCTGGGTGATCCGACGCGCGTGCTCGCGGGGACCGATTGCGGCTTCGACACGGCGGCGGGACGCGGCCAGGTGGCGTCCGACGTGGTGTGGGAGAAGCTTCGATCCCTGCGAGCGGGGGCCGAGCTCGCCTCGGCCCGCTTGATGTAGAGCGCTCTGTAACAATCGAACGGTACGGAGGAGTCGCATAGTCCGGCCTAGTGCGCCCGCCTGCTAAGCGGGTTGGGGGTGAAAGCTCCCTCGCGGGT
>JBBDRJ010000004.1:0-53977 GCA_040905525.1 Actinomycetota bacterium
GAGTACTCGGTCTGGAACTGCGCGTACGGGTTGTTCACCGAGTGCTTGTGGTTCTTCCAGCCGATCCACGCGAAGGTCTCGGCCGAAGTGCCGTAACGCTCCATGTGGTCGCGGCCTGCGTTACCGAACATCCAGGGGGCCGGCGGCGCGCCCGTGTACTCGCGCTGGGCGATCATCGCCGTCATGTGCTTGTCCATCGGGTTCGTGTGGTTCGGAAAATTTCCCGTCAGCGAACCCTTCTGCATCTTCTCGAAGCCGAGGGCGAGGACGCAGTCGGCCAATTCACCCTCGACGAGCTGACGAGCCATGAACAGCGCCGTCGAGCCGGTCGAGCAGTTGTTGTTCACGTTGTAGACCGGAATGCCGGTGAGGCCGAATTGATACACCGCGCGCTGGCCGCTCGTTGACTCGCCGTAGACGTAGCCCACGACGGCCTGCTGGATCTCCTTGTAGTCGACCCCGGCGTCGGAGAGCGCCATGGAGATCGACTCCTTCGCCATGTCCGGGTAGTCCCACTCCTTGGTCTGGGGCTTCTCGAACTTGGTCATACCGACACCGACGACGAACACCTTGCGTCCCATCATTTCCTCCTTATCGAACGGTTACTGCCGCGTTGGTCAGTACCGGAGCTTCGCGTTCCTTCGATGTTGCTCGGATGATGACTTGAGATCCTTCGCGCCACATCGACGTGACGATTGTCTCGCCCGGATACACCACGCCGGAGAACCGGACGTGGTAGCGCGCGACCTTGGTCACGTCGCCGCCGAGCTCGTTGTCCACTACGGCCTTGCAGACGATCCCGAACGTGCATAGCCCGTGCAGGATCGGCTTCTCGAATCCACCCATCTGCGCGAAGCTCGGATCTGCGTGCAGCGGGTTCTTGTCCCCCGACAGGCGATAAAGCAGAGCCTGCTGCGGCAGAGTCTTCGACTCGACCACACTGTCCGGCTCCCGTTCGGGCGGCAGGTTGCCCGGGCGTGGCCCGCGCTCACCGCCGAACTCACCCTCGCCGCGCAGGTAGGCGCCGAAACGGTTCGTGAACAACGGACCGTTGGCATCTCTGGAGACCGCCTCCATCTCGACGAGAGCTCCCTTGCCCCGGTCGTAGATGTTGGAGATGCGTGCTGTGTGCTGCGCCTTCGTCGACGTGGGGATCGGACGGTGGATCTCTAGGTCCTGCTCGCCGTGCAGCAGCATCATCGGGTTGAACTCGATGCCGGGGACCGACAGCAGGCCGCCGAGGGTTCCGAACACCGGGATAACACCGAAGCTCGGAAGCACCTTGAGGTTGGCTTCGTAGCCGTACTCGAGCTCGCCGGGGTCGGTAGGCGGATCACCCGCTCCCACGCCGAGGTGGTACAGGATCACGTCGTCGGCGTCCCACGAGCTCTCCCCCGGCGGAAGCTCGAAGCCGACGGCTTTGCCCGGATCGATCGGCATGACTAGTTGCCGGCCATGAGCGGCGCGAGCGCCATCAGCTCGTCCTGGGCGCTCTTCGGTATGGAGAAGCCTTCCGTATCCATGATCTGCTCGAGGTTGTCGCGCACGTCCTCGATGGTCGGCGTGGTGTCCACACCCTTGATCCAGCCCTTGGACAGGCCGACGAAGATGCGGGCGATGCGACTGCCGCCGACCGAGAACACCTCGTGCGTAAGCGTGCAGTCCTCCGACACCAGGTACGCGACGAGACCGGCGACCTGGGCCGGCTCGAGCTTGTCGGCCATCGGCCCCAGCAAATCCTCGGTGAGCCGGGTCTTGGCGATCGGTGCGATCACGTTCGACGTGATGTTGTACTTCGCTCCCTCGACCGCCAGCACGTTGGACAGACCGACCAGGCCCATCTTGGCCGCGCCGTAGTTGGTCTGACCGAAGTTGCCGAAGACGCCGGCCGCCGACGCCGTGACCACGATGCGGCCGTACTTCTGCTCCTTCATGTGCCGGAACGCAGGCTGCGTCACGAAGAACGCGCCCTTCAGGTGGACGTCGAGGACGGCCTCCAGATCGGGCACGGCCAGATTGGCGAAGGACTTGTCCCGCAGGATCCCTGCGTTGTTGATGACGATGTCGACGCGGCCGAAGTTGTCGATGGCCGTCTTGACGATGCCTTCGCCGCCTTCGGGCGTCGAGACGGAGTCGTAGTTGGGGACGGCCTTGCCTCCCGCGGCCTCGATCTCCTTGCAGACCAGCTCGGCCATCGTGTGGCCCGAACCGGTTCCATCCGGATTGCCACCGAGGTCGTTGACTACGATCGCGGCGCCGCGCGATGCCAGCAGGAGTGCGTGCTCCTTGCCGAGACCTCCTCCGGCTCCGGTGATGATGGCTACGCGGTCGTCGTACCTGATGTCGCTCATCTCGCTTCCCCTTTCATCAGCTTGCCTTGCTCATGTCTTCGAATATTGGACGGACGACATCTTTCCAGACCTCGACCAAACGGTCGGCATTGCCCTCTCGCTTCTCGGTCATGCGGCTGAGCGCAAGTCCATGCATCAGATTGACGGTTAGCTCCAGGACATTGCGAAACGACCGCTTGCGCAAGACCTGGGGACCGAACGTGTCGCCGACGAACCCCTCGATCCCGCGAGTGACGTTGAGATTGAGCGTTGCGAAGGCTTCCCGAAGCTCGGGATCGGTTCGGGCCGCGACGATGATCTCCAGAGCCGCCGTGAACAGTGGGCCGGCATAGCCCGACCACAGCAGGTCGATGGCAGCCGAGACCCGATCGGCCTTCGGATCGAGGCGGGCGAACTCGGCCCTGATCTCCTGCTCCCTCTTGAAGGCAAGATGCGCCACCGCGCTGTTCACCAGCTCGGCCTTGGTCGGGAAGTGGTGCACCTGAGCGCCGCGCGAAAGCCCGGCCCGGCGGACGATCTCCGTCGTCGTGGTGCGGCCGTATCCCTTCTCCACCAGCGTTTCGATCGTGGCGTCCAGGAGACGCTCACGCGTGGCCGCGCTGCGCTCCTCCTGAGACCGCCGGATGGTCGTCATCGATTCCACACCTTCGTATTGACCGGAACACGAGCCGCACCCCGCAGCGTCGGATTCGTCGTCCGCACGACGTCGCCGTCGATCTCAAGGGCTTGCGCGGTATCAAGCAGCTGCTCGAGCACGATGATCCCCTCGAGCTCGGCCAGCCCCGCTCCCAGACAGCGATGGATACCCGAGCCGAAAGCCAGATGGTCGGCGGGATCGCGGTCGGCGCGGAACATGGCGGGGTCAGAGTAGTGCTGAGGATCGTGATTGGCTGCACCGAAGGACAGCAAGACGCGGGATCCGGACGGGATCTCGGTTTCGCCCACGGCGTAGTCACTCAACGTCGTCCGGAAGAAGCCCTGGATCGGTGAGTCGAAACGAAGCGCCTCGTTCACCGCCGAGCCGACGAGCTCCCGGCGCTCCCGCACCAGCTCCCACTGCTCGGGGTGCGCCACGAAGGCGAGCACCATGTTGCCGATGAGGTTGGTCGTGGTCTCGATGCCCGCTACGAGCAGAAGCAGGCAGAACCACAGCAGCTCGTTCTCGTCCAGCGTTCCCTCATCCGCCGGATCGAGAAACTTCGTGATCAGGTCGTCGGCAGGCTGCCGGCGCCGCGCGCCGATCAATCCCCGGAAGTAGTCGTGGATGTCGGTGATGGCCTTGCCGATGCGACCGAAGTCGTAGGAGGCGATCGCCTCGTCGATGGTCTGCGACCCCGACGGCGCAATCGCAAAGCCCTGCACCAGGTCGTCGGACATCTTCCTAAGCTCGGGGATATCCGCTTCCGGGACACCGAGGATCGCGGCCATGATCCGAATGGGTACGGGTACGGCGAGGGATTTCACAACGTCACCCGTGTCCTGTTGCTTCATCTCGTCGAGCCCATCCGTAACGAAACGTTCGATCTGCGGCCGGAAGCGGTGGATATCCCGCGGAGCGAACTCGCGGCCGACTATGCGCCGTAGTCGCTCGTGATCCGGCGGATCCATCGTGAGCATCATCGGCAAAGGCGCGCGAACATAGGTGACGCCGTCGGCCGACGACAGGTGGGCATGATCACGCGTCGCCGCCCAGACGTCGTCGTAGCGCGTGAGGACCCAGAAACCCCATTGCTCCTGATGGAAGACGCGCGGCCCGTCGTGGAGCGCGCGATACCACGGGTAGGGATCCGCGATCACACCCGCCGAGAACGGGTCGAAGCCGGCCAGATCGAGGTCAGTTGCGCTTGACATCTTTCCACGCGATCTCGCGGTCGAGCTCGGGCTCCCGCGGGAGCCCGAGCACGCGCTCGGCAACGGAGTTGCGCAGCACTTCGGAGGTTCCGCCCTCGATGGTGTTGGCTCGGGCACGCAGGAACCCGTGCGCCCTGGACTCGGCGTCGCCGTCGCCCGGGAGCCAAGCGATCGATGCAGGACCGGCAGCGTTCATCACGAGTGCCGCTCGACGCTGGTTGAACTCGGCGTTGAACATCTTGTTGACCGAGCCCTCCGGGCCCGGTTGTTCCCCGAGCATTCGAGCAGTGTTCGCCCGGGCCACGGTGGCGTCCTTCGTGCGCTGCTCGATGTAGACCTGCGCCACGTGCTGACGCATCACTCGATCGGATCGATCTCCGATCCCGTCGAGGAATGATTCCCACGGGTCCTTGCGCGTGCCACCCAGCACGGACGTCATGTCCAGGCTCATGCCGGCGATGGTGTCCCGCTCGTTGGCCAGTGTCGTTCGGGCGCAGCGCCAGCCTTCACCGATGTCTCCGACACGCTGATAGTCGGCGATACGCACGTCGGTCAGGTAAACCTCGTTGAACTCGGCCGAACCCGTGATCTGGCGCAAGGGCCGGATGTCGACGCCGGGTGCGTGCATGTCGAGGATGAAGTAGGTGAGCCCGGCGTGCTTGTGGACGTCGGGATCGGTACGAGCCAGCAACAAACCGTAATGTGAGATCTGAGCGATGGACGTCCAGACCTTCTGACCGTTGATGATCCATTCGTCGCCGACGCGCACTGCGCGCGTGGCCAGCGAGGCCAGGTCCGATCCGGAGCCGGGCTCGCTGAACAGCTGGCACCAGATCTCCTTGCCCGTGAGGATGTTCTTCAGATAGCGCTCTTTCTGCGCCGCGGTTCCGTGAGTCACGATCGTCGGACCGGCCAGGCCCACGCCGAGGATGTTCACCGAAAAGGACGGGAACCGGTAACGCCCGAGCTCTTCGCGGATGATCATCTGCATCCACGGCTCGCCCGACAGTCCGCCGTACTCCTTGGGCCACAACGGTGCGCCGTAGCCACTGGAGCCGATCGTGTGCATCCAGGAGAAGAGGTTCCAGCCGTCGGCTTCGGCGGCCTTACGGGCTTCCTTATATGCGTCTTCGTCGCCGGCGTCGATGGCGCCGACCCATGCTGACTGGACCTCAAGAAGCCAGTCGCGGAATTCTTGACGGAAGGCGGCGCGCCGAGCATCGTCCTCGACTTGGATGGTCACGCCGAGAACAGTAACATACAGTCCAGTCTGCATGTAACTGCAGACGGGAGACGGGAGACCTGATGGTGGAGATCCACGGCAAGGTTGAGTCGGGCTTCGAGCGCGTACGGGAAGCCTTCGAGAACAACTTCGAGAGCAACGAGGAAGTGGGCGCGGCCTTCTCCCTCTACGTCAAGGGACGCAAGGTCGTGGACATCTGGGGCGGCATCGCCGACGAGACGACCGGCCGTCCGTGGGACGAGAACACATCGGCGCTGGTCTTCTCCACAACCAAAGGCGTCACGGCCATCGCCGCGGGTCTGCTCGCCCAGCGCGGCGAGCTGGACCTCGACGCGCCCGTCGCGACCTATTGGCCGGAGTTCAAGGCTGCCGGAAAGGAGAACGTCCCCGTCCGATGGTTGCTGAGCCATCGGGTCGGTCTCCCCGCGGTCAACGCAAAGCTGACGGCCGAGCAGGTTCTCGCTTGGGACCCAATCGTGGAAGCACTGGCCGCCGAGACACCGTTCTGGGAACCGGGAACCAAGCACGGCTACCACGCCCTCACCTACGGCTGGCTGGTCGGCGAAGTCATCAAACGCGCGAGTGGCCGCAACATCGGCCGTTTCGTGGCCGAGGAGCTTGCCACCCCGCTCGGTCTCGACCTCTACATCGGCTTGCCCGAATCGGAGGAAGGGCGCGTCTCTCGGCTCGTATTGATGGCCGGGCTGGGAAGTGCCGTGACGGACGAGATGCTCGAGGCCTTGCCCGAGGAGATGCAGAAGATCGCCCGTGCCTTTACCGACCCGAACTCGCTCACCCAAAGGGCACTCAACATCACGACGCCGCCGCTGGACTTCAACAGTCGTGCCGTGCACGCGGCCGAGATTCCCGCGGCCAACGGCATCGGGACGGCGCGTTCGCTCGCCAAGCTTTACGCCTCTTGTGTCGGCGAGATCGACGGGAGCCGGTTGCTGAACGAGGACACGGTGCGTGACATGACCCGCGAACAGTCGAACGGGCCGGACGAGGTCCTGCTCATGCCCACTCGCTTCGGCACCGGATTCTTCCTGGCGTCCGACTTTGCACCGCTGTTCGGACCGAACTCGTTCGGTCACGCCGGTGCGGGTGGTTCGCTGGCGATGGCCGACCCGGACGCCCAGATCGGGTTCGGCTACGTGATGAACAAGATGCAGCAGAACCTGTCCGGCGATCCGCGGACTTTCACACTCGTTGAAGCGGTCAAGGCGTCGATCTAGCTCTCGAGCTTCTGGGAGCCGGCTTCGTAACGTCGGCTGCGGTGAACGAACGGCACGGGACTATCGACGTCCACGCCATCCCTTCGTACATCGACGCGTATGAGTCCGGCCGTAGACGGCACCGCTCCCTTCGCCCATTCCAGATCTCCCAACGCCGGGTCGATGCTCGCCACCTCGAAGCCCGGCTCGGCCGGTTCCACACCGAGGACGCGCACCATCAGATCGCGTGTGGGCGTGGACGACCAGCCGTGACTGATGGTTCCGCCGTACCACGTCTCCGTCCACGATGTGTCACACCGCTCGAGCGCGATCGTCCAGTCCAGGCATTGCCCGGCAACAAGATCGGACCGACCGGCCGCGGCCAGCGCGTCGTGCACCACATAGCGGAAGAACGGCTGCGCGCGGACGACCTGTCGGTCGGTGTCCCACCACGGATCGGGGTGTCCGACGCCGAGATAGGTCGTGCCGACGGGTGCCTCGGAGTTCGGCGAGGACGGACCGTCGGCAACCGAGAAGGCGGCGTGCACGAGATCCTCGTCGTTGGTGAGAACGTACACGAGCCGCGTCCACCGATCTTCCGGCGCCAGACCTCCGACGATCGCCGCGGCTTGTGCGTGCTGGGAGGCCATCGGCCGGCGCACACCCGCAACCATCGAGTCGACGTAGCGGTTGCGGTCGGGATCCCATAACCGCTCGAAGCCCGACGTCACACGCGCATGAACGCTCCGAGCCCACTGCGCGCGGCCTGCGTCCCCGAGCCATTCGGCCATCTCCGCGAACTCGAGCAAGGATCGCGCCCACAGGCCGCAAAGCACCGACGAGACACCCTCGGTGTACACCGACGACCAGTCGATGATCACCCAGCCGAAGACGTCGTTCGGAAGTCCGGTGTCATCGCAGAAGGGTTCGAACCATCGGAGCACTCCTTCGGCTACGCCAAGCAACGACCTGGTCTCGTCAGCATCTCCGCAGTAGCGATAGAGGTTCCATACCGAGTGCACCCAGTGCAACGGCCAGTCCGGGATGATCGCGAAGTCCGAGTGCTCGATGTCGCCGGCCACAGCCATTGGCAACATCCCGTCGGAGCGCGGAACGGCCGTGAGCCGCGGGTGCCAGCGGGCCAGCGTCCAGTCTGTATTCGTCGTGAGGTCGACCATCTGATGGACGACCGAATCCCCCGTCCACGCGCGCTGCTCTCTGGTTGGACAGTCGATATAGGAGTCGAGCGAGCAGATGCTCACGGTGCGGCGCCCAACGGCCCAGATCTTGTTCAGCCGTTCGTCGGAGCACTCGAAGAACGCGTCGCCGCGCACGGGATGCAGCCGTTCCCGGACGGACATACGGTGAACCGTTCCGCCCTCGACATCGACGAAAGCACCCCGCAGGCCGTAGAGGTCGAAGGACTCCAACGTTCGTCGCGATCCGTCCGAGGTGAAGGAAACGCTGGCGTCGTGCTCTCCAGGCGCCGGCTTTCCATCCGGGCCGAGGAATTCTGCGACGCGCACGACGATCTCGGATCCGGCCGGAGCTTCGGCATCGACCGCGATATTGCCGACGACGATCCGATCGGCGACGTAGCCGTCGCTAGAAGACGACGAGAGCTCGACGTCGACGACGTCGGGCCAGGTGAGCGGGCGGGAGCCGAGCGGCCCGCCGGGATAGCTCGGCGGGCCCCGATGGTGACCGGGCTCTCCCGTCGTCATCGCACGACGCACGATCGCTGCCGGCCACGAGAGCTCCGCGCCGGGAGCCGCCCAGTCCGCGGGCAGCGACCTGGAATCGATCAACTCACGGCCGCGACCCGCCACATCAGCGCCGCGCGTGGCCGTCCACCCGTCGAGGATCGTCGCGTGCCAGGTGTTGTCGGTCACGACCCACTCGTCGCCGTGCAGCGAGGCCTCGAAAACGAACGCACCCTCGCTGAGGTCGTTCGCGAATCTCGGCGGCGGCAACCACCACGGTGTGGGACGGCCGTACAGGTTCGCTATGACGCCGATCGCGTTCGCTCCCCCCTGTCGAAGGAAAGGCGCCAGGTCGACGACGTCGTACGGTTGCCGGCGTGGATTGGCTCTGACCGGCCCGCGAGCGGCCTCGGTGCCGTTCACGTAGAGCACGTAGCGCGAGATCGCCGACACCCGGGCCGGAACGACGGTCGGAACATCGGCGAGCTCGATGACACGCCGCAGCGCCACGGCGTGCCTTCCGTCGACCGGCTCGCCGCTCTTCGTGGACGCGTCGGCCCAGATCCACTTGGCTCGCCACCGGCCGGGCGGGAAGTCGAACGATGGAGCGCTCGGTTGACCTTCCATGTTCGTTTCAGTGAGAGCTTATTAAGCGCTGGTTTTAGGGAGCGCCACCGGGAGCAGCCACGTCGGCCGGCGGGTCGAAGATGTCGTCGTCGACGTCGTCTTCGAGCTCGGTCAGCTCCATCGTCGCCTGGGCCGTCGCTATGCGAACCGGAATCCCGTCATCGGTGATGCACAGCTCGGATGTCTGAGTCGTGTCCTTGATCGTGAAGCACCGTGCGTCGCGCCCCCCGACCTCATCGTCCTTCGCGGTTACTTGCTTGTTGGCGAGCTCCCCCACGACCGCAGCGATGAGCGGGTCCGGCGGCGGCGTGGCACTACCGGTCGTTTCGGGAACCCCCTGGCAGCGCCACGGGTCATCGTCCTCCCGGACGCACGAAATCGTCCGGTTGTCGAGGCGGAAGCCGGACGTGCGCAGCACCCGGCCCTCGGCGCGGATCTCCTGGTCCTGACGGACCAGGCCTTCCTTGCGCCAAAGCTGGATCTCGAGCGATCCCCCGGTGGGTTGGGCTCCCGCGACTTCGTAGACGGCATGATAGGTGAGGTCCTGGCCCTTACGCGTCAGCGTCGTGAGCTCCTGGGCCTCCTCGCTCACCGGGATCTCGCCGGACGGCAACGGACCGGCTCCCTCCTCCGGGTCGTCCTGGAAGAACACGAGCACCAGGACCAAGCCGATACCGACGAGCACCAATACGCCCGCTAGGCGGATGATATTCCGCCGCGTCACAACAACGACAGCTTGATCTGTAGCGGTTTGGACTCGCCGCTCTGGGCGACGTTGCCTGCTTCGTCGTATGCGACCACACGGAAGTGGTACAGCCCCACGCTTACGAAATCAAGCCCGACCGTCTTGCCATCCCACTCCGTGAAGCCGTTGATAGTCGTGCCCGGCGGCACGTTACGGGTGCCCCCGTCGATGTGGCGAATCGCGTTGCCGAGGGCGTCGTAGACGATGACCTTGATCTTGATATCTCCGGACAGGTCGTCGCCCAGCGTCCAGTGCAGCCTCGCGTTCTTCGTCCCGAGCAGGAATCCGAGCAGCTTCGACTTGAGCCAGATAGCCGGTTCGGGGTGCCTCGCCTTCACCGTCGGCGGCGCCAGATCGTCCTTGACGGTGAAACGAGTCACGCCGGAGGCGCGTCCCGACTCGTCGATCGCTCGGTACTCCACGGTGTGCACCCCAGACGCTATGACGAACGGCTCCGTGTAGGTATCGAATCCTCCACCGTCGACCTGGTACTCGATCCGGCGCAGACCGGCGTTGCGGTCGCCGTCGACGGCGCGCAGGATGACGCGCGGATTCATCCGGTACCACCCGGCTCGGGCCGGCTCCGCCGCCAATCGGCGATGTGAAGCCACCGGGTCCGAGGAGTCGATCATGTACAGAGCCGTCTCGATCGGCGAGCGATGCCCGGCCACGTCAACGGCGAACGTGCGCACGCGGTGCAGACCTTCAGAGAACGTGAACTCACCGAAGTACGGCCGGAACGGTTCCTCGTCGACGGACACACACGTCCCCGACGGCGAGTCCGGGTTACCCTCGGGCGCTGTGGCGCCGCACAGCTCGTCCTGGTCGTCGTCGTCGAAGCCCTGGACGACACCCGAGCCCGGCGTGGGGTCGTTCGTGTCGACGTCGACCGTCACATCCTCGGTGTACCAGCCGTTGTCGCCATCAGGCGATGCCGCCGGCGACGTCGCCTCGGTGGCCGTCGAGGGCTTGCGGTCGTCCACGTGGAAGCTCTCGCACTGGGTCGGGTCCTCGACGTTGCCGGCCACGTCCCGCGAGAACCAGCAGACCTCGTAGGTGCCGTTGTCCAGACGGAACGGGCCTTCGTACTCCTCGAGGGTCTCATCCGCGGTCCCGTTCACGGTCGTGTCGACACTCAGGAATACGCCGGCGTTCTGAACGGGATCGTCCTCATCGTTCACCAGGCCCGAACCGCCGGGCTGGTCGATCGCCGAGATCGCGACCCACGGACGCGTCGCGAACCAGCCGTTCGCACCGTCCTCGGACTCCGGCACGCTCAGCAATGCCGATCGCGGATCTTCGCCGTCGATCTTGAGCGGCGTGGACTGCATGGGGGACGGCGTGTTCTCGTCTTCGTCGTCGAACCAGCGGTTCCCGGCGGCGTCCACTCCCGTCGTGTGGATCTCGTGGTTGCCCGTCTGAAGCGCTTCCGTCAACGAGTCGTCGACGTCACACGGGTCCGCAGCGCAGTCGTGCTCGTCACCGGAGTCGAACTGGTACTTGAACGGTACGGCGCCGGGGCCCGAACCCTGACCGTCGTCGGGGTTATCGCTTTCGGGATCGTCGAACCCGGAGATGACTATGTCCGGCGGCGTCTGATGCCATCCGTTGTTGCCGTCCGGTGTTTCGATGTCGACAGTCGGGTAGTTGGGCGGTCTGGTATCGAGACGTCCGTTCACGACCTCTTCGAATTGGTTGCCGGCGACGTCTGTGACGAGGACGGTGATCGATTTCTCGCCGTCGTTGGCCGAGAGCGGCCAGTCGATGCCTCCCTGTTCGCACTCGATGAAACTCTCGCTGTCGTTCTTACATTCAATGGTCGCGATGCCCGACAGGTCGGCCTGGTCGAACGCCTCGAAGCCGAGTGTGACCTGCGGTACGGCCGTGAGGAACTCGGCCGGCGGATCTGCCGGCGACGTGATCTCGGCGAACGGATCGGTGTTGTCGACGCCGATCACGAGCTCAGGATTGACCGGCTGCGCCTCTATCGTGCAAACGGCCGCATCGAAGATGTCGCCGTCGAAGCAGTCGTTGTCCGCGACGCTGGACTTGTAGATCACGGTCCACAGACCCCAGTAACCGGTGGCGAGGTCCTGTTCGTCCACCGGAATCGTCGTTATGTCGTCGGGCGGGTCGTAGACGACCTGCTCGACGTTGTCCGCGTTCAGGAAACGCACTCGTCCGAGGGGGTCCACGGCGTTGAAGAACCCGCTGAAGCCACAGGGGAAGGCGATGCTGGGCCCGGAGGTCGGCATGTCGAACAGCTCGTTGAGTGCCGTGTCGTCCGGTGCACCGGAGATCGCTGAGGTCGGCTCGTGGTCGCCGCACAGAACCACTTGGAACCCGGTGTCGTCCCCGCCCGCCGCCGCGGCTGAGAACGGAACCTCGAGCTGGGCCCCCGCCTCGTCGCGCACCCAGAACTTGTCCGGGATGGGCTCGGGCCGGCTCTGCGGACGCGTGTCGGTGACGAGAGTTCCGTTTCCGCCACCGCCTCCGTTGCCCGAGTCGGCGGTGCAGAAGTTGGTCCCGCCCGCGCCGCCGGCTCTAGAGAGGCTGCCGGCGTCCAGGATCGGGCTGATGATCTTTACTGCGCCGCCACCGCCGCCACCGCCACCGCCGTTGGTGCCGGTACCACCCGCGCCACCGCGGGCCTGAATCACTCCGTCGTTGTCGACGCTCGTCGCCACGATGACCACACCGCCGCCGGATCCTGCACCGCCGCCCGATGTACCGGAGTTCGCCTCCGACTCGTCTACATCTTCGGTGTCTTCGTCGTCTGGAACTGAGCAGTCGTCTTGGTTGTCGGGTATGTCGGCCCCGTCCTCGCCATTGGCGGTGATCGAGCCGTTGTTGTCGACCATCTGCGCGTGCAGCGTTATCGCGCCGCCGCCGTCGGCCGCGCCGTTGTCGTCACCGGTCTCCGTCACCGGGTTGCCCGAGCCGTCGCCGTAAGCACCGCCGCCGTTGTTCGTTGCTCCGCCTACCCGGCCGGCGCCGCCGGCGCCGCGGTGACCCGCACCGCCGTTGCCCGTGGGAGCCGAGTCCGGGTGGCTGGCGATCGCGTTACCGGTGATGGCCCCGTCGACGGTTATCTCCCTTGCGACGATCGTCAACGTACGTTCGGACCCACTCGCGCAGCGCGGCGGTCCCTCCGGTATCCCCTCGTCGGGGTCGGCCGCATACAGAGGTGTGCTATTGGAACTGGTCGCCACCGATAACGTGCTGTCGACGTCCACTTCGTCCAGCGTGAACGTGCCGCACAAGGCCAGCGGGGACGTCACATCGAGATCGGGAGGCGTTCCCGTCGGCACGACGGGCGGCGGTTCCGTGGGAGGCGACGCCGGGTTTGGCGCGTCGGGCACACGGTGGACTTCGCCGACGCGATCGACACCAACGGGGTCGCCGGGATGGTTCGCCGTCATCAGCTCCATCGAGTCGGCGTCGGTGAGGCAGAAGAACGGAGCCGCCACGACACGGGCGAAGTTCACAAGGCCCCCGAGGAGCCCGGAGAAGTGGATACGCGGATCAAGGAACGGCCACATGACAACGTTTCGCCCGTCGCTATCCGAGCCGCTTATCTCGAGCTCATTGGAGAAGTCCGGGAACAGGATGTTGAGCCCCCCGACCTCACAGTCGACGAAGTTGAGGCTCACCGCCCCCGCCGGTGGCCCCGTCGGCGGCGGAAGCGACGGCGGCAGGAAGTCGATGCCGAAGATCTTCACGAACAGGCCGTAGGCCGACCCGTGCATCAGGTAGATGTAGTAGTCGATCGGGCCGAGGGTCGAGGAACCGCCCACGCTCTTCGTCTTGATGTGCAACAGGTTGTGACGCAGCGTGAAGTGGTTGAAGTTGAGGTCCAGCGCGGCGTGCAACTCCGAGAGCAGAGCGAAGTCGGCGCCGCCTATCAACGGCAAGCCGGCGTGGAAGAACACGTTGATCGGGTCGACCTCGATGGCCGCCTCGGCATGTACGGGCGTCGGTGTGCTCTTGTCGATCGGGTCGTTGAAGCTCTTGATCTCCAGACCCTGCTTGGTGGCCCCGCCCTGGTTGACGACGCCTTCGATGAGTCGCGCAGCCGAGTCCGCGCCGCCGCTTGGGTTGAAGTTGAAGGATGCGAAGACGTTCTTCACCTTGGCTGTGGCCTTGGCGCAGAACCAGATCGTGCACTCGCTGCCTTCGTCTTCTCCGCCACCGCCTCCACCGCCGCCCGTAGGCGGTGACTTACCTTCGCCAACCATCTCTACACGCAGCCGGAAAGCCGGGTCGGTGTCGTTCTTGTTGGCGGGGATGCCCTTGATCTCACCCTCGAGACGCCCGACGGAGAACCCGGCGACGCCGCCGAGTATCCGGGCGCCGGCATTCATCGTGGCCGAAAGGCGCCCGTCGACCTGGATGAAGTCCTTGCCTTCACCCGTGTGGTTGCGGCTGTAGATCCCCAGCCCGACCTCACCGGGAATGACCACACCCTCGCCGTAGTCGGCGTCGCAATCCGACAGATCCTCGCGGTCATTGGGATGCACGGAACATGGGGCCGACACCAACAGCTGGTTCCCGTCGGGAACCGAATGCATCATCGCGCTCAGCTCGCCCAGCGTCGCTTTCGGGTTGCCGCTCGAGTCGCGAACGACGTACCTGAACTTCGTGTCGCTCGCGTCCCAGTACTCGACCTTGCCCGACAGGTCGCGCCGGCTCCATTTCTGCATCTGGTCGACCGTTAGCGACTGCGGGATCGGGACATTCACACCCGCCTGGACGGCGGTTCGGGTTTCGTCGTCGCTCTCGGTCGTCGTTCCCTTGTCGTCCTCGAAGGACACGATCTTCGCCCGCACCCCCTCGTCGTCGACGGCGTAGCTCGCCGGCAGCTGATCGAGGTTGGCCAGCTCCTCACGCGGGTGGATGTCCGGGAGCTGAGCGATGTCGGTCGTTCGGCCGGCTTGCAGCATGCCAAACAGGTTCGTGTTGGCCGGTTGGTCGAAGCGCAGCAACGGAGGCATGCAGTCCGAGTCGCCCTCGGGTCCGCACGGACGCCGGAGCCCCTGCTCCTCGGTGTCCTCCAGGGTCTGGGTCTCCGCGATCGTCATCTGGACGAAGGCCGGGATGTCCGTGATACCGGCGTCGCGCAAAGCGATTACATCCTCGCCGTCCTGCTTCACGAAATAGAGGTCCAGCTGGTCGGGGTCGGTCGTGTCCTGGAGGAGATCGGCGCGGATGCAGGTGTACTTCGACACGTCGTCGTCCGGGAACTCCGGATAGTCGTTGCGTGGCGCGTCGTCCGGCTTCTCACACGGTATGTCGAGCATTCGGATCCGCTGGAACTGGGATTCGGTTCCCAGACGCACCTTCGCGTTGAAGTCTTCGTCCTTGAGGACGGCCGACGCGTGCTGATTGGACGTCGCGGGAGCTGGGAAGGGCTCCGTTTCGTTCGTAAACTGCTGGAAAGGCCGGTCCGAGCCGTAACCGTCGTCCTTGATGTCGAAGCTCGCGAGTTCGGCCTCGATCTTGTTGATCCCGTCCTCGATCAGGTTTTCGTCGTCGTCCAGTGCATAACCGCCGATGTCGAGATCGCCCTCGTCCCCGGACGGATAGGTGCCCTGGATGATGAAGGGGATGTCGGTGATGTCGACGATCCCGGACAGGATGTCCGCTCCCCCGCCCGTCGCGTGGCGGACGAAAGCGTGCACGTCCAGCGGCGAGTTCTCCGGCGTCTCCGGCGTCCCGATGAACTGGATGGCGCCCTCGTCGTCGTCGATCGGGAAGTCGGGGTTGGCACCGTCGCAGAACGTCTTGTCGGCTTCGGCCGGAGTCCCCTTCTCCTTCTCCCCGCGGAAGCACACCGAGATACCCGCCGGGACGTCCTCGAGAGTGACGTCGGCGATCGTCCGGCTCTCCTCGTCGGGCTGGATGTCGGCGTAAGCGCGGATCACCTGGTTCGTGCCGAAGTCGACCCGTATGGCTTTGGTGTCCGCGGCCTTGCCGCCGGCGTCGGGCACCGTGCGGTAGCCGAACCCCTTCACGTCGCCGATGTGGGCTTCGGCCTTGAAGGAGTCGCCGCGCTGGAAGTAAGACACCTCGTGCGCCGGGTCCTCGAGACCGTCGCGCTGTTCCGGCATGCCCAGCACCACCGGGTCGGGAGCGATGAAGTTTCTGACGATCAGGTCCACCGTTTTCAGCGGCGGATCGGCGTTGACTTCGACGGAGGGTGCGTCCTCGTCGTCGGCCGGCATGTCCAGGCTGCCGTCGACGTGCTTGGGCAGACCGAGCACCTGGCCGGTGGCGATCAGGATGTCCGCCTTGTCGTCGTCGGGGTCCTCCGGGGTTTCGTTGTCCGAACGCGAGACCGAGGAGAACTCGAGATCGGTGAAGTCCATCGTCTCGTCGCCCTCGGTCTCCACGAGCAGGTTGTCGGTCTTGATCGTCGGGTCGTAGAAGACCTCGACGTTCGTGGGCAGGTTCAAGAGTTTGCCCTTGACGCAGAGAGCTTGGTCCTTACCGACCGGCAGGCGGGGGTCCTTGCACATGAGGTCGGCATCGAGGATCTCGGCCGCGAAGTTCACGTCTATCTGCTCGCCGGCCGAGGAATCGGTGTCGATCTTGGCGTGGATCGGCCCGGGTTCGTCGCCGTCCGGTGTGACCACGTGCGCCAGCACGTGCGCCGGGATGTTTTCGACGTCAAGCGTGCCCTTGAACGTTCGGTCGTCGGCTTCGTCGTCGGGGTCCGGCCCTTGGAACGTCACGGCCGCGTCGGTGTGGACGTCGAAGTCGGAGGACGCGTCGTACGAGAAGGACATAGGCGTCAGTTCGAGATCGTCGAACGGGTAGTCCTCCTGGCAAGGCTGCGTGATCTCGTGGACGGCCGACACGATGGGCGCTCCGGCCTGGTTGAAGCAGAAGTCGAATGTCTCCGGAAGAGGCGTAACGACGGCCTTGGCGTCGGCATCGATGCGCCCGTTGGCCGGGTCGTCTCCATCGAGGTCCACGTCCTTTACATCGAGGACGGCTGACAGGTCCTCGCCGCCGCCGACGTTGGTGCGCACGCCAACGACTCCCTTGTTTATGAACGTCACCTCGCGGATCTTCAGGATGCGGCCGACGGCCTCGAAGTCGACGTCGGTCGTGTCGTCACGGCCGCGAGCCGTGATCGCGGCGAAGTTGGGCGTCTCGGCATACGGGGGCCGGATGTCGTTCGGACGCTCGATGAAGTTGCGCAGCGAGAAGTTGATCTGCCCTATCTCGTCGGGCTCCACCTCTTCGCCCTCCGGACCGCGGCAGACGTCGTCGTCCCAGTCCCGGTCGCACGCGTGGAACTCCGCCTTTTCGACCGTCTGGTCGAGACCCTCGACCGCGCGAACGCTCAGGAAGGGCGCGAGGCCCAGGATCTCCGCGTGGGCCACGAGCGGCACGCCGTCGTCCTGCCCGATCGTTGCGTCTGCGAAGAAGTCCGGCTTCGCGCCGCCCTCGCGCGGCTCGGCTTCGACCTCGATCCGAGTCTCGTCGTTGCCCGGACCCTCCGCGATGTTGAAGACATTGGCTGTGATCTCGTCGGGGATATGCCGCGCCTTGACGGCCGCGCAGATCGTGTGCGCGGCCCCGCACTCGGCGTCGACAGCGTCTTCGAGAAGGACCTTTGCGTCGGCGTCGATATCGACAGCCTCCGAAGCCTTGTAGTGCAGGCTCAGAGGTTCGTCCTCCGAGCCCTCCACACCGGGAGAGAAGGAGACATCGATGGAGTCGGGCAGCGGGGCGATCTTCGTGGTCGCCTCGATCTTCGGGCCGTCCACGCTGGCCTGGTTCAGCAGGGCGTGGACCTCGAGCGGCCGCTCGCCGTCTCCGACCTCGATGTGGCCGTCGAAGCCACCGTCGGTGTCGGTCGAGACCTCGGCGTCGCGTATGCGCTCCAAGCGTCCGCTGATGAACTGCTCGGGGGTCCCGTCGTCCCGGTCGGCGAGCTGGAAGTTGAGGAACTGACGCTCGGACGGCACGAACAGCTCGACGGCCTCGGGGTCGCCGCGGAAGTTGCGGATATCGGCCTCGATGGCGCCGATCCCCTGCCCCGTGGATTCGAAGGCTGCTCGCATCTGCCCGCCGGGCGGTACCGACCACTCGCCGCGCATGCTTCTCGGCAGCGCCTCGATGTTCAGCTTCGCGTCGAGCGGCGGCTCCCCTTCCTTCTCGTTCTTCACGTCGACGGCCACGTCCGGTAGGCGCTCGTTGGCGCTCGAGCGGTAGTCGACCGATCCACCGTTGGGGTCCGAACCCAGGTCAAGAGCGATCGACCGCGGCATCCGCTCGATACGCGCGTTCACGTCCAGGAGATCGTTGCCTTCCCGCACTTTGAGGAATGTGTCGACATCGATCTCGGGGAGGTCGGGAGGCTCGGGGTTCAGAGCGTGGTCGTAGGTGATGTGGTCGCCTTCGTCGTCGTTTCCGTAAGTGACTCGAACCGAGCTCGGGAACGGCGAGTACGCCATCTCCGCGTCCATGTCGAAGTCGCCCTGCTCGAGTCCGGCGATCAGGGTGAGCGGACCCTCGTAGGGCACCAGCGGCGAATCGAGACCGACGAGGTTCCCGCGCGTGCTTATGACGGCCTCCAGGGGATTGAAGAAGCTGTCGAGGCCGCCGAGCAGAGCCTTGAATGACCCCGGGATCGATCCACCCTTAGCCGCCAGATCACCCTGACCCGTGTCGTAGCCGAAGCGGACGACCATCGGTTCGACGCTGCCGTCGCCGAGCACGTCGCGCACCGTGAACTTCACGTTGATGCGCAAGGGCGGCGACGGCTTGTCGAGCGGCAAACCGTTGAGCGCACGGTCGATGACGACATTGGGTGCCAGGACCTGACCGATATCGGGCGGATTGTTGAACAGGCCGGCGACGTTGACCAGATTCACGGACACCAGGACATCGGGGACGAGGTCTCCGTCCACGTCGACGGGCATCGGCGCCTGCGGCACTCCGGGCTGACCGATCGGAAGGTTGAGAAGGCTGGCGTGGTGGTCACCCGATACCGCCTCGATCTCGTAGATGAGATCGGGGAAGGGGAAGGCCTGCGCCGGCAGCAACGAGTTCAGGATCCAAACACCGACGATCAACGGGATGGCGAAGAGGAGTCCGCGGGGACGCCGCACATACCGATTACCCATGCGCAGTACCCGAGAGTCGCGTATGGGGTCGAGCCTCCGGCGAACGCGCGCGGCGACGGCCAAGACCAGCGAGTCGAGCGCTGCCGCCGCGTCGTTCGGACCCCAATGCAGGTGCGAGTGCTCGCCCAGCCGCCGCGATCGGTTACGCCAACTCATAACGGTGGCGGGAGGTCGGGGGCCCGGGCGTGAGCCGTGTCGGTCTGCGTGTCGGGACGGTCCAACGCGTCCGGAAGGCTGACATGCAGTGTCGCGTCGAACTCGCAACCGAGGATCACCAGTGCGCAGGGCTTCAGGAGGCCGAGCTGGAACTTCACGCTGACAAGCTCGGAATCGCCCTCGTGGAGATCGCCGAGGAACGCTGTCTTCGGGCCGAGAACCTTCACGCCCGATGTAGGTGTGGTGACGTTGACGAGCCTGGAGTGGAAGGAGTCACCCGGGCCGGTGTTGGTGATCCGGAAGACCACGGTCGGTTGACGCAATAGATAATCAGCACCGAGGAAACCCCAATACGTCTGGATCACCTCGACCTCCAGACCGGGAAGAAGGATCTCGAAGTCTCCGTCGAGCACGAGGTTGAAGGGATTGTCGGCGCCTGGAGCCACGCCTGCCTCGGTGAGTGTGAACCCCCCCAAACCCGTTGCGCCGCGGTACGAGCCGACTCCGCGGTCGACCACCCAGTTACCGGCCCCCGATGCCGTCGTGCCGTCGAAATCCAGCGTCGGGTTCTCGCAGTCGCCCGAACTCAACCGAAGCTTGATCGTCCCTCGATCGTTTATCAGGCTGGCGTGGCTCTCTTCGCCTTGTAAGAACGCGCCGGCGCCCGTGTCTTCAAATGGTGGATCGGCTCCCGGGTCGATCCGCGTGGCGTCGTCCTCGCTGTGCAGGTCAAGATGGAGACGCAGCTCGCTCACGAGGGAGGAGAAGACGCCGGGGTCCATCGGCGAGCCGTAGTCGTAGTGCCAGTGCGCACCGTCGCCGCCCTCGTCGCACGGACGCCCGGGCGTGGTTATGCGTCCGACACCGTCGTTGCCGGAGACGGTGATGTTGAGATCGGCGGCGTGGGTAGGCGCGACAGTGAACGTGAATAAGAAAAGCGCGGCGACCACGGCGCCGCCCATGCGCCGGTATGTCCTCGTATGCCTGCCCGTAAGTCGCTCCCCCCAGCCACAACAGCCCGCCCCGTTCCGGGCTGAGAGGTTCCGCCGTTGCGAACAGAGTAGACCTAGCGTCGCGGCAAAACAATAGGGAGGCACCCCTTAGATGGGGGACGATCGAGTAATTCACACAAGGTTCGCGTGATCGGCCGCCTGTATCCTTGCAGGGCTTCCGGCTGGCGTAGCTCAGTGGTAGAGCACCTCCATGGTAAGGAGGGGGTCCGGGGTTCAAGTCCCCGCGCCAGCTCCATCAATAGCCCATCGACCGACCCATGGATCGTGGAGCCCGGCTCCCACGTCGACCTGGATCTGATCGACCCGCGCTCGACGCCGGAGGCTCCCGGCGACAAACACGCGACCCGCGCCGCGTCCAAGGTCCTGCTCGAGAAGCTGTCGGACCTGCAGGTCCGGCTGCGCGCCGAGTCCAAGCGCTCCCTTCTTATCGTCTTGCAAGCCATGGATGGGGGCGGCAAGGACGGCACGATCCGAAACGTGTTCCGCGGAGTGGACCCACAAGGCGTCCACGTGAAGTCCTTCAGGCGGCCCAGCGAAGAGGAGCTCGGTCACGACTTCCTCTGGCGAATTCATCGGGCCCTGCCGCCAGTGGGAGAGATAGGAATCTTCAACCGCTCGCACTACGAAGACGTAGTCACCGTTCGCGTACGCGAGCTCGTGGCTCCAGCGGTCTGGAGGTCACGTTTTCCATCGATCGTCGATTTCGAACGCCACCTCGATCGGTCCGCGACCAAGGTCGTCAAGCTCTTCCTTCACATCTCGAACCAGGAGCAGGCCGAGCGGCTGGCGAAGCGCCTGCACCGTCCGGACAAGCGCTGGAAGTTCGACCCGAGCGATCTCGAGGATCGCAAGAAGTGGTCCGACTTCGAAACGGCCTATCAGGAAGCGATCGAAGGGACGTCCACGCTCGAAGCGCCGTGGCGCATCATCCCGGCCGACCGCAAGTGGTACAGGGACTGGGCGGTTCTAACCGTTCTGACCACCGTGCTCGAAGAGCTCGACCCCAGGTACCCAGAGCCCGACCACGAGGTCGAGCGCTTCGTCCCCTGAACGCCTTGCCCGTAACACACGGGGCTAGGATGCCGTCATGCGACCAAGCCGTTTCATCAGGGAAACGGTCGAGCTCCGGGACGGGCGCTCGGTCGTCATCCGGCCCATAGATCGAAGCGACTCCGGGCGCCTCATAGATCTGCACAACGAGCTCTCTTTCGAGTCGCAGTACTACCGATTCTTCGGTCCCAAACCGCGGTTATCGCCGGCGGAAGCCGAGTACCTGGCCAACGTCGATTTCCATACGCGCTTTGCGATCGTCGCTGAGGTTGAGGAAAACGAGACCAAGTTGATCGTCGGTGTCGGGAGGTTCGACATCAACGAGCCGGGGACGGCCGAGGCCGCGATCGTGATCCGAGACGACTACCAGCACGTCGGACTCGGGACGGCGATGCTCCAGCGCATGCGTGAGATCGGACGGGGAGCCGGCTTGAAAGCGTTCAGTGCCGAAGTGCTGGCCGAGAACACGCGGATGATCGAGCTCCTGAACACCGGAGGTGTCGAGATAACGCAGGCTCAGGAAGGAGTGGTGCGAGTTGCCGCTCCGCTCGATCAGCCGGTCCTGATGCTCGGCTTCAAGATCGCAACGCAGGTTGTCGAGGCGCTGACCGAGAAACGCCCACCGAACGACTAGGGACAACCCCCCAGCGCCGTTCGCACGGCGTCGAGCGTCGCTTCGACCTCGGAGCGCTCACCGGAAGCGCGCACCTTGACCTCGAGCTTGCCCGAAGCGACGAAGGACTTGCCGACCACGACCTGCAGGGGGTAGCCGATGAGGTCGGCGTCGCCGAACTTCACACCGGCGGAAACGCCCGCTCGATCGTCCACCACGCAGCCGATCCCGTCTACCTCGAGCCCGCGCTCCAGGTCGTCGGCTATCGAGACCGCCTTGTCGTCGTCGCTCAGCACGACGACGCACACCTGGTAAGGGGCTACCGATCGGGGCCAGATGATCCCGCGTTCGTCGTGGTTGACCTCCACGATCGAGGCAACTACGCGTGACACGCCGAAACCGTAACAACCCATGATGTACGGCTGTCGTTGCCCCGAGGCGTCGGTGAAGCTCGCTTCCATGGGCTTGGTGTACTTGGTACCCAGCTCGAAGATGTGACCGACCTCGATACCCCTGGCCATCTCGAGCCTTCCGTCGCACCGCGGGCATAAGTCGCCGGGCTGGGCAACCAAGAGATCGACCCATTCGTCCGGTTCGATGTCGCGCCCCGGAACGACACCCGTCAGGTGGAAGTCCGACTCATTGGCGCCGGTCACGATGTTGCGCGCGTCTTTGAGCGTGTGGTCGACAAGCATGTGCACGCCCTCCAGGCCCACCGGCCCCGTGAAGCCCTTAGCGATGCCGAGTCGCTTGAAATCGTCGTCGTTCAGAAGGCCCGGCTCGAGGTCGCCGAGCGCATGCGCGAGCTTGTACTCGTTCAGCTCCCTGTCGCCCGGCACCATCGCGGCCACGATTCGGCCGGGGATCTTGAACAGCAGTGTCTTGGCGAGCTGCCGGGGCTCGACGCCGAGCACCTCGGACACCTGCTGGACGGTCACTGCCCCCGGCGTGTGCACCCGCTGCGGCTCTGACGGCCCGTCTCCGAAGTCGTAGGACGACTCAACGCGCGACACGGCGGCCTCGGTGTTCGCCGCGTAGTCGCAGGAGTCGCACGCCACGAAGGTGTCCTCGCCGCTGGGCGCGGGCTGGATGAACTCGTGGTTTCGCCCTTCGCCGCCGATCATCCCCGCCTCGGCTTCGATCATGCGGGTGTCCAGGCCGCAGCGCTCGTAGATCCGCTTGTACGCGTCCCGCATGGTCTCGTAGCTGCGCGCCAAGCCTTCTTCGTCCACGTCGAAGGAGTAGGCGTCCTTCATCAGGAACTCGCGGCCGCGGAGAAGGCCGCCCCGCGCGCGCGGTTCGTCCCGGAACTTCCACTGGATCTGATACGGGATCGACGGCAGGTCCTTATAGGACGGCAGCTCCGTCGACGCGAGCCACGTGATCATCTCTTCGTGCGTAGGCGCGAGACAGAAATCGCGATCGGACCGGTCCTTGATGCGGTACAGGACGGGCCCGTAGCCCTCCCACCGGCCGGTGCGCTGCCAGAGCTCGGCCGGCTGGAGCAGGGGCAAGAGCACTTCGACGGCGCCGGCGGCATCCATCTCTTCGCGGACGATCTGCGAAACGTTCCTCAGCACCCGGTATCCGGGCTGGAGCCAGGCGTAGATGCCGGCCGTTACTCGCCGGATGAACGCTCCGCGGACCAGGAGCTTGTGCGAAGGGATCTCGGCGTCCGTCGGCGCCTCACGCAGGGTTTGTCCGAAAAGATTGCCCGCTCGCATCGAGAGACTCTACGGCTCGGGGGGTCCGGGGGTCTCCCCCGGCTTAAGCGGGAACGACAGGGAGACGTTTGCGTTCGTCCTCGACGCCCTCGGCGATCCGGTTCGCCTCGTCGAGGAGTGCCTCGACCATCTCGTCGGCGCTCACCTCGCGTATGCGCTGGCCTTTGCGGAAGAGCGTGCCGCCGTGCTTGGTCAGAGCGATCCCGACGTCGGCCTCGCGCGCCTCTCCCGGTCCATTCACCAAACAGCCCATGACGGCGACCTGGATGGGCGTCTTCATAAGAGCGAGCGCCTCTTCCACGCGATTGGCCATCGTGATCACGTCGCCTTCGACGCGGCCGCACGTGGGGCACGCCACCACGTCGACACCTTCGCGACGGAGGCCGAGGGATTGGAGGATCGCCTTGCCGGCCTTGACCTCTTCGAGCGGATCGGCGGCCAGCGATACACGGATCGTGTCGCCGATGCCTTCGGCCAGCAGGGTGCCGATCCCGACAGCGGACTTCATCCCGCCGCTGAAGGTCGTGCCGGCCTCCGTGACACCAAGGTGGAGAGGATAGTCCGTGGTCTGCGACAGGAGACGATAGGACTCGATCATCTGCCACGCGTTGGAGTGCTTCACCGAGATCTTGATGTCGGTGAAGCCTTCCTCCTCGAGCAACGCCACCTCCCACATCGCAGACTCGACGAGCGCTTCCGGCGTCGGGCCTCCGTGCTTTTCCATGAACTTCGAGTGAAGCGAGCCGGCGTTGGCGCCCACACGGATGGGGATCCCGCGATCCTTTGCCTCGCGTGCAATCTCCCGGATCTTCTTCGCGTCCTTGATGTTGCCCGGGTTCAGTCGCAGTCCCTGAACGCCGTACTCGATGGCGCGCATAGCCAGGTCCGGTCGGAAATGTATGTCCGCGATGATCGGCACGCCGCGCTCGGACGACGAAAGCACCCACAAGATGAGGGCCAAGCCGTCGGCGGCGTCGTCGTCGTTCACCGTCACGCGGACGATGTCGGCTCCGGCCGTAGCCAACGCGAGAGCTTGATCGACGGTGGCGCGGGGGTCCTGGGTGCGCGTCGTCGTCATCGACTGGATCGAGACGGGCGCGTCAGCGCCGATGGAGACCGAACCGATGCTGATCTTCTTGGTTGGCCTGCGCGAAGGAAGAGACATATCGGGACCAGGATATCGGTGGACCTGGGAAGGTCCGGCCTACGGGACTTGAACGGGCGAAACGATGTCGTAGTAGATGAGCAGCACACCCAGGACGATGAGCAGACTCATGATCACGGCCATCACCGGTACGACTGTCTTGGGGTCGACGGGACGCCCGCGGATCTTGCCGATGAGAAGGATGAGCAGGTGTCCGCCGTCAAGCGGCGGCAGCGGAAGCAGGTTGAACACTGCGACGAAGACGTTGATCTGCGCGAACAGGAAGAGGAAGACCGCGATCTGGCCTTCGGCCGCGAAGTCGACGGCGACGCGTCCCGCACCGATCACCGACACCGGTCGTTCGTTGGACGGGCCGTCTCCGCCGAACCCGAGGTTGGACGGCGAGAACGCGCGAGGGAGGGCCTGGAAGAAGCCGTCGACACGCGTTCCGTCCTCCTGACGACCTCCCACCAGCAGCTGCTTGATGATCGTCGCCGACCTCGAGATGGAAGTTATCGGACCCTCACGTTCGACCCGGCCGGGGAACTCGGGCCGGGGAAGGACGCCGATCACGCCCACCGTCTCGCCGTCCTCCTCGAGGGAGTACGGCTCGATCTCGACGTCTCGCCGATCTGCTCCACGCTGGACGGTCAACGTGATGCTCTTGCCGGGATTCGACCGGACGCCGTCTCTTACGTCCTCCCACTCATCGACGCGTCGGTTGTCGATCTCGATGATGCGGTCGCCTTCCTGCAGGCCTGCGACATCCGCGGGAGCTCGTTCACCCTCGACTTCCTTGGCAACTTCTCCTACTACCGGTGTTGGGTTGCCTTCGTTGGGCGTCCCGATAACGGCAAAGATCAGAAACAAGACGAAGAGCGCGGTTATGAAGTGCGTCGCCGATCCGGCGGCCAGCACGATCGCGCGTTTCCACGTTGGTGCCGCGTCGAAGGATCGCGGTTCGTCCTCCGCCGGGACCTCCTCGGCCGCCGACATACCTACGACCTTCACGAAGCCGCCGACGAGGATCGGTTTGATGCCGTATTCGGTTTCGGGCCGGACGATATAGCCGCCCATCGGGTCGTCCGGGTTCGGGATCTTCTCCTCGCGACCTCGCCGGAAGGACCACAGCGTCGGACCGAAACCGAGGAAGAACTTCGAGACCTTGATCCCAGCCCACCGCGCCGTTATGAAGTGGCCGAACTCGTGGAAGATTATGAGGAAGAACAGCAGCAGGACGAAGGCGACGATGCTCAAGAAGGTGGCCACGGGTGCGGCCAACGTAGCGCATCTTTTCCTGTGGCGAGGCTCTTCTTAGGAGCTCGGCTGAGGGCTAGGAGCTGAGCGCAGTCCGGGCCCGGTCCCGTGCCCATCCATCGGCCCGGATGACGTCGTCCAGCTCGGTATCACCCCGGCCGTAGCCGACGTCGTCAGACTCCCCGGCCCGCAGCACACGCTCGACGACCTCGGCGATGCCGAGGAAGGACAGGTCGCCTTCGAGAAACGCCGTCACGGCGATCTCGTTGGCTGCGTTGAGCACAGCCGGAGCCGTCCCGCCGATACGACCGGCTTCGTAGGCCAGCGGTAGGCATCGGAAGGTGTCCTGGTCGATCGGCTCGAATGTCAGTGAGGCCATTGCTGACCAATCGACGGGCTCGGCTCCCCAGCTGGGCCTGGACGGGTGTCCGAGCGCGTAGGCGATGGGTACGCGCATGTCCGGGGGGCCGAGCGCGGCTTTCCACGAGCCGTCGTTGAAACCCAGCAAGCAATGAACAACCGACTGCGGATGGCAAACGACGTCGATCGACTCGAACGCAAGACCGAACAGCACGTGGGCCTCGAGGACCTCGAGACCTTTGTTCATCAGAGTCGCGGAGTCGATCGTGATCTTCGCGCCCATGTTCCACGTCGGGTGCTTGAGCGCGTCGTTCACGCTCACTCTGGAAAGATCGGAACGCGACCGGCCGCGGAACGGGCCGCCGGAAGCGGTGAGAACGAGCGTCGACACACCTTCGGTGTCTTCGCCGGCCATGCACATATGCGCCGATGCGTGCTCCGAGTCAACGGGGACGAGCCGCCGGCCCGCAGCCAGCCGCCGAGCGACCAGCGGCCCTCCGGCAACGCACGATTCCTTGTTCGCAAGGGCAACGTAGATATCGGCGTCGAGCGCGGCCAGAGTGGCCTCGAGTCCGGCCGCTCCAACGACGGCGTTCAGAACGACGTCGGCATCCCGGTCACGCGCCAGTTCGATCAGGCCCTGCTCACCTTCCAGGACGTCGACGGAGTCCGCTTGCGCGTCCACGCGATCGCGCAGACCCTGAGCGGCGCGTGCGTCGACTACGGCAACGCGCCGGGGACGGAAGCGTTGCATCTGCTGCAGAAGTGTCTCGACATCGGAGTTGACCGCGAGGGCGTGAACCGTGAAGTCATCCGACGCGCGCTCGATCACATCGAGGGCTTGGGTGCCGATCGATCCGGTGGACCCGAGGACGGTGACGGATCTGGCTACGGCGCCCACCAGCGCAGGACCAGATAGGCGACGGGAGCATTGAAGATGATCGCGTCGATCCGGTCGAAGAAGCCGCCGTGCCCCGGCATGAGCGTGCCCATGTCCTTCACACCGAGATCGCGCTTGATCAACGATTCCGCGAGGTCACCAAGGGGCGTGGTCGCGGAGATGACGAGAGCCATGCGCAGCGCGAGCCAAGCATCGAAGGGATGGATGAGGGGAAGGATGGCGACCGAGGCCGCGACCGTGACCACGGTGCCGGCGGCCAGCCCCTCCCAGGTCTTGCCCGGGCTCGTCTTGGGCGCGAAAGCGTGGCGGCCGATCTTGCGACCGATCAGGTACGCGCCGGCGTCGTGGAACGCGGTCATCCCGATCATGGTCGCCGTCAGCACGAGTCCGTCCCGGCCCCGAAGGATCAGCACGGCGAAGCCGACCAGCACCGGTCCGTACACCACACCGAGATACGTCGACGAAACGACGGAGCGGGCGCGGTCTAAAGGGACCGTCAATCCCCACAACAGGAGCAAAGGAAGAGGCAGGGCCAGACCCAGCGCGAGGCCGGGCATGCCCTCGCGGTAGGCACCGACCAAGGTCACGCCGCCGCAGATGAGCCCGACGAGAACAACGGGTGTGAAGCCGGCCGCCTTCAGAACCGCGTACAGCTCGGCCTGAGCGACCAAGACGACGACGAAAGCCAGGATGAAGAACGCGAGCTTCCCGGCCAGCAGCGTTCCGACGACGAGGACTGCGAGCGCAAGGCCGGTGCCGATCGCCATCCAGACGGAACGCGGCCGGGCCGCCGAGCCGGCCGCGCTTGGTTGACGCTGCTCCGGTTGCAGCGGAGGTTGCGTCACACCTCTTGCAGTTCCTTCTCTTTGTGCGCCAGGAGCTCGTCGATCTCGGCGGTGTGACGGTCCGTCTCCTGCTGTAGCTCCCGTTCGGCCCGCCTGAGCTCGTCCTCGGAGATCGTGCCGTCCTTCTTCATCCTCTCCAGCTCTTCTTTCGCGTGACGCCGCACGTTCCTAACTGCGACGCGTCCGTCCTCGGCCCGCTGGTGAGCCACCTTCACGAACTCCTTCCGGCGCTCCTCCGTCAGCTGAGGGAACGGGAGCCGGATGATCGTTCCGTCGTTTGAAGGAGTGACGCCGAGGTCGGAGGCCATGATGGCTTTCTCGATCACCCCGATCGTCGACTTGTCGTAGGGCTGGATGACGAGCAGGCGCGGCTCGGGCACGTTGATGCTCGCGAGCTGGTTGAGAGGTGTCGATGTCCCGTAGGCATCGATCATCAGGCTCTCGACGAAAGCCGGCGAAGCGCGTCCCGTCCGCAGTCGGTTGAGATCGTCGTGGGTAACGTGCGCGGCCTTGCGCATCTTTTCGTCCGCGGACCTCAGAACTACTTTTGCCTCCGGCGTCGCCATACGTCTCTCCTTATAAGGGGACGCTACGCAGCACTAGGAATGAACCAGGGTTCCGATCGATTCCCCGTGGACGATGCGCTCGATGTTGCCTTCGCCTAGAAGGTTGAAGACGTGGATCGGAAGCCGGTAGTCCTTGCAGAGCGCGATGGCCGTTGCGTCCATGACCTTGAGCTCGCGCTCGAGTACCTGCATGTACGTGAGATCCGGCAAGAGCTTCGCTTCGGGATCGAGCATGGGATCACGATCGAAGACACCGTCGACGCGCTTGCCCATGAGGATCGCCTCGGCCCCCACCTCCAGCGCACGCAGAACCGCTGGCGTGTCGGTCGTGAAGTACGGGTTGCCCGTGCCGGCGGCGAAGATGACGACGCGACCTTTTTCGAGGTGCCGTATCGCGCGTCCGCGGATGAACGGCTCGGCGATCTCCTGCATCGAGATGGCCGTCTGGACGCGGGTGGGCACGTCCTGATGTTCGAGCGCGTCGCGCAGTGCCAGAGCGTTGATGACTGTGGCCAGCATCCCCATGTAATCCGCACTGGCCCGGTCCATCCCCGCTTGCTCGGCTTCGCTGCCGCGGAGGATGTTCCCGCCGCCGACGACGATGGCGACCTCGATGTCCATCGCGCGGACCCGCGCGATCCGGCCGGCGATCCAGCCGATGGTCGGGAAATCGAGACCGTAGCCATCGGAGGGGGCGAACGACTCACCGGAGAGCTTGAGCAACACCCGCCGGTAAAGCGACGTGCGATCGTCCCGCTTCCCCACTTCCGGCTCGGTCTTCATGCCCTCCCTCGAGGCTAGTCGAGCGTTTCGGCCACCTCGAACCGCGCGAACCTCCGGACGCTGATGTTCTCACCCGTCTTGGACGCGTACGAGGCGATCAGCTGCCCGACGGTTTGCTTGTCGTCCCTGACCCAGGGCTGATCGATCAGGCATGCGAGCTTGGCGAACTTCTTTACCGCGCCCTGGACGGCTTGCTCGACGACCTTCTCGGGCTTGCCCTCGACCTTCTTGCGCGCTAGCTCCCGCTCTTCCTCGAGGACGCTCTCGGGGACCTCTTCTATGGACACGTAGGCGGGCTTGGCGGCGGCTATGTGCATCGCGACGTCACGCGCCAGCATCGCAATGTCGTCGGTCTTGGCCACGAAGTCGGTCTCGGTGGACACCTCGATCATCACGCCGATGCGCGGAGGCAGACCGGGCGTCGGCGCGTGGAGGTAGGCGTGGATGAGCCCGTCCTTGGCCTCTCGGCCCTTGCGCTTGGTGGCGTCGGCCAGCCCGCGTTCGCGCAACAGGACACGCGCCTTGTCGGGGTCGCCGTCGGCTTCCTGGAGCGCCTTTTTGCAATCCATCATCCCGGCGCCCGTCTCACGCCGGAGCTTGGCGACGTCGGCAGCAGATATCTCAGCCACGGGGCGTCACCTCTTCGACCACGTTCTCCGCAGCGGGTGCTTCAGGCTCTGTAGCTTCAGTCGCCGGTTCTGGTTCGGGAGTCGCCTCGGGTTCGGCGGCGGCCTTCTCGGGCTCTGGAGCCTTCGCGCTGCCGCCGGCCGCGGCGTCGAGGATCTCCTCGAGCTCGACGTCCGGTTCGCGGTCGGGCTCGTCCGGCTCGAACACCTGTGACGGACGCATCGCCTTTCCTTCGAGAACAGCGTCGGCCATCACCTGGCACATCAGACTCGCCGACCGGATGGCGTCGTCGTTTCCGGGAACCGGGTAGGTGACCTCGTCGGGATCGCAGTTCGTATCGACCACGGCGATGATCGGTATGCCCAATCGGTTCGCCTCGGCCACCGCGATCTGCTCCTTCTTGGTGTCGACGATGAACAGGGCGTCCGGGAGCCCGGTCATCTCGGTGATGCCGTGGAGGTTGCGCTCGAGCTTGGAGCGCTCGTGGTTGAGGCGCAGGACTTCCTTCTTAGGAAGCGTCTCGTACATCTGCTGGTCTTCCATCTCGATCAGCTGCTGGAGACGGTCGATGCGGTGCTTGATCGTCTGGAAGTTGGTGAGGGTGCCCCCGAGCCAGCGCAAACTGACGAACGGCATGCCGCAATGGAGGGCGTGTTTCTCCACAGCCTCTTGACACTGCTTCTTCGTCCCGACGAAGAGGATCGTCCCGCCCTTGGCGGACAGCTCGCGCACGGCTTCGTACGCCTCCTCCAGCAAGGCAAGCGTCTTCTCGAGATCGATGATGTAGATCCCGTTGCGCTCGCCGAAGATGAACGGCTTCATCTTGGGATTCCAACGGCGGGTCTGATGTCCGAAGTGGACACCCGCCTCGAGCAGCTGCCGCTTGGTTACCGGCGGCATGGTCAATCACTCCTTCCGGTTCTTCCTCCGCCCGGGCCGTGGATCACCGGAATTCCCGGGCGTGCGTATTGCTCCCGAGGTTCAGGAGCTGCACCGAGTGTATCCAATAAGAGGAGGGACGACGCCCCGTCGACTACTCCGCTTCGAGGATCTCTGCCATCCGGGCCCGCAGGAACAACACGGACTTGGAGTGGATCTGCGACACCCTGGACTCGGTGACGCCGATGATGTCGCCGATCCGGGCCAGCGTGAATCCCTCGAAGTAGTAAAGCGCGATGACCTTGCGCTCGCGATCCCCCAGAGTCTCGATGGCCGTCAGCAGCGCTTGGCGCATCACCTCGGCCTCCACGGCTTCGCCGGGCGCCTCGACCAGCAAGTCGGGCAGGGTGTCCAGCACCGAGACCCGGTCCCCTTCCTCGCTCGAGACAGTGAGCAGATCCTCCAGGGCGACCACGGACATCGCCACCGTCGCATCGAGGCGATCCCTAACCTCATCGACCTCACAACCCAGCTCGACGGCCAGCTCCTCCTCTGTGGGGTCGCGCCGCAGATCGGACTGGAGCTTCATCATCACGCGCTGCAGCTCGCGTCCCTTGGCCCGGACTGAGCGCGGCACCCAGTCCAGCGACCGCAGCTCGTCGAGCATCGCGCCGCGGATACGCGGGATCGCATACGTCTCGAACTTGACGTCGCGCGAAAGGTCGAAGCGCTCGACCGACTCGATCAAACCGAGCATCCCGTAACTGACGAGATCGGCGTGGTCGACCGACGGCGGCAAGGCGGAGCGCACGCGTCCGGCCACGAACTTCACAAGCGGCGCATAGTTGAGGATGAGCCTGTCCCGCGCGTCCTTCGCCCCGTCTTTGCGAAAGACGCGCCAGAGCCCGGCGAGCTCGTCCATCACTGTGGAGTCCTTGTCAGGCACGAGGGTGAGTGGCGTCGTATACGGCGCGCAGCCGTTCGGAGGTCACGTGCGTGTACACCTGCGTGCTTCCGACATCGGCGTGACCGAGAAGCTCCTGCACGCTTCGAAGGTCGGCGCCGCCTTCGAGAAGGTGGGTGGCGAACGAGTGTCGGAGCAGATGCGGCCACATCGGACGCCCGTCCAGAGCCGCGCCGCCGATCCGGGAGATGATGCGCCGGACGTCGCGCGTTGTCATCGTTTTGCCGCGGGCGTTTAGGAAGAGCGTGGGCGCGGTCTCGTTGTTGCGCTGCGCCAGCGCCGCTCGCCCGCGTGCGACGTAGGCCTCGATCGCCACGGACGCCGCATCGGCCAAGGGCACCACGCGATCCTTCCGACCCTTGCCTTGCTCGACGCGCAGCCAACCCTTCGCCAGATCCAGGTCTTCGAGCCGGAGCGAGCACGCTTCTCCTGCCCGCAGCCCCGCGTCGTAAAGCACCTCGATCAGCGCAAGGTCGCGCCAGGCTTCCGGCGGCGGCTGGTCTGCCTCATCGGCGGATGTCGTTCGTTCCTGCGCGAACCTCAGGACCCGTCCGACCTCCACGGTTTTCATCACACGCGGCAAGCGAGCGCTTCCCTTGGGTATCGCGAGCAGCTCGGCCGGGTTCGCCGTAACCACGGCCTCCCGTTCGAGGAAGCGATAGAAACGACGGATGACCGAAGCCCGGCGGCGGATGGATGTGCGGCGCAGACCCCGGGTCTCGAGGTTGGCCAGATATGTCCGCAGGAGGGGGTGATCGACGGCCGCGACCGGGCGCCCCAGCAGCTCGATGAACGCGAGGAAGTCCGTGAGATCCGAGCGGTAAGCCTTGACGGTGTGGGGTGAGGCCTGCCTCGGACCCTCCATATAGGCGAGGTACCGCGCGACCAGGAGACCATCGTTCGAGGACAGCTCGCCCGCAGCTTTCATTCCTAGATGCTTCCACAACATGTCGGGATTCCCGACTAACTGCCGTCCGTCACCGCGGGTAGGTTTGGCCCATGGCTAAAGCGGCAGGACTGGAGGGCTTCTCACCTGCGACTAAAGCGTGGTTCGAGTCCACGTTTTCCGCTCCCACTCCCGCTCAGCGTGACGGCTGGCCGGCCATCGCCGCCGGGGACAACACCCTGGTCTGCGCTCCCACCGGCTCGGGCAAGACCCTGGCCGCCTTCCTTTGGGCCATCGACAAGATCGCGACCGATCCGGTGCCGGAAGGGCAGAACCGATGTCGGGTCCTGTACGTCTCAC
Organism: Actinomycetota bacterium; assembly: GCA_040905525.1. Lineage (GTDB taxonomy): Bacteria > Actinomycetota > JAICYB01 > JAICYB01 > JAICYB01 > JBBDRJ01. The sequence goes on from JBBDRJ010000004.1 coordinate 33,003, forward strand.
CACTGCGCGCCCTGGCCGTCGACGTAGAGAAGAACCTGAGGGCGCCCACCCTCGGGATCCGCCTGGCCGCCGAGAGGCTGGGGATCGACATCCACGAACCGTCGGTCGCCATCCGCAGCGGCGACACACCCGCCGCCGATCGTCGCGCCTTGCTGCGGGATCCACCCGACATCCTCATCACGACACCCGAGTCGCTGTACCTGATGCTGACCTCGCAGGCTCGGGAAACCCTGCGATCGGTTCGCACGGTGATCGTCGACGAGATACACGCCGTCGCTCATTCCAAGCGGGGCTCCCATCTCATGCTTTCCCTCGAACGGCTCGCGGAGATAACCGCGACACCGCCGCAACGCATCGGTCTGTCGGCGACGCAGCGTCCGCTGGAGGAGATCGGCCGGTTCCTGGGCGGACACGAAAACCAGAAAGCGCGTCCGGTGACGATCGTGGACGCCGGACACCTGAAGCAGATGGAGGTCGAGGTCGTCGTCCCCATCGAGGACATGGCGGCTCTCGACCAGATCGAGACCGAAGGTCAGGTGCCCGACGGCCGGCGCTCGATCTGGCCGGCCATCCATCCCAAGCTCCTCGAGCTAGTCCGCGAGCACAACTCGACCATCCTCTTCGTCAACGCGCGCCGTCTGGCCGAGCGACTCGCGGCGCGGCTGAACGAGCTCGCCGAGGAAGAGATCGCTCGAGCGCACCACGGCTCCCTGTCGCGCGAACAACGACTCGTCATCGAAGACGACCTCAAGGCCGGACGACTTCGTTGTCTCGTCGCCACGAGCTCGCTCGAGCTCGGCATCGACATGGGCGCCGTCGATCTCGTCATACAGGTGGAGTCGCCAGGTTCGGTTTCGCGCGGATTGCAGCGCATAGGACGCGCGGGACACAAGGTCGGGGAGCCGAGTCGGGGCAAGATCTTCCCCAAGTACCGCGGCGACCTGCTCGAAACGGCGGTTGTCACGAAGCTCATGCGCGACGGCCTCATAGAAGAGACGAACTATCCGCGCAACCCACTCGACGTTCTTGCACAGCAGATCGTAGCGATGTGCGCCGTCGACGATTGGAAGCTGGACGACTTAGCCGCCGTCGTGAGACGCGCAGCTCCCTACGCCGATCTGACCGACGACGTCCTGCACTCCGTTCTCGACCTGCTGTCCGGGCGGTACCCGTCCACCGAGTTTGCCGAGCTGCGCCCGCGCATCACTTGGGACAGACGGACCGACACACTGCACGCGCGCGACGGGTCCAAGCGCTTGGCCGTGACCAGTGGCGGCACCATCCCCGACCGCGGTTTGTTCGGCGTTTTCCTGGCCACCGGCGGCGAGACCGGTGTTCGCGTCGGCGAGCTCGACGAGGAGATGGTCTACGAGAGCCGCCCCGGCGAGACCTTCGCGCTCGGCGCGTCCACGTGGCGCATCGAGGAGATCACACACGAGCGCGTCATCGTGACACCCGCACCGGGCGAGCCGGCGAAGATCCCGTTCTGGAAGGGCGACAAACCGGGCCGGCCCATAGAGCTGGGCCGTGCCGTCGGAGCCACGGTGCGCGAGCTGCGCAAGGCCGACGCATCTAAAGGACGCGAAGCCGCAGTCGCGCTGCTCAAGGCCGACCACTCGCTGGACGAGTTTTCCGCCGGCAATCTGATGACGTACATCGACGAGCAAGCCGAGGCGGCCGGTGTCGTACCCGACGATCGCAACATCCTCGTCGAACGATTCCGCGACGAGATGGGCGACTGGCGCGTCTGCATCCTTTCCCCCTTCGGCGCCCGCGTGCACGCACCGTGGGCGATGGCGCTTCAAACACGGCTGGCCGAGAGGATGGGCGACGACGTCCAGCTCCTGTGGTCGGACGACGGGATCATCCTTCGTCTGGGCGAAGCCTTCGATGATGTCCCCGTCGAAGAGCTGTGCCCTAGCCCGGACGAGATCGAAGAGCTCGTCACCACCCAATTGCCGAACACCGCTCTGTTCGCCAGCCGATTCCGCGAGGCCGCCGCTCGCGCACTGCTGCTGCCGCGCCGGCGGCCCGACCGGCGCACGCCGTTGTGGCAGCAACGGCAGCGATCGGCCGACCTGCTCCAGGTGGCCTCGCGCTACCCAACGTTCCCGATCCTTCTCGAGGCCACTCGGGAGTGCGTACGCGACGTATTCGACCTTCCTGCACTCAAAGAGGTGCTGCGCGACATCCGGTCGCGGAAGATCCGAGTGTCATCGGTCGAAACCAAGCACGCATCGCCCTTCGCGCAGTCGTTGCTGTTCGGGTGGATCGCGGTCTACATGTACGAAGGCGACGCTCCCCCGGCCGAAAGACGGGTGGCCGCTCTCGCTTTGGATCAGGACCTCTTGCGAGAGCTCCTGGGAACCGAGGAGCTGCGAGAGCTCCTGGATCCCGACGCTCTCACGTCTGTCGAGCTCGACCTGCAAGCGCTGTCCGAGACGCGGCGCGCGCGCAATCCCGACGACCTCAACGACCTGCTACGGCGGATCGGCGATCTAACCGCCGATGAGATCGACGTAAGGACTGAAGGCGACGGTGTTGCGTGGATCGAAACGCTCGTTGAGCAACGTCGTGCGATCCGTGTTGCCGTCGGCGGCGAGCAGCGGTTCGCCGCGGCCGAAGACGCCGCACGACTTCGCGATGCGCTCGGCGTGGCGCTACCGATGGGACTTCCGGCAGCGTTCACCGAGCCCGTCGATGACCCATTGACCGACCTCGTGGCGCGATACGCCCGAACCCACGGACCGTTCCTGACGCGCGACGTGGCCGCGCGACTCGGAGCACCCGGGGATCGCGTGCGGGCCAGCCTCGACCGCCTGTCCGCCGACAGTCGCCTTTTGCGCGGTGAGTTCCGGCCGGGAGGCACGGAACGGGAATGGTGCGACTCGGCTGTTCTGAAACAGCTGCGCAGGAGATCGCTGGCACGTCTGCGCAAGGAGGTGGAGGCCGTCGACGCGACGGTGTTCGCCCGCTTCCTGCCAGCCTGGCAATCGGTGAGTACACCACGCGAGGGTCCGGACGCACTCGCCGAAACGATCTCCCAACTGCAGGGAGCCGCGATCCCGGCTTCGGTTCTCGAGACCGACGTGCTGCCTTCCCGGCTCGGCGCGTACCGGCCGGCCGACTTGGATGCGTTGTGCGCATCGGGTGAGCTGGTATGGATGGGCGCGGGCTCGCTCGGGCCTTCGGACGGAAAAGTCGTTCTCCTGTATCGCGATCAGTTGAGGCTGCTTGCACCGGCGCTGGCCGACGATCGTCCGACGGGATCCGTGCAGGATGCGATACGTGAGCATCTCGCCGCGTCGGGTGCCTCGTTCTGGCCGGATCTCCTCGCCGCGGCTGCCGTTTCAGATGAGTACGACGAACGCGCGGTGTTGGCTGCGTTGTGGGACCTGGTGTGGGCAGGCGAAGTGACAAACGACACGTTCGCTCCGATACGCGCGCTCGGCTGGGGCCGGCCCAAGCGCGACCCGCGCGGCAAGCCGCGGCCGGGTGCTTTGCGTCGCGCCGGGCCGCCCGCCGCGGCTGGACGGTGGTCGCTCATAGACACGGACCAACCCCCCGCTGTGACGCAGAGAGCGCACGCCAAGGCCATGCAACTGCTCGACCGTCACGGCGTACTAACGCGAGAAGCAGCGCTTGCCGAGGGCGTCGAGGGCGGCTTCGCGTCCGTTTATGGAGTACTTCGCGCATTGGAAGACGCCGGCAAGGTTCGCCGGGGCTACTTCGTCGCCGGACTCGGTGCTGCGCAATTTGCACTTCCGGGCGCGGTCGAGCGTCTTCGCGAGCTGAGGGATCCACAACGCGAACCGGAAACACTGGTGCTCGCCGCCACCGATCCTGCCCAGCCCTACGGAGCCGCGTTGCCCTGGCCGGAATCAGAAGGACGGCCCGCGCGTGCTGCCGGCTCTTACGTCGTGCTCGTCGGCGGTGAATGTGCCGCATACCTCGAGCGAGGAGGCCGGAGCTTGATCACCTTCGGCATAGCGAAAGAGAAGGTCGTCGACGCGATCGCCTCGCTACAAAAGGAAGGACGAGTCCGCCGTTTGGTGATCGAGCGCATCAACGGAGCACCGGCCGTTGACAGCGACGAGATCGGTGCTTTACGGGCCGGAGGCTTCAGCGACTCCTACCGCGGTCTCGTTCTGCGCGGATAGCGCTACGTCAAGTTGTACAAGCGCGTCTCGAACGGACCGAAGGTGTCCTTGAACGCGCCGCCGGTTGCGTCGATCTCATGAGCTTCTCCCCAGGCGTAAACGCGCTTCTCGTCAACCGGGGATCCGAGTGAGACGTTCGCGGTGACCGTCCCCTCGCCGTGATGGACGGCGAGTAGCCGGTATTCGCGCGAGCGTGGGTCGCGGAACAGCGAAACGCTGACGGCGGCTTCGTCCGACGAAACCCCGCGGATGTCCCCAGAACCCAGAGCCGGTCCCAATGTGCGCAGTTCGGCAACGATCGGCACCAGAACCTGATCGATCCACTTGTCGGCAGCGCGGTACCGATTCCAGAACAGCAACCCCGTGGCTCCGGCCTGCACGGACGAATAGACCATGTACCTCTGCTCCCGCTCGGTCGGCAGCCTGCGTCCGAACTGGGCGTTGCCTTGATCATCCTCACCGAACGCCTGCAACACGGGGAAGAACCCGCCTTCTTCAGATCCGATCTCCGCGCGCTTGCGGAGCCGATCCCACCATTGCGACAGACCGCCGAACTCGGGTTGCCCGGACCGAACCGGGTAGTCGTCGAACAGCATCACGTCCATCGCATGCCTGAATCGCTCGGCCCTCTCGTGAGCGCCGAAGGCAACGGCTACCGGCCGGTCGCCGTCCTCGTCCTTTATCGCCCGGTACAAGCGGTTGGCGTCCTTCGGAGACAACGGCCCCAAGTCTTTGGTCGTTGTCGGCTCGTCGGCCAGGTACCAGCCGTACACCGCCGGATGCTCTTTGTAACGTGCGACATAGTCGCGCACGGCGCCGGAGTCCGACGTTTTGACCAATGATCGATCGATCTCCAGGACGACCTGAACGCCCGCAGCGATCGCCGCATCGAGATAGGCCTTCGGGTTGCCGTCGTCGGTGTGATACGGCAGGACCATATTCATTCCCTGCTGAGCGATGTCGAATACACCGCCGCGCGAGTCGAGCGAGTCGTACCAACCGAGCGGAAAACCCGCTTCGGCCGAGTCGCGCAGCGGGATAGATGTCCCCGGCTCGATGGGAGCCGGTGATTGGGTCCGGTCGGCGGCGACCAACAGCAGCGCCAGGGCCGCCACGAGGGCACCAAGAGTACGGACGCGGATTATGGAGTACCTCCCGACGCGGCCCGAACCGGGCCTACACCTGTTCTAACGCGCGGGGGCGCCAGGAGTTCGCCGCTGTTGAGGAAATCCTAAGAAGGAGGGCCCGGCTCGGGCCCTCCTTCGTGTGACGACGAGGGCTAGGACGGCGCGACGAGCCCGATGAAGTTGCCCTCGGGGTCGGCGAAGTGAGCGAGCGTCGGTCCGCCCGGAACATCCATCGGAGGCGTCACGGTCGTCCCGCCGAGCTTCTCCGCTTTATCCAGAGCGGCCTGCAGGTCCGGCACTTCGACGTAGAAGGTTACGTGCGTACCTCCGTCCGGCGATGGTCCGACACCCCCGGCGATGCCCCGTTCGGCGGCTGCGACCATGCCGTAGTCCATCGGGTTGTTCGCGTCGATCTTCCAATCGAACAGATCCGCATAGAAGCTCTGGAGCTTCTTCGCGTCCTTACCTACCACCTCGAAGTGCACAACGGGACTGCTCATGCTTCCCTCCCCTTCTTCTGCGGTCAACGACTACCGAAAACCTAACCAGCCGATTCGTCATCCTCATGTCGGGAATCCGCTACGGGTATCGAACGCTCGGATACCAGTCGTCCCGCCCCTCGGGTGTGAGGTCGAACAAATGCCACACCGGCGACAGGAGGTCGATCCCCCTCCACGCTTCTTCCGTCATCTGCGCGCCGGTTGTGTAGAAGTGACGAACCGAGCCGTCCGGCGCGAGCCGAAAGACCGAGATGTACGGAGTCTGGTTCCCCTCATCGTCCTCCGAGGAGAAGTCGCGCTTGAACGTGCTCTCATCTGCGCTCAGCAGTCGCAGGTTGTTCCAGTCGCGCGAGCGGGCATAGGTGCGGAAGCGGCCGATATCAGCTGCGGCCAGCACGGCGAAGTCAACGCGCTGCGCGACATGGGGCGCAACGGCGTTGTAACCGTCGGTCCACATCGTGCACATCGGGCATGGCTGGGTCTGCGCCTTTCCGAACATGAAGTGGTAGACGATCAGCGTGCGGTCGGGGGCCGAGAAGAGACTCGACAGCTTCACGGGCTCAGCGTCGTCACCCGCGCCCAAGTCGGCCGGGCCCTCAACGAAGGAGTAATCCTCGACCGGTGAATCGATCGGGAGCCCACGGCGTAGCTCGGCCACCGCCTCGCGCTGGCGCATGAGGGTCAGCTCGGCCTCGAGGAGCTCCTGGCGTTTTGCCGCGTATACGTCGCTCGGCTGGAACGTCACGTTTGCGGGGCATCGAGATTGGGATCGCGTCCCGCGTCGCCGCCGGTCGCTGCGATCTCGAGGCGGCCGAGGTAATGCGTCCATCCATGCTCGTGCTCGGTCGAAGATTCCTGCGAAGGGAGTCCGCTGTGGCGCATCTCGAGGATCGTGGCATCACCATCTGACCTGAGCGTTACCTCGACCAGGCTCGCTCCCGGCGCAACCGGCTGGCCCTCCCCTTCCCAACCCCATGTGAACGAGACGAAATGCGGCGGCTCTACGCGCACGTACTCACCCCGCGCGATGGCCACGGGCAAAACCACAACGCGGTAGACGCCACCGGGCCGCGCATCGAGCTCGGCATCGACGCCCTTCCAGCGCTTCATCTTTTCGGGATCGATGAAGAACTCGAAGACCGTTTCCGGGGATGCTTCGATGCGCATCTCGCGCTCGAAGACGAAGCCGGTCTGCTCGGTCACACCACTAGGTTGCACCACGACGCTTTCTCCTTTCCTCCCACTCCGCAGCCGCCTTGAGCCGACGGAGGTTGGCTTCCCAGAACTCCTCGATGAACTTCTGAACGTCCCGCAGCCCTTCCGGACGAACCACGTAGAACCGGCGCGTGCCGTCCCGTCTTTCCGACACAAGACCCGCCTCCTTCAAGACGGCCAGGTGCTGGGAGATCGCCGGTCGCGTGATGTCGAACTTCTCCGCGATCTCTCCGGCCGTCCGTTCCCTGTCGCGCACGAGCCGCAAGATCTCGCGGCGGCGCGGCTCCGCTATGGCTTTGAGAGCGGCCTCCATGCCTGGATATTAAGTCATAACTTACGTAAGTGTCAACTTACTATTGCGTCGCGGGCTGGCCGGGCAGCGGCGAACAATGCTTTCCTGTCCGACGGAAGACTTCCGACAGACTAGGAGGGGTGGGATGGCAGATTTCCCAGCGGCCGGTCACGTCGCGCTCACCGTGACGGATCTGCAAAAGAGCGCCGAATGGTACGGAAAGCTTTTCGGGTCAAAGCCTGTGCTGGACGAGGACACCGGCCCGTGGCATCACATCGTCTATGCGCTGCCCGGAGGATTCCTCGTCGGCCTGCACGGCCACCCCTCCACCGACACCAGCGAGAAGTTCAGCGAGTTCCGGCCCGGGCTGGATCACCTGGCCTTCGCAGTGAGTAGCCGCGCCGACCTCGAGCAATGTGAAGCACGCCTGAACGAGCTCGGTATCAAGCACGGCGGCATCGTCGACGCTTCCTACGGATCGGGTCTGTCGTTCCGAGACCCGGACAACATCGCGCTCGAGTTCTTCGCTCCGCCCGGATAAGGCGTACGGGGCAGGGCCCCGACTACCGTGGTGAACGATGTCCGACCAGCGGGTATTCGTGTGCGAGCTCCTGAGACTCTTCTACGACAAGGGATGGGTATCGGGGACCGGCGGCGGTATCTGTGCCCTCGAGTCCCCCGGACGGTTGCTGCTGGCCCCGACGGGCGTCCACAAGGAGCGCGTGAGGCCCGAGGATCTGTTCGTCGTCGACGTAGACAGCGGAGATGTCGTGGAACCCGCGGCCGACGCCTCGCTTCGTCCCTCCGAGTGCAACGACATCTTCCGGGCGATCATCAGGCACCGCGGGGCCCGCTCGGTCGTGCACAGTCACGCGCTTTCGGCAGTGCTGGCCTGCGACGGCGCCGGCGATGCCATCACCATCGAGCGACTGGAGATGCTGAAGGGCATCCCCGGTCTGGCCAACACCGACCGTCACCTCGTGCCGGTCGTGGAGAACACGCCCCGGGAGCCGGAGCTCACCTCCGAAGTGGAACGCGTGCTGGACGATGAGCGCTTCGCCATGGCTCATGCGATCGGGGTCCGCAATCACGGCGCGTACTTGTGGGGAGCCGACAGCTGGGAGGCGAAGAAGCTCACGGAGGTGTATCACTTCCTGTTCGAAGCCACGAACGCGCGAGGAGGCCGATAGATGGAATCGGGATACCTGTGTCCGTGCTGCCAGCAGTCATTGCCGATGACGGGTGTAGCCGTGGTCAGCACAGGCGACGCCGTCGAGAGGGACGCGCTCACCGCCGAGGACGCCTTCAAGCGGACCTACATAGGCAACGGGAAGTCGTCCTCCGTCTTCATCTTCCAGGGACATAAAGGACCTTTCAGGCCGCACGTTCACGTCACCCACGACGAGATCGGGTACGTCCTGGCCGGGACGGGCTCGGTGACCGTGGGCGATCAGACGCATCCGGTGCGGCCCGGAGACGTCTGGGTGATCCCGGCGAACACGCCCCACTCGGCCGAGTTCGGAGACGAGCCGGTAAGAGTACTGTTCGTCTCGTCGCCCATCGATGACCCGGACAATCAGGACCGCGTCTGGCTCGACGAGCAGTAGACCTGTAAGACTGCGCAAAAGCGCCGCGATGGACTGGAGGGGAACCATGTCGGCACGACGTCTGGGCCTCGGAGCCTGCCTGCTCGTCTTTGGACTTCTGTTCACGGCCTGTCCCGGAGGCGGTGACGACGGAGGGCTTCTCGGCGAGATCACCGATCGCGGCGACATCCGCTGCGGCGTGAACGACTCTGTCCCCGGCTTCGGGTTCCTCGAGGGCGACGAATATCAGGGCTTCGACGTCGATTTCTGCCGTGCGGTGGCGGCGGCCGTCACCGGCGATGCCGGCAACGTCGAGTTCCAGACCATCTCGGCCGACGCGCGCTTCACCGCCCTGCAGGGCGACGAGATCGACGTGCTCATCCGCAACACGACGTGGACCTCGTCGCGCGACGGCACCGAAGGCGCTGCGTTCGCCACGACGACGTTCTACGACGGCCAGGGCATGATGGTCCGCGCCGACAGCCCGTACCAGAACATCGACGACATGGGCGGAGCCAGCATCTGCGTGCTGTCGGGGACGACGACTGAGACCAACCTCGCGACGCAGTTCGAAGCGCGCAATCTCGAGTTCGACCCACTCTCCTACGAGGACGTGGAAACCATTCAGCGCAACTTCATCGAGGAGCGCTGTGACGGATGGACGTCCGACAAGTCGCAGCTCGCCGGGATCCGTTCAACCTGGCCGGAGAACGAAGGGGGCCCGGACGCCCTGCGCATCCTGGACGAAACCTTGTCGAAGGAGCCTCTCGGTCCCGTCGTTCGGGACGGTGAGACCGCGTGGTTCGACGCCGTGAATTGGACGGTCATCGCCACCATCCAGGCCGAAGAGTTCGGGATCACGTCGGCCAACGTCGACCAGATCCGCGCCGACACCGACAACCCCGCGATCCGCCGATTCCTGGGCGAGGAGGTCGAGGGTGCGGAAGACGAAGGGCCGGCGCCGTTCGACTCGGGCTTGGATCTGCCCACCGACTTCGCCTACCAGGTCGTCAAGCAGGTCGGGAACTACGCGGAGATCTACGACAGGAACGTGGGTTCGGACACGCCGCTCGGTCTCGAGCGGGGGCCCAACGCGCTCTGGACCAACGGCGGCCTTCACTACGCACCCCCGTATAGCTGATACGTAGCGCACGCGCCCGGAGTTTCGCGCTGCAGCTCGTGTTCGCTGCGGCCGTCGTCGCGGGCCTGTGGTACCTGTGGTTCAATCTCGTCTCGAACCTGAACCGCCGAAACATCTCGACCGGTTGGGATTTTCTACAGCAACGAGCCGGCTTCGGGATCGCGGGCACCGACTTCTCTCCGTCGCAGACCGTGTTGGATGCCCTGATCGTGGGGGCGAAGAACACCATCACCGTATCGGTCCTGGGCATCGCGCTGGCCACCGTCCTCGGCGTCGTCGTGGGGATCGCGAGACTGTCGACGAACTGGCTCGTTCGCCGTGTGGCGTCCCTCTACGTGGAATCGCTGCGCAACATCCCGGTGCTGGTCATCATCGTGTTCTGGTCGGCGGCCGTGATCCTCACCTTGCCGCGCATCGAGGATTCGATCGAGTGGCTGGACGCGATCGTCCTCTCCAACCGCGGGTTGTGGGTGCCGACCGTCGTCGGTCTCGACGGCGTCGGCGCGTTCTGGGTCACACTCGCTGCCGGGGGCGTAGGCGCGCTGGCCCTGGCGTGGTGGCGCACCCGGCGGTTCGAAGCCACCGGCCGTCCCCACCACCGTCTTCTATGGGCGGTCGGCGTCGTCGTCGGTGTGGCCGCCGTCGGGTACGTCGCCTCGGGACAGCCTCTCGTCGTCTCCCTGCCGGAGCGGACGGCGCGATCGGTGACGGGGGGCAGGGTCGTGAGCCCGGAGTTCACGGCCCTACTCGTCGGCCTCGTGGTGTACACGGCCAGCCACATCGCCGAGATCGTTCGCGGAAGCATCCAAGCCGTTCCCCGTGGCCAGACGGAAGCGGCGACCGCCGTAGGTCTGTCCCCCTTCCAGCGGCTGCGCTACGTCGTCCTACCACAGGCTTTCCGCATCGCGATCCCGCCCGCGTCCAATCAGTTCCTGAACCTGACCAAAAACTCCTCGCTGGCGATCGTCATCGGCTACCCCGAGCTCATGCGCGTCACGCGTATCGCTATCGGGAACGGCAGCCCTGCACCGCAGTCGCTGGCTCTGCTCATGGTCGTCTACCTGGCTCTGTCGCTGACCATCTCGGCGGCCGCCAACCTCGCCAACCGCCGTTTGCAACTCGCGGGGCAACGATGAGCCGGCCGCCCGTGGCCCACACCTCCCGCCTGCGGTGGATACGGACGAACCTGTTCAGCACGTGGTACAACTCCTCGCTCACCATCGCCTTCGCTTTGCTACTGGGCTTCGTCGCCTACCGGGGCTTGCAGTTCGTGTTCGTCACCGGACGCTGGGAGATAATCCGGCGCAACCTCACGCTGCTGCTCATCGGACTGTTCCCCCGTGATGAGAGCTGGCGCGTGTGGGCGGCCTTGTTCCTCGTCACCGCCGGAGTAGCCATCGCAACGGGCGCGCTTCGGCGCCGCGCCCTCGTTGACCCCGATGCGGCGCAGCATCCGGGCTCCCCGGTCCGGCGCCTGATCGATGCCCTGCGCCGGATCGCGCCGGTCATCCTGCTCGTCGTCACGCTCTTGTCGTTGCGCCCCGACCCTGTAGCGGCCGTCCTCGTCGCGGCCATCGCCGGTGCGGCACTGGTGTCCTGGCGCGTGGGGTGCACCGTCCCGCCCCGGCTGGCACGAATGGTAGCGGCGGCCGGCGTAGCGCTCGTCCTCAGTGCCCTCGTTCTCCTGACGGCCTTCGGAGGCGTGGGATGGGACCGTTGGGGTGGGTTACTGCTAACGATGTTCCTGGCCGTGGCCGGAATCCTCCTCTCGTTCCCCATCGGCGTTCTCCTAGCGGTCGGCCGACGCTCGAATCTGCCTGTTGTGCGAGTAGTGAGCACCGGGTACATCGAGCTCATTCGGGGCGTCCCCTTGATCACGTTGCTATTCATGGCCTTCTTCGTGATCGGCTTCCTGGTCCCGCCCGGCACCGGGCGTCCGAGCGGCGTCACCAGAGCGCTGATCGCCTTCGTGATGTTCACGTCGGCTTACGTCGCGGAGATCGTCCGCGGCGGCCTCCAGTCGGTGCCGCGCGAACAGACGGAGGCCGCCCTCGCCGTGGGTCTTCGACCGATCATGACGCTACGGCTCATCGTCCTCCCGCAGGCGTTGCGGTCGGTTATCCCCGCGCTGGTCGGTCAGTTCATCAGTCTCTTCAAGGACACGTCGCTCGTCGTGGCCATCGGGTTGACGGAGCTCTTGCGCGTGGCTCAAGTGCTGACCAGCCAGGGCGACTTCCGCGGACAGCAGTTGCAGGCGGAGACGCTAGTGTTCGCGTCCTTCATCTACTGGGTCGGGTCGTACACGATGTCGAGGGAGAGCCAGCGCCTCGAAGGGCGGCTGGGGATCGGCACGCGATGACCGGCACAGAAGGCCCCATGATCATCTTCGAACACGTCGACAAGTGGTTCGGTTCCTTCCAGGCCCTCCGCGATGTCGATCTCACCGTCGGCCGGGGCGAGAACGTCGTCGTATGCGGACCTTCGGGATCGGGCAAGTCGACGCTCATCCGGTGCATCAACCGGCTCGAGGCGCACGACCAGGGCCGGATAGTCGTCGACGGCATCGAGCTCTCCGACGACCTGCGCAACGTCCAGGAGATCCGGCGCGAGGTGGGGATGGTGTTCCAGCAGTTCAATCTCTTCCCTCATCTGACCGTCCTGGAGAACATCACGCTCGCGCCGCGGCAAGTACGCCGCCGACCGAAAGGTGAAGCCGAGAAGGAAGCCATGGAGCTCCTGGAGCGCGTGCGCATCCCGGAGCAAGCGCAGAAATATCCGGCGCAGCTCTCCGGCGGTCAGCAGCAGCGCGCCGCGATGGCTCGCGCCCTAGCGATGAAGCCCAAGGTGATGCTGTTCGACGAGCCGACGTCCGCATTGGATCCGGAGATGATCAAGGAGGTTCTGGACGTCATGCAGGAGCTTGCGACGACGGGCATGACGATGATCGTCGTGACGCACGAGATGAACTTCGCCAAGGCGGTTGCCAACCGGATCGTGTTCATGGACGAGGGCGAGATAGTCGAGACGGGACCTCCGGACTCGTTCTTCGACAACCCGAAGGAGGAGCGCACCAAGCGCTTCTTGGCCCAGATACTTCAGTAGAGCGTTCTCGAGAGCGTTCTCGCGGGCTAGGGCTGCATCGCTCGTATCGGAAGGTCCATGGCCCTAGCCGCACCGGCCATGCGCAGATCGTAGGTCGCAAGTGAAACGTCGATCCTCCGCTCGCGAAGAAAGTGAACTGATGCGAGGTGCAGTGCGTCCAGGGTTCGAACCTGGATGGGAAATGGTTCCAGTGCGCGAGCAAGGACTATGGGGGACAATTCGACGAACGAGAATCGACTGAGGAGTTGTTGCGCTGCTTCGCCGTGCGACGCGCTAAGCCTTCTGCCGTTGATCCTCGCCCACATCTCGTATTCGACAAGCCGACTGCTCACCAATGGCCCTTCCCAAAACGAGCGGGCCGGGCGTCGGTCTTCGCTTAGCACCTGAGCTATGACGATTGAGGCGTCGACGTAGGTCACAAATCGCCCCGGCTTTCATCCAGCTCTTTCAACAACTCGGCGAGCGGCGCGACACCCTTCGTCTCCGGCACGGGCCCACCACTTATCGCGGCCGGCGTGATCAGTCCTTCTCTCACGGCCTCAGCCAGCGCAGCGTCCCCGATGGAGGGTGCGCGCGTGCTTCCCGGCGGGACCAGCTCGGCCACTACCTTTTGGCGGTCGGTGATCAACACCGTTTCTCCGCCGGCGGCCAGCCGCACGTACTCACTGAGCTTGTTCTTGAGGACCTTAAGGCCAACCGCTATCATGCCATCAAGGTAGCTTCTAGAAGCTACCTTCGTCAACGCCGGCCTCCCTCAGTTCCCATCGATCGCCTACAGAAGCGACGAGACCGTCCAGTTCAAGAGCGGCGAGCACGGCCGCCACCTGGCCCGTAGGCATCTCGATGACATCCGCAACGTCGTCCGCCGTCGACCCTTCCACGATCGCTTCGTAGACCAGACGCTTCTCGCCGGAAAGGCGGGCAGCCGGGTCCCGCTCTACCGGTGGCTCGCCCACAGGCCGCGAGGCGTCGACGAGATCGAACAGCAGGTCGACGGCTTGGTCCTCGTCCACGATGAGCTGAGCCCCGTCCAGCAATAGCGCGCGGATACCCGCGCCGGCCGGGTTCTCGGGTCCGGTAGTGCATGCGTACACCTCTCGGCCTTGGTCGAGTGCGAAGCCCACGGTGATCAGCGCTCCCGAACCCAGGCCCGCCTCGACGACGATGAGCGCCGTGGAGAGGCCGGCGATGATCCGGTTGCGGGCCGGGAAGTGCCACGCCTTCGGACCGATCCCCGGCGGGAACTCCGTTACGAGAGCTCCTTGCCGTGTGATCGATGCCGCCAAGTCGCGATGCTCGGACGGATAGCAGACATCGAGTCCCGTCCCCAGGACGGCGATCGTGCTTCCATTCTCGAGAGCACCACGATGAGCCGCGGCGTCGATCCCGCGAGCAAGCCCGCTCACGACGGTGAAACCGGCCGATGCGACCGCCGAGCCCAAACGCTGCGCGAAGCGGGCCGCGCCTCTCGTACACGCACGCGCGCCGACGATCCCAACGCAAGGCAACGGACCCTCCAGCGGCTCACCATGCACATAGAGGAGAGGCGGAGGTGCGTCGATCGTGCAAAGCAGCTCCGGATACTCGTCGTCGGAGGGCACGAGAACGCGAGAGGACAGGCGACCGAGATCGCTCAACATGGCGCGCCACTCGAGCCCGAAGGATCCCGACAACTCGTCGATCGGATCTCCGTTCTGCAACGTGGCGGCCAGACGTGAAGGGCCCATGCCCGCGCGCGACAAGGCCACGAGAGCACCCCGCTCGCGATCGGTTATCGGTTGCCTGAGGACGAGCGGCATCGGCCACGTCCCGGTCCAGCCGGGATCGGGACGCCACTTCCGCTTCACGACCGCACGTCCGTCAGACGGTAGGTGACGGCCTCCAGCACGTCTTCACGTCCGACGCGCTCGCGTCCCTCGAGGTCGGCAATGGTCCTCGCAAGCCGGAGAACGCGATGCACGGCCCGCGCGGACAGTCGATGGAGATTCGCCGCTTTCGTCAGAACTCCACCGGTGCCCTCGTCGAGCCCGCAAACACGCAGCAGGCGCCCGGCCGGAAGCTCCGCGTTGCACGAGACCTTCCATTTCTCGAAGCGCGTACCCGCGATCTCACGCGCGGTCTCGACGCGAAGACGGACCACGGCCGACTGTCCATCTTCCGTCTCCTCGAGCAAGTTGGAGGCTTCGACCCTGCCGACGACGATGTGCAGATCGATACGGTCGAGCAGCGGACCGGACAGACGTCGTCTGTAACTCTCGATCGTGTGTGGTGGGCAGACGCACGGGCGCTCGGTCCCGAGATGTCCACACGGGCAGGGGTTCATGGCGGCCACGAGCATGAAGCGCGCCGGGTATCTCGTCGTTTGCCGCGAACGCGTGACGGTCACGGACCCGTCCTCGAGCGGCTGACGAAGGGCCTCGAGCACCGACCGCGGGAACTCGGGGAACTCGTCCATGAAAAGGACTCCGCGATGCGCGATCGTCACCTCCCCCGGTCTGGTCCACAGCGAGCCGCCGCCGACCATGCCGGCGACGGACACGCCGTGGTGGGGCGCACGGAAGGGCCGGGTGCGCATCAACGCCTCCCCCGGAAACATCAGGCCCGCCGCGGAATGGATCCGCGTGACTTCCAGGGCTTCGGACAATGCGAGACGCGGAAGGATCCCGGGCAGGGCCCGGGCCAGCATGGTCTTGCCCGAGCCCGGAGGCCCGGACAGCAGGATGTTGTGCCCGCCGGCCGCAGCTATCTCGAATGCACGCTTAGCACGTTCCTGATCGCGGATCTGGGCCAGGTCTGGCCCGGTGGACGGAGGCTCGGCCAGCAGCTCCGCCACGTCTTCAGTGACGGGAGCGCGCTCCTCGCGTCCTCGAGTGACGGCCACCGCGTCCCGGAGAGTCTCGACCGGATGTACCGGCAAACCCGCCAGCGCCGCCTCGCGCGCGTTGGCCGCCGCGCAGACGATTTCCCTAAGTCCGGCGCGTTTCGCGGCCTCAGCCGCCTGAAGAGCGCCGCGCACGATCCGCACGTCGCCGGCCAGACCGAGCTCGCCGCAGAAGAGGCGGTCGTCCAGACCCTTCTGCGGCACGCAGTCGTTGGCGGCGAGGATGCCCAGGGCGAGGACGAGGTCGAGCCCCGCTCCCTGTTTGCGCAGATCGGACGGGGCGAGGTTCGCGGTGATCCGTTGCATCGGGTACTGCTCGCCCGAGTGCACGATCGCCCCCCGGACGCGATCTCGCGCCTCCTGAACCGTGGCATCGGCCAGACCGACGACGATGAAATTCGGGAGTCCGTTGGCGACGTCGACCTCGACCCGGACGGGAACGGCATCGACTCCGTTGAGTACGGCACCCCACGCGCGCGCAAGCATGCGTACTCCTGCGCTCAGGGGGAAGGACCGTGGGGAAGGTCAACGCAAAGCTAGCGTTCGGCGCCGACACGGAGTCAGCGTCGGTAGCGGGCGCCACCGCGGTTACGCGAGACTCTGCGTCATTCGCACTCGAAGGGGACCGATGAGGCTGCTCCGTTTCGTGATGATCGTCCTCGCCGGGCTCTGGCTCGTCGGCGAGATCGCCGTCATCCCCTTCGCCGAGAGCCGCATAGAGAGCGAAGTTGCCGACCGCACTCGCGATGCAACGGCGGTCGAAGCCAACATCGGCTCGTTCCCGCTGGCCTCACGCGTGCTGATCACCGGCAAGGTCCCCAAGCTCACGGTGACCCTCGAACGCGTCGCCCGCCAAGCGCTGACCTTCGCCGAAGTTCGCTTCGAAGTCTTCGGCATCCACGTCGACCGGACGGCGATCTTGCGCGGCCAGGCTCGCATCGAGGACATCGACCGCGGGACGGTCACGGCAACCATCGAGCTCGGCGCCCTCGGACGCATCGCGGAAAGTGCGGGAGTTCAAGCGCGCGTCGAAGGCCGGACGCTGCTCGTCGGCGGTGTGAGCCGAGCGATCGCCCGGGATCTGGTTCCCTGCGCGCCGGACGCCAGGATCGAGGACCAGAACGTGATCCTGTCCTGCACGATCGACGAGGTGCCGGACATCCTGCTGGAATCCGTGCAGGGAGGCTAAGCTCCGGACCTTCGAGTGCCAACGACGTCACTCGATCGCCGCGCGTTCGGCCAGCACGTCCTTCCGTTCCGGACGCTCGGTCTGCACGATCCCGATCCCGGCGATGACGAGCGCCGCTCCCGCGAGCTGCCAGCCGCTTAGGGACTGACCGAGCCACAGGAATGCGAATAGTGCGGCAGCGAGCGGTTCCAGAGTTGACACGATGCCGGCATCCGATGGGCTCACGTGCTCAAGGCCCCACACGAAGAGCATGAAGGGCGCGATCGTTGTCGCCACGGCGAGAAAGAGGATCCCCGGAAGGAACTCGGTGTCGAGAAGCGTGTCCGGTCGGCCGCGCGCCGCCTGAACGACGATCCAGATCGCGCTCGACACCAGGAAACCCCGCAACACCGAGCCCCGTGGACCGAACGCGCGCCCCACGTGTTGTCCGGACAGGATGTAGGTGGCAAACGCAAAGGCCGACACCCCGGCTACCAGCAAACCGATCCCGTCGACGCGCAGGTGCCCTTCCCCGATCAGGACGGGAAGCTCGGCGAGCAGCGCTACTCCGACGATCGCGGCGACGAGGGCGCCGACGACGCGACGAGACGCGCGGTCCCGACCGGCAAGAGCCGTCCACGCCACCACGAGTCCGGGCGCGGTGTACTGCACGGTGATCGCGATCGCGACGGGCAAGCGGGACAGGGACGCGTAGTACGTCAGGTTGGCGGCGGCGATGGAGCACCCGAACAAGAGCGTCACCCAGAAAGGTGCCTTCGCCGCCGCGGCTCGGTCCTGAGGTCTCGAGCCGCGGACGCTCACGACGATCAGCAGCACGAGCGCCGTTATCCACGCCCGCGCCTCCGTCAGCTCGACGAAGGACGCGCCCCGGTCGATGAGGTCGCTCGCGTAGGTTCCGCCCAGGGCCCAGAGAACGGCGGCGGCGGAAACGGCCAGGTAGCCCAGGGCTTTTTTGCTCACGCGCCATATTCCCGTGTGCCAGGACCTGTGCGAAAGATCCCGTTGTCGGGGACAATCGACGATGTGCGCAGGCCCCTGGTCACCATCCTGGCTTTGGCGACGCTCTTTCCCGCGGCGGCGGCTCTCATCGCCGTGACCCACGTACCTTCGTCCGCCTACGCACTCCCCGTCTTCGAGTTCACCAGCGCCAAGGGTCCGATCCGAGTTACGGCGGCCGAGCTGGGAGCCAGCCGAGACAGTGACGGCCTGTCCGTTGACGCATCCAAGCTCGACGCCACGATCGTCAAGCTCCAGCAGACGTTCGGACAGACGGCGACCGCCGGGACCTACGAGCTGCAGCCCGATCATCGCGTCCTGCTCAGGCCCGGCTCCCCCGGCGTGGAGCTCGACCCGGTCGCCATGCGGACGATGCTGTTGCGTGCGTTGCGGGGGTCGAGATCCAAACTCAGACTGCCGACGCGGCCCGTCGCCGCCCAGGCGCCGCCGACAAATGCGATCGTGGTGAGCCTCGAGGAGTTCCGTCTCGACCTGTATAAGGGCCCGGACCTTGTGCAGCACTTCCCGGTCGGCGTGGGCGCACTGCGCTTCCCCACTCCGCCCGGCGCCTACTACGTCAAGTCGAAAGCTACGAACCCGACATGGCGAAACCCGGGCTCGGCGTGGGCCCGCGGCATGCCGTCATACATCGCGGCCGGACCGCGCAACCCGCTCGGCACGCGTGCCCTGCGTCTGGACCGCGGCGCGCTGGTGATCCACGGAACGCCGCAACCATGGACGATCGGCAGCCGCGCGAGTCACGGTTGCATCCGGATGAAGCGTCCCGATGTGGAAGCGCTCTTCGAGATGGTTCCCGTGGCCACGCCGGTGTTCATAATCCCCTAGACATGTGCCGCATCCCCAAGGTCGTGATCGTCGCACCCGAGGACAAACAGCTCGAGCTCCGCAAGACACTCGGCTCCCTCGAGTACGACATCGTCGCCACCGTCGCTTCGGCCGACGAAGCCACGGAGATCGGATGTGACGTCGTGGTGATTTGGGAGCCCGACGCTCTGACGATGAGCACACTCACCGAACTCGAGTCGCGAACGGTGGCGATCGGCGGCGCCGGCGAGGAAGCCGAGATGCGGATCGATCCCGACGACGTGGCGAGCTTCAAGACCCGCATCTGGGAGCTGTTCAAGCCTAGGTAGATCTGGTAGGTCCGGCCCCGTCGACCGCCTTGACGACGTAAGCGGTGTCGAACGCCGCAGCGAAGTCCTGCTCGGCTCCCGCCTCGACCACGGCGAGAACGCAGCCGGCGAATCCGGCACCAACCAGCCGCGCTCCCGTGCATCCCGGCCGGGCCACAGCCTTCGTTACGGCGGCATCCAGCGCGGGGGACGAAACCTCGAAGTTGTCGCGGAGCGAGGCGTGCGAGTCACCGACGAGTGCGCCGAGGGACGCCGCGTCGCCCGCGCGCATCGCATCGACGGCGTCGAATACGCGCCGTTGCTCGGCGTCGGTGTGGGCTCGGCGCATCGGATGTCCGGCTTCGACTTCGGCGCGGCGCTGGGCATAGCGTCCGTCGGTCAGCTCACGGCGAGTGCCGGTGTCGATCACCACGAAAGAGATCTCTTCGGGGATGGCCACGTGCTCGAAGGTTCCGGTCGCGCAGTCGAGCAGCAGTGCGTGCCCGGCCCGCGACTCGAGCACAGCCGTCTGATCCATGACGCCGCCGCGAACTCCGCTGGCCCGGATCTCGGCGTCTTGCAGAAGGGCCGGCGACACGCGCCGGCCTCGTGTGAGCGCCAACGCAAGCCCGGCCGCGATCGCCGCCGAAGACGAGAGCCCCGCACCAACGGGTATCGCCGACGTGATGTCCCCGCTACATGGATGGATGGGGAGACCGTGCGCGTGCAGGGCCTCTTCGACGCCCCGCACATACGGAGCCGCGTCCGCGTCGACGGATCGGATATCGATGTGATCGCTGTCGGAAACCGAGACGACGAGCTCGAGGTCGCACGCGAACGGCAGGACCGTCCCGCCAAGATAGTCGATGTGCTCCCCGATGATGTTGACGCGCCCGGGGGCGCGCCACGCGCGTGTTCGCTTAGAAGGCATTGACCAGGTGGCGCAACTCTCCCACCCGGCCGTCCGTAACCGCCACCGAGACCACGTCGAAGCGCAGGGCCGAGGCCCGGCGGCCCTCACGCTGCAGGTACTCGAGCGCCAGGCGCCTGATCCGGCGTCGTTTGGCCGCCGTGATGGCCTCCTCGGGAAGACCGAACTGCACCGAGGTTCGCGTCTTCACCTCACAGAAGACGAGCGTCCCGTCCTGCTCGCAAACGATGTCGAGCTCGCCGCCCCGGACGCGGTAGTTGCGGTGAAGGATCTGGTAGCCCAGGTCGGTGAGAGCCGCGCAGGCAGCCTGCTCGCCCAGGGTCCCCGTGTGCTGCTGCGCCCGCATCCGGGCAGCGTAGGAGCAGCCACCGACAGTGACGGCCCGCCCTGCGGCGCTTAGCCCTCGGGTGTGCCGAGCTCCCGGGCCAGCTCCTCGATCACGGAGCTGTCTTTCGTGAGCTCTTCGACGTTCACATCGCGGAACGTCAAGACGCGGACGTTCGAGACGAAGCGCGCCGGCCGGTACATGTCCCACACCCAGGCGTCGGAGAGCTCGAGCTGGAAGTAGACCTGGCGGTCCTCACCCTGGATCTTGAGATCGACCTCGTTGCAGAGATAGAAGCGGCGTTCGGTCTCCACGACGTAACGGAACATCGGGAGCACGTCGCGGTACTCCTTGTACAGCTGGAGCTCCATCTCGGTCTCGTACTTCTCGAGATCCT
>JBBDRJ010000005.1:0-53753 GCA_040905525.1 Actinomycetota bacterium
GTCGCCGTCCCCGAGTTGCAGATCAGGAGCCCGCTGATGCCCCAGAAGTAGGGAACGTGCTTGTGGCCGGACAGGACGATGTCCACGTTCAGCTGTACGAGCTCGGCGAGGACGTCGCCGGCGTCGTTGATCGTGTTGCGCTCTCGTCCGGTGCCCGGGATGGCCACCAGGTGGTGGTGGATGACGAAGATGTTCAAGTCATCGGGGTTGGTGAGCTGATCGCGGATCCACTGGTAGCGCTCCCGGCCGATCTGGCCCTCGTTGAGGTCGGGCTCGGAGGAGTCGACGGCAACGACGGTGAATCCGGGAGCCCCCATCAGCTCGGCCCGCCCTTCGTCGAACTCCCGCCGGTAGCGCGAGAAACGATCGCCGAAGTAGCGCTCGAAGTGCAGATATCCGACGTTGCGAGCGTCGTGGTTGCCGGGGACGACGACCATCGGGGCCTCGATCCCGGCCAACCAGTCGGCCGCTTCGGCGAATTCCCACTCGTATCCGGCGGCTGTGAGGTCGCCCGCCACGACGACGAGATCGGGGTAGAGCCCGTTGATGTCCTGGAGGGCCGCCTCCATGGCCTTGGCGTCGAAGGTCAGCTCTCCGCAGTGGATGTCGGAGATCTGGACGATACGCAGGGGTTTTCCGTCCACGGGGTCCTCTCGCCGTCTCTATCAGGGTAAACGGGCCAGGAGCACCTCACGTTGCGCTTACCCGTCCGCCCGCGTCGGCATTCCCTGTTGAGAAACGTGATGACGTACGAGCGTATGTGATAACATACGTAGGACATGACGACCTCAACTGCCGTGGGCGACCGGGTCCGCAGCCTGCGCGAAGCGATGGGCTTCTCGCTGCGCGACCTGGCGCGGACATCAGGTGTGAGCGCTCCGATGCTGTCCCAGGTCGAGCGCGGGGGTACGAGCCCCACCCTCGACATCGCGACGCGGATCGCCTCCGGCCTCGAGCTCACGCTCTCGCAGCTGCTTCGTTTGGACGAGGAGCCTCACGTCGTCGTGGTGCGCAGCAGGGATCAGCGCGTTACGCGGCGGGACGGCCACGGCTTCACCCAGCTCACCCCGCCGCTCCCGGGGCAGCGCCACGCAGTATCCGTTCATGTGCTGAAGGCCGGGTCGGCCACCGGGGGCCCGGACGACCCTCCGCTCCACGAGCCGGGCAGCCGCGAGACCGCCGTGGTCCAGGAGGGTTCTCTTGTTCTCGTCCTGGGCGACGAGCGTTACGAGCTGGGCGCCGGTGACGCGATCACATTCGACGCCGATCTGCCGCATCATTTCGAGAATCCGGATAAGACGAAGACAAGCTTCATCGCCGTGGTGACGGCGGGACTGCGGAGGGCCTGATGGGCGGGGGCGAGGAGTTATGAAAAAGACACTGATCGACAAGATCTGGGAAGGCCACGAGGTGCGCGAGGGCTTGATCTATGTCGACCTTCACCTCGTCCACGAGGTCACGTCGGCTCAGGCCTTCGAGGGCCTGCGACTCACCGGTCGCGCCGTTCGTCGGCCCGACCGGACGCTGGCTACCGCCGATCACAACGTGCCCACCGATTGGATCCCGACATCGGCCCTCATAAAAGACGCACTCTCCCGCGAGCAGGTCGAGACGCTAGAGCGCAATTGCAACGAGTTCGGGATCCCCGTCTATTCGGTCGGATCCGACCGCCGGGGGATCGTCCATGTGATCGGACCCGAGCTCGGTGTGACCCAGCCCGGGATGACCATCGTGTGCGGCGACAGCCATACAGCGACGCACGGTGCGTTCGGCGCACTGGCCTTCGGCATCGGAACCTCCGAGGTCGAGCACGTCCTGGCCACGCAATGTCTCATGCAGAAGCGTCCCAAGCAGATGCGCATCTCCTATTCGGGCTCCCTCGGTTTCGGTGTGACGCCGAAGGACCTCATCCTGGCGACGATCGGCCGCCTCGGCACCGACGGCTGTGTCGGACACGTCGTCGAATACGCGGGCCCGGCCATCGAAGAGCTGTCGATGGAAGCCCGCATGACCATCTGCAACATGACCATCGAGGGTGGGGGCCGAGCGGGCACGGTCGCGCCGGACGACACGACGTACGCCTACATCGAGGGCCGCGAAGGTGCTCCGAAGGGCGCGGCTTGGCAGGAAGCCGTCGAGCGTTGGCGAGGTCTTCCGACAGACGCCGGCGCCTCCTTCGACAGCGAGATAGAGATCGACGCGTCGTCTCTGGCTCCCATGGTCACGTGGGGCACGACGCCGGGTCAGGTGGCAGAAGTCACCGACAGCGTGCCGTTGCCGGACGGAGAAACCGCCGAACGCGCATTGGCCTACATGGGGCTGAAGCCCGGCACGCCGCTGATGGAGGTCCCGTTGGACCGCGTGTTCATCGGATCGTGCACGAACTCCCGTATCGAGGACCTTCGGGCGGCGTCCAAGGTCGTCGACGGCCGCAAGATCGCCGGCACGTTGCGCGCCATGGTGGTTCCCGGCTCGCAACAGGTGAAGGCGCAAGCAGAGGCCGAGGGACTGGACAAGATCTTCTCGACGGCTGGGTTCGAGTGGCGTGAGTCCGGTTGCTCTATGTGTCTGGGGATGAACCCCGACATCCTGGCTCCCCAGGAGCGTTGCGCGTCGACGTCCAATCGCAACTTCGAGGGACGGCAGGGGCGTCACGGCCGCACACACCTGTGCAGCCCAGAGATGGCGGCTGCTGCTGCGATCGAAGGCCACTTCGTCGATATCAGGAACTGGAGCTAGCGCATGGATCCGATCGCGAACATCGAAGGCAGCATCTGCACGCTGAACCGCGCGGACGTCGACACCGACCAGATAATCCCCAAGCAGTTCCTCAAGCGCATCGAGCGGACGGGGTTCGGGGAGTTCCTGTTCTACGACTGGGTACGTGACGGTGAGGTAAAGCTCGTCGATGCACCGGTGTTGGTGGCCGGACGCAACTTCGGATGTGGCTCGTCGCGCGAGCACGCGGTCTGGGCGATCCAACAAGCCGGTTACCAGGCGGTGATCGCGCCGTCCTTCGGCGACATCTTCTACAACAACTCGACGAAGAACGGACTCTTGGCCATCCAGCTCCCGGACGAGGACGTGAAGCTACTCATGCAAGCCGAGGGCTGTTCGATCGACCTGAAGGCTCAGCAGGTGGCCTTCGGGGGACGGGTCGTCCACTTCGACATCGATCCGGAGATCAAGCATCGCTTGCTCAACGGTCTGGACGACATAGCGATAACACTGGCCGCCGCGAGCGACATCGACGACTATGAGTCATCGCGCGCGTGGCCGGCGCCGGCCACCACGTCTCTCTAGCCGATAGCTGCCGCTACGCGTTCGCCGAAGGCCCTCGTACCGATCTGTTCGCTTAGTCCGAGGTCCGGTGTTCCCATCCCTTCGGACACGACGTCACGCACCGCGTTACGGACCGCGTCGCCCGAGCTGCGCCAGCCGAGGAAGTCGAAGAGCATCGCGCCGGACAGCATCAACGCGACCGGGTTCGCGAGGTCCTTTCCGGCGATGGACGGAGCCGTGCCGTGCGCCGGCTCGAAGATCGCCCGGCCCGCCTCTTCGTTGATGTTGCCTCCCGGGGCCACGCCGATCCCGCCGACCTGAGCCGCCAGCGCCTCCGACATGTAGTCGCCGTTCAGGTTGGTGGTTGCGATGACGTCGATGCGCTCGGGGTGCACGAGGATCTCTTGGAGGAAGGCGTCGGCCAGCAGGTCCTTGACGACGATGCGTCCATCGTCGTCGTCCTCGACTCCTTCGATCCGGCACTCCTTTGCGAACTCCTCGACGGCGACCTCGTAGCCCCAGGTCCGGAACCGGCCTTCCGTGAACTTCTGGATGTTCCCCTTGTGCACCAGCGTCACCGAAGTCCGTTTCTCGCGTACCGCGAAACGCAACGCCGCGCGCACCAGCCGCTTCGATGCCGACTCCGAGATGGGCTTGAATCCGACACCGGCGTCGGCCGGGATCGCCCAGCGATAGCGCTCGCGAGCGAAGGCTGCGAAGGCGAGAAGCTCGGGGGTACCCGGCTCGAGCTCGAATCCGGAATAGACGTCCTCGGTGTTCTCACGAAAGAGCACCGCATTCACGAGCTCGGGATGTCGGACGGGCGTGGCGATCCCCGGCAGCCAATGGATGGGCCTGACGTTGGCGTAGAGATCGAAATGGGTCCGCAGTTGGACGTTGAGCGAGCGGAAGCCCGAGCCAACCGGAGTAGTGAGCGGGCCCTTCAGCGCGACGCGGTGTTTTCCGATCGCTTCCAAAGTGGTTCGGGGCAGCGGGTCACCCGATTCCTCGATGCCGACCTCGCCGGCCGGCCATTCCTCCCAGACGACGGTGCCCTCGCCCGTTCGTCCCATAGCTGCTTCGAGGACGGGGTGGGCCGCCGCCCAGATCTCCGGGCCGATACCGTCGCCGGCGATGACGACGACGGTCTTGGCTGTCACGTGCGCCTAGAGGTCGAAGCTTGCGTCGACCTCGCCACCGTCCGACGTGAGATCGCGGCGGACGGGTTCGGCTCCCGACGCCCGGCACATCACGACCCAGTCGCCCGGCGTGGTGTGGAACTCGAAGGAGCCGTCGGGCCCGGTGCGCCGCTCGGCGATGAACTCCTCGCCCTTGTTGAGGGTGAGGTACGCGCCTTCCACCGGCTCGCCACCGCGCGACACCGTCCCGCGGATCCGGAGCTTGCCGAGGGTCGTCATGCAGCAAGGGTAGTGGAGACGTAGAAGCGACCACTACTCGTCTCTTTCCGGCAGGCTATAGCCCACGTGAATACCGGAACCCTGCGGCGGACCGCGCAGATCGGCCTCGCCGTTGTCGCTGCCCTGGCTGCGGTTGGCGCCGTTTTCCAGTACGTCAATCGCGGTGGCGGCATCATCGGGCCCCACGTCTTCGCCGTTCCGGAATCCGGTCCGGTCGGACTGCGGCCATTCCTCGAAGTGCGCGGCTACGCCGAGGACCGGGATGTCAGCGTCTACATGTGCATCGGCGCAACCAGTGAGCTCGGCGACTGCATCGAGCTGGCGAAGGGCAAACCGGCAAACAGGCTGCGGTCCAAGCCCATACCGACGACGTTCCCCGACTCGACCGATGTCGCACCGGGTGATTACGTGCTGCGCGTCGGCCCGGACGAGGAGGGCGACGTCGTCGAGCGCGGCAGCTTCAGGGTCGTGCTCTTCGAGGTCGGAGAGAAGCTGCAAGCGCGGTCCTATGCCGGTGTCGATCCGACGGCGCTTGCTGCGGGCGAACCCAAGCAGATCGCCCGCGGCGCACCCTGCCGCCCGCCGATCTATCTCGCCGACGGTCGTCTCGCGGTGGGATCGACCGTGGTCGATCCCGAAACCGGTGCGACGGTAGAGTTCAGTGTCCAGGGAACCGAGCTGGTTTGGTCTCCGACGAGCGACAAGCTCGCGCTGATCACCACCGACAAGAAGGAGATCAGGATCGCCGGGCCGGACGGCGCGGACGCGGCGACCATGGTGCGGGAGTCGGGCGGTCTGCTGTCCAGCCTGTCGTGGGCATCGGACGGGAAACGTCTCGCTTACATCTCCCAGAACGACCCGGCCACGCCGGCGCGGTTCGGTCCCGGGCCGCCGACGGTTCAGATCCTGAACGTCGAATCCGGAGAGAAGACGCCGGCCGGCCCCGGCCTGTCCGTGGCCTGGTCGCCGCGCCAGGACGTTCTGGCCGTCGAGAGAGCCGGAGCCGTGATCGAGGCTTCGAACCTGCAGGGAGGACGCAGTCCGCTGACGACGGGCCGGCGGCCGACGTGGTCGGCGGACGGCAACCTTCTCGGGGTGGTGCGGGAAGCCGAGGGCGGCGTGTCGCAGGGCTGGGTCGTGGAGGCCGCGGACGGCTCGAAGGCTGCGCCCCTGGCCGGGGACGGCGTGTGCGCGATCAGTTTCTCGCCGTCCGGGTCCAAGCTCGCCGTCGTGCGCGAGGGTGAGCAGACCACCCTGCTCGAGCGCGAGATCACGCTCGAAGAGCTGTCCTGAGCTCGCAATACCGTCATGACGTGAGATCCGACATCCTCCACGTCGATCTCGACGCGTTCTATGCCTCTGTCGAGCGCCGCCGGAATCCAAAGCTGGCCGGACGCCCGGTTGTCGTCGGCGGCGACGGCAATCGCGGGGTGGTGCTGTCCTGCTCGTACGAGGCCCGGGCGCACGGCGTTCGGAACGGGATGCCCTCGAGCCGTGCCAAGCGACTGTGTCCGGACGCGGTCTTCGTTTCACCAACGTTCGAGACGTATGCCGATACGTCAAAGATCTTCCGTTCGCTTCTCGAGTCGGTCACGCCCCACGTCGAACCGATCTCTTTGGACGAGGCCTTCATCGATGTCTCCGGTGCGCACACCTTGTACGGATCGAGCGAGGAGATCGCGCACGCGATCCGCGCGCGCGTCCGAGCCGATCTCGACCTCATCTGCTCGGTGGGTGGTGGCCCGAGCAAGCTCGTCGCGAAGGTCGCCTCGCGAGCGTGCAAGCCCGACGGGGTGCTCGTCGTCGTCGATGCCGTGGCGTTCCTGCATCCGCGTCCGGTTTCCGATCTCTGGGGAGTCGGCGAAGTAACGGCCGGAGCGTTGCGGGCCGTGGGCGCAATGACGATAGGGGACGTGGCCAAGATGCCCATCGGCGTCCTGCGAACCGCCGTCGGGCGAGCGTCGGCCGCGCATCTGCACGCGGTGTCGATGGGGATTGATCCGAGTCCGGTAGAAGGGCGAGCAAGCGCTCGGAGCGTGGGAGCCGAAGAGACGTTCTCCGACGACAAGGACGACGAGGACGCCATCGAAGCCGAGCTCCTTCGTCTGAGCGACCGTGTGGCGTCTCGCTTGATGAAAGCGGAGCTGCGCGCGCGCACCGTCACCGTGAAGATCCGGGTGGCCGACTTCAACACCTACACGAGGTCGAATACTCTTAACGTTCCGACGAGCGATGTGTGGACGATCTTCGCGACGGCGCGGGATGCATACCGGGGCTTCCGCCGCGGGCGCCGCACGATACGGCTTCTGGGCGTGACGGGCTCCGGGCTGATCTCGGGCGAGGTCTCCGAGCAACTGTCCCTGGACGCGAGTCCAGACTATGCGGGGGCCGAGGAAGCTATGACGAGCGTGCGCAAGAAGTTCGGTTCGGGTGCTGTGAAGCTGGCGCGCCTGATCGGGGACAAAGCGACGCGCCGAAGTCCGTTCGGACTAATTGAAGGAGACCCAGCCGCGCTCGGCGAAGGACTCGATGTCGCTCGCGAGCAGACCGGCGGCGGAGAGCGTGAAGATGGTGTCGCCGATAACGATCGAACGCTGAACTGACGCGAGGCCGGAGTTCGGATCGGCGTGCTTGCCGTGAGAGGCGCGACCGACCTCGCGCAGGTCGTCACTGGTGACGCGGAAGCCCACGGCGGCTGATCGCTGCTGGACGGATGATCTGTCCGGGGTGACGGCTTGGTAGCTCTCCACGGGCACAACGGCCAGGGACTTCGCTCCCCAGTAGAGGAACGCGTGGTGGTCGTGCTCGATCGGCGAGCTTGAATTGTCCAGGCGGATCTTGTCGAGTTGCCTCGGGTTGGTCGGATCGCCGACGTCGAATAGTGAGACCTGGGCTCCCAAGCGCATCCCGTCCTCCGACGCGTCCTGGCCGACGCCGAGCAGCCGGCCGTCGCCGACCGGATGCAGGTAGGCGGAGTAGCCAGGGATCTTCAGCTCGCCGAGGAGACGTGGTCTAGTCGGCTGCGACAGGTCTATGACGTACAACGGATCGATCTGCCGGAAGGTCACGACGTATCCGGTGTCACCTACGAACCGGACGCCGAAGATCCTTTCGCCCTCCCCGAGGCCTTCGACCGAACCGACCTTGGCCAGCTGCGTGCCACGCGTCGTGAGCACGGTCACAGCGCTGGATGACGACGGAGAGCCGCTTGGCGGGACGCGATCCTCCGTCGTTGCGACGCGCAGGAACCCTTCGTGTTCGGACATCGACCATTGATTGAGGACGGTTCCGATGACCTGTCCGGAGGCCGCGTAGACGGCGCGGACTTCGTCAGAGATGTCGAAGCGGTGCAGCTCAGTTCGTGTCGGGGGTGGAAGCGGATCGGGCGCCTCTAGGCCGCCTTCGTCTTCGATGACGACCGGCTGAGGCTCGGGCCACCGCTGCGTCGCGACGTACAGGTTCTGCGGCGACGCGTACACCACACCCGCATCCCCAAGCACTGTCGAGCTGCGTTGCGGATCAGGGTTTGCCGGATCGATCGTGACGACCGAGACCGTGCCGAACCCGGAGAACTCCTTCGGGCGATAGGTCGACTCGCAAGCGGCAACGGTGCCTTCCTCGAGAGGTCTTCCGCTTGCGTCCTTTCGGACGAAGTGGGGAAGCCACGCGTCGATCGGTGATTCGGCGACGACCTCGCGGTTCTGATCGAGCGATTGGCGCATCTCTTCCGCCGACCCACCAGTCGGTATGTCGAAAGCCAAACGCGAGGATTGCGAGTTGAGGACGAGTCGCGCGACCCCACCGACCATCCGGGCCGATGCATAGGAGCCTTCCAGGTGAAGGACATCTGTGACTTTCATCGATGCCGGATCAGACACGTCTACGACGGTTACGACGGTCTCGATCTTCTGGGGGCCGGGCGCGATGGCGCGGTCCTCGATGGCGGCATCCCCTCCAGCAAAATCAACCGGGATTGGGCCGTTGCCGAAACCGACGACCATTACGCGATCGCCGGCCACCAGCAGCTCCCGCCCCGCATTCGGGGGAAGGTCGAGTCGGCCGGCGATACGCGCTCGTCCGTCGTCTATCGAGAAGTAGACGAGTCGAGGACGTCCGTCGTTCGAGTTGGAGTCAATGGTGAGTATGCGCTCCGCGTCGTTCTTCACGATGTCCGGCTCATCTACTGCCTCTTCTTGGACGTTGGTTGTCGAGAAACCGGCGCCGGTGCTCTGCGCCTGTGCGGCTGCGGCGGCATCGGATGTCGTTGCGCGTTCTTCAGCGAGGGCGCCGGGGGCCGCGAGATTCATTGCATACCCGCTGGAGAAACCGTACGGGCCGACGCGCTCCTTGCCGGCCGCCCTGAGGTGTCCCAGCAGCGAGGAGCAATCGTCGAACTTCTCGAGAGCCACGACGCTTCTGACCGTGTCGGGCCCGGCCGACGCGGACCCATCGCCGCCCTCCACGCCGCAGGCCGATGCGATCATCACAGCGGCAACGGCCCACACCAGCGTCCTGCGCATGGATCTCCTTTGCGAGGTCTCGACGTCATAACGCCGCAGCCCTCCCGGAGGTTCGGCTCCCGATGGGTGGGAGCTATCCTGGGCCTCCGCCAGCAGGGAGGGAAACCATGTCCGAAGTCGTCCGCGTCGACGTGGCCGACGGCGTCGCCACCGTGAGTCTCGATCGTCCCGACAAGCTCAACGCGGTATCGCCCGCCGTCTTCGAGGGACTGCACCAGGCCGGCCGGGCCGTCGAGGCCGACGACTCCGTGCGCGCTGTGCTTCTTCGCGGCGAGGGGCGGGCCTTCTGTTCCGGCCTCGATCTGGCCTCGCTGCAAGCTTTCGGCTCGGGAGACACGAGCAGGTCGCAGTCGTCCGGCGACGGGCAAGTGAACGCGAACAGCGCGCAAGGGGGCTTCGCGATCTGGGCCACGATGGCCAAGCCGGTGGTGGCCGCCGTGCAGGGCTACGCTCTAGGGGCCGGGTTCCAGCTCGCGCTCGCTGCCGACATCCGCATCGCCGCCGAGGGCGCGGTGATGTCGGTGTTCGAGATCACCTACGGCTTGGTCCCCGATCTCGGTGGTACCCAGCTCCTTCCTCAGATCGTCGGACCGGCGCGCGCGAAGGAGCTGATCTGGACGGCCCACCGGATCTCCACCGACGAGGCAATGCAGTGGGGGATCGTCAACCGCGTCGTGTCGCCGGAGGCGCTCGAGAAGGAAGCGCGTGAGCTTGCGCAGGACCTCGCGTCACGCCCGCCGATGCCGATCCGTTTCTCGAAGGCCCTCGTCGCCAAGTCCGGACGCGTTCCTCTCGAAGAAGGGATGCGAGGCGAGCTCGAAGCGCAGGCCAAGTGCATCACGTCCAACGACATGCGTGAGGCCGTGGCCGCGCACTTCGAGAAGCGGCCCGCGACGTTCACCGGCACGTAGTGCGTAGAGCCATAGCCTTAGCGGCCGTGGTGTGCCTGGCCGCGACCGCATGCGGCAATAACGAAGAAGCAACATCAACACCAGGAAATGTGCCCTTGCGCTCCGAGCTTCGCTGGACCCAGGGCGCCGACATGCCGACGCCTCGGACTGAGGTGGCGGTGGCCGCTCTCGACGGCAAGATCTTTGCCGCCGGTGGTTTCATCTCCGGCGGCGCCGCGACGGACGTGGTCGAGGTCTACGATCCGCAGTCTGATCGCTGGACGGAGTCCGTTCCGTTGCCGGCTGCGCGACACCACATGGGCCTGACCGCCGCGGACGGCCGGTTGTACGCCGTGGCCGGATACGACAAGGACGGACGGGCTACGTCGACGGTTTGGTCGAGAACTGTTCCCAACGGGAGGTGGCGTGAGGAGACCGAGCTACCCACACCCCGCGGCGCGCTGGCTGTTGTCGCCACCGAGCCGGGCGACGATCCGCAGATCTTCGCGATCGGCGGGGCCAACGATTTCACCGGTCGGGCGCGCCTGACCGGAGCCGTAGAGTCGTTCAGTCCGGACACCGAGACCTGGACCGAGTACCCCGAACTGCCCGAACCGCGGGACCACCTCGCGGCTGCGCTGGACCGGGACTCCGTGTTCGTGGTCGGCGGGCGGAAGCTGTCGCTGGAGACCAATCAGGACCGCCTCGACATCCTTCGCATCAGCCTGCGCGATTGGTCGGAGGGGCCCGAGATGCCCACGGCACGCGGGGGCCTGGCGGCGTGCACGGCGCGCGGCGAGATCTACGTTTTCGGCGGCGAGGAGCCACCCGGAACCTTCGAGGAGGCGGAGGTCTTCGAGCCCACCTCCAAGGTCTGGTTCAAAGCCCCCGACCTGCCCACGCCGCGGCATGGCCTAGGTGCTGCGGCGATCGGTGATCGCGTGTACGTTGTCGGGGGCGGACCGGAGCCGGGACTCTCCGTGTCCGGGGTTACCGAGATCTTGCACGTCGGGGGTTAGGGACATCGGATGTATCGCCTCGCATCACTAGCTCTACTTCTGCTCGTTGCGTGCTCGTCTCCGGGCACGCCGGAAGCGCACCGAGTGATCTCCACACCGGTGCCTACGGGCAATGCCGAAGTCGCCCTCGTTCTCGCTCCGACACCGGCGCCCAAGCCGAAGAATGCGGCCCCGTCCAAACCGAAGGCTCTCGCGGCCGAGCAGGCACCGGCGCCGGTTCCTCTGGGAGTCAAGTCGGCGCCGCTGCCTGGATCGAACGGAACCACGGCTTTTCAAGCGCTCGGTGCCTGGATAGACGTCTTCGACCACTCCGACGACCCGAACACGATCCTTCCTCTGGTTCGCGGCGTGGCCAAGCAGGGAGCGCGAACCCTTTACCTCGAGACGGCGCGGTATACGAGCGAGACCGACATCCAGTTCCCGAAGGCGATGGGCGCGGCTCTGGACGAGGCGAAGCAATTGGGTCTCCGGGTAGTGGCTTGGTATCCGCCGGGCTTCGCCGATCTCGACCGCGACGTCCGGCGCAGTCTGGCCGCGATCAAGTTCCGTTCCCCGGGGGGCAACCGCTTCGACGCCTTCGGTGCCGACATCGAGTACACGGCAGCTCTGCCCGATCACGCCGAACGCACCAAGCGTACGATCCAGTACAGCGAGCGTCTTCGTGCCGGCGCCCCGGGGTACCCGCTCGCGGCCATCGTGATCCCGCCAACGTCCCTCGAAGTCAATCCCGGACGCTGGCCCAACTTCCCGTGGCAGGCCATCGCGCCCTTCTACGAGGTTTTCATGCCCATGAACTACTGGACGGCACGGGAAAAGAGCGCGAAGGCGGCGTCCGACCTGACAACGCGCAACGTCGACGAGACGGAGCGCCTCACCGGACGACCCGTCCACATCATCGGGGGGCTGGGAGAGTTCGCGGACGAGGCTCAGGTCGCCGCATTCGTAAAGGCTGCGAAGCAATCCGGCTCCCTCGGCGGTGGTTTGTACGACTACCGCACGACCCGCGCGGAGGTGTGGGACGAGCTTCGCGGGTTGAATTGACAACGGACGTCCGCGACGCACTCGTCGCCGCCGTCCGTGAGTTCGTCGAACGAGAAGTTATCCCCGCGGCACCCGAGCTGGAACGTGAGGACGTCTATCCGACGGCCCTGGTTGAAGGTCTCGGTGAGATGGGTTTCTTCGGCGCGACGATTCCGGAGGCCTACGGCGGGATGGGACTTGACTTCGTCACGTACGCGATGTGCGTGGAGGAGCTGTGCCGCGGCTTCATGTCCCTGTCCGGCGTGTTCAACACCCACCTGATCGCAGCTTACGTCATCCGTCTGCACGGGACCGAGGAGCAAAGAAAGCGTTGGCTGCCTCCCCTGGCGACCGGCGAGCACCGCGCCGGGCTCGCTCTCACCGAACCGGAGTGCGGCAGCGACCTGCAGGCCATCCGCACTGTTGCGCGAAGGTCGGACGGGGAGTACATCGTCAACGGCCGGAAGATGTTCATCACCAACGGCGAGAACGGAACGGTCTTCGCCACGATCGTGAGGACGAATCCGGACATCGAACCGTCGCATCGAGGGATGTCCTGCCTTCTAGTTACCAAAGGCGAGGGCTTCGGTATTAGCCGTCACATAGAGAAGCTCGGTTATAGGGCCGTCGATACCGTCGAGCTGATCCTGGACGACGTTCGCGTCCCGGCGAACGATCTCGTCGGCGGTGAGGAGGGTCACGGCTTCGGCCACGTGATGGACGGACTGGAGACGGGTCGCATCAACATCGCGGCCCGGGCCGTCGGAGTCGCACAAGCGGCGTTCGAAGCCGCCATCCGGTACGCGCAGCAGCGCGAGACCTTCGGGAGACCCATCGCTCGTCATCAGGCGATCCAGTTCATGCTCGCCGATATGGCCACGAAGATCGAAGCCGGCCGTCTCTTGTACTTGAGGGCGGCCGAGCTGAAGGATCGAGGTGAGCGTGCCGACCTCGAGGCCGGGATGGCGAAGCTGTATGCCTCGGAGATGTGCCGGGAGGTTGCGCTGGACGCGATCCGCGTGCACGGCGGCTACGGATACTCGACCGAGTTCCCGGTGGAGCGCTACTACCGCGATGCGCCGCTGATGATCATCGGCGAAGGCACCAACGAGATCCAGCGCCTGGTGATCGCCCGCCGTCTGCTGGAGCGATACGCCAAGTCGTGAAGATCAGCGAGAGCGCTTTCGGGTGCCGCCTTGACGGCGACTTCCGCCGGCCCCCGAGCGGTGGATCGCCTCTTGTCTCGTCCCGAGGTACGACTCAACGACGGCCGGGTGGTTGAGGACCTCCTTCGGTGTGCCGTTCGCGATCACTCCACCGAGCTCGAGCGCGTACATCTCGTCGCAGATAGCCGTCATCAACGGCATGTCGTGCTCGATCACCATCATCGAGCAACCCGTGAGCTGCTGGACGCGTTGCAGCAATGGACCGAGTGCTTCCGTCTCGCGCTGGGCGACACCGCCCGACGGCTCGTCGAGCAGCACGATAGACGGGTCCTGGGCGAGCGTGCACGCGAGCTCGACGATGCGACGGCTCCCAGTGGATAGCTCACCGACCAGCTTCTCGCGGAACGCCGTGAGGCCCATCAGCTCGACGAGCTCCTCGACCCTCTCCGAGGCTTGGAGCTCGGATTCGTAGGACGCCGGCAGGTACATCGCGGCCGCGATGATGTCGCGGGACGCAAGATGCCGCTCGAGGGCCACGGCGATGGTCTCGGCGACGGTCAGTGTCGGGTACAGCCGCGCTTCCTGGAACGACCGGCCGAGTCCGAGCTTGGCGCGTTCGTGCGGCGGCTCTTCGCTCACGTCCTCGCCGCTGACCTCGATGCGTCCCGAGTCGATCGGGATGAAGCCGGAGATGCAATCGAAGAGCGTCGTCTTGCCCGCTCCGTTCGCGCCGATGAGTCCGAGGATCTGTCCCTGCTTGAGCTGGATGTTTACGCCGTTCACGGCCGTGATTCCGCCGAAGCGCTTCATGACCTCACGGCATTCAAGGACGACCGGCGCATTCGGCGGTGGCGGCACACGTTTCATCGGTGCCGTGGTGATGGCCTTCTGATCCGAGCGCGAACGCGCGCCGTTGCCTGACTTGGTACCCGTTCCCTTGCCGCTGGCTCCGGCGATGAAGACCGAGCGCAAGATGTCGGGCCGGTCGAGCAGCTCGCGTGCCTTTCCTGAGAAGCGAACCTCGCCCTTTTCGAGGAAGATCGCACGTTCCGCCAAGGTGAGCGCAACGTTCACCGACTGCTCCACGACGATGACCGTCACTCCGGTCTTGTGTATCTGCTGTACGACATCGATGAGGCGTCCGACGATCGTGGGAGCCAGGCCGAGCGACAACTCGTCGATCATCAGGAGCTTGGGACGATTCATGAACGCCCCGGCGAGGCTCAGCATCTGCTGCTCGCCGCCGGAGAGGCTTCCCGCCAGCTCGTTCTTGCGATCTTTCAGGATCGGGAACATCTCTTCGGCGTTCTTGAGCTCTTCCTCGAAGCGGTCGTCGTCGCCGCGGAACAGCCAAGCTGCGAGCCGGAGGTTCTCCTTTACGGACAGGGTGGGGAATACGGCACGTCCCCCGGGCATCTGCACGATTCCGAGCTGGGCCGTCTTCGTAGCGTCGGCATGCGTAATGTCTCGGCCGTCGTAGAAGATCGCACCGCCTATCGGATCGACGAGTCCCGATATAGCCTTCAGCAGCGTGGATTTCCCGGCACCGTTGGTACCGAGGAGCGCGAGGATCTCGCCTTCCTTCACCTCGAGATCGACTCCGAACAGCACCTGAACCTGGTCGTAGGCAACCTCGACGCCGCGGCAAACGACGAGCGACTGC
The DNA here is from genome assembly GCA_040905525.1 of Actinomycetota bacterium. Lineage (GTDB taxonomy): Bacteria > Actinomycetota > JAICYB01 > JAICYB01 > JAICYB01 > JBBDRJ01. The sequence goes on from JBBDRJ010000005.1 coordinate 14,979, forward strand.
GTCGCATCGAGATTCTTGAGCTCGTCCTTCAGACGGATCGCCGTTTCCATCGTTCGCGTCGCCTGCTCGATGTCGCGGCGAACGAAGCGGAACGCCGTTACTCCGATCAGGCCCGCGAGGGCGATGATGCCCGACAGCAAACCGACCGCGAGTCGATAGCCCCGGTCGTCGGCGAACTGTATGAGGAATATGGAACCGATGCTCCCGGCCCCGACATACAGAACGGCCCACGAAAAAGCCTGAGATCTGATCCGCGGGGGCGCGACGAGGCCGACCAAGGTGAAGTAAGCAGGCTGGAAGGATCCGATTCCGACGGCGCCCAGCGCGGCGAACGCAACGGAGGCGCCGGCCCAGGGAACGACGGCCATGAGCAGCAGTCCCACGGCGAATCCGACGAACGAGAGCCCGGTGATCGTCGCGAGGTGCTGCGTGGCGTTGCTGCGAACGACCCTCGTAGCGAAATACCCGCCGATCAGGAGACCGACCGCCACCCCGGCGTTCTCGAGGAACGTGACGATGCCTCGTTCGGCGGAGTCGTAGTTGTAGACGTTCTCGAAGTACAGCGAAAGGATCGCGCCGATAGGAACCCACCCGACGCCGAGGAGAAGGGCGCCGGTCCACAAGCGGCGAAGGGTTCGGACGTTATAGAGCTGGCGCCGGGCCTCGCCGAAGGGCACCGTGCCTTCTGTCGCATGGATCTTCTCCGCGAGCTCCATGTCGATCGACTGGCCCCGTATCGGCTCGCGGAGTTTGGCCGCAGTGATGATGAACAGGAATGTCGGGATCGACAGCAGTATGAACGCCCATTCCCAGCCAAACGCCTTCGTGATGAGCCCGGCCAGGATCCCGGCGACACCGGCCAGCGGATTGGCGAAGCGATGGATCCGGAAGACCGATGGGTGAGCGCTCGGCGGGTAATAGTCGGCGAGCAGCGAGGGGTGGATGGACTCGTTCGACAGACGACCGACGCCGGCGATGAAGCGGACGATGAACAAGGCCCACACTGCCGGAACGAGCCCGGTGGCGATCGACATCGTCCCCCAGATCGCCGCGGAGATGATCGCCATCCGCACCCGGCTGATGCGGTCGCCCAGCCACCCCACGGGCAGGGCGGCGAGCAGCGTCAGGACGCCGCTGAGTGTGCCTACTGCCGTGATGCCGGCATCGGAGAGATTGAAGGCGTCGCGCAGCTCGGGCGTGAGTGTCGCGAAGGCGAGGCGGTCGAACTCGTCAACGAAGTTGAGGCCGAACAAGACGGCGAGCGGGAAGATCGACTCCCCGCCGGTGATGGCTGCAAGACGCCCTAAGCGTTTGGGCGGAGGCTGCTCTGTGATGAGCTTGCGCGGCTTCCGTGTGGCTGTCTTCGCTTTGGCCTTCGGTTTGGCGGTCTTCATCGTTCACCTACTCCGCTGTGTGTCCGGCCGAGCACCTCGGCGAACTTGTCGCCCTCCTCGACGCTCTCCGCGAATTCCTCGACCACCTCGGCCTCCTCGCCCGGCGTAGCGGCCTGCGTGTCGGCCAGGAGCGAAGGGACGACGATGCCGCGCCGACCCGCTACCCAGCGCAGGACATTGTCACGCGCAGCGAAGATCGCTTGGCCGATACCGCCCGGCAGGATCATTAGAACAACCAATAGTCCGACGCCCGTCACGAGAGCGCGGGCCTCACCGGACATGACCTGGGCGAGCGTTCGGAACGAGAAGATACCGATCAGGGCGCCCGCGACGGACCCCAGGCCTCCGATGACGGCGATGGAGAAGACGTCGATGCTCATCGAGGGCTGGAAGCTACCGGCACCCGCCCCCTGCAGAACGAGGATGTAGAGACCGCCGGCAACACCAGCAACAACACCGGAAAGGACGAAGCCCGAGAGTTTGGATGCCGTGATCGGAACGGCGGCGGCACCGGAGGCTCGGTAGTTGTCCCGGGTGGAGATCATGACCCGGCCGCTGCGTGCTTTACGCACGCCACGGGCGAGAAGGATCGTAAATCCGAGAAACGCCAGACACAGGTAGTAGAGGGTCCATTCGCTGTTCAGGTCGAAACGTTCGAGCAGCACCGGGCGCTGGATGGTTCCCGGTATGTGGTCGGGGAAGTTAACCGGGTTCAGGAAGAACGTGTCGAGTGCCACCGCGAACGCCAGCGTCGTGGCGGCCAGGAAGAGCCCCTGGATCCGAAGCGCCGGCAGCCCGATCAGAAGTGCGACGAAGCCTCCGGCCAACCCTGCGACGAGCAGCATGATGAAGAGGTCGATGTTCCAGCGCGAGGCGACGTTGCCGAAAGCGATGGCTCCGCAGCCGACGATTGCGAAATGTCCGAGAGAGATGTTCCCGCCCCAGCCGGTCAGGATGACCAGAGAGACAGCGACCATGCCCCAGACGAGCGCAACGGACATGAGGCTCACGACGCTCGCATCTAGAAGCAACGGGATCCAGATGCCGACCACGGCGATCGCTACCGTGACACCCCACTTGACGTAGCGGACCTCGGGCAGCTTGCGCAGCTCGCGCGGGATCTCGCGAACGACCCCGGTCATGCTCCACGTCCCGGCTCCCTCGGCTGCGCGCGATATCCGCTTTCTCTGCAAGAGGAGGCCGATCAGGATCACGCACAATAAGGCGACGTCCACGGCCGATGCCTTCCTGGTGTTCCAGAACACTAATTGCGCCATGATCTCCAAGCCGACGCCGGCGAAGAAGGCCGTCGGAAGAGACTCCATGCGAGCGAGCACGGCCGCGGCAAGAGCCGGCAATAACAGGAAGGCGATGCTGCCGAACGCCGTCGAAACGGCGCCGCCGAACGGCGCCTTGAGGATGAAAGTCAGGGACGCGAGTCCGCCGGCGACGACCCACACGATCGTCTGAAGGCGGCGGATCGGGATGCCGTAGAGCAGCGCACGTTCGGAGTTGTCCGCCGCGGCGCGCACGGCTATGCCCACGTCAGTTCTGAGCAGGAACCATGCAAGAGCGACCAGGATCGGTGGGACACAGATCATGATCAGCAGGTGGTCGCCGGTGATCTTGATCGGATCGATGTCGAACTTGAACGTGAGAGGTGTGCTGAACCCACCGATCAGTCCCGCGCTGTCCCAGAAGGTCGGGATCAGCGCCGATATACCGCCGAGTAGCTGCGCGAGTCCGATGGTCGCGACCGTCAGCACAAGGCGTGAAGCGTTCGCGAAACGCCGGACGACTGTGAACTCGACGAGGCCGCCGAGAACGAGACCGGTCAAGACACCGATAGCCATGGCCAGGTAGTAGGGGAACTTCTGCTCGAGGAAGAGGTTCACCATCAGGACGCCGCCGACTCCGCCCATGGCCGCGTACGCGAAGTTGATGATCGTGTTCGTTCTATAGATGAGGACGAGCCCGATGGCGAGCAGACCCGTCGCCGTCCCGAAGATCAACCCCAGGACTATGACGCCCAACGGGGCCGACCCCGGCCAGATCGACGATGTCGCCGCCCACAGACCCAGCAGGACGGCCGCGCCGACCACGGCCGTCACGATCTGGCGCGTGCGTGGCTCCCAACCACGAACGAAGTCGAGCCGTTCGATCACTTGAATGCCTGAGGGTCACCCGCCGGAATGCTTCCGGGTGCGAATCGCTTCCCGCCGTAGGACTCCACGTAGGCGCCCTTCTTGCCGTTGAAGATCGAGACCTTCTCCGGATCCCACCAGATGTAGCGCGTGTCGTAGGGCGGCGTGTAGTCGTTGGGGCCGAACGTCCACGTCCCGAAGGGCCCCGTCTTCGGCGGATAGGTGAAGATCCCCTTCTCGAATGTCTCGGGTGTGAGGTTCGGCCCGGCGAGCTGAAGGCCCAGCGCGATCATGTACATGTTCGAGTAGATGATTTCGTTCGCGAAGGCGGGTTCGTCGTCGCGGACGGTCTTGTACGCCGCGTAGCCCAAGCCCGCCCGTTGTGGTAGCTGTTCGCCCAGGTGGCTCACGCCGAACGCGCGCGACCACTGGTCCTGGTTGTAGAGCTGCCCGACGATGTCGAGGTCGGTTCCGGCGGTGCCGAGGTTGATCCATTCGGGATTGTAATCCTGCTCGGCCGCCTTGGAAGTCAGGAAGACGGGAAAGACCGGGTCGCAACCGCAGAGGATCGTCGTGACGCCTTCGTCCTTGAGCTTGGCCACGACGTTGGCCGCCTGGTTCGAGAAGCTCGGGATGTCGAGGCGATAGTTGATCTTGATGCCGGCGTCGTGTCCGGCCGCCTCGATCAACCGGATGGCCGAGTCGTGGCACACCTGGTACCAGGGGTTCTCCGGCGAAAGCCCGGAGACCTTGCGCATCTTGCCCTTTAGTCCGGGCCCGGCGAGGTCCGCGGGCTTGCCGGCCATCTGCTTGACGTAGATCTCCGCGGCGGCCTCGGCAACGGTGTCGCAATCGGGCGCGATGCCCCAGTTCCAGGGACGGTGCGATAGGTGCCACTCGCGTGACAGGTACGGCGTGCCGAACGCGAGGACCTTCTGACGCGAGAGCGCCTCCTGGAAGGGAGCCGAGCCGGCGTTCATCTCGATGAACGCCTTGATGTTCTGCGCGACGTGGATCGCGTCGGCTTGGGCTTCGGCCTGGCCGCCGCCGAGGAGCTCGGTCGTTCCCGAGCCTTTGCCTTTGTAGAAAACGATCTTGATCTTGCGGCCGTAGAACTCGAAGCGCTCGTTGATGTACTTCTCGTAGGCGCTGATCGTGCGCTGGACGTCGGGCGGCGAGTCCACGATCTCGGCCCCCGCCAGCGCAGCCAAGGTCTGCTGGAAGCCCTTCTCGTTGAGGATCCGCGCCGCGACGACGATCGTGTCTTTCGTTACCCCACGGCTCGTAGCGCCGCCGTTATCGCCGGTGAAGACGATGCACGGCGGGCTGTAGGGATCTCCCGGGATCTGGTCGTCCCGGGCGGGGCAGCCTTCGGTCGTCGCGGGGATCGTCACCGTGGTCGGGCCCGCTCCCTGCCTTCCTCTCTGTCCTTCGGTTCCCTCGGTTGCCTCGGTTGCTTCGCCGCCCAATCCGAGCTCTTCGGCCGACTTCTGGGTCTCGCCGGACGTTGTCTCCGCCTCGCCCGGTGCTACGACGCTGGGAAGCAGGGCCGCCATGAGCACGAATAGCACGACGAACGCTACGAGCGGCCCGTAGCCGTAGACCGCGCGGTGCGAAAGGAGGCCCTTGCGGGGCGGAGCGCCGTCGTCGCCGGACGGAATCTCTTCGGATCCACGCCTGGCCCGGGTCTCGATCGCCATCGTGCCTCCCCCTCGACTACGGACTGACGGTTCGCTCCAGCGTTGGGATCAGTAGCGCCATGAGCAAGAACGCGAGTGCGATCAGAAGAACCGGCCCGTACGCGCGGACGAGGCGCTTGGTCATGAACGAGCGCAGTAGGTCGATCCTGGGCAAGTTGTCCGTCATGCCTCCGGGGGTCCGGTGGGCAGGCTAGCGCGTCCACGATGGATCAGGTACCAGTCCGTCGCACCGATCGTCGCGGCCAGCAGCAGGCCGGCGAGTCCGATCCAGATGGCGACTCCGCCCTTGGATCCGGGAACCGTCGTACCCGCCGCGGTGCTCGTGTCGCTCGGCAGGGCCTGGGGGAGCTCGACCGTTGTGGCTGGGATGTCGGGCGTTCCCGGCGTACCGGGGATCGTCTCGACCTTCGGCAACACGGGGGTCTTGAATCCTCCTTCGCCAAACGCGCTGTCGAAGGATTCTCCCTCGGTGAACGCCTGGGCTCCGCCGAGCACGATGTTGAGGTTCGAAACACCGGTCAGTGCGCCGAGCGTGATGTCTGTGAGGAGGACTCCGGTAGCGAAGTACTCGCGAGCACTTGGTGTGGTCGACGTGCCCTCAGCCGGCGGCTGGCGATCTCCCGGGCACCCGACGAGCGTTACTTCGCGGTCGCCTTCGGTCGTGGTGGTCTGGCCTCCGCCCGTCGCAGCGTCGATGTCCTCACCGAGTCCGAGAAGCTCGTCGATGAGCGGCTGCCGTACGGGCTGGATGGCGCCGAACAGGGGGCCGAGTAGCGTCTGGCGTTGCTTGGACTCAAAGATCGTTATGCCGAGTGGTGTGATCCGAGCGACGCCGCCCTGCTTGTCCACCGACGGCATCTGGATCGAGATCCCCAGCGGCGCGAGCGCGGTGTTGATCGGACCCGCCAGACCGCCGAGACCGCCTTCGGGAAGCGGGATCGGGACCCCGGCGATCTTGAGCGCCTCGATCGAGAACGAGCCGTCGATCTTTCCGCCTGCGCCGGTGCGCTGGGTGGCCTCCCAGTGAAGCCCGGTGATCTTGACCACGCCCGCCAGTGTCAGCTCGGCGATGTCGACCACGCCCTTGGCCTCGCGCGTCTTGCCGTCGATGATGCCGGCCGTCGAGTGCGCTACAGCCCCGGCGACGTCGAAGGCACCGGGGAGGCTGAGGTTGTTGAGCTTGAAGAAGGATTCACCGAAAGGGCCTTTGGCTGTGGCGCGGGACCGTTGCTCCATCGCACCGACGGGCGATCCCGCCGGAGTGATCTTCACGCGATCACGGCACTCGGGTGTGCCGGTGGACTCGGCGCGAAGCGGGGGAGTGAGATCCAGTACCTGCGCGGGGATCGAAGATTCGAGGCCGACCCAGTCGGCGATGAGTGATTCACCGCGGCCCAAGGTGTTCAGGTAGTCGGCGAGGGCGACACCGATGGTGGGAGCAAGACTGAGCTTCGCGGCCTTCGGCCCGATGTTGATGATCCGGGCGTCCGCCTTACCGCTTCCGGCCACGAACGGCTCTTCAGCTCCGCCGGCCAAGCCGGACCCGAACGTGGAAACCAGCAAGCCCATGGAAGCCGCGGCAACGACTTGGATCGCGCGACGTCGCCTACGTGAACCCAGCGCTACTTTGCGTTCGGTCAAGTTCTCCCCGAGACAACCCTCGCGCCCGTTACGGGCGTTGGATCGTAGTTTCCCTCGTGTCGCTCGAACTATCCACTAGTACAACGACGCGCCCCCCAAAGGCGTTCCATTCTAGCTGCGAGTTTCCGGCATGCTGACAGGATGGGCCCATCGAAGAAAAGCCCGAGCCGGGGCTCCAAGTCAAAAACGACGGGCAAGGGCAGCGGGACACGGGCTCCCAAATCGCCGTCGTCAAAGTCCGTTCCCGCCACGGATAAGGGCAAAACCGAGACCTTTCCGGCAGCCTTCGCCCGACTGCTGCGCTCCCGCGGCATCTCGGTCCCCCGAGGCCTGCGCGACGCGCCTCCCGAGGCGTATGCGGGGCAGCCGGCCGAGCTCGTCGACCAGCTAGCTGGTCTTCCGGACGCCGAGCTGAAGCGATACGCGGAACGGGTCGGGGGTTGGGTCCGGCGCCAGGAACAGCGCGCCCATCGCGAGTGGGACACCTCGCCGCTCATCGCCGAGCTCCGCCGTCGGAAGCTCAAGGAGCCGGCGTGTCCGGTGCGTGTCGTCGGGGTGAGCGTCTCACTTGCCAAGCCTCTGGCCGACTGGTCCAACGCCGAGATCCTTCGGGCGGCCGAAGAGTGGTCGCGGATGGGCCGGTGATCCGAAAAGACCTCGGAGAGCGTTGGGGGCAACTGGATCCCGCCGGGCCTCCAGCGATCGATTGGTTGGTTCCCATCGTCGGCTCGAGGTGCGTCGTGCTGCTTGGAGCGTTCGATCCTCCGACGAACGCGCATTTGGCCATCGTTGATGCCGCCGCCGGGATCGTCGGGGCGCCGGCCGCTCTCGGGATGACCAAGATGATGCTGGCCCGGCCCGACGACGAGCTCTTCTCGCCCGAGGAACGCGTCGCGCTCTTGACGAGTGTCGCCGAGGAGGAGAGATCAGGATTCCTCATCGCCAATCGAGGAACGTATCTGGACGTGGCGCGGGCGCTGGGGGCCGAGGGCTTCGACGCATCGTTCTTGGTTGGATCGGACAAGCTCCGCCAGCTTGCCGACCCGGCGTTCTATCGGGACGGCAGCGATGGCGTGGCGGCAACGTTTGCCGAGGTGAGGCTCGTTGTTGTCCCTCGGCCCGGGAGCACGATCGACCGCGACGACGTCACCGTCATCGATCCGCGCGACGTGTTCGGCAGCGGGGTTTCGGGGGCCGACCTGACCGGGCTTTCCGGGACCAAGGTGCGCCGTAAGGTCGCCGCGGGTGAGCCCGTGGATGGACTGGTCCCTCAGGCGGTTGCGGTAGCGCTTGGGGGATATACTTCTGCCAGATGAGCAAGGACGAGCCCTTTCTCTCTGACCACGAGCAGCGGGTCCTCGCCGAGATCGAAAAGAACCTCGCCGCCGAGGATCCTGACTTCGTCCGTAACGTCTCGGAAGCCAAGCCGCGCAAGGACACATCGCGCATGCTCGGACTCGGGGTCCTCGGCCTCCTCGTCGGCCTTGTTTTGCTATTCCTCAACACCACCCTCGTCGCACTCGGAGCCCTCGGTTTCCTCTTCATGCTCGTTTCGGTCGTCGTGATTGTGAAGTCGGTGCGCGACCGGGCGGCCGTCGGACGGTCACCGTCGAACGTCTTCCGCGACGCGTGGCGGCGGGCCGAAGAGCGCATGCGCTCGCGACGTCGCGATCAGTAGCGCGAGACGTGCCGTTCGTTCCCAGTCCTGAAGAAGCCTCGCGGCTGCGCGAGGCGATCGACCGGGCCTCGTTCTCCGAAGTAGAGCGGATCTTCTGGCTGCTAGCCTTCGCCGGCCTGATGACTCTCGACGGGATCCTCCTGGCCGGCGGCGGGACGTGGGCCGGCGTGCTGGGCGCCGTCGGCGGGTTCGCCGTCCTTTATTGGCGCATCCGTGGAGGGCATCTACAGGAGGCCGATCGTGAGCTACACGGCATCGGCTTGCGCACAGAGGCACAGCGCGCCTTCACGGCGCTGATGATCCGTCAGGTCTTTACGGGACGCAACGCTCTGCGTCGGAAGCCCGAGCACGATCCCCTCAAGGCCTGGGGGTCACGTGTGGAACGCGCTCAGGTGACTGAAGAAGACGCGTCCTAGCCACTCTCTGCGCCTAGAGATAATTCGGGTTCGCGATCTTCAACTTGTCGACGACCGTAGCCTGCAGGGCGTCCGCCGTTCGCTCCAGCTCATCGTCTAGCTCACCGGCGCGGATACGAGCGGCCAGTGTGCTGTTGGCTGTGCGCACGCGGTCGCACAGCTCCCGGAAAGATCCGGCAATCTCGTCTTGGCCACCGAGGAGCTCGCTCAGGCGTTCCCACTCGGCCCGGACGGCCGCTTCCTCTCCGTCCCACTCGCGCTCGAGGATGCCGAGCACGTTCTGCAGAACGCGGGTGTGAAAGCGCAGGCGTCCGGTGAGCTGGGGGCCGAGATCCTTCTCGCAGAACTCGCGCGCAGCACGCAGCAACTCGACGGCCGTCGGCCGGTCTTGCATCAGCTCCTCCCCCCGATCAAAGCGAGCACGTCGTATTCGGTCTCGACCGTTCGACGGCCGATGGCCGCCAATTCGAGCGAATGAACATGACCCCACAGATGCGTGAAGGCCTGCACGATCGTCATCACGCCCCACTTGACGTTCGACATGACCTCCCACCACGTCACTGCCTCGCGATCCACGGGGATTCCTGATGTGCGCTCGTAGGCGTCGTAGAAGATGTCCCGATCGCCGAAGCCTCCGACCTCACCCGGACCGCCGAACCGCCACGACCGCATGCACACCCAGGCCAGGTCCTCCCACGGATCTCCCAAGTGAGCGAGCTCCCAGTCGAGCACCGCGCGGATCCCTTCAGATCCGACGATGAAGTTCCCGTTTCGGAAGTCGCCGTGCACAACCGTGACGCGATCTGATGCGGGAAGCCGGGTGCGTAACCAGCGCAGCGCGAGCTCGAAGACGGGGTGGGGTTCGCCGAGGGAGTCGAGCAAAGTCGTGTATTGATCGATGACCGCCTCGGTCGGTGCGCCGGATCGTGCGTCGAGTCCGTCCAGGTCTTCTGACGGAATGGCGTGTATGCGGGCCGCGATCTCGCCGCACTGTGCCGCCATCAGAGCCCGGGCGGCCGCGTACTCGTCTTCGCGCAGGATCCGGCGGGCGATCGTCTCCCCTTCGACGTGCTCCATGACGAAGCCTGGGGAGCCGAGCTCGTCGGCCTGTGCGGTCCACAACACGGTCGGAACGGGAACGCCGGCCCTCGCGGCTCGTTCGAGGAGATCCACCTCGTAGCGGCGATCGGATTGCGTCGGTGCACCGGGAGGATCGCGTCGCAGAACGAGTCGCCGTTCGCTCGAGTCGTCGGTCATGAGAAATGCCCACGTCTCGCGCGATGCACCGCCCGAGAGCCGCGTCAGCTGATCGATCGATACCGGCTGGTCGCATCGCGCGGAGCAGAAGTCGACGAGCCGTTCGCGCAACTCGTCCGCCGAGGCCATGCGCGTATCGTTGCACAGACGACCACCTTGGGAGGAAAGCGATGCGCATCCGTTTGGAGCCGCGGGACGAGTACATGCACGAGCTCGAGTCGGCCGAAACTTTTAACGAGTCGATGTACTTCAACGTGTACGACCCGAAGGTCGACGTTGGAGCGTGGTTTCGACTCGGGAACCGAGCCAACGAAGGCTATGCGGAGATGACAAATTGTCTGTACATGCCCAACGGCACCGTTGGGTTCATGTACGCCCGGCCTCACATCGACAACAACGACGCGTTCGACGCCGGCGGGATGCGCTTCGAGGTCGTCGAGCCGTTCAAGGAACAACGTGTCACCTTCGACGGCAAGGTCGCGTTACTCACCGAACCCAACGCTATGAAGGACCCACGGAAGGCGTTCACGGAAGCCGAGCACGTCGACTGCGCCGTGGATCTCACGTACCGGGGACTATCGCCGATGATGGGCGGCGAGCCCGAGCTCGACGAGGGGGACATCGTTCCCGAGACGATGCAGTTCGCGAAGGGCCACTACGAACAGCACGTGGGAGCGCGCGGTCGCATCACCGTCGGTGCGGACTCCTTCCATATCGACGGTTACGGCCTGCGCGACCACTCGTGGGGGCCGAGATCGTGGCAGGCCCCGTACTGGTACCGGTGGCTCACATGCAACGCCGGACCCGAGGACGGCTTCATGGTGTCGATCATCGCCAATCGCGACGGAAAGGTCCGACGTTCGGGAGTCGTGTTCGAGAACGGCGCGTACACACCGATCATCGACGCAACGCTGGAAACGACGTGGACGGCCGAGAAGGACCAAGAGCGTTTTCGCTGCGTGGCGCGAACGCCGGATCGCGAGATCGAGATCACCGGCCGGGTAAAGTCCTTCATCCCGTTACGCAATCGCCGCGAAGGCAAGGTCACGCGCATCGGGGAAGGACTGACCGAGTACGCCTGGGAAGGCAAGACGGGCTATGGGCTGTCCGAGTATCTGGATCAGATCGAGGATGGAATACCCGTCGGCCTGTAGTTCGCTTCAGACGCGGGCGAACCTAACTGTCACACGTCCTCGCATGCGCGCGAACAAGCCCGAAGGAATAAGCGTGCGCGGGTCGAAGATCGCCACGATTTGGCGCCATCGGGACGTGTCTTTGGCGATCACCGCTTGGGCCGCGGTCAGGGCCGTCCACGCCTCGGCCGCGTCGGCGGCCTCCGACGAGCCGGGTCCGTAGAGCGTGCGCGTCGCCCGCACGGCGATCTGGACCGAAGCCGACTCTTCGGCCGTCGCCAGACGTCGGGCGAACTCGCGGTGCGTTTCCGAATCGGCTTGCCGCCGGCCGAGGTCGCGTGCTCGGTCCACCAGCTCCGCATACGCTCCGAGCACGACCGCGTCTGGCTTTCCACGTCGGCGTCTTCTCCGGCGCACGAACTTCGCGGCGGGTACCGCTCCGACGACGGTCAGCGCGACCACGCTCCACAAAGCGGTCTGCAGGACTCTGGTCGAGACCGGAGCCGGGGTCACGTCTTCGGGCAGGTCCTCAGTGGCCGGCGTCGGCTCCGGTATCGCCGTGACCTCGGGCACGGGTACGGGAGTGGCTCCTTCGTTCTCGAGCTCGGGTGCGGACGAGGCAGCCCCCCGTCCGGGCGTTGGGTCGAAGGTCGTCCAGCCCGCACCGGGGATCTTCGCCTCGACCCACGCGTGTGCGTCCCGTGTCGAGACGACGAACTCGCCACCCCGGTCGACTCCGGGCAGGAAACCCACGCCGACGCGTGCGTCCACGCCCAGCCCGCGGAGCATGAGAGTCATCGTCGCGGCGAACTGCTCGCAGTAGCCCGTGCGCGCGGCGAGGAACCGCTGAAGCCGCTCGACAGTGTGGCCGGCCGGTACGTCCTCGCTGTAGGTGTATCCGCGGAAATGCTCCTCGAGCTTGCGCGCGATGTCAAGGGGTGTTCGCGCACCGGCCGCTATCGGCCGGCCGAGGTTGCCGAAGAGCCGCTCTCTGTCGTCGGCGACGTCTCGAAGTGGGCCGGTTGTGTTGATCTGAACGCGGGGAAGCTGGGACCTCACGGTGTAAGCGAGACCGGGCGACGTCTCGCCTCTGAGCAACAGCGTCTGAGATCCCTCGTCGAGATCGATGTCGGCGTTGCCGGCGTCCAGCGAACGGGCAGCGTACGCCGCCGGCACCCACGGTGAGAGCAAGGACGTCAAGCGGACGCGCTGCTCGAGGGTTTCGCCGGTGACCGGAGGATTCGGTTGAGGGATCACGCCGTCGCGTATCGGTCGCGGCCGCGCTTCCAGCGACCACTCCCGTCCGTCGAAGGCGTCGAGGCCCGTGAGCCGCCAGTAGGTCGGATCGCCGGCCACCACGCGCATCACCTCGATCGGCGGATCGACCTTTAACTGTCGCCTGATGTCGGACAAGGGCTTGATGATCACGACACGCGGGCGCAAAGCGGAACGCAACTGCACGATCGGCTGGTCGCCGAAGACGAAAGGTGAAGCGAGAGCGAACACGCAGGCGATGGCCAGCGTCGGGATGCCGAACCACACGGGGATGCGCAAACGGCCACCGCCCCAGCGCCCGATGCGGTGTCGACCTTCGGCCAGGAAGAACCCGATGGTCGCCGCGACGGCGGCGATCGCGTATGCGTCGCGTCCGGGGCCGTCCCCGATGGCGCCCGTGAACGTCACGATCCCGAGGGCCGAGATGACGGCGCCGACCGGGCGGCGAACCACGACCCACGACGCGCCGAGGAAACCGAGCAGAAGGAGCGCCGTCCAGACCAAGACCAGGAACTGGGGCTCGGCCTCCACGGGCGGCGTCTCTCTTGGTGCCGCGGAGAGTCCGGCGGCGATGAGCTTCCGTACCGCGACGAAGGCATCCGGTGTCGGAGCCAATCCCGCCTGGCCGCGAACGAATAGGGCGGGCAGCGTCAGGAACCCACAGAGAACCAAGAGGCCGAAGCCGAGACCGAGAGACCGGTGTCCGAAGAAGAGGGCGAAGCCGGCACCGATCGCCACGGCGGGGATCGCCCAGACGAGATAGTCGGGTGACTCGATCAGCCGGCTTAGGCTGCCGATGGCGACCAAGGCGAGCGCGACCAGCGCCACCAAGGTGGCGCGCGACGCGCGGAGCTCATCTCGCCAGAGCGACATCTCGTGGGGCCGCGCCGGACGGCCCGTCCTTGATCGTGGTGTGCCAGGCCTTCTTGAACGAATCGCCCGCACGCAGGTGAACGACGGGAACGGCAGCCAAACGAGGCGCAGGCGGGGTCCGTTGGCGAGCGCGCTTGCCTTCGAAGCTCGGCGCGTCGACATACACGATCGCTCCCGGAACGGATCCCCGCATACGGAGCGCAACGGCGCGAAGGTCGTCGCGGCGAAGGCTGGGCGAGATGACTACGACGAGACCGGGCCGTCCCGCCCGCGGACGATCGGATCGTTCGAGCGCGCGCGCGATACCGATGTGCTTGCTCGACTTAAGGACGGCCAGGGCTTCGAGGAACTGCTGCTCGGATGGTCGGCGCGTCTGGAGCAGCGGACCGTCAGGGGTGACGATCTCCAGACGCATGCGGCGACGCAGCGCGTGGACACCGACCGACGCGCAGGCGGAGATCGCGGCCTCGAGCGATGCCTCTTGGCCGGTGCCGCGGTGCTTGGCATCGGCGGTGTCGAGGACGATCAGCGCGCGCGGCTCGGCGAGGAGCTCTTCCTGCCTGATCACGAGCTCGCCGGTCTTCGCCGACGTCGGCCAGTGGATCTTTCTCAGATCGTCGCCTTCTTCGTACTTGCGCAGCGCATAGAACTCGTCGCCGTATCCGACTAGCGGCGAATGGCGTACGACGCCGATGCGCTGCGCGCCCGACGGCAGAACGGACACATCCTCGTAGCTGGGCAGGACGAGCAAGCTCGAGCTGCCCGAGATCTTTCGGCGGCGCCGGACGGCTCCGAAGGGATCGGTGTTGGTTATCTCTAGGGGACCGATCGTGTAGCGGCCGCGCATCCTCGGCACGAGCGTGTAAGCGACGGCTCGCTGCCGGCGACGCGTGCCTCCGGGCAGAGCAAGACGAGGGGTTGGCCCCATCACTTTAGGGAGCCGGTCGGCGAGCAGTACCGGTCCCATGCCTATACGCCCGGTGGCCTCGACTACGAGCTCGACGCGCACGCTCCTGCCCGCGTTCGTTCGCGTGGGGAACAGCCGGCGTTTGACCAGCACGCGACCGCCGCGCATCCAGACAAGGACGAAGCCGGTGAGAAGGACCAGGGCCAGCGCACATCCGGCCATCAGGAGCTCGCGCATGCCGCCCAGGCGTCCGAAGACGATCATCACGAAGGCGAGTGCGGCGATCGTTCGACCGCGCGTCGTCACGCGCGGGCCCGTTTCGGGACGGGAGTCGAATCCAAAGCGTCTGCGACGATCGCTTCTTGTGTGACGCCGCTCAGCTGCGCCTCGGGCGTCGTAATGATTCGGTGTGCGAGTACCGCGACCGCGAGCTCCTTCACGTCGTCGGGCTCGATGTACTCGCGGCTGTCGGCGGCGGCGAGCACTCGCGCCGCGCGCAGGATCATGAGCCCGGCGCGCGGAGATGCACCAAGGTATGCGTACTCGTGCTCTCGCGTATGACCCAGCAGATCGACTATGTACTCCTTGATGTTGTCCGAAACATGGACGGTATGACCGAGATCGATGAGCTTCTTCAGATTTGCTGCACTGATGACGGGCTCGACCTCATCGAGACGACCGGGCAGAGCGTGAACGGAGAGTACGTCCATCTCGGCCGAAGGTTCCGGATATCCGATGCGCACACGCATCAGGAACCGGTCGAGCTCGGCCTCAGGAAGCGGATACGTTCCCTCATGCTCGATCGGGTTCTGAGTTGCGACGACCATGAAAGGACGTTCGAGCGCGTAGGTATGACCGTCCAGAGTGACCTGTCGCTCCTCCATCGATTCGAGAAGCGCAGCTTGCGTTTTCGGACTGGCTCGGTTGATTTCGTCGCCGAGGACGATCTGCGCGAAGATCGGACCCGGCCGGAACTCGTCACCGCCACGCTGCCGCCCCCAGATGCGAACACCTGTGATGTCGGTCGGCAGCAGGTCCGGCGTGAACTGTATGCGGCGGAACGAGCATCCAAGCGAGCGCGCGAGGGTCTTCGCGAGCATCGTCTTGCCGACGCCGGGAACGTCCTCGATCAGGAGATGGCCCTCGGCGAAAAGGGCTACTACGCAGAGACGGACGACCTCTGGCTTGCCCTGGATCACGTACTCGACGGCCTCGATCACGCGGTCGAAGTACGTGGCGAACGCCTCGAAGCCTTTGTTGGTTGTTCGGGCCATGGAGAAGCCGACGATACTACGGACCTCCGCGCGGTTAGCGCCGCAGATGAGAAGTAGGCTTGCCTTCATGCCTGTCGAGCACGTTGCCCATCACAGGGGGGCGCTTCGCGCCATCCTGCTTGCGGCTCCCCGGGGTTGGTGCGCCGGCGTAGACCGCGCGGTGGACATCGTCGAGCGCGCGCTCGACCGCTTCGGGCCACCTATCTACGTCCGTAAGCAGATCGTTCACAATCGCCACGTGGTCGAGGGCCTCGAGCGTCGCGGGGCGATCTTCGTGGACGAGGTAGACGAGGTTCCTCCGGGCTCCCATTGCGTGCTTTCGGCTCACGGGTCGGCTCCGGTGGTCTACGAAACGGCTCGGAACCGCGACCTGAAGGTGATAGATGCGACGTGTCCGCTCGTGACAAAGGTGCACGTCGAGGCGATCCGCTTCGCAAAGCGCGATCGCACGATCGTGCTCATCGGTCATGCGGGCCACGAAGAGGTCGAAGGCACGATGGGTCAAGCACCGGCCAGGACGGTTCTCGTCCAGGACGTTGACGAAGCCGAGCGTCTCGAAGTACCGGACGGATCCAACCTCTCTTACATCATGCAGACCACGCTTTCCGTGGACGACACCAAGGAGATAGTCGAGACGCTGCGACGCCGGTTCCCGAACATCTCGGGTCCAACGAAGTCGGATATCTGTTACGCAACGACGAACCGGCAGGCGGCGATCAAGGTGCTCGCCCAGCGCGCGCCGCTCATCCTCGTCATAGGTGCACCTAATTCGTCGAACTCCTTGCGCATGGTGGAGGTGGCCAAGCAGCACGGCGCGCAGTCGTACCTGATCGAGGACGAATCGCAGATCGATCCGGACTGGCTGGAAGGGATCGATACCGTTGGTTTGTCGTCCTCGGCGTCCGCGCCGGAGTGGCTCGTCGAAAGCGTCCTCGACTTCCTGAAGGGCTTCGGTCCGGCCGAGGTCGAAGAAGTGCGCGTGATCGACGAGGACGTGCGCTTCCCACTCCCCAAAGAGGTTGCGGACGCGCGAAGCGCGTCTCTGTGATGAGCCGTAGCGCGTCCCATTAACGGGCCAATAGGTGCAATGGGTGAGACGGGATAATCGATAGATGAACGGAGCCGAACTCCGCGCCCTCGTTTCAACCGAGCCGCTTCTGGCGGACGGTGGTCTCGGCACGTCACTGATAGAGCGCGGCGTGGTCGAGATCGACGGTTGCCTCGAGGCGCTTAACCTCGAACGTCCACACGTCGTCCTCGATGCACACCGACGGTTCGTGGAGGCGGGCGCTCGTCTCGTGGAAACGAACACATTCGGGGCGAACCGGTTCGCATTGGCGAAGTTCGGTCTCGAGGACAAGGTGGAAGAGCTCAATCGCATCGGGGTGGAGATCGCCAAGCAAACCGGCGCGATCGTCGCCGCGTCGGTCGGACCGCTACGGGTGCGGCTCGCGCCTTACGGACGCGTCCGGCGCAAGCGCGCACGCGAGGCCTACGCCGAGCAGATCGCGGTTCTGGCCGAGGCCGGCGCGGACATGATCGTCATCGAGACCCAGTCGGACCTCAACGAGATGGAAGAGGCGCTGGCCGCCGCGAGGTCGGTCTGTGAGCTGGCGGTTGTTGTGCTCGCGACCTTTACGCGCGACGACCGCACGCTGCTCGGCTCGACCCCCGAGCAGGTTGCCTCTCGTCTCGTCGAGCTCGGCGCCGACGGAGTCGGTGTCAACTGCTCGGAGGGTCCGGCGCAGGTGTTACGGATCGTCTCTGCGATGGGCCCCCACATAGGCGAGGCCCCGTTGGTTGCCTTGCCGAACGCGGGCGGTCCGGCCCGCGCCGGCGAACGCATCGTCTATCCGGCCACACCTGAGTACCTGGCCGACTACGCGCGCGCCTTCGTCTCCGCCGGCGCCTCGATCGTCGGCGGATGCTGTGGCACGCATCCGCAGCACATCCATGCGATGGCCGAAGCTCTCAAAGGTCCCAAGCAGCTGCACCTGGAGATCCTGCCGACGGTGGCGCCCGAGGTAACGGGCGAGCTCACTGTCGTCCCGACGGCTCTCGAATCCAAATTGAAGGACGGGCGCTTCGTTATCAGCGTCGAGATGGATCCGCCGCGCTCCACCTCGACGGCGAAGCTCCTCGCCGCCGCCGAGACCTTGGCCGAGGCGGGAGCGGACGCGATCAACGTGGCCGACAGCCCAATGGCCAGGATGCGCATGAGCCCATGGGCTCCGGCACGGCTGATCCAGGAGCACGTCGGGATCGAGACCGTTCTCCACTTCCCAACCCGCGGCCGGAACCTGTTGCGGATCCAGGGCGACTTGCTGGCCGCGCACGCCCTGGGCATCCGCAACCTGTTCGTGGTTCTCGGTGACCCCGCACGGATCGGGGACTACCCGGCCGCGACCGACAACGTCGACGTCGTTCCCACCGGCCTCATCGCGTTGGTCGCCGATTCGCTGAACAAAGGGAAGGATCGGGCCGGTGCTTCGATCGGGGAGCCGACCGACTTCCTTGTGGGCTGTGCGGTGAACCTGGCCGCTGCCGACCTGGATCGCGAGGCCCGCCTGCTCCGTAAGAAGATCGACTCGGGCGCTCACTTCGCTCTGTCCATGCCGGCTTATTCGGTCGATCCGCTGCGCCGGTTCCGGAAGGCATACGAAGAAAGTCACGGTCCCCTCGAGCTGCCGATCCTTGTGGGCGTGCTCCCACTGGTCACGTCGAGGCACGCCGAGTTCCTGCACAACGAGCTGCCCGGCGTTTGGATCCCGGACGAGATCCGCACGCGCATGGCCGACTCGGGAGACAAGGGCAACGCCGAAGGCCGGCGGATCGCGATCGAGGTGGCGGGGGAGTTGCGCTCCGAAGCCGCCGGGATCTACCTGATGCCGCCTTTCGGGCGGTACGACATCGCAGCGGACATCGTAGAAGCAGTCCGGTCCTAACCAACCCGGTAGAATCACGCCGAGGCAGGTCCATTAGGTGCCACGCCGAAAGCACCGCGAGGCGGTGAGAGGACTTGGGAAGATCGCTGATACTGAACGCGACCTTCGAACCGCTGGGGGTCGTCGCACACCGGCGAGCGATCGTCCTCGTCCTCGGCGAGAAAGCCGAGATCGTCGAGCGTAACGGCGCCCTCTATCACTCCGAGCACCTGGCCATCGAGGCGCCGAGCGTGATTCGTCTCCGCTATTACGTACGGGTTCCGCGAAGGCTCCACGTGGCGCCCTCCCGGAAGGCCGTCTTCCTAAGAGACGGCCATGCCTGCCAGTACTGCGGCCGCCCGGCTGAGAACGTGGACCACGTGATGCCGCGCAGCCGCGGCGGAGGGCACACGTGGGACAACGTCGTGGCTTCCTGCCGGCGGTGCAACGGCCGCAAGGAGAACCGGACGCCGCACGAGGTCGGGCTGAAGCTCCGGCACCCGCCCAAGACGCCTCACGACGGCTTCTGGCTCCGGCTGCTCGTCGGCCAGGCCGAGCCCGAGTGGCTGCCCTACCTGCCCGCCGGCGGGCACCTGCGGGCGGTCCCCGGTCTCAACGGGGGACACGCCCGCACCACTAGTCCAGCGCGCTAGCTGCCCCCTAGCTAGCGAACACGCGTTCTACCTGCGGTTTTAGTCTTCCGTGCCATTGACCGATGGAGGGGAGTGGAGTAAAGTGGCGCAACTTGGAGCGCACGGGAGTCCGGGTGGGTGTCCGAGGGGTGCGATGGGGCGGACGGACCGGCGGGCGTGGAGCGTTTTGGAGGCGATGGGTTGTTCCTCGGAGAACATCGGCATGCACTGGACGAAAAGGGCAGAGTGATCTTCCCCGCGCGCATGCGCGACGACCTGGGAGCCCAGGTCGTGCTCCAGAAAGGCATCGACCCTTGCGTCTACGTCTTCCCTCCCGACGAGTGGGACCGGCAGGTCGCCAACGTCACTGCGCTGCCCACCACCAAGCCGGAGGCGCGCCGCTACGCCCGCTTCTTCTTCTCCCAGGCCCAGGGCGAACGCGTCGACAAGCAGGGCCGCCTGACGGTTCCGCAGTCATTCCGGGAGTACGCCGGCCTGCAGCGAGACGTCGTCGTGGTGGGTGCGGGTCCGCGCATCGAGATATGGGACTCCACCCGCTGGGATGCGCACCGTGCGGAGGCGGAATCCAACGTCGAAGAGTTCTCATCCGAGCTAGGCATCTAAGGGGGCAGGCGTGTCCAGGATGCTCGATCGAAGGTCTCCGATCCGGGTTATGCCGCGCGATCGTCAGCGTCGTCCGGACGGACGTCCTCTCGGGGACCTATGTCTTCGTCCCGGGGAGCGTCCGTTCGAGCGGAGGCCGATCGTGACCGACGACCACCAGCCGGTGATGATCGAGGAGGTCGTGCACTTCCTCGCTCCACGGCCCGACGGTGTTTACATCGATGCAACCATCGGCGCCGGCGGACACTCCGAGGCGATCCTTCGCGCGGTCGGCGGGCGGTGCACGATCATTGGTGTCGATCGCGATCCGGACGCTCTCGCGCGCGCTCGCTACAACCTTCAGTCCTTCTCGGGTTCGGTAAAGCTCGTCCGCACCGATTTCGCCGACCTTCCCTGGATACTGCGCAGCCAGGAGGTCGAACGGGTCGATGGGATCCTCTTCGACCTCGGGATGTCCTCCATGCAGGTCGACACCGCTACGCGGGGCTTCTCACTTCGAAACGCCGGACCGCTCGACATGCGCATGGATCCTTCGCAAACGCTTACGGCGGCAGACGTCGTGAATTCCTACAGCGAAGCCGATCTCGCACGGATCTTGCGGACCTACGGTGAAGAGAGGTTCGCATCGCGCATCGCCCGCGCCATCGTCGCGGCGCGGCGACGTGCGCCGCTTCGTACGACTACGGAGCTTGCCGAGCTCGTCGAATCCTCTTATCCGCAACAGTCGCGCCGGCGCCATCCGGCGCGCCGGACGTTTCAGGCTTTGCGCATCGAAGTCAACCGTGAGCTCGAAGCCCTCGAGCAAGCGCTCGGCTCCCTACCCGACGTCTTGTCCATCGGGGGCCGGGCCGTTGTGATCTCGTACCAGTCGCTCGAAGATCGTCTGGTCAAGCGCATGTTCCGGAAGTTCACCGGACGCGGAAGCGCGCTGCCCGGACTGGGCGCACCACCGGCGACGGGACCGCTGCAGATCCTGACTCCGAACGCGATCTTGCCGTCGTCGGAAGAGATCGAGCGAAACCTCCGCGCTTCGTCCGCGCGACTGCGCACCGCCGTCCGGAGCATCGCCGGCAACTGATGGCCACGCGTGCGCTCCCACGTTCAGCTCCTGCGCCGCGCGCGCCCGCTCGGCCCGCACTTCGCGTCGTTCGGGGATCCAAGAAGGTACGCCGGCGCGCACCTGTTGTGATCGTCGTGCTCGCCGTCGTCACCGTCTTCGGTGTGACGGGCATGCACGCGTCCATGGGCCAGGACGGTCTGCGCGCCGCGACCCTCGAACGAGAGGTTCAGAAGGAAACGGAAAGGCTTTCCCTTCTACGCGCGCGCGTCGCGCAGCTCTCCACGCCGCGGCGCATCGCCGACGAGGCGGCTCGCCTAGGGCTGGTCGCCGATGCCGACCCGAGCTTTCTCCATGTCGACGGCGCGAAGACCGAACCGAGTACAGAGCAACAAGCACTGAAAGTCCCATGAACCGCGTGGCCCTGCGCCGCGCCGGGACGATGGGTGCGGCGCTTCTGCTTTGCTTGGCCGCCGTCGGTCTTCGACTGGGATACGTGCAGGGCGTCCGATCCGAGGCGTACTCCGCCGAAGGACGCAAGCAGCGCGTTCGTAACATCACGCTCCCAGCGCGTCGCGGAGCCATCTTCGACCGTTACGGCGGGGAGCTGGCCGTCTCGATCCCAGCGCGGACGGTTTACGCGAACCCGAAGCTCATAACGGACCCCGCAAAGACGGCGCGATCGGTTGCTCCGCACCTCCAGCGTGATGCCGTCGCCGTGGAGGCCGACCTGCGCAAGAGCTCGTCGTTCGTGTATCTGGGCCGCCGGATCGGACTCGTCACCGCCGACAAGATCCAGGCCCTGAAGCTCCCCGGTATCGGTTTCGTTGACGAACCGCGACGCTTCTATCCCGGAGATTCGCTCGGTGCGGCCGTGGTCGGGTTCATCGGTACCGATCAGAGCGGATTGGCCGGCGTCGAGTACGGCTACGACAAGCTGCTCGGCGGGCGTCCGGGCTGGCGCATCCTCGAACAGGATCCGCGCGGCCGCCGGATCCCTCAGGGCACGTTCAACGAGCAGCCGCCCGTTCCCGGGTCCGACATCATGCTGACGCTCGATCCGGATCTTCAGCTCGCGACGGAAGCCGCGCTTGATCGCGCAGTCGAGAAGACTCGCGCGAACGGTGGTATGGCCGTCGCGCTCGATCCTCGGTCCGGTGAGATCTTTGCGATGGCCAACGACCCGACGTTCGACCCGAACGCGATCGGCAGGCTCGATCCCACGGCGATCAAGAACCGCGTCGTGACCGACGCGTACGAACCGGGCTCGGTCAACAAGATCGTGATGGCGTCGGCTGCCCTCGCCGAGGGTGCGATCAAGCCGGACGAGCAGATCTGGGTTCCGTACAGCATCACGATCGCCGACCGCACGTTCAAGGAGGAGCACCACGGGGCACGATCCCTCGATCTGCGAGGCATACTCACGCAGTCCTCCAACCTCGGGACGATCCGGCTCGCCCAGGAGCTCGGGCCGAAGGTATTGGATCAGTACTTCCAACGGTTCGGATACGGACGCGGAACCGGACTCGGCTTCCCCGGCGAGAGCGCAGGCCAGCTCCCGTCCGCCGGGCGGTGGCCGACGTCGCTTCCCACCATGGCCATCGGACAGGGGCTATCCGTCACACCTCTCCAGATCGCGCTCGCGTACGCAACGATCGCGAACGACGGCGTTGCCGTCGAGCCGCGGCTAGTCTCGGGATGGGTCGACCCCCAAGGCGACATCCACCGCCCATCCGAGGCTCGGCGGCGGAGGGTGATCTCGACTGAGGTCGCGGGTACCGTTCGCGACATGCTGAATACCGTCGTGGCTTCCGGAACGGGAGTGCTGGCGCAGATCCCCGGCTATGAGGTCGCCGGCAAGACGGGTACGGCCAGACGCCTGAAGGAGGGCGTGGGGTATTCGGGCCACATGGCCTCCTTCGTCGGGATGTTCCCGGCCGACTCCCCCCACCTAGTGATCGCCGTCGTCCTCGACAACGCCGTGCCCATCGAGGGGGGTCTGGCGGCCGCGCCGGCCTTCTCGGAGATAGGCAAGGAGGCTGTGCGGATCCTTCGCATCCCGCCGGGACCCTGAGGGAGACTGACCACATGGGCGGGGCTGAGCAGGGCGCGCGCACGCTGACGACGTTGCTCCGGGCGGCCGGCATCGATGCCGATATCCGGGGTGACGGCACCGTGTCGGGCATCGAATACGACTCCCGGAATGTGTCGGCGGGGGATCTTTTCTGTTGCGTGCCCGGGCAACTCACCGATGGACACGATTTCGGCCGCGAGGCCGCAGCGGCCGGAGCTTCGGCCATGCTCGTCCAGCGCTTCCTCGATCTCGACATGGCGCAGGCGCGCGTCGAGAGCGTGCGATCGGTGCTCGGCCCCCTGGCGCACGAGTTCTTCGGTCGTCCGTCGCATTCACTCAACGTCGCGGCCGTAACGGGAACCAATGGGAAGACCACGACCACGTATCTGCTCGAATCCATAGCGCGGGCCGCCGGCATCACCCCCGGCGTTGCGGGAACGGTTTCCCGCCGCTTCGCCGGTATCGAGGAGCCGGCACCGATGAATACTCCGGAGGCCGTCGATCTGCACCGCCTCCTGAGACGCATGCTCGATGCCGGCGTAAGGTTCGTCGCGCTGGAAGCAAGTTCGGACGGCTTGGCGCAAGATAGGCTCCGAGCAACGCGAGTCACGTCCGCCGGGTTCACGAACCTGACACAGGACCACCTCAACACACACGGGTCCATGGAGGCGTACTTCGAGGCCAAGACGATGCTGTTCGACACCGCATACACCCAGAAGGCCGTTATCAACGTGGGCGATGAGTGGGGGCGCTCGCTCTACGAGCGCGTGCGCTCGTCTCTCGATGTTTGGACATACGGCGCACCGAGCGCCGACCTCACAGCTGCAGATGCCGATCTCGGACCAGCCGGTACGACGGCCACCGTGCAAACACCCGCGGGTTCGATCGCCATCGCGACGACTCTGGTCGGCCGGTACAACCTCAGCAACTGCATGTGCGCGGCGGGGATGGCACTGCAATGCGGTTTCTCGCTGGACGAAACGGCGGCGGGGATCGAGCAACTTCGCGTCGCTCCTGGTCGGCTCGAGAGCGTCGACGAAGGTCAGGGCTTCCTTGCGCTCGTCGACTACGCCCACACCCCCGACGCGTTGGAACAGGCGATCGGTGCCTGCCGGGAGCTTGCTGGTAATCGTTTGGTTGTCGTGTTCGGGTGCGGAGGCGACAGGGATCGGACCAAACGCCCGCTCATGGGCCAGGCTGCGACGCGCGGCGCGGACGTAACGATCGTTACGTCGGACAATCCGCGCTCGGAGGATCCGGCGCGGATCATCGCCGACATCCGTCCGGGAGCGAAGCGAGGTGGCGGTGAGTTCGTCGAGATCACCGACCGGCGCGAGGCCATCACTCACGCCGTCGCGATCGCGCGCGATGGAGACGTCGTACTCGTCGCCGGCAAGGGACACGAGCAGGGCCAGAAATTCGCAGATCGCACGATCCCGTTCGACGACCGCGACGTGGTTCGCGACGCTCTTCGAGGTGCCGCATGCCGCTCCTGACGGCGACTCAAGTGGCCGAGATCACGGACGGGCGTCTGGTCGCCGAAGGTTCGAGCACCGCGAGCAGCGTCGTTGCGGATTCGCGCGAGGTTACACCCGTCGCCGCCTTCGCGGCCGTACGCGGCGGTCACAGCTATGTGCGTAATGCCCTGGCTGCGGGTGCGCCGTTCGTGATCGTTGAGCGCGAGGATGCACTTCCGGCCGAAGCCGTCGCCGCCGTGGTGGTGGACGATACGGTCGCAGCTCTGCACAAGCTCGCCGGGCATGTCCGCTCATTGCTGGACGTGCGTGCCGTGGCCATCACAGGAAGCACGGGAAAGACCTTGACCAAGGATCTCGTCGCTACCGCGCTGGGCGTCCGCTATCAGGTTCACGCCACTCCGCGGAGCTACAACACCGAGGTCACAGTGCCGACGGTTGTGCTTTCGTGCCCCGACACCGCAGGGGTCCTCGTGGCCGAGCTCGGCGCCCGCCGGGCCGGAGATATCGCGGAGCTTTGCTCTTTTGTGCGACCCGACACGGCCGTGATCACGGGCGTCGGTGTCACGCACCTCGAAGTCTTCGGATCCCGGCGGGGTATCGCTCAGACGAAATCCGAGGTGCTGGCCGCATTGCCGGCGGACGGACTCGCGATAGTTCCTTCCAACGACGACTTCCTTGACGTCTTCTGCGCAACGACGAGTGCGCGCCTTCTCACAGTCGGGCCCGGTGGGACGGTTCGCTATCGCGCCGACCGGATCGATGGGGCGGGGCGTACCCACGGTGTGGTCGTCGTCGACGGCGTCGGGATCGAGGTGCGGCTGCCAGCGCCCAATCGTGCTCTCATGCGCAACGCGGCAATGGCTATCGCCGTTGCCGTGGAGTTCGACGTCGACGCGCGAGAGGCCGCCGAAGCCCTCGCCGGTGCATCGCTGAGCGATGCACGCATGCAGAT
Source organism: Actinomycetota bacterium (assembly GCA_040905525.1). Classification (GTDB taxonomy): domain Bacteria; phylum Actinomycetota; class JAICYB01; order JAICYB01; family JAICYB01; genus JBBDRJ01. The sequence goes on from JBBDRJ010000005.1 coordinate 40,412, forward strand.
CGAAAACATCGGAGCGCTGACCCTTGTGAACGACGCATACAACGCGAATCCCACGTCGATGGCGGCGGCTTTGCGATCGGTTCGCGAGCTGGCCGCAGAACGCAGCGCGTGGGCGGTTCTCGGTGCGATGGCCGAGCTCGGGCCCGCCTCGGCCGCCGGCCACGAACGCGTCGGCCGGCTTGCGCGCGCTCTCGGCTTCGACGGCGTGGTGACCGTGGGCGATGGGGCACGCGGTATCGCGCACGCCGCCGGCGACATCGCTCTCGAAGTCGGATCACTCGATGAGGCAATCGATGTTGCCTTTACACGGATACCAGAGGACGCAGTCGTCCTCGTGAAGGCGTCGCGTGTCGCGGGATTGGACCGGTTCGGCGACGCGCTTCGCCGTCGTCTCGATAGCGAACACCAGGGAGCCTGATCCGTGCAGAGCATCCTTCTTGCCACCGTCCTCGCCCTTCTCGTCGGGCTCGTGCTCACCCCATGGGTCATCGACTTCTTTCGATCCCGCGGGATCGGGGAGCTGATCAGAGAGGACGGCCCGGCGACGCACTTCGTCAAGCACGGCACGCCGACCATGGGTGGTCTGGTTCTCATCGCCGCGGCGACGCTCGGCTATGCCGGTGCGCATCTTCGCATCGCCGACGGATCGATCCACTTCCAGGCTTTCGCACCGTCCGGGATGCTCGTGCTCGGAGTGGCCTGGGCGCTCGGGATCATCGGCGCCATCGACGACCTTGCAAAGATCAGACGCACCAGATCGCTCGGCCTGAGCAAACGTGCCAAGTTCGCCGGCCAAGCCGTCGTCGGCTTCGCTCTCGCTTACGGAGCCCTGGAGTGGACGGGTCTCAGCTCACGCATCTCATGGTCGGGCACCGATATCGGCTTCCTCCCGCTGCTACCGAAGATCGTGTTCGCGCTCTTCGTCGTCTTCCTGATCGCCGGCACGTCCAACGGTGTGAACTTCGCCGACGGCGTAGACGGCTTGGCATCGGGTTCGGCCGCGATGTGCTTCTTCGTCTTCACCATCATCGGGTTCTGGGAGTTCAGAAATCCCGACGTATACTCGCAGCTGTCTCCCGTGTCACCTTCGGGATTGCTCGATGTGGCGATCGCTTCCGCCGCGCTACTCGGAGCGTGTATCGGCTTTCTTTGGTGGAACGCCGCACCCGCCCGAATAATCATGGGCGATACCGGAGCACTCGCCCTCGGCGGTGCACTCGGCGCCCTCGCGCTCTTCACCCGGACACAGCTGCTGCTCGGAGTCATCGGGGGTTTGTTCGTTATCGAAAGTTTGAGCGTGATCTTGCAGATCATCGCCTACCGCGGGTTCGACGGACGCCGGATCTTCGCTATGGCGCCGCTGCATCACCACTTCGAGCTTCGAGGCTGGGCCGAGTTCACCGTGATCGTCAGGTTCTGGCTCATCGCCGCGCTGACGGCGGGTCTGGGACTCGCGCTGTTCTACATGGACTTCCTGGCTTCCGGAGGCGCCGGTTGAGTCGTAGTCCGGATTCGCCGGGGACGCCCCGGACCCCGGGCTTCGAAGGAAAGCGGTTCATGGTCCTGGGTCTGGGGGTCACGGGACGCGCGGTTGCGCGCATCGCCGCCCAACACGGCGCTTATGTACTTGCCAGCGATTCCCGGGACGTTGCACCGGCGATAAGCGAAGAGCTGGCCGCGCACGACGTCGACGTTGAATCTGGAAGCCACGACCGTGCCGGACGCGAGCTCGACGGTTTCGACGCCGTGGTCCCGTCGCCGGGCATCGCGCCGATCAACGGTTTCCTCGCCGATGTGATCGAGCGCGGCGCACGAATAACTTCATCACTCGATCTGGCCGTGCAGCTGACGAAGGCTCCGGTGGTCGCCGTCACCGGGACGAACGGCAAGACGACGGTCGTCCGCCTTGCCGAACGCATCGCCCGGGAGGGCGGACTCGACGCCTATGCGTGCGGCAACACGGAGACGCCGTTCCTTTCGGCGGCCGACGCCAATCCGAACGCCGCGCTCTTCGTGGTCGAAGCGTCGAGCTTCGCCCTCGCTTTCTGCGAAGAGCTCAAGCCCAGAGTGGCGATCGTCACGAATCTTGCGCCCGACCATCTCGAGTGGCATGGATCCTTCGAGCACTACCGCGACAGCAAGGCCAGGATCGCGGCTCGTCAGTCAGCGGAGGACCTGTTCCTGTTCCCAACGGCACAGCCCGAGTTGGCAGAGATGGCTCCCGCCGGCGGGCCACGCGTAGCCGGGTTCCCGGACGCACGATCCGGGGGTCTTTCGGGGTCGTGGCTCGATCGCGCTTCGCACTTTCGCGACGACGCCTCCGCCGCGGCCATTGCCCTGGCCGACCTTGGCATCGCCGAGGATGCGATCGGCCGCGCCGTCGGGGCCTTCCAGCTCGATGCCCACCGCCTGGAGCCCGTTGGGTCGATCAATGGGGTAAGGGTCGTGGACGACTCGGTGTCGACCAACCCCCATGCGGCGGTCGCCGCGCTCCGTTCGCTGGCCCCGATCGGAGAGGCCGGTCACTCCGGGCGGATCGTCCTTATCGCGGGGGGGAGAAATAAGAACCTGGACCTTCGGCCTCTGGCCGGTGAGGCTTCAAGGATGCGTGGCGTGGTCGCTCTCGGAGAAGCAGCAGGTGAGATCGTCGAGGTCTTCGCCGCCACCGGGGTTGGGGTGAAGACCGTCGCTTCCATGAACGAGGCGGTTGCCGCCGCCATCGACATGGCGCTCCAGGCCGACGTGATCCTCCTTTCGCCGGCGTGCTCGTCCAAGGACATGTTCAACGGCTTCGACGACCGGGGCCGCAGCTTCCTCCAAGCCTGCCGGCAGCTCGGCTTGATCGCATGACCACGGCAACCGCCGCGCCATCACGGCAGCGCCAGCAGCGCGACCGAACGGACGCGTCGATCGTGATGACGGCCGGTGCATTACTCGTCATTGGTCTGGTGATGGCGCTTTCGGCGTCGAGCATCAAGTCGGCGGAGTCGACCGGTTCGGCCTTCACTCTCTTCGCGCGTCAGTTCGCGTGGGCCGCCTTGGGGTGCGGAGCATTGATCTTCTTCTGGCGCATGGACTACCGGCGGTTGAAGGGACTGTCCTACGCACTGCTCCCGGTCGTCTGGTTCCTGCTCGTGATCACTTTGTTGCCCGGAGTCGGTCAGGAACGCGGAGGCGCCACGCGCTGGATACAGATCGGGTCGTTCTCGATCCAGCCGTCGGAGATAGCGAAGCTCGCCTTGATCCTGTTCGGTGCCGACGTCCTGTCGAGAAAGATGGGCAAGCTTGACGACTGGCGTCACATCGCCGTGCCGTTCTTCGCAGCGGCCGGTGTCACTTGCTTCCTGGTGATGCTGCAGCCGGATTTCGGGACCACCGTCATCACCGCCGCCGCGGCGCTCTCCGTTGCCTACCTCGCCGGAGCAAGTCTGCGTGCGCTCGGAGGAATGAGCGCGATCGCATTGCTCGTGGCCGTACCGGTAATGCTCGGAGCGGGCTACCGTCGGACGCGGTTCTTCGCGTTCCTGTCCGGCGGTGAGGACTGTCTGAACGCGGGTTACCAGACGTGTCAGGGACTCGTCGCGTTGGGAAGCGGGAAGTGGTTCGGTCTGGGCCTCGGGTCGAGCCGGCAGAAGTATCTGTTCCTTCCGAACGCCGATACCGATTTCATCTTCGCTATCCTCGGTGAGGAAACGGGTCTGGTGGGAACGATCACCGTCCTCTTGCTGTTCGCTTTGCTGCTCTTGCTCGGCATCAGGGCCGCTCGCCGGGCGGCGGATCCGTTTGGCTTCTTGATCGCCACCGGCGTGACCGCATGGATCACGCTGCAGCTGCTGATCAACGTCGGAGCCGTCACGGGACTGTTACCGATCACGGGAGTGCCCCTGCCGCTCATCAGCTTCGGCGGCACATCGCTGCTCGTTTCGCTCGCCGGACTCGGCCTCGTTGCGAGCGTGGCGCGTCGCGGCTCGCGCCGGCAGCGCGCCAGCTAGACGCTTTGGCCACCATCGTCGTCGCAGCGGGCGCCAGCGGCGGCCACGTCTATCCGGGACTGGCAACGGCCGCCGTCCTTCGTTCCCGAGGTCACGAGATCTCGTTCGTGGGCGGGGATCGTCTGGAGGCCCGGCTGGTGCCGGACGAGGGCTACCGGTTCGATGCGATCCCCGTGAGGCGGCCGCCGTCGGTACGGATCGAGCTGCTCACCCCACGCGGGATCGCAGCTCTCGGATCGACGGCGCGCGCTTTCTTCAAGGCCCGCCGCTTGCTCGGACGGATCCGTCCGGACGCCGTTCTCGGGATGGGAGGCTTTGCCGCCCTTCCGGTATCGATGGCGGCTGGTACCAAGCGGATCCCGCTCGTCCTCCACGAGCAGAACGCCAACCTTTCCCTTGCGCAGCGCTTTCCACTTCGCTGGGCGGAGGTGCTGGCCCTCGGTTTGCCGGTCTCGGAGGAGATCAAGGCGCGAACGGCCTTGGTCGGAAATCCCGTACGGAGCCGGGTGGCGGCTCTGGTCGCGATGGACGGCGCCGCCCGGCGGCAAGCTCGGACGTCGGCGCGGGGCAGGCTCGGCCTCGATCCGGGTGCGCGGACGCTGTTGGTTCTCGGAGGCAGCCTCGGGTCGGGGCCGTTGAACGAGAACGTGCCGGAGCTGTCCATTCCCGACGACGTCCAGGTGCTCCATCTCGCCGGTGCAGGTCGCGAGGACGCCGTTCGGGACGCATACGCTCGCGCCGGTCGGACGGCTCGTGTGTTGGGATACCTCGATTCGATCGATGATGCCTATCTCGCCTCCGACGTGGCGGTGTCCAGGTCGGGCGCGTCGGCTGTTGCGGAGCTCGCACTGGCGGGATTGCCTTCGGTCTTGGTTCCGCTCCCAACGCTCGCGCGGGGTGATCAGGAAGCGAATGCGCGCACGCTCGAGGGCGCCGGTGCCGCGGTGGTCGTCCCTCAGAGCGCCGCCGACTTCAAGGGAACCTTGGCTCGCGAGATCACTCGGCTCCTCACCGATGCGCAGGCACACGAGACGATGGCGCGGGCGGCACGGAGTCAAGCGCGTCCGGACGCCGCCGAGCGCTTGGCCGACGTTGTCGAGTCAGTGATCGAAGGCCCCGTACGCTAGCCGAGTGAAGTCGAAGCTCAAGCGTCCTTTGCCTGGACGGCGCGTGCACTTCGTCGGGATCGGCGGGGTCGGGATGGCCGCACTCGCCGAACTCTTGATCGCGCTGGAGTACGAGGTGACCGGGTCCGATCTCAAGTCCTCCCGGACGGTCGAGCGCCTCATCGAGCTCGGCGTGTCTGTGTCGGTCGGCCGTCACAGAACAGAGCATGTTCGCGGAGCCGAGCACGTCATCGTTTCCAATGCCGTGCCCCCGGACAACCCCGAAGTGCTGGCGGCCGAGCACATGGAGGCCGAGGTGCTCTCTCGTGCCGTGCTTCTCGCACGCGTCTTCGACGCGGGGCGTGGTGTGGCTGTGAGCGGCACGCACGGAAAGACCACGACTTCTTCGATGCTCGCTCGGGCTCTGGGCGTGGCGGGCCTGGCTCCGTCCTTCCTGATCGGAGGCGACCTGAACGACGTGGGGTCGGGAGCGGGGTTGGGCGCGAGCGATCTGGTCGTGGCCGAGGCCGACGAAGCGTTCGGTTCGTTCCTCGAGCTTCAGCCCGAACTGGCCCTCGTGACCAATGTGGACAGCGATCACCTCGACTATTACGAAGATCAGGACGCGATCGACGAGGCGTTCGTAGAGTTCTTCGACCGGCGCCGCGAAGGAGGAGCGGCCGTCGTGTGTGCCGACGACGCCGGCATCCAGCGCATACTGCCCCGCGTGGCCGCCCCGATCACCACGTACGGATTCGGCCCGGCGGATCTCGCCGTGGATCCGGCCGGGGGAGCAGTCACGTGGCACAGACGCCGAATCGGAAAGATGCAGCTCGGCATGCCCGGACGGCACAACATGCTGAACGCGGCCGGCGCAACCGCGGCGGCGCTGCTCCTAGGAGCCGATCCCGAAGCCGTGCTGGAAGGGTTGCGATCGTTCAACGGCGTGCAACGCAGATTCTCAGTTCGCGGCGAGCGTCTTGGCGTGATCGTCGTGGACGACTACGCGCACAATCCGCCCAAGGTGCGCGCGACGCTCAACGCGGCGCGTGAGGCCTACCCCGACCGCCGGGTCGTTGTCCTGTTCCAGCCCCAGCGGTATTCGCGCACGCTGCATCTCGCCGAGGCGTTCGGCAGTGCGTTCGACGATGCAGACGTCGTCGTGGTGACCGACGTATACGGAGCCGGGGAGGACCCGCTCCCCGGTGTGAGCGGCCGCCTCGTCTCTGACGCCATCCGCCGCCGATCGGAGGGCTTCAATGTGATCTATATCCCTCGACTCAACGAGGCGGCAGGTTTCGTAGCCGGCGTCACCAAACCGGGCGACGTCGTCCTCACTCTTGGCGCCGGTGATGTGACGACGGCCGCGCCCCGCATCCTCGAGCTGCTGGCGACGAAGGACTTTCCGATCGCGTGAGCGCCTTCGAGATCGCGCTGTCCTTGCGCGCGCGCGTTACCGGACGAGTCACGGAGAACGCGCCGCTTTCCGGATTCACGACGTTCCGGGTGGGTGGACCGGCCGACGTACTCGTCGAGGCGGAGTCGGTGGACGATCTTCGCGCTGTCGCCGACCACCGGGAGGATCTGCCTCTGGCCATCGTCGGACGCGGATCGAATCTGCTCGTGTCCGACGATGGGTTCCGAGGCATCGCGGTGAGGCTGGGCCGCGCCTTCCGGTCGCACGAGCTCGTCGCCGATACCGTCCTGAATATTGGCGGCGCCGTGCATCTGCCCGCAGCGGCCCGGCTGACGGCTCGGCTGGGTTTGACGGGATTCGAGTTCGCCGCGGAGATCCCTGCGACGTTCGGGGGCGCGGTCCGGATGAATGCCGGCGCGCACGACGGATCGATGGCCGGCGTTCTGGTCGACGCCGGGCTCGTCAATCTGCGAACTGGCAACATCCGCACGATCGACGTCGCCGATCTCGACTACTCCTACCGGTCCTCGAATCTCGATGCCGATGAGATCGTGACGGGCGGGTCGATCCGGCTGTCTCCCGCCGATCCCCGCGACGTGGCCGCGCGCATCGCGGACTATCTCCGCTGGCGTCGCGAGAACCAACCGGCCGGGCGTAGTGCGGGGAGCGTGTTCAAGAACCCGACGGGAGCATCTGCCGGACGGCTCATCGACCAGGCCGGGGCGAAAGGGATGCGCGTCGGAGGCGCGGAGGTCTCGTCCGTGCACGCCAACTTCATCGTCGCATCTCCGGACGCCCGGGCCGACGACGTGTGGAGCTTGATCTGGTCGGTGCACACCCTGGTTCGCGAGCGAACCGGCATCGATCTCGAACCGGAAGTGCGGTTCCTCGGGAACTTTCCAGACCGTCGAGCACAACGAACCGGCAACGAGTGAGACTTCGCGCCGTTCTCGTCCTCGCGCCGCTCCTGCTCATCGGGGCCGTCGTGGCAGCCGTCTACACGCTGCGGATCGATCAGGTCCGAGTAACCGGTCTGCGATCTTTGTCTCCGCGCGCGGTGATCGAAGCTTCTGGGCTCGAGCCCGGTGATCGCATCCTGTGGATCCGTCTGAGTCGTGCTGCAAGAAAGGTCGAAGCTATCCCGTCGGTTGCCGATGCCGTGGCCGAGCGCTCGCTGCCGCAAACCGTGGTGATCAACGTTAGAGAACGCGTGCCGCTCGTTCGCCTGGACAAGGCACCCGAACTGTTCGTCGATGTCGAGGGTCGTGTGTTCTCCGGAACCAATGCAGATCCGGTGCCGACCCTCGCGGGGTGGCGTGGGCGGACGCGTTCGGGAACATCGGTGGACCGAGTCTCCCGCTTCGTCCTTGAAGCCTTCGCGAAGTTCCCTGCGCCGCTTCGCTCGAAGACACGGACCATCGTCGTCGGTCCGCCGCTCGTGCTTCGTCTCGACGACGGAGCAGAGATCCGGTTCGGCCGTCTCGAAGACCTCGAGCAGAAGGCCGCAGCCGCCGAGGCCGTGCTGGCCGCCGAAGGCGGACAAAGGCTCGAGTACGTGGACGTGCGATCGCCGACGGTGCCGGTTGTGAAGAATCGAGCAGTGGTCACAGCTCCTCCTACATCGGCTGCCACGCCGGTGCCGACGTCTGCACCACGAACGGCCGCCCCGCTTCCCCCGGCGACCCCGGCTCCGACGCCGGCAGCTCCGGCTACGGCTGCGGCCTCGCCCTAAACCCTCAGGTAACCCATTGGAGTGACGGCGCCTTGACCACGCGTTGACGCTGGCCAGGGCCTGCTGTATGTTGCTTCAACTGCGACTTCAGACTTAAGCTGTATCAACATGTGGTCGATGTTGAATTCGGGACCTAGGCGGGATCCCCGGGGCCACACACCAATCTCCCGGGCGAAAATGATGATCGAGGAGGCTGGGTGACCGGCACGAGCACGCGGATCAGGGGTCGGGTTCCGACTCCGAAGGGAGGCGCGATGGCGACGCCCCAGAGTTATCTGGCAGTCATCAAAGTCGTCGGTACCGGTGGCGGTGGAGTCAACGCCATCAACCGCATGATCGAAGCCGGTCTTCGCGGTGTGGAGTTCATCGCGATCAACACCGACGCGCAAGCGCTGTTGATGTCCGACGCCGACGTCAAGCTCGACATCGGCCGGACACTCACCCGCGGGCTCGGTGCAGGTTCCGATCCCGAGCTCGGCCGACAAGCCGCCGACGATCACCGCGAGGAGCTCGAGGAAGTCCTCAAGGGTGCGGACATGGTTTTCATCGCAACAGGCGAGGGCGGCGGAACGGGAACCGGAGCATCGCCGGTCGTTGCCGAAGTCGCGAGATCTCTTGGCGCGTTGACGATCGGGGTCGCCACGCGACCGTTCACGTTCGAAGGAAAGAAGCGAGGCCTTCAGGCCGAAGCCGGCATCGCGGAGCTCAAGGATCGCGTCGACACACTCATCATCATTCCGAACGACCGGCTCATCCAGATCTCGGACGAAGACACACCTCTGCAAGAAGCGTTCCGCCTCGCCGACGAAGTGCTGCTGCAAGGTGTGCAGGGGATCACCGATCTGATCACGACGCCGGGCCTTATCAACCTCGACTTCGCGGACGTGCGTACGATTATGACGGACGCCGGCTCGGCTCTCATGGGTATCGGGGAATCGTCGGGCGAAGGGCGCGCAACAGAAGCGTCACGTCTTGCGGTTTCTTCCCCGCTTCTCGAAGCATCCATCGAAGGCGCACGCGGACTGATCATCAACATCTCTGGGGGGCCCGACCTGCGACTGCTCGAAGTGAGCGAGGCGACCGACGCCATCACTTCGGCTGCGCACCCCGATGCAAACATCATCTTCGGGGCGGCCATCGACGAATCACTCGGCGGGAAGATCCGTGTGACGGTTATCGCGGCGGGTTTCGAAGGCCGCGAGTGGACGGAGCCGGTTACGCGAGTCGAACGAGGTGCGCCGGCTCCCGACTCGATCTTCGGTGGCACCGACGAATCCGAGGAGCGGTTCGAAGACGACGATCTGGAGATCCCGGACTTCCTTCGGACGTGACCCAACCGACTCGAGGGGTAACAAGCCGGCTCCCGGATCCGGGGGCCGGTTTTGTTTGGGCGCCGCCGCGCGAGCAGTCGCCGCGCGAGCCCGCGAGCGCGCAAACACCCAGCGAAGAGCCGATAGCCCTTGTCCCGCAGGCGGACAGCGCGGTCGCGGCCTTTACCACCAGACGTGGGGGCACATCCTTCGGTGTGCTTTCGTCTCTGAACCTGTCCTTCAAGATCGAGAAGGAGTTGGGCGGTGACGAGGATCGGGTGATCGCGAATCGCGATCTCGCCGGCCGAGCGATCGGCTCGGTGGGCCCATGGCGCAACGTTCGGCAGGTTCATGGCGCGGACGTGGTTCGCGCAGCCGTCAAGCGCCGTGACGCCGACGCCGTGTGGACGGACGAGCCCGAACGCACGCTCGCGGTGCTGTCGGCCGATTGCGTCCTGGGCCTCTTCGTCGGAGACGGCAGGATCGCGGTGGCGCACGCGGGGTGGCGGGGAACGGTCGCCGGCATCGTTGAGAACGCGGCTCGCGCCGTCGGCGCACACACCGTCTACCTGGGCCCCGCGATCGGCCCGTGCTGCTTCGAGGTGGGGGCCGAGGTCGTGGCGGCTTTCGAGGAACGTTTCGGCGCGGAAGTTCTAGGGGACGAGCGACACGTGGACCTTTGGTCGGCTGCAGGGATCGCCGCCCGATCGGCGGGTGTCCGGGACGTCTTCAGCGCCAGGTTGTGCACGTCTTGCCACGCCGACCTTTTCTTCTCGCACCGCCGCGACCGGGGCCGGACGGGCCGGCAGGCGCTGATCGCGAGACTCGCCTCATGAGGGTCCCCAGCGTTGCTGAAGCTGTGGGGCGAGTGTTCGAGCGCATAGCCGGCGCGGCCGAGCGTTCGGGACGTGATCCCGGCACCGTCAGGGTCGTCGCCATCACCAAGGGAGTCGCCCAGCCCCAGATCGAAGATGCCCTCGAGGCCGGGATCTCGGACCTTGGTGAGAACCGTCCCGAGGATCTCGACCGTAAGTCCCAGACTCTCGACCCTGCCGTGCGCTGGCACCTCGTCGGCGGCCTCCAAACACGAAAGATCCCTCAGCTCGACCGGGTGCTCCTGATCCACAGCCTCGACCGTCAGCGGGAGGCCGAGGTGTTGAACGCTCGGGGCGAAGAGACCGGACGCTCCTACGACGTCCTGATCCAAGTGAACGCCGCTTCCGAGCCCCAGAAGCAGGGGATTGCCCCGGATGAGGTCGAGCCGCTACTTGAGAAACTCCCCCTGTACCCGCAGGTGAAGCCCCGTGGATTCATGTTCATGGCGCCCCTGGCGGAAAACCCCGAAGATGTTAGGTGGGTATTCGCCCACGGAAGGCGACTTCGAGAGCGATACTCGAGCTTTGGACTCGATGAATTGTCCATGGGAATGAGCGACGACTACGAAGTGGCCGTCGAGGAAGGCGCAACGATCGTACGGATCGGCCGTGCGATCTTCGCGTCCGAGGAGAGCTGATGCCGGGTTTCTGGAAGAAAGCCCTCATCTATCTCGGTCTCGTCGAAGAAGAGGACGAGCTGGAGCCGCTGCCGGCGGAGAGTCACGAGCCGACAACGTTCGAGACCGTCCGGCCCATCAGGCCCGACCTTCCCTCCTCGAGCGTGCGGCGGATCGGCGGCGAAGAGCCGATGGCCGCGGCTCCATCCGCGGTGGCGCCGCGAACCAGCATGCATGTCGTCGAGCCCAGAGCCTTCAACGATGCCAAGGAGATCGGTGACAAGCTGCGGGTCAACTCCGCGGTGATCATGAACCTCTCGCAAGCGAACGCGGATCTCGCCAAACGGCTCGTCGACTTCGCAAGCGGACTGACCTACATGGCGCAGGGGTCCATCAAGAAGGTCGGCGACCGGATCTTCCTGCTCACCCCGCCCAATGTCGAGGTCTCGGCTGAGGAAGCGCGAGAGATGATGTCCGACCGCGGTTTCTTCAACCAGTTCTAGGTGACCGCGGCCCTTCGTGACCGATCTTAGTTTCGATCTCCGAGTTCTGATCCTCTTCGCGGTCCGCGCCTACCGCAGCCTGCTTTTCGTCTACATCATCTTGTCCTTCCTCCAGTCGCTCGCCGATCTCCGGCTCCCGGACGCCCTTCGGCCCGCCGCGAGCTTTGTGTTCGATGCATGCGAGCCCTTCCTTCGGATCTTCCGTGGGCTTCTGCCGGCTGTGCGGCTCGGCGGCATGGGCCTCGACCTATCGCCCCTGATCGCCTTCCTGGTGCTCTTCATCGCGGAGTCGATCCTTCGGGGCGTCCTGTTCTGATGGACCCCGGGGAGATCGTCGGTTTCCTTCGCGTGCTCGGCGACCGGTACGTCCGCGCCTCTGATGCACGCGACGACTTGAGCAGCCGGCTCGAGGCTCTCGATCGCCGACGGCGGTCAGGCGAGACGGTTGTGTCCGGCGCGGAAGGATCGGCCGGACCGTTCGACGAGGTAACCGACATCGAAGGTGCGAGAGGGGTTCTCTACCGCTCGACCCGGGTGTGGACGGAGCGAACCCGCGCGCTCGAGGTGATCGTCGCATCTGTCGTCGTCGAAGCGCACCGTGAGCTTCCGGCCGGCTGGTCCCCGGCTCAGCTCCGGCCGGCGCCACCATTGCCACCCGAGCTCACCGGCGGACAGACGACATCCGTCATCGGTTCGGAGCCCACGAGAGGGTGGTGGGCCTGGCCCGAGAGCTGATCTCCAAGCCCCGGCACCGCTTGCGAGCCGGGTCGGTTGCGACCCTCGGAGGGTTTCGACAACATAGGGCAAGCGTTACCTGCGTAATCCGTCCACGACAGGAGGAAACATCGTGCTTGTTCGCATCACTTGGGGACTGCTTCTTGTCGGTCTCGGTTTACTGATCGGCGGTTTCCTCACCGACGAGTCGAACGTCCTCCTGATCATCTCGATCGTCGTCGAGCTGGCCGTGATCGTCCTCGTTCTCGGAGCGTGGGCTCGCCGCGCGCGGGAAGCGTCGTCCTACGGATTCGAAGAAGCACCGGCCGTGGATTCGGAGCCCGAAGAAGAGGATCTGTACGCGGCGATCGGTGACGACGAAGAGTTCGCCGTCGGAGGACGTCGGAGCACGCGGACGCGTCGTCCGGCGCGCCGGCCCGCACGTCGTAAGACGGGAGCCAAACCGGCCGCGAAGCCCAAACCCAAACCCGCGGCGGCCAAGACGGCCAAGCTCAAGCCGGCCAAGGCCAAGCCGACCAAGGCCAAAGCTTCGAAGCCCAAGGCGACGCCGAAGGCGAAGCCAAAGGCCGCTGGCACCGCTCGTCCCAAGGCCAAGCCCGCTCGGCGCCGCCCGCCCGCGCGTTAGTGCGCGACGGGTGATGCCGTGGCCCGCGTAACCTACGCGGCACTCGGGTTCGCTTTCGCCGCCCTCGTCGGCGGATTCTTTATCCGAGCTTCGAGCGTTCCGCTCATCGCGTCGATCGCGTTGTCGGCGGTCGTTTCCGTGCTCATCCTCGCCGGATGGACACGACGCATGCGCCGTGAAGGTCTCGGCGAAGACTTCGAGCGCGACGAAGAGGTCGAGGTGCAGGACATCGAGATGGTCGAGGTCGATGAGAAGGTCCGCGTCTCCGCGGGAGCCGAAGCTCGCGCGAAGCTCAAGCAGAAGGTCGGGGCGAAACGACCGGCGCGAGATCTAACCCAGGAGCAACCCGTTATCCGGCCGCCTGCGCCGAAGTCCAAGCCCAAACCCAAGCCCAAACCCAAGCCCAAACCCAAGCCCAAACCCAAGCCCA
>JBBDRJ010000006.1:0-76640 GCA_040905525.1 Actinomycetota bacterium
CCCCCCCCCCCCCCCCCCCCCCCCCCCCCCCCCCCCCCCCCCCCCCCCCCGAGATGCCTTTCGTCGGATCTTGGGTCCACGAGCATTCCTATGAGAACGAAGAAGTCTGGAACTTCATCGAAGGCACCTTCGAGGTCTCCGTCGAGGGCCAGACCTTCGTTGCCGGACCAGGCACGGCGGCCGTAGTGCCTCCGAACGTGAAGCAGGGACTGAAGGCCCTGAGCGACGGCCGGGCGGTCGTCGTGGATCATCCGGTGCGCCTTTCCGTCGGCAGCGTGGACCTCGACTGACCCAGATGAAGAAAGCGGTCATCGTCGCGGTCGGGGATGAGCTCCTCGCTGGCGTCATCGTCAACAGCAACGCCGCGATGATCGGTGAGCTGTTGCAAGCCGTCGGTTATCCGGTCATCTGGTCGATCGTCGTCGGCGACGAGGAGGACGACATCGTCGATGCGATCAGGAGAGGCGTCCGCGATGCCGACGCAGTGATCGTCAGTGGGGGCCTGGGTCCGACGCAGGACGACAAGACCCGCGAAGCCATCGCGCGCTTGCTCGGTACGGACCTCGTTCGCGACGTGTCGATCGTCGAAGACATCCGTGCTCGCTTCCAGGCCTGGGGCCGGGACATGCCCGAGTCAAACGCGAAGCAAGCCGACATCCCGAGGGGCGCTCGAGTCATCCCGAATCCTTGGGGAACGGCGCCGGGGATCCGGGCCGAGGTCGAGGGAACCCCGGTCTTCGCGATACCGGGCGTACCGGGAGAGGCGAGGAGGATGCTCGACGAGCAGATCCTTCCCGAGCTCGGGGGAGGGGCCACGATCAGGGCCCGGATGCTCAAATGCGTCGGGATGTCGGAGTCGGGATTGGCGGATCTGTTCGGCGATCTCGCCGCGGCGGCCAACCCGCGGATGGCCTACCTGCCCGGTGGCGGAGAGATCCGCCTGCGCTTCGTGGCCACCGGTGTCGACGAGGCCGATTGCGCGCGCATGCTCGACGAGGTCGAGCGCGTTGTACGCGAACGCGTCGGAGACATCCTGTACGGGGTCGACGAGGAATCCCTGGAGCTGGTGGTGGGACGCATGCTCCGAGAACGGGGCCTGACCGTCGCCACGGCCGAGTCCTGCACGGCCGGCGCGCTGGCGGCGCGTATCGCGAACATCCCGGGTTCCTCCGAATACCTGATCGGTGGCGTCGTCACGTACGCCTCAGAGGCGAAGACGAAGGAGCTCGGTGTACCGGCCGAGTTGATCGAGGAACACGGCGCAGTGTCCGAGCCGGTCACTCGCGCCATGGCGACCGGCGGCAGGGAGAGACTGGGGGCCGACATCGTCGTTTCGGTCACGTGCGCCGCGGGCCCCGAGTCGCAGGACGGTGCCAAGCCGGGGACGATGTTCTTGGGTGTCGCCGGGCCCGGTGCGACCGTCGAGGTGCGGGGCGTCACCGTACCCGGCGATCGAGCCCAGGTCATCAACTTCGCAACCACGTTCGCGTTGAGCTTCCTGCGGTCTCATCTCCTGCAAGCGTGAGGCTGTTCGTAGCCGTAGACGTCCCACAGCAGATCAAGGACGCGATCGAGCGCGACGTCGTCGATGTTCTTCGTCCCTCTGTCACCGGCGCTCGTTGGTCGCGGCCTGAAGGTCGCCACCTCACGCTCGAGTTCCTCGGCGAAACGCCGGAGGAGCAACTCGACGACATCCGTGGAGCGTTGGGCGCCGCGGCAACGAAGCGCGCGCACTTCGACGCGGCGTTCGAGGACGTCGGTGGCTTTCCCAATCTTCGACGGCCGCGCGTTCTGTGGGTCGGTATCGGTGAGGGGGCCGAGGCGATGCAATCCCTTGCCGCCGAGGTCGCGCGATCACTTGAGCCGCTCGGGTTCGAAGCCGAGTCCCGTCCGTTCACGCCACACTTCACGCTCGCGCGGTTCGCCCGTCCACGGGTCATCGGAGAGCTTCCGAACGCGGCGGTGCCCATCGCGAGATTTCCCGTAGGGGAGATCGTCCTCTTCCAATCCAAGCTGCACCCGAAGGGCGCGCGCTACACGGCCCTCGAGCGGTTCGCGCTCGAGTAAGTGCCGAGGAATCTCGCCTCGCCGGAGCTATAACCAACTGGGAAGCGAGCGAGAGGAGGCAGGGGTGTCTTTCGAATCGTTACAGGACGTCTACTGGCCGGCGGTCGCCGTGGCCGCGGTTGCGTATTTCGCGATGGGAGGGATCTGGTACATCCCGCAGGTGATGGGCACGGCGTGGGCGAAAGCCGGTGGCGTCGAGACGGCCGAGCAGACCGTGAATCCGGTGAACTTCATCGGGACGCTTGTTGCCTATTTCGTCTCCGGTATCGCGACGGGGATGATCGCGGTCTCGACGGGCACGGACACAGCCGGCGAAGGTGCGGTGCTCGGGCTGGTCGTCGGCGTGGGCTACGCGTTCACCGCAGCCGCCGTCACGGCGATATACGACAAGAAGCCGGACCCGATCGGCTGGTGGCTGATCAACGGGATCTTCAACGTCGCGGGCCTGGTCGTGATGGGGCTGATCATCGGAGCCTGGCAGGGCTAGATCGGCTCCACAGGATGGAATCGTGGCCCCTGTAGGGCCTCGATCCGCTCCAGCGGCCAAGATACGTGACACGAACAAACGTTCGTGCTAGGTTCCTGATCGAGGTTCTGACCACTCGATCCGGGAGGCCTACATGTCAGCAGCATTGGCTACCGTGACCAAACCCTTCCCCGTGGGAAACCAGGGAGGTTCTGGCATGGAAAGAGACAAGGCGCTGGAGATGACGCTCACTCAGGTTGAGCGCCAGTTCGGGAAGGGTGCGGTCATGCGCCTCGGGGACAGCACGCTGCGCTTCACCGTCGACGCGATCCCGACGGGATCCATCGCATTGGACATGGCGTTGGGGGTCGGCGGGCTCCCACGCGGCCGGGTCGTCGAGCTCTTCGGCCCGGAAGGCTCGGGGAAGACGACCGTCGCCCTGCATGTGGTGGCCGAGTCGCAGAAGCAAGGTGGCGTGGCAGCGTTCATCGACGCCGAGCACGCCCTCGACCCCAAATACGCAGGCAACCTAGGTGTGGACATCGACTCGCTTCTCGTGTCCCAGCCCGACACCGGCGAGCAGGCTCTGGAGATCGCCGACATGCTCATCCGCTCCGGCGCCATCGACGTGCTCGTCGTCGACTCCGTGGCGGCTCTGGTCCCCAGGGCCGAGCTTGAAGGAGAGATGGGCGACACGCACGTGGGTCTGCAGGCGCGGCTGATGTCGCAGGCATTGCGCAAGCTCACGGCGACCGTTTCGAAGTCACACACGTGCGTGATCTTCATCAACCAGATCCGCGAGAAGATCGGCGTGATGTTCGGCTCACCCGAGACCACACCCGGTGGCCGCGCGCTCAAGTTCTACTCGTCGGTCCGGCTGGACGTCCGGCGCATAGAAGGCATCAAGGACGGCGCAGAGTTCATCGGCAACCGCGTCCGGGCCAAGGTCGTCAAGAACAAGGTTGCGCCACCCTTCCGGACAGCCGAGTTCGACCTCATGTACTCCAAGGGCATCTCGAAGGAAGGCTCATTGCTCGACGTCGCGGTGGAGCAGGGGATCATCCGGAAGTCGGGAGCCTGGTTCACCTACAACGAGGAGCAGATCGGACAGGGTCGCGAGAACGCGAAGGCTTTCTTGTGCGAGCACGCCGACGTCGCGCTGGAGGTCGAGAAGCTGATCAAGGCGCAGCTGGCCGCGGACGCCAACGGCGATGCACCGCCGCCGGCCGAGGATCCTCCTCCGGCCGATGACGAGGACGACGGTCTGTCCAAGATCAAGGCCGACGAAGTCGTGGCGAGCCTGACGGCCAAGGTGGGAGCCAAGAAGAAGTAGTACCTAGGCCTCTCACGGGTTCCCTTAGTATACTCAATGTGTATACGAAGGGGACTGAAATGGAGACGAAGATCCAGCGCTGGGGGAACAGTCTTGGCTTGCGCATCCCGAAGTCGTTCGCAGTGGAAGCACGCGTTGAGGCCGGCTCAACAGTTGACCTCGCCATCGAGAACGGAGAGCTCATCGTTCGACCGGTTCATCGCCCGAAATACGACCTGTCGTCGCTCTTGAAACGTGTTAACCCGCGGAATCTTCATGACGCGGTAGATACCGGCGAACCGGCGGGGCGCGAGAGCTGGTAGTGGCCGGATATACGCCCGACCGGGGGGACATCGTCTGGCTTGAGTTCACCCCGCAAACCGGGCGTGAGCAACTCGGTCGGCGTCCGGCGCTCGTGATCTCGCCGCGGTCTTACAACCGGAAGGTGGGACTCGCCTTGTTCTGTCCTATCACCTCATCCGTCAAGGGATATCCCTTCGAGGTGGTTTTGCCTGCAGGACTGGAGGCGCAGGGTGCAGTCCTGTGCGATCAGATCAAGAGTCTCGACTGGCGCCAGAGGAAGGCGAAGGCGCTCTGTCCGGCGCCGCTAGACGTCATCGCTGAGGCGACTGCGAAGATCCTGGCGCTGGTCAACCCGGAATGACCATCGAACCCGAACGCTGCATCGAGTGTGGCTTCGATGGCGAGCCCATCCCTGAGCAGCGCAGTGAAGGCGAGTCCGACGGTCTCGCACAGAATTGACCGTGCCCAACTCGAGTCAAGGTGACCGACAGCTCGTTGAGTCGATGATGTCCGAGACCCTTGAGGCGGCCGTCCACGTCACTGGTTGGGAGCGGATCGAACCGTGGTTCGTGGTCCGCTGCACCTTGGAATCCGACTCACGGAACGTTCCGACGTCCGTGATCGTGAAGTCGCTGCGGGCCCATCCCGCGGGGTTCCGGACCGACCCACAGCAAGTTCTCACCGAACGCGCCGCTCTCGAGTTCGTTTCGGATCTGGGCCTAGATCTCGCGCCGCGGCTGTTCGCCGGCCAGCAGGAAGCTGGAGTACTTATCATGGAAGACCTCGCGCCACGGAAGGTGTTGTTCGATCTGATCCGTGACAAGGATCCGGCGACCGACGAAGGGCTATCTGCCTTCGCTCGCGCGCTCGCCGAGCTCGGTACCGGCACTGTCGGGCGCTCGGGGCAGTACTACGAACGCCGATCAGTGCTCGGTCCCGTCGACCCGCAGGCCGACCGCCTGCGGCTCATGGGCTGGGGCTGGAGCGAGACGCGCCGCTTCTGCGAAACGCTCGGCGTTCCGATCGCGGGCGCGGCGGAAACGGAGATGTCCGCCGTTGTCGACGCGGTCGTCGATCCTGGCCCATTTCTCGCGTTCTCCAATGGTGATGCGGGCGCGAACAACTACCTCGTCGAGGGAAGCGATGGACGGATAATCGACTTCGAATTCGCCGGCTACCGCCACGCGCTCGCAGACGCGGTGTGTCTTTACGTCCCGGGGCCGATGTGGATGACGGTCAGCGATCCGATCGCGGAAGGTTACGAGAGGATCTATCGCGCGGCGCTCTCGGAGGGCATCGCCGAGGCCGCAGACGACAAACGTTATGGAGCCGGGATCGCGGTGGCGTGCATCGCGTTCGCCGTCGAACGGTTGCACAGGTTCCCTAAGTTGGACGCCCGTATGCCGGGACACGAGAGCAGGAGGCAGCTGATCTGGACCCTGGAATCCGCCATCCGTGCGGCGGAGGCCCACTCATCGCATGCCCACGCTTCCGGCTGGCTTGCACGGGTGGCCGATTCCCTCAGACGGCGCTGGCCCGATGTCGATGGTGCGTTTGATCGCTCCGCGGGGTACTCGTTGCGAGTCTGAAGGCCCATGATGATCGAGCCTGAGCGCTGTGCGGAGTGCGGCTTCGACGGCGAGCACCTCATGGTCGGCGACGCCATCACGGTCCTGCGCTCGATGGGCCGCCGGTGGCGGGAGCTCTTCGAGGACGTCCCGGACGAGAGGCTGCGCGAGCGGCCCAGTCCCGAGATCTGGTCGGCCCTCGAGTACGCCGCCCACACCCGGGACGTCATAGCGGTGATCTGGTGGGGCGTGGACCGGTTCCTGAAGGGCGACGAGCCGGCCTTCGAGGGCGTCGAGCCGGACGAGCCGGGGGCCGACCACGGGTACAACGCCCTCGATCCGGCCGACGTCCTGAGCCAGCTCGCGGCGAACGCCGAGGGCATGGCGGACCGGGCGGAAAGGACCCTGTCCGAGCACTGGAAGAGGCGTGGAACCGTGGGTGAGACCCCCACCGACACCGGGTGGATGCTCGGTCACGCCGTTCACGACGCCACTCACCACATCCGGGACGTGGAGCGCGGGCTCGGGGCATAATGGGTGCAAGCGCGGAAGCGCTGGGTGCGAACACCGGATGCAGCTACCGGCCGAGACGAGAGACAACTGGCCGACTGAATATGAACGAGATGCAAGTAGAACGAGAAACCGACACGGGGAGCCTTCGCAGACACTTCTGTAGGCGCGTCTAGATCCTTTCTCGTTCGTCCGGCTCGCACCACCCTTCCGTGCTTCGCGTGTGCGTAGGTGCGCGCGAGACCAGATAGAGGAAGGAGTGAGCCGGGATGGAGATGATCATCCTAGGCGTCGTCCTCGGCCTGGCGATCGGAGGTGCCGTCGGCTTCGTCGTCCGCAAGCGGATAACCGAAGCCAAGTTGGGTACGGCCGACCTCCGCGCCAATCAATTGTTGTCGGAGGCTAGGGAGAAAGCCCGCCAGCAGACCGAGGACATCCGCCAGCAAGCCGAGCGGGACGCCAGCAAGCTCAAGAGCGAGATCGGCCGTCTCGAGAAGGCGATGGCCACCCGCGAGGCAACCGTCGATTCACGATCGGACGCACTCGATCAACGAGAGAGGAAGGTCGAGGGCCGAGAGCAGAAGATGCTCGACCGTGAGCAGCACGTGGACAAGCTCCGCGAAGAGATCTCAGTTCAGATCGAGAAGGCGCGCGAGGCCCTCGAGCGCGTGGCCGGTATGAGCCAGCAGGAAGCGAAGGATTCGCTCATCGCGGCCGTCGAAGAGGAAGCCAAGCGCGACGCTCTGGCCCTCGTCCGGGACTTCGAGGCCAGTGCCCGAGAGGAAGCCGACCGCCGCGCCCGCAAGATCGTCGTCACGGCGATCCAGCGGCTGGGTGCCGAGCAGGCACAAGAGTCCTCGACCTCCGTCGTCCAGCTTCCGAACGAGGACATGAAGGGCCGGATCATCGGCCGCGAGGGACGCAACATCCGTCATTTCGAGCAGGTGACCGGTGCGAATCTAGTCGTCGACGACACGCCCGACTCCGTGATCCTGTCTTGCTTCGATCCCGTCCGCCGGGAATGCGCACGACTTACGCTGGAAGCGCTCGTCTCCGACGGTCGAATACACCCCGCGCGCATCGAGGAGCAGTTCGAGCGGGCCGCGCAGCAGATCGAGAACGAGATCAAGTCCGCCGGAGAAGAGGCCATCGACGAGCTCGGGATCACGAACATGCATCCGGAGCTCGTTCGCGCTCTGGGCCGTCTCAAGTTCCGCTACAGCTACGGGCAGAACGTGCTGCGGCACTCCGTCGAGGCCTCGCATCTCGCGGCGATGATGGCCGCCGAGCTCGGCTCGGATCCGGTGCTGGCCAAGCGCTGCACGCTGCTCCACGACATCGGGAAGGCCGTGGCCATGGAGGTCGAGGGCACGCATGCCCACGTGGGAGCCGAATTGGCCCGGCGGCTGGGCGAGGCTCCGGGCGTGGTCCACGCCATCGAGGCGCACCACAACGAGGTCGAGATGCGCACGATCGAGGCCGTTTTGACCCAGGCGGCCGATGCGATCTCCGGGTCGCGTCCGGGGGCCCGGCGGGAGAGCTTCGAGGCCTACGTGAAGCGCCTGGAGCGCCTAGAGGAGATCGCCAAGTCGTTCGGCGGGGTCGAGAAGGTCTACGCGATGCAGGCCGGCCGCGAGGTCCGGGTGATGGTCGAGCCGGGCGCCGTGGACGACGTGGGAGCCCAGGTCCTGGCCCGGGAGATCGCCAAGAAGGTGGAGGAGGAGCTCCAGTACCCGGGGCAGATCCGGGTCGTGGTGCTCCGGGAGCTCAGGTCCGTGGAGTACGCGCGGTAGAATCCAGCTAGTCAGATGACCGTGAGGGGCCCGCCCGCGAGGCGGGCCTCTCCAGTTTCAGGCCCGTACCATTGCTCCCATGGCCCATTGGCTGCTCAAGAGCGAGCCCGGATCCTTTTCGATCGACGACCTCGAAGCCAAGGCCGTTGAGCACTGGGACGGCGTTCGCAGCTACATGGCTCGCAACAACCTGATGGCCATGAAGCTGGGCGAGCAAGGGTTCTTCTATCACTCGAGCACCGACCCGATTGGCGTGGCCGGGGTGTGTGAAGTCGTGCGCGAGGCTTATCC
Source organism: Actinomycetota bacterium (assembly GCA_040905525.1). Lineage (GTDB taxonomy): Bacteria > Actinomycetota > JAICYB01 > JAICYB01 > JAICYB01 > JBBDRJ01. The sequence goes on from JBBDRJ010000006.1 coordinate 8,311, forward strand.
GGATCACACCCAGTTCGATCCTTCCTCCAAGTACTTTGACCCCAAGGCCTTGCCGGATAGCCCGCGCTGGTTCATGCCGGACGTGCGCTTCGTGCGGAAGTTCCCGCGCTTCGTGACGCTTGCGGAGATCCGTGAGACACCTGGACTTCAGGACATGACTCTGGTCCAGCGCGGCATGCGGCTGTCGGTGCAGCCGGTCTCCGTTAAGGAATGGCAGATCATCTGCGATCTCGGTGAGCGGATCGCGGATGGGGTGCCGCTGCCGTGAAGGGGACGTTCTATCTCGAGACGCACGGCTGCCAGATGAACGAGCACGACTCCGAACGCATGGCCGGGTTGATGGAGGTGGCGGGTTACAAGCGTGTCCTCGATGCAGAAGAAGCCGACGTCGCGATCCTCAACACCTGCGCCATCCGGGAGAACGCCGACAACAAGCTCTACGGACACCTCGGACATCTGAAGCCGATCAAGCAGCGCACGGGACTGAAGATCGCCGTCGGCGGGTGTCAGGCCGAGAAGGATCGCGAAGGCGTGCTCGAGCGTGCGCCCTGGGTCGACGTGGTCTTCGGCACCCGGAACATTGACGCGCTGCCGCGGCTGATCGGCGCCGTCGAGGAGGCCGGCGTGCCCATCGTCGAGTTCGCCGAGCAGTTCGACGTACATCCCTCGGCCCTTCCCGCGCGGCGCGAATCGCACTTCCACGCGTGGGTGGCGATCCAGTACGGATGCAATAACGCCTGCACCTTCTGCATCGTTCCCTCGGTACGTGGGCGTGAGGTGTCTCGTCCGATGGGTGACGTCCTCGGGGAGGTGCGGGAGCTGGCCGACAGCGGAGTGAGCGAGATCTCGCTTCTCGGCCAAAACGTGAACTCCTATGGACGCGATCTCATCGGGCGTCCGATATTTGCCGAGCTCCTGTATGCGGTAAACGACGTGCCGGGGGTGAGCAGGATCCGGTACACCTCGCCGCATCCGAAGGATTTCAAGCGGGACACCGCGCGCGCGATGGCCGAATGCGACGCCGTATGCGAGCACCTGCATTTCCCGCTGCAGTCCGGCTCCGATTCGGTGCTGCGACGAATGAAGCGCGCTTACTCACGCTCGAGTTACCTCGACAAGCTGGCGATGGCGCGCGAGTCGATCCCGGGTCTGGCGCTCACGACCGACATCATCGTCGGCTTCCCGGGCGAGACCGAGGATGAGTTCGCCGACACCCTCTCGCTGGCCGAGGAGGTCCGATTCGATTCGGCCTATATGTTCCAGTACTCACGCCGTCCGGGAACGGACGCCGCGACCATGGACGAGCAGGTCCCCAAGGACGTCGTCCAAGAGCGTTTCGACCGTCTGCTGGCGACGCAAACCCAGATCTCGCTCGAACGCAACGAAGACCTGATCGGCGCTACCGTCGAGCTCACGATCGAGCGAGCCGCGTCCAAGAACGACGCGACCCGGGCCACGGGGCGTACCAGGACGAACAAGCTCGTACATGTGCCGTCCGATGGTTTGCGCCCCGGCGACGCGGCGACGGCGCGCATCACCGAGGCGACGGCTCACTACCTGTCGGGCCAACCGATGTAGAGAAGAGCGTCGCCCTTCGTGGTGCGGTAGTAGACGTCCCAGTTGTAGTAGCTGAGGTACGCCCTCGGTTCGTCCCGCATGACCTGTGCGTACAACGTGATGGCCCTCACGTAGCGGTTGCTGTGGTTGTAGGCGAAGAGCGCGCTCTTAATGTCGTTGGGTGCACCGTGGCCGCGCAGGTAACGCCCGGCCGCAAGGATCGCGTCGCGCGGGTTCTCGATATCCCCTCGGCCCCAGCGTGCCCAGGTCGAGGGCAGGAACTGCATCGGCCCCTCGGCGCCGGCCGTGCTCGTGCCGCGGATGCGTCCCATCCTCGTCTCCACGAGGTGGATGGCCGCCAGGTAGGTCCAATCGATCCCGAACTCGCCTTCGGCGGCCGCATAGTGACCCCGTAGCTCGTCCGAAGGTGGCGGGGCGACAATCTTCCACGGCGGCAGCCCGGTCCTGGGTTCGGTGAGGGCACGGAGCTCGGCCCCCGCCTCGACGTTGGCTCGCGCCACCGGGCGCAGCTCACCGGGGAGGGCGTCGATGGCCGGCGCGCGCCACTCCGGCGTCCGAACGAGCTGGCGGTAGGCGGCCTGCTGCATCCGCGCGTGCTCGGCAATGTCGCCGCGCCCGGCCCGGATCGATTCCTCGGCCTGGGCCAGTCGTTGCGCGAGCTCGGCTGGATCGTCGAGGTCGTATCTGGTCGCGAGCCCGAACGGGTCGCCGGTAACGGCTGTCGCGGTCGCCGCTGGGGTGGGCGAGGGCGCCACGGTAGGCCCAGGTGAGGCCGAGGTGATTGGTTCCGGATCCGAGCAGGCGGCGAGCAGCACCAGAACCGCACCGAAGACGCGGACCGGACGGAGCACGCCGCTACCTTTTCAGGTTTCTTGGCTCAAGTCTTTGGATAAGGTGCCGGGATGTCGTTTCGCTGGGTGTACCGCGACACGCCCAAGACCGTCAGCGGTGAGTCTGAAGCCTTCGCATCGCAAGAGGCGGCCGAGGATTGGATGGGGGCCGAATGGCGTCGCCTGCTCGACGAGGGTCACTTGGCCGCCACTCTCATGAACGGCGACGATGAGGTGTACACGATGAAGCTCACGGCGGAGTAGGGGAGGCCATGGACGGATTGATGATGCGGACGGAGCTCGTTCTCACCCATTTCCTCGAGCGTGCTCGCATGCTGTATCCGAATCGCGAGATCGTCACTCGGACCCCCGTCGGGGTACATCGCGAGACCTACGCCGAGGCGTACACGCGCATTAAGAAGCTCGCCAACGCACTGCGGGATCTCGGTGTGATCATGGGTGACCGGGTCGGCACGTTCGCGTGGAATCACTACCGTCATTTCGAGGCGTATTTCGCCGTCCCTGGGATCGGCTCCGTTTGTCACACCTTGAACATCCGGTTGTTCCCTGAGCAGCTCGTGTACATCGCCAACCACGCCGAAGACAAGGTCGTCTTGATCGATGAGTGTCTACTGGACGTCTGGCTGGGCTTCGCCGACCAGCTCACGACGGTCGAGACCTACGTGCTCATGGGTGACGGTGAGCACTCGAGCGCAGAGTCGCGCGAGAGGCTTTCGGATGCCACGGGCGTGAAAGTCGTCGACTACGAGGAGATCCTTGCGGCCGCTTCGCCCGAGCTCGATTGGCCCGACTTCAGTGAGGACACGGCGTCCTTCATGTGCTACACGTCGGGCACGACGGGGGATCCCAAGGGTGTCTTGTACTCGCATCGTGGCCTGTACATCCACTCTTTCAATCATTGCCTCGTCGACGCCCACGCGATCTCTGAGACCGACACGGTGCTGCCGATCGTCCCGATGTTCCACGCGAACGCCTGGGGCTTGCCGTTCTCGTGCGCGATGGTCGGTGCGAAGCAGGTGTTCGCCGGCGCGAGCCCGACGCCGGCCGATATCGCGCAGCTCATCCAGGACGAGAAGGTGACGTTCTCCGGCGCCGTGCCGACGGTCTGGCTCGGGATGCTCGAAGTCGCCGACGAGTACGACCTGTCGTCCATGAAGCGCCTGGTGTGCGGAGGCTCGGCCGTTCCCCGGTCGCTCATCCAGCGCTACCAGGAGCGCTTCGGGATAACGATCCAGCAGGGGTACGGCATGACGGAAACCGGCCCCCTGGCCGTCATGTGCCATATCAAGTCCGACCTCGAAGCCGGCAGTGACGGGGAAGCGTTGCTCGATCTGCAATCCAAGCAGGGTGTCCTGATGCCGAGCGTCGAGATGCGAGTCGTGGACGAGGAGGACAAGGAAGTTCCGTGGGACGGTGAGACGATGGGCGAGATGTGTTTCCGCGGGAACTTCATCGCTTCGGAGTACTACAAGGACGAGCGGTCGGCCGGCACGTTCAGAAATGGCTGGTTGCACACAGGCGACGTCGCCACGGTCGACGCTGAGGGATACATCCAGATCACCGATCGTACGAAGGATCTGGTGAAGTCTGGAGGCGAATGGATCTCATCGGTCGACCTCGAGACGAAGATCATGGGTCACCCGAAGGTACTCGAGGCTGCGGTGATCGCCGTGGCGCACGCGAAATGGCAGGAACGGCCGGTGGCTTGCGTCGTCGTCGCTAAGGGCGAGACGCTGAGCGCGCAGGATGTCCTGGACTTCCTCGAGCCGCAGATCGCGAAATGGTGGCTGCCCGACAAAGTGATATTTGTGGACGAAGTACCGAAGACCTCGGTTGGTAAGTTCGACAAGAAGGTGCTGCGGGCCAAGCACGGCGATCCGCTCGAATAGAAGTCAGTGGTTGTACGCGCCGAGTGCGTCGGTGATGACTTGTTCCGCCGTCGGGCGATCTCGCCATCCCTCGATCTCAGTCTTCTTGCCTTCCAGGTCCTTGTAGACCTGGAAGAAGTGCTCGATCTCCTTCAAGCGATGCGGAGGGACGGCCTCGAGCTCGGTCACGTGGTTCCACGCGGGATCGGCGAGGGGAACACACAGGATCTTTTCGTCCGCACCCTTCTCGTCGCGCATGACGAAGACCCCAACGGGGCGGGAAGTGATGATGCAGCCGGGCACGGTGGGCTGCTCGAGAAGAACCAGGGCGTCAAGGGGATCGCCGTCGCCGCCAAGGCTTTCATCGATGTAGCCGTAGTCCGCCGGGTAGTGAACTGCTGAGTGCAACACACGATCGAGGTACACGCGTCCGGTGTCGTGATCGATCTCGTACTTGTTGCGGCTTCCCTTGGGAATCTCGACGACGACCGTGATCTCCACGTGTCAGGCGGGGAGGTCGCCTTCGGCGATGTCGGCGCGTTTCGGGTTCTGCTTGTCGCGGTCCGACAGGATGGGGTCGGCCAGAGGCCACGGGATCGCGGCGTCCGGGTCGTCCCACGCCACGCCTTGCTCGTCTGAGGCGTCGTAGTACTGGTCCACCAGATAGGTCAGGGTCGCGTCGGTCACGGCCTGGAACCCGTGGGCGACGCCCGGCGGTATGTACACGCCGAGATCGGCTCCCTCACCGATCTCGAAGCTCATCGAGTCTCCCTGCGTTGGTGAGCTTCGCCGGAGATCGTGAAGTGCCACGAGGATGCGGCCGTACGGGGCGTACCAGTAGTCGGCCTGTTTCAGGTGGAAATGCAGGCCACGCAGGACGCCGGCTTTCGAGTCGGACCGGTTGCCCTGGACCATGGGCGGGGCGTCCGGGAACCACTCCTGCCTGAACGTTTCGACGAAGCGGCCGCGCTCGTCGGCGCGCGCCGAGAGGTTAACGAGGACGACTCCGGGGATATCGGCGAAAACCACGCTGGTCACGGCCTTATTCTGTATGAAACTCGTCGTTACCGGGCTATCCAGGAGGCACCTTGGGGCTGTCGTACGGCTGCGTGGTGCCTCATTCTCCGAACCTCGTCCCCGAGGCCGGCGGAGAGCGCGCCGAGCGTTGCGCGCGCACGCGCGAGGCGATGATCGAGCTCGGCATCATCATCTGCGAGGAGCGGCAGACGTCCAACTGCGTGATCGTCTCGCCGCATAGCCCGTTTTTGCCCGAAGCGTTCGGAGTGTGGGAGGGCAAGACGCTGAGAGGCTCGATGGAGCGATTCCAAGCACCCGACGTGACTCTCACACTGAAGGTTTCAACCGAGCTCGCCGAAGCGATCGTCGATGTGGCCGGCAGGATGGAGTTGCCCATCGGACGCCTCAACAAAGACTGGGAGCTCGATCGTGGCGTCACGGTCCCATCGCTGTTCCTGCTCAGGACGGACGAGACACACGTAGTACCGGTGTCGATCTCGATGCTCGGTTGGGACGAGCACTGGCTGTTCGGTACGGCGATCGCGAAAGCTGCAGAACACATCGAGGGCGACACCGTGATCGTCGCGTCGTCTAACCTTTCGCATCGAATCACGCCCGACGCGCCGCACGGATACTCGTCGACGGGAGCCGACTTCGACGGACGCGTACGGGAAGCCTTCGAGCGCGGAAGCTTGCGTGAGCTACTCGACATGCCCCACGACCTGTTGCGCGAAGCATCGGAGTGCGGTTTCGCTCCATTGCTTGTTCTCGGAGGCGCATTCGACGGACGGCGCGTCAAAGGCCGCGTCGTCTCCTACGAGGCTCCGTTCGGTATCGGTTATCTCGTCGCCTCGGTCGAGGTCGACGAGGGGGTTGAGGAGCCGCGCAGACAGATGGCTACGTCCGCTCAGGCGCGTGGCGGACAAGGCCTGATCCGCCGTCTCTTCGACATCGACCGATGACGGATCTGCTGTGCCTGGTTGGCCCAACGGCCGCCGGCAAGACCCGTATGGGCGTCGAGGTGGCTCTGGCGCTTCGCTCGATCGATCTCGACGTCGAGATCGTGTCGTGTGACTCGATGGCGGTATACAGGTCGCTCGACGTGGTCGCCGACAAGCCGAGTGCCGACGAGCGCCGGGGCGTTGTCCATCATCTGTTCGACGTAGTCGATCCGAGCGAGCCGTTCACGGCCATCGCCTATCGGGATCTCGCGCGCGCTGCGATCAAGGACATACACGACCGTGGTGGCGTGCCTTTGCTCGTGGGCGGCTCGGGCCTTTACTTCCGCGCCGTTGTGGACGACCTCGAATTCGCGCCGACGTCGGCAGGAGTGCGCGCGCGGCTGGAGCACGAGCCCAGCGACCGATTGATCGAGCGACTTCGGATCGCCGATCCCGCCACGGCGAATCGACTGGACCCACGCAATAAGCGGCGGCTCGTGCGGGCGGTCGAGGTGTTGGAGCTAACGGGGCGCCCACCGAGCGAGCTCCGGAATGCTTGGGATCGGCGCAGCGGTCCCTACGAAGTCACCGTCGCCGGACTCACCTGGGATCGCGAAGTGCTGCTGCGCCGGGCGACGGAGCGCGTGCACCGTGAGCTGCAAGCCGGACTGGTCCAGGAGGTGCGGGCCATCGGAAGCGAGCGGCTGTCGCAGACGGCACGCCAAGCGCTCGGCGTGAAGGAGATCCTTCCTGTGCTCGACGGAACGGCGACGTTGGAAGAGGCAACCGAGCAACTGGTGCGGAACACGAAAAGGTTCGTCCGACGGCAGCTGTCGTGGTTCAAAGCCGACCCCCGGGTGTGGTGGACCAATGCGTCCGAGGCTGGATGGGAAGGTGCTCGCGAGAAGATCGCCGAACGCTTCGCGGTTGAGCTAGACGGGGAACTGGAAGCGCCGGCGGCCGGACCGCCAGCGCCAACCGCCGAGGCGGCGGGCGGAGCGCAGCCAGACGCCGGGGCCGGGTCCGGCGCGGAGCTGGAGGGCGAGAAGCAGGCCGGTTAAGAAGCCCATCGGTCCAGTGCGAACCAGGCGGCGCTGCGCCCATCGCCCGAAACCGCGCCGATGAGGCTGTGTGTCGGTATCGAGGCCGAACAACGAGGCTCGTGGGCGAGGTAGTAGCGGTCGAACACGTCACCGCACTCGTTCCATGCGTCGACGATCGAGGAAGCGCGCATCGGAAGGTTGTCGTCGTCGTAGCGCTGCAGGGGCAGGAGGCTCCATGGGAGCCGGTCGCGGTAGTGCACGGTCGGCAGCTCGACGAGGGGGCCTCGGCCCATCGGATCGAGCCTCAGGCCGCAGGACGCCGCCAGGTCCTTGACCCGGGCCAGGCGATCCATGTGAGCCGCGTGCATCCATGCTGCGCGCGCCTTGGTCACACGGCGCATGTCGCCGGAAGCCAGGGCTCGCTCGAGATTGGCAAGGGCAGAGGAGGCCCGGCGCTCGAAGCGGTCGGAGAACCAGTAGGGATCGGCGTCGCTCAGCCGGAGGGTGCGGAGGACGGGATAGGGAAATATCCGGGTTTTGCCCGAGCCGCCGGAGCCGGAAGCCGGGCGCTGCGATGCGTCTTCCCACACACGCTTCTGGACCTGAGTCCACAGATCGACCGAATGCCTAGCGATGGCCACGCCCGAACCTCCCGTCACGCCCACATGACTAACGACAGTTATCAATAGTCACAGGCGTAACGGTCGTTTACAAGGCTCTCAGGCCGATCAGACCTGGGGGGCCTGTGGCCTGGGGTTATACTCCTCGTCCTTTTGGCCGGCGGCGGACCGGCCTTCAACGGGTTCGGGGGGACTTTTCGATGCGCCTGTGGTGGGAGGTCGCGCGCCGCGGTTTTCGGCGCTACGCCACATACCGGTGGGCTACCGTCGCGGGCGTCTTCACCAATTCCGTGTTCGGGTTCATCCGGGCCTACGTGTACATCGCCTTGTTCGCCGGCCTGGGCGATCGGATCGGTGCCTGGGACTTACCGGACACTCTCACCTACACGTTCGTGTCACAGGGACTTCTCATGCCTCTGTATCTGTGGGGATGGCAGGAGATCGCGGAAACCGTGTACTCGGGTCAGATCGCGTCCGACCTCTACCGCCCTTTCGACTATCAGCTGTACTGGCTCTCGCAGGACCTCGGGCGCGCGACGTACCACGTGCTCATGCGTGGGATACCTCCGTTCATCGTGGGAGCACTGTTCTTCGAGCTCCGAGTGCCGACGGACCCGGTGACGTGGCTGGCCTTCACGGTGAGCTTCTTCCTCGCCGTCACGGTGAGCTTCGCTATGCGCTTCATGGTCAACTTGTCGGCTTTCTGGATCATCAACGAACGCGGAGTGCATTCCATCGCGGCAGCCGCATGGACGTTGCTTTCGGGGTTCACGATCCCCATCGCGTTCTTCCCCGACACCGCTCGCACTATCGTTCGCACGCTTCCCTTCGTGGCGATGTTCGAGCTGCCGGTCGACGTCTTCCTCGAGCACGTTCGCGGCCTGGAGGTCCTCGGCACGCTAGCCATCCAGGCCACATGGGCTCTCGTGTTGCTCGGCGCGGGCCGCGTGATGCTGGGCGCCGGCGCCCGCAAGCTGGTGGTGCAAGGTGGCTAGCACCGCCTCGATCTACACACGCGTTGCTGCGTCGCGGATACGCGCGCACTTCCAATACCGCCTCTCCTTCGTCCTGCAGGTGATCGGTTCCTTCTTTCTGTCCTTTCTGGACTTCGTGGCGATCCTCGTGATCTTTCACCACCTCCCACACCTCGCCGGATGGTCGCTCGGAGAAGTGGCGTTCCTCTACGGGTCGTCGGCGGTGATGTTCAAGCTTTCCGACATCCTGATGACGAACATGGATCGCCTCCCGGTGTTCATCCGGATGGGATCGTTCGATCAAGTGCTGACGCGGCCGCTGGGCACACTCGGACAGGTGATGACGGGTGATCTCGACATAAGGCATGTCGGCTCGATGACGCAGGGCGCGCTCGTTCTCTGGATCGGAGTCAACCGGGTAGCGATCGACTGGACGCCCGAGCGAGTCATCGTGTTCGTGGCCATGCTCATCGGCGCTCTGGTGATCTTCTGCTCGCTGTATGTCGCGACCAATGCCGTCGCGTTCTGGACGATGGACGCGCGCGAGGTAGCAAATTCCTTCACCTACGGCGGGAACTTCATGACCCAGTTCCCGATGCACATCTATGGAGCGTGGATGCGTCGGATCTTCGCCTACGTGATCCCGCTGGGCTTCGTTAACTACTTCCCGTCGCTCTACCTGCTGGGAAAGACCGACCCGGCCGGCTCGCCGCCCATCCTTCGTTTCATGTCTCCCGCTGTAGCGCTTGGGCTTGCTTTCATCGCCGGATCGGTTTGGCGCTCGGCCGTTCGCCACTACCGGAGCACGGGAAGTTGAGCACCGTCGTCGAGCTACGAGATATCCACAAGACGTTCAACGTCTACCGGCCGAAGGCAGGGGCGCGTGGGCTGGGACGCGTGCGGCGCGAGCGGATGCAGGTGCGCGCCGTCGACGGCGTTTCCTTTTCGATCGATCGTGGCGAGATGGTCGGTTACGTAGGACCAAACGGGGCGGGGAAATCCACGACGATCAAGATGCTCACAGGCATCCTCGTCCCCTCCTCCGGTTACGTCCGGGTTCTCGACCTCGAGCCCACGCGACAACGCGTCGATCTCGCCAGGCGCATCGGTGTGGTGTTCGGTCAGCGCACGCAGCTGTGGTGGGACCTCCCCTTGCATGACTCCTTCGACCTGCTCCGCCACATCTACCGCGTTCCGGAGGAACGATTCCGCGTGAACCTCGCGACCTTCACGGATGTGCTCGAACTAGAGGCATTCCTCGCAACGCCGGTGCGCCAGCTTTCGCTCGGGCAGCGCATGCGCGGCGATCTCGCCGCGGCTCTGCTCCATGACCCGGAGATACTGTTCTTGGACGAACCGACCATCGGCTTGGACATCGTGGCCAAGGCGCGGATCAGGGAGTTCCTCGCCGAGCTCAATCGCGAGCGTCAGACCACGATCGTGCTCACTACGCACGACATGGACGACATCGAGCAGCTCTGCAAACGGATGATGATCATCGACCACGGCCGTGTGATCTACGATGGTGATCTGGAGACTGTGCGGGACCGCTTCGGCGACGAGAGCGTGCTGATCGTCGACCTGATCGAGGCCTCTCCACCGATAGAGGTCGAAGGGGCGCGCGTCGAGAAGGTCGAAGGCCCGCGTCAATGGCTACGGTTCCGAAGGAGCGAGGTGACGGCCGCATCGCTGATCGCCGCCGTCGCGGCCCAGGCGGAGCTGCGCGACCTGACGATCTCAGACCCCGACATCGAGGACGTCGTCCGACGTATCTACATCCGGGGGACGGGCCGATGAAACCGTCGGAGGTCTTCCTGGACCGGGTCGAAGCCCTCATGGGTTCTCGTCCGGCGGCGTGGCGGCCGGTGACCGGCGGTTATTCGATCGCCGAGCGCTGGTCGCTCGACCTGGATGATGGCCGGAAAGTGTTCGGCAAGCTCGCGACGACGGACGACATCGCGCGGCGCCTGCGTGACGAGCACCGCAACATGGCGGCGATCGACGCGGACTTCCGTTGCGAGATCGTGGCGTACGAGGAGCACGACCGTCCGCTGCTCGTCGTCGAGGACCTGAGCCACGGCCGGTGGCCTCCGCCGTGGGAGCCGGGCGACGTCGAGCGAGTCTTGGAGATAGTCGAACGCGTCGCGGCAACCGCGCCGCCCGCGCACGTGCCAAGCACCGAGACGTACCGAAACATGTTCACCGGATGGCAGTGGATGGGCTTCGACCCGAGCGGCTTCCTCAGTCTCGACATCGGCTCACGCACTTGGCTGGACGAATGCCTGCCTACGCTTATCGAAGCCGAGCAAAGCGTCGTTCTGGAGGGTGAGGATCTCGTCCACGCGGATGCTTGGAGTAGCAATATTTGCTTGCTCCGCGACCGCACGGTGTTGGTCGATTGGAACAACGCGTCCCGCGGCAACGGCGAGTTCGACCGCTTTGCCTGGCTGCCGTCGTTGCGCCTGGAGGGTGGCCCCCTGCCCGAGGAAGTGGCACCGGGGATCGGGCACTGGGCGGCCGCGCTCTCCGGGTACTTCGCAGTAAGCGCGGGACAGCCTGCCCCCGAAGGAGCGCCGACGGTCCGGCCGTGGCAGAAGCGGCAGGGGCGGATCGCGATCCCGTGGGCCTGCCGGGAGCTCGGCCTTCCTCAACCCGACGTCCTCTACGCGCGAAATGAGATCCCGCTCGTAGACTCCGATCTTGGCGCCGGTCGGATAGACGAAGGCGAATGGCATCGGCGCATCGAAGAGGTTCTGATCGACGCCTATCTCGCGTCGGACGATCCCCGCGGCCAGTCCGGGAAGAGCGGCGACGAGGATGAGTGGCGCTGGGCGCGGGAGCTTGTCCTGGAAGTCTTCCCGTCTCGGGCGTCCTTCCTCGACGTTGGATGCGCGAATGGATACCTGATGGAGAGCGTCGAGCGCTGGGGAGCCGAGCGAGGCATCGAGGTCGAGCCGTACGGACTCGACATCTCTTGGCGCATCGCTTCTCTTGCGCGCTTCCGGCTGCCGGAATGGGCCGAGCGGATCTTTGTCGGTAACGCGATCGACTGGACTCCACCGATGCGTTTCGACGTCGTGCAGATCGGACTCGACGAAGTTCCTCCGACCCGGCGCCGTGAGCTCGTCGACAGAGTCCTGCGTGAGTTCCTCGAACCGGGCGGGCGTTTGGTGCTGCGTCCGAACCGCGTCGGCGACGCCTACGGGGATCCGGCCGAATTGCTCGAAGACATCGGGCTCCGGCCGGGCGGGATTATCGAACGATCTCACCCATCGAAGAGTGAGCTGCGTCGAACCGCGTGGATCCAAGCGCCGGTAGGCTGAGCCAGTCATGAGACTCCGCAAATATCACGGCGCGGGCAACGACTTCGTCATGCTCGCCGACCTCGAAGCGCGCATGGGCCCTCCCGGCTCCCTCGCGCCCGACCTCGTGTCGGCGTTGTGCGACAGACACACCGGAATCGGTGCCGACGGCGTCATTCGTATCTTGGCCGAGCCCGGGGATGCCGAAAGACGCATGGATTACTACAACGCCGATGGAAGCCCGGCCGAGATGTGCGGTAACGGCATCCGCTGTCTCGTCCTACACGAGCAACGCGCGGGACGTCTCGACGACTCTGACCACATCGTCATGACGGTAGCCGGACCGGTGATCGTGCGGGGTCAAGGCGCAGGCCGGTTCACGGTCGACATGGGAACGCCGGTGCTTCGCCGTGAGGACATCCCGATGACGGGGAGCGGATCGTCCCTCCGCGTCGAGGTTGCACTCGACGGTGATTCGTTGCGCGGCAGCGCCGTGTCGATGGGCAATCCGCACCTCGTGTTGTTCACCGACGAGATCGGGCGCGCGCTGGACGACGATCTCGTGCTCGGTCTCGGCCCCCGTCTGGAAGTACACCCGGATTTCCCGGCGCGCACGAACGTCGAGTTCGTCGAGGTCGTCAACGCGACGACGCTGCGGTTGCGCGTATGGGAGCGGGGGATCGGCGAAACGCTCGCGTGCGGCTCGGGCATCTGCGCGGCGATGGCGGCCGCGGCGTCCCTGCAGCGCACCGGACCTCACATTCGGGTCGAGGTGCCAGGAGGCTCACTCGAGGTCGAATGGGAGCCGGGCGGACATATCTGGCTCACCGGTCCCGCCGAAGAGGTGTTCGAGGGCGAGATCGACAGCCACTGGCTCGAGGCTCGGGGCCTCGAGCGACACGCCGGCCTCGTCGGCGAAGCGATCTGAGCGGGCCCGATGTCACGCGCATTCGAACCTGCCGCACGGATCAAGGAACTTCCTCCCTACCTCTTCGCCGAACTCGACCGGCGCGTGGCCGCCAAGCGCGCTGAGGGAGCGGACGTGATCTCCTTCGGCGTTGGCGATCCCGATTTCCCAACGCCACCGCACGTCGTTGAGGCCATGCGCAACGCAGTCGTAGACCCGGTGACACACCATTACCCGTCCTACTCGGGTCTACCTGAGTTGCGGGAGGCCATCGCCACGTGGATGGACAAGCGCTTCGGCACAGCGCTTGATCCGTCCACGCAGGTGCTGCCTACCTGGGGATCGAAGGAAGGCGTCGTACACCTTCCGTGGGCGTTGTTGGGACCGGGGGACGTCGCGATCTACGGCGACCCCGGCTATCCGCCGTACGACGTCGGCACGAGGCTCGCCGGCGCCACGCCGGTCCCATTGCCACTGCTCGGCTCTAACAGCTTTCTGCCCGACTTCGACGAGATCCCGGCCGACGTGACCGAGCGGACGAAGCTGATGTGGCTGAACTATCCGGGCAATCCGACGGGTGGGACCTGCGATCTGGCGACGTTCGAGAGATCGATCAGCTTCGCCCGATCCAACGGCAGCGTGATAGCGCACGACGCGGCCTACTCCGAAATCACGTACGACGGATACGTGGCACCGAGCATCTTGCAGGTGGACGGCGCTATGGACGTCGCCGTCGAGCTCCACTCGTTCTCGAAGACCTTCAACATGACGGGCTGGCGCATCGGTTGGATCTGTGGATCGGCCGCCGTGATCGAAGCTCTCGGTCGCCTCAAGACGAATCTCGATTCGGGTGTCTTCACGGCGGTGCAACGCGCCGCCATCGCCGGGCTCGAGGGGCCCATGGACTTCCTGGACCGGCAACTCGAAGTTTTCGCGAACCGCCGCGACATTGCCGTCGCGGGATTGCGCGACGCCGGGCTGGACGCCTGGACGCCGAAGGGTTCCTTCTACCTGTGGGTGCCGGTTCCCGGCGGTGAGACCTCGGCGTCGTTTGCGACGAAGCTGCTCGACGAGGCTGCCGTCGTCGTCGCTCCGGGCAACGGCTACGGCGAATTCGGTGAGGGATACGTCAGGTTCTCTCTCACTCTGGCCGACGACCGGCTCGAAGAAGGTATCGATCGGATCCGCAAGATCCTCTAAGCCAGGGCGCGGATCGTGTGCAGGATGCTCCCGGCCGGATCGTCGCCGTATCCGACGGGGTAGACGATCACCGAGTCGAGCCCGACCTCGCGGTAACTCTCGAGTGTCTTACGGACCGACTCTGTCTCACCCGAAGCGCACAGAGCGTCGACGAGCGTGTCGATCGCGCGCTCGCCGCCGTTGGTCATGTGGTCGATCTCCCGTCCGAGCCCGACCGTGCGAAGTGAATTCGCGTAGTTGGGAAGCGACAGGTAGGAGTACGTCTGCTCACGGAGGGCCTCACGAGCGGTGTGCTCCTGATCGGGATCGTCGATAACTGCAGTGCGGACGTAGGAGATCACGCGCACGCGCCGACCGGCATCGGCGGCCGCTTCCCGCACGAGCAGCGCGGCCTTCTCTATGCCTTCCGGCGGGAGCCAGTTGAGGATGACGCCGTCGGCCACCTCGCCGGCGAGACGGAGCGAAGCAGGTGACAGGGCAGCGAGATATATCGGTACGGCCGGCGGTGTGGACCCGAGGTGGAAGGCCGCGAGCTTGAATGAACCGTCGTGTGTGACGCGCTCGCCGGAGAGGATCCGGCGCAACACTTCGATCGTCTCGCGCAAGCGCGCCCGAGGGCGGCTCCAGTCCGCGCCGTACCAAGCTTGCGCTGCGAAGCTGTGTCCGGCGCCTATACCGAGAACGAAGCGGCCTCCACACGCATCGGCGGCGGCCGCGACCGAAAGACTGAGCGCGGCGACGTTGCGCGCATAGAGGGGCACGATGCCGGTGCCCAGCGTCGCTCGTCGCGTTGACGTTCCGTAGAGCGCGGACAAAACGATCGCGTCGCGCGAACCGACCTCGGGCGTCCAGATGCTCTCGTAGCCGGCATCGTCGGCGGTTCGAACCAGGCCCATGAGGTCGCTGAGCTGCAGTGCTGTGTCTCGGAGCGCGACCCCGAACATACGGCGATGCTACGCCATACTTACCTCATGCCACAGCAGCGCGATATCCCGACATTACGGAGCGACGAGACGCGTCCCGAGCGTGTCGTCGTCGTCGGCGTGCAGCTGGACGGGGGGCGTGAGCACGCGGGCCACGACAACGACGTGGAGCAGAGCCTAGACGAGCTGACCTCGCTCGTCTCCTCCGCCGGAGGCGAGGTTGTCGGACGCGTCGTCCAACGCCGTTCTAAGCCCGACCCGGCGACGTTCATTGGGAAGGGAAAGGTCGGCGAGGTCACAGAAGAGGTGAAGCTCAGCGACGCCGACACCGTCGTATTCGACGAGGAGCTTGCGCCGGCTCAGCTGCGCAACCTGGAGGAAGCAATCTCCGGCAAGGTGATCGACCGCACGATCCTGATCCTTGACATCTTCGCCCAGCGCGCGACGACGGCTGAGGGCAAGAAGCAGGTGGAGCTGGCTCAGCTCATGTACGGACTGCCGAGATTGCGCGGTTGGGGTATCGCGCTTTCGCGAATCGGTGGAGCTACAGGTGGAGGGGGCCGGGGCGGCGGCGGAGGACGGGCACCCATCGGTACCCGGGGCCCCGGTGAGACGCAGCTCGAGGTCGACCGCCGTCGTATCGAGCGTCGCCTTGTAAAGCTGCGAAAAGAGCTCGAAACGCTAGGCAAGCGCCGAGAGCGCTCCCGTCAGCGGCGAGAGGAGAACGTGCAATCCGTTTCGCTGGTCGGGTATACGAATGCCGGCAAGTCGACCCTGCTCAACCACTTGACCGATGCGGGCGTGCTCGTCGAGGACCGCTTGTTCTCCACGCTCGATCCCACGGCCCGGAAGCTTCGTCTGCCGAATCGCCAGCCCATCGTCGTGATGGACACAGTTGGTTTCATCCGGAAGCTGCCCCACGGACTCGTAGAAGCGTTCCAGTCCACGCTCGAGCAGGTTGCCGGCGCCGATCTTCTGCTGCACGTGGTCGACGCGTCACGGCCGGATGTGGACGTCGACATCGGAGCCGTGGACGAGGTTCTTGCCGAGATCGGCGCAACCGAGGTCCCACGCCTGCTCGCCCTCAACAAGATCGATGTGCTGGAGGCGGGAGAACAGCAACGGGTGATCGCGCGGTTCCCCGAAGCCGTCGGGATCTCGGCCGTCACCGGAGAAGGTGTGGACGACCTACTGGATCGAGTGGGTAGACGACTCGAGCAGCTAGCGGTGGAGGTCGAAGCCGTCCTTCCGTATACGCAGGGAGGCCTACTCGCCCGTCTGCACGATGCGGGCCGCATCATCTCTTCGTCTCACGAAGAGAGTGGCGTACGCGTTCGTGTGAAAGCCCGAGCTGCCGACCTGCACGCCCTCGAGCCCTACCTGGACGGTGCTTCTACTCCAAGTGGTACGGCACAGAAGTAACGATCACGTCCGGCTCGGGCAGGAACATCCGCTTGATCTCGAACGCGTTCTGGTTGTGCAGCACGTTGTGAAACCATCGCTTCACGACGAATTCCGGAAGAACGATGGTCACGATGGTTTCTCCGTCGGCCGCGATCGGACGGACGTAGTCTCGGAGAGTTTGCGACAGCTCCCGGTAGGGGCTCTCGAGGAACTCGAGCGGCTGCCCGGTTTCCAGGGCATCCCACTCGTGTCGATGGTAGTCGGTCATGTCTGGGTCGAGTATCACGTGGATCGCCTTGATCTCATCCGACGACAACGTCCTGGCGTACTCGAGCGCGCGGAGCGTCGCATTGTGTGCGGCTGCGACGAGCACGATCACTACGTGCCGGACAACCCGACCGGTATCGAGCGACTCCCGCGAGGTGATGCCCTCCGTGTATGGAACGTTGGTCACTACGACGTCCGGCGTGAAGAGGAGGGATAGCTTCAAACGCAGTGCCGTTGGCGAGCCCATCCCCATTGGGCCGCGACCCACGCGTTCAGAAACGATCACCGTGATGAAATCCTCGGCTGGGATCCGGTTCCGCGTCCGGGTGATGTACGAACGAACGGATGTCGCCAGGCTTCCTTCGGACGGGATGATCTCCAAGGCCGGCGATGTCGGTAGGATGCCGATCCGGCGTACCCACTGCGCCTCGAGACCCTTCGGATCGTCCTTCTCGACGAAGTGGACGGCGTGGAAGTCTTCGGTCCGGATGCGCTCCGCGTACCAGAATGCACGCGCCTCTTCCTCGCTCGGACGCCCGACGAGAAGGATGACATGGTTGCCCTGGGCCGGTCGTGGACGTCGTATCGGGTCGCGAAGCTGCACGCGGACGCGCATGTAGTGCCGGTTGATTCGTGTCAAGAGCCAAACGATTACCGGGATTGCGACGACGACGATCCACGCTCCGGAAAGGAACTTCGTCGCGAGCACTATGCATAAGACGAGGAATGTGGTTACCGCGCCGAGCCCGCTGATGACTGCATAGCGCCTCCAGTTCGGCTCCTGCGCTCGGAGGCGCCGCCAACGTCTCAGCATTCCGGTCTGCGAAAGTGTGAAGCTGGTGAACACGCCGACTACGTACAGATTGATGATGCTGCTGAGCTCGGCCTGATAAACCGCTATGAGGATCGCGGCCAGCACTCCCAGGGCGATGATGCCGTTGGAAAACGCCAAGCGGTCCCCTCGATTCATGAACTGCCGAGGAGCGAACCGATCGCGTGCAAGGAAATTGGCGAGCCTGGGGAAATCGGAATAGCTCGTGTTCGCGGCTAGGAACAGGATGAGGAAAGTGGCAATCTGCATAGCGTAGAAGAGCGGACCATCCCCGAAGACGGCGAGAGCGATTACCGCTACGACGGTTCGGTGGGGATTCTCGGTGGGACCGCTGACCTCGTACAGCCTGGCCAGGATGGTCAGCCCGAGGAAGAGGAACGCCAGGAGGAACCCCATGATCACGAGCGTTATGGCTGCATTACGTGCCGCCGGCTTCCGAAACGCCTGCACTCCGTCGGAGATGGCCTCTATGCCGGTCAATGCGGTACTTCCGTGCGCATATGCCCGCAGGATCAGGAACAGCGTGAGCGTGCCTTGGGTTTCGACGGCTTCGGCCATGCTCGTGCTCGGGCGGTACCCGTTCGAATAGCGGATGAGTCCGACCACGACCAGGGAACCGACGAGGAGGACGTAGGTGTAAGTGGGGATCGCGAAGATGGCACCGGCTTCGCGCACGCCGCGGAGGTTCAGGAGCGTCATGACGGTTATGACGGCGACGGCGATGAGCACGCGGTATGCGTAGAGGTTCGGCGCCAACGAAACTATCGCCGAGACGCCGGCGGTGATGCTGACGGCTACGGTCAAGACGTAATCGATGAGCAGGGCGGAGGCCGCAACGAGGCCTGGATACTTGCCAAGGTTGTCCGTGACCACTATGTAGTCGCTCGCGCCATCTGGGTAAGCGCGGATGTTCTGGCGGTAGGAGAAGATGACGATCAAGAGCACAGCGGTGATCCCGAAGGCCAGCGGTACCGAATAGAAGAGCGCGGTTGTTCCAGCCGTGATGAGGACCAGGAGCATCTCTTCCGTGGCGTAGGCCGAAGAGGAAAGGGCGTCCGAGGCGAAGACCGCCAGCGCGACCTTCTTGGTCAAGCGCTCGTGCTCCAGTCTGGACGTCTCCTTGGGACGTCCGACTAGCAGTGACTTGAGAAGCTCGACTGGTTGCGCCATCAGCGCAGCAGCGTACTCCTCAACACCGTCACCGTGTGTGACCCCGGCGGCCCCAGTAACCTGGGCGAAATGCAGCTCATCCTCCTGATCCGCCACGGCCTCGCGGAATACAAGCCCGGACGCCTTTACGGCTGGACACCCGGAGTGCATCTGTCGTCCGACGGTCGCGAGCAGGTCAAGCGTTTGGCCGAGCGGCTCGAGCCCGTCCCGTTAAAGGCGCTCTACTCCTCACCGCTGGAGCGATGCTGCGAGACCGCGGAAGTTATGGCCGTCGGACGCAAGCTGAAGGTCGAGGCGACCGAAGGACTTGGCGAGGTGCGCTACGGGTCCTGGCAGGGCAAGACCTTTCGGTCCCTCATGAAGACGCCGCTGTGGCGCACGGTTCAACTGGTCCCGTCCCAGGCGACCTTTCCGGGGGGAGAGAGCCTCCTCGAGCTCCAGCAACGCGGGGTCGAGAGCGTCGAAGCGATCAGGTCACGGCACAAGAAGGGAATAGTGGCCATCGTCTCGCACGCCGACATGATCAAGGCGATAGTGGCGCACTATCTCGGCCTTCACCTCGATCTGTTCCAGCGCATCAACGTCGACACCGCGTCCG
This sequence comes from Actinomycetota bacterium, assembly GCA_040905525.1. Taxonomy (GTDB): domain Bacteria; phylum Actinomycetota; class JAICYB01; order JAICYB01; family JAICYB01; genus JBBDRJ01. The sequence goes on from JBBDRJ010000006.1 coordinate 27,806, forward strand.
TCACCGCCATCGCCTTCTTCGGCGCTTTCCCACGTGTGCTTCGCATCAGCGATACTGGATCGTACGAATCGCTTGTTCCACCGCGGCCGCCACGCAAGAAGCCGGCCGTCAAGCGCGGTTCGCGCAAGGGCTGATGAGCACCCAGATAGACCTCGACCCCGTGGGACGCATAACGGCCGCAGCTGTGGGCGAACCCGGTCAACGCGTGTTCTACCTTCAAGCCCGCAAGGAGGACGTTGTCGTCTCCCTCGTCCTCGAGAAGCAGCAGGTGGCTCTTCTGACCGTGCACATCGACGGGCTCCTGGAGCGGGTGGGTGGCCCGGACGAAGACTCGGCCCCCGTCGTCGAGGCGCTGGATCTGGAGGAGCCGATCGTTCCTGAGTTTCGCGTCGGCAAGATCGGCCTCGGGTACGACGACGAGCGTGAGCTCGTCATCTTGCAATGCGAAGAATTCGTGCCCGAATCCGAATCCGATGAAGAGGTGATCATCGAGCCCACCGAGGACCCCGGACGAGTGCGCCTGTGGGCGACGCGCGAGCAGATGTACGCCGTCGCCCGGCGCGGGGAGCGCGAGGTGGCCGCCGGACGGCCGTTGTGTCCCATGTGCGGCGAGTCCATGGATCCCGAAGGACATTTCTGTCCTCGATCGAACGGGCATCGTGAGGTCACGCAACTCACCTGATGTGACGGTCCACGTGCGTGTCCTGGAGCTCCTGTCCGCCGGAGAGATCGAGATCCTCGGCCTTCTGCCCTATGCGTCGAACGCGACGCTTCTGACCAGAGTTCGGAAAGGCGAACAGGAAGCGCTGGCGGTCTACAAGCCGCGCCGCGGAGAGCGACCTCTGTGGGACTTTCCGTCCGGCACGCTTTGCTTGCGGGAAGCGGCCGCGTGGGTGCTCGATCAGTCCCTCGGGTGGGGACTGGTACCGCCGACGGTTCTTCGCGAGGGCCCGGCGGGCTTCGGCGTCATGCAACTGTTCGTTGACGAAGACGTCGAGGTCGACGTTCGCACCCTGCTTCAAACACACCCGGAGGACCTGAAGCGCATAGCGCTGTTCGACGTCGTGATCAACAACGCGGACAGAAAGGCCGGGCATCTAGTCGTCGATACAAACGGCAAGCTGTGGAGCGTCGATCACGGGATCTGTTTTGCCGTCGAGCCGAAGCTTCGGACCGTGATCTGGGCTTTCGAAGGGGAGCGTGTTCCGGCTGCGCTGCTCGATTCACTCGGAAAGCTTGTCGAGGATGGGAAGTGGATCGAAGAGCTGGCGCCACTTCTGGACGGCGAAGAGATCGACTCGCTTCGAAGCCGGATCGATCTCATGCTCCGGAACGGCTGCTATCCCGTCCCCGACCCCGGTGGCCGCCACGTTCCGTGGCCGCCCTGGTAGGCGTTCACACCGGCTCCACGCACTTCGAGGGCAGCTGACCACTCGAACCCTCGTTGCGGTGCAACGGTTTCACGAACCCCGATCCCGGATCGTCCGATGTCAGGTAGCGGCCGATACCCTCGGCCAGATCACGCGCGATGAGCTCGCGCGCGTCGGCCGTTCTCAGGAGTTGCTCCTCCGGAGCATTGGATATGTACATCGCTTCGACGATCACGGCAGGCACATCTGTGCGGCGCAGGAGCCCGTAGAAGTCGTCACCGGCAACGTTCGTCCGGTACTTGGCTCCCGCGTCGCGATCGGCCATCCACGCGATCTTTATGGGCCTCAGTCCCGCGAAGAGCTCCTCGTACAGTAGTCCCGCAAGCCTCTTCGACTGGGGCGAAGCGAATTGGTAATAGGTCTCGGTCCCGGGCCTTTCGGACGGACCGTCGGGCGCCGCGTTGTTGTGGATCGAAACCAGGAGATCCGCGCCGAGGCGGTTCGCGATCTTGGAACGGAACTCGAGCCCGGCCGTGTAGTTACCGGTCCGAGTGAGGAATATGCGAGCGCCGGTGAGCCTGTGGGCGAGTCGCTTGGTGATGTCGAAGTTTGCCTCCATCTCCGTGAGTCCGCCGGGTCCCTTGGCGCCGCTGAGCTGACCGCCGTGACCGGGGTCGAGCACGATAGTGGCGCCTTCGACCGCCTTCGACTTGTTCGATGCTCGGCGATGCAGGTCGACGTTTGCGACGTGCACCCAGCCCCATGCTTCGCACGGAGTGAACACGCTCAGGTATGGCCCGCGGAATCCGGTAACCGGAAGGACAACGCCGCGGCGCAGTGTGCTTAGCGTCGCCGTGTACTGCGACGGGCCCGACTTCACCTGCGTGGGGCCGATCGTGGTGACGGCGCCGACACCCTCCAGGTCGGCCGGATCGGGCCTGGGAACCGGAATGGGTGGAGGAAACGGTGAGGCGGTAGCCGGGCCGGTGCTCGCCGCGGGGCCTGTCGACTCGGGCGACCGCGCGAAGGCGATCGTTATCGCGGCGAGGCACAGCACCGCCGCCGAGAACGCGACGGTTACCGGGCGGGTGGCCTTACGAGTGGTCGGCGCCATACGCGGGAAGCTACAGCCCTTCTACCCATTTCGCAGGGAATCTGCACGTAAAGGTGCCGCGCGAGGTGGTGCCTGACCAGCGATAGCACTCTTGCGAACATTCACGAGCGTTGCATTGCAACCGATCGCGTGGGGATTGACGCCCTTCGAGGGCGGTCCTATGGTGCGCGCACGTCGTCATAAGAAGCGGTCCGGTTCGGGGGCATAGGGGAAGGGTCCCCGGACACGGGCCGTTTCGTTCTTCAGGTCTTGTAGCGCAGGTGCCGGCTCAGATCGCCGACGAGGTCCACGATGAAACGGCGCTCGCTGAAGCCCCAACGTCCTTCCGAGTCGCGTTCGAATCGGTCGACGTAGCGCCCGGTGATGATCGGTTGGAGCGGCGTTTCGTCGACGGCCTGGAGCACGACGTAGGACGAGCGCGCGACCATTCCGTCGGCCGCTTCGCTGATTGTGGTGTTCAGCACGAGGTGCTTAGTGCGCGGCGAACGGTCGTGAAGGATCGTGCCCTTCCGGTAGAAGTCGGCAACAGCGCCTGCTCCGCGTGCTAGCTCGTTTCCGTGCTCGTCGGCCAAGCAGCCGTTGGCGAACAGTTCACCGACTCCGTCCCAATCACCGGCGTCCATCAGGTCGCAATACCGCGCGAGCAGCTCTCTGATCTCATCACTCATGGCGTCACCATCGCACGGAGCGTAGGCGGACCCTCGGAGTCACGCCGTGACCGTCCTTGCATCTCGCGTCATGTTGGCGTGGAATTGCCACAGGACAGACTCGTCAAGAAGGGAGAACTGATGGCATTACAGCAGCCGTCGTACCCAGTGCAATTCTCGGTGGACTACCCCGACCGGCCCCTGAACAGGCTGACCACGGCCTTCCGGATCCTCGTGGCCATCCCGATCATGATCGTGCTGAGCTCGGTCTCGGGTGGGGCGTGGCAAACGTCGTACGGCGAGAACGCAACAGTAGTTGCGGCGGGCGCGGGAGGCCCGCTGTTCTTGGGCCCGCTACTCATGATCCTGTTCCGGCGAAAGTACCCGCGGTGGTGGTTCGACTGGAACCTGGAGCTTCAGCGGTTCACGAATCGGGTGGGGATATACATCGCGCTCATGGACGACCAGTACCCGGCCACAGATCAGCCGCAAGCCGTCCACCTCGACTATGCCTATCCGGATGCAGCCCGCGACCTGAACCGGTGGCTTCCTTTGGTCAAGTGGTTCCTGGCCATCCCGCACTACATCTTGCTGGTCTTCTTGTGGATCGCGGCGATCGTCGTGGTGATTATCGCCTGGTTCGCGGTCTTGTTCACGGGACGGTACCCGAGGGGCATGTTCGATTTCCTTCAGGGCGTCATGCGGTGGAGTACCAGGGTGATCGCGTACGCATTCGTACTGGTTACCGACAGATATCCACCCTTCTCGCTTGCCCCGTAGATCGTTCGAGAGCGTCGGATGTAGCAGACTGAAAACACTGCATCCGGCGACGGAAGGGGAAGCGATGGAGTTCACGACATCCGCGGACAGCACGAGGATCGCCTTCGAGCGCAAAGGGTCGGGCGAACCGATCCTGCTTGTTCACGGGACGACCGGGAGCACCGAGAGCTGGGCGCTGGTTGCTCCGCTCCTGGCGGAGCGCTTCACCGTCGTGGCCATGGACCGCCGCGGCCACGGTGAGAGCGAGCCCGGCCCATCGCACTCGCTGGATCGCGAGGCCGAGGACGTCATCGCGGTAATCGAAGCCGTCGGCGAGCGGGTCCATTTGGTTGGCCACTCCGGCGGCGCCCGCGCCTCACTCGCCGCGGCCCCCCGCACGGACCGGCTCCGCTCGCTCGTCCTATACGAGCCGCCGATCGCGCTCCAGCACTCTCCCGCCGACGCGCCCGACCGCACAGACGCGCTCATTCGTGACGGCGATCGGGAGGCCGCCGCAGAGCTCTTCCTGCGGGAGGTCGCGGCCGTCGCCGAGGAGGAGATCGCCGTCATGCGCAGCCTGCCCCCGGTGTGGGAGCGCGCCATGGCTGGCGTTCACAACGGACCGCGCGATCAGCGCTCGTTCACCGCGCAACCCGTCGATCTCGACCCCGTCCGCCGCATCACCGTGCCCGTCCTGCTTCTCGTTGGAAGCGAGCAGGACGCGCCGATCTACCTCGACGGTTTGGACGAGATCGAGCGGGTGTTGCCGAACTCAAGACGCGCTGAGATCCCCGGCCAGCGCCACCTGGCACCCGGCTTCGCGCCTGAAGTGTTCGCCGGGCTCGTCACATCGTTCGTCACCGATGCGGTCCGTGAGCGAGCGTCGGACACGTAGATCATTCAGCCACGCCAGCGTCCGCTCGACGCGACGACAAGCCCGTCCAGTTCGACGATCACGGGACGCACCGTCCGGGATCATTGCCCGACTCCCGGCCCCGTTAGGGCTTCGGGTACTCCCGAACGAGGGGGAGCTTCAGGGGTCCGGGCGGCGGGGAGTGGAACTCAGGAGGTCTGGCGCAACGCCGTGGCTCGCTCGAGAGCGCTGCGTAACACGTCGAGGTCGGCTTGGCGCACCTCTCCGGCTCGCAGCAGGATCTCCGTCACACGGACGAGGGCGTCCGATGGCGAGGTTGTTTGGGGAAGGAGATTTCGCGGGTCGAGCATGACGACACGAGAAAGCCGGCCAGCAGCGTTGTAACCCAGGATCAGATCTTCAACTTCCCGCGTGTGCCAAACACGCCGACCATAGGAGACGGTCAGTACGGCGATGTTGTGGCGGCGGTTCCACACCAGCTTCGGGATCTTCATGTTGCCTCCTTCCGTTCGAAGGAAACACCAATCGACACATTCACGCCGTGACCGATATCACCGAACGCTTGGAATGTTTTTGTCTGGCAGGCTGTTGTCGTGACCGACGCAAGCGCGTACGCAACTCCGCTTCAGGCCGAGCTTGATCGACTGAGCATCCCGGCGCGGGCCGTCGTCATGCCGACGCCGTGGGACGTGGGCCCCGTGGCGGCTTTCTTGTTCCCGGACGACCCGGTGACCTTGATCGATAGCGGTGTTGACACAAAAGAGGGAAAGGCCGCTCTCACCAAGGCCCTCGCGGACCATGACCTCGCGCCGTCGGATGTGAAACGCGTGCTCGTCACCCACGCGCATACAGATCATTTCGCCGGTGCTATCTGGCTCCAGAAAGAGTCGGCCTGCGAGGTCTTCGTGCACCCGGACGATCTCGCGATGGCTACCGATCCGAACTGGCAGCAGACCGAACGGAACTTGTTTCCCGCGCTCGGATTTACACCCGAAGAGATCGATCGGTTCTTCTCCGGCGAGAACTATGAGTGGCGGTACCCCGACTTCACGCCCTTTCCCGAGGGGCAGACGTTTTCGGTGGGCGGGGTAGAGCTGACGATCGAGCACCACTCCGGACACACGCCGGGACACGTATGGATAGTCGAGGGGAGCTCGGGCGCGATCTTCGTGGGTGACTACATCCTGGCCAACCACCCGACCAACGCCGGTCTTGAGCGCGACGCATCCCACCCGTCGGGTCGAGCTCAGCTGCTAGAGCTGTACAACAGGGGCTTGGACGACCTGATGAAGCGCGAGGCCCCCGTCCTCTTCCCGGCTCACGGGCCACCCATAACCGATCACCGCGAGCTACTGGCGCGCCGGCTGCGCAAGACCGACCGTCGGACGCAGAGCGTTCTCGACGCGCTCAGGGAAGCCGGCCCCGTCACGGCGGTAGCGCTGGGGCGGCTGATGTACCGCGAACGGATGGACAGCAATTGGGAGGTTGTGGCGGATCTGACGGGACGCCTCGACCTGCTGGTGGCCGAAGCGCGAGCCGTTTCCCGTATGGGGGAAGATGGGGCCTGGTACTTCCAAGCCACCTAGGAGAAAAATCCCATGCCAGACGCCGTAATCGTCGCAACGGGCAGAACGCCCATCGGACGGGCCGGAAAGGGTTCTCTCACCGACGTGCGCCCCGACGACATGCTCGCCTTCATCATCAAGGAAGTCGTGGCCAAGTCCGGCGTCGACCCCGAGACCATCGAAGACGTCATCTGCGGTTGCGGGTTCCCGCACGGTGAGCAAGGCATGAACGTGGCCCGCGTGGCCGGTCTGCTCGCCGGGCTGCCCGTCACGGTTCCCGGAACCACGGTCAACCGCTTCTGCTCGTCTTCTCTCCAGGCGATCCGCATGGCCTACCACGCCATCAAAGCCGGCGAAGGTGAGACATACGTCGCGTGTGGCGTCGAGGCCATCAGCCGCATCGATCAGCTCGCGGGCGGGATCGAGGCTCTGCATCCAAAGCTCCTGCAGGGCGATCCCTGGCAGGTGTACCTCCCTATGGGGCTCACGGCGGAGAACGTCGCGGAGAAGTACGACGTCAGCCGGGAGAAGATGGACCAGTTCGCACAGCAGTCACAGGAACGGGCCGTGGCTGCGCAGAAGAACGGGTTCTTCGACCGCGAGACCGTCCCCTACCCCAAGCCGGACGGCACAACGGTCGATCGCGATGACGGGCCGCGTCCGGATTCGACTCTCGAGAGGCTCGCATCGCTGAAGCCTGCTTTCAAGCCGGAGGGCGGCAAAGTAACCGCCGGCAACTCGTGCCCGCTCAACGACGGCGCGGCCGCGGTCGTCGTGATGAACGAAGACAAGGCGAAGGCTGAAGGTCTTACGCCGCTGGCGCGCATCAAGGCGTCGGCGGTGACGGCACTGGACCCGGCCATCATGGGGGTCGGTCCTATCGAAGCGGTGAAGAAGTGCCTCGCTCAGGCGAACATGACGATCGACGACGTCGGAGTCATGGAGCTCAACGAGGCCTTTGCGGCACAGGTCATCCCGGTCTGCGCGGAGGTCGGTGTCGATCCGTTCACGGACAAGCTGAATCCCCACGGTGGAGCGATCGCGCTCGGTCATCCCTTCGGCATGACCGGGGCCCGCATCATGACGACGCTGATCAACGATCTGCAGACCCTGGACCGTCAGGTCGGCCTGGAGACGATGTGCGTCGGTGGGGGCCAGGGGATGGCGATGATCGTCGAGCGGGTGAGCTAGATGGCGTTCGAGTTCAACGGAACGGTGGCGGCCATCACCGGTGCGGCTTCGGGTATCGGGCGCTCGTGCGCGCTTGCCTTCGCACGAGAGGGCTCCGACATCGTCGTCTCCGACATAAACGAAGAGGGGGCCAAGCAGGTTGTCGCCGAGGTGGAGTCGCTCGGTCGCAAGGCCATAGCCATCAAGACAGACGTTTCCAAGAAGGACGAGGTGGACGCCCTCGTGGATGCGTCTATCGACTGGCAGGGACACTGCGACCTCTTCCACTCCAACGCCGGCATCGGCCTGGGCGGCGCGCCGCACATGATCCCGATCCAGGAGTGGGACTCGATCCTGGCGATCAACCTCCACTCCCACATCTGGGCGATCCACAAGCTCCTGCCGCACATGCTCGCGCGCGGCTCGGGACATCTCGTGCACACGGCGTCCTCGGCCGGAACGTTGGGATTCCCGCAGCTCATCCCGTACTGCGTGACGAAGTTCGGTGTAGTGGGACTGTGCGAGTCGCTCGCGGCGTACGTGTACGACCGCGGGATCGGCGTGTCGGTGATCTGTCCGCTGCTCGTCGCGACGAACATCCACGAGCGGTCTTCGAGCTACCCGGAGGAGGACATCCCGCCCGAGGCCGTGGAGCAGATGCGCGGTTTCATGCGCGCGACTATGCAGTCCGGACTACCGCCGGAAAACGTCGCCGCCGATGTGATCAAAGCGGTGAAGGAGAACCATCTGTACGTGTTCCCGCATCCGGAGCTCAAGGGCATGATCGACACGAAATGGCGCGACCCGGATGCGTGGGTGCGCAACCAGTCGTCGGCCTGGAAGGCGCAGGCGGACATGTTGCGTCAACTCGTCGGCAGTGGATCCGAGGCTACAGAACGACAGTCTGGTTAATAGTCATTCTGGTCAGCTATACTTGATCTATGAGGTCTGTCTCCGTTTCGCAACTCAAGGCGCGGCTCTCGGAATACCTGCGCGGCGTGAGGCGTGGAGAGGAGCTGCTGATAACCGACCGCGGCCGGCCGGTGGCCGTGCTCTCGCGGCCCCCCGCCGCCGAGAAGCTTTCGAAGGAGCTTGCCGAGCTCGTCGAGGCCGGGCTCGTGACCGTGGGCACTGGCAAGATTCCCGATGAATACTGGGATCTGACGCTCCCGCCCGATCCGAAGGGCCTTGTGCAGAAGGCGCTCGACGAGGACCGCGAAGACCGGGTGTGAGGTTCTGGGATAGTTCCGCGATCGTCCCGCTCATGTTGGCGGAGGGTCAGACCCCCAGGATGCGTGAGGCTCTGGCCGCTGACGAGGAGATGATCGTCTGGTGGGGAACCTTTGTCGAGTGTTCGGCAGCGATCGCGCGGCGAGAGCGGACGGGAGAGCTCTCGGCTGTGTCCGCCGATCAGGCCAGGCTCGCACTTCGCCTTTTTCAGACGAGCTGGTCCGAAGTCGAAGCATCGGATGATTTGCGCGATCACGCCACGGCGTTGGTGCGGCGTCATAGCCTGCGTTCGGCCGATGCCTTCCAACTCGGCGCGGCGCTCGCGTGGGCCCACGGCCGACCTCGCGACCACGTGATCTGCACACTCGATGGTCGCTTGACAGAAGCGGCACGCCGCGAAGGCTTCAGGATCGAGCCCCGTAGCGATGCCGGCTAACAAAATGGCCGCGGAGTTACTCGATGTTGCGCGCCGGGCCAAGGGCTTCATGCCCGAGGAGGAGGGGCTCGCTCTCCACGAAGTTGCGCTGGAGGCTGGGACGATCGGACCCCTGCTCGAAATCGGGACGTACTGCGGCAAGTCTGCGGTTTACCTGGGAGCCGCAGCACGTGAGCGGGGAACCATCCTCTACACGATCGACCACCACCGCGGCTCCGAGGAGATGCAGGCGGGCTGGGACCACCATGACGAGGAGTTGATCGATCCCAAGACGGGCCTGATGGATTCCTTCCCGTTCTTCGAGCAAACGATGGCCCAAGCAAACCTGGAGGACGTGGTCGTGGCGCTAGTGGGTGATTCGGTAACGATCGCGCAAGACTGGACCACGCACGTGGGTTTGGTGTTCATTGACGGCGCCCACTCTGAGGAACCCGCCCGCATCGATTACGAAGCCTGGGCCCCCAAGATCGCGAAGGGTGGGGTACTGGCGATCCACGACGTCTTTCCGGATCCCAAGGACGGGGGCCAAGGCCCGTTCCAGATCTACGAACGAGCACTCGATTCCGGGAAGTTCGTCGAAGAACGAGCCGAAGGATCGCTTCGAGTGTTACGTCGAGAAGCGTAACGATGGGTCCCAGCGACAACCTTGAGAACACCTGGACGTACGGCAACCCGGAAACCGACGACGTACCTAACGAACGGATCGAGCGGATCCGCAGAGGGATTCTCGTCGAGATGGAGTACCAATTCTCCGGCAAAGCTGCCCCGGAGATGGCGTCGCCCCTGTATCAGGCTTTATCGCGACAGATCGCCGAGTCCCCGAAGCACCTGCAGGCTTTGGCCCACGCGCGACAAGGAAACGTTCGCTTGCTGTTGTCGGCCGTTCACCACATCGTTTTGGCGAGGGACGACCATCGGCTATCGGAATACTTCCCCACGGTCGGAGGTGCGAGACCACCGGACGGCGACCTAGTCGACTCGTTCGAAGACTTCATCTCGACTTACGCAACCGAGATAGAGAAGTGCTTGCGCGTGCGTGGCGTCCAGACAAACGAGGTCCGACGGTGCGGCCCGCTATGGGCCGCCTTCTCCGCCGCAGCGAACATCGCCGGTCAGCCTCTGGCGCTGATCGAGTTGGGATGCAGCAGCGGTTTGAACCTCCTCTTCGATCGATACGCGTACCGGTACAGCGACGGTCGCGCGGCCGGCGATCCAGTGTCGCCATTGACGATCGACTGCCGCGTCGACGGCGACATGTCACCGCCTCTAGCCAAAGAGATCCCGGTAGCGTCACGCATCGGCGTCGACCATGATCCCGTCGACCTGTCGGACGCCGAGGCGATCTCGTGGCAACGCGCGTGCATCTGGGGCGATCACGTGGGCCGATTGCGGGACTTCGATGCGGCTGTAGAGATCACTCGGCGGGATCCGCCGCATGTATTGCGAGGAGACATGATCGACGTGCTTCCCGAAGCATTCGTCGAGGCATCCCCAGACGCGGCTGTGTGTGTTTACCACACAGCCGCCGCGAACTATCTAAGACGTCAGCGGCGCGAAGAGTTGGCGGAAAAGCTGTTGGAGCTCAGTACGAGGCGGCCGATCCTTTGGGTAACCGGTGAGGGCCCGGGGATCGTGCCCGGTGCGCCCGCTCCTGAAGGAGCGATGCGGCGCGCGGCCGTACCGATGGTGTTGACCGAACTGAGAGACGGTTCGGCTGAACGCCATCTTCTGGGCTTGGCCGGTGCCCATGGCGGGTGGATCGAGTGGTTGGACGCTGAGCTGACCGGACGCTCGAGAGAGCGTTTCGACGCATGAGTCTCCCGAAGTGGGGCAAGGTTCAGGTCACGGTCGGCACCGCCCGACATCGAAAGGTTCCAAGACCTCCTTCGATCCGATGGTGTTCCCGATGATCAGCTCGAGAACTGGTGCATCATCGGAGATCCCATAGGGGCGGAGCCCAGAGTGTTTTTCCAGCGAGTACCGGAACGAAGCTCCATAGTGGACGGCGGCGGCTATTTCGTCGTGATGAAGGATCCCGAGGGCAACGAGTTGTGCGTTGACGATCGGACTCGTCCGGCATGACGACGCCCGAACTTCAGCTACGCACCCTCTACGTTTTGGACGATGCCGGGCGCCTCACCGCAACGCGGGAACCGGGCCTGCACCGTCCGCCGGCTTTTGCACTGATACGAGGGACCGGGTCGTGCGCTTGGGGGGTGCGCGACGACGTAGCACCCGAAGTCGCTGCTGAACTCGACCACATCGCGAGCACTGAGCCGCCGAATGACGATCTCAACAACCCTCCCGCTCACGCCGAGCGTTATCTGTCTCTGCTCGGGGGCCGGGTCGAATCCGGGCCGGCCTTCTCGTTTCCGGAGATGCTTTCCGAACCTACCGACGTCGTAGAGATCGACCACCCTTCACAGCTTGGCCCGGGGTTCGCCGACTTGGCCGAAGAGGTCGACGGTCGTGCGCCGGTCATGGCAGTGCTTGACGAAGGTGTTGCCGTGAGCATCTGCCATTGCGCGCGCCGCTCCGGCGAGGCGGCCGAAGCTGGTCTGGTCACGCTCAGGCCTCACCGAGGACGCGGCTTCGGACCGCTGGTCACGGCCGCCTGGGCGCTCGCCATACGAGCGTCCGGACGGATCCCGCTGTACAGCACATCGTGGGAAAACACCGCTTCCCGCGCCGTCGCGCGCAAGCTTGGCCTGATCGCGTACGCCTCCGACTGGAACTGTGGACCGCGTTCGAGTCCATAGCGTCCGTTGTAGGGGGGAAATGGACTCGGACGGGGCGGATCAGATCGTCGCTACCATCGGATCGCGCTCGAGACCTTACGCGGTGCGGGGTGCGTCTACTGCGTCGCGGTCTAGTAGGTCTTCGCGAACGAGGTGATCGTAGACCTCTTCGGCAGACAACCCCTGAGGGAGCCTGTCGCCGCGGAACAGGTTCCAGGCCCCAGACCGCTTCGACAGCGCGTCGTCGGCCAGCAGCACCGCGCCTGCAGTCCACGGTGGTGTCCGGCCCGGCCAGCACACGTCCTCGGGGAACACCCAACCCTCTTGATACGCGCCGTCCTCCTGGCGCAGGAACTGGACGTCCTCGAACATGCGCCAGGCCGCCTCGCCCTCACCGCCGGCGTCCAGAGCCAGCACAAGCTCGCACGTCTCGGCCGTCGTAACCCACGGACGGTCCGCCACGCACCGGCACCCGCGTTCCCGCATCACGAAGGTGTCCCATTTCTCGGCGAATCGCGGAGCCGCATCCGGTCCGCGGATCACACCGGCGAGCACCGGGTAGTACCAGTCCATCGACCACCGCGGCTTCGGCCAGAACTTGTCCTGCCTGTGTCTGATCGCGTGCGAGAGCAACCCGATCGACAGCTCCCAGTCGGGACGCTCCTCGTTCAGCTCTTCGGCGATCGCCACCGCGCACCGCAGGCTCATGTAGATCGACGAAGAAGCCGTGAGCAACGCCCTCCGGTCGATCGTTCCGTTCGCGTGGTGCATCCAGGCGATCTCGCCACCGGGAGCCTGGTGATCCAGCACGTAGTCGATTGCCCGCTCCACGCACGGCCAGAGCTCGGTCAGGAAGGCCCGGTCCCGGGTGAGCAGGAAATGGTGCCAGGCTCCCGTGGCGATGTAGGCGCACATGTTCGTGTCGGCGTCCGGATCGTCGACCGTCCCGTCCCACGCATAGGACTGCGCCCACGATCCGTCGGGTCGTTGAGCCTTCACCAGCCATTCGAAAGCCCGCTCGGCCTCAGCGCGGCGTCCGCCGAGCAAGAGGCCCATCGCGCCTTCGAGGTGGTTCCACGGATCCGTATGTTGCTCGTCGTGCCAAGGGAGCCGTCCGTCTGGCCGCTGCATCCCGGCGATGGCGCCGGCCGTCTCCGCGACCTGGTCCGGTGTGAGCGCGACGCGTCCGTTACTCACCCGTGGGCACCGTTCGGCTTGTTCATGTACACGACAAGGCTTTTGCCGAGCACGGGGTTCAACAGTTTCTCGGTGGCTCGCACCAGCGGCGGGCCGGTCATGATGTCCCATTCGAGGAACGACCGGTAAGCCTTCACCAAAGGGTTGTCTTCGTTCTTGGGTCCGACCAGGCATCGAAGCCACCAGTACGGCGTGTGCAGCGCGTGGGCGAAGCCGACGCCCTTGTGGCGCAGCCCGCTGCGCTCCAGCCGGTCCACGATCTGGCGTTGCCGGTAGATGCGGACGTGCCCTCCAGGCGTGTTGTGGTATTCGTTCGACAGCACCCAGCACACGACCTCTTGGCCGGCGCGCGGCACCGTCACCGCGATCGTTCCACCGGGCTTTGTTACGCGTGCGATCTCCGCCATGGCGTCGGTGTCGTCCGGGATGTGTTCGAGAACCTCTGATGCGATCACACGGTCGAAAGTGGCGTCGGAGAAGGGCAGGTGCAGCGCCGTCGCGTTCACGGCGCCCCCGTGAGAGGTCGGCGGCAGTGGCTCGTCGCCCGCCATGGCCCGGAAGGTTCCAAGAACCTGCTTCAGCTCGGTGTCCGCGAGATCTAGGGAAACGACCTTGCCCCCACGCCGGACCGCCTCGTAGGAGTGCCTTCCATAGCCACAACCGATGTCGAGGACACGGTCCCCGGGCTTCATGCCGAGCTTGTCGTAGTCGAGGGTGAGCACTAGGACGAGACCTTCGCCTCGGGGGTTTCGGGGGTGCCCCCCGATCGGCGGTGCTGGTCGATGACTATCCGGTACTGATCGACCGTCTGCTTGGCCATGGTCGCCCACGTGAATCTCTCCAGCGCCCGGTCCAGTGCGGCGGCGGCAAGGCGGTTGCGCAGCTCTGGTTCGTCCAGCAACCGCTTGATCGCCAACGCGAGCGCGCCCGGATCGGCGGGCTCCACGAGCAGCGCGGTCTCGTTGTCGGTGCCCGCGACTTCGGGAATGGCGCCGGCCCGGGTGCACACAAGGGGCACTCCGCACGCCATGGCCTGGATAGAGGGCAGCGAGAAACCTTCGTACAGCGAAGGCACCACGGCGACCTCGGCCTCGCCATAAAGCCGCTGCATCTCCTCGTAGGAGATGTTGCCGGTGAAGGTGACGGCGTCCTCCAACCCGAGGCGCGTCACGTGTCTGCGGCCTGGATCCTCCGAACGCATGCGGCCGATCACGACTAGGTGGGCCTCAGCGTGCTCGATCCGTAACTTCGCGAGCGCTTCGAGAAGGAAAGAAAGACCCTTGAGCGCTACGTCGGAGCTTATGACTGCGATCAGCCGACCCGGGACCTTAGCGATCTCGGGCCTCGGCTGGAAGATCTCGGTGTCCACACCGACAGGCACTACGTCGATGCGGTCGGGGTCGATGCGGATCTGTTCGATGATGTCGGCCCGCGAGGTCTGGGAGACGGTGATCAAGCGCGGGAGTTTGCGAGCCACCCGCTTCTGCATCCCGAGGAACGAGTACCAGCGCCGCTTCGTGATCTGCCTCCACGGGTTGCGTGTTTCGGCGAGCTCGAGCTTCTTGTCAACGGTGATGGGGTGATGAACTGTTGCCAGAAGTGGCATGCGTTGTGAGATGCGGTATATGCCCGTTCCAAGGCACTGGTTGTCGTGGACGACGTCGAAGCAGTCACCGTGCTCCCGGAACCAGCGGTCGGCCCGGATGCTGAACGCACGTGGCTCCGGGAAGGCGCCGGTGGACATCAGGCCCAGCTCGAGCCAGTCCGTCCTCGTCCTGGGCCAGCGATGGGGCCGGAACGGGCGCTCGGGCCGGTAGAGATCCATGCTCTCGAGGCGGTGAAGGGGGGTTTGGTCGTCCAGCTCGGGGTAAGGAGGGCCGGAGAGGACCTCGACGTGGTGCCCGAGCTGCCTGAGCTCGGTGGCGAGGTAGCGCGTGTAAACGCCCTGGCCCCCTGAGTGGGGGTTGCCGCGGTAGGCAAGGACGGCGACGCGTAGAGGGCCGGGAGACATGTGCCGACAACCCTATGTGAGGCCGGCCCTCCGCGTCATCCAGGCCACCGGCAGACGCGCAGGTCAGACTGAGAGTTCTAGTCGTCGCCTATGACCGGCAGGTTCCCGAAGACCGAGCCGTCGTTGCCGTTGCCGTTGTTGTCTTGAGGTGCCTCGGTGGGCGCTAGGGTCGGTGACAGAGTGGCAGGCGCCACCGTCGGCGTCGGTAGTTGTCCCTCGAGAGGGACCTGCTCGCGATTCTGCAGATACAGGACGGCCAGCGCCGCTATCGCCGCCGCGATGAGGAAAGCGGTGAGAGCCGCGAGGGCGCCCGGCCCCTGCTGTTTGGCGGGCCGCTCGATGACCTCCGTTCCCGACCGGGCCGGTTCTGCGCCGTAGCTACCGGCCGCCACCGTCGGTGCCGCGGCAACCGCGATTGGTGCCGCATAGAGAGTCGGCTCCGTGGACGGTCGCCGATCGAGACCCGTGGCCGCGATCGCCGCGTCCATCTCCTCGGCCGACGAGAAGCGCCGGAGGGGATCCTTCTCGAGCGCGTGCAGCACGATGGCTTCGAGGTCCAGCGAGATGTCGGGCCGCCGGGCGCTCAGAGGTGGTACCGGATCGCGGACGTGGCTCATCGCCACGGCCACGGGTGAGCCGCCGCCGAAGGGGGGGTCACCGACGAGGCACGCGTACATGAGGCACCCGACGGCATAGAGGTCCGAGGCCGGAGTGGCGTTCTGTCCCGAGACCTGCTCCGGCGACAGGTATGCAGCGGTT
This sequence comes from Actinomycetota bacterium, assembly GCA_040905525.1. Classification (GTDB taxonomy): domain Bacteria; phylum Actinomycetota; class JAICYB01; order JAICYB01; family JAICYB01; genus JBBDRJ01. The sequence continues at coordinate 43,676 of JBBDRJ010000006.1, forward strand.
CCGATGAGCCCACTTGTCCGCGTGAGCCCGCCCCCCGTGTCCTCGATGCTCTTGGCGATCCCGAAGTCCACGACCTTCGCTTCGTCGGACTTGGCGTCAAGGAGCACATTGGCCGGCTTCATGTCGCGATGCACCAGGCCCCGAGAGTGTGCATGGCCGAGAGCCGCAAGGGTCGAGCGGGCGATCCGGGCCGTGTCCTCGGCCGGCAACGCGCCCTCACGGGCGAGTCTGGCGTGCAGAGACTCGCCATCGTGGTACTCCATGACGATGAACGGGATCCCGTCCTCTTCCCCGGTGTCGTAGACGGCGACCAAATTCGGATGGGCGAGGCTGGCGGCAGCTAGGGCCTCCCGCCGGAAGCGCTCGGCGAAGATCGCATCGGAGGCAAGGCCCTCGTGGAGGATCTTCACGGCGACGGCCCGATCAAGGAGCTTGTCGCGGCCCCGCCAAACGGTGCCCATGCCGCCGGACCCGATCTTCGAGGACAACTCGTAACGATCGGCCAGTGTTCTCGGGGTCATGGCGGCCGATTCTATCTTCACGTGGACGTAACCCCTGGGACACGAAGGATGCGTACACTCGGCGCCTCATGATTCGGACGGACCCCGGACAGGTCTTCAGCGAGCTCGCCCCCATCTGGAGGGACGACTCCGACCGGGCCACCCGGATCGCCCGACGGGTCGTCCGTCATCTCCGCTCGGAAGGACGCGTTCTCGACGTCGGTTGCGGGACGGGATACGTGCTCGGCCGCATCCGGGCCGAAGCCGCAGCCCGAGACAAGAAGATCGGCCAGACCATCGGCATCGATGTAGCCGACGGGATGGTTGAACGCGCGACTTCTCGCCGGGGCGTGAGAGCGCTGACGGCGGACGCGTCCGGGATCTCCTTCATCGACCAATGCTTCGACGTGGTCGTCGCGACCGATGTCGTGCGTTTCGTCGGCGATCCCGAGCGGTTCGTGCGCGAGCTCTTCCGCGTGACCATGCCGGGAGGAACGATCGTGATCGAGCTCGTCGCGCCGACGGCCGGCGGGCGACTGCGCGCGAAGGGTCTTCCGCGTGGGAGCTTGCTGCGTCAGTTCATGGACCTTCGGCGCAGCTACGCCGTGGCCGACGTGCGCAACACATTGGACGAGCTCGGGTGCGAGGTCAGCGAGTGGCTCGGACGGTCGCGTCCGGTCGACCACGATCCGACGTTCCTCGCGAAGGTGGGAGTGTGGTCGGGAACCGACGAGGACCTCGTCGCGGCCAAGCAGTTGGCGCGCAAGGGGGCTCGTCCCTCGGCCGCTCCGCGGTCGGTCGTGCTCGTCGCCCGGGTGCCCGGCCCCCGGACGGGAGCGATGCCGATCCGTGTGAAGGACCTGCCGGGCTGGAGCCCTGCTCGCGTCGAACGCGTGCTGAAGGGTCTTCCCATCGCGTCGGGTTACACGGTGGTCGTGAAGCCGCTGCGCTGGCGGACGCGTCCGCACGTGCAAGCGTTCTGCGACTTCGCGGCCGGTGTGATCACGATCCAGGTGCCGCAGCCGTTCTATGCCTTTTGCGAGGACGTTCCCTACCGGGCCAAGCGCATCAGGCGCCGGCGCCGTATGTACTTCAAGTGGTACCGCAAACGGCTGTGGTTCGAACGCCCGGACGAGTTGATCCGTTATCTGTACTTGCACGAGTACTACCACTGGTACCTGCGAGAGGTCCGTCGCAAACGGAGCGCAGCGGAAACGGCGTGCGATCGGTTCGCGTTGCAGCAGCTCGGGCGCGGACGTGGGGGCTGGTCCCGCAGCGGTTTCTTCTTCAGCTAGCCGGGTCAGTACCCGATGATGTGCGCGATATGAGGGATCAGCTCTCGGCGCTCACGGGCCCACGGCGCATCGTCGAACAAGGCCTCGAGCACGACGCTCATACATCGGGTCAGCGTCCAACCGGCTAGCTGTGACGGGTCGAGTTGTAGTCGGTCGGCGCAGAACTCGAGCCGGCGTTTCATGAGGGACCGGGGGTCGGGGTTCGCTAGAACGTCGCTTATGTCGACTCAGCCCGAGAGAGGCTTGTACCAAAGGAGCTGGACTTCATCAGGCAACTCCGGATAGGCGTAGCGATTGATAGCGCCAAGCACGTAGCCTTGGCTCTCATAAAACTTGCAAGCAACGACGTTATTGTTCTGTGTCTCTATCTTGAGTTGCAGGCAGCCTCGAGCGGTCGCCCACTGTTCTGAGGCGCGGAGAAGACGTGAGCCGATGCCTTCACCACGAAGATCGGGATGCACGCGGAGGTCCCACAGAGCCGCGAGATCTCGTCTGGCCTCCAGCATGAACACGTTCGGCGTATCGAACGCGACCACCGCTCCGCCTACTCGTCTCGCGTCGCGGTAAGCAGCGATCAAGCCCCAGTTCGAGATGTCGAATCGCTTTGGCCAATCCGTCGGTCCTTCGCCGTGGATCGCGTCATTGTCCTTTGCGTAAGGGTGCGCAAGCTCGCGTTCCGACAACACGAATCCACCGAGGCCGTTACGTCTGATCTCAACGTCGAATACTCGTCCCACCTGGAAGGCAATCGGTACTCGCGAGTGGTTGGGGAGCTCGCTCAGCGGCTCTTCGCGGATCTCGACAGAACTCGACGTCACGCGGCTCCAACGCTGTTGCGCGAGGAACACCGGATCCCGTCGGTCACGATTAGTGCTAGAGGTTGCGGTCGTCCGGGTTGTCGTGATGCTCAACCTCGACGACGACGTTTGGTTTAACGCCGGCCAGTGCCGGTAGGAGGTGATTCAGGACCTGCTCCGCGGTTGCCGGGAACTTCCGCCCCCACGTGCTCACCTTCAACCAGCCGCTCTTCTCTCGGTAATAGCGCTCGGTCGAGGTCTTGGTGTGGATCAGGATGACGTAGCTTTCATTGGTTAGGTTCCTGTCAACCGCCTCCGGCCGTAGAGTCGTCATCTGAACCCACGCTACCCCCAGGGCGTTTTCGAAGAGAAGGTCTCCGCCGATGAGGCCTATGACCTGTTCACCAAAGAGACATACGGGAGGATCGTGGCTGCTGTTCGACTCGTCGTTCGTGACGGTGCTACCGCCGAGGACCTGACCCAGGAGGCCTTCGCGCGCCTGTATCTATCGTGGTCGAAGCTCTGGCCCGAAGGGAACCCGGCCGGCTGGGTATACAGAGTGGCGACGAACCTCGCGATCAATTGGCACCGCCGGGCGGGGCGTGAATTGCGTGCGATCGCCCGGCTCCAGCGCTCTACGCCCATGACCACACCGGCTCCCGAGGCTTATCCCGAGCTTCACGCGGCCGTTGCCGCTCTTCCTCGGCGCCAACGCGCGGCCGTGGCGCTCCACTACGTGTTGGGTCTGACGATGGACGAGGCGGCAAAGGCGATGGGTTGCCGTCCGGGAACGGTGAAGTCCCTCTTGTTCTCGGCGCGCGAACGGCTTCGCAAGGAGCTCGGCGATGAGTGACCCCTTCGAGCGTCTGCGCAACCCGAACGTCTCGTCCGTCGTCCCCGATGTCGCTTCGCTGAAGGCACGCGCCCGGCGGATCGAGCGCCGCAGGCAGATGGTCCTGGGGTCCGGAGCGATGGCGGTTGCGATCGTTGCCGTTATCGGAATCGCGATTGGAACCGCACGGGATACCACGCAGATCGCACTCGAGCGGAAAGCTGAGCCTACCGAGACTGCTGCTGCGGCGATGGACCAAGCAACAGCCGGGCAGGGTGCGCCATCACCAAGCGTGGACGTTCAGGAGTTTGCTGATACGTCCACAGCCGGTGGTGCCAGTGCTGACCGGGCAGCGCCCGAGACCCAGGAGAGTGGGGCGTCGGCCGTGGCGTCCACCAAGGCGCCGCCGCTCGAAGCCACCATTGGATTCAAGGAGGCGACCCTCACGAGCGGAACTCAATTCACGCTGAAGGTTTGCAACACGAGCCCGGACGTGGTCAAACGGACCTTCGCTACATCACAGCGCTACGACTTCGAGGTCAAGCGCGGCGGCGACGTCATCTGGCGGTGGTCCGACGGACGCATGTTCACACAGGTCGTCGGCCAAGAGACCTGGAAGCTGAACGAGTGCAAGACGTGGACCGAGGAGTGGAGCGGTACCACGTCGGCCGGTGCGCTTGCGGCTCAGGGTGAGTACCAGACCATCGGTGTTCTGAAGACTTCTCCGGAGATGAGATCCAAGGCGAAGTCTTTTTGCTTCGGCTCTTGCTGAACTGAACCGACCGGCCCCCTTCGCGCGTTGATGTCTCGATAGCGCCGAGTCCTTCGAGGACAAGGGGGTCGCGCAATGTCCAGACGTGCCTGCGTTGCCGTGTTCGCATTCGCTCTAGTCGTCCTACCCACCTCGTCGGCTCTGGCGTGTGGCGGGCTCATCGGTCCGAACGGGGCGGTGAATCTGACGAAGACGACCACGCTCGCCGCTCATCACAACGGCGTCGAGCATTACGTGACGGCCTTCAACTACGCCGGAGGCGGTGGAGAGTTCGGCTCGATCGTTCCGCTTCCGACCATACCCTCGAAGGTCGAGAAGGGCGGCGCGTGGACGCTACAACGACTTCAGCAGGAAACGGCACCACTAGTTCAGAAAGAGGCAGCCGCCTTCGCCACCACGGCACGCGCAGACAGTGCGCAAGAGGTCTACAAGACTCGGATCGACGCTCTCGACATCACCGTGCTCAAGGGTGGCGGCGAGTCGGTCGGTATCTGGGCCTCCGATCACGGCTTCCGGCTCCCACCGGACGCACCCGAAGTCCTCGACTTCTACGCCAAGCGCAGTCCCTACTTCATGGCCGCGGTTTTCGACTCCAAGGCCGCCAAGGAGAGGGGACAGCAGATCGGCGACGGAACACCCATCCACATCACGATGCCGTTGCGCAGCCCGTGGGTCCCGCTTCGGATCCTCGGCTTGGGAAAGCAACCGTCCGAAGCCGTGACCGCAGACGTGTACTTGCTAACCGACCGGATCCCTAATCTCCTACCGGCGGCCGGTTCGGGATTCGAGATCGAGCGACGCGTACCCGCATCGGAGGACTTGCTGGCCGACCTGCGATCCGATCGGGGGATGGAGTGGCTTCCTCCATTCGGCATGTGGCTGACACACCTGACGATCAACTCCACGGCTCCCCAGCTTCGCTACGACCTCGCGATCAACGTCGACGGGGGTGCGCCCTCGCCGACCAGAGCGGGCCTCGTTGCGCCGCGCACGCCGGCTCCGACTCCGGTGCCGACGGTTGCTCCCACAGCCGAGCTCACGCCGATCCCGGTCGTCACCGGAGATCTGGCGGCTGCACCCGTCAGTCAAACGAGGTCGACGTGGCCGCTCGTGCTGGCCTTTACGCTGCTGCCGATCAGCGCCGTAGCGGCGTTCGGTTGGTGGAGGTGGGGCCGGCCTCGCACCAGCACATGAGATTGCGCGGACGCACGGCGATCTTGATCGGTGTGCTCCTGGCCGCCGTCGGCGTCTCGGCTTCGGCTTCCATCTCGGCCCCCGTCCGCACCGTCGTCCTTGCGGTGAGGCATTCGAAGTTCTCGGTATCGGATCTTGAAGTGAAGCGCGGTGAAAAGGTTCGCTTCGTCGTCCGCAACGAAGACCCGATCGATCACGAGCTGATCGTTGGTCCGATGCCCGTCCAGATACGACATGAGTCGGGCCGGGAGAAGTGGCATCCACCGATTCCGGGCGAGGTCAGCGTCCCGCTGCTCGAAACGGCGGAGACGTCCTTCACGTTCGCCGAGCGGGGAACGATGTGGTTCGGCTGTCACCTTCCCGGCCATTGGACGTACGGGATGCAAGGACAGATCACCGTGAAGTGACCGCGGACCGCTAAGGCGTGAGAACCGTCCGGATCACTTGGCCCGCTTCCATGTCCTCGAAGGCGCGGTTCACGTCGTCCAACGATCCCGTCTTCGTGATCAGGCCTTCGAGATCGAGCCTTCCCGCCTTCCACAGCTCGAGGAACGCCGGGATGTCGCGCTTCGGATCGCACGATCCGTAGTAACAGCCCATCACTGTCTTCTCGCCGAGTGTCAGGAACATCGACGGCAGTGACACCTCGTCGGTCAGCGCCGACACTCCCACCAACACCGAACGTCCCCCGCGGCGTGTCATGTCGAACACCTGGCGTTGCAGCGCGGGAACCCCGACCACCTCGAACGCGGCGTCGGCCCCGCGGCCCTGTGTCAGTTCGAGGACTTCGGCCCCCGCATTTCCCGTCGACGCGTCGATGAGGTGCGTGGCACCGAACCGCTTGGCCATGTCGAGCTTCTCGGCGAACGTGTCGACGGCGATGATCGGGTTGGCGCCCACCAACCGCGCCCCCTGGATCACGTTGATGCCGACTCCGCCACAACCCAAGACGACGACAGACTCACCCGGCCTCACTCCCGCCGTGTAGATGGCCGCACCGACTCCGGTCAGCACACCGCATCCGACGACGGCCGCGACCTCGTAGGGCACATCGTCCGGGATCTGCACGACGGCGTAGTCGCGGTAGATGCCCTCCTCCGCGAAGGTCGCCGAGTTGATGCCGTGCAGGATGAGCTTTCCGTCCTTGGACAGACGGGACGTGCCGTCGTCCATCATCCCGAGCGCCCGGACGCCTTCACACAGATAGGTCTGGCCGCGGCGGCACATGTAGCAGTGGCCGCACATCGGGGTCCACATGACGACGACGTGGTCGCCGGGCTTGACCGAGGTGACGCCGTCGCCGACCTCCGTGACCTCGCCTGCGGCCTCGTGTCCGAGGACGCAAGGAGTCGGCAGTGGAAGCTTCCCCTGCTGGATGGACAGGTCGGAGTGGCAGACACCGGTGGCTTTGATCGCGACCTTGACCTCGTGCGCTTGCGGCGCCGCGAGATCGACGTCGGTGACGTTGAGGGGCTGTCCGTACTCTTCGAGGACCGCAGCCTTCATGTCTCGTCTCCTTGCTCCGGTTGGGATGAAGATACGTCCGCCGACTTGTCGGCAGCGACTTCTGCATAAGGGTTGAGCTCGTCGGCTGCGCGCTCGAGGAGCTTCGTCCCGTCCGTGTCGGGCATCGCCAGCTCGCCGCGGAACAGATGGCGGCCGTGCGACCTTCCCCAGAGCAGCTTCATGAGCTTGCGCGCACCGCCGGCGGGATCTGCGTGCTTGGCGCCCTCGGGTACCTTCAGCCACAGATAACTGAGGCCGCTCGCGAAGCCGAATACGGCGGTGGTGGTCCACACCGCGCGGTAGCTCTGCCAGAGAAGGTCGTAGACGATCGCAGACGCGAACGCTCCGACCATTCCGGCGACGAGCACCGGGGCGGCTATGAGTCCGATCCGTTCGCCGAGCCCCCCTCGTCGGGGCAGGATCTGGAGGTAGAGGGGCACGAGCGAGATGACCGCCGCGACCAGGAACACGGCGGACACAGTTCTCAGAGCGATGGACTGCCACAGCTCGGTCACCCAGAAGTGGCCCACGGCGCTGCCCGCGCCGAAGAGTCCGGCCAGCACGGCGTTCGTCTTGCGAGTTAGCCGGCTGGCCAGCCACCACGAGATCGGTGCCACGAGGAGAATGAGCGGACCTTCCGCCAGGTTCTGCGCAGCCAGCTGACGGCCGCCACCGCCGAGAACGTCGCGCACGTAGAGCGGGTAGACGCGCTCGAACGCACCACCGGAGGCCAGGGCCAAGCACACACCGAGCAACAAGACCTTGGCATTCGGCGCCGCGAAAACCGAACGGATGCCGGCCAGCCAGTCGTGGTCGTGCTGGGCACGCTTGGCGAGCCGCTGCGCGGCCGGGGCTTCGCGGACCATCAACACGATCGCCAGCGCGGCGAACGCGACGTACGCCGCTGCAAGGTAGTAGGCCGGCGCCCAGGTAGAAGGGTCGTCCTGGTTCCAGGTGGCGATGACGGTGATCCGGATCGATACGCCGACGATGAGCCCGCCGATGCCTACGACGGCGCCGGCACGCACCCACCGGGTCGAGCCGAAGGTCTCCGGCGTGACCGCGGCCGACGGTACGAAGTACACGACGTAAGCAAGCCGCGCGCCGACGAGAAGGGCGACGAGCAGCCAGTAGCTGGTCGCGTGTGTGAAGAACGCGAGGCAAGCACCCGTGCCGAGAAGCCCGGCCGCCATGTAGGGGACGCGTCGTCCGATGGGCGTCTCCGACTTGTCGCTGAGGCGACCGGCGATCGGGTTGGCGACCCACGTCACGAGGCGATGGACCATCAGTGCGAACGTCACGGCGAAAAGGCTCCTGGTGTGCTCGCCGACGAGCAGCGTCAGGAAGGTGCCGGATACGGCGCCACGAGCTCGGGGGCCGAGGCGAGCGACGGTGAGTCCGATGAGGCTGCGCAGTCGCCGAGGGTCGACTTCCTTGTGGCGGTCGTGCGTTGAGGGGTCGTCGGCCGGATCGATGGGAGCCCCTACGCCGGCGTGGGGCTCGTCGGTCATGCGGGCTCTAGACCGACGACCTCGTATGTGAAGGTTCCGCCCGGTGCTTCGTAGGTGACGCGGTCGCCGATGCTGCATCCGATCAGCGCCTGTCCGAGAGGCGACCGGGGAGACAGCACGCGGGCTCCCGTGACCCGCTCCTCGGACTCGGCGATCACGAACGCGTCTTCTATGGACGGGTCATCTGTGTCGCGCACTGTGACTCGCACCCCCGAGACGACGGTGGAAGCGTCCGCCGGCACGTCGCGGACCTCGGCGTTGCGGAGCACATCTTCGAGCCTCGCTATACGGCCCTCGAGCAGGGCCTGGTCCTGCTTGGCCGCCTCGAAGGCCGCGTTGTCGGTGACGTCGCCGAGCTCACGAGCTTGGCGCAGCTGCTCGGACATCTTCTCGCGACCGTTGGTCTTCAGTTCTTCGAGTTCGGCCCTCAGCGCGTCGACGGCCTCCTGGCTGAGGACCGGACGTTCACCGTTGTCCGTCATTCGCTTTGCTCCTTGACGATCATCGGGGGCTCCTCGACTTCGAGATCGCGACCTATGCGCTCGGCGAGATCGGCGTAGTCGGTGGCTTCAGTTGAGTTGCGCTGATCGTAAGCACGCTGCAGGAGGATGTTCCGCAGAGACTGCGCCTCCTGATCGCCGAGCTCGAGAGAGGTGCTTTTCTCCCGGATGGCCGTAAGGACCTTCCGCTCGACGTCGCGCAGGACTTCGATCGATTGATCCCTTTTGCGCGCCGCGTTGACCGCTGCGGCGATGTCCCGGATGGCTTCGGAGTCGATCTCGAGGATCATGCCGAGAGGATATACCGGCTGCTGTCATCCGCTGGGTGTATAGGTAGGCCGTAACCAGAAGGTTGCGGGCGGCGTTCTACGGGGGATGGCCATGAGCACCGACGACCGCATGATCGATCTGAACGCATCCCTGTCCAGGGCCGTTTCGGCGGCCCGGCGGGGCGATGTGGACGGTTTGGAGTTCGAGCTCAAACGCTTGCGGCGCTCAGGGGCGGCTGCGGTGGGAATGATCGGCACGCAACTGCGCGGGATCGCTAGGGCCGCGCGTGCACACCCCTCATTCCGCCGGGCTCCGGCCGCGCAGGCCGGCTAGCAGGCTCTAGGCTTCTAGTGGTGCGGGGCCTTTTCGGCCTTGCGTAGCCGTCCCGCAAGTCCACGCAGGATCTTGCGCGCCACCGCGGGATGCTTGTCGATCAGCGTCGCGAAGCTCCGCGAGTCCAGGACGTAGAGCTTCATCGGCGTGTCGGCCGTGATTGTTGCCGAACGCGGGCCTTGGTCGAGCAGGGCCATCTCACCGAAGAAGTCCCCGGGACCATAGGCGGCGATCTTCTTGTTGCGGATCTTCGCGGTGGCCTTGCCGTCGGACACAGCGAAGAACTCGCGGCCCGTCGCGCCTTCCTTCGTCAGGACGGCGCCCTTCGGAACTTCGGCTTCGTCCACGAGGGACGCGATGCGTCCCAGCTCCTTGGAGGTGCATGCCGAGAACAGCCAGACGTTCTGAAGGACATCGATCTTGCTCGTTCTGCGCGCCATCCACGTTCCTCCCAGGGCTCCCCGTGACCGTCCGCGCGATTGTACAGGGCTGCTTCGTGAACGCGACAAACGGTAGGCTGATCGAAATGAGTGGACCGAGCACGGGGAGGCTCGAAGGTCCGCCGCCGGCGGTGAAGCTCGTCGAGCGGCAGCTTCTGGCGACCGAGGGATACCTGCTCGAGGTAGTCACGTCCGACTTCCCCTTTGTATCGGTGCTGGCGCAGCATCTGCTGCGCGCGGGAGGCAAGCGTCTCCGGGTGGCGCTGACGTTCGTGGCATCGGGCTTCGGGGATCGCGATCCGGCGCGTGAAGAGGACGTCCGGAAGCTGGCCGCGGCCATCGAGCTGACGCACCTGGCCACGCTCCAGCACGACGACATCATCGACGAGGCGGACACGCGTCACGGGGTGCCGGCCGTGAATGCGAACTGGACGAACACCCTGGCCGTGCTGTCCGGGGATTATCTGTTCGCCAAGGCGTCGCTGCTGGCGGCCGAGGTGGGTGGGGAGTGTCCGAAGATGCTGGCGGAGACGATCGCCGCTCTGTGCGAGGGCCAGGTTGGCGAGATCGAGAACGCCTTCCAGACGGAGCGGGCGCCGGAGGATTATCTGGCGGTCATCGAGCGGAAGACGGCGCGCCTGTTCGCGGCGTCGACGTACCTGGGGGCCCGGGTCGGGGGAGCCGAAGTGGAGACGGCTCGCCTGCTGGAGCGATATGCGATCGACTTCGGGATGGCGTTCCAGCTCGTGGACGACCTCCTCGATTTCCTGGGGGACGAGAAGAAGCTCGGCAAGCCCATCGGTACGGACCTGAAGGAAGGCGTCTACTCCCTGCCCGTACTGCACGCGATGGGGGAGCGTGACGATGTGGCGGGCCTCGTGAAGGACAGCGCGAACCTGTCGCGCTTGATCGAGGTGCTGCACGAGACGGGTTCGTTCGTCTACGCGCGCGAGGCGGCCGAGCGCTACGCGAAGGACGCGTCGGTGGCGGCGTCGGCGCTGCCCGATGTTCCGGAACGCGAAGCACTAAAGTCGCTCGTGGACTTCGTAGTCGATCGCATCCCGGTCAGCTCAGCGGCCTAAACCGGCTTTGTGGCAGCCAGGCGCGACGGTAATCGTGGACCACGTTTGGCGTGATCTCTTGTGGACCGCCTGGCCTCTGACCGTCGTCGAAGACCGAGAGGATCTGGTCGTTCTGTGGTGCCCAAAAGGAGCGATCAGAAAATGTGCGAGCACCCCACCACACCGTGAGTGGCTCGATAGACGGGCCGACCGGCTTCTCGCTTCGCTATCCAAATGCGACTGGATCATGGCGGACAAGGAGTGGGACGTCTCGACGTTGTGGCTCATGCGCCCCAACGATTGGCATGCCGTCTGGGTTTCTTGGCATGACGGTGGAGAGCCCTGGGGCTGGTACGTGAATCTTCAGGAACCCTTCCGCAGAACCAGGCGCGGATTCCGCACGATGGACCTGATGCTCGACATCCTCGTGTATCCCGATGGCACATGGGAATGGAAGGACGTCGACGACTTCGAGGGGCTTCTCGAACGGGATCTGATCGATCAGCCGACGGATCAACGCATCCGCGACGAGGCGCAGCGCGTCATCGAGCAAGTAAAGACAAATGCCGCACCATTCAACGAGCCGTGGCACGCATGGCGACCTGATCCCTCATGGGAGATTCCTGTGTTGCCGGCCGACTGGGAACACTTCGATCACTGACACGAGCGGCAGCGCGCTTACTTTGCTTAGTGGGGGCGAGGCCGGCCGGGCGCAAAGCGCTGTGGCCAAATCATGTCGAGCAGCTGACGAACGTTACGACTCATTTCACGTTGCTTCCAGTGATGGCCGCCTGTACTCGGGCACGCATGCCGCTCGCGAAGCCTTGCGCGTTCTACCCGGGGGCCGCCTTGCGATCGCTTTCGGTCTTCACAACATCTATCCGCTATTGGCCCGCTACCGATGGTTCTTCGGACGACTAGCTCCGGACGGCGATCGCCTGATCACCTGCGGGTAAGCGCTTGCTCGATGCTTCGTGCTCGAGTGCGCAACGGCAACCGTTCCAACTCGCCTAAGACAGGTTCCGGGACTAGGCCGACGACCTCGCAGTCGGTGATTGCGTGCCCGAGCGCTTCGACAACGCGGTCATAGGCGGTCGCCGGCCCGACGCGCCGGAAGTCCACGAGGTTCATCGAGACCTGGACGAGTCCACGCGATGGAAGATTGAAAGCGAGAGATCGGATATCGCCGCTCCGGATGGATGTCGCGATGTGCTTGGCCTCGTCGAGCGACCCTTGGAAGTTCACATTGAAAGCGATCAACGGATCGCGAACTCCGACGGAGATCACACCGGACGAGGGATGAGGGTGTTGTCGCCCGGTTCGGAGCAAACGTCTGAGCTTAGGGAGCGAGCGACCGTCGGACGCGGCGCGCTCGTAGAAATGGATCGGCACGCCATACCCTTCGGCCGTGGTCCACACCAAACCGGTGGCAGCTTTCAGAGCAACGTCCTCGGGAACCGAGTACGGAACGAACGGCAGGACATCCACGACACCAAACCTTGGGTGCGCGCCTTCCTGCTTTCGAAGGTCTAGCTCGCTGACGGCCCGCTCGATCATGGCCGCTACCGCTTCGACGACAGCCTTCGGCTCCCCACCGTAGGTGAGCACGCTTCGGTTGTGATCGACATCGGAGTGAACATCTAGGAGGACCGGTTCGCTTCCGGCGACACGCACGATCTTGGCTGTGTCCCGGCCTTCGGAGATGTTCGGAATAGCGAGAAGGACGTTGTCCGCGCTCATGCCCCCGGCGGATGCGCGACGGCGTCGATGATTGCGCGGACGATCGCCTCGTTCTCGTCTCCATGGACGGGCACCGATCCGGAGAAGATCAGCTCTTCGCCGTCCGGGCCGAACACGATCACCGCGGCAACCGCAACGGGCATCCTGCCGACATCAACGATGCGCACGTCGGCGACATCGAGTGTCGTGTCCTTCGTCAAGGAGGAGAGTGCGCTCGCCGTGGCTTGCGCGATGAGCTTCATACGACCAACCGACGTCGCAGGCCCGGCGGCTTCACCCAGCGCCGTCTCGTCGTCGGCCCCCAAACGAACGCGACAACGCAGTTGGGATCCTTCCGTGGTCAACGAAAGCGACGAAAGTGCGAGCCTGCGCGCGGCAGGCACGGTCGCTGCGCCGGACGGGAACTGCACGATCGAAACGATCCGGCGGTCGAGCTCGATTCCGAAGCGCGCCTGCGCGATCGTTTCGACGTCGCGCACGATTCCCTTGGGTGCTTTCGAGTTGTCGGTTATGAGATGTATCTCGGTTACGCGCCCCGACGCGGTGGCCACGACGCGCGCGGCCTGAACACCCGGTAACGCAGCCAGCTCCCGCTCGAGGTCGCCGGCCTCAGGACGTACGCCCGTGCCCCCTTCCCCCATAAGACCCCCATCACCCATGAGAGGTAAGCATAGTCGCGCGGCGTGACGCCGCGCTGACCTGCGAAAACATGATGGGACCGGTGTGTCATTTGGGTGAACAACAGTGCACGGTGCTTTACAGATGTTTCACGCGCTCCGTATAGTGGCCTTCCATCTTCGGGGTGTGAGGCCGTCGGCCTTTTGGCCGATGGAGCAGGTGTTTCACGAGCGGACAGAAACAGGGATAGGGAGGGGGGCAAAAGGACCCGACCTTAAAGCAGCCAACCGCGTACCACCCTTCAGCGGAGCGGATCTCTCTTCGCAACTAGCGGAGCGAAGAAGACCATGACTGAAGGGAGTTGTTCCAGGTACAGCGCAAGCGAGATATACGCAAAGTCGTTGCACGTGTATCGAAGTTAGCTACATATCTCGGCGGCGGGTTGCTTACGTTTTTGAACCTCAAGTCGCTCTTGGGCGGCTGGCAGTGGTGAGGTGACTGGGTCGGGTTCTGCCTCCTTTCTCACGTAGGAGTGTGCATTGCCAGCGGAGCGAAAGCCGACAAGCGTTCGGCTGTTTGTGGCTTTCACGGTGTCGGTCGCCATCGGGGCGACGGTCACGACGTGGATGCACTGGGGCCGGCCCAAACTCTCAGAAGTCCTCTTCTTCTGGGTCGTGCACAACCTCGCCGAGAACACGACCGTCGAGGTGCCGCTGCCCGGACTCTACGTCGCGCGTACCAGTCCGCAACGACCGCTCAAGCTCTCGTCCGGGTTCATCGTTCTTCTCACGGCAGCCTTCACCGTCGATCCCGCCACGGCCACGTTCATCGCGTTGCTTCCGGCGTTTCCGATCGCCCTTCTGAGAACGGAACGTGACGCCGTCCGGCGCATCTTCAACGGTGCGCAAGAGACGGTGTGTATGGCCGCCACGGCCGTCGTTTTCACGACGATCACCGGAGCCTTCGATGGGATAGCGACGCTATTCGGCGCCGCGCTCATTGCTGCCGTCGTGGCCGAGGTCCTCAACACGGGACAGGTTGCAACTGTCGTGGCCCTTCACCGCCAAGTTCACTTCGGTGCGGTCGCTCGGCAGATGACTTGGACGATCCCTCACTCACTTTCCTTCGCGCTGGCGGCGCTCCTCGTTTCCACGCTGTACAAGGAGTTCGGGATGGTGGCCGGCGTGTTCCTGGTCATGCCGCTCGTGGCGCTGCGCTTCGTGCGCCAGTCCAAGCTCGACCTGGACGCGGTTCACGAGGAGACGTTGAAGACGTTCGTGCGCGCCATAGACCGGAAGAGCCCGTACACGCGGCACCACTCCGAAGGAGTAGCGGAGTACGTGGTTGCGCTGCACCGCGAGCTCGGCACTCCCGAAAAGGAGCTCACGCGAAGGTACTTCGGTGCACTGCTCCACGACGTGGGCAAGGTCACGGTCTCGAGCAAGATCCTGACCAAGGCCGGTGCGCTCACCGACGAGGAGTTCACCGAGATGAAGTCGCACCCGGGAGTGGGGGCGGAGGTCGTCAAGGACATCGATCACCTTCAGGATCTGCAGTGGGAGATCCTGTACCACCACGAGCGCATGGATGGGAAGGGCTACCCGCACGGGCTGGAAGCAGAGAACATCCCATACGCCGCGCGAGTGCTCGCTGTGGCGGACACGTTCGATGCGTTGACGAACGACCGCCCCTACCGGAAAGCGATGACGAAGGAAGAGGCGTGCGAGGAGCTCAATCGGGTGGCGGGGACGCAACTCGACACCGAGATCGTCGATGCGTTCGTCCGCGCAGTTGAGCGTGGCGAAGCGGTAGTGAGGTTCCCGGTCGCGGTGCACACAAACGACCACGTGGCGGAAGAGACTTTCGCCTCGAAGGTGAGGTAGGCCGTGGTTTCCGACCTGGCTGCGGTCGTCGTCCTGGTCGGTGCCTACGTGACGTGCGCCGTCCTGAAGATCAACCTGGGCTACGGAAGGCGGATCAGCCTCGCTGCCGTGTTCGCGCCTGCGGTTGCCCTCTTCGCCAACGACCTAGAGCTCGATGGACGGTCGGTCGTGGTCATGGGTTCGCTGCTCGCGGCGACGGCGCTGATCCTGGCCAAGCATGCGTGGGTAGAGGTGGCCTGGCACCCGTTCCTGATGGCCGCGTGCTGGGCGATCACGCACGGCGTGATGAACGTGGCGGACTCCATATCTTCGACGAACAAGGCGCTGCCGTTCGTGATCGCAGCGAGTTTGGGAACGCTTGTGTACTCCTCCCTAGAGGCCGTTTGTCAGGGCTTCGCAGAAGGGGGCCGGGCCTGGCTCCAGGACGCGGTGAGGGTGTGGCTGACACTTGAGGCGGTGCTGGTGTCGACGAGCGGTATGACGATCCTTGTGTTCCGCGAGATCGGCTGGCCGGCCCTCCTCGCAGCGCTTGCCGTGCTGGTGATCACGAAGCGAGAGTTCGACAACTTCGGTGCCGCGCACGACGCCTACGGCCAGACGGTGCGAGCCCTAGACCGCCTATCGGTTGGCGCCACGCGAGCAGGCGAGAGCCTCAAACGGACTCAGCCCCTGGCTGACGCTCCGTAACAGAAGTTGACTCGATGGCACTGCGTAGATCCGCAGTTAGCGGGCGTGAGGTTGTTTGAGGATTTCCGGGGGCCGTGACTCGCTGGGCCCGGCTGCTTGCGGCTCCGCCGTCTGGGAGCGCCGACCCCAGAAGGAAGTGCTCCGTCGAGCCGGTTGGTTGATCGATCACCGGCTGCGCCTGTACTAACCGGTCGGGCTTCGTACGAGAGTGATCCGGCCCACGGTACATGTTAGTCCGCCTCTGCGGTTCTATGGTCGGGTAAATGGCGAAGAAGCGAAGGTCCTGGTGGCGTCGACTAGTTAAACCCGAGACGCATCTCGATGCTGCCGTCTCGGTCGCCGGCGCTGCTGTGGGATCGATCGGAGGACCCATCGGCATGTTCGCCGGTGCGGCGACGGCTCCGTACATCACGGCTCTCGGCCGCCATACGCTCGAACGCATCCGAGGGCAGCGGATGGAGGACGTCCACAGGGCGTTGGCCGACGAGGGTGTCACGCCGGAGCAACTGAAGCAGGCCGTTGTCGGTGACGAGCGCGTGATCGACCTCTACGAGGCTGCCGTTCTCGCCGCACTGCGCTCGTCCTCCCATCGGAAGAGAAGGACGCTCGGAAGGGCGCTGGCAACGGGTGTATTGAAGGAGAAGGGTTGGGCTCGCGAGTACGAGCTACGCATCCTTCGAGGGATCGAATCCGTCGAGGAGCACGATCTTCTGGTGCTCGATCACATCGCCGGCCAGCCAGAGCACGAAGTCATCATCCCGCGCGCTCGGGAACCCGTTCGAATCGATGCGGGCTCGGCTGAGTACTACGAGATGAAGGCCGCGTTCGATGAGGAGATTCTCGATTTCGTCATCGAGAACCTAGAGAACTCTGGGTTGGTTGATTCGAGCGGCACGCATTTCGCCGGTGCTCCTTACGTCTGGGTCGTCACAAGACTCGGACGTGCTGTGCTCGCCGCATTTCACGAAGATGATGATGTTGCCTTACCGAATGCCGAGAACGGTCCGTAGTCCGACTTGGCTTGCTTCGAGACCCACGTTCGCAACCGGACTTGCGCATCGGGCGAAGGGTTGCGCACCGTTACGCTTGAGTTCTTCGGCCCACGCACGACATCGGCCCGAAGGAGTGTTCGTATCTCCGTGTCGTCGGGCGGCATTGAATAGCCGATGATTGTCACGCTGGGTGCCCGGCCAAGAGCGACGTAGGCGCCCTCCCAGATCTCTTTCAGCTCACCTAGTTCGCCCGCCTTCCTTTGGGCGTTCCTGAGCCTCTTGGAAATGACCCTAATCAACCAATCGTCCAACCCGGTATCCGATACAAAGCCGTGCAGCTTTGAACGGCTATTCGTTAGCGTGTTTCTCGACCTGACCGACTTCGAACTGTCGGTCGTAAGCAAGGGTGCATGGACGACACCAGCCCGTTCGCCCGACTTCGACTCTGCGCCTCGCGCACCTGAGGCAGATCGGGCGGTTCCAGCGCTGGGCACTCCGCAGGTAGGCGGTCACGTTGCGTGGCAGCCCCCCCGTGGATGTGGCGCTCTTTTGTGTGCTTCCACCGGGGCAACGATAACGAGAGCACGCGACGGATCCGGACAGCGAGTGAGCGGGCCCGCCCCTTGAACGAGCCCGGCCCCCGCTCAGGGCCGTGACTACTCTCAGGGCGAGCCCAAGGACGGTCTATCGTGTGCTGTGCACCAAAGCAGGACGGGGCTCGCGCGTTACGTTCGCGAAGGTCCACCGATTGGAAGCCTGCTGGTTGCGGTGTTCCTTCTGCCCTTCTGGCTTTCCAGTGAGCTCGCACAAACCCCGTGGACCGATTGGCAGCGCGCCGCTGCAATCGCGGGATTATGGGCCGTCACCGTAGGAGCTGTCGCCTTCGCTGCGGAACAAGGCAGCAACAAACGGGCATCGGAGTTGCAGGCAGTCACCAGTCCGACACCGGCCGTCAAAGCAACCAGGGCACCTCAGCCAACGCCAAGGCCCCATGTTGAACTGAGCACGCCTCCGCCGCCCACCATACGTCCGCTAGGTGAGACCGTCCTGGAACTCTTCGAAGGTCTCATCCTAAGGGCGGAGGTCAGTCTCACCGGATACGACCGAGACGTGTTCGGCGACTGGATCGACGCTGACGGTGACGGCTGTGACACGCGCGACGAGGTTTTGATCGCCGAGTCGCTCGAACCGGTTACGGTCGGCCCAAGTTGCTCTATCAGCGGCGGGCGGTGGCGCAGCGCTTTTGACGGCGCGGTGACGACGCAACCTGGCACCTTCGACATCGATCACTTCGTCCCGCTTGCAGAAGCGTGGGACTCCGGGGCCGCCTCCTGGCCTCCTCAGCGCCGCCGAGACTTCGCAAATGACCTTGGATACGACGGTTCTTTGATCGCCGTGTCCGCGTCGTCGAACCGCAGTAAGTCCGACGGCGATCCCGACGAGTGGCGACCACCTTTGGCTTCTTTCCACTGCACCTACGCTCGAACCTGGATCGGGGTGAAGAAGCGATGGAGCCTCACAGCCGACCCTGATGAGGTCTCGGCCCTGGACGAAATGGTCCGTTCCTGCCCATAACCTGGGCTCTTGGGCTTTGGCCCGCCTGGCGGTAGGGTTTCACCGGAAGGGAAACATGCGGGTAAGGGCGCGACGGCTAATTGTGCTCGGCCTCACGTTGTTCGCCACCGTCCTGATATTTGCCGAGCCGGCGATCGGACATGGCGGCGGACTCGACAGCAATGGTGGGCACTACTGCCGGGAAGCGGGCTACAACTCCGGCAAGTGTGCACCGCTGAACTCCTACCATTGCCACCAAGCGCCGTGCGGCCAGACCGCGCCTGACCCGGCCACGCCCGCGCCGGCGCAGCCGGCTCCGGCACAACCCGTGGCCCCTGCCCCAGCTCAACGAACGAATCCGCCAACGCCGGAGCCAACGCCCGAGCCGACTCCCACGCCTGAACCCACAGAGGAGGCGACGCCCGAACCCACAGATTCCCCAACCGCTGAGCCGCTCGATGCCGAAGAAGCATCGGCCGGGGAGACGATCGGCGGCCTGGCTGTCCTCGTTGCCATCGGGGGCGGAGGATGGTACTTCGTGCGACGTCGCCGCCAGAACCGTCGCTCAACCTAGGCAGCCCTCACTTCCTAGCTGCCCGATCGATAAAGGAACTGGATCTCGGAATCGGTCAGGGGTTAGCACAAATCGCGGAACGGTTCCCCGACCACCGAGTAGCTCGACGGGGCCGTCGGGGATCGAATAAGCCTCGAGCCGCTCCAAGTCAAGGGAAAGCCCGGGAGTGGCCACGGAAGGCAACGGAGAAGGGCAGGTCAAGCGTGCGTAGATTGGCTGGGCGTCCAAAGATGCTCGGCTTTGGACGCGTCTGCATCAAGTCTTAGGCTTTCCGAGTGACGACTCTCGACGAACTTGTGGAGGGTGCAAGCGATACCGAAGTAGACGTCGCCGTGCAAGAAGCCCGGATGAACAGCGGGATTTACTTCCCGTTGTTCCTCGTTCTCGTGACGGCAGCCGCTCGGCGTGTCATTACCTCTCGGCCGATCTCCAGTCGCTCGAAATCTTCAGTGCGCGTAAGCCGCTATCAGCGTCAGCTCGTCGTAGCGGGTGGCAAGGTTTTACCTATGTCCTCAGGAGAAGAAAGACGCCTTTGTCCGGTTGTGGTGACGGCCATCACTCCTTGAGGAGGGCCACCCCGTAGTTGTTCCATTTCGCAAGGTCGTGGGCGGTGTATCTACCCGTTGTGGCGAGCTCGTCGAATTCTTCGCACTCGTATCGCACCCGTCGATGGAAAGCGCCGATGCCTTCTAACCCCCAGGGCATCATCTTTGTGACTCGATAGTTGGCGGTGGACGTCCCCGCAATCCAACCATCCTCGAGCGGAAACAGCAGGTCCATTGCGGAAAGTGCGTGAGGCACGTTCTCGACGGCAATTCCAGACTGCGCGGCGAGGTTCTCGATGTCCTTCTCCTCATGATCTCCGAGGATGAAGCCGCCCCAGGCTCCCAGGAATATCTGCCAGAAGAGGGGATACCGATTCATCTCGGGAAGCTTCGCGATTGCCTCCAATCCGTTCAGGAAACTGGTCGGGAGATCGACAAGGCCGAAGTCGACGCGGATCTTCCCTGGTTCTGGTGGTGGCTCAGCTGCGCGATGGCACAAGTAGTCGACAGCGGCCTTAAGTATCGACATCCGTGCTTTCCATTCGAGAAACATGCACGCGTGCAAAATCGGGTGTTGACCTTTGTAGATTGCGTCACCAATGGACTTCGGGTTGCCTGGTGTCACGGGGTCGAACTCGCCACCCTCAAGCTCAAGAGCCGCGCCCGCCGTCAACCTCGGGTGCTCCTTGTATGCCTCGTACAGCTGGGTAACACGCTCGATCGGATCGCTCGTCAACGACACCCGATGATTAATCAGTTTGTAGTAGGAAAGCGCTTCTCTCGGCGCGCGCATGTCGGGGTTTTCGGAGGCTAGCTTTCGAAGGGACTCGATCATGCGGCGCTCAACCCAAAACGAGAATCGCCAGATCTCCACTGCCAATTCCTCCGGCCGATTGAAGCCTGCGGCTTCGAATACATCCGCTGCGTGCTCTACGTCAGGGACCACGATCAACTGAATGTTCATCTCATCGCACTTGGTTGTGAGGAAGGCGAGATCGTGCTCCTCCGGTTGTTTCGATACGACGAGCATTCCTTTGTCGTACTTGAGATAGGTCATCCAGCCGAGGACCTTGAAGGCGTCCTTTAGGTGGGGAAGCGTCCCCTTTACCTCGACTAGCCGCTTGTCCGGAAGGTCTGCTGAGTAGGAAGTCGCCAGAATGTCGAGCTCAAGGACGTTCTGTTCCTCCACGCTCTTTTCGATGTAGAACTGCGCACAGATGAAGAGCGCTGCGACGAAGTCCTCCAGATCCAGTCCTTCCGGGGCGTTCGGCAGCGCGATGACGGTCATTCAGTTCCAGCCAACCATTTCAGCCCGTCCGAAGACGACCGGGTTTGTATGACCTTTGAGCGTTCCGCTGCGCTAGTTTCTGACGGTGTCTGTCCGTTGTGTCGCATCGCCCTCGAGCGTAGAGAGGGCGGCGGCCTGTGCGCTCCGCGCAATGTCGAATGGGCGCTCTCGTCTAACTACGGCAAGGTCATGCTCCACGTGTCGCGAAGCCTCACCGCGGAGGAGCGGGACTCGATCTACAGGCTTGATTCTCCGCGCTAGTCACTCCCCTTGGTATATCCTCTTTAAAAGAATACTTGTCAGGTCTTACTAGTCCTCAGATACTGTTAGGGATGGCGCGGATTCAGGTTTGGGGATTCCAATGCGAACGCTGCGGACACGAGTGGGTGCCGCGTGGAGATGGGCCTGAGCCGCGGGTTTGTCCCAAGTGCAAGAGTCCTTACTGGGATCGTCCGCGGAGGAAGACGAAGAAGCGACCTTCATGAAGAACAAGTTCTGCGATATCAGCGACCTTGATAACGAGGCGTCTGTCGAGCAGTTCTTCGTCAACCGATTGCTACCGGACCTTGGGTACAAGGACAAGCAGATCAAGCCGAAGACGAGCCTTTCGAAGCTCGTCGTCAATCAGGGCCGCAAGAAACTGAACTACCGGCCTGATTACGCCGTCGAGGTGAAGAGAAAGATTCGTTGGGTTCTTGATGCGAAGGGTGTTGACGAGTCGGTCGATGAATATGCGGGTCAATGCGCTAGCTACTGTCTGAACCTCAACCGTGCCGACAAGAGCGGCAATCCCGTTCGTTACTTCGTCGTGACCAACGGTGCAACGACGAAGGTCTACGAGTGGGACCGAGAAGACTCTCTGCTCGACCTGTCGTTCGAGGATTTCGTGGATGGCAACACAAAGTATGCGCAACTCCGCGATTTGCTCTGTGAGGAGCGATTCTCCAGCGACGCGGGTCAAGTGCAGCCACAAGGCCCAACCCACACGATTCACCGTCGCGAGGTTGAGGATGTAAACGCAGACTTCGGGTGGTGTCACCAGTTCATCTATCGCAAAGACAATTTGAGTCAGTCGGCGGCTTTTATGGAGTTTGTGAAGATCGTCTTCCTAAAACTCCTGTCGGATCGCGATATTCACAGTCGGCATCCGGAGTTTGCGTCAGCCACTGAGATCGTTCTTCCTGCGGCGGAGGTGCGCTTCTCTAAACGATGGATCGACGAACGCGAAGCCGATCATCCCAACCCGTTGGACGCTCTTCAGTTCCAGAATCTTCTCTCCGGGCTCGAGACCGAGATTCAGGCGGGGAATAGAAAGCGCATCTTTCCGTCGGGTGATCACATCAACCTCTCGCCGGACACAATCAAAGGAGTAGTGGAAAGACTCGAGGGAATCGATCTCTTCGGCATCGATGCCGACCTGAATGGGCGTCTGTTCGAAACGTTCCTCAATGCCACAATGCGAGGCAAGGATCTCGGCCAATACTTCACGCCTCGAAGTGTTGTGAAGTTAGGCGTACGCCTCGCACGCCTTCGCGCAGACCGCTCTCAAATCGACACCGTCGTTGATGGGTGCTGTGGGACTGGGGGTTTCCTCATCGACGCCCTTGCGGACCTGTGGGGGAAGGTGGAGAACAACGACTCGCTCACTAATAAGGAGCGGGAGAAAATGAAGTATCAGATCGCGACTGAGCGTGTCTTCGGTGTTGACGTCGCTAAGGATCCACCCCTTGCTCGCATCGCTCGAATGAACATGTATCTCCATGGCGACGGAGGGAGCAGCATTTTTCAAGCCGACGCTCTTGACAAGAAGATTCCGAGCGAGAAGATGGACCAACCCGAGGTGGCGCGCGAGAAGGCGGAGCTGCGCACCCGATTCAATGCGAGCGGCGGCTTTGCCGATGTTGTCTTGACCAACCCGCCGTTCGCAAAGGAGTACAGCAGGAAGTCTGGTGACGAAGCTGTGCTTGACGAGTACGAGATCGCTTTTTCCGATAAGGGCGGGGCGCGGCGGCCCAAACCCATGCTCCGGTCGAGCGTGATGTTCATCGAGCGCTACCACGACATTCTGAAGCCTGGGGGTCGTTTGGTTACAGTCATCGATGACAGCATTCTCGGCGCGAGTAAGTACAACGAAGTTCGTGACTTCATACGCAAGAAATTCATCGTGCGAGGTGTTGTGTCGCTGCCGGGTGATGCATTCCAGCGCGCCAAAGCGCGGGTGAAGACCTCTTTGCTGTTGTTAGAGAAGAAGACATCTGAGGACGAGAAGCAACCCAACGTCTTCATGTACTACTGCACGAGTGTTGGCGTTGACGACTCACCCCGGCAGCGTGTGTTGCCGATTGATCGTGTCAACCGAAAGCGTGCCCAAGAGGAAATCGAGCGCGTGGGCGCACTCTTCGAAGCGTTCTTGAAGGGCGACAGTTCTGCTAAGAGATGGTTGGTCCCCGCCAGTCGCATTGCCGATCGAATGGATGTGAAGAGTTGTCTCCTAAAGGCGGGTCATCACGTCGCAGCGTGGAGGAAGGCCGGATTTACGGTAGCGAAGCTGTCTGACTTAGTTGACGTCGTGGACCTAGACGCTCCCCAAAATGCTCGCCGCACAGTCGTTACAGAGTCCACGGATGAGCCTGTGACCCATCTTCGCGTCCGGTATGACGGGTTTGCTGAAGCTGGGGAAGAAATCTTTGCATCGGATAGCAATTACACGAGGCTCTACCGGGTCCGTACGGGTGAAATTGTCGTAAGTCATATCAACGCGGTTCATGGCGCCGTCGGCATAGTGCCCGCGGCGTTGAACGACACCGTCGTAACGAACGAATACACGATCTGTCAGCCCAAGAAAGGCGTCGATTCGCGATTGGTGTGGGCGCTGCTGAGGTCGCCTGAAGCCCGTGCTGAACTTCTCCTTCTTTCGACGGGTATCGGTCGAAGCAGAGTCCGGTGGTCGATCGCCGCGGAGTTGTTACTCCCAGTTCCCGGCCAGGGTGTCGCGGCTGACGCCGTCAAGCGGCTGCTCGAAGCGGAACAGAAGGAGGCTGAGGCGAAGCAATTGCGTGAGGATGTGCAATCGGACTTAGAGAAATCGCTGCAGTTGACGAGCACTTGGGCCGAAGAGATCCTCGCGGCTTTCAAGCCACCCCGTTAGGAAGTCCGCATCGAGTCTGCGAGAGGTCCGCGAGACAGCAGGAACGGGGGGGTAGCGGCGAGAATCCACGAGTAGTAGCGTCGCCGGTCAGGAGGCGTGCTGCTGCGGTGCCCCAGGTCACGCAAATGGACGAGGGGCGTTCGCAACGCGGAGGTCAGATCGGAGTCGCAGCTCTGCTGCCGGTCCCGCTCTTGCTTCTCCCGCGTATCCGGTCAATCATGAGTGGTAACGGCGATGAGGACCAGGAGGGTACACGACGTGCGACGGCTGACGGTTTGGTTGCTGAAGCTTGGGCTCCTCGGAACGGTGTTCGCGCTGCCCTTCGTTTCCGCACAGGCAGGAGCGGACACGATCGCTAGTTTCAATCAGGCGGTGCAGGGTCTGCTGAGCGGTTGGTTCTGGTAGTAGAAGCCGCGGAACCTGCGACGAATCAGACCGGCCTCGGCTCTGCTTTTGGTACGTGACGTTCAGGCGATCCGGCGACGCCCGGGACAGGTTTGCGCCAAGGTCCTACGTTGAGGATCGAGAGCCTCAAGACCCTCAATGCACTCATCGCCTTCGATTTCGATAATGCTCGCTACAGCGGGGGAGGCACTCGGTACGCTTCGGACGTAACTAAGCACGAGGCGTCACTGCTTGCTCGCGCGATGACCTACAAGTTCGGCGCCATAGGGCTACCTGCGGGCGGAGCCAAGGGTGTTGTACGCGGCAAGCCCGCGGAAAGGAACGAGCTCATGCGCCGCTACTGCGAGGAGATCCGTCAGCTCGTCGAGTCGGGACAGTTCGGAACCGGGCCCGATCTCGGCACGTGCGAGGCCGACTTCGCTCCTCTGCGCGATCAATCCCAGCCTCCGAGTGTCATGGCCGGCAACATCGGCGGCGTTCCCATCGAGGACGTTATCACCGGCTTTGGCGTCGTCATCGCTGTCGAGACCGCGCGCGGCTCCCTCGAGGACTCCACCTTCGCCATCGAAGGTTTCGGCAAAGTCGGTGGGGGAGTAGCGCGTGAAGCCGTCCGCCGCGGCGCTCGCGTCGTCGCCGTCTCCACCTTGGAAGGCTGCGTCTTCGATCCTTCCGGGCTCGACGTCGAGCTCATGCTCGGCCTGCGTCGTGAGCACGGCGACGCCGTTGTCCGGCACGTGGGCGGGGATTTCTCGTCTAGCCCGGCATCCCTTTGGGACGCGCAGGCCGACATCCTCGTTCCCGGCGCCCGGACCGGCGTCATCACGCCGAAGGTCGCGGAACGGTTGCGCATCCCGTGGATCGCTCCGGCTGCGAACGCTCCCTATGTGAGAGAAGCCCTTGAGGTTCTTAGGCAAAGACGAATCCGTTACCTACCAGACTTCGTCTGCAATGCCGGCGCGACTATCGGCTACACGTCACGTCCCGGCGACTCCGGCGAGCTCTTCCGGGTCGTGGAGGACAAGATCTCCTCGCTGATGGGCGAAGCCTCCGCCGATCCGCGTGGGCCCTTCGAAGGTGCGTGCGCGATCGCCGAGCGCTACATCGAGACCTGGCGCGGCCCGGAGGGAATGCCCGAGGGTCCACCGCTGGCGTAGCGCAGAATCAAGGGATGGCGAAGGCCAAGCCGTCGACCGGATCGAAGCGAAGCTCGACCTACAACCGCAAGCGTCGCTTCGACGAGACACCGGAGCCCGCCGCTTCCTTCAGCGGCGACGTCGATCCGGGCAAAGCCCGGCCCGGTGAGACGTTCGTCATCCATCAGCACCACGCGACCCGACTCCACTTCGATCTTCGCCTGGAGATGCTCAACGGCAAGACGCCCGTGCTCGCATCGTGGGCCGTTCCTAAGGGCTTGCCCCGGCGCAAAGGGAAAGGCGCGCTCGCGATCCACGTCGAAGATCACCCCTTCGAATACGGCAGCTTCCAAGGATCGATTCCCGAGGGCAACTATGGAGCCGGGGCGGTTCGCATCTTCGACTCCGGCACCTACGAGATGCTCGATCAGAAGGACGGCAACATCCGCTTCCGTCTCGAGGGCCACCGACTGCAAGGCGTCTACCGGTTGGTGCGCACGAGGATGGAAGGCGGGAAGGAGCAGTGGCTGGTCTTCCTCTCGAAAGACGAGCGACCAGAGCCCGAGCCGTTGCCACCGCTCAATCCGATGCTGGCCACACTCATCACCCGACCATTCGACGACGACGAATGGGCCTTCGAACCGAAATGGGACGGCATCCGCGCCCTGTCCGTATGCGACGAGGAGACCAAGCTCGTCTCGCGTAACGATCGCGACGTCACAGTCGCCTACCCGGAGCTCCACGAGATGCACAAGCAGCTCGTTGCACTCGACGCGATCGTCGACGGAGAGATCGTCGCCTTCGAGGACGGCGTACCGTCCTTCCAGAAGCTGCAGAGCAGGATGCACGTCCGGGGCGCGCACGACATCAGTCGCCTGATGAAGACCATCCCCGTCGCCTACATCGCCTTCGATCTCATCTACCTAGACGGAAGAGACCTGCGGGAGCTGAGCTATTCTGAGCGTCGCGAGCTTCTCGACCAGAGCGTCGTCGCGACGCGTTGGTTCCAGCTCTCTCCATTCGTACAAGGGGACGGGAGGCCGCTGTTCGAGGCAGCAAGTGCTCAGGGACTCGAAGGAGTAGTCGGCAAGAGGCTGAGCTCCCGTTACGAATCCGGGCAGCGAAGTAAGAACTGGCTGAAGATCAAGACCACGTTCGACGCCGACGTAGTCATCGCCGGGTGGAACGAAGGAGGGTCCGGCGGTCTCCGTTCTTTAGTGACGGCGGTGTACGACGGTGATCGGCTCCGGTCGACCGGCACGGTAGGAACGGGATTCGACGTCCGATCCAGGGAGATGCTCGAAGGCATGCTTCGGCCGCTTGAAACCGACGAAGTGCCCTTTTCGCAAGCAGAGTTGAAGGGCAAGCCGGAGCTGAGGCATGCCCACTGGGTCCGTCCTGAGCTCGTCGCGACGGTTGAGTTCCGGCAGCTCACAGCGGCGGGCAAGCTCCGAGCGCCGTCGTTCAAGGGCCTGCGAGAAGACCTCGATCCGCGGGAGTGCACCTTCGCCAAGCTTCGCGACTCGGCGGGAAGCTAAGCCGACTCCTTGGTCAGAGTCGCACGGTCCAAGAGGTTGGTGAGCAAGCATCTGCGGGAGAGTCCGAACGTCCCCAGGGCTCCCAGCGCCCCCTCAGAACCCGTCGCAACCTGTAAGAAGGGTGATCGACGCGAGTGGCTCACCGATTGGTTCGGATTCGTCGAAGGCGGGACCTGAATCTTTCGGTAAGTCAGCGGTCGCACTCAGAATGACGGGGTGCTGACAACCGAGATCCAGCTCAGCCGGGCCCTCGTTGCCGTATGGGCGTTGCCCGCTATCGGAGCCATGGTCATCCTCTTCTGGGGCCGGGCCGCCGGAAGCACATGGTGGAAACGAGCGCGCGGCGCCGTGCGTCTTCTCTCAGTCGTGTATCTGATCGGCATCCTCGTTCTAACCCTGTGGCCGCTCGAGTTCGACGTCTCGCTCACCCGCATCCAGCTCGGCAACTGGGAACCGCTTCAGGGAACGTTGGGTTGGCTGCTGGATCCCGTCAACGACCTGCAGGCGCACTTCGGGGCGCGCGATGTAATCGCCAACGTCGTTCTCTTCGCGCCGCTGGGCCTCCTCCTTCCTTTCGCCATCGAATCGAAGGTGAGCGGCATCCTGACAGTGATCGCACTGGGCGCCCTTTCGTTCGGACTCGAGCTCGTTCAGGGTCTCGCCGTGGCGCAGCGAACCTTCGACATCGACGACGCGATCTCGGGCGCACTCGGAGCCCTGCTGGGCGTCGTGGGGGCCGTGGTCCTTCGGCCGATCGTTACGCCGAAACCCCCTCGCCGCGTCTGATCCGATCTCCTACCAGCGCATTCGTCGTGCTACTGCGCCGGTCAAGCTAGCCTTTATCCATGATCTCGACGCTCCTCGAGGAGCTATGTGCCCGCGCGGGAGGGATCTCGCGCCAGGAGGTGGAGCACTTCCACCGGCTCATCACCGTGTGGCAGATGCTCGCCGACCTCTCGTTCGCGGACCTGCTGCTGCTCGCTCCGATGGAGGACGACCCGGACGAGAACCTCCTGACCCTTGCTCAGATCCGACCGCTCACCGCTCAGACCCTGTATCCGGACGATCACGTCGGCACGGCGCTGATCGCCGAGTACGCGCCGGAGGCCATACGCGCGTTGCGCACCGGAAAGATGCAGCAGGGCCGTGTCGACAGCCGCGGAGTGCACCGCGAAGCGACGCCGGTTCGCGTCGACGACCGTGTCGCCGCCGTCGTAGTCCGGGAGGGCATGCCGTTCGGCGGCCGCCGGGTCAGCGAGCTCGAGGAGGCTTACTCCACTTGCGCCGACGCGCTGTTCCGCATGATCTCGGAGGGCGCGTTCCCATACGAGGGCATGGAGGGCTGGGAACCGCCGCGCGTCGGTGAGGGAATCATGGTCGTGGCGTCGACGGGACAGATCGCCTTCGCTTCCCCGAACGCCGTGGCCGCCGGCCGACGCCTCAACGTTTACCGCCAGCTCGTCGGGATGCACCTCGAGGAGCTCACCGGTGGCGGTGCGTTGTGGAGCGCGATCGACTCTGGGACTCCTCACGAGGCGGAGGTCGAGATCGGCGGAGAAGTCATCAGCCGGCGCGTCGTCCCGTTCCGGATCAAGAAGCACAACGCCGGGGGCGTCGTTCTCATCCAGGACGTAACCGAGCTGCGTCGCCGCGACCGCCAGCTCATGTACAAGGACGCGGTCATCCGCGAGATCCACCACCGCGTGAAGAACAACCTTCAGACGATCGCGTCGCTGCTCCGATTGCAGGCGCGCCGCCTCGATTCGCAGGAAGCCAAGACTGCCCTCGACGAAAGCGTCACGCGTATCCGCACGATCGCGTTCGTGCACGAGACGCTGTCGCAGGCGTCGAGCGACCTGGTCGATTTCGACGAGGTGATCCGCGGCGTGATCCGCATGCTCGAGGACGCTCTCGGCTTGGGCGAGTTGGGAGTGAAGACCGATGTGCAGGGCGAAGTGGGGGAGTTGTCCGCCGCGGTCGCGACACCGCTGTCGCTGGTTCTCACCGAGCTCGTGCAGAACGCCGCGGAGCACGCCTTCGTCGAAGGAGGGGGCGGCAACATCCGTATCTCACTCGAGCGACGCGACAACGTCGTCCACGGCGAGGTGGAGGACGACGGTTGCGGGATCCCACCCGATTTCTCGTGGGACGGCGCGGGACTCGGGCTTCAGATCGTCCACCGGCTGGTCACCGATGAGCTGAAGGGGACGATCGACCTGCACCGAGACGGTGGAACGCGCATGGAGATCGACGTCCCGCTCCCCGGCTACCCGACCCGCTAAAGGGCGGACTCGTCGTTGCTCGCCTTACTCCGCATCGGCCTGTAGCCTGGTCCCCGTGGACCCCTTCGACCGGTTCGAGTTCAAGCGCCGCAAGGTCAATATCGAGGCCGTCCTGGCCTTCGTCGTCGGCGTCGTCTTGGCCTACCTGCTCCAGGTGAAGGCGGGTTTCGGGTCGAGCTCCATACTCACGATGTTGATCGTGCTCGGGGTAGGCGGACTCTGGTACCACGTCCGCAAGGTCGTCTAGCTCGTCGCAGCGCGCGCCTTCTCTGCCCGGCGCATCGTCCTGCGGACCGAACAGCTCCTAGGCCTTCGCGCCCTGCCTCACTTCCACGGTTGTCACGAAACGCTGCACCCACCCCGCGCGCCGGCACGACCCGTGGGCGCAGGCGAAAACTCCGTCACTATCGCTTCGATCTCCGCCGGGTCGATCGGCTTCGTTAGGTAGGCATCGCAGCGCGACCAGTTGGCCAGCCACGAGTCGGCGTCGCGCTCCAGCAGAACAACGGTCTTCGGCTCCCTGATCTCACCGTTGTCCGCCATGTTCTTCAGCTTGTACGACACGGCGAAACCGCCCATGTGCCCCAAGCTCGCCGCGACCACGACCACGTCCGGAGAGCGCGAACGGGCCAGCGTGATGATGTTCTCTCCGTCCACGAGCACGATGACCTCGCGGCCGGGTGCATCCAGCCCCGCCCGGAGGACCTCGAGCTCATGAGGGTCTTTGTCCGCGAGGACGAGCAGCACTACTTGTTGGCCTGCTCGGCGGGCCGGGGTGGCCAGCGCGACTGGTAGGGCTCGGCGATCAGCTTGTCCTGGGCCCCCAACGCATCCTCGATCGGCTCGAGAACTGACGACTTGTCGATCGCGAATCCGCCGGCAAGCTCCGCCAGCAACGTCAGCTGGCGGGTGAACTCCTTGCCGAGTCCGATGACGCGGTCGACCGTCTCGATGAGGGTGCTCGCGTACTGGAAGGCCAGTACCTCGCCGCAGAACGGGCAGTGACCAGGCCGGGCGTCGGGGTCGGCGGCCATCGTGAGCGGATAGGTGCGCTCGCAGTTCCGGCACGTGATCTTGATGTCCACCGGATTCCTTTCGTCGATCGGGGCCGGGCCCTATCTTAGGCGGTGGCGCAGCTATGCTGGCCCTCACGTGCAGCGTCGTCCCCAAACTTCCCGTCCAGGCTCCCGGCCCCGCCCCCGGTGGCGACTCATCGCCGTCTACGTGGCCATCCTCATCGCGGCCCTGTGGATATTCCAGTCCTTCACCCAGAGCTCCAACGACATCTCCTACAGCCAGTTCCGCGATCTCGTCGCCGACGGACGCGTGACCAACGTGACCATCACGACCTCGGTGATCGAAGGGCACTACACGAGAGGCGATAGAGAGATCGCCTTCACGACCAACCAGCTGCCCGTCCCCGACGAACAGCTCGTCGAGGATCTGCGCGAGAACGACGTGGAGATCGAGTCCCAGCTCGACAACCCGATCACCGGCATCCTGCTCACCTACATCCTTCCTTTCGGTCTGATCCTCGGGATCTGGTTCTTCCTGATGCGCCGGATGGGCGCGGGCTCGCAGGCGCTCCAGTTCGGGCGTTCGCGAGCCAAGGTTTACGACCGCAAAGAGCTCCGGACGAATTTCGGTGACGTCGCAGGTCTGGAGGAGGCCGTCGCCGAGCTGCGTGAGGTGGTCGACTTCCTCAAGAACCCGAAGAAGTACCAGCGTCTGGGCGGACGCATCCCCAAAGGTGTGCTGCTCGTTGGGCCTCCGGGCACCGGGAAGACCTTGCTCGCCCGCGCGGTCGCGGGAGAGGCCGACGTTCCCTTCTTCTACATGTCCGGATCGGAGTTCGTCGAGATGTTCGTCGGCGTCGGTGCATCTCGCGTGCGTGAGCTGTTCGAGCAGGCCAAGACGCATTCGCCGTGCATCATCTTCATCGACGAGCTCGACACGATCGGCAAGTCGCGGTCGGCCGCCATCTCCATCGGTGGCCACGACGAACGGGAACAGACGCTCAACCAGCTCCTGGCCGAGATGGACGGCTTCGACGCCCGCGCCAACGTGATCATCATGGCGGCGACGAACCGTCCCGAGGTCCTAGATCAGGCGCTGCTTCGACCGGGCAGGTTCGATCGAATGGTCGTCGTCGACCGTCCCGACTTGAATGGACGCCTCGAGATCCTCCAGGTGCATGCGCGCAAGGTGAAGCTCGGCCCGGATGTCGACTTGCGTTCGATCGCGGCTCAGACGCCCGGTGTGTCTGGGGCCGAGCTCGAGAACATCATCAACGAGTCGGCGCTGCTCGCCGCTCGTCGTGGCGAAGAGGCCATCGGACAGAAGGATCTCCAGGAAGCGATCGAGCGTGTCATGACCGGTCTCGAGCGCAAGTCGCGTGTTCTTGCCGGAACCGAGAAGGACCGAGTGGCCCACCATGAAGCCGGGCACGCTGTCGTCGGACTGTTCGTCGAGCACGCTGATCCCGTCCACAAGGTCTCGATCATCCCGAGGGGCGCGGCCGCGCTCGGAATGACGATCTCGGTTCCCCTGGAGGACCGCTACCTGTTCACCGAGCCCGAGCTTCAGGACAGGCTGGCCGTCCTCCTCGGCGGGCGCGCGGCCGAGGACATCATCTTCGAGAGCGTTTCCACGGGGGCTCAGGACGACCTCCAGAAGGCGACCGACATCGCCCGACGGATGGTCGAGCAGTTCGGGATGTCGCCGAAGATCGGCCCGATGGCCATCAGCCAGGCCGGTGCCCAGTTCTTGGAACCGAAGTTCCCCTGGGACACCACGCGCGAGACCTCGGAGGAGTTCGCTCGCATCGCCGACGAAGAGGTGGCCCGCTTCGTTACCGATGCCTACGACCGTGCGCGCCGGATCCTGTCCGACCACGAGGGATCACTTCGAGCCGTGGCCGACGAGCTCAAGCGAGCAGAGGTTCTGGACGGCGACGCGTTGCGCGTCCTGGTGCAGAAGATCGAAGCGGGTGACGGGAGTTCGGAAGAGTTAGTGAGCGATCCGGGAAGTTAGCTCCCGGCGCATGTAGCGACGCTCTTCTTCGGTGGTGCCGCCCCAGATGCCGTACTCCTGGTTGGAGTCGAGCGCGTAACCGAGGCAATTCTCGCGTACGCCGCACTGACGACAAACCGCTTTCGCTGCTTCGATCTGTAGAAGAGCCGGACCCGTTGTGCCCACCGGGAAGAAGAGGTCGGGATCCATCTCTTTGCAGCGAGCGGTCTCGCGCCAGTCGGTCAGCACACGGTCCTCCTCAAGCTCGACGTCCCGTTTTTCCCGCGAGGTATGTGACAGCGGGACTGCAAGAGTATGCCCGCTAGTTCGCGCGTGCACAAGACCCCCCTGCCGGTATTCCACAAGTTTCAACGATGTGATTTGTTGAGGATGTGTTGTTTGTTGAAATTGCGTTATGCCCAAACGGGCAAGGCGTCGGGAAGTGGCACGGCGCGGATATCCATCACCTCGCCGAGGTACTCGCCGTCCGTTTGAAGAGGGACGGGACGACGCGCTTGGATCGTCACTTGGGACTGATCCGTCAGATGGATCGCA
>JBBDRJ010000006.1:76740-397067 GCA_040905525.1 Actinomycetota bacterium
GTGGCCTCGACCAGCTCGTTGGGGAACCCGAGGTTGCGCGCCAGGACGTTCGTCGTGCCGCCGGGCAGCACGGCCAGGACGACCTCCGTCGAGTCCTGGGAGCCGAGAAGGCCGTTGACAACCTCGTTCACGGTTCCGTCGCCGCCGTAGGCGATGACGGTCTTCGCTCCGGCTTCGACCGCTTCCCGGGCCAGCGCGGCCGCGTGTCCGCGCGCGTTGGTGGTGACGCGCTCGAGCTGGAAAGTGGCTTCGAGCGCGCGCTCGGCGACGCGTAGGGAGCCGGGCGAGACGTTGCCCGCCTTGGGGTTCTCGATAAGGACGGCGTTCATGAGGGCCGAGACTACCGAACGTCAGCGGCTCTTCCTAACCTGAGGCGACCTTCCCCGATGGCGACTGGTCACCGCGATGGGGTGTGGACAGCAATAGCCGCATCGCTTTTCAGTTGGCTGTCGCGGCTGGTCGGCTAGGAAGCTACTCCCCGGAAGCTTTCTTTCCGCGCGCTTTGACCTCTTCGAGCGATCGCTTCAGTGCCTCGGTTAGATCTACGACCTGCGGAGCCTCTTCCGGAGCGGCCGGGGCCACGATCTCCTTGCCGGCGATCTTTTGCTCTACGGCGTCCATCAGCGCCTCGCGGAACCTGTCCTTGAATTGGTCGGGCTTGAAGTCCTCGGTCAGGTTGTCGATGAGTGTTTGGGCCATCTTCGCGTCGCCTTCGGTCGTCTCGATGTCGCGTTCGAGCTCGGCGAAGCGAGCTTCTCGGATCTCGTCCGGCCAGAACATCGTCTCCAGCACCAGCACGTTGTCGCGGACGCGAAGTGTTGCCAAGCGCTCCTTGTCGCGGATCGCGACCTTGGCCACCGCCACCCGGTTCGATTCGGCCAGCGCTTTCCGCAGGAGCGCGTAGGCCTTCACTCCGAGCTCGTCGGGAGCCAGGTAGTACGAGCGCTGGTAGTAGATGGGATCGATCTCCTCCGATGGCGTGAAGTGCACGACCTCGACGGTGTGCGAGGTGTCGATCTGGACGTTGTCCAGCTCGTTGTCCTCGAACTTCACGTACGCCCCCTTCTCATACTCGTAGCCGCGGACGAGCTCATCGAGGGGGATGTCGGTTTTGCCACACGTCTTACATGTGCGGCTGTTGCCGACTCGGCCGTCGTCATCTCGGTGCAAGCGGACGAAGCGCACCGTCTTCTCCTCGGTTGCCGAGAACAGCCGAACCGGGATGGTGATCAGTCCGAAGTTGATCGCGCCTCGCCAGATAGCTTGCATTTTTACCCCCTTAGGACCGGACCAGCGTAACGGCTAAACGAGGGGGATCACCTTGTCGAGCTCGGTGATCTCTAAGAGCCGCCGAACGGATCCGTGAGCGCCGATCATCTTCAGGCTGCCCCCGCCTTCGCGCAGACGACGCAGGAGGCCCAGAACGATCCCCAGACCTGTCGAGTCCATGAAATCGACATCACTGACGTCCAGCATGACCTCGGTGACGCTCGGTGGCGTGATGGGCGCGAGCGCCTCGCGGAGGGCCGGTGCCGTTGCCAGATCGCATGTCCCGTTCAGGTGCACGGTGCACGACGACGTGCTCTCACCGACGATGTTGACGCGCAGATCCATCACGACTTGAGCATGTCCCGGACGACGGCCGAGAGGATGCCTCCCTCGCGGAAGTAACGAAGCTCGGCGTGCGTGTCGACGCGAGCTTTGGCTTGGATCGTCCGCTCGTCTTGACCGTCCCGCAACACAACATCGATCGTCGCGCCGGGCTCCAGCGAACCTAGACCCAGGATGTCGATCTCTTCGGCCCCCGTCAGGCCGAGGGCCTCGGGCGTGTCGGGAAGCTCGAGGGGGAGGACGCCCATCTGCACGAGGTTGGCTCTATGGATGCGTTCGTACGAGGCCGCCAGAACAGCTCGAACACCCAAGAGAAGGGTGCCTTTCGCTGCCCAGTCGCGTGAGGATCCCGCTCCGTATTCCCGGCCGGCGAGAACGATAAGAGGTGTGCCGTCTGCACGATAACGCTGTGAGGCATCGAAGACCGTCACGACCTCGCCGGTGGGGAAGTAGGTCGTGACGCCTCCCTCCTTCCCATCCGCGAGCTGGTTGCGTATTCGGATGTTTGCGAACGTTCCGCGCATCATGACTTCGTGGTTGCCGCGACGGGTTCCGTAGGAGTTGAAGTCGCGAGGCTGGACGCCCTTGGCGATCAGGTACTCACCGGCCGGTGTCGAGGCTGGGATCGAGCCGGCGGGTGAGATGTGATCGGTCGTCACAGAGTCTCCGACGTAGACGAGCACGCGGCCGCGGGTGATGTCTCCGATCGGTTGCGCGTCCTCGGTCGTGTCCTGCACGAACGGCGGTTCCGCGATGTACGTCGATGAGGGGTCGAACGAGTAGAGCTCACCCTCCGGGACGTTCAAGGCGTGCCACTCTTCGTCGCCCGCGAAGATCTCCCCATAGCGCTTCCTGAAGTCCTCGGGGTTAGTAGACCGGGAGATCGTCGATGCGATCTCCTCCGAGGTCGGCCAGATGTCGCGGAGGAAGACCGGCTCTCCGTCGCGACCCGTGCCGATCGGTTGTGTAGTTAGATCGATGTCGACCGTTCCCGCAAGTGCGTAGGCCACTACCAGGGGCGGTGATGCCAGGAACGACATCTTCACCTGGGGATGGATCCGACCTTCGAAGTTGCGATTGCCGGAGAGGACGGCGGCCGTCGTGAGCTTGTTATCGTCGATGGCCTTAGCGATCGGATCCGGCAGCGGACCGGAGTTGCCGATGCACGTCGTGCACCCGAATCCGACAAGGTGGAAGCCGAGAGACTCAAGCGGGTCGATCAACCCCGCAGTGGTGAGGTAGTCGATCACGACCGGGGAACCCGGGGCCAGCGAGGTCTTCACCGTCGGTCCAACCGTTAGCCCTTTCTCGACTGCTTTCTGCGCGAGGAGTCCGGCGCCGACCATGACTGTGGGGTTCGACGTGTTGGTGCAGCTCGTTATCGCGGCGATGACGACGGAACCGTCACCGAGCTCCGCGGAATCTCCATTGAGCGCGACCTTGGTGTACGCGGGCTCGGCCTCCTGTTTCCGGCGGAGCCGCACCTCGCTGCCGGCCGTCCCGCGGAAGTAGTCCAGCTCGGTGCGGAACCTCGAGCCAAGGTCATCGAGCGTGACCCGGTCTTGCGGGCGGCGGGGCCCGGCGAGCGACGGCATCAGGGCGCCCAGATCGAACGTAACCAGTTCGCTGTAGCCCGGCTCCACCGAGTCTGCTTCGTGGAACAGACCCTGCGTCTTCGTATAGGACTCGACCAGTTCGACGTGTCCCTCGTCTCGGCCCGTGTTGCTCAGGTACTTGAGGGTTTGAGAGTCAACCGGAAAGATCCCCTCGGTGGCGCCATACTCCGGCGACATGTTCGAGATCGTGGCGCGGTCGGAAACGGTCAACGACTCGAGGCCCGGTCCGAAGAACTCGACGAACTTGCCGACCACACCGTGCTTGCGCAGAAGCTCGGTGATCGCGAGAACCAGATCGGTTGCCGTCGACCCTTCGGGCATGGTGCCCTCGAGGCGCACGCCGACAACGGTGGGTACGAGCATGGAGATCGGTTCTCCCAACATCCCGGCTTCGGCTTCGATGCCGCCGACGCCCCAGCCGAGGACTCCGAGACCTCCGATCATCGTCGTGTGGGAATCGGTGCCGAGCAAGGTATCCGGATAAGCGAGAGGTGTTTCGTCTCCAGAAGTGAAGACGACGCTGGCCAGGTACTCGAGGTTGACCTGATGCACGATCCCCGCACCCGGTGGCACCACTCGGAACCGATCGAACGCTATCTGCGCCCAGCGTAGGAACG
The DNA here is from genome assembly GCA_040905525.1 of Actinomycetota bacterium. Classification (GTDB taxonomy): domain Bacteria; phylum Actinomycetota; class JAICYB01; order JAICYB01; family JAICYB01; genus JBBDRJ01. The sequence continues at coordinate 80,585 of JBBDRJ010000006.1, forward strand.
CGTACCTCTCGCGGTTGCGTTCGAACTCGATCTCGACGTTGCGGGCAAAGGCGGACTTCGAGCCGAAGACATCGACCTGTACCGAGTGGTCGATCACCAGATCGACGGGAACCTTCGGATTTACCCGCTTGGGATCGCCGCCGAGACGCGCAACGGCTGCGCGGAGCGCGGCCAGGTCGACGACGGTTGGAACACCGGTGAAATCCTGGAGGATCACGCGGGCCGGAAAGAAGGGGAACTCACCCGTGGCGGTGTTCGGCCAATCGAGAAGGAGGCCCACGTGATCGTCGGTGGCTCCCTTGCCTCGGTGGCGCAACACGTTTTCGAGGAAGACCCGCACGACGTAGGGGAGCCGTGCGATCTGATCCGGGCCGGCGAACTCGTGGAGCGGAACGTACTCGACGGCGCCCCTAGATGTCTCGAGCCTGGCCATCGCTGCCCTCCTTAGTCCGCTGACTCAAGCGTACCCAGCACGGTCGCGCCGTTCTGATCGCCACCGGACTGGTTGTCGGCGCTACCGTCCGTTGGGGGCCGAGCCCGGGTCGAAACCGAAGACGGTTAAGTGAGTTGACGGCTACTGGGGTATGCCCTCAGGCTCGGACCCGGTGAACAGGCCCCGCCTAGGCAAGCTTGGGATGGCGCTCGCGTCGTTCGCGCTGCTCGCGACGTCGTGTGCGCAAGGCACCCCCCTCGACACCCTCAGCCCCGAAGGACCGATCGCCCGGCAGATCGACGACCTCTGGAAGATCGTCTTCTACCTGGCCATTGCGGTGTTCGTCCTGGTCGAGGGCCTCCTTGTCATCTCTTTATTCCGCTTCCGTCAGCGCAAGGGCGATACCGAGCTCCCGAAGCAGACGCACGGCAACAGCCGCTTGGAGCTCGCGTGGACGATCGCCCCGGCCCTGCTGCTCGCGGTGCTGGCCGTGCCGACGGTGTTGACGATCTTCGCGTTGGCGCGTGAGCAGCCGAATTCACTCCATATAACGGTCACCGGCAGCCAGTGGTGGTGGCGTTACGACTACCCGGACTACGAAGGCCTGGTCACAGCCAACGAGCTGCACATCCCGGCGGGTCGGCCCATCCGTCTGGAGCTCAAGTCGGCCGACATCATCCACAGCTTCTGGGCGCCGCGCCTGGCCGGCAAGCAGGACGTAACGCCGGGCCGCACGAATCATCTCAACATCGAGGCCGACAGGCCGGGCACCTACGAAGGAGCGTGCGTCGAGTACTGCGGTCTGTCGCACGCGAACATGCGCCTGAAGGTGATCGCTCACGACTCCGCCGACTTCGAACGTTGGGCGCGCGCGCAAGCGGCGGACGCCTCGGAACCGGGTGGCGGGCCGGCCGCCCGCGGTAAGCGCATCTTCGAGGAGGGCCAGTGCGTGAGCTGCCACGCGATCCGCGGCAGCGAAGCGTCCACGGGCATCACCGGGCCCGACCTGACCCACTTCGCCAGCCGGACGACCTTCGCCGGCGGGATCTTCACTCAAACCGAGGGAAACCTGCGTCGCTGGTTGAGCGATGCGCCGGCGCAAAAGCCGGGTTCCAAGATGCCCGCCGGCATCTCCGAGATGGGCCTGACTGAGGACGACATAACGGCGCTGATCGCCTATCTGCAGAGCTTGCAATGATGGAGAGCCAATGGCAACGGTGACAGAAGCGATCGAGTCCTCGCCTTACGACGGACCGTTCCGGCGACCGAAGAGCACGTCCGGTCTGGTCGGTTGGCTCACTACGGTCGACCACAAGAAGATCGGGATCCTGTACGGCGCGACGGCTTTGCTCTTCTTCATCGCCGGTGGCGTCGAAGCACTTCTGCTCCGGATCCAACTGGCCCGGCCCGAGAACGACTTCCTGACTGCGGACGTGTACAACCGGATGTTCACGATGCACGGCATCACGATGATCTTCCTGGTCGTGATGCCGCTCGGTGCAGCGTTCTTCAACTACCTCATCCCGTTGATGATCGGCGCACGCGACGTGGCCTTCCCGCGCCTGAACGCCTTCAGCTACTGGGTGTTCCTCGGCGGCGGAATCTTCATCTACTCGAGCTTTTTCCTGGGCGGCGCGCCGAACGCGGGCTGGTTCTCTTACGCGAATCTTTCAACGCAGGGACTGCCGGACCAGGTTGGCGTCAACTTCTTCGCCATCGGTCTTCAGATCACGGGTATCGCGTCGCTGGTGGCGTCCGTGAACTTCGTGACGACGATCATCAACCTTCGGGCGCCGGGGATGAGTTTTTTCAAGATGCCGATGTTCGTCTGGATGTCGCTCGTCACGAACTTCCTGCTGATGTTTGCGATGCCGGTCATAGCGGTAGCTCTTTTCCAGCTGTTGTTCGACAGCATGTTCGGGACGAACTTCTTCAATCCGGCCGCAGGCGGGGATCCACTGCTGTGGCAGCACATGTTCTGGTTGTTCGGCCACCCCGAGGTGTACATCCTCATCTTGCCGGCGATGGGGATCGTGTCCGAGGTGCTGCCGACCTTCAGCCGCAAGCCGTTGTTCGGTTACCAGATCGTCGCCTACTCCGGCATCGCGATCGGCTTGATGGGCTGGGGCGTGTGGGCACACCACATGTTCGCCGTTGGGCTCGGCCCAGTAGCGAACTCAGCCTTCGCGCTGTCCACGATGTTCATCGCGGTGCCAACCGGAGTGAAGATATTCAACTGGATGGGCACGATGTGGGGCGGCAAGATCCGCTTCACCACGCCCATGCTGATGTCCATCGGGTTCGTGACGATGTTCATCATCGGGGGACTGTCGGGCGTTACGCACTCGATCGTGCCGGCCGACTATCAGCAAACGGACACCTATTACGTCGTCGCGCACTTCCACTACGTGCTCTTCGGTGGCGCGATCTTCGGCCTGTTCTCCGGCATCTACTACTGGTGGCCGAAACTCTCGGGCAAGTTGCTGAGCGAGCGTCTGGGCAAGACGCAGTTCGTGCTGATGTTCATCGGGTTCAACTTGACGTTCGGTCCGATGCACATCCTGGGTCTCCAGGGGATGCAGCGCCGGTATTACCGATACCAGGTCGGCGAAGGTTTCGACTTCTGGAACATGGTCGAGACCGTCGGAGCATTCATCATCGCCCTTTCGGTGCTGGTGTTCATCATCAACGTGATCGTGACCCGTCGCCGGGGCAAGCCTTCGGGTGACGACCCGTGGGACGCGCGCACGATCGAGTGGTCGATCCCGTCGCCCACACCGCATTACAACTTCCTCGAGATTCCGGTGGTCAAAGAACGGGACGACTTCTGGCACAAGAAGTACTCGGAGGACGAGTCGGGAAAGGCCGTTCCGGTGGTCGCCGGAGGTCAAGACGTCGAAGAGAAACCAGAGGAAGGCGAGGTTGCAGAGGAGCACGCCGAACCCCACATGCCGAAGCCGTCCTACTGGCCGCTTGTCGCAGCCGCAGGGATCCCGCTCATCGGTTACGGGCTGATGTTCCAGTGGGTCCTTGCCGGGATCGGCGCGGCTGTGCTGTTCGTCGGGATCTACGGGTGGGCCATGGAGCCGGTGGAATGAGCGACACAACGGCCGTTGTAGAGCACGGGGCCCACCACACCTCCACGGGTCTCGACAACCGCAAGCTCGCCATGTGGGGTTTCCTCGGCTCCGAATGCCTGCTCTTCGGCGCCCTGATCTCGTCCTACCTCCTGTACCGAACCCGGGGCGAGGGTGTCAAGCCGGTCGACGTCTACGACATCCCGTACACGTCGGTGAGCTCCTTCGTCCTTCTGATGAGCTCGCTGACTATGGTGCTCGCCTTGTCGGCCTTGCAGCGCGACGATGAGCGTCAGTCGCGGGTATGGCTTACCGCGACGGCCCTTCTCGGAATGACGTTCGTCGGGGGCCAGGTCTACGAGTTCACTACCTTCGTTATGCACGACGGGATCTCACTCACAGCCAACCCGGCGTCGAGCGCTTTCTTCTTGCTCACCGGGTTCCACGGAACACACGTGACGCTCGGCATAATCATGCTGCTATCGCTCGTCGGGATGTCTCTGGCCGGCAAGGTCGGGAAGCAGAACAGCCTCTACGTCGAGCTTGTCGGGCTGTACTGGCACTTCGTGGACATAGTCTGGGTCGTCATCTTCACCGTCGTATATCTGATGCCGACGCCCAACTGACATGAGCGAGACCGAAGCCGTCGCCGCCGAGCACGTCGCAGAGGAGCATCACCCCGCTCCAGCCGCATATGTCAAGGTCGCTCTCGTTCTGGCCGTTGTGACAGCGATCGAGGTTGGCGCCTATTACGTAACCGGCCTGAGCGATGCGGTTCTGTCCGTGTCGCTGCTAGTGATGATGGTGGTCAAGTTCGCGCTGGTCGGGTTGTGGTTCATGCACCTGCGCTTCGACAGCCGCATCTTCCGGCGGCTGTTCATCGCGGGGATAGTGCTGGCTCTGCTGGTGTACACCGTTGCCATGACCACCCTCGGCCTTCTGGTCGGGAAGTAGCTATGCCCGGGTGGCACCCGCATCCGGACGTTTTGTTGCTCCTCGTCATCCTCGGAGCGGGATACGTGTGGCTCGTGAGGCGCGTGAGTCCAAGGTTCGTGCATCCGATAGAACGGGCGGTCACGCGCAGACAAGCCATCTCGTTCACGACCGGCCTGTTCACACTGGGCGTCGCCTCTTACTGGCCGATACACGATCTGGCCGAGGGCTATCTGTATTCCGCCCACATGGTCCAGCACCTGCTGCTGACTCTTGTGGCGCCGCCATTGCTCCTAGTCGGAATGCCGGCATGGATGCTTCGCTTGATCCTGGGACGTCGCGGTCTCCAGGTAGCGAAGTTCCTCACGCGTCCGCTCATCGCGCTGGTCGCGTTCAACGCGATGATCGCGGTCTCCCACATCCCGGCCGTCGTCGAGTTAGCTGCAAGATCGGAGCCGTTCCATCTCGGCGCCCACGTCTTGCTCGTCGGTACGGCCTTCATGATGTGGTCGCCGGTATTGAACCCGCTTATCGAGCTTCCGAAGCTCTCATATCCCTCGCGGATGCTCTACCTGTTCCTACAGTCATTAGTGCCGACGGTGCCTGCGTCCTTCCTCACGTTCGGCCATACCGTGCTGTACCACGTGTACGAGGAAGGTCCGGGTATGTGGGGCATTTCGGCCCTGACGGATCAGCGCGTGGCCGGTCTGATCATGAAGCTCGCGGGCGGCGCGATCCTGTGGACGGTTATCACGTGGTATTTCTTCAAATGGTTCACCGTCGAGGAACGTGAGAAGGTCGACGTGCTCGAGTGGAGCAAGCTCGAGCCGACGGCTGATAAGGAGAGAACGGAGCTGGCTAACCGATGACCGATCAGGATGTCGCGCAGCGACCCCGGATGGACAGGGAACTCCGCGAGAGAACGATCCTGCCCGTTCTGATCCCAGTGCTCGCGATCCTGCTCACCGAAGTGGTCGTGTTCAGCATGTCCCAGGTGCTGCTCACTACCGGTGGGAACACGGCGGTCGTTGTTGCTCTTGGGTCCGCGCTGGCGATCCTCGTCGGTGCGGCCGCCATCGCCGCGCGGCCGAAGATCAAGAGCAACGCGATCGTCGGACTCCTCGTCGTCTCATTGATCGGCACAGTGGCCGCCGCCGGTCTGGCGATGCAGCGCGGACCGTTCTATGGGGACGAGGGACCGCATGTGGAGGCCGACCTCGAGGTATCGGCGGCGAACCTGGCCTTCAGCGTCGACACGCTCGAACTCGCCGCCACCGGCACGGTTGTTGCTCTCGCGAACGAAGACACCCAGGCCCACAACATCGCCGTCTACCCGAGCAAGGAGCAGCTGGCGAATCCTCTTTTCCGCGGCGAAATCATCCCGGCCGGCGACAGCATCAACTACGAGGTACCGCCCATCGAGGTGGGGACCTACTACTTCCACTGCGATGTGCACCCCAACATGAACGGCGACGCTGAGGTCACCGAGGCCGGTCCGGCCTCCGGGGCGGGCGAAGAGGCAACCGACGCGTGAGCCGGCGGGCGCCCCGCCCACGACCGATGATCTGAGCGACCAGCAGGTCGCCCGCAGACAACGCGTTCTCAACGCCGCGATCGATCTCGCATCCGAAGGCGGATACGACGCCGTGCAGATGCGCGACGTTGCAACACGTGCCGATGTCGCTCTCGGCACCGTGTATAGGTATTTCTCATCCAAGGACCATCTCCTGGCCGCGGCCTGGTCGGCGTGGGTTCGTCCGCAGGAAGCGAACTTCGCGAAGAGTCCTCCACAGGGATCGACGATGGCGGAGCGTGCCCTGGACGTCCTGCGCCGTGTGAACCGGGGGATCGAGCGGCGTCCCAAGCTGATGCAAGCGCTCATCGCGGCGATGGTCTCCACCGATGCGCACGCCCAGTCCGAGGTCGGCGCAGTCCGCCACACGCTCGACAATCTGCTCGTGGACGCACTCAACGAGCTTCCGGCGGAGGAGGAGCGGCGAGTTGGGATGGTCCTGGGCCACGTTTGGTACTCGTGCCTCGTCCAGTGGGTTAACGGACGCTTCGAGATGGATGATGTCTATTCGTCTTTGGAGAACGCCTGCCACGTCGTGCTCGACTGGCATGACCGCTAGACTCGAGCCGTCGACCGAGAGCGAGGGGGAGTCATGAGAGTCGTCGTCGACTACGACCTTTGCGAGAGCAATGCGATCTGCATGTCGATCCTTCCGCAAGTGTTCGAGGTGCGGGACGATGACAACCTCTACATCCTCAACGAACACCCGCCCGAGGAATGGCGAGCCAAGGTGGAAGAGGCCGTCCGCCGTTGCCCGAAGACGGCATTGTCGATCGAAGAAGACTGACCACCGGGACGACCTGGACCCTTGGCCCTACTCGAAGTCCGGGGGATATCGGTCAGCTTCGGAGGCGTGCGCGCGCTCACCGATGTAAGCCTTGACGTAGACGCGGCTTGCGTTACCGGTCTCATCGGTCCCAACGGGGCCGGGAAGACGACGCTCTTCAACGTCGCTTGCGGGTTCCAGTCACCGAACAGTGGGCGAATCGTCCTGGATGGACGCGACATCACGGAGCTGAAGCCGTTCCGGCGCGCGCGCGAAGGGGTAGCGCGAACGTTCCAGCGCCTCGAAGTTTTCGGGTCGCTGACGGCGCGCGACAACATCCGCGTGGCAGCCGAAGTGCGCGAGAGCTGGGACCGGGCTGACAGCGCCGCTGCAGACGAGATCGCGGACGAGATCCTCGAGCGCGTGGGCCTGACCACGGTGGCTTCCGAACGCGTGGAGTCGCTGCCGACGGGGCTGTCGCGGCTGGTCGAGGTGGGCCGAGCGCTGGCTACCCGGCCGTGTGTCCTGCTGCTCGACGAACCGTCCTCCGGTCTCGACCCCGAAGAGACGAAGGATCTGGCAACACTTCTGGACGGGCTCGCGGCAGACGGCTTGGCCGTCCTTCTTGTCGAACACGACGTCGAGCTCGTCATGCGCGCGTGCACGCGCATCCACGTGCTGGATTTTGGTCAGATCCTCGCGATCGGCACGCCGCGCGAGGTTCGTCGCAATCCGGCCGTGCAGCGCGCATACCTGGGAAACCTCGTGGTTTGAGGCGCGGGCATCATCCGGCGGCTCTCGTCGCCTTGATCTTCGTTCTCGCGTCGTGTGCTTCGGTCGGCGGGCCCGATGGCGACGCGACGGGTTTGGAGCGCGTGCACCTGGAAGGGCGGCCGTCGGCCGTTGCCGTGACCGAGGGCCAGATCTGGATCGCCGACGATGAGGCGAAAGTCGTCCGATCCTTCGATCAAGAAACGCTCGAGTCGACGGGGCGCCCGATCCGCGTCGGTACCAATCCCGTCGCCGTAGCCGTCGACAGTCAGGCGTTGTGGGTCGCACACGCCACCGGAAATGTGACCCGGATCGATGTCGCGCAACGAGAAGCAGAGGAGATCGAAGTCGCCGGCGCGGGGTCCTTCGTCGGGATCGTTCGGTCCGAGGCCGCGCTTTGGCTCGCCGATAGCGAGCGTAGTGAGGTTCTGGCCCTCGACCCTCGAACCCACGAGGTCGTGTCGAGGATCGAGGTCCCCGAAGGTGCCGTCCGCCTTGCCGTGCGCGGGGACACGCTCTGGGTCAGCAACGCGGAGAGCACCGTCGCGCCCGTGGACATCGAGGCCGAGCGCGCCGGCGCTCCGATCGAAGTCGGCCCGGGTCCCATCGGCCTGACGGTGGTGGGCGACGAGGTCTGGGTGGCGGTGAGTGACCGGGACGAGATCGTCCGGATCGATGCCGACTCAGGCCGGGTAGTCGGAAAGCCCATCGAGGTCGGCAACGCTCCCATCGCCGTCGAACGCGGACGGGGGTCGGTCATCGCCATCACACAGGACGATCACAGCGTGACGAAGCTCGACCCAGACACCGGGCGGAAGGTCGGTCGCGCTCGAGACGTCGAGACCAGGCCGCGGAGCCTGTTCGTGATGTCGAACACCGCATGGATCGTCGGGGTCGATCCGTCCTTGTTGATCGAGATCACGCTGTGACAGCCACGAGAACGTGTTCTATCCTTGCGGAGCCTGAAAACGGCCTTGCGAGGCCCGAACACGGCAAGGGGGAGCCCAACGCGGGGTAAGTGGATCACCGTCGTCGTTCTACTGACGCTCTTGGTGAGCGCATGCGGCTCTCGCTTGCCCGACGATGTTCTCGAGGCTCTCGATGCGCGCAACACGGGCGTTACGACGGGGGCGGGCACATCGAATGTCGGCGGGGCGAGTGCAGCCTCTTCACCTGAAGACGGGTCCTCAGCCGGTACCGGAGAAGGGGCGTCGGTTGCCGGTGAGGAGACGACGGATGGAGCAGAAGCCGGCCCAGGCGCTGCTACCGCTGTCGGCGCACTGAACTTCGGCGCTGTGAAATGCGGGGCGCCGGGATCGAGCGACGCCGGTGTGACGGGGAACGAGATCAAGGTTGCGGCGATCGTTACCGACTCCGGTCCGCTGCCTGGAGCAACGGAGGGCTCGTACCGTGGCGCGGCTGCCTACGCTTCGCTCGTCAATTCCAACGGCGGGATCTGTGGGCGAAAGATCACGGTTCTCAAGGGCGACGACGGTCTCGATCCCCGAAAAGGGCGTGGCGACTTCCTTCGCTTGGAGCCGCAAGTGTTGGCCTTCGTCGGCAACTTCTCGGTAGCGGACTCCGGTTACATCGACGAGATCGGCAAGAGCGGCGTGCCGTTCGTAGCCATCACCGTCGATCCTTCCGGCCGAGACCTGCCGAACGTATATCCGAAGACGACCGACGACCTCGTAGGGACCGGCTCTTTCACCTGGTGGAAGCAGGGCCACCCGAACGTCACGAAGGCCGGGCTGATGTTCGCCGATGTGGGAGGTGTTCGTTCGAACCTTCCAGGGGCCAAGGCTGCCATGCAGCGGGCCGGCTTCTCGCTGGCCAAGGAGTGGGCGCTCGGCGCCGCCACGCCCGACTTCACCGCGGAGGTACGTGACGCACAGGACAACGGTGTGCAGTTCTTGTACCTGTTCGCGGTCGAGGTGAACATGCATGTGCGTCTGGTCCGCAACATGCGCCAGCAGAACTACGAACCGGCGGTCAAGGCAGCAAACATCGCCTACAACACGCGGTTCTCTCAGCTGCTCGGCACGCAAGGTGACGGCTGGGAGAACAACCAGACGCACCTCCAGTTCCTCGACCCCAACGAGCCGAAGCGTTCAGAGGCGCTCGCGCGGTTCATCGACTGGAACAACCGTGTGTTCCCGGGATCTCAGCTCGATCTGTTCCCGGTTTCGGGATGGGGGCACATGGCGTACTTCGTCGAAGCGCTCAAGCTCATCCAAGGCCCCATCACCAGAGACTCGTTGTTCGACGCCATGAAGAAGGTTCCGATCTACGACGACGGTGGCGTTGGCATCAAGAACAATGCGGCTACCGGACGTCCCGAGGGACCCTGCTTCAACATCGCCCGCCATACCGGTGGTCGTTGGGTGCGGCAATACCCCAAGGACAAGCTCTTCGAGTGTGGGATCGGACAACTCATCAAGTTCCAATAGCCGCGTGACCTCAACCTCAACGAGCGACACGGTCTGATGGAGAAGTTTTTCGTTTTCCTCATCATCGGGTTCGCGACCAGCGCGGTATACGCGGTGTCAGCGACGGGTCTCGTCGTTACGTACCTGACGTCCGGTGTCTTCAACTTCGCGCACGGCGCCATCGGGATGTTCCTCGCTTTCGTCTACTGGGAACTGAGCGTCAGTCAGGGCTGGCCGGTTCTGGTCTCACTGGCCGTGACGCTCCTAGTGGTGGCTCCGGTACTGGGCGTGCTTCTCGACGTGTTGGTGATGCGTCGACTGGTCGCCGGCGCATCAGTTGCCACAAAGCTGGTGGTCACCCTCGCGCTGCTGCTCGCCTTCCAGGGCTTGGCGCTGGCCATCTGGGGTATCGAGCTGCGAACGCTGCCGGAGTTCTTCCCGGATCGGGAATACGAGGTTCTTGGTCTGGTTGTCAGCTGGCACCAGACGATCACGATCCTTACGGCGCTCGCCGTCGCGTTTGGTCTTAGGCAGCTCTTCCGACGCACGCGTTTGGGAGTGGCGATGCGAGCCGTCGTTGACTCACCCGAGCTCTGCGCCACCAAGGGACTCAGCCCCAATGTCGTCACGGGGGCGTCGTGGGCGATGGGTTCGATGCTTGCAGGGCTGGCGGCGATCCTCATCGCTCCCGGGCTGAACCTGGAAGTGAACACGCTGAGTTTGCTCGTGGTATCCGCTTACGCGGCCGCCGTTCTTGGTCGTCTCCAGAACTTACCGATGACCTTCGCTGGCGCCGTCATCCTCGGTGTCAGTCAAGCGATGGTCGTGGCCTACCTGCCATCGTCCAACGAGTGGGTGCAGAACCTGCGTCCGGCCTTGCCGTTCCTGCTGCTCTTCGCAGCGCTGCTCGCCCGGGGAGAGCTCCGGCTCCCCGAGAAGGCCAAGACGCACTCGGAGCCGGAGCCGCCCGGTCTGCGTCTGTCGTTGATCGTCGGCGGGATCGCCGTTGTGCTGTCAATCCCGATTGCGCAGTGGATCGGGAGCAACCCATCGCAGCTTCTGACCGCGTCGAGCGGCCTGGCCTTCGGCGCTATCACGATCTCGCTCGTGTTGCTTACGGGTCTCTCTGGGCAGGTTTCGCTGATGCACATGTCCTTTGCGGGGATCGGAGCGATCGTCGTCGGAAAGCTCGGTGCTGACTTTCCGTATCTCCTGGCCATTGCGATCGCTGCGGTGGTGGCCGGGCTCGTCGGCGCGGTGGTTGCTCTGCCGGCCATCAGGCTCCGGGGCGTGTACCTGGCGCTCTCGACCCTCGCTTTTGCGATCCTGCTGGACGAGCTCGTTTTCGGTAACAGCGACGTCCTCGGCGGCGGAACCACAATCGCGGTAGGGCGCCCGAGCATCGGGGGGTGGCATCTGGACAGCGAGGAGGCGATGTTCGTCGTCCTAACGGTCGTGGTTGTGGCTTTCGCGAACGTCTTCCTCGCTGTTCGGCGGACGAAGTTCGGACGCATGCTTGCCGCCATGCGCGACTCACCCGGTGCGAGTCAGATGATCGGGATGAACGTCACCGCCCAAAAGCTCAAGGTGTTCTCATTGTCCGCGGCTATGGCAGGCTTCGCCGGTGCGTTGTTCGGCGGACTTCAAGCACGCGTGGGGCAGCTGGACTTCTTGTGGTTCCGGTCCCTCTCGGTGCTGCTCGTCGCCACGATCTTCGGAATCACGAGCGTGTCCGGGGCGTTGCTGGGAGCCTTCTTCTTCGTCGTCCTCCCCGATGTGTTGCGAGAGATATCTGAAGGCGGAGACTCGACGTCAGTAACCCTCGCGTTCCAGCCGCTGATCATCGGCCTGCTCGCGATCCTTACCGCACGCAGACCGGAGGGAGTCGCAGGTCGTATTCGAGAGCGGCTCCGTCCCATTCTCCGGCGAACCCCGTTGATCGAGACCCCGGAGACCGTTCAACCAGCGAAGGAAGTGGCGCGTGCCGGGACGTAACACGAAGTCCGTAACCCGGAACGGCGCGGCGGAGAAGACCCCGCTCCTCGAGCTTCGCGGGGTACGCGCGGCTTACGAAGCCGTCGAGGTTCTGCACGGCATCGATTTCAGAGTTGGGGCAGGGTCGTTGCTCGCGATCCTGGGTGCGAACGGAGCCGGCAAGAGCACGACCCTGCGTGTGATCGCGGGCCTTATGCAGCCGAGGTCGGGCCAGCTGGTGCTGGAAGGACACGATGTGACCGGCGCATCGGCCGATCAGCTCGCCCGGGCCGGTGTTTGTCTCATTCCGGAAGGACGCGGGATCTTTCCCAACCTCACCGTGCGCGAGAACATGCTGATGAATGCGTATGCGGGCGATGGTCGATCGGCTGCGGAGATGGAGGAAGCGGCCTACGAGCAGTTCCCGCGTTTGGGCGACAGACGCGATCAGGTAGCCGGCACTTTGTCCGGAGGCGAGCAGCAGATGCTCTCCCTGAGCCGCGCGTTCTCTACCGATCCGGCGCTCATCCTTTTGGACGAGCTGTCGATGGGCCTTGCTCCGGTGATCGTCGACGAGTTGTTCGAACTGGTGCGGCACTTAACGAGGACTGGAGTTACGATCGTGGTGGTAGAGCAATTCGCGGGGGCGGTGCTGGACTTCGCCGATCACGTGGTTGTGATGGCTCAAGGTCTGGTCCGTTTGCAGGGGGCGCCGCGGAAGATCGAGAAGGATCTGGCTACGGCGTATCTCGGGGGTTCGGATTGAGCTTCAGGCGATCGACGGTCGCATCGCTGGTCACGCTTGTCGTGATCGCCCTGTCCATGCCCGCGCTCGGGCAGGAAGAAGGCGAGCAACCGGCCGGTGGGCCCGGTTCCAATCTCGGTGGCTACCGGGCTCAAACTGCGGGCTCGGCGATCTCGTTCCGTCCGGTGTTCCCCGCGCTCCTTCCGACCGGCGACGCCCCGGCTGAAGTCACGCTAGGTCTGAGCACGGCGAACGTTGGCTCCGGTGGAAACGCTTTCGGCCAAGCTTCCGTCGCTTACCCGGGTTCGGCCGTTGCGAACCTCGGCCCCCTGCTCGGACAGGTCGGCCCGCCCGAAGCGGCGGCGCTGCTTCCGCCCTATCCCCTCGCGGTCGAGGCGTCGGCCGCGGACGGGGAAGTGCAACGCAGCGCGCCTCCTCTGCTTGTCATGCGCGCGACCGGACGCAGCGACCGCGGCGAGGGCGAGACCCGCTTCCTCGACATCAGCCTCCCGGGTCTGCTGGAGATCGACGAGATCGCCACCGTGTCGCGGGCTCTGGTCAACGCGGGCGATGTCACGGCTCGAACCGAGGTGGTCCTGAGCGGAGTGCGCATCCTCGGCGGAACCATACGCGCGGGGACGATCCGCAGCTTGGCCGAAACGAGCAGCAACGGTCACGCTGCTAAGTCGTCGGGGATCACCGAGATCACCGGTCTCAAGATCGCCGGACTCGAAGCCACGCTGGGCTTCGACGGACTGCACGTCACCGGGCTGCCTCCCGAGGCCGGAGCCATCCCCGGCACCGGCGAAGAACCGTTCCCTGGCCAGAACCCCGAGGAGGTGTTGAACCAGCTTCTGTCCACACTGGGGGCCGAGATCTCGCTCACCAAGTTCGTGGGCAACGAGATGGGCGGCGCGGCGGATGCCATCGCCCAGGGGGTCCTTCTGTCCATCGAGAACCCACTGGGCGGCACACCCATCCCTGGTCTCGACATACCGATCCCACCGGGCCGCATCGAATTTCTGCTTGCGTCCGCGGCTTCGGCGAGTCAAGCGAGCCCGCCCTTCGAGACCGGCGAGCTGCCCACGTTGCCGCCCTCCGATGTCGAAAGCGACTTCACGTCGCCGGGCTCGACCAGCGACACGCTGGTGGGGGGGACGGGCGCGACGGCCGATGGGCCCGTCCTCGGCTCGGCGCTGCCCACAGGCGGCGCGGGCTTAACGCCGGCTGGTGGCGACTATTCGTTCGACGGGTTATCGCTCTGGCTGGTGATTAGCCTTGCCGTGCTCGGGTTGTTGCTTGCTTGGTATCTGAGGCGATTCGTCGATCGCATCGTGTCAATAGGAGAGTGACGTAATGGCGAGCAGACGAGAGGATCGTTCTGGCGTGAAGGAGCGTATCGCGGCGCGCCGCACGCGGTTCGCGGACGCCGTTTCGAAGCTCGGCGAACGCGCCACGTCGGGTGATCTGCTGAAGCTGCTCGTGCTTCCGGGAGCCATCGCGCTTTTCGGCGGATTCGGCGCGATGTTCCTGGGTTGGTACGGCGCGTCTAGGACCGCGCGAGAGATCGAACAGATCCCGTATCTGATCTCGGGCGGCCTCATCGGACTCGGTCTCGTTTTCGTCGGCGGGTTACTGCTTGCGACGGCCATGTGGACTTCACAGCTGCAACGTTTCGCGGAGCGCTCACAAGGCAAACGGGACGAGGACGCAAGCGACACCGCGGAGATCCAGATGGAGCCGACGTCCAGCCGTGGCCCCGCTCAGCGTCGGCGTGCCCCGGCCCGGCGGACAGGTCGAACTCGGCCCTAACGCCGATCAGCGTTTCGTCCGACGATCTCTTCCGTCCATACCCGACCTCGGTACTGGGGAGACCTCACCTAAGGGACCTGCTAGCGCTCGTCTGGAGTCGGCTCGTAGGATGTAGAACACGTTCTAGTAGGGACTCTTGGATGCGGATCGCCTACACCGAGGAGCAGGAGCAGCTCCGTCGCGAGCTGCGCGATTACTTCTCGAAGCTCATGACGCCGGAGCGGCGGGAAGCGCTCGCCGTGGGCGAAGGCGACTACGGCGACGGCGTTGCGTACAAGGAGACCGTCCGGCAGTTGGGCAAGGACGGGTGGCTCGGCATCGGCTGGCCGAAGGAGTACGGGGGTCAGGCCCGAACGATGATGGAGCAGCTCATCTTCACGGACGAAGCGGCGGTCGCCAACGCCCCGGTGCCGTTCCTGACGATCAACTCCATCGGTCCGACCCTGATGCAGTACGGCACCGAGGCGCAGAAGCAGAAGTTCCTTGCGCCCATCCTGGCCGGTGAGATCCAGTTCGCGATCGGATACTCGGAACCCGAGGCGGGTACCGATCTCGCGTCGCTCAAGACGAAAGCAGTGCGGTCGGGCGACGAGTACATCGTCAACGGTCAGAAGATGTGGACGAGCCTGGTCGAGTATTCGCAATACGTCTGGCTGGCCTGTCGTACGGATCCCGACGTCAAGAAGCACAAGGGTCTCAGCGTCCTCATCATCCCCACGGATGCCGAAGGGTTCCGGTTCACACCGGTGCACACCGTCTCGGGAGCCCGTACTAACGCCGCGTTCTACGAGGACGTGCGCGTGCCGGCTTCGAACCTCGTCGGCGAGGAGAACGGTGGCTGGCGGCTCATAACCAATCAGCTCAACCACGAGCGCGTGGCGCTCACATCTTCGGCTCGAGTTGCTGCCGCTGTGCGCGACGTTCGCGAATGGGCGCAGAACGCGAAGCTCCCGGACGGGCGCTGCGTCATCGACCAGGAGTGGGTGCAGATGCACCTGGCGCGGGTCCACGCCAAGACGGAGTTCTTGAAGCTCATGAACTGGAAGATCGCCTGGGGCGTGGGGAAGGGACTGAATCCGGCCGACGCTTCGGCAACGAAGGTGTTCGGGACCGAGTTCTTCACGGAGGCTTACCGGCTATTGATGGAGGTCATGGGCGCCGGCGCGATGGTGCGCAACGGCTCGCCGGGCACGATGCTCGCCGGCCGGATCGAGCGCGCGTACCGCGGCACATTGATCCTTACCTTCGGTGGCGGGACCAACGAGGTGCAGCGCGACATCATCGCGATGGTCGGTTTGGGAATGCCGCGGGCGCCTAGGTAGATGGACTTCTCTTTCACCGAAGAACAGGACCAGCTCGCCGAGCTGGCGCGCCGGATCGTGACGGACGCGCTGTCCGAGGAACGCATGCGCGCGGTGGAGGCAGCGCCGGAGCGCTTCGACGCCGATCTCTACGCGGTGCTGGCCAAGGCTGGGATCCTTGGCGCCGGCCTTCCGACCGACGACGGGGGAGGCGGCTACGGGCTGATCGAGCTCTGTCGCGTGCTCGTGGAGCTCGGCCGCGCCGTCGCGCCGGTTCCGGTTCTTCCATCGATCGTCATGGGAGCGATGCCGATAGCGCGTTTCGGTACACGTGAGCAGAAGTCGAAGTGGGTCGTGCCGGCCGCCTCCGGCGAAAGAATTCTCACCGCGGCCGTAGTCGAAGACCTCAATCCCGATCCGGCATCGCCGACGACACTCGCGACGCGAACCGACAACGGCTGGAGCCTCAGCGGGACGAAGATCGTCGTCCCGGCCGGGACCATTGCCGACCTCTTCCTCGTCCCGGCCGCGACGGACGACGGCGTCGCCGTGTTCCTGGCTCCGTCGTCGGCTCCCGGGCTCGTGGTGAGCCGTCAGCTCGTCACCAACAGGGACGCCGATGCGCAGATCGAGCTCCAAGGTGTGATCGTCGGCGATGGAGCCGTACTCGGAGAGATCGGCGAGGGGGCCGAGATCGTCCGTTGGATCATTCGGCACTCTACGGTCGGGTTGTGTGCGCTCCAGCTCGGCGTGTGCGAACGCGCTCTCGAGCTCACTGCGGAGTACTCGAAGACCCGCGTCCAGTTCGACCGGCCGATCGCGACGTTCCAGGCCGTTGGCCAGCGACTGGCCGACGCCTACATCGACGTAGAAGGCGTCCGGTTGACGCTGTGGCAAGCGGTATGGCGTCTGACCGAGGGCCTGCCCTGCGACCAGGAGATCGACACCGCCAAGTTCTGGGCCTCCGATGCCGGCCACCGGATCGCCCACACCACGGTCCACGTCCACGGGGGTATGGGGATCGATCTCGACTACCACGCGCACCGCTATTTCGTTGCTGCCAAGCGGATCGAGTTCGTGCTGGGAACGGCAACCGACCACCTGCGGGCGCTCGGTTCGGCCCTCGCGGCGGAGCCGGCGTGACATACTGACCGGGAGTCAGCGACGAGACGAGGAGCGAGCATGAAGCTGAGCGATATCGACCTGCTGAGCCGGGACATCTTCATCCCGAGTGTTCCTCACGATTGGTTCGATCTCTTGCGTCGCGAGGCGCCGATCCATCGCCACGACGAACCGGATGGACCCGGCTTCTGGGTTTTCACGAAGTTCGACGACTGCGTGAACCTCAACCGCGATTGGTCGACGGCGTCTTCGGAGCAAACGCGCGGCGGTGTCGTGGGTCTCGAGGAGATATCACCAGAGGAGCGGGAACTGGCGGAAACGGCACAGGGCGCGGGAGCACGGATGATGCTCACCATGGATCCGCCGGACCACACGCGCTACCGCAAGCTGGTCAGCAAAGGCTTCACGCCGCGCTCTATCCGTCTGATCGAAGACCACCTGCGCGAGCGCACGCAGCGCATCCTCGACCATGCGTTGAAGGACAAGGACGGAGAGGTCGACTTCGTCGTGGACGTGGCGGCCGAGCTGCCCCTCGAGGCCATCGCCGAGTTCCTCGGCGTCCCTTACGAGGACCGCCTAAAGCTCTTCGAGTGGTCGAACCGGATGATCGGCAGCGAGGATCCCGAGTACGCGATCGAGAGGGCCGAGGTGCAGCAGGCCTTCATGGAGATGTTCGCGTACGCGCACGAGATGGGCGAGGACCGCCGGACCAATCCGCGCGATGATCTCGTGTCCAAGCTCATCCACGGTGAGATCGAGGGCGACAAGATGTCGGAGATGGACTTCAACATGTTCTTCCTGCTCTTGGCCGTGGCGGGCAACGAGACGACGCGGAACGCGATCGCGCACGGACTGAACTTCCTGCTGGACAATCCCGAGCAGTACCAGGTGCTCGTGGAGGATCCGACACTGGTGGGGTCGGCGGCCGAGGAGATCCTGCGTTGCTCGACGCCGGTGATGTACTTCCGCCGCAACATCACGAAGGACCTCGACTACAAGGGGGTCGAGCTCAAGGAAGGCGACAAGATCGCGCTGTACTTCATCTCGGCCAACCGGGACGAGGAGCACTTCGAAGATCCACACGCCTTCAACATCCTCCGGGAGCCGAACGAGCACATCGCGTTCGGCGGCGGGGGTCCGCACTTCTGTCTGGGAGCGAACCTGGCGCGGATGGAGATCAAGGTGCTGTTCGACGAGCTCGTTCAGCGGGTGCCGAAGATCGAGAAGCTGAAGGAACCCGAACGACTGAGGTCGAACTTCATCAACGGGCTCAAGCACCTGCCCGTCAAGCTGATCTCTGCGTAGGCGATGAGCACCGCCGAAGCGACCAAAGCGGTAATCGATCGCTTCAACGAAGCGTTCAACCGGCACGACGTCGACGCCGTCATGGCGCTCATGACCGATGACGTAGTCTTCGACAACACGACTCCGCCGGATGG
Organism: Actinomycetota bacterium; assembly: GCA_040905525.1. Taxonomy (GTDB): domain Bacteria; phylum Actinomycetota; class JAICYB01; order JAICYB01; family JAICYB01; genus JBBDRJ01. The sequence continues at coordinate 98,960 of JBBDRJ010000006.1, forward strand.
ACGGCGATATGAAGGTCAGGAAGCCGTCCGGGCATTCTGGACAGGGTTCTTCGCGGGGAACCCCGGCGCATGGTTCGACACCGAGGACACGATCGCGGACGGCGACCGATGCGTCGTCCAGTGGCGATTCACGTTCGATAAGGAGAAGTCCGATAGCGGTCACGTGCGAGGTGTCGACGTGTTTCGGGTCCGGGACGAGAAGGTTGCGGAGAAGCTCTCTTACGTGAAGGGATGACACGCAGAACCAGATCCCAAGCTATGTAACGCATTACCACCTCGCCGATAAGGCACCCTTCCTCAACTTGTCTCAGCTCCCGGAAGGAGAGCTCAGGCCGGGGCAGTGGTGTCGTTGCCGAGTTCAGTCACCCCGCGGGGCATTCGGCCTAGGAGAATGGAGTACCAGAACGACGATTGACGCGCCCCACGGAGGGGTGCGATAGTCTTGAGGAAGTAGCAATCCGCCGGCGCGAAGCGCCACAGCACATCCCTTCTCGTCACCGCCGTGGCAATCAGGGTGCCGAGCAGAAGCAGGTGCCGCCTGCGCGCAAGACACGAAAGTGAAGTTATGTCTGACAACCAACGCAACAGACGGTCGCGGAATAGGCGCGGGCCCCGGCAGGGTGGAGGTGGCCAACGTGACAACCGCCCAAACCGTCCCCAGCAGCGCACCGATAGGGGCCTTCCGCAGATCGAAGACCTCGACGCTCTCACGCAAGAGCAACTAGTCGAGAAGGCGAAGGAAGCCGGCATCACCGGGGCGGCCAGATTCGGAAAGCCCCGCCTGATCACCGAGCTCCTGGCCAAACAGAACGAGGGTCTGGACCAGGTCACCGGGATCCTGGAGGTTCGTCCCGACGGATACGGATTCCTTCGGACCAACGGATACCTTCCCGGCCCCCAGGACGTCTACGTCGCCAGATCGCAGGTCCAACGGATCGGACTCCGGACCGGCGATCAGGTCACAGGCCTTGCGCGCCCCCCGAAGCACTCGAGCGAAAACTACGCGGCGCTCCTTCAGGTGGAAGAGGTCGACGGGACGAAGCCGGACGATCTCGGTGAGAGACCGATCTTCGACAAACTCCCGACTCCCTCACCGAACGAACGGCTGCGTCTCGAGTGGAACCCCGCCGATCCGATCGGGCGGATCCTCGACCTCCTTGCGCCGATCGGCAAGGGCCAGCGCGGCATGATCGTCGCTCCGCCGAAGGCCGGGAAGACCACGATCCTGCGTCGTATCGCGCGTGCGATCATCACGAACCATCCCGAGGTGAAGCTCTTCGTGCTCCTCGTAGACGAGCGACCAGAGGAGGCCTACGACTGGGTAGAGACCGTGGGTGACGAAGCAAGTGTTGTGGCCTCGACCTTCGACCAACCGCTGGCCGACCACTTGAGCGTTTCCGAGCTCCTGCTGGAGCGCGCCAAACGGCTCGTGGAAGGCGGCCGCGACGTCGTCATCCTTCTCGATTCGCTCACGCGTATGGCGCGTACGTACAACCAGGCTCAGCGGACGTCGGGCAAGACCATGAGCGGTGGTATCGACTCCGGCGCGCTCGAACCGCCCAAGCGATTCTTCGGTGCCGCACGCAATATCAAAGGCGCCGGATCGCTCACGATCGTGGCTACGTGTCTGGTCGACACCGGCTCCCGCATGGACGAGGTGATCTTCGAGGAGTTCAAGGGACGCGGGAACATGGAAGTGCGGCTCGACCGAAGCCTGGCTGAGAAACGCATCTTCCCGGCGATCAACGTCGAGGGAAGCGGTACTCGTAACGAGGAGCTGATCACTCCGTCCGAGGAGCTTCAGGGAGTTCGGAGGCTCCGGCGAGTCCTGCATTCGGTGGACGCAGCGGAAGCGATGGAGATCCTTATCAAGAACATGACGGACCACGCGACCAATGCGGAGTTCTTGGATCGGATCGCGAAGGTCGGCTAGGGCGGTCTCCGTCTTCGTTTCCGTCGCGTCGGTGAATCGTCCGTAGAGGCCGAGTTCACGGTTCCCATGTCACCTGCCATGACTGAGCCGATACCACCGAGGATCGATCCTCTTCAATGGCGCCGGCAGCACTCCCTGGTAAGGGTCCTCAGCGACAATTCGCCAACCGGGAAACGCCGCTTCAAGGTCCTGGCGGCTCGCGCCCGGCGGAAAAGGTCCTCGGCGGGCTCGCGCCCAAACGAGAATCAAGAGCGTCGCGTCAGCCGACGCCACGGCGCTCACCTCACGACCCATCGCAGCCCGATCCCGATCACTCAAGTGGTTGAAACACTCCACATCGAGAAAGAGTTCGAAGCGAGCCCCGACCCCTGCTTCACTCAGCGCCGTAACGTCGCCTTCGACAAAGCGGACGTCAACGTCCTCATCCCCAGCACGGCGCCGGGCAGCACGCACGGCTTTCTCGACCGCGTCAACCCCCACCACCTGCCAGCCGCGCCTGGCAAGGACAACAGACCATCGACCGCTGCCACACCCAAGATCAAGCGCCGACCCGTAGGGTCGCTGACGAGATACCTCCTCACGCTTCAACAGTGATTCCAACTGCGTCGCCATGCCCTCGGTTTCCGCCTCCCACGGCTTGATTCCGATTGCGTAAACGAAACGATAGAAGCTGCTGGCTTTCATGACCGCCCCCAAACGCTCGAGCTAGCGCGCGGCATCGGTCGTCACGGTCGCGAAGATCTTCCCGACGTTCTCCTCCGAGAAGAACTCCGCCGGCGACGTGACTCCGCCCGCCACCCTGCAGAAGCCGTCCATCGCTTCCTGACTTCTGGCGACGGCTCCCAGGAGTTGCTGCATCTCCGGCGGTGGCGGCTCGAGCGTGGCGAGCATGGCCGTGAACTCGTACATCGGCATGACGTGCTCGTCTCGTGCGCTCTGGTGGGAGGCCATGGCGCTATCGAAGGAGCGAGCACCGGTGAAGGCTTCGTCGAGCGCGGTAACGGTGAGCTCGGCGTCGCGGAAAGCGTCCTGGATGCCCTGCGCCGTGATGAAGTCCTTGTTGTACGCGGCGTCGCCCACGAGGACCCAGCCGGGTCCAAAGGGCTTGCGGAGGTAGTTTGGGACGGCGGCGCCGACGAACCGCTCCTCGCGCGTCGCGGCGCGGATCCGCTCGGCGAACTCGGGGACCAGGTCGATCGTCTTCAGGTAGTTACCTTCGACGTCCTTCTTGTTCTCTTGCTGCTCGGAGGGCGGCCACCCGACGATGAGCAGTGTCAGGTCATCGTTGGTGGGCCACGCTGCGAAACCGCGCTCCGGGCGGATGTAAGTTTCGAAGCGCCCGTCCATCGGCAAGTTGCTCCAGTAGCTGTAGTAACCCCAAAGAAGCGGGGGCTTCTCGTTGTACTGGTCCGGCCGCACGGCCTCGGCGATCTTCGAGTGGCGGCCGTCTGCTCCGACTACAACCTTGGCGCTTTCGGTCACGGTCTTGCCGTCGCGGTCGTGGCCGCGGATGCCGATGACCTTGCCGTCATCGACCACGACCTCATCCACGGTGAAAGCCTCACGCACCTCGACGCCGGACTCGGCAGCCGCATCGATGAGGATCTTGTCGAGCACGGTACGGCGTGGCGCGTAGGACACAGGCGATTCCTTGATGCCGGGCGAGCCGGAGATCGTGAAGGGGCCGAAGTTGAAGGCGTAGGTGTGGATCGCCGGACAACCGGTGCCGGCGACGCGGTCCAGCAAGCCCCATCTGCGGAGAGCTGCAACTCCGAGCGGATGGATGTTGTGCGTGGACACGGTGTCACTCGGGAACGTATCCCGGTCGACCAGCAGAACCTTGTAACCCTTCCGCGCCATCAGCATGGCGGTGGGGGAGCCGGCGCACCGGGCGCCGACCACTATCGCGTCGTACTCGTTCTTCGCCATCTCGCCCCTCCTGTCGTCGGTTACTTCGTTCCGATGCCGATATCAACCGAGTTGACGAGCACCTCCGGTCCGTCGCTCTCCGCGCACTCGCGGAGTATGCCGTCGAGCACGTGGCGCACGGTGTCCCGCTGCTCGTCCGTCAGGTCCGCGGTCAGCGTCGCCGTGACGGCGTAGTCGTGAAGGACCCAGTCCCACCGTTCTTGGCCTGTGTTGAATTCGAGAGGCTCGGCCGATGATGTAAGGACGGTCACGTCCTTCAGGCCGGCCCCGATCATCCCCCGGCGCATAGCCTCGGGGTCCGGGGCCTGGTGCTCCCGTGGCGCATGATCGTCGGCGACGCCGAGGAAGTCCGGAATCACCGCCTGAAAAGCGCCGACGAAGCAGTGGAGGAAGTCGACCGTTCCGGGCGATCCGTATGCGATCAACAACACACGTCCGCCGGGCCTGGTCAAACGCACCATCTCGTGGAGTGCGTGAGGGTGATCGGGACCGAGCATGACGAACCCGCCACGACCGCGTCCCGGACCTTCGCGGGGCGCGAGCCCTTCCTCGCGTTCGATGGGAGTGCTTTGAGTCGCCTTGGACATGCCTTTCGCCCTTTGCCTATGCGGACAACACTCGGGAGCGCGTGGCGGCGTTGCTGGTTCGCGAAGCGATGTGCTTAGCGATGTGCTCGGCATCCCGGCTCACGCCGGGGAGCGTTTCTGAGGACGCCGAGAACTGGAAAAGGAGGCCCATGAAGTACAGGCCGGGCTCCGACTCGGCGACGCCGCGCTTGTGCACCGGCAAGCCGTCCTCGCCGAAGGCGGGAAGATCTATCCACGAGAAGTCCTGCCGGAATCCCGTGCACCAGATGACGTTGCGCACGTCCGGTACGCGACCGTCGTCGAGCACGGGCCGGCCGTTGTTCACGCCGGCCGTTCTTCCGACCTGCTCGACGCCGGCGGCGGCGAGGTCCTTCGTCTTGACGCGGATGAGCGGGGCCGCGTGCTCGACGAACTTCGGACGAACCTTCCGACCGATCGGATTCCGCATGGTGAGTACGTGGTGACCGATGAAGCGGACGACGGGGAAACCGATCCGCACCATGCGTCGAGTACCGTGCTTGAACGGGATCTCGGCCGTCGGTTTGCCCGACAGGTAGGTCTTGTGCCTCCGGCAAACCTCGTGTGCGATCTCGGCCCCCGAGTTGCCGAGGCCCACGATGAGAACGCCGCCCTCCTGCAACTGATGGGGCCCGAAGTACTGTTTGGAGTGCAGTTGCACGATGTCGGGGTCGATGTCGGGAGCGAAATCGGGGGTCTTCGGGATCTGATGGGCACCGGCCGCGACCACGACGTTGTCAGCTTCGAACCGGCGACGGCCGGACGTCACGACGAAACCGTTGCCGTTCCGGGAAACGCCGTCGACCGGAGTGTTCGTACGGACGGGCAGGTCGAAGCGCTCTGCGTAAGCCTCGAGGTAGTCGGCCATGTCGTCCTTGGTCGGAAAGGACACCGCGGGGGCCGGTATGCGCCAGCCCGGCAAGCTGCTGGGACGGGCCGGTGTGAACAGCCGAAGCGAATCCCACCGCTTGCGCCATGCGTCCCCGACGCGCTCGTTGGCGTCGAGGATCACGAACGGCCGGCGCTTCTTCGACAAATGGTAACCGGCGGCGAGTCCAGCCTGGCCGCCGCCGACGATGATCGTCTCGAAACGCTCGATCGTCATGTCGCTTCCCTCCCTCGTGGTTGACTTCCCGTGTTCCGGACTCACAGCCGGAACCTAGACGAGGGGAAGCGATCGGACTTCGGGCGAAACACCCAACTTCGTGCAGAGGCGGTCGTGGGTATTTCTATACAGGACGCCTAGACGAGGTCGTTCTCGTAGGCGTACGCGGTGGCGGCGGACCGGGAAGAGATCCCCAGCTTGGTGAAGATGTTGCTCACGTGACGGGCCACCGTTTTCTCGCTCACGACTAGATCGGTCGCGATGGCGCGGTTGGTCTTGCCCGAGGCTACGAGCTTCAGGACCTCGATCTCGCGCGCGGTCAGTCCGCCCGCGGGACCGGCCGCCACGCCCGAGATCTCGATCAAGAGGGCGAGCTCGGGCGCCGCCCCCAGCTGCTCGAACGCGGCTCGGGCGGCGTCGAGCTCGAACTCGGCGGTGTCGTTGTCCCCGAGGCGCCGACAAGCCTCGGCGATGTGGACCCGGACGCGTGCGGCTTCGTACGGCACCTCGAGCCGGGACCACTCGGCCCACGCGTGGCGCAACGCGTCCAGGGCGCCCTTCGGGTCGTCTTCGGCCAGAAGGACGGCGCCGAGCGTATGGCTCGATGCGGCACCAAGGACCCGTGAGTCGATCGACGCCGCGAGTTGGGCGAGGTCGTCGGCGGCGACCCGTGCCTCGGCGACCTTGCGAGCGGCCAGGAGGATCTGGGCGTCGGCGGCGAGCAGCTTGGACCGGACGAGCGGCTCGCTCGCTTCGTCGACGGTGCGCCTGATCGAGGCCTCGGCGGCCGTGACGTCGCCTTGCACCAGTCGGAGCAACGCCAAACCAGGTTGCGGCTGACGTCCCCATTCGTTGGCTTTGCGGAAAGCGGCCTCGGCCTCTGCGAACTCGCCCCGGAAGCGACGGATCTGCCCGAGCTGGTAGTACGCCTCGCCCAGCATCGGGTGCTGGAAGAGCCGCTCGCACGCGCGCTGTCCCTCGAGCAGGGCGTCCGGCCAGGAACCGTGCATCTGCATTATCTCCGTGCGATGGACGAGGCACTGGCCGCGAAATGGGACGACGTCCGGCTGCGTCTCACACCAGCGGCTGAGCGCGGCGGTCCAGTGTCGTGCGCGGGGAAGATCCGAGATCTCGAAGAAGCCTTCGATGACCACGCAGTAGATGTTGCCGACCATGATCGGTGACAGCTCGTCGGCCGTAGCCGCGACCATCGCTTCGTCCAGGAGGGCAACCGCTTGCGGAACCTCGCCTATGCGCATGAGTGCCCGGCCCTCGCCGACGCGAGCCAGCGTCACGATGTCGGGGTCCGCGAAGCGCTCACCGATCTCGACGGCTTGCGCGAAGACGCCGCGCGCCGCGGCCGGGTCGGTGTCGACCATCTGGATGGCGGCGGGTATCAGCAGATACGCCCGTTCGACGCAATCGAGCCCACTCTCCTCGAGCAACCGCTGAGCGCGCGAGAACCATCCCATGGCCGGCGCGTACTCGGCCGCGTTGACCAGGGCGAAGCCGAGGTAGTACGCGCTCCGCAGAGCGGCCGGCACGTCGCCCTGGCGCTGGTGTTCCTGGAACGCACGGGTCAACGCGTCGTGGCACACCTGGTCGCGGCCGATGAGGAAGGCGGCCGCAGCGAGCTGGTCGAGATCCGCGGCGATCAGCTGGCTCGACTCGTCCGCGGCGGTGAGCTGCTCGAAAGCTTCTGTCCACGCCCGCCGCTCGTAAGCTTCTCGCCCCGACTCAAGGGCGCTTGTAACCATGACGCTCACCATAAGGTGTTGCCGAGGTCTGCGGTCAGAGGGAGGAGCGCCCATGGTGAGCGAGTTTGTCTCCTGACGAAGGCTCTGTTCCCACCGCGACCCACGCCGTCCTGAGCCGGCGGCCGGACGGGTTGTCGCGACCAACCGAGGCCCTACGTCGCTTCGGAATCACGGACGCGCGCGTGCGTCGCGTCCAAGGCGGCCTGGTGTCGTGGCACTGGCACGTTCGTACTCGGAGCGAGCGTCTCGTGCTCCGCCGCTACAACCCATGGCGTGCCGACGTCGCCTACGAGCATGGCGTCCTCGCGCATCTGAGCGAAAAGGGCTGGCCGGTGGCGGCTGCGATGCCAGCTATCGATGGGGAAACCCTCGTGAAGGTAGAGGGCCAGACGTATGCGCTATTTCCACACCTGCCCGGCCGGCCCAAGTCTTCGACTGCGCCCTCCTTCGCGCGTGCGCGCGGAAGGATGCTGGCCGATCTACATACGGACCTCGACTCCCTGGTCGTCCTTGGTCAAAGAGAAGGAATGGCGATGATGAACGAGTACGCCGTGCAGCCACTGTCACCGAACGGGCGGACCTTCGAGGAGATACTTCCAGCGTTCGTAAAGGCTCGCCCGGACCTTGGGCAGCCGCTGGAGCGGCACCACGAACGTCTCGCACCCGTTCTTGCCGAGCTGTCGGGGCTCCCGAGCACAGTGGTGCACGGTGATTTCAGCAAGTGGAACCTTCTCTTTGTCCAAGGGGACCTTTCCGGGGTGCTCGACCTCGACTTCACGCGGCTCGACCTTCGAATGGCGGACGTGGCGATCAGCACGCGGTTCGAGAACGATCCCCTGGTGTGGTCGGCTTTCGTTGGGGGCTATGTCTCACGCGCAGCGTTGAGCGCGGCTGAGCGAGACGCTTTCGTCCCCTTGCGTATGGCGCGAGGCTTCGCGCACGCTGCGAATGCGCTCGGCTGGTGGGAAACGGGTCGGGAGGACATGCTCGCGGAGGTCGAGCGTGGCGTCCACGAGCTAGACCGCGACCAGGCCGACGAGCGCTTACTCGTCCAGACCCTCGAAGCAGTCGTCGCCTAGCGGGCCTTGGCGATGCGGTCGGCGGCTTCCTCGTACTCCTTGACGAGGTCCGCGATCACTTCGGCCACCGGACGGATCTCGTTCATCCGGCCCACGATCTGACCAACCGGCATCGATACGAGCTCGGGATCGTTCGCGAGCATCATCCGCATGTGCGCCTCGGACACCAGGATGTTCTGCAGCGGCATCGGCAGAGGCTCCGGTGCATCGTCCTCTTCCCAGGCCTGCGTCCACTTCGTCTTCAGCAGCCGTGCCGGCTTTCCGGTGTAGATGCGGGAGCGAACCGTATCGGAGGACGTGGCCCCCAGGATCGCCTTGGTCGTCGCTCCGACCTGCTGCATCATCTGGTTCTCCTGAGTGGTGAGCCACATGGAGCCCATCCACACACCGTCACAGCCCAACGCCAGCGCGGCGGCGATCTGACGGCCGCTGCCGACGCCGCCGGCGCCGAGCACGAAGGCCTTGTCGCCGACTCCGTCGACGATCTCAGGCCAGAGCACCATGCTCGCGATCTCGCCGGTGTGCCCGCCGGCTTCGTGGCCCTGAGCAACCACTATGTCCACGCCGTTGGCGACGTGCCGCTCAGCGTGCGCGCGCTTACCCGCGAGCGCAGCGACCTTCACACCGTGTTTCTTCACGCTTTCGATCACGTCGACTGGGGGAGAGCCGAGAGCGTTGGCGATGAGCTTGATCGGGTGCTCAAGCGCCACGTCGACGTGGGAACGGGCGACCGAGTGCAGCCAGCCCAGAACCCCGCCGCTTTCCTGCGACTCCGGAAGTGGTGGGACGCCGAACTGCCGGAGCTTGTCGTCGATCCATTCCTTGTGTGCCTGCGGGATCATCGAATCGATCTCGGGGATCGACCCTTCGGTGGGGATCTTCATGGGCATGACGACGTCCACGCCGTACGGCTTGCCGTCGACGTTGGCGTCCATCCAGTCGAGCGCGTCGGCGAGGTCGGCCGGATCGTTGTAGCGAACGGCGCCGAGCACGCCCATGCCTCCGGCTTTGCTTATAGCCGCGGCGGCTTCCGGTGACGGGGTGAAGCCGAAGATCGGGTATTCGATCCCGAACTCTTCACAGATCCTGGTGCGCATCGTTTCCTTCCTAAGTGTTTAGGCCTAGTTGTTCGCCGACGCCGTGCGCGCGTGCTCCTGAGCCCAAGGGTAGTCCGGCTTACCGCTGGGCTGGCGCTTGACCTCGTCGACGATGTGGAGCTCGCGCGGGACCTTGAAGCTCGCGATCTTGCTGCGGACGTGTTTGTCCAAGACCTCGAGCGTCGGCCGTCTGCCTTCGCGCGGCTGGACCACGGCGGCTACGCGCTGACCGAAGCGCTCGTCGGGGACACCGACCACGATCGCGTCGAATACGTCCGGGTGCGATTTGAGAGCGCCTTCGACCTCCTCGGGGAAGATCTTCTCGCCGCCGGAGTTGATGCAGACCGATCCGCGGCCGAGGAGCGTGACCGTTCCGTCGTCCTCGACGCGAGCGAAGTCTCCGGGAATCGTGTAGCGGGTGCCTTCGATCTCGACGAATGTCGCCGCCGACTTTTCGGGATCCTTGTGGTAGCGCAAAGGCGCGTGACCGGCTCGCGCTATGCGTCCGATGCCCTGGGAGCCCGGCTCTATCGGCTTGCCGTCGTCGTCGATGACGATCGTCTCGGGGCCGAGCCGCACCGTTGGCCCTCCGCCCTTGTTGGTCGCGCCTTTCTGATGCATCGTCATGCCGCTGAAACCGGTCTCGGTGGCGCCGATGGCCTCCGTGATGATGACGTTGGGCAAGAGCTCGAGGTACTGGTCTTTGACGCTCGGGGAGAAGACGGCCGCCGTGCTCGAAACGGCCACGAGCGAGGACGTGTCGTAGCTCCCTTCCTGGAGAGCCTCGATCATCGGGCGTGCCATCGCGTCCCCGGTCACTGCGATCGTGTTGACCTTCTCGCGCTCGACGAGACGCCAAACCTCGTGCGGATCGAACTTGGGCATGAGGACGACGGTGTTGCCGTTGAACAGCCCGCCCATCGTTCCCCATTGCGCGGCGCCGTGCATCAGCGGCGCGATCGGGAAGCTGACGCCGGCCGCCGGCGCCTCGGCAGCCTTCTGCGACTGGTGCCATTCGTCGGTGAGGGTCTCGCCGGTCTGGAAATCGATGCCGCCGCCGAGCACCCTCCAGACGTCCTCGTGTCGGAAGACCACGCCTTTCGGCATGCCGGTGGTTCCGCCCGTGTAGAGGATGTAGATGTCGTCGTCTGAGCGTTCGCCGAAGTCGCGGTCCGGCGAACCGCCGGCGACGGCGTCCTCGAAGGGGACGCCGTCGTACGCTGTGAAGTCCTCCGTGGACTCGTCGTCGATCACGATCACGTGCTGGAGCAGAGGCGAAGCAGGCAGGGCTTTCCCAACGAGAGGGGTGTACCTGCGTTCGTGGACCAGAGCTACCAGGTCTGCGTTGTCGAACATGTAGGTGAGCTCTTCGGTCTGGTAGCGGTAGTTGATGTTGATGGGAACGGCCCGGAGCTTGAAGGCCGCGACCATCGTCTCGATCCATTCGACGCAGTTCATCGCGTAGACACCGACGTGTTTGCCCTGCGTAACACCGTGCTCGGCGAGATGGTGAGCCAGGCGGTTCGCGCGCTCCTCGAGATCGGCGAAGGTGCGCCGCTTGTCCCCGCAGACGATGGCTGTCCGGTCGGGAACGAGGTCGACAGAGTGCTCGATGAAGTCCGCGAGGTTGAACGCCACGGGGGCCGATTAGAACATGTTCTTGTCTGAGCGAGCAACGGCGTGCCAGGCTCGGTGGGTGCGGTTCACCGTGGCCTTCCCGATGTTCGAGGCTTCCCACCTGCTGCCGCTGGCGAAGGTTGCCGAGGAGGTGGGCTTCGACTCGATCACGCTGCCGGATTCGGTCTTCTTCCCGGAGGAGGTTTCGGCCGGCTACCCGTACACACCCGACGGATCTCGTTTCTGGGCTCCCGACACGCCGTTCATCGACCCGTTCGTGGCCATCCCCGCCATGGCGGCGGTGACGGAGCGGATCCGCTTCTACACCAACGTCGTGAAGCTGCCCATCCGTAACCCACTCCTCGTGGCCAAGCAGGTCGCGTCCATCGCCGTGCTCTCGGGCAACCGGTTCGCACTCGGGGTCGGTTTGTCCTGGATGCCCGAGGAGTTCACGTGGACGCAAACGGAGAAGAAGACCCGAGGCGTCCGGACGGACGAGATGATCGAGATCATCCGCGCCGTCTGCGCGGGAAAGGGGCCCGAGTGGGTCTCCTACCACGGGAAGCACTACGACTTCGACCGATTCATGATCAGTCCGGCTCCCGACGAGCCGGTGCCGATATACGTCGGCGGGCACGCCGAGCCGTCTCTGCGCCGAGCGGCGCGGCTGGGTAACGGCTGGATCTCGGTGAACGTCACAACGGCCGAGATCGCCGAGGCGATCGGAAAGCTCGACGCCTTCCGGGCCGAGCTCGGACGCGACCGCGAGCCGTTCGACATATCCGTTCTCGCAACCGACGCCTTCGATCTCGATGGTTATCGGCGTCTCGCCGACCTCGGTGTCACCCATGTGCAGTGTGTGCCTTGGTACTTCTACGGCGGTGATCCCGAATCACTGGACGTCCGGCGGAGCTCGTTCGAGCGTTTCGCCGAAGATGTGATCAGGAAGTTCTGAGGAGGCAACGAGTGACACCCGAGGATCTGGTCGAGCTGGAGGCCATCAAACGGCTGAAGTACCGCTACCTGCGGCTCATCGACACCAAGGAATGGGACGAGCTGGCGACGCTGTTCCTACCCGACGCAACGGCGACGTACAGCGACGGAAAGTATTCATTCGAGGGACGCGATGCGATCATGGGGTTTCTCTCTGATGCGATGGCGTCGACGAACATGTTGACGAGTCACAAGGTGCACCATCCGGAGATCGAGCTTCTCTCGTCGGGCAGCGCACGGGCCGTCTGGGCGCTCGATGACGTGGTGGTGCACCTCGACTACAACATCACGATCCGCGGAGCGGCCTTCTACGCCGACGACTACGTGAAGGTCGATGGTGAATGGAAGATCAAGCACACCGGCTACGAGCGCATCTATGAAGAGATGCAGCCACGCGCTGAGGACATCAAGCTGACGGCCAAGAAGTGGAGCGTCTCATAGCGACGGCGTTCGAGCCCGCCAAGCTCGGCCCCCTCACGCTGCGCAACCACGTCATCAAGTCGGCGACCTTCGAGGGACGGACACCACGGCGTCAAGTAACCGAGGAGCTGATCGCGTTCCATCGCCGTTTCGCCGCCGGCGGCGTGGGGATGTCGACCGTCGCTTATTGCGCGGTGTCGCCCGACGGCGGCACGGACGGGCGGCAGATCGTTCTTGGCGACGATGTGATCCCCGGGCTCCGAAAGCTCACGGACGCCATCCACGCCGAAGGCGCTGCTGCGGCCGCTCAGCTCGGACATGCCGGTCCCGTCGCCAACCCGGCCGGCAACCGGCGTACGGCCATCGCCCCTTCGCGGGTTCTGGCTCCCATCGCGATGAAACGAACCCAGGCGGCCACCGAGGACGACATCGCGCGCGTCACCGCCGACTTCGCTGCCGGCGCCAAGGTCGCCGTCGAAGGAGGGTTTGATGCGCTTGAGATCCACCTCGGCCACAACTATCTGCTCTCTGCCTTCCTCAGCCCCAAGCTGAACAAGCGCAGGGACGCCTGGGGCGGAAGCCTCGAGAATCGCGCACGGTTCCCGCGCAACGTCGTTCGTGCCGTACGCGAGTCCGCAGGACGGGGTGTTGCTGTTACCGCGAAGCTGAACATGTCCGACGGCGTCCGCGGCGGTCTCGAGATCGACGAGAGCATCGAGGTCGCCAAGATGCTCGAAGCCGACGGGAACCTCGATGCGATCGAGCTGACGGGCGGCTCGTCCCTTTCGAACCCCATGTATCTGTTCCGTGGCGAAGCACCGATCGAGGAGATGGCGGCCACCATGCCCCGGCTCATGCGCGCGGGCTTCAAGCTCACGGCGTGGAAGTTCATGCGCCACTATCCGTTCCGAGAGGCGTTCTTCCTCCCCGATGCGCGTCGCTTCCTCGAGGCCCTGCGCATGCCGCTCATCCTGCTGGGCGGGATCAACCGGCTGGACACGATCGAAGGTGCCCTGGACGAGGGTTTCGCATTTGTGGCGATGGGGCGGGCGCTACTGCGCGAGCCCGACCTCATCAACAAGATGCGGGCGGGCACGTCCCATACAGCTACGTGCATCCATTGCAACAAGTGCATGCCGTCCATCTACACGGGGACGCGGTGCGTGCTGGACGAGCCACTGCCACTGCGAAAGGACTTGTCCCGAAACTAGAATCTGTTCTAGTTTCGACACCTCATGGCGGCCGAGGCCAGCTGGACCCTCGAATTCCCCTATCGCCGCTCGCTTGGTCCCGTCGTCGGCGGATTCTTCACGGGGCTGCGCGACGGGAAGGTCCTCGGATCCCGGACGCGTGACGGCCGGGTTCTCGTCCCGCCGCTGGAATACGACCCGGAGACGGGCGAGTCGGTACAGGACGGTCTCGTCGAGGTTGCCGAGACCGGTGTCGTAACCGGATGGGCCTGGGTGACGGAGCCGATGCGAAAGCACCCCCTCGATCACGCCTTCGCCTGGGCCTTGGTGAAGCTCGACGGCGCGGACAGCAGCCTCCTCCATGCGCTCGACGCACCCCGGGAGGCCGTTAGCACCGGTGCACGCGTGCGCATCCGTTGGGCCGGGGAGCGCAAGGGTCACATCACCGACATCGCGTGCTTCGAGCAGGAGAACTCGTGACCGACCAACAGACCGACGAGAAGGTCGCCTTCATGCCGCAGATGGTGAACCTCGAATACAGGATCGTCACGAGCCCGATCCACCAGCGCTTCGACAAGCAGATGCGCGAAGGGCGGATCGTCGGACAGAAGTGTCCATCCTGTGGCCTCGTCTTCGTCCCGCCGAAAGGGTTCTGTCCTCTGTGCGCCATCGTGATGACCGAGAAGGACGAGGTCGCGGTCAAGGACACGGCTACGGTGACGTCCTTCACGGTGATCACGCCGATCCAGTACCAAGGTCAGAAGGAGAGGGAGGAGTACGTCCTCGCGAATCTCATCCTCGACGGCGCCGATTCGTCGATCGGACAGCAGCGCATCGAAGGCATCCCGCACCACGACGTTCGTATGGGCATGCGCGTGAAAGCGGTCTGGGCGACGCCCGAGGAGCGCGCAGGCGAGGAAGGCGGGGGAATGCGCGGCTGGGGTCTGACGGCCGCGGTGAAGCACTGGGAGCCGTCCGGTGAGCCCGACACTCCGCGCGAGCAATACCAGGAGCACATCCTTTGACCCGCGATATAGCGATCGTCGGTTACGCCTCGACTCCGCCGCAGACCGAGGTCCGGGAGACCGAAACGCAGATGCTGTTCCCGGCCGTCAACGAGGCGCTCGAGCGTGCGGGAGTGACGCGCAAGGACGTGGGCTTCACATGCTCGGCGAGCTGCGACTACCTGTCCGGTGCGCCCTTCGCTTTCGTGCAGACGCTCGAGGTGACGGGGGCCTGGCCCCCGATCTCCGAATCGCACGTGGAGATGGACGGTGCCTGGGCGCTCTATGAAGCCTGGGTGCGCCTGCATCACGGCGACATCGATGTGGCGCTCGCGTTCGCATCGGGCATCACGTCACGTTGCAACTGGCGGGAAGTGTCGTCGGTGCAACTCGATCCCTATTACCTGATGCCGCTGTGGGTGGACGACGTTTCGCTTGCCGCACTTCAGGCCCAAGCCTTGATCGGGTCCGGAAAGATCACCGAGAAGGCAATGGCCGAGGTCGTCGCGCGCATTCGCGGAGGCGACGCCGCGGCGCTGCTGGATGAGCCGTACGTCGTGGAGCCCTTGCGCGCACACGACACGCCGACCATGACCGATGCGGGCGCTGCGATCATTCTTGCCACAGGCGACAAGGCTCGCGAGCTATGCGAGCACCCGGCGTGGATCGCCGGGATCGACCATCGCAGCGAAGCTCACTACCCCGGTGTGCGCGACCTCACCTTGTCGAACGCGGCGCGCATCGCCGGCGAGCAAGCCGGCGTGGGGAAGGGACCGATCGAGGTGGCCGAGCTCGCGGCGCAGTTCAGCCACGAGGAGCTTCTCCTGCGAGAAGCCCTGGGACTCGGCGCGGACGTCGACGTGAATCCTTCCGGCGGCACGCTGGCTTCGAATCCCGTCACGGTGTCGGGGCTCATCCGCATCGGCGAGGCCGCCAACGCGATCATCGACGGTGGAAGGAAGCGAACGCTCGGTCACGCATCGGCCGGACCTTGCTTGCAGCAGAACCTTGTATGCGTGCTGGAGGGCGACTGACGTGAGCGTGAAAACCGCGGTCGTCGGCGTCGGCCAGACCCATCACAAGAAGGTGCGCGACGACCTTTCGATGGCCGGACTGCTGCGTGAGGCGGCGATCCGCGCGCTCGAGGATGCCGAGATGGAGTGGAAGGACATCGACGCCGTCGTCATCGGCAAAGCCCCCGACCCGTTCGAGGGCGTGATGATGCCCGAGGTCTATCTCGCCGATGCGCTCGGCTGCGCGGGCAAACCGATCATGCGCGTCCATACGGCGGGCAGCGTCGGTGGATCCACCGCCGTGGTGGCCACACACCTGGTTCAGTCCGGTGTACGCGAGCGCGTGCTCACTATCGGCTTCGAGAAACAGTCGGAAGGCGACACGACGTGGGGTCTGGGCGGGGGCCGGAGCGGCAGCGTGGGTGCCGGCGGATACTTCGCCCCTCACATGCGCGCCTACATCGATCGTGCGAACGCGCCGGATTACATCGGACCCGCGGTGGCGGTGAAGGATCGCCTGAACGCGTTGAAGAATCCCTACGCGCACTTGAAGCTGCCAGATATCACCATCGAGCAGGTCATGGACTCGCCGTACGTATGGGAGCCGGTGCGGCGCCTCGAATCGTGCCCTACCTCCGACGGCGCCGCCGCGATGGTCCTGGCCTCAGAGAAGGTGGCCGACGCTTCGAGCAAACCGGTCGCGTGGGTACACGCAACTGCTGTGCGCAGCGAGCTCGGCCAGTTCCCGGGTCGCGATCCGGTTGACCCGCAAGGTGGACGGGACTGTGCAGCCGATGTCTACGGGCATGCCGGCATCACCGATCCGATCAACGACGTCGACGTACTCGAGTGCTACGTCCCGTTCTCGTGGTACGAGCCGATGTGGCTCGAGAACCTCGGTTTTGCCGCGGAAGGTGAGGGCTGGAAGCTGATCGAATCCGAAGAGACGAACTTCGGCGGGAAGCTGCCGACGAATGTCTCCGGCGGTGTGCTCTCGTCCAATCCGATCGGCGCGTCGGGCATGCTGCGCTTCCTCGAGGCAGCGCTGCAGGTGCGAGGCATGGCCGGCGAGCACCAGGTCGAAGGAGCGAAGACGGCGGTCGGTCACGCCTACGGGGGCGCGGCGCAGTTCTTCGCGATGTGGGTCGTCCGAACCGAGAAGCCTTAATGGCCGAGTGTATCGTCGAGCGTGATGGCCACACGCTGATCGTCACCATGAATCGTCCCGAGGCGAGGAATGCTTTGTCGGGCGAGATGATGCAGATCATGTCCGAGGCGTGGGACGAAGTGAACTCGAATCCCGACATTCGTGTCGCGATACTTACGGGGGCCGGTGGTGACTTCTGCGCAGGAGCAGATCTCAAAGCCATGACGCAGAGCAATCCGGGTGACGCGATGAGCAGCGGTGAGCGCGAGGGAACGTTCGACCCCACGACGCTGAAGCCTCTCCTCAAGGGCTTCTTGCTCGACAAGCCACTAATCGCCGCCGTCGAGGGCTATGCCGTGGCCGGCGGCACCGAGATCCTGCAAGGCACGGATATCCGGGTGGCTGGGGAGAGCGCGAAGTTCGCCGTGGCCGAAGTACGTTGGGGCTTGTTCCCGCTCGGCGGTTCGGCGGTGCGGCTGCGCCGCCAGATCCCGTACACACTGGCCGCCGACATGTTATTGACCGGCCGCCGCATCACGGCGGCCGAAGCGCTGGACTTCGGACTGATCGGTTACGTCGTCCCCGACGGACATGCTCTAGATAAGGCCAAGGAGATCGCAGAAACGATCGCTGCGAACGGTCCCGTCGCGGTCAAAAACATCCTCCGAGCGCTCCGCGCGACCGAGGGAGTTCCGGAGCCGGAAGTGTTCGAGATCGAGGCTCCTATCGGTATCGAGACCTTCATGTCCGAAGACGCGAAGGAAGGACCCCTCGCGTTCATGGAGAAACGCAAGCCGGAGTTCAAGGGCCGTTAAGCTCGGCCCGCGATGAGCGAGCCTCGAGCCAGCCGTCCCACGCCCGACTGGCTCGGCGGTGAGGAGCTGCTGCCGTGGACTTGGGCCGAGGAGAACCTGGCGGCCGAACGCAACTACTGGCTGGTGTCGGCGCGTCGGGACGGGTTCCCGCAAGCCCGGCCGCTTTGGGGCGTGTGGCTGGACGGCTCGCTCTTCCTCAGCGTCGGGCACGCGGGATTGCAGCGCGCCGGACGTCTCGACGGCGTCGAACGCCGGGTGACGGTCCATGTCGATGACCGACCGCATCAACGTCAGGGCCAAGGATTGGGTGAAGGTGACCGGAAAGGTCGTCGTGGTGTCCTGAGTGGCTCAGGCGCTGTCCGGCCGACGCTGGGCGCCGACCGCGAGGGCGATTGACAGCAAGGCAGAGCGAAGTCCGGCTATCTCTTCCCTGAACTCCGTGCGAAGCTCTGTGATCTTTCGGTCTTGCTCAGCGAACCGATCGCGGATGTACCACGTCAGGACCAGAGTCATCACCAGGACGAGAGCGCCGTTAAGCGACGCAGTCAAGACCTCCATGGGCACCTCCCAGCCTACGACCTCGGATGCGGGGAAGGCATCCAGACAGTAGCGGCGGGCGGCGACATGCCGGGTACAGGTACCTTCGAGTCGATGTCCTTCGTCCAAGTCGACAAGCCCCGGCCGCACGTCACGCTGATCACGCTCGACCGGCCCGAGCGTATGAACGCCATGGCCTTCGACGTGATGATCCCGTTCCGCGAAGCGCTTGAGACCGTCAGTGCCGACAACGACACCCGTGTGGTTGTCGTCACGGGAGCCGGACACGGTTTCTGTTCCGGCGCCGATCATGAGGACTCCGGCATCGTCCCGAACATCGACGGCCTCACCGTTCCAACGATCGCGCTGCGCGCGATGGAGCTCCTCGACGACGTCATCACCTCGATCCGCAAGATGCACCAGCCCGTCATCGGGGCGATCAACGGAGCGGCCATCGGGGGTGGATTCTGCCTAGCGCTTGCGATGGACGTACGCATCGCGTCGGAGGCGGCGTACTTCCGCGCGGCGGGCATCAACAACGGCCTGACGGCCAGCGAGCTCGGCATCAGCTATCTGCTCCCGCGCGCGGTCGGTTCGTCCCGTGCCTTCGAGATCATGCTCTCGGGACGAGACGTAGACGCTGAAGAAGCCGAGCGCATGGGCCTGGTCTCCCGGGTGGTCGGCCCCGACAAGCTCCTCGACGCTTGTTTCGAGCTGGCGGAGCGGATAATCGGATTCAGCCGTCCGGGTATCGAGCTGACCAAGCGCATGCTGTGGTCCAGCCTCGACGCCGCGAGCCTCGCCGCGCACATGGACCACGAAGGGCTGGCTCAATTGTTCGTCCGGCTCACGACCCAGAACTTCGAAGAATCTGTGCGGGCCCGCAAGGAAAAGCGACCGCCGGTGTTCCGGGACTAAGGATGACGCAGCCATCGGCATCCGAGCAGCGCGAGGTCGTGCGGTCGAGCCGCGACCCGGAAGACCTGAAACGCCGTCTCGAATCCTGGCTCGGCTCCCGATTGGATACGAGTGCGGGGATCTCTGATCTGCAGGCCACTTCGGCCAACGGCATGTCCAGCGAGACGATCCTGTTCAGTGCGAGCTGGGAGGACAGGGGCGCGAAGCGCTCCGAAACGCTCGTCGCACGTATCGCGCCGGACCCCCACGATGTGCCCGTCTTTCCGTCCTACGACATGGAACGGCAGGCTCGGGCGATCCGACTCGTCGGCGAGCTCACATCGGTGCCCGTTCCGAAGGTGTGGTGGTCGGAAGCGGACCCAAGTGTGCTCGATGTCCCCTTCTTCGTGATGGAACGCATTGAGGGCGAAGTACCTCCCGACGTGATGCCCTACAACTTCGGTGACAGCTGGCTGTTCGCCGCCGCCGCGTCGGACCAGAGGCGCCTTCAAGATTCGAGTGTCGCCGTGCTGGCGAAGCTTCACGCGATCGAGCGGCCTACCGAGACATTCGAGTTCCTCGAGTGTGACGAACCCGGTGACACGCACCTACGCCGTCACGTCGCGCATACGCGCGCGTGGTACGAGTACTGCGCGACGGGTGGTGACCGTTCACCGCTGATCGAGCGCGCCTTCGCCTGGATAGAGAGCAACTGGCCGTCGACCGAAAGCGACCCCGTCGTGATCTGGGGCGACTCGCGGATCGGGAACATGATGTTTCGGGACTTCGAACCCGTTGCCGTCCTCGACTGGGAGATGGCGGCGCTCGGCCCCCGCGAGCTGGACGTTGCGTGGATGGCGTTCGCGCACCGGGCCTTCGAGGACCTCGCCGGCTTCTTCGAGATGCCGGGGATGCCCGACTTCATGAGACCCGACGATGTCGCCGCGACCTATGAGTCGCTCACGGGTTACGCGCTGCGCGATCTCACCTTTTACATGACGTACTGTGCGCTGCAGTGGGCGATCGTGTTCCTGCGGACGGGTCAGCGGGCCATCCACTTCGGCGAGGAGGAGAAGCCGGGTGACATCGACGAGCTCCTGAGGAACCGGGAGCCTTTGGAAAGGATGCTGGCCGGCACGTATTGGGAGGCTCTGCGATGACCCACCCTCTCGACGAGTACCCGATCCACCAAGTCCCGCTGTCCATGCAGTACGTGGGCACGAACGACCGCAACTTCTACGATCGGTGCTACTTCAACGCGCACGACCGTACGGGCGACATCTTTCTCATCACCGGGCTCGGCGTCTACCCGAACCTCGGTGTTATCGACGCCTTCGCGACTGTCAGACGTGGCGATACCCAGTGGGCCGTCAGGTGCTCAGACGCTCTCGGCGACGACAGGCTCAGTCCCCGCGTCGGCCCATACCTAGTCGAGGTCGTGGAGCCGCTTCAACGCATCCGTGTCGTCTGCGACGCGGACGAGAAAGGCATCGGGTTCGACCTGACGTGGGAGGGATCCTTCCCGCCGATCGATGAGCCGTTGCACATCATGCGGACGGGTCCGCGGAACATCATCGAGGGATGCCGTTTCGCTCAGCTGGGGTCGTGGAGCGGTGTGTTGCGGGTGGGTGGAGACGAGATCGACGTCGACCCGGGGGTCTGGGTCGGCTCCCGCGACCGGTCGTGGGGCATCCGTCCTGTCGGTGAATCCGATCCGCCCGGACGCTTCGCCACCGACGAGCCGATGGAGGGCTTCTGGTGGCTGTACGCCCCGCTTCGCTTCGACGACTACGCGATCATCGTCATCGCCCAAGAGACCCCGGACGGCTTCCGGACGCTGAACGCCGCGAGCCGTGTGTGGCCCGATGGACGTCATGAGCAGCTCGGCTGGCCCGAAGTGGATATCAAGTACCGGTCGGGCTCACGCCATCCGGAGCGCGCAACGCTGAACATGCGCGACCGCGACGGCAAGCCCGTCGTCGTCGAGGTCGACACGCTTGGATTCGTCCCGCTGAACATCGGCGCGGGCTACGGCGGGGACCCCGAATGGGGACACGGCCGGTGGATGGGCCGCGGCTGGGTGGACGGAAAGGTTTACGACCTGAACGATCCGGAGATCGCCGGCCGTGCCACGATCACCGTTATCGACCATGTGGCCCGCGCAACTTGTGATGGCGCGGAAGGATGGGGCCTGTTCGAGCACGGAACGTTCGGGCGCCACGATCCGACGGGTTTCGCCGACTGGGGTTCGGTAGCGCCGTGAGGAGGTGTCGGGTGTGAGCAACGTGATCGCGGATCCAACCACAAAGACGCGAGCGGGTGATGTGCGCGGCTTTGTTGAGGAGGGAAATGCCGTGTTCCTCGGCATCCCGTACGCGGAACCACCGCTCGGCGAGAACAGATTTGCGGCACCCGTTGCCGTGAAGGGTTGGAAAGGTACGCGCGACGTCTTGAAGTACGGACCGACCGCGCCGCAGAACGACCCGGGCATAACGATCATCCCCGAGCCCGTCGAGCCCGGTGAGGACTTCTTGAATCTCAACGTGTTCACTCCCGACCTCGGTGACGCGAAGCTCCCCGTCTACGTCTGGATCCACGGTGGGGGATTCGTCTCCGGTTGCAACCGCAGTCCGTGGTATCGGGGCAACCGCTTCGCTCGCGACGGGGTCGTCTCCGTGACCATCGGATACCGCCTGGGGATAGAAGGGTTCTTGCGTATCGACGACGCGCCCGCGAACCGGGCCGTCCTGGATTGGGTCTGTGCGCTGGAATGGGTCCAGGACAACATCGCGAGCTTCGGCGGCGATCCGTCCAACGTCACGATCGGCGGACAGTCGGCCGGCTCCGCCGCGTGTTTGATCCTGATGACGAACCCCCGCGCGAAGGGACTCTTCCATCGCGTCACTGGAATGAGCGGGACCTCGGATACACGTATGCCGCCCGAGAACGCGGCTCAGATGTCGGCCCAGATCGCCATGCACCTGGGTGTCAAAGGCAACCGAGCCGAGCTCTCGCGCTTCAGTCCCGATGAGCTCATCGCCGCTCACGCTGCCGTGGCCACGAACCCGTTCACGGCCGATGCGCTAACTTCGGGATTCGATCCGGGTGCACCCGGTCTGCGTCCTTTCGTGGACGGCGACGTGATCCAGTCTCATCCCTTCCGCGACATCCGCGAAGGTGTCGGCCGTGACGTTGATCTCGTCGCCGGATCCACGGCGGAAGAGGTGACCGGACTATTACGGCTCCAGCGCGGAGCGATGGACGACGAGGCAGCGAAGAAGGCTCTCGCGAAGATGGGGATCGCCGGAGAGAAGCTCGAGTCCTACATGAAGCACGTCGGCACAACCGACGCGGTCGAGGCCCTCGGTCAGGCAGCAACCGACCGTGCGTTCCGAACGCCGCTGGCGCAGCTCCTCGAAGATCGAGCCGGTCATGAGGGCAAGACGTTCGGCTACGAGTTCCGCTGGCGGTCGCCGGCCTTCGACGGGTTGGCCGGTTCGGCGCACTGCCTCGATGTCCCGTTCGTATGGGACAACCTCGACGCCGGGCGCTCGAACATGGATCTGCTGGGCGCCGAACCTCCACAGGAGCTCGCGGATGAGATGCACCGAGCGTGGGTTGGGTTCATCACCGACGGTGATGCAGGCTGGCCGGCCTACGACGGCGACAGGCGAGCGGTGAAGCGCTTCGATACGCCTTCGGCCGTCGCCGACGACGCGTTGGCTTACGAGCGCGAGCTGTTCGCGAAGCGGTTGGGCTGATACCGCTCAAGCCGAAAGAGGTCGCCCACGGACCTGAGCATCTCTCAGGGCTTTGAGGATGTGCGAGGCAGGGCAACCCTTGACCAGGAAGGCCGAGACTCCGAGCCGCTCGGCATCCATACGAAGAGACTCCTCTTCGTATGCCGTCAGCATCACGGCCTTGGTAGCGGGTGACTCTCGGCGGATCGCCTCCAGTATCTGGAGCCCGTCGCCGCCGGGCAGGCGGTAGTCGAGAAGCGCGAGGTCGGGTTTGTGTTTGTTGATGAGCGATATCGCATCGGTGCCGTTGGCCGCAGCTCCGACAACCTTGTACCCGGCGGCTTCGATCATCTCTCGCAGGACGACAAGGAGCTCGACGACGTCATCGGCGATGACGATCGTGGGGCGCACCGTGGATGCTTCAGTCATTCGCTAGAGCCTCCCGCTAAGCCGTTCCATACTTCTTGTGTCGCCATATCGTGCGGACCTTTTAGGCGACGATATTGGGGCCCTACACGGATATCCGCTCGGAAACGGCTTTTCGACCTTCAACCCCCACACCAAGGGTCGACTGCTCAAAGAGGGCCCCTTTGGCCATTCTGGCCCGGGGGTCGTGGATCGAACGAGGAGGACGGACCAACTGAATCGGTTGCGACCACGTTTTTCCATAAGGCAAGAGCTGTACGCCGTGGGCCTTCTTCTGACGGTCATGGCCGCCTTGCTGTCGCTGACCGCGTACTTTCCCTTCCGCCAGGCCACAGGGCAGGTCGAGGCCGCCCAGCGCGACATCGAGAGCTCACTCGCGGCCGAGAGCGTCGGGCGCGGGGTGACGGAATGGTTGTGGCGGGTCGGTAACCTCGTTGTCAGCGGACCGGACGTCGAGCGAAACCATGTCGCGGTCAGTCACCTCAAATCGATGCAGGCGCTGAAGTCGCTTCGAGCGAGTGAACGCGACGCCACAGCGCGCGCGCAGGTTGAGGCCATCGAGTCGGCCATGGCCGTAGTGGATGGGGTCGTCCAGCAGATCACTGCCGCCGTCAAGCAGGGCGACCAGACTACGGCCATCAAGATCTTCGTCGGACCTGCCTACCTGCAGGCTGCCGAGCGGGTGTCGCTGCCGTTGGACGCTCTCATCCAACAGGAGAACAATCAGATGCGCGAAGCGTTCGTAAGGCTGGCCGGCGACGCGGCAGCTTCAGGACCGTTCGCGAACGCCTACCTGGGCCGACACGTTCTGAAGGCCAGAAGTGAGTCCGAGGAATCGCTGTACGCGTCCAAGTTCGCGCGATCGAGGGCCCTCCACGGTCAGGTGCTGGCCGCGGCCATGACCGGCTCGCCCGTCTTTGACCCCGAGGTCCTCGAAGTCATGCGCCTGTTCGCTGCGAATGAGCTGCAGAACTGGCGAAACTCGGTTGCCGAAGATGCGCCGGGCGGAACCGTTACCGTTCCACAAGACTTGGAATCGATCGTTGTCGCCGACGCGAAGCTGAACGCCAGCAGCTTGGCAATAGAGCGTCTCGTCGCAAAAGGGGATGTGGCCGCCGCGCGCGGTCTGTTCTCACAGGAGTTCGAGTCTGTGTTGAACTCCCAGATCATCCAGACAGAGCAGACGATCCGGGATCAAGAGAAAGTCGTGTTCGCCATGACAACTCAAGTCGTGCGCGACGCCCGCGTGATCTTCTCGGTAGTGGCTCTGTTCGCAGCGGTGATCCTGGGCCTGGCGTTCGCAAGCGCACGGGCAGCAAGGCGCACGGCGCGGCGTATCACGGACGCGACCAAGGGGGTTCGCGGAATCTCGAGGGACGATCGTGACACGCGGCTCGCAGAAGAGGGTGACGACGAGCTCACTCTGCTGGCGCGAGCCTTCAACGAAAGGTTGGACGATCTCGCCGATGCGCGCCGCGCTGAGAGGGAATTCCTGCGTCGGACCGTTGAGGCCGCTGAGTCGGAACGTATGAAGCTCGCCGCCGATCTCCATGACGGGCCCATCCAAAGGCTAACGGCGCTCCTCTATCGTCTGGAGCTGGTGGAGTCGCTCATGGGCCGCGGGGACACCGACGGAGTAACGGGCCTTATCGGAGAAGCCCAGAAGAAGATCTCTGAGGAGGTCGGAGACCTCAGGCAAATGCTGTCGGAATTGCGGCCCCCGGCCCTCGATCAGCGCGGGCTGGCATCGGCGCTGGAGGACTACGTGTCCGACTTCTCACGGCGCGCCGGTCTCGCGTGCGATTTGGACATCAGGTTCGAGGGACGCGTCGCAGAGTCTCTGGAAACGACCATGTATCGGGTTGCTCAAGAAGCGCTCGCGAACGTTGACAGGCATGCGCACGCGTCTCGTGTGAATCTTGCGTTGTGGAGCGAGAACGGTAGCACCTGCCTGGTCGTATCCGATGACGGTGTGGGGTTCGAGACCGATGTGCTGCGCAACGGCTCGGGCGGCTCGCATTTTGGTCTCACCGCCATGCGGGAACGCGTGCGCATGGCGGGTGGAGAGTGCGACGTGGCCTCGGCTCCCGGGTCCGGCACTGTCGTCCGAGCGAAGTTCCCGAATCCGCTCAAGGAGGCGGTGTGACCGGCGTGGACTTGATCAAAGTGCTTGTCGTCGACGACGGAGTCGAGACCGCCGAAGCGTTTGCGGAGGCTCTCCGGGAGCACGGCATCGATGTGGTGGCAACGGCTTCGAACGGCTCCGAAGCCGTGACCTTAGTGCATGCGCTCAGGCCCCAGGTCGTCCTCATGGATGTGCGGATGCCGGTGATGGACGGCATAAAGGCGACGCGCGTGATCACCGCGGCGGGTACGTCGACGAAGATCCTGATGATGACGGCCTTTGACGACGATTCCCTTGTGAACGAGGCGATGGAGGCAGGTGCCGACGGCTACCTCGTAAAGGGAACGCTGGTCGCAGACACGGTCCAAGCGATCCGGTCGGCTGTGAGCAAGCCGAAGCCGGCCTAAGGGCCGCCGCTGACGGATGCGGAGCTAGCTGCCGACCGCGCTCGTTCGTCCGGCCGGGAAGCTGACAGTCTTCAGCTCGAGATACGCCTCGAGGCCCTCCGGGCCGAGCTCCCGTCCCATACCCGAGCTCTTGAAACCGCCGAATGGACAGCTGAAGTCGAGCGTGAAGCCGTTGATCGAGATGGTGCCGGTGCGGATCTGCTTGGCGATCTCGAAGGCGCGGTCGGTGTCCTTGCTCCACACCGTCCCGGACAAGCCGTACTGGGAGTCGTTGGCGATGTTGATCGCGTCGTTCTCGTCGTCGTAAGGGATCACGGCAACGACGGGGCCGAAGATCTCCTCCTGCGCGATCGTCATCTTGTTGTCGACGTTGGAGAACAGCGTGGGTTCGACGTACCACCCGCGGTCCATGCCCTTGCCGCCACCGACGGTGATCTTGGCGCCTTCGTCCGTGCCCTTCTCGATGAACCCGAGAACTCTGTCCTGCTGCCGCCTGGCCACGAGCGGCCCGACGGCCGTCTCTGGGTCTTTCGGATCCCCGAGCTTGAGCGCACCGACGGCCTGAGTTAGGGCTTTCACAACCTCGTCGTAGCGCTGCCGCGAAGCAAGCACTCGGGTCTGCGCGACGCAGGCCTGGCCGTTGTTCATCATGGCCGCCGGCAAGAGGCCCGTGACCATCGCGTCGAGATCTGCGTCGTCGAGGATGATGGCAGCCGACTTGCCGCCGAGCTCCAGGGTGAAGCGGCGCAGACGCTCGCCGCAGAGCTTGGCGATGTGGCGTCCGACGGCCGTGCTGCCGGTGAAGCCGACCTTGTCGATGTCGGGATGCTTGACGAGGTACTCGCCGACCTCACGTCCGGCGGGGACGATGTTGATGACACCTTCTGGGACGCCGGCTTCGGCGATGCACTCGGCGAGAAGATAGGAGTCGACGACGGTCTCCGGCGCCGGCTTCAGGACCACGGTGGCTCCTGCGCACATCGCCGGGCCGAGCTTGAGCATCGTGACGAACAGGGGGACGTTCCAAGGAACGATGGCCGCCGCTACGCCGACGGGCTCTTTGCGAACGAGCGCCGGACCGAACAAGCCCTGACGCTCTTCCTCGAAGGCGTAGGTGCTGGCCAGGCCGGTGTAGAAGTCGAGGACCATCGTGGACGAGAAGACCTGACCCATGAGCGACCATGAGCTCGGGGAGCCGTTCTGATCGGTGATGACGTCGGCGAACTCCTGGCTGCGGCCCTGGATAAGCGCCGAGAGCCGGCCCATGATCTCGCCGCGCTCGGGAGCCGTCATCCGGGGCCAGGGACCGCGGTCGAAGGCTTCGCGGGCCTTGGCCACCGCGAGGTCGATGTCGGAATTGGTGCCCTCGGGGACACGGGCGATCACCTCTTCTGTGGACGGGGAGATCACCTCGATCAGCCCGGTTCCGGCCGGGGCCACCCACTGGCCACCGATGAACAGCTTGTCCTTGGTGATCACGCTCACGATGCCTCCCGTCGCTCGTCGCGGTGTGAGATCTCTCTCCACCCTAGAACGCGTTCCAGACGTCCGCTAATCCCCTCTAGGCGGTGTCGGGACGAGCCTGCGCACCGACGGCGAGTGCGATCGCGACCAGCTGTGCCGAGAACCATTCAAGCAGGTCGCCGACGACTCCACGTTGGCTACTGAGTATCGAACTGACCAGGCACCGAGACGTACTCGCCGGCCGTCATGCCGCCGTCGATCACGAGCTCGACGCCGGTGCAGAAACGAGAGTCGTCGGATGCGAAGAACAGCGCCGCGCCGGCCACGTCGATCGGCCCCCGAGACCGGCCCAGAGGCAAGCGCGGGGTGGCGCCGCGTCGCTGAGCTCCTTCGGTCGGGATCTCGAGCGGAGGTCCAACGAGCGACCCGTACATCTCAGCGCTGCCGGCAGCCGGGCACACAATGTTGCACCGGATGCCGAACTTCCCGTTCTCGAGAGCAGCGACCTTCGTTAGTCCGCGCAGAGCGAACTTAGACGAGGTGTAGGCGACCGTCGCCGGGACACCGAGCACCGAGTCGATCGACCCGATGTTCACGACGGACCCGCCACCGCTTTCCCGCATCAGCGGCAGGGCTGCACGGACGCCGAGGAACGCACCGAGGCAATTGACTCGAAAGACCTGTTCGAAGATCTCGACTGTT
Source organism: Actinomycetota bacterium (assembly GCA_040905525.1). Taxonomy (GTDB): domain Bacteria; phylum Actinomycetota; class JAICYB01; order JAICYB01; family JAICYB01; genus JBBDRJ01. The sequence goes on from JBBDRJ010000006.1 coordinate 126,962, forward strand.
GTGTTGTCGATGGAGGTGAGATGGAGAACGGCGGCGTTGTTCACGAGAACGTCGAGGCGGCCTTCGGTGCGTCGCACGTTATCGATAACTGCACTCCAGTTGGTTTCGCTCGTGACATCCAGATGGACGAATCGTGCGCCGATTGCAGCCGCGTGTTCGGAGCCGCGGTCGTCCAGGATGTCGGTCGATACCACTCGAGCGCCTTCTTCGACGAAGAGGTTTGCGATCTCGGCCCCCGTGCCGCGTGCGGCGCCGGTGACCAGGGCGACCTTGCCTTCTAGTCGCGACATCGATTAGCCGCGAGCTGCGAGCTTGGCTGCCAAAGCGCCGACGCCCCCGATGTCCTTCTCGACATGGCGGCGGCCGTTCAGAACGACGAGTGATCCGATCAGGATCAGCGGCGTCACGATCGCGAACGCGATGGCGAGATTTCCCGTCGATCTGCCGTCGACCGTTATCGGGAACCGTTCGCCGATCCATCCGGTGAGTGGTGGTGAGGCGGCGGATATGAGCGCGCCGAGCAACCCGCTCACGGAGAAAGCGATACCGCGGACGGTCGCCGGCACTACCTCGGAGATCATCGCGGTGAGCGCCGGGAACGCTGCAACGACGAACGCTACGCCGACGATGTGTGCGGGAAGACGGACCCATATCGGCACGGGGAAGAAGCTGAAGAAGAAGATCGCCGCGGCGATCGCCTGCGTCGTTCCGGCCAGGCGCATGGGAGCTCCCACGTCGCGACTGCGCGCACGGCCGGCGGCTCGTCCGCCGAGGATGGTTCCGGCTATCGCACCAACGAGGATGACGACACCGACGACGCCGCCCGACTCGCCCACGGTAAGGTTCGTGTGCCGCTCGTAGAACTCGGCGGCCCAGAAGCCGAATCCGGACAAAGCGCCGGCCGATATCGCGCTTCCGATCATGAGGGCGCGCAACGAGGGGACGGCCGCGACCGCTTTGATCTCGGGCCACAGCACGCTCCAGCCACGCCGGGTGGCGGCTTCGAGTATCGCGCCGCCCTCACCGGCATCGACGTGACTGTCGCTTTCGCCTCTCTTGGGTTCCCGCATCCGCAGGACGGCGAGCGCTAGAAGGGAACCGGGGACGCCGACGATCAGGAACGCAGCGCGCCAACCGAGAGCGTCGCCTACTACTCCCGCGATCCCCAGCCCGATGGCCATGCCGACGGTGGGCGCGACGCGCTGGTATGCGTAGGCACGAGGGCGCAAGGTGGCGGGGTAGTAGTCGGAGATGAGTGACGCGGATGAGGGGTTGTCGATAGTCTCGCCGACCCCGAGCGCGCCACGAACGGCCATGAATTGCCAGTAGCTGACGACCGTCGCGTTGAGTGCGGAGATTGCTCCCCACGACGCCAGGACGACGGCGATGACGCGAGTGCGCTGCATGCGGTCGGCGAAGTAGCCCGCGGGAACGGTTATGGCGAGCGACGTGATGATGAAGATCGATCCAAGGAAACCGGCCTGCGTGTCGTTGAAGCCGAGGTCGTCCTGAACGAGTGATAGGACACCCGGCAGGATCCCGCGGTCGACGGAGTCGATGAACGCGACGAGGGCCAGAAGGACGATGGGCCCTCGGCCGTAAGCGCCCCAGTCGATCTTGCGTTTCGAGACCTTTTGTTCGACCGGTGGTTCGGGTGCTGGATTCTCTGGTCGGGCTCTTGCTGTGCCTTTAGGACTGCGTCCCCCGGACCGCCCGCGCGGCTGCTTCCGGCTCAGATCGTCCACAACCCAAAGGCTTCGCTCACGCGACCCCCCGTGTCGTCTGCCGGACGACACTAGAACATGTTTCAGTTGCGGGACAAGGTGTCTCTCCGCCCTGATAGCGTGCGTCGAGCTCGTAGAGGGTGACGTGCTCGGCCGGGGTGTATCCGACGCCGCGACACGAGCGGACGAACTCGAGCAACGACTGGGCACCCACTATCTCGCGTTTGGGACTCTGGAGACCGTGCCGCCTGTCCTCCTGGACGAGCCGCTTCCGGTTCCCCGGCATTTGAGATGATTGAGCTGCCGTGCCACGACACGCGTGCACTCGTTGTCGAAGGGGCGATGTGCGTCGGGTGCGCTCTAGACGTTCACTCTTTCCCCTCCCGGCAACCGAACGTCTCCTCAGTATGCTGCTCCGGAAGCGCGGGTGACTCTAGACATCGCGTACGCGACTGCCGGGGCCCGCCGCGTATGCTGAATAGAACGTGTTTCAGTTTGTGGGTAACGCGCGCGCGAGGGAGCCTGGATGGCCGATGTGAAGACGCACGACCCCGCCTCACTCGCCGAGAAGCTTCAAGAGTTCGTCGGCAAGCCCTACGGCACCGGAAGTGTGGGCCGCGACCCGGTTAACGTGCCGATGATCAGGCATCTCACCGATGCCCTCGGTGACCGCAATCCCGTCTACACCGACGAGGAGTTCGCCAAGACCTCGGTCCACGCGGGAATCGTTGCGCCCGCCACTTCCCTCCAGGTCTGGACCATGGCCGGTCTGCCGCCTCGGAGTGCGGAGCCCGACTCCGCCGACAGTGCGCAGGGCCGCCTGATGGGCCTGCTGGACGGAGCCGGTTTCGTGGGTGTCGTCGCGACGAACTGCGAGCAGACCTATCACCGCTACCTGCGGCCCGGCGATCTGCTGACCGTGAGCTCGGAGGTCGAGAACATCGCCGGCCCCAAGAAGACCGGGCTGGGAGAGGGCTACTTCGTCACGACCCTGCAGACATATCGCGACCAGTCCGGCGAGGTCGTGGGGGAGATGCGCTTCCGGATACTGAAGTTCATCCCCCGCAGCGTGGGATCCGGCAACGGACAGTCCAAGAAGGCCGATGAGAAGCCTCAAGGTGCGCCGCCGCGGGATGCCGCCTTCTTCTGGGAAGGTGTCGAAGCCGAGGAGCTGCGCATACAGCGCTGCGACGGCTGCGGGAAGCTCCGTCATCCGCCGCGGCCCATGTGTCCGCATTGCCGGTCTCTTGATTGGGATTACGTGGTATCCAGCGGGCGGGGCGAGGTCTACAGCTTCGTCGTCCACCACCGCCCCGAGGTCCCGGGACGCGAGCATCCGTTCACGGTCGGTCTGATCGAGTTGGAGGAGGGAACCCGCATCGTCGGCAACGTCATCGACTACCCACCGGCGGATGTGCGGATCGGGCTTGGAGTTCAGGTGGCGTTTCTTGAGAACCAGCGCGGGCAAAAGCTTCCGCAATGGAGAGTCCGATGACCACGCGTACGACGACGCTGCCTTTTGACGATGTGGAAGTCGGACAGGAACTCCCGGAGTTCGTGCTCGACATCACACCGACCATCATCGTCTCGACGGCCATCGCCACTCGCGACTACCAGGACGTACACCACGATCGCGACCTCGCCAAGCAGAAGGGCTCGAAGGACATCTTCATGAACATTCTCACGACCAACGGCTACGTGGGGCGCTACATAACCGACTGGACCGGACCCGAAGCGATCCTCAAGCACGTCGGCATCAGGCTCGGCGCGCCGAACTACCCGTACGACTCGATGCGCATGACCGGCACGGTGAGCAGTAAGGAGCTGGTCGACGGAGAGGGGATCGTCACCGTCGACGTGGTCGGTCGCAACAGCCTCGGCGACCACGTGGTCGGCACCGTCCGACTGGCACTACCGACGGCATGAGCGCATCACCTTTCGCCGGGAAAGCGGTCATCGCCGGGATCGGCGCTACCGAGTTCTCGAAGGACTCCGGACGCTCTGAGCTCCAGCTGGCATGTGAAGCGACCGTGGATGCACTCGACGATGCCGGGCTGCAACCGAGTGACGTCGATGGGATGGTCACGTTCACTCAGGATTCGAACAACGAGATCGAGGTCGCTCGCGGCGTCGGCATCCGCGAGCTCACGTTCTTCAGTCGTATACATCACGGCGGGGGAGCGGCGTGCGCAACTGTGCAACAGGCGGCGCTGGCCGTTGCGACGGGGGTCGCCGAGGTCGTCGTCTGCTATCGGGCCTTCAACGAGCGTTCGGGTTTCCGCTTCGGGCGCACCGACCGTGTCACGCCGGGGATGGAGTACGGCTGGTACTCGCCGTACGGCTTGGTGACTCCGGCTTCTTGGGTGGCGATGCATGCGCGTCGGTACATGCACGAGTTCAACGTGACGAGCGCTGATTTCGGCGTGGTCAGTGTGGCCGACCGCAAGCACGCCGCGACGAATCCAAAGGCGTGGTTCTACGAACGCCCCATCACCATCGAAGACCATCAGCGGTCGGGCTGGGTCGTTGAGCCGCTGCACCTGCTGGACTGCTGTCAGGAGTCGGACGGCGCCGTTGCGATCGTCGTCACTACACCCGAGCGAGCGAAAGATCTTAAGCAGAAGCCCGTAAAGATCGAAGCGGCCGCACAAGGGGCGTGGGCCGATCAGGAATCCATGACGAGCTACTACCGCAGTGAGATCAACGGCCTGCCGGAGATGGGTGTTGTCGGCCGGCAACTGTGGGAGCAGTCCGGTCTGACACCCGTGGACGTCCAAACGGCGATCTTCTACGACCACTTCACGCCGTTCGTCCTCGTGCAGCTGGAAGAGCTCGGCTTCTGCAAGAAGGGCGAAGCCAAGGACTTCATCGCGAATGGTGCCATCGAGCTCGGCGGGCGCCTGCCGATCAACACCAACGGCGGGCAGCTCGGTGAGGCCTACATCCACGGGATGAACGGCATCGCCGAAGCCGTGCGCCAGGTGCGCGGCACATCGGTGAATCAAGTGGCCGGAGTTGAGCACGTGCTGTGCACGGCCGGGACTGGTGTCCCGACCAGTGGATTGATCTTGGGACTCAACTAGGAGGGGCACATGCCGGAAGCCGTCATCGTCGAAGCGGTTCGAACGCCCATCGGGAAGCGCAACGGGTGGCTTTCGGGTCTGCATCCGGCCGAGCTCTTGGCCGCCGTGCAGATCGAAGTCGTCAAGAGATCCGGGATCGAAGCTTCGCTGGTTGAGCAAGTCGTCGGCGGATGTGTGACGCAAGCCGGCGAGCAGGGCTCCAACGTCACCCGAAACGCCTGGCTCTCCTCGGGTCTGCCCTACGAGACGGCCTGCACGACCGTAGATTGTCAATGCGGCTCGAGCCAGCAGGCCAACAATTTCGTGGCCAACCTCGTCACCGCGGGAGCCATCGACATCGGCATCGGGTGCGGTGTCGAAGCGATGAGTCGCGTGCCTCTCGGAGCGAACGTCTTCAACGGGCCCGGTAAGTCGCGCCCACCGGGCGAGTTCCCCTACGACATGCCCAGCCAGTTCGGAGCCGCCGAACGGATCTTGCAAAAGCGCAGCTTCACACGTGAAGACATCGACGAGTTCGGAGCGGCGTCTCAGCAGAAGGCGCTCCGGGCCCAGGCCGACGGCGCCTTCGACCGTGAGATCGCGCCGGTCGAGGCACCGGTGATGACAAAAGACGGCCCGACCGGCGTGAAGAACGTCGTGTCCACGGACCAGGGTCCGCGCGAGACCACGAAGGAGGGTCTGGCCAACCTGAAGCCCGTCCTCGACGACGGCACGCATACGGCGGGGACGTCTTCGCAGATCTCGGACGGTGCGGCGGCGGTGATGTGGATGTCGCGAGAGAAGGCCGACTCACTCGGTCTGAAGCCACGCGCGCGCCTCGTGGGTCAGGCCCTCGTGGGTTCCGATCCCTACTACCACCTCGATGGGCCCCCGGATGCGACGGCACGCGTCCTGGACAAGACCGGCATGAAGATCACCGACATGGACACCTTCGAGGTGAACGAAGCGTTCGCATCGATCGCGATGTCGTGGCAGAAGGTCACAGGCGGCGACATGGACAAGCTCAACGTGAACGGCGGCGCTATCGCGCTCGGTCATCCCGTGGGGGCGACGGGGGCTCGCTTGATCACGACCGCTTTGCACGAGCTCGAGCGTCGCGACGGCCAGTTCGCCCTGATCTCGATGTGCTGCGGTGGCGCCTTGGCGACGGCGAGCATCATCGAGAGGGTCTAGTCGGGATGGACTTCACCCTCGACGAGACGCAGGAGGATCTGCGCAAGCTCGCGCGCAGCATCTTCGACGAGCGAGTCACGCTCCCGCGTCTGCGCGAGGTGGAGGCGACCGAAGACGGCATCGACCGGGACCTGTGGTCGGAGCTTGCGAAAGCCGATCTTCTGGGTGTGGCTTTGCCCGAAGACGTCGGCGGCAGCGGTCACGGGATCATGGAGCTTTGCGTCCTGTGCGAGGAGATGGGCCGGCGGGTCGCGCCGATCCCGTTGCTGTCGACCATCGGACTTGGAGCGCAGCCGATCGCGCGGTTCGGAACGGCCGATCAACGCAAGAATCTATTGGTCCCCGTCCTCGAGGGGTCGTCACATCTGACGGCGGCCCTCGAAGAGCCCTCGAACCCCGATCCACTCTCACCTTCCAGCACCGCCACGCGAGACGGATCACGTTGGCGTCTGGATGGACTGAAGGTCGCCGTGCCTCATGCGCCGTTGGTCGACCGCGTCCTCATCAGCGCAACCACGGGCGAGAACTCAACCGGACTCTTCGTACTCGATCCACAGGGTCCTGGTGTTGATGTTGAGCCCGCGCGATCAACCCATCGTGAGCTCCAAGGGCACATCACACTGGACGGAGCCGTCGTCGAGTCTGAAGACGTGCTCGGCGATCCGACTTCCGGCCACGACGAACTTGAGTTCCTCTACCGGCATGCGCTGGCCTGCATGTGCGCGACCGGCGTCGGCGTGCTCGAGGAAGCCGTGCGCATCACCGCGGCCTATATCAGCGAGCGGCAGCAGTTCGGTAAACCGATCGCGGCCTTCCAGGGCGCGACCCTCTTGGCGGCAGACGCGTACATCGACACCGAAGCCACCCGGATCACGACTTGGTCGGCGATCTGGCTGCTTTCGCAGGGGCGTCCGTGCGACGAAGAGCTCGCGATCGCGAAGTTCTGGCTCGCCGACGGCGGCCAGCGCGCCGTTCACAACTGCCAGCACCTTCACGGCGGTATGGGTGTCGACACCGACTACCCGATTCACCGTTACTTCATATGGGCCAAGCAGCTGGAGCTGGCTCTTGGCGCGGCGACGGCTCAGCTCCTGAAGATCGGCTCAGCGATCGCGGGCCACGACTGATGCACATAGATCTGACCGACGATCAGAAGGCGCTCCAGATCGAGCTCCGCGAGTACTTCGCGAGCTTCCTCACCCCGCAGACCCGAAACGACCAGGACGAAGAAGAGGAGATGGGACCGACCTGGCAGGACGGCGTCAGCAAGATGGGGAAGGACGGCTGGCTCGGGATCGGGTGGCCGAAGGAGTACGGCGGCCAGGGCCGCGGCCCGATCGACCAGCTGATCTTCTACGAAGAAGCCGGCCGGGCCGGCGCGCCCATCCCCCTTGTCACCATCAACACAGTAGGTCCGACGATCGCTCAGTACGGTACGGACAAGCAGAAGGAGTTCTTCCTTCCCAAGATCCTCGCCGGCGAGATCCAGTTCGCGATCGGGTACTCCGAACCTGAGGCGGGCACCGACTTGGCCTCGTTGCGCACCCGGGCCGAACGTCACGGTGATGAGTACATCGTCAATGGGCAGAAGGTCTTCACAACCGGCGGGCACGTGGCCGACTACGTTTGGCTGGCCTGCCGCACCGATCCGGACGCCCCGAAGCACAAGGGGATCTCGATCCTGATTGTCGACACGACCGACCCGGGCTACGCGTCGACCCCGATCCACACTGTGGCCGGCGGGTTCACGAACGCAACGTACTACCGTGACGTTCGCGTGCCCGTCGACATGCTCGTCGGGGAAGAGAACGGCGGATGGCGCATGATCACGACACAGCTCAACTTCGAGCGCGTGGCCCTCGGTCCGGCCGGCCGCATCTTCCGGGCCTTGGACGCCGTCACCGAATGGGCGAAGGAGAACAAGACGCCGGACGGTAAGCGCGTCATCGATCAGGAGTGGGTACAGGTCAATCTTGCTCGCGTCCGTGCGAAGGCCGAAGCGTGCAGCCTGTGGAATTGGCGCATCGCCGCGATGCAAGAGCATGGACTTCTGCAATCCGGTGACGCGTCGGCTCTCAAGGTCTTCGGCACCGAGCTCCGGATCGAGACGAATCGGCTGCTGATGGAGATCCTGGGACCCGAAGGCACCATCCAGAAGGGATCGCCGCGCGCAGTCCTCGAGGGACTGTTCGAGGTCTCCTACCGCGGTGCCATAGTCGGGACGTTCGGCGGCGGGGTGAACGAAGTGCAGCGAGAGATCATCGGCGCAGCCGCGCTGGGCCTCCCTCGAGTGCCGCGCTAGGTCCTTCGTTGGCCGACGGCCCGGCGCCACGTTCCCCTTCGGACGATTACGCCGAGGACTACACCGACGACGTTGCGGCACCGTCTCCGATCGAAACGCGCTGGGCTCAGATGATACGTGCACCACGGGGTCGAGCTTTCCGGGCCTGGCACCACCCGGAATTCCGCATCGTCTGGTCCACTTTCGTCGTTGGTCAGCTCGGGTTCTGGATCTCGTTCATCACCTTCCAGGCCCTCATGGCCCGGCTGACCGACAGCGACGGCAGGTGGCTTGGCCTCCTGTTCTTCACGAACTTCATCCCCATGCTGGTGTTCACTCCGTTCGCAGGCATCGTCGCGGACCGCCTGGAGCGGAAACGGATCATGATCGTCTGCTACGCGCTGCTGACGGTCCTGATGTCGGTTCTGGCCGTGCTCGCCTTCTCCGGGAACGTGACGCCGACGACGCTGTTGCCTTTCGCATTCGGGATAGGGACGATCTTCGCCTTCAACGCTCCGGCAGGACAGGCTGTCGTTGCGAACAGCGTTCCGGCCGGAGATCTGACCAGTGCCGTGTCGCTCCAGTCTGCCGGCGCGAACCTGTCACGCGTCATAGGACCGACGGTCGCGGCTCCGTTCCTGACGTTGTGGAACGAGGGAACAGCCTTCGCCCTGTATGCCGTGACGAGCGTGGTCGTGGTGTGGCGGCTGCGCCGGGTAAACCTGTCCACCTACGAGCCGGAGGAGCACGTCGGCTCCTTCTGGTTGCGTCTAAGGGGTGGCTTCGATCACGCACGCGAACGTCCGCCGGCTCTGGCCGCTCTTTCGGTGTTGTGCATGTCATCTCTCTTCGCCGCCGGCTACCTGGCGCTCTTGCCCGTCTTGTCCGACCAAGTCTATGGACGTCCGCGAGGCTTCACGACGCTGGCAGCTGTTACCGGGTTCGGCTCGATGATCGGTGCGCTCACTACGGGCTTCCGGGAGAAGGAGCCGACGTTCACCTCGGCCACGCTTCTGGTCGCAGGGTTTGGGGTGAGTCTCATTCTCCTCGGCCGGGCGTCCAGCTGGCCGGTGGCGATGGCCGTCATGGTGTTGGTCGGCATCTTCTACTTCTCGGCGATGACCAGCCTCAACACCCTCATCCAATCGCTCGCCGACGAGAACAAGCGGGGACGGATCATGAGTCTGTTCGTGATCGGGTGGGCCGGACTCGTACCGATCGCCGGCCTATGGCAGGGAGCTCTCGCACAGCGTCACGGTGTGCAGACGACGATAACCGTGGCGGGCTCGGTGACCGCCGCCTACTCCTTGTTGGTGCTCGTGCTACGGCGTCGGCGCCGAGCACGAATTCCGGTTTAGCGGCTTCCGAAGTCCCACTTCGGTCCGCCTTCGCGGTAGGCCCCGAGCAGACGCCGGGCCACGGACCAGATGTGCACCTCGTCCGGCCCGTCGAAGATCCGTCCGGCGCGCCCGTGGCGGTACATGCGCTCCAGAGGGGTGTCGGGCGTCAGGCCCTTCGCACCGTGCACCTGCATGGCGCGGTCGATCACGTTGCATACCATCTGGGCCCCCACGACTTTGATGTGACCGATCTCGACGCGCGCATCGTCTCCCTTGTCGATCAAGGACGCGGCGTGCAGCGTCAAAAGACGAGTCGACTGGATCTCGTTGTAGCTGTCGAACACCATCTTCTGCACCAGCTGCTTCTTGGCCAGTGCCTCGCCGAAGGCGTGCCGCGAGTTGGCGCGTTCGCAAAGAAGGTCGAAGGCGCGCTGCGCCTGGCCGAGGAAACGCATGATGTGGAAGATCCGGCCCGGCCCGAGCCGCTGCTGGGCGATGACGAAGCCGTGTCCACGGGGACCCAGGAGGTTCGCCTCGGGCACCCGAACGTTGTCGTACTCCACTTCGTAATGCCCGCCGTCCAATCCCATCACCGGCGTGTCGCGGATGATGTTGTAGCCGGGAGTGTCCGTCGGCACCACGATCATCGAGAAGGAGAGATGCACCGGGGTCTCCGGCGCCTCCGTGCGGCACATAACGGTCGTGTATGCGGCACGCGCCGCGCCCGTCGTGAACCATTTGTGGCCGTTGATCGTCCAGTAGCCATCCTCGAGCGTGGCGGTCGTCTGGATCTGCGTTGGGTCCGATGAGGCGACGTCGGGCTCCGTCATCGCGAAGGAAGGAAAGATCTCGCCTTCGACCAGCGGCTTGAGGTAACGCTCGCGCCATTCGTCCGAGGCGTAGAGGTTGAGCATGATGGAGTCCTGCAACGAGTGGGTGCCGAGGGCGACCATCGCATACTCCGACCGGCCGATCACCTCGTTCACGTAGACGTAGTCGAGGAAGGGAAGTCCGCCTCCGCCGATCTCCTTGGGGTGACCGAGGGCCCAGAGGTTCGCCTTCTTGGCCCGCTCCATGAGATCGCGGACGATCTCGAAGGATTCCGGCGTCCCGGCGTCGATGTCCTTCTCCACGGGGTAGATGTGCTGTTCGATGAAGTCGCGGACCTTCTGACGGATCGGCGTTACGTGGTCGGGCACGGCAAAAGTCATGGTCACGGCTGCCTCCTGTGCACCCTGGGCGATCGCGTTGAGCCAGGCTAGTCCGTTCGCCCTAGGTGCCGCCCACGGGGAAGTGCAATTGAAGCTAGCCAGCGGGTCACCTTGGGCCTCTGGTGGCCGACATCCCGGATAGCCATGACTCTCGACGCCCGCACAAATGATTTCCACGCGCTGCCGAACGAACCGGCACGCCTGCAGTTGCTGATCGATGCCGCCCAGGACGCCTACGTAGCCGTGGACGCCGACGGCGTGATCACTGAATGGAACCACCGCGCCGAAGTGCTTTATGGCTGGTCCCGCGAGGAGATAGTCGGCCAGCGTGCGGCCAACACGATCGTGGCTCCGTCGGACCGAGCCGGTCATGCGCAACGTGTCGGTCGGCTCGTGGCCGGACAAGCGGGGCTTAAAAACGATCGAACTGAATCTGTGGGACGAAGGAAGGACGGCACCGAGTTCCCGGTCGAGATCGTCAGCTGGCGGCTCCCCGACGGTGGGGCGAGCGTCGCGTGTGCATTCATTCATGACATTTCGGGACGGATGGCCACGGAGGCAGCTCTTCGAGAGAGCGAAGGTCGTCTGCGCGAGGCTATGGAGCTTGCCGGTCTCGGGCGCTGGGAGTGGGACGTGAAGGCGCAAACCACCACATGGTCGGAGCAGGCGTTCCGCAACGCCGGTTACGAGCCGGGAGAGGTGGAGCCGTCGCTCGAGGCGTTCCTCGCTCACGTTCACCCCGACGACATCGAAGCCGTTCAGAAGGTGATCTGGGATCCGTCCAAACCCATCTACGACTTCGAGCACCGCGTCCTTCGTTCGGACGGAATCATCCGTTGGGTCCTTGGAACCAACGAGCTGATCTTCGACGACGAGGGCAACCTCGTCCGCATGTACGGAGCAACGCAAGACGTAACCGCGCGGAAGGAAGCGGAAGCGAGCCGCGCCTGGCTGGCGTCCGTCGTTTCCTCTTCCCACGACGCAATGATCGGAATCGATCTGGCCGGAGGGATCGTGAGCTGGAACCGGGGAGCCGAGTTGCTTTACGGGTGGAGCGCCGAGGAGGCAATCGGTCAGCAGCTCTCTGTGCTTTGTCCGGACGAACGAAGCGAAGAGCTTTCCGAGATCGGCGAGCAGCTGACCAGTGGGGTCTCTGTTAAAGACTTCGAGACGCAACGTCGCCGCAAGGACGGGAGCCTGGTCGACGTGTCCATATCCGCCTCACCCGTCCTCGACGAGACCGGGCGTCTCATCGGCGCGTCTTCGATCGTCCGAGACGTCAGCGAAGCCCGGCGCACACGTCAAGCCCTGGAGCACGCCTACCGTCAGGAGCGGGAGATGGTCGAGAAGCTGCAAGAGCTCGATCGCGTCCGGGGAGCCTTCGTCTCATCGGTCTCTCACGAGTTGCGCACCCCGCTCACCAGCATCCTCGGATACCTCGAGCTACTCGAGTCGGATGGCGGTTTTACCGAGATGCAGACCGACATGCTCAAGACCGTTGACCGGAACTCGCGACGGTTGCTCGCGCTCATCGAGGACATCCTGATCCTTTCGCGGATCGAAGCGGGAACGTTCGAGACCGAACGAGAGCCCGTCGACGTCGCCAACGTCGTCGACGGCGCGCTCCAAGTCGTCAAAGTGAACCTGGAAGCATCGCGACACCGGTTTACGGTCGAGGTGGACGAGGACCTCAGGAGCGTTCTCGGAGACCACGCCGAGCTCGAGCGAGTATTGGTGAATCTTCTGAGCAACGCCATCAAGTTCACGCCTCCCGGAGGATCGTTGGGCCTCAAAGCGACGGTATCGCCGGGAGAAGTGGTGATCGAGGTGTCCGATTCAGGTATGGGAATATCGCCCGACGATCAGGACGAGATGTTCACTCCCTTTTTCCGCTCTGCCGAGGCCGAACGCGAGGCGATCCCCGGAACGGGCCTTGGGCTGTCGATCGTCAAGACCATCGTCGAGCAGCACGGGGGATCGATCGCGTGTGTGTCCGAACCTGGGCACGGAACGAAGATGATCGTGCGGCTCCCGACGGCCGCGAGCGCGCGCATCGCGAGCTGAGCTTCGGCACAGCCCGCTGTCGTCAGTGGTAGGTGCGGCGCTGGAAGACCGATCGGTGGGAAGACGCGCGGTCGAGGAAGAGCTTCCCGTCGAGATGGTCGATCTCGTGCATCAGTGCCCGGGCTTCGAACGCGTCGGCCGTGATCGTCACCTCGTGGCCCTCGAGTGACGTTCCCCGCACAACCACCTCCGACGCGCGCGCAACATCACCCGTCAGGTCGGGGACGCTCATGCAGCCCTCACGTGCCACGACATCGCCGGTCGTGGACACGATCTCGGGATCGAAGAGCACGACAAGGCCGTGGCTGGAGCGTGCCCTGCGATGCCCGGTCACGTCAATCACGAATGCACGCAGACCAACGCCTATCTGATTCGCCGCCAGTCCCACACACGCCGGCGAGGCGCGCATAGTGTCCGTGAGGTCGGCGGCGAGCCCTCGTGCCGTGTCGTCGATCGTGCCGACCCGCTCCGCGGGCTGTTTCAGCACGGGGTGTGGGAAACGAAGGACGGGACGGACGGCCATCGGCCGGTCCTACAGGATCTCGGCTTCTTCCGGGTGCAGGCTGCACTCGACGCCGAGGGCCGCCGCCGTGGCCTCCAGCTTGCCGCGTAAGGTTTCCGCGTCGAGGCCGGGCGGGATCGTCACCTCGAGGATCATCGAGTAGACGGGCTCACCCGGCTCGCCCGTTAGCCGCGTGCTCAGGTCGACGACGTTGACGTCGTTGTCGGCCAGAAGCTTGCTGATCCCGTGGACGATACCTCTGCGGTCGGCACCGTAGATCGACACCGTCCACGGTTCGCCCTGAGGTGATTCGGCGCCCACGTCGCTTATCTCCCACACGGAGATGACCAGCCCGAAGACCGATGTTGCGAACGCGAGGTCGGACTCGAGCTCGGCAGCCGCTTCCGTCGCCGGCGCTTCGACGACGAGCATGATCGCGAACTGTCCCCGCAAGACCGTCATCGAGCTGTCCTCGAGGTTGCAGTCGTGCTCGAGGAAGACACGCGTGAACTCGGCGACGATCCCGGGCTGATCCGGCCCGACCGCCGCGACGACGAAGTGAGGCATATCCCTATGTTAAGGACTCTGTTGAGCGGGAACCTCCTTCGTAGAGCTCGCGCAGCTCGTGGCCGCACGGCTCGATGCTGATCCACCGCAGGTCGGGATCGCTGCGACCTACGACTACGTAGATGCTGAGGAAGCCGACGTACGCCGGTGGTTCGGCGAACGCTTCATTCGTTTAACGGACTCTGTACGCGAGGACGCCGAGTCGTTCGATCGAGGATTCGTAGACATGGCGACTGATCAGTTGCGGTCGCTGGCGGAGGTCACGTGAGACGGCATCAACGGCGTAAACCTCAGGGACCACATCCTCCCGACTCGCGAACGGGCGTCCGTCCTCGTGCACAAGGCGCCCGACCACGCGATTGTTTCGATCGAGGGTTGCCTAGCCGGGCTGTCTTGGGTGGACTTCCTCGAGAGCTTCCCCAAGGGATCTTCCGCCCCAAACGCCTCCAACTACCGTCCAGAAGTTCGGGCAAACGAGAACGTCTTGCTTGGGGCAGTCCAACGCGTGCTGGATCGCAAGACGTGCCACCTCGGTCCTTGCGATCTGTACGTCGAGCTCGGTGAGCTTGCGTTCGGCGAGGCTGCGCCAAGCTCGGGGTGACTTAGCTCGTGAGCCGATCAATTGCTTGATCTCCGCCAGGGTGAAACCGGCTTCACGGAAGATCTTGATCAGCCGAACGCCGACGACGGCGTCGAGTCGATAGCGCCTCTGGCCTGAGACACGCGCTGTCGGGCGTACCAGTCCGAGGTCGTCGTAATAGCGAAGCGCAGACGGGGCGATGTCCGCATGTCTTGCGACTTCGCCGATCGTCAGCAGCTGCTCGGCCCGCGGTCCCATCTTGACTTAAAGCCTACTTGACGTTGTTGACTCTCACGATGGGCATCAAACAGAAGATCTTCTCGATCGTGGCTCGGCAATTCCGGCGACCGTCCGGCTTCTTCGGGTGGTTGGCCGGATGGGAGATGGCACTCAACCGCGGAAACCGAAAGCGGAATGCCTGGGCTGTTTCGTTGGTCGACCCTCGTGCCGATGCCCGAGTGCTGGAGATAGGTTTCGGGCCGGGGATCGCGGTCAGAGAACTGGCGAAGCGCGTGACGGCGGGCAAAGTTTACGGTGTGGACCACTCAGAAACAATGCGACGTTTCGCGTCGAAGCGGAACACCGAGGCGGTCGCCGCGGGACGCGTGGACCTGCGCGTTGGGTCGGCAGACGACCTTCCGGAGTTCGGCGAACGCTTCGATCTCGTATTGACGGTGAACTCGCTGCAGTTCTGGCCTGAACCTACGGAGCGTTTGAAAGAGATCCGTCGGTTGCTTGGCACGGCTGGCCGGATCGCGATCGTTTCGCAGCCGAGATGTCCGGGAGCAACCGCGGATACAACGAAAGTTACAGCCGAGGAGATCGTTCAGCGTCTGGCTGAGTCGGGCTACACGGTGGTGTGCAGGGAGACCCTCGACCTGTCGCCCCCCGCCGTTTGCGTGATCGGAGCTGTGTAACGCTCCGGCCGCCGTTCGCACGTTCGCACGTTGAAGCAGAGCGCGCCCGGCAGGATTCGAACCTGCGGCCCCTGGGTCCGGAACCCAGTGCTCTATCCACTGAGCTACGGGCGCTGAGCCATCGATTCTCGCACGGCCGGCAGCGCACTACGGATGTCAGCGGCGCGGACGCGCTTTTGCCTTCGGTTTTGCCTTGGCCTTCGGTTTGGCGTTGGCCTTCGGCGTCAGCTTGGGCTTCGTCTTCACCCGCGGCTTGGACTTGGGAGCCCGCGAGGCCGCGGCCTTGAGCCGCGTGATCTCGGGGGAGTCGAGGAGGTCGATCGGCTCTGGCTCCCAGATACCGAACCTCAGGTGCACCCGGCGCAGAGCTCGAGGCGACCACCAGTTCGCCCGGCCCGCGATCCGCATCAACGCGGGGACGAGCGTCGCTCGGATCACGAACGCATCGACAAGGATCGCCAAGGCCAGGCCTACCCCGAAGGTCTTCACGAGCGAGACCTTGGCCGTCGCGAATGCGAAGAAGACGACGGCGAGAAGGACGGCCGCCGCGGTGACGATACGGCCCGACAGTTGCAGTCCGTGTGCGACGGCGTCTTCGTTGTTGCCGTGCAGGTCGTAGTGCTCCTTGATGCGGGCGAGCAGAAAAACCTCGTAGTCCATGGACAGCCCGAACGCGATGCAGAACATGGAGATCGGCAGGAACACCGCGATTGATCCAGTGGCCGTGAAGCCGAGGATGCTGCTCAGATGGCCGTCCTGGAACACCCAGACGAGCGATCCAAAGGTCGCGGTGAGGCTCAAGACGTTCAGAAGAAGAGCCTTTAGCGGCACGAGCAAGCTTCCAACCATGAGGAAGAGCAGCACGAACGTCGCTAGGGCCATGAACGCAATGGCAACGGGCAGACGCGAGAGGATCGCATCTTTCGTGTCCACCAAAACCGCCGCCAGTCCGCCCACCTGAGCACCCTCGAGGTCCAAGTCGCGCACGTCCTTCACTAACCGCTCGCCTTCGACCGAAAAGGGCTCGATAGAAGGGACGACCGAGAACCACGTCGCAGGTTCCTTCGCAAAGCGAGCCGAAAGCGGGTTCGGGCCGAGCAGTCGCTGTCCCGATACGTAGAAACCGCCGGCGGCATCGACGCGGACGACGTTGCGCAGGGTTGATAGCCGTTTGGCGATCGCGTGCACTTCGGGCCCTCGCGGATCGCCGCTGCCGGGCACGGTGGGAAGGATCACGGCCAGCGCGCCAGCTTCGTTGCTCGCGAAGTTTCGTCGCAGCTCATCGTGCACCCGCCGAGGTCCGGCTTCCAGTGGGAGCACCCGGTCGTCGGGCTGGCCGAGCTCGAGGTGGAGGAAGGGGATGGCCAGCGCGACCAACACCAATGTCACCCCTGTGGCAACGGGTATCGGGTAGCGCATGACCCATTTGGCCCGGCGGAACCAGAACCCTTCCTCGACGGGCTTCTCCTTGTGCTTGAACAGAGACCATCGTTCGAGACGGGGACCGAGGGCCGCGAGAGCCGCAGGCAACACGATTATCGAAACAAGTCCGGCCATGATCACCACGGCTACTCCGGCGTATGCGAACGAACGGAAGAAGCCCATGGGGAAGAACAAGAGAGCGATCAATGCGATCGCTACGGTCACTGCAGAGAACGCGACCGTTCGACCCGCCGTGTACATGGTGCGCGTGATCGCTCGATCGGTGTCGTAGCCGTGCGCCATCTCCTCGCGAAAACGCGAAACGATGAACAAGCTGTAGTCGATGGCCAGACCGAGGCCCATCCCGGTCGTCAGATTGAGCGCGAAGATCGAAACGTCCGTAACAGCGGCGATCGCGCGTAGGACGACGAACGTGAGGATGATCGACAAGATCCCGACTCCGAGCGGAAGACCCGCCGCTACCGCGCTGCCGAAAACCAGAACGAGCAGGAGCATCGTGATCGGCAGGGAGATGATCTCGGCCATCTGAAGGTCCTTCTCCGACTGCTCGCTTGCTTCGCGGAAGATCTCACCGATCCCACCTATGCCTACGTCTACCTCCGCCGTGGAAAGCGTGTATTTGGGACCCAACCGCTCGGCGGCCTCACGCAGGGTGTCCTCGTCGCCCGGCACGCGCCCGAGGACCAAGGCTTGGCGGCCGTCCTTCCCTCGCAATGGGGGAGCGTTGCCGCCGCTCCAGTACGAAAGAGCCTCGGCGACCTCGGGTTCCTTACTGAGCTCATTCGTCAGCGCCAGTCCGCGCTCGCGAACTAGGCCCTCATCCACGTTGCCCTGCTTTGCCGTCACCAGAAGGACGAGATTCGGGGGGCCGGTACCGAACAGCTCGTGGAGTGACTCTTCGGCCCGGAACGATTCCGCATCGGGGACCGCGAAACCACCAGAGCCGAGGTGGTCGGCTACCCGGCTTCCGATCAAGCCCCCAATGGGGATGATCGCCACCGCGGCGATCAGCACGACTTTCCTGTGACGGGTTACGAACTGTCCGAGTCTGCGCATCAGCATCGACGTCGCCCTCCGTCCCCGACCGACTCCTTACGCTTACCGGAAAGACGTCGCGCTTCCACGTATTAAGACACAGTAAGTGGACGCTCGGATGTCGCATACTCCTGTCGACATGTCCAGGCGCGCCAAGCTCGTCGAGCATCTCGGGGCCGTTCCGCTGTTTGCGGCGTGCAGTCGGACGGACCTGAAGATCCTGGCGCGGCACATGGTGGAGGTCGAGGTCCCGTCCGGCGCCACCATCGTCAAGCAGGGTGAAGAGGGCGACGCTTTCTACGTCGTCCTCGAGGGTGAGGCTCGCGTTTCCTCGAAGAGCCGAGCCAGCCAGAAGACGGTGGCCACGCTTGGTCCGGGCAGCTGGTTCGGCGAGCTTGCCGTGCTCGACCCTGCACCACGCAACGCGACGGTATCGGCATCGGGCTCGATAGTCGTTGGCGTTCTGGGTGCGCGCGTGTTCCGTGCCGTCTTGCGGGACGTCCCGACGATGACAGAGAAGCTGCTGGCCGGAATGGCTCGCCGCCTGCGCGACGCCGACACGAAGCTCAACGCTGACGTCGCCTCCGTGCGGTCTGGATCGCGCAAACCGCAAACGCGGAAGCCCGGACCGAAGGCAAGGTCTCGTCGCCCCGCAGCAAAATAGCCGAAGCAAAGCGAGATAGCCCTAGTGTCTGGCCGGCGGTCCGTAGCGTAGCGTGGAGCCATGAGCGCACGGGTATTGCTGGTCGACGACGACCCCCAAGTGCTGAAGCTCCTTCGCCTCAACTTCGAGATGGAGGGCTATGACGTCGAGGTGGCCACCGATGGAGCCGCGGCGCTGGCGGCGATCGACCGGCGCCGGCCCGACGCCGTCGTTTGTGACGTGATGATGCCGGGGATGGACGGACTCGCCGTCGTTCGGCGCTTGCGCGCAGACCCCGAGACGGCAGCCGTTCCCATCGTGATGGTGAGTGCCAAAGCGCAGCTAGCCGACGTCCGGGCCGGCGCAGAGGCGGGGGCCGACGAATACGTCACCAAGCCCTTCGATCCGCAGGACGTTCTCGACGCTGTAGCGCGCCTGCTCGATTCGGGCCCGGGCGATTGATCGAACGCGAACTTCGTACGCTCGTCCGTGAGGCCATCACGCGCGCGCACGCCGCCGGTCAGCTCAGCTCGGCCCAGACCCCGATCTTCGAGGTAACCCAGCCGCAGCGACGGGAGCACGGCGATTGGATGACGAACGCGGCCATGGTGCTGCAGAAGATCGAACGGAAGCCCCCTCGCGTGATCGCCGAGCGCATCGTGGAGTACCTCCCGCCGCGCGATTGGGTCCGGGATGTGCAGATAGCCGGCCCGGGCTTCATCAATTTCTTCCTGTCCAATGCCTGGCTCCACGAGACATGCGCGCGTGCCCTTGAGGCCGGCGATCGTTTCGGTGCCACCGAAGAGGGGGCCGGTAAGAAGGTCGACGTAGAGTTCGTTTCGATCAACCCGACTGGTCCGCTGCACATCGGTTCGGCGCGTAACGCAGTGCTCGGAGATTGCATCGCGCGCCTGCTCGAGTTCCAAGGACACGATGTGACGCGCGAGTACTACTTCAACGATGCCGGTAGCCAGATGACGAACTTCGGCCTCTCCGTCGCCGCTCGCTACCTCCAGCTGCTCGGTCGAGAAGCAGAGATCCCCGAGGACGGCTATCGCGGCGACTACGTCGGAGAGATCGCAAAGCGCATCCGCGACGAAGACGGTGATAGGTATGCGGAAATAAGCGCCGAGGAGCGCGGCGAGGTCATGCGAGAGCGCGCATATCCGATCGTCATCGTGGGGATCGAGTCGTCCCTCGGGCGATTTCGCATCCACATGGACGTCTGGTTCAAGGAGCGTGATCTGTACACGTCGGGCAAGGTCGAAGAAGCCCTGGCGAAGTTGGAGGAACGGGGATTCGTCTACGAGCATGAAGGTGCGAAGTGGCTTCGCTCGACGGAGTTAGGCGACGCGCGCGACCGTCCGGTGGTGAGGTCCTTCGGCGCCAAGGAGCCGACGTACCTGCTACCCGACCTCGCGTACCACCTCGACAAGGCGGAGCGGGGGTTCGACACCATGATCGTCGTGCTCGGCGCCGATCACCACGGCCACGCGCCGAGCCTGAAGGCCGGACTTGCGGCCCTCGGCATCGATCCCGAGCGCGTCGAGGTGATCATCTACCAGTGGGTGCACATGCACCGGGCCGGCGAGGAGCTCTCCATGAGCAAACGGGCCGGCACTTTCGTATCTCTGGACGAGTTCCTGGACGAGGTCGGTGTGGATGCGGCGCGGTACACGCTGGTGAGCACGTCGGCCGAGACGACGCTCTACTTCGACATCGAGGAGGTCAAGAAGCAGACGCTCGAGAACCCCGTGTATTACGTCCAATACGCGCACGCACGCATCGCTTCGATCCTTCGCCACGCGGCGGAGCAAGGAGTGAAGGAGGAGGATCCGATCGTCTGGGATGAGCTACACGCGGAGTCCGAAGTCGAGCTGATGCGGGAGATCGCGAATTTCGAGGAAGTGGCGCTCGTCGCAGCCCGCCAGCGCGCGCCGTATCGTGTAGCAAAGTACGCCGAGGAGCTGGCAAGGCAGTTCCACCGCTTCTACACCGAGTGCCGCGTGGTGACCGAAGACCCGACGCTCACGCGGGCCCGGTTGGCTCTGTCGCGGGCGGCCAAGCAAGCGCTGACCAACGCGCTCGGGCTGTTGGGAGTCGACGCGCCCGAAGTCATGGAGAGGATCGAAGAGTGAGCTGGGAGTTCTTCCAAAAGGTTTTGCCGTCAACGGCGGCGATCGGACCGACCGGCACTTTGGAGGTCGGCGGTTGCGACACGGTCGAGTTGGCGCGCGAGTACGGCACGCCTCTGTTCGTCCTGGACTACGCGGACGTGCGGGAGCGGCTGCGCGCATATCGAGACGCCTTCGGGGGACCCAACGTCTACTACGCGTCCAAAGCCTTCCTGACGAAGAGCTTCGCTTCGGTGATCGAGGAAGAGGGACTGTGCCTGGAGGTGCTGGCCGGCGGCGAGCTGTACGTCGCTCTCCAATCCGAGTTCCCTCCGGCGCGCATCGCCGTGCATGGGAACAACAAGAGCAGCCAGGAGCTCCGCGAAGCGCTGGAGGCTGGGGTGGGGCGCATCGTCGTCGACTCCTTCCAAGAGCTCGAGCTGCTGCGCGAGCTGACCAAGGAGTTGGACGTCGAAGCGCGGATACTGCTCCGGGTAACGCCTGGAGTAGAGGCGCACACTCACGACTATCTGACCACCGGCGTCGAGGACACGAAGTTCGGATTCACCATCGGTGAGGTGGCCATGCGCGCGATCGATATGGCCGCGCGCAGCGACCGCATCGAGCTCGTCGGGCTTCACTCCCACATCGGGTCCCAGATCCTCCAGATCGAGCCTTTCGTGGAAGTAGCACGCGTGATGGTCCGGTTCCTGGACGAGGCGCGCCGCAAGACGGCCCTGACACTTTCCGAGCTCGACCTGGGGGGCGGACTCGGGATCGCGTATCAGCCCGGCGACGAGGTGCCGAGGGTCGAAGATCTGGCGAAGGTCGTGACGGAGACCGTTGCCTCCGAAGCAGAGAGCCTGGGGACGCCGGTGCCGACGATCAAGGTGGAGCCGGGACGATCGGTTATCGGTCCGGCGATGCTCACCCTGTACACCGCGGGTACGGTCAAGGACATCCCCGGTGGCCGGCGTTACGTAGCCGTCGACGGGGGGATGTCGGACAACATCCGGCCCGCGCTGTATCAGGCTCGCTACACGTTCTTGTCGGCGACCCGGCCCGATGCTCCTCACGACACGCCGTCGGCGATCGCCGGCCGGCTGTGCGAGACCGGGGACATCCTGGGCCGCGACATCGCCTTGCCGGACGTTCGGGCGGGGGAGTTGCTGGCCTGCGCCGCCACCGGTGCATACGCGTACGCGATGTCGTCCAATTACAACAAGCAGCTGCGCCCGGCCGTTGTCGCGGTTTTCGGCGGCGAGTCACGGGTGCTCGCGCGACGCGAGACCTACGAGGACCTGCTCCGGCTCGAGTGAGTTAGCCAGGCGTCACGGCGGCCGAAAGGCGCCGGGCGATAGCGTCTCGAGCTACCTCGAGGACCCGGGCTCTGGTTGAGGACTCGGCTTCCGCCCGGAGCCGCGCGGTCTCGTCGTTGGAAAGGGTTCCCTCTGCGGTCTCATCCGCCGGGGTTTCTGCAACGGCCGGCGCGTCGGGTGCGCAGTCCGCCGCGATCTCGAGGAAGGTTGCGGGCTCGTGATCCGCAAGCGTGTGCAGCAACCGCGCAAGATTCCGGAGCGTCGTCCATTGCTGTATCCATCCCCCCGTGCGTTCCCAGTAATCGATTAGCTCTTCGTAGCCGCGCAGAGCTTCTTCGATGCGCCCCATGTTGGTGAGAGTGGTCATCAGACCCACGGAGGCTACGCCGGTAAGAAAGTTCGCACCACTGCGCCGCGCGAGCTCGATGGCCCGGGCGTAATGCTCGTCGGCGAGTTCGGGGTGACCGGCGGCGTTCTCGATCTCGCCCGCGCCGTACCGATACAGGGCGATCAACGTGGGAGAGACAGCTACGGCACCCAAGCGTTCGTTTAGGTCGCGTGCCTCGTCCAGACGACCGGAGTAAACGGCGGCCATCGCCGCGATACCGAGGTTCTGGTCGGGATGATCACCGAGGTTCGCTGCGTCGACGGCGTGAGTGATCGCTTGGGAGAAACTTCCCTTGCCGAGTTCGACGAGCGCTAGTGCCGACAGGCACCACCAACGCTCTTCGTCGCTACTGGCTAGATCGAGCCCGCGTCGCACCAGGCGTTCAGCCTCGGCCAGATCGCCGCCGGTCCACGCATTGATCGCAGCGATCCCAAATACGCTGGCGACGCGAGGATGTCCGGCCAGGGCTTCGTCGCGCACCAGCTCGTGCGACCATCCCCATATCTCGGTCAGATCGCGCCAGGTGGCTATCTCTTCCAGGTAGACGACCAGCGTGATCGCGTCATCTATGAGGTCCATGCGGCGGGCCGACCTCCAGGCCTCCCGAAGGTTGGCCTGCTCTCGTCTCAGAACAGCGTCGCCTTCGGGCTCGTCTTCGGACCTCTCGGCCGAATTGATCCAAGCCGCGAGATCGACGGCCCACCGGATCAGGCGCACGGTCGCTAGGTTTCCTTCGTTCGTCGTCTCCAGCTGAGCCAGGCCGAATCTCCGAAGGGTCTCGAGCATCCGATAGCGGGGCGGTCCATCGAGTTGCGCGTCGATCATGGATGCGTCCACGAGGTGGGCCAGGGCGCTGGCCGCGTCGACCGGTATGGCGAGATCCGCCGCCACCATCTCCGCCGTGGCGAGGTCGACGCCGTCGGGAAAAACCGCCAGGTGCCGGAAGAGCAGCTGTTCCTCGGAAGGCAAGAGATCGTAGGACCACTCGATGGTGGCTCGTAGCGTCCGGTGACGGGCTTCGGCTGCCGTTCGACCACCCTCGAGCATGTCGAGAGAACGATCGAGCCGGCTGAGAAGGTCGGGGAGGCTGAACGACGACAATCGTCCGGCCGCCAGTTCGATCGCCAGTGGCATCCCGTCGAGGCGGCGAACGACGTCGCCGATCATCACGAGCTCCTCCGAAGTTGGGGTGAATCCCGGCCGAACGCGCGAAGCACGATCGACGAAGATGGCCACGGCCGGCAGGTGGAGGAGGTCTCCGCTTGCCTCCGGGCTGGGCAATGCGAGCGGGGCGAGCCGGGAAGTGCACTCGAGCGGCAATCCGAGCGGCTCACGGCTCGTGGCCAAGATCGTGAGCGCCGGACAGGACTCCAAGAGCGTCGACGCAACTTCACGGACGGGATCGAGAAGGTGCTCGCAGTTGTCCACGAGAAGGAGCTGCGGGCCTGCACCGAGCAGTGCGGCGCATGCCGACAAAACATCGCCGTGACCGACGCGCAGGTCGAGCGCGGCTGCCAACGCATGGGGTAGAGCTCTCGGATCGGTAACGGGGGCCAACATGAAGGCCTTGGCGTCGCTCGACCTGCGGGCAACCTCGAGCGCCAGCCGGGTCTTTCCTACTCCGCCGGGCCCGACGACGGTTACCAACCGCTCGCGGGCCAGCAATCGATGAAGCGCTGCGACTTCGCTCTGACGTCCCAGGAGCTTCATCGGTGGACGGGGGATGCCACCGGCGCCGGAAGCAAGGCCGCCGCCCATCTCACCGCCCGCGATCGCCGCCTCGATTTCGGCGACGGCGACCGAGGCATCGAGTCCCGTCTCTTCGATCAGACGCCGCCGATACTCATGCCCTACGCCGAGCGCTTCGGCCGCCCGGCCCGCTTCCGCGAGCGCCCGCATCAGCAAGAGCACGCCGGACTCCCTCAAGGGGTCCTCGGCCACGGCTTTCGTAGCCAGTCCGACGGCTTCGACCACTTCTCCCGCGTCGAGGGCTCGGGCGATCAG
Source organism: Actinomycetota bacterium (assembly GCA_040905525.1). Classification (GTDB taxonomy): domain Bacteria; phylum Actinomycetota; class JAICYB01; order JAICYB01; family JAICYB01; genus JBBDRJ01. The sequence continues at coordinate 151,350 of JBBDRJ010000006.1, forward strand.
TTGCTCTTCGAGCTCGCGTCGCAACTCATCGAGCGATACCGCCCAGGCCGTGATCGTCTCGACCTCCCGAAGATCGGCGAGCACCGCTCCGCGCCACAGCTCCCGCGCTTTGCGAAGCAGTCGATAGGCCTCCGCGGGATCGACGCTCCGATCTCGGGCCTTTGCGAGAAGGGTGCGAGCCTGAGCGGCGTCGATCTCTCCTTCGTTCAGCTGCAGCCGATACGCGCCGCCCCGACCCTGCAGCCGCGACGCGCCGGGCCCGAGATGGCCTCGCAACCTGGAGACGTGGCTCTGCAGCGACGCGCGGGCCGATTCCGGGAGCTCGGAGGGCCAAAGCGCGTCGAGGAGAACGTCTACGGCTACGGCCCGGCCCTCGGCCATCGCCAACATCGCAAGCAGCGCGCGGCGCTTCGGACCGGGGACCTCGACAGCTTTACCGTCGACGATCAGCTCGAGCGGTCCGAGGACCTCGACCCGGAGCCTTGCGGGGAGGTTTTCAGCATCCGATGCCACGTCGGGTCATCCTCGCACGTCAAGGCCGTGCAAGAGGCGTGCAAGGAGCATCCGGCAAGCTGCTGTGACCGGTACCCAAGCCGATTCGCACTGGAGGAAGCGATGACCGAAAACATGTATGACGCGGTAATCGTGGGGGCCCGGTGTGCCGGCTCGCCCACGGCCATGCTCTTGGCGAGAAAGGGGCATCGGGTGCTGTTGGTCGACCGGGCGACGTTCCCGAGCGACACGCTCTCGACCCATCTGATCCATCCGGCGGGTGCGTCGGCCCTCGCGCGCTGGGGATTGCTGGACCGGGTCGAGGCTTCGGGAGCCCCCCTGATCCGCAGATACACATTCGACTTCGGTCCCATCACGATATCCGGCCGTCCGCAGGCGGTGGACGGCGTGGACAAGGCGCTCAGTCCGCGGCGCACGAAGCTCGACAAGCTCCTGCTCGACGCCGCGTCCGATGCGGGGGCCGAGGTTCGCGAAGGCTTCTTTGTGGATGAGCTCGTTGTTGAAGACGGGACCGTTGTGGGCGTGCGGGGACGGGGTGAAGGGGGCGCGCCGGTGACCGAGCGCGCCCGCGTCGTCGTCGGCGCCGACGGCCGCAACTCACAGGTCGCGAAGCTGGCCGGAGCCGATCGATACAACGAGAGGCCGCGCCTCTTGTCCTGGTACTACAGCTACTGGAGCGGGCTGCCCGTCGAGGGTGTCGAGATCATCCAGCGCGGCGACAAAGGGTGGGCCGTCTGGCCGACCAACGACGACCTGTCGCTGGTGGCGATCGCCTGGTCGTACGCGCAGTTCGAGCAGAATCGAGGAGACATCGAGGGCTCGGTCCAAGAAGCATTCGACCGTGAGCCGCCCTTCGCCGACCGTGTGCGCGCTGCAACGCGAGAGGACCGGTTCTTCGGTGGCGCTATCCCGAACTTCTTCCGCAAGCCTTACGGTCCCGGCTGGGCCCTCGTCGGTGACGCCGGCTACACGAAGGATCCGATCACCGCGCAAGGGATAGGCGATGCGTTCCGCGATGCCGAGCGGTGCGCCGAAGCGCTCGACCAATCGCTCGGCGGTGCGAGGCCCTTCAACGACGCGATGTCGGACTACCACCGCATGCGCGACGAGCACGTCGCAGCGATGTACGAGTTCACGGTTGATTTCGCCTCCATAGAGGCGGAGCCGCCGCCCGATATGCAGATGCTGCTCGAAGCGATGCAAGGCAATCAGGACGCGATGAACGGGTTCATCAGCGCCTACACCGGAAGCATCTCGCCGGCGGACTTCATGTCGGAGGAAAACCTCGGATCGATCTTTGCCGCTGCTGAATCGGGAACGTCTTAATCGGGCAGGAAGAGGAGACCGATCATGGCAACACGAGAGAAGGGAAAGCTTGCGGTAGAAGATGAGCAGGCGATGGTGTCCGCACTGCGCGCCGCCCTGCGGGGCGAGGTGATCGACCGGGCGCATCCGTCCTATGACGAAGCCCGCGCCGTTTGGAACGGCCTCATCGACCGGCATCCGGCCGCGATCGCGCGTTGCGCGGACACGACCGATGTCGTCGAAGCCGTGCGGGTCGTGCGGGAGTTCCGGCCCATGGTGAGCATCCGCGGCGGCGGACACCAGGTCGCCGGAAGCGCGGTGTGCGAGGACGGCTTGGTGATCGACCTCTCCGCTATGCGAGGCGTACACGTCGATCCGACGGCGCGGACGGCCCGGGCCCAAGGGGGCGCGCTCTGGCAGGAGCTCGACCGGGAAACGCAGTTGCACGGTCTGGCTACTACGGGCGGCGAGGTCTCGATCACCGGCGTCGCCGGTCTTACCCTCGGGGGCGGTCTAGGACTGACCGGACGCGCTTTCGGCCTGGCGTGCGACGGCCTGCGCTCCATCGAGATCGTCACGGCCGACGGCATGGTGCGCACGGCCAGTCGCGAAGATCACCCCGAGCTCTTGTGGGCCGCTCGCGGCGGGGGCCGGGGCCTGGGCGTTGTTACGTCCTTCGAGTTCGACCTCAAGCAGCTCGGCCCGGACGTTTACAACGCGATGACGATCCACGCTTACGAGGACGCAGCACGCGTGCTGCGGGAGTTCTCGGACCTGGCCCCGCAGATGCCGGAAACCGTCACTCCGGAGGCGTTCTTCGTGAACATCCCGCCGATCCCGGATTTCCCGGAGGAGCTGCACGGCCATCGCGTCATCATCGTCGGAGGCATCTACGCGGGGCCGGTCGATGAGGCCGCACCGGCCCTCGCCCCTCTGGTCGCGGTCGGGGAACCGATGGCCGACATGAGCGGCCCGGTGCCCTACGTGATGCTGCAGATGTCGTTCGACGACATGTTCCCCGACGACGGCCGTTACTACATGAAGTCGCACTTCATGGACGAGATGACGGACGAAGCCATCGCTGCTTTGCTCGAGTGGGACCGTCAGCGCGAGCACGTTCAGGCCTTGATCGCACTGAGAACCATGGGCGGCGTCATCTCTCGAGTCGGTCCGGATGAGAGCGCCTTCGCCCACCGCTCCGCTGTGTTCAACCTGAGCATGGACACCAAGTGGACGGACCCTTCCTTCGACGAAGAGGGCATCGCGTGGGCCCGGTCGTCGTGGGATGCCCTGAAGCCGTTCGCGAACGGAGGTGTGTACATCAACTTCTCGGGAACGGCCGATGAAGCCGAGGAGCTACGCGGCTCGGTGCTGGGGGCGAGCGAGGAGCGTCTGGCCCGCATCCGCAGGGACTACGACCCCGACGGCCTGTTCGACACAGCTGCGTACGCACCGTGAGGGTCCGGGCCTGAGGTAACGGGGAGACGCTGTCTCCCCGTTTACCCTGGGTAGATGAAGGACTCCCTAGGCGTCGGACTCCTGGGCTGCGGGATCGTCGGCTCCGGCACGGCCCGCCAGCTCCTGCGTGAGCAAGACGCGATCGCGCGCGCCGTAGGGGCACCGGTGGAGATCAGGAGAGTGGCTGTTCGCAACACGGCCAAGAAGCGCGATGTCGACCTCGACCCCGGGATCTATACACACGACCCAGCCGAGGTCGTCGGCGCTTCGGATGTCGACATCGTTGTCGAGGTCATGGGCGGTATCGAACCGGCGCGCAGCTCGATGATCAAGGCCATCGCGCTGGGCAAGCCGGTAGTAACAGCGAACAAGGAGCTCCTGTCGACCTTGGGGGCCGACCTGTTCCGAGCCGCGGATGACAAGGGCGTCGATCTCTTCTTCGAGGCCGCCGTCGCCGGCGGAATCCCTCTCATCCGTCCACTCAAGGAGTCGCTGGCGGGAGAGGGGATCCAGCGGGTCATCGGCATCGTCAATGGGACGACCAACTTCATCCTCACGCGCATGACAGAGGGAGGCGTGTCGTTCTCCGAGGCCCTGGCCGAGGCCGAGAGCCTCGGCTACGCCGAAGAGGACCCGACGGCCGACATCGAAGGCTTCGACGCCGCGGCCAAAGCGGCGATCTTGGCATCCATCGCTTTCCGCTCGCGCGTCGTGGCCGGCGATGTCTACCGAGAAGGCATCTCACACGTCACCCATCGCGACATCGAATTCGCGCAACGGCTCGGCTACACGGTGAAGCTCGTGGCCATCGCCGAAGAGCTCGAGGGTGAGGTTGCGGTGCGCGTGCACCCGGCCATGCTTCCCAACGCCCACCCGCTGGCTTCGGTGCGCGACTCGTTCAACGCCGTGTTCGTCGAAGGCGCAACGGTCGGCCAGCTCATGTTCTACGGACGTGGCGCCGGCTCGGACCCGACGGGTTCGGCCGTTGTCGGTGACATCATCGCCGCGGCGCGGAACCTCCGTAGCGGGGGCCGGGCGCTGGGTTGCACGTGCTATTTCGAAAAGCGGGTGCTTCCCATCGACGAGATGGAATCGCAGTACTACCTCCTGCTGTCGGTGCAAGACCTGCCGGGTGTTCTCGCGCAGGTGTCCGGAGCGTTCGGGAACCACGGCATATCCATCCGCTCGGTTTGGCAGGAGGGATTCGGAGACGAAGCACAACTCGTGATGGTCACCCACCGGGGTAAAGAGGCCAACCTGCAGGCGACGGTCGACGAGCTCGGCAGCCTCGAGGTCGTGACCAAGGTGGTCTCCGTCCTCCGCGTCGAAGGCGAAGAGGAGTAACCATGCCCCTGTGGAGAGGGGTGATCGAGGAGTACCGCGATCACCTACCCGTCACCCACGAAACGCCCGTCATCACCTTGCAGGAAGGTGGTACTCCGCTCGTTCGCGCGGACGCACTGTCCGAGAGGACCGGATTGGACATGTATCTGAAGTACGAGGGTGCCAACCCCACCGGGTCCTTCAAGGATCGCGGCATGTGCGTAGCGATCGCCAAGGCAGTGGAGAGCGGCGCAGCAGCCGTCACCTGCGGTTCGACCGGGAATACATCGGCCTCGGCGGCAGCGTACGCGGCGAAAGCCGGCCTTCGGTGCATAGTGCTCGTTCCGCAAGGCGGTATCACGATGGGCAAGCTGGCGCAGGCTCTGGTGCATGGCGCCGAGGTTCTCGAGATCGAAGGCAACTTCGATGATGCGCTGGAGGTATCGCGAGGCCTGGCCGGGACCCACCCGATCACCAACGTGAACTCGGTGAACCCTCATCGCATCGAAGGACAGAAGACGTGTGCGTTCGAGATCGTCGACTCGCTCGGCCGCGTGCCCGACTACCAAGTGATGCCGGTCGGGAATGCCGGCAACATCACGGCGCAATGGAAGGGCTACGTGGAGTACGGACCCGACAGGCCGGTGATGTTCGGAGTGCAGGCCGAAGGTGCGGCGCCGCTAGTGACCGGAGAGCCGGTGGCGGACCCCTCGACCCTCGCATCGGCCATCCGGATCGGGAACCCCGCCTCCTGGGAGGGTGCCGTCAAAGCAGTTTCGGAGTCGGGTGGCGAGTTCCTGTCGGTGTCGGACGGAGAGATCCTCGAGGCGTACCACGTCCTCGCCGAAGAAGAAGGATTGTTTTGTGAGCCCGCGTCGGCGGCTTCTTTGGCGGGTTTCATCCGCTTGCTCGAAGAAGAGAGGTTGGAGCGCGGAAAGACGGGCGTGTTGATCCTGACAGGACACGGACTGAAGGATCCGGACCGGGCGCTGGCCGAAGCGCCGTCCACCAAGCGCGTCCCTGCAGATCTAGAGACAGTCGCGCACCTTCTCGGCTGGTGAAGGTCTCCGTCCCCGCTTCGACGGCGAACCTGGGCCCGGGATTCGATCACCTGGCAGCCGCGTTGTCTCTGCGCCTCGAGTTGCGCAGCGTGGACGGCGACGGGTGGACGTACGTGCACAAGGGTCCTGGGCAGCCGAAGGCTCCACCAGACGACAAACTCGTGCGCCGGGCGATCGACGCGGTGATCGGAGAGCCGGCAGGGGTGGGCCTGGAGATGACGAGCTCGATACCGGTCGGCTATGGGCTGGGCTCCTCGGGCGCCGCGACGGTGGCCGGTCTGCTGCTTGGGTATGCGATCCGAGGGGACGACCCCGATCCGATCGAGCTGCTTCTGCTCGGAGCCGGCCTCGAGGGACACCCGGACAACATCGCAGCGTCCTTCTACGGAGGTCTTGTGAACGTCGTCGGTACGGTCAGCGGATGGGAAGTCATGCGTTTCGACCCGGCGTCGTCGGTACGCCCCCTTATCCTCCTGCCCCAGAAAGGGCTGTCGACCCAGAAGGCGAGGGGAGTGTTGCCAAAAGACGTGCCGCTCGATGACGCCGTCGCAAACTCGTCGAGAGCCAGCGGACTCCTGGCGATGTTGAACGGATCGGCAGAGTCGACCGCGGCACGCCTGTGGGAGTTCACGAGCGAGGTGATTCATCAGCCGAGTCGTGCCGGATTGATGAAAGCTACAACGAAGGCGTTGCATCAGTTGCGCGAGAAGGGCATCGCTGCGGCGGTTTCCGGTGCCGGACCTTCGATTGTTTGTTTCGCGCTCAAAGGGGAAGAAACCCGGGTGAAATCAGAAGCCAAAGAGCTTGCGGGCTGGGAGTTGCTGGACGTGACATGGGATGTTGACGGCGCTCGGATCCTGAAATGACTCTGAAACAAACATCGGACATCGCCGAGCTGAAGCAGATCGCGAAGCGCCTGCGCGAGAAGATCATCCGCATGACGGCGGAAGCGGGAAGCGGGCATCCGTCCACATCCCTTTCGTCGGTCGAGATCGTCACCGCGCTTCATTTCTCGCGCATGCGTTGGGATCCCGCTAACGCCGGCTGGGACGACCGCGACCGATTCGTCCTATCGAAGGGACACGGAGTCCCTGTTCTGTATGCCGCCTACGCTGAAGCCGGCGCCATCCCCGAAGTAGAGCTGTCCACTCTTCGTAAGACCGGCTCCCGCCTCCAGGGCCACCCCGACCCGACTAGGCTCCCGTTCGTGGAGGCAGCCACCGGCTCCCTCGGCCAGGGACTGTCGATAGCCGTTGGACTGGCGCTCGCATCCAACCTCGACAGCGCTTCGTGGCGGGCGTACTGCCTGCTGGGAGACGGCGAGTGCGAGGAAGGGCAGGTGTGGGAGGCGGCCATGTCCGCGCCGCGCTTCGACCTGGACAACCTCTGCGCGATCGTCGACTTCAACAAGATCCAGCAGACGTCCTCCGTCGAGGAGATCCTTCCGACCTTGAACCCTTTGCCCGAGAAGTGGAAGGCGTTCTCGTGGCACGTGATCGAATGCGACGGACACGACTTACAGGCGGTCCTCGCCGCCATCGACGAAGCGGCTGCGACGAAAGGCAGGCCGACGGCGATCGTTGCCCACACAGTTAAAGGCAAAGGCGTTCCCGAGATGGAGAACTCGACCGAATGGCACGGCAAGACGCCGAAGAAGGAGCAAGCCGAGACCTGGATCAAGGAGCTACAACTCGTATGACCAAGGCTCAGGATGCGCCGAAAGGCGCCCCTTCAGACAGGGCGACGCGGGAAGCATTCGGGGACGCGCTCGTGCGAATGGGCGAGCAGAACCCCAACGTCGTCGCGATGGACGGAGATGTAGCCACCAGCGTCATGACGGCCGAGTTCGGGAAGCGATTCCCAGATCGGTACTTCCAGTTCGGCATCGCGGAGTCGAACATAATCGGCGTGGCCGCCGGGATGGCGATGGCCGGCAAGATCCCCTTCGCTGCGTCCTTTGCGTGCTTCATCACGGGCCGGTTCGAGACCATCCGTATGTCACTCGGCTACAACCGCACCAACGTCCGCATCGTCGGGACCCACGTGGGTGTCGGCATCGGCCCGGACGGTCACTCGCAGATGGGTCTCGAGGACGCCGCGATCATGCGAACGATCCCGAACATGGCGGTGCTCCAGCCGGCCAGCGGCATCGAGACCGAGGCGGCCGTGGAATACCTCGTCGACCACGTCGGACCCGCCTACCTGCGCCTGACTCGGCAGAAGCTGCGGGAGATCTACGACGACGGGTACGGATTCGAGTTCGGTAAGGGCGTCCGGCTCCGAGAAGGGACCGATGTCGCCCTCATCGCCTCGGGCGCCACCGTCGAACGAGCCCTCGATGCCGCCGAGCTACTCGACGGGCAGGGGATCTCGGCCGCTGTAGTGAACATCCACACCCTCCAGCCCATCGACGCCGACCTTCTGGTCGACCTGGCCGGGACGTGCCGGCGCTTGGTGACGGTCGAGGATCACGTCCCCGTGGGCGGTTTGGGCGGCGCGGTATGCGAGGCGCTGGCCGAGCGGTACCCGGCTCCCGTATTGCGCCTGGGCGTCCACGGCTTCGGCGAGTCGGGCGATCCGGGCGAGCTCTACGAGCACTTCGGCCTGTCCGCGCGGCACATCGCGATCTCCGCCGCGAGCTTCCTGGAGTCGGGAGCCGAGGTCGCGCTGATAAGCGAAGGCGCGGTGTAGCAGGGATTTCAAAGTCGTTGCCCCCCTCGGGGGTGAGCGTTAGGGTGGGCGCGACCTCCGCTTCCAGTCGGGGCACCAGCACACGATGATCAAGACCGAACACGTATCCAAGGTGTACCGGGGCGACGTAAAAGCCCTGGTAGACGTCAATATCGAAATCTCTAAGGGCGAGTTCGTGTTCCTCGTCGGGCCCTCGGGATCGGGCAAGTCGACGTTCATGAAGATCCTGACCAAGGACGAAGCCCCGACCGAGGGCGAGGTCTACGTGGCCGGGCGGCCCCTCAATCGCCTGCCGAGCTGGAGGGTTCCGTATCTGCGGCGCGCCCTGGGCGTCATCTTCCAGGACTTCAAGCTCCTCGAGAACAAGAAGGTCTACGAGAACGTCTCGTTCGCGCTCGAGGTGATCGGGTACTCCGAGCCCCGGATCCGCCCGTTGGTGATGCAAGCACTCGATCTCGTCGGCCTGTCGGACAAGGTCGACCGCATGCCACACGAGCTCTCCGGCGGTGAGCAGCAGCGGGTGTCGATCGCCCGCGCCTTCGTCAACCGTCCCCAGATCCTGATGGCGGACGAACCGACGGGGAACCTCGATCCTTCTACGTCGCTGGAGATCGTTCGGCTGCTGGATCGGATCAACCGAACGGGGACCACGGTGCTCATGTCGACGCACGATTCGACGATCGTGGATGCCATGAGGCGGCGCGTGATCGAGCTCGAGGGCGGGCACGTTGTCCGCGACCAGGACCGCGGCGTGTACGGGACCTCCGACTGATGGCTCTGAAGGTCGGCTATTTCGTCAAAGAGGCGGCAACAAACCTCCGCCGCAACAAGCTGATGACGATGGCCGCCGTCCTCACGGCGGGCGTCTCGCTCCTCCTTCTCGGCGGCGTGCTCACGCTGGGGGCTTTCGTCACCGACGTCGCCGGCAACATCGACGAGCAGGTCGAGGTCTCAGTGTTCCTCGAGGACGGGTTAACCGAGGCGCAACGTCAAGACTTGCGCACGACACTCGAAGACCTCGAAGTCGTCCGCGATGTCAGGTTCATCACCAAGGAGCAGGCCTTCGAGGAGTTCAAGGAGCTGTACCGGGATCAGCCGGCTCTGACGGAGAACATCGACGCGTCGATCCTTCCGGAATCGTTCCGCGTGCAGCTCACCGACCCCGAACGCGTCGACGTCATCCGGTCGAAGGTCGAGATGAATCCCGTCATTGATGAGGTTGTCGACCAGCGAGCGACGGTTGAAAGGCTCGTGAGATTCACAAGCCTCCTGCGGACGTTCTCGTTCATCATGGTCGTGGTGCTGCTGTTCGCTGCGGTGCTTCTGATCGCGAACACGACGCAACTCGCGATCTACGCGCGGCGCCGCGAGATCGAGATCATGAAGCTCGTCGGAGCCACCAACTGGTTCGTGAGGCTGCCATTCATGCTCGAAGGCATCACAGCCGGAGTGGTTGGTGCGGGTATCGCGCTGGTGCTGCTCGGTATCGCTAAGACGGTGGCGCGTTCCTACATACCGGTCTTCGTCCCGACGGGAGCGCTGCACGGCGTCGCGCTGGGCCAGATCCTGTGGCTTCTCATCCTGGGGATAACCGTCGGTGCGCTGGGCTCCGCGGTAGCCGTCCGGCGATTCCTCGAGGACTAGGGACTAGCGCCTCCGGCGGCGAGGGCGAGCAGCCGGCTGGCCTTCAGCTCGGTTTCGTCCCATTCAGCCGCCGGATCCGAGTCGGCGACGACCCCACCACCGACACCGAAGTATGTCTTGCCGCCGGCGGTGGTGAAGGTCCGGATCGCAACGTTCAGATCGAGGACCTGTCTATCGGTGTCGATGAATCCGACGGCTCCGCAGTAGACGCCGCGCCGGACGGGCTCCAAGGTTTCGATGATCTCGAGCACGCGAGGTTTGGGACAGCCCGTGACCGAGGCCGGCGGGAAAGTCGCCCGGATGAGCTCGCCCGATCGAACTCCTTGCCTGAGCGTGCCCACGACGGTGCTGACGAGGTGATAGAGCCCGGGATGCTCCTCGATCGCGCAGAGCTCGGGAACGTGCACCGACTCGTACTCGCAGACGCGGCCCAGATCGTTTCGAGAAAGGTCGACGATCATGACGTTCTCCGAGCGATCCTTCGCGCTGACAGCCAGCGCGGCCGGGTCCGAAGATGTTCCCTTTATCGGACGGGTCTCGATACGGGTGCCGTCACCGCGCAGGTATCGCTCTGGTGATGCCGACACCACGGCAACGTCACCGATGCGCACGAGGGCCGAGTGCGGGGACGGGTTGCCGCGAACGACTGCACGGAACAGTTCGATGGGGTCGGCTTCGATGTCAGTTTCCAGCCGGCGCGTGAGGTTGACCTGGTAGCAGTCGCCCGCGCGCAGATGCCGGAGGATCTGAGCCGCAGCTTCGTGAAACGCCCGACGATCGAGACTCGATCGCCATGCGTTGAGTCTCGGCGGTTCGTGTGCACGTGGCGAGGTGGCAAGCATCTGTTCCAAAGTGCGCGCGCTCGGTCCGGTTCCCTCGATGTAGTGGGTGCCGTCCGGCTCGCAGACCAAGCGTGCGTCGAATCGGCCCAGAACAAGGTCGGGGATCTCGAGGTCGGGCGGATTGACGGCGGGGACCTTTTCCACGGCCCTTCCCAGGTCGTAGGAGCAGAATCCGGCCCACCACCCGTACAGCGAGTCCAGCGCTTCCAGCGCCCGGGGCCCGCTGACGCGCAGGACGGCATCGGGGGAAACGGCCACGATCACACGGGGCCCGTCGCGCACAACGACGAGGTCGGTCCCCAGGGGGAGCCGCGCCAGGATCGCGTCGAGGTCGAGAGCCGTACTTACCGCCATGGGGGCCATTGTGAGCCAGATCGAGGGCACGTCCCGGCGCGTGTTCCTTTTGGCGGGCACCGGCGCGCGATACCCTGATAAGTCAGTCTCCTGAAGTCCACTTATGACTAGAAAAGTTAGCTATCGTGCGCTGGCGGGGCTCCTGATCACCCTCGTGGTGCTCGGCGGGCAGTCCCTGCCTGCCGTCGGACAGCCCCAGACCCCGGACGACATCGATCGCCGGCTCGAGGAGATCCAGCGGCTGCAGGCCGAGCTCGAAAGACGGGAAGGATCGGTCCGCCGCCAGATATCTGTTTCGGGAGCCCGGCGGGACGCCCTGACCAAGGAGCTGTCGGAGCTCCAAGCGATCGTCGACCAGGTGCAGGCAAGGGTGAACGCGGCCGAGGGCGAGCTGAACGAGATCCAGCGCTCCCTGGACCGCAACACCGAAGCGCTCAACCGGGCCAAGGCTGATCTGGATGCCCGCGTCGGCGCGCTTCGGGCGCGCGCCGCCCACATCTACAAGCACGGCCCGTCGTCGGTGTTCGAGCTCGTCGTCGGCGCCGCCGGCTTCGGCGACTTCCTGCGCCGCTTCGCTTACACGCTCAACGTCACGAACGCGGACAACGAACGCGTGGCCCAGATCCGAGTGGAGAAGGCGCGGATCTCGAAGGAGCGAGCCGTCATAGAGGAGCTGCGTGAGAAGGCGGCCCGTCAGCTGGCGGTTGTCGAGAAAGAACGCAACCGTGCGGCTTCTGTAGCCGGACGCGTGGCAGCGAATAGGCAAGCGGCCGTGGGCGATCTTCAGGGGTCGTTCCAGCAACTCGGAAACATCCAGCAGCAGAAGGAACGCTACGAGCGCGAAACGGCAGAGCTGCAAGCGGAGTCGGCGGCCATCGCCGCCTTCCTGCGTGGACGGGGGAGTGGTCCGGCCACCGTGTCGCCGAGGGGGATGGTGTGGCCGACGTCGGGCAAGGTTACTTCGGGCTTCGGGTGGCGAACCCACCCCATCTTCGGCACCAGGCGTTTCCATGCGGGGATCGATATCGGCGCGCCGTCGGGTCAAGCGGTGGTTGCTGCGGGAAGCGGGAAGGTTGTGTTCGCCGGCCCAAAGAGTGGTTACGGGAACACGGTGATCGTCGACCACGGCGGCGGCATCGCAACGTTGTACGGCCACCTCTCGTCGATAGCGGCCGGCCAGGGAGCGACCGTGGTTCGCGGCGGACGCGTGGCAGCTGTTGGTTGCACGGGCTATTGCACCGGACCCCACTTGCATTTCGAGGTGCGAGTGAACGGCGATCCGGTCAACCCCGCCGGCTGGCTCCCGTAATTACGCCGGTAGGCTGACCGCTGTCATGTCCGAGGAGAAGGAAAAGACCAAAGTCGTCGTCGACAATCGCCGTGCCCGGCATTCCTATTCTGTGGACGAGACTTTCGAAGCCGGCATCGTCCTGGCGGGGGCCGAGGTCAAGGCGCTGCGCGAAGGTAAGGGTCAGATCCGCGAGGCCTATGGGATCGTCCGCGATGGCGAGGCTTTCATCCTCGGAATGCACATCTCGCCGTACTCGGGTGCATCGACGCACGTCGAGCTCGACCCCGTCCGGCCACGCAAGCTGCTCCTTCGTCGCAAGGAGATCGAGCACCTGGCCGCGGAGACGCAACAGAAGGGGATGACCCTTGTTCCGCTGAAGGTCTACTTCTCGCACGGACTGGCCAAGGTCGAGCTCGGCCTGGCCCGGGGGAAGAAGACGTACGACCGGCGTCAGGAGATCGCCCAACGCGACGCGAAGCGCCAGATGGACCGGGCGAAGCGCCGCCGCGAACGCGGCGATTAGCCGAAACCTGCCCGGCTCCGGAATTCCTCTGTCGTGTTGGTGTGGGGGTACGGTTCGTCCGGAACCTCGATGCCGAGCATCGAGCAGAGCGGCTCCCAACCGTCACCCGGCCGCCACTCGACGAGACGCTTCGGATCGATCGTGGCTCGGACCTCGTCGTTGTGTCGCTCGAAGGCTGCTCGCGCCACCTTCTGGTCGAGGAAGTCGGGGGCGAAGCGCTTTTCGAGCAGATCGGTGACCATCTTTCGCCATGCGTCGTTGGGTTCCCCTTCGGTCCGGAATACCTCCCAGATCGTCTTGTCCGCGCTGCGCCACCAGTCGTCGGGATCACGAACCGAAAGCAGGACGGGCGCCACGGGGTAGGCCTCGCTCAATTCGCGCCAGAATGCTCCCGCCGGCCAGTCCACAGCGGCTACAAAGTCCGCGAACAGCTCACTCCAATCGGGCATGTCTCCGTCGATCGCCTGCTGCCATTTGGCGACGTGATCGGGTCGCGGGAACACCTCCAACATGTGGTAGCAGGGCCCGTCCAGAAGCTTCTCGAGAGCAAGCTTGAGCGACATCGTTCCCGTTCGTCCCAGTCCTGCACCGACGACACGTAACCCCATCTCCCAGCCTCCCGAAGCGCTCGACGCTCGGATGAACCGTAGACGAGCAGCCGACGCTCTCACCCCCGCTGCATCCGACGGATATCCACCGCTATGCGGGGCGAGATCACCTCCAGGAGCACTAGGGCATGACGACCCAGTGTTCTTGGAGGTGGCGGGATTCGAACCCGCGTCCCAAGACGCCGAGGCGGGACTTCTCCGAGCGCAGCTCGCCTTTAAGATCTCGGCTCCCACCCGCCGACGAGCGGGCCGGCGAGAGCCCAGCCTCGGTGAGATCCCCCCGCCGGTCGAGGCGCCCCGACGGGGTTGATTCCGCTTTTGACGTTAGACCCGGAGCCGCGGACTGCTCCGGCTAACGGCTACTTAGCGATTAACTAAGCAGCGAGTGCCATGTTGTCGGCACTTATGTGCGTCCCGGTGTTTTACGAGGGTCCGAGCACCTCGGCTCGCTTCTCCCGCGTCGGGACCGTCCCGGTCGAAACCAGTTCACCCCCAAACGCCCCCCAAGGATAGCCGCCCGGGACCCGATGGTAGAGGCAGGCGGTTTGTGGGAACGTACGTCTCTATGAGCAACGGGGCCGAGGCGGGGGATCAGGCGACGTCGGAACAGACCGTTCCCGTCTCGAATCGCCCGTCGTCGCCGCCTCCCACCGACACCGAAACACTTCCCGGACGACCCGACTTGGGCGCTGCTGCCTTTTTGGGTTCCGCGGCCGGCGCCGGAGCAAGAGCGAGAAAGCGGCTTAACGCTGCGCTGGGGCCGCTGTGGCGTCGAGGCTGGGGCCGAGTGGCGGTCGCGGCGATCTTCGGAGTCGTCGTCGTCGTCTTGGCAACGTCGCTCGCGAGTCCCAGTGGGCCGGACATCGCCGAAGTACCGGACGTCCGCGGCATGCAGTTTCGGGGCGCGGCGGAGATCCTCCAGCGTGCGGGCTTCACCGCGGACAAGGTCTCGTACGCTCCTGCCGACGAGGCTCGGAACGGAACCGTGCTCGAGACGATCCCCGGCGCCGGCCAAAAGCTTGAAGTCGGCCTTCCGATCCACATCGTGGCCGGAGCGCTGCCGACGACACCGACGCCAGAGGTCGTGGAATCCGACAGCGGGGGCCGCGGGGGCGAACGTGGCAAGGGTCGCAAGAACGATAGGGACGACGACTAGGTCAGCCCGGCCGACGGGATTGACCCGTAACCCGGCGGCATCCGAGGCTGGTCGTCATGACGGGCAAAGATCTCCGACGAATCCGACGAGGTCTTCGAGGGCATGCTCGCCGAGCACGGACTGATGATCGATTCCCACGGAGCGATGCGTGCCGGCGACGCCACGTTCCATTCCGGATGGATCCTGCACGCTGCTGCGGCGAATCCAACGGGCATCCTGCGGGCGGTGATGACGATCATCTACTACGCCGACGGCGTACGGGTCGGGGAGGTGCTCACGCCGGCCCGTCAGGTCGACCTCGAGAAGTGGCTGCCCGGTTGCGAACCCGGTGGTCTGGCTGCCAGCGAGATCAACCCAGTGGTGTGGCCTCCCGGGCCGAACTAGCCAGGCCTTACGAAGTTACGGCGATAGACCATGTAGTTGGAGCAAACGTACGCGCCGAGCTTCTCGGCCGTTCTGCGCGACGGCCAGTTGTCGTCGAGAACGAGCGTGTAGCTTAGAAAGCGCGCACCTCGTTCCACCAGCGCGAGGTATGCATATGCGCCCATGGCAAGGTTGACCCCCTTGCTCCGGGCACGGTCCCGGACCCCGATTCCAAGGAAGTTGACCTTCTCGTCGTCATGCAACGCGCGCCCGGACGCTGTTGCGGCCATGACCGACGCAAGCTCGGGTGCAACCCAGAGTGTTCCGACGGGCTCGTCTTTCTCGTAAGCGATGACAGACACATCGAACATTCCGAGGGGGCCGAGGGTGTCGAAGAGCTCGGAGCGTTCCTCTCGACTCTGGGGCGCCACTCCCCAGTGCTGGCTGAAGGCTTCGTTCCACGCGTCGTTGAAATCGTCAACTCGCTTGTCGGGCGATATGTCGCTCAGGGGCACGATGTCGAACCCGCGGCGGCGGGCGTCGTCCAGGAACCCGCGCCATCGGGCGACGAGGTCGGGCGTTACCTCGATCTTGTAGTCGACCCAACCGCGTTCAGATTCAAAGCCCGACTCCTTGAGGAGGGTGTGGTAATAGCTCGGATTCTGGCGCAACAGGATGGGCGGTAGCGTGTCGTAGCCGTCGAGGGAGAACGGGAAGTCTCCGTGTCCGAAACCCGCTCGCGCAGCTTGCATGCCCTGCTCGCGGAACCAGGCTCCCACCTCGTTCATCAAGGTGCGAACGGAGTCGCGCGAGCCCGGGAGAGCCTCGAACATGCTCGCGTGGCCGAGCTCCTCGTCCCAGTGGTCGATGTAGTGCTCGTCGATCACGCCGAGCACGCGGGCGACGATCTCGCCGTCGCGTCGGGCCGCCAAAGGAAGGAAGCGCCGGCCTTCGGCCGCGGCGCCCCGGCCTTGGAGTGTTGGCAAGTTCATATCGACGAGTGCTGGCCACCAGGCCTGACGTTGTCCGTTGATGCGGTCTTGGAATAGCAGGAACTCTGTGAGCGCCTCGGGCCCCGTGGGCTGCTCGATTGTGAAGGTCATGGTTTCGTCAGGATAGGCAAGTGACAATTCTCCAGCTTGCCATCGCTTCGCTCTCCGTCGGCATCGGCGCGCTGATCCAGGGCTCGATCGGCTTCGGCCTGAACGTTGTAGCTGCACCGGTCCTCGTGCTGATCGATACGACGCTGGTTCCCGGACCCGCGTTGTTCGCGGCCTTGGCGCTCACCATCCTCGTCGGCACACGCGAGCGCGGCGGGATCGACGCCAAGGGTTTCGGGTGGCTCATCCTCGGTCGGCTCCCCGCGACCACTGCGGCAGCCTTCACCGTCGCTGTTCTTCCCGAGCGAGGGCTCGCCATCGCCCTGGCCGCTTCCGTGCTGGTGGCCGTCGGCTTGAGCTTGGCCGGTTGGAAGGTCCGGCGAACGCCCGCGACGCTGGTGACGGTCGGGGCCCTGTCCGGAGTGATGGGAACGATCTCTTCAGTCGGAGGGCCCCCCGTGGCGATGGCGTATCAGGACGCGCGTGGAGCACAGTTGCGCGGAACCCTCTCGGCCATCCTCGGCTTCGGCGCCACCTTTTCGTGCGTGATGCTCTCCATCGCCGGACGCTTCGGGACCGAGGAGATCCGGGCCTCCCTCGTGTTGCTCCCGGGCATCGTTGTCGGATTCATCGCATCGAGATGGACGGCTCACTTGCTGGACCGCGGATTCGTCCGGCCGGCCGTCCTCGGATTTTCCGCTGCGTCGGCGATCGCCGCGATCGTCCGTTACGCAATCTGATCGAGCATCTCGGTCGCCAGGCGTTCGTGTCCGGGCATTCTTATCGATCGATACGAAGCGATGGCCTCCTCTAGGAGGGTGCGCGTGCTAGCACGGTCTTCGTCCTTGCCGCGATCGATGAGCATCTGGGCGTAGAAGCGCTTCGCGTCCGCTTCCTCGATCAGATAAGGGACTTCGTGAGCCAGACGGATGGCTTCTCGGAAGTGATCCTCGGCAACGTCCCAGTCGTCACCACAAGATGCGGCGATGCCGGCCAGCGTGTGCAGGAGCCGGTGATCCATCCCCCTCGACTTGCGCCCGCCGTGCATGGACTCGACGGCGACCTGATATAGCGCGGCGGCGTCCGAGCGTTCCCCGATCAGGGCCAAAGCCTCTATCGCCCCGAGTGCCAGCAGCCAGCCGGTGCCACGGTTCGCTCGGCCGGCGACCGCGAAGTCGGAGCGAACGCTGTCGATCAGCTCGAGGCTCTCCTGCCGGTTACCCAGATACGCATGAGCAAGGAACATCCGGCTCACATAACCACCATGCGCGCCGCGGATGTTGAGGTCTGTGGCGAGCTTGAAGTGCTTCAAGGAGTCACTCCACCGTCCGAGCCAGAACTCGGCCAGGCCGATCCGCATGTAGCCGAGCGCTGTTACCCAGTCGAAGTTCTGTTGCTGGCCGAGCTCGACGGCACGCCGTCCGTCTTCTTCGTACCACTCGAAGTCGAGCGTGGTCAGGAAGTCTTGGAACGTTCGGGCCCGCTGGCCCCAAACCCAAGCCGACCAATTTCCTAGCTTGAGCGCAAGTGCCTCGGCTTCGGTGCCGTACTCCGCCGCTTCCTTGAACAGCCAGCGCCAAGAATGTGAAGCGGCAACGTAGCCGAGCACGTTGGCAAGGTTCCAAAGATCGCCGGCCCGTCGCAGTAGGTCCACGCTCTCCATGCCACGCTCCGCGGCGCGGTCGTACTCGTCGTAGTTGAAGTGATGCGCAGCCGATGAGTAGAGCGCGAGCCCGAGGATCCGTTCGTTGTCGTGCTCGCGTGCCAGGCCAAGACCTTCGGTCAAGAGGGACCCGGCCCTCTCGTACTCACCGATCTGACTGGCGTGGGCCCCGGAGACGGCTAAGAGGCCGGCGCGTTCCGCCGTGCGCCGGTCTCCCAGCGCCGCCAGGCCACGGTTGACGAACTCTTCCATCTCCCCGCGGCGAAGCCACCACGCCACCTCGATTCCCGCCTTGAGACACAGCGCGGCGACGGCGTCGGTGTCGTCCGCCGCTTCGTAGGCATCGAGTGCCTCCCGCCAGGTGGAGATCGCATCGTCCGGGATCCCGAGGCTCCGCTCGGCCAGACCGAGCTGCTCGAGCACGGGACCGCGCGCCGCCGGGTCATCGCTCGATATGAAAGAGAGGGCGCGATCGAGATGCCGTACCGCGTCTTCATATGCCGCCGACTCGATCGAGCGACGGCCGGCCATGACCAGGAAGCGGACGGTGCGGGCCGTTTCCGCGCGGCGTCCGGCTTCCACGAGGTGAAAAGAGATGTCGGCGGCCCGCTCGTTCAAGGAGTCTGCGTATACCTCCTCCATGGCATCCGCTATCCGGAGGTGCATGATTTGGCGGCGGGTGAGCGACACGTCTTTTGCGAGCACCTGACGCGTGAGCTCGTGTGAGAAGCGGAATTGCACGAGCCCGCTCTCGCTGGTCGACCGGATGAGGTGGGAGTGTTCCGCTTCGTCCAGGGCGTCGAGGAGCTCATCTTCGGTTGCGTCGGCGACGCTTTCCAGAAGATCGAAGCCGAAGGCGCGACCGACGAGAGCCGCCAGGGTCAGGACCCTGCGCGTGGTGTCGGCGAGGCCGTCCAAGCGGCGCCCGATGGTAAGGCGAACGCTGTCGGGGACGTCGAGGTCGATCGTGCCCACATCCATACGCCACTCGCCGACGTCGTAGAAGAGAAGCCCTTGTTCCGAAAGATGACGCACCACTTCTTCAACGAAGAAGACGTTCCCTTCCGTCTCCCGGTAGAGCACGCGGACGAGGTCGTCGGGCGGTCTGGTCTTGCCGATGGCCTCCAGGAGCGTGCGGACGTCCTTTTCTCCGAGAGGTCCGATCGCGAACCGTTCGATGAGGCGATGCCGGTGGAGATGCTCGACAGTTCGCTGGAACGGCCTGGTTTCCGAAAGACCTTCCTGCGTGCAGGTGGCGACCATGAGGATGGGCAGGACGGCAAGACCGGCGGCCATCTGCTCGATGAAGCGAAGGGAAGGCTCGTCGGCCCAGTGCAAGTCGTCGAGCAGAACAAAGAGAGGCCGCTCGCGTGCCGCCGCCGCCAGCACATCGCGAAGGCTCATGAAGAGATAGCGACGTTCTTGGTCGGCCGGAAGGTCGGCGGGAGCGGGGATGTCCGGGTAGCGGTGACGAAGGTGAGGAAGTAAACGGGCGATTTCGCCGGCTGATTCGCCGAGCAGCACGCGGAAATCCCTTGGCGTTGATTCTCGCTCGATCGCCTCGAGCACCGCGATGAATGGCGAGAAGGCGTCGGCACGGCTGGCCTCGTAGCAGCGGCCGACACAGAACCGCATTCCGCGACCTTCTGCTTCGGCACCGATCTCCTCGGCGAGCCGAGTCTTGCCAGTTCCGGTGTCGCCGGCGAGCAAGAGGAGACTTCCGTGACCATCCAGAGCGGCATCGACCGATTGCCTCATAGCGGCGCGTTCCTCGTCGCGATCCACGAAAGGAGTGCGGCCCTGAGCCAGAGCCGGTTCGAGACGAGCGTCCGGATTCCGGGTCGCCTCGTAGAGCCGCCAGCGTTCTTTGAGGCCCTTGAGCCAAAACAGTCCGCGGTCTACAAAAGCCCAGTCGCCTTCATCCGCCGCCGCTTTCGTCTCCTCGGAAAGGAGTAGCTGGCCGCTGCGCGCCTTGGCCGCGATACGGGAAGCGGCATTGACCGTAGTTCCATAGATGTCCCCGCCCTCCTCTATGACCGGACCGGTGTTGACGCCCATGCGGACACGGAGGATGTGGTCGGGGTGAGCGTCGTTGTGCTCCTCGAGGGCTCTTTGTATGTCCAGGCCGCACGCGATGGCGGTGGCGGATTCGGCGAAGGCCAGCATGAAACCGTCGCCCATCGACTTGATCTCGCGACCTTGGTGGCCGGCAACGATGCCCCGGACCAAGCGCTCATGCACCCTGATCAGATCCATAGCAACTTCGTCACCGCGAGTTGCCGTGTAGGCGGTCGAGCCTTCGATATCGGTGATGAGGACCGTGATCGGTCCAGGGCTAGTGGGTACTTCTACCTTGTCCGGTGCCCCCATCCTCAACGAGAATCGCATGTTCGCAGCGGTCGGGTGAAAAGGGGAGTCGAATGCCGGTAGCAGCGATGGTGGCGGCCACGAACGACGTCTTGGCGGCGCAATCAGTACCACGGCTCGTAGCTGAGTTCCCGAAGGAGGTCGCCGCATTGGGTCGACCGGGAACGTTCGTAGATGTAGCTACGCGCGTTCTCAAGCTGGACAGCACAGGGCGCCAGTACCTGGAGGCGATCCCAGCGCCCCTGCGTGAGGCCATGCGCGCAGCGATCTTCGATGCGATGAGCAGCGGTCAGTCGGTGCAGATCCACTACACGCCGAGCTACGACTTCGAGGTCAGATTCTCGGACTACGGCGAGGCACTCAGCATTCACATCAAGGGCCCGTTCGAGACCGACTCACCGGGCAGCGCCTATCGCAAGCAGGCGGTCCGCAAGCGGTCTGCTACCGGAAAGGTCCGCCGGGCTGCGCCGAAGCGCAAGGCGACGGTTAGGCGGAAAGCTTCGAAGCGAGGGAGTCGGCCCGGGCGCTGAGGTCGGGAGCACCCAGATCCCGTGTTAGAGCGGCGAACTCGGGCGTAGGCCCGGACCAGCGGAGCTCGTCGACCTTGCCGAAGACGGGTGCGTCCTCGCGCAGGGTGGCGAGGTCCTTGAACAGCAGGGCGAGCTCGCGGTTCTCCGCGAGCGTTTGTGCCAAGCGGTCTGCGCCGCGAAGTTCGAGGTTCCAATCGCGATGGGAGTCTGGGACCTTCTCGATGTGCTCGAAACGCCTCAAGACGGAGGAGGCAGACTTCGGGCCCCACCCGCGCAATCCCGGGAACCCGTCCGCGCTGTCCCCGGTGAGCGCTAGATAGTCGGGGATCGACTTGGGCAGAACGCCGAAGCGCTTGAGCACGCCCGCCTCGTCGCGCAACTCGCGCTTCCGCCGGTCGAACTGCACGACGTGCTTGTCGATGACGCATTGGGCGACGTCCTTGTCGGGAGTGCAGATGAGGACCTGCTCGACTTTGTTGTCGCGTGCGGCCCGTGCGGCGCCGGCGGCCAGCGCATCATCAGCCTCGACATCGATCATCGCCCAGACGACCACGCCCAGCGCTCGGAGCGCGTCCTCGAGTGGATGGAATTGGTCGAGGAGCTCGGGCTCGATCCCCGCGCTCGACTTGTAGCCGGGCCACATGTCGTTCCTGAAAGACTCGATCACGTGATCGGTGGCCACGGCGAGGTGTGTCACGCCTCCTTCGAACATGCCTATGACAGATCCGACGACTCCACGGAGGGCGCCGACCTCGAGTCCGCTATCGGTTGGATGTTTGGGCACAGCGAAGTAGTGGCGGAAGAGCTCGTACGTTCCGTCCAACAGGTGAACCCTCACGGCATCTATTCTCCGTGAGGGTTCGGACCTTCGGCTAACAGGTTCTCAGCCTTGCAGCTGCAGTGACTTGATCTCCAGGAATTCTTCGAGGCCGTACTTACCGGCTTCACGACCACGTCCCGACTGCTTGAATCCACCGAACGGTGCGTTGATGTTGAACCCGCCGCCGTTGACGTCGATCTGGCCGGCCCTGATCCTTCTGGCAACGGCCTTCGCCTTCTCGACATCGGCGGATGACACCGCGGCAGCCAGACCGTAGATAGTGTCGTTCGCGATCTGTACCGCTTCCTCTTCGGTGTCGTAGGGGATGATCGACAGTACAGGCCCGAAGATCTCCTCCTGCGCGATCGTCATGTCGTTGCGCACGTCGGAGAAGACGGTCGGCTTAACGAAGTATCCCGTCTCGAGACCTTCCGGCTTGCCCGGTCCGCCGGTCACGAGGCGCGCGCCCTCCTCAAGGCCTTTGTTGATGTAGCCCTGGACGCGGTCCCACTGCGTTTCCGACGCGAGGGGCCCGAGCCGTGTCGTCGCTTCGCTCGGTGGGCCGGGTGTCCACGCCTCGGCGGCGGCCTTTGCGAGCTCCTCGACCTCGGCGAGCTTCGACCTCGGAACGATCATGCGAGTAAGCGCTGTGCACGTCTGGCCGGAGTTGAGATAAGCACCACCAACACCGGCAGGGACGGCAGCGGCGAAGTCGGCGTCCTCGAGAAGGACGTTGGGCGATTTGCCGCCGAGCTCTAGCGCCACTCGCTTAACCGTCGCCGAGGCGACCTCCGAGATCCGGCGTCCGGCACGCGTCGAGCCCGTGAACGAGATCATGTCGACCTCGGGGTGGACGACGAGTGCCTCACCGACGACCGGTCCGGTTCCCGATACGAGGTTGAACACACCAGCCGGCAGCCCGACTTCGTCGATGATCTCGGCCAGGATCCAAGCGCTGTGCGGTGCGACCTCGCTCGGCTTGAGGACGACCGTGCAACCGGCAGCCAAGGCCGGTGCTACTTTCAGCGCCACCTGGTGCAGCGGATAGTTCCACGGAGTGATAGCGGCTACGACTCCGACGGGCTCCTTGACGACTTCGGACGTGCCGATCTTCTCCGTGAAGTCGTAGCCGGCCAGCAAGGCTGAGAAGTTCCCGAAGTTCATGGCGGGAAGGCCGGCCTGCACGAGCTTCGACAGCCCGAGTGGCATGCCGTTCTCTTGGGAGATCACATTCGCGATCTCGTCCGATCGCGCCTGGAGCCCCTCTTGGATGCGCTGAAGGTATTTGCCCCGGTCCTCGATGGAGGTGGCGCTCCAGTTATCAAAAGCAGCGCGCGCCGCGCGTACGGCCTTGTCGACGTCTTCAGCTGTGCCCTCAGGGATCTTGCCCATGACCTGCTCGGTCGAGGCGTCGACGACATCGATGGTGCTGGTCCCCGTCGAGGGCACCCAAGCGCCGTCGATGTAGATCTTGTCCGTGTTCGGCATTTCCAGCCTCCCTTTGATCGCTACCTCTAACGGTAACTCGTCCGCCGAGGTGTGGGCCATGCGACCGAAGGGAACACCATCGAGTAGGAAACCGTTCCTCACGTGGGATAGACGATGAGCGTCGAGAGGGGACGCATGGCTCGAGTTCTGTCGTTGCCGGGGGTTGAGCGGTTAAGGGACGCAGCACCGTTGGCCATTGGCAACATGGGTACGGGAGCCGAGATCGATGTAGCGCTCGGTGTTGCTGCGTTGGCCCTCGTCATTCTGGGCCCGGCGGGTGGGCGCTCGACCGCATGGTCGGGGTCGCCTGACGCTAGATCAGCCAGGCTTGACAGTTACTGGCGGTAACGTTACGGTCAGTAACACATGCCACGACGAATCAGGGAACGACACCGGCACGCCCGCCGGGGCCGTTCGGCCTCCGACGACACCGATCGGAGGGCGGCGCGGGAGCGCAGGCGCCAACGGATGCTCGAGGCAGCGATCAATGCCGTGCGCCGCGAGGGCCCGGCGGTCTCAATGGAAGAGATCGCCCACGAGGCCGGCGTCACCAAACCGATCATCTACCGGGCTTTCGGGGACCGTGAGGGTCTCACGCGGGCCGTGGCCGACCGGTTCGCCGACGAGCTCGCCGGCTCTCTCGAGCGCGCCATAGCCGATGCGCCCGACGACCGAGCGCGCGTGTCGGGCGCCATCGATGCCTACCTGATCTTCATCGAGCGCGAACCGGCCATCCTTCGATTCTTGGTTGCGCGGAGCCTGGAGACGGTGTCCGAGACTGGGATCGCCATGTCCCCGTTCGTCAATGGGATGGGCCAGCTCGTCACACAAGCCCTCGGCGAAGCCCTGCGAACTCGGAGACTGGACTCGGGCGCCGCCGAACCTTGGGCGTACGCCATCGTTGGCGCCGTTCACCTTGCGGGGGACTGGTGGCTCGAACGCCGCACGATGCCGCGCGAGCGGCTCACCGAGTACCTCACGACGCTCGTGTTCGACGGGATGAAGGACTACAGCACGCCGGAAGGTTCCAGTGATCGAGAACCCGCTGACTTGGAGGGACGACGATGAACGAGATACTTCTCGCCAAAGCCGACGTCGGCCCGCTCGCCGATTGGGCCGGTCTTTACCTGGTGTTGGGTGCATTCGTCGTTGTGGTCCTTGCGCTTGTGATCGCCGGACGCGGCACGCGCGGTTTCGGGATTACGTCCATCGCCTTGCGTATCGCCGACTCTCTCGAGCGACTGACCAAGGTCCCGGGCTGGGCAGCGGCGATGGTAGGAACCGCGACGTTCGGCCTCCTCGTCGCCGGGATGGGGTTCTACAACGACGTTCAATGGCACGTTGCGTTGGGCCGCGACGAGGTCCTGTTCACGCCGCCCCATACCGCGATAGTGATCGGACTCCAGCTGATCGCTGCGTCCGCCGCGCTCGGCATCTGGTTCGCCACCGTCACCAAGGCCGAGGTGGGGATCAAGATCAGCGGCCTCCGGGTCCCGTGGTCGGCGCTGGTGATGGGGCTCATCGGTGTTTCGGCTCTCGCCGGCTTCCCGTTGGACGAGCTCTGGCACCGTCAGTACGGGATCGACGTGACCTTGTGGAGCCCGACGCATCTGCTGATGGTCGTCGGTGCATCGGTAAGCCCAATGGCTTCGTGGCTCGCTCTGAGCGAGGCGAGGGTGCGACCGGAGGCGGGCAGATGGGCCGGTGGGATCCACATCGCCGTTGGGAGCTTCACCCTTCTCGGTCTTTCGAGCGTCCAGGGTGAGTTCGCGTTCGGAGTCCCGCAGTTCCAGCAGCTCTATCACCCGGTTCTCGTCGCGCTGGCGGCTGGGTTTGCATTGACGGCCGTCGCCCTCGTCGTGCGTCGTTGGTGGACGCCTCTCATCGTGGCCGGCATTGGCGTCCTCGTTGGAGCGGGCGACAGGTTCGCCGAAGCCGGTAACAGCCAGCCGCGTTCGGCTTCGCTTTACATCACAGCCGCCGTCGGGGTGGCGCTCGTGGCGAAGATCTTCGGAACCGAGAAGCGGACACGTTTCGCCGTGGCCTCGGGCCTCGCCGTCGCCACCGCCGGCCTGGCCGGCGAATGGGCGTGGAGTCAGGGCGGCTATCAGCCATGGGGCAATGCCCTTCTCCCCGAGGCGCCGATCCTCGCGGCGGTTGCGGCGATCGGTGCTGCTGTGATCGCCGTGGCCTTCGCGGGTGCGATCCGGCGTGAGCCGGGTCTTATCGGCGGGCGGGCAGTCGCCGTCGCGGGTATCGCGGTGCTGGTGGCGCTCGCCGTTCCGTTTCCTAGAAACGGGTCGGACGTCACGGCGCGCGTCGACGTCACTGAGGAGGAAGGAACCGTGGCCGTGCGCGCCGTGCTTGATCCGGTGGACGCGGCCGACGATGCCCGCTGGTTCCAGCTGATGGCGTGGCAGGGCGGTGGGTTCGTCCGGGCGGACATGAAGCCAACCGGAGCACCGGGCGTGTACGAGAGCCGAGGTGCAGTGCCGGTCGGAGGCAACTGGAAGTCGATCCTGCGTCTGCATCGGGGGGCCGAACTGTCGGCGATCCCGATCTGGTTGCCGGCCGACTCTGAGATCGGTGCGCCGGAGGTGTCGATCGTCGACCGCACAGAAAGGTTCGTTGGCGAGCAGCAGATCCTGCTTCGCGAACAGCACCCCGGCGCGGCGTGGTTCAGCTACGCCGTGTACGGCGTCCTCGCCGTAGTGGCTGCGGCCTGGGTGACGGCGTTTGCCGTGACCGGACGGTTGATTCGACGGCCGGTCGATGGCGGCATCGCTGCCGGCCACATGGCGCGCATCTAGACAATCGCGCCATCCTTCGGGGATGGCGTTCTGGACAGGCTTGCGTCTCGAAGGTCAATCGTTCCTAGGGCTACAAACGGGAGCGGCAGCATTCGATCTCCAGGACCGCACCTTCGAGGCCTACCGCGCCGGCGGCGATCCGATCTAGGTCTCGAGGAACCATGACGGAGTACACCGACGCGAACCGGCGGTTATGGGATGAGTGGACGCGCGTCCATGAAGGGTCCGACTTCTACGACCTCGAGTCCTTCAAGGTCGGCGACGAGAAGCGGCATCCGTTCGATGCCGCGCCTGGTGTCCGCATACGCGGCTACGAGGTAGAAGAGATCGGTGAGGTGGACGGGAGGGATCTGCTCCACCTGCAATGTCACTTCGGGATCGACTCCCTGTCCTGGGCACGCCTCGGGGCCAGGGTTACCGGCATCGACTTCTCCGAAGCCTCCGTGGCACTCGCGCAGTCGCTCGCGACCGAACTCGGGCTTGAGGCCCGATTCATCGTGTCCAGCGTGCAGGAGCTGTCCGAGACACTCATCGGCGACTTCGACATCGTCTACACCTCTCGTGGGGCCATCTGGTGGCTCGGCGATCTCCAGAGCTGGACGCGAACGGTGGAGCATTTCCTGCGCCCGGGCGGGGTGTTCTACATCACGGAGTTCCACCCGATCCTGCAAACGCTCGACGACTCGGCCGATTTGCTGGAACCGCGGGTACGCTACCCGTACTTCCCGAAGACGGAGCCGCTGTCGTATCCGGTGTCCGGTTCCTATGCCGATCACACAGCTGAGATCGACGCAGACATCGAGTACGGGTGGCCCCACAGCATCGCCGAGGTAGTCACGGCTATCGCTTCATCGGGTCTTCGGATCGAGTTCCTGCATGAGTTCGAATGGGTCGACCATCGGTACATCACGCTCCTCGAGGAATCCGACGACGGACGATGGCGCCTGCCGGGCGGCGCGGAGCTGCCGCTCATGTATTCGCTCCGGGCGAGGAAACCCGAATGACCATCGACGTGCGATCAGGCGAGGAGAGAGACCTCGAGCGGATCAACGAGATCTACAATCACTACGTCCGCGAGACGCCGATCACCTTCGATCTCGATGAGATCACGATGGATCAGCGCCTGGAGTGGTTCACGCATTACTCAACGGCGGGCCGATACAGGCTCTTGGTTGCCTCGGAGGGCACAGTCCTGGGCTACGCGACGTCGAGTCCGCTCTTCGTCCGGCGGGCGTACGAGACGTCGGCCATGTTGTCCGTGTTCTGCGCCCCCGAAGCGACGGGACGCGGTGTGGGGTCGATGCTCTACGGCCGGTTGTTCGATGAGCTCAAGGGCGAAGATCTCCATCGCGCCTACGGTGGAATCACGGTGCCGAACCCCGCTTCATTTGCTCTTCATGAGCGCTTCGGGTTCAAGCAGGTTGCGCACTTCACCGAGCAAGGGCGTAAGTTCGGCAGGTACTGGGACGTGGCGTGGTTCGAGAAGGATCTCTAAGGGGGACGACATGGCGCGGGTCTTGATCACGGGTTGCTCGACGGGGATCGGCCGCGCTTCTGCGGTCGAGCTGACCAAGCGGGGTGTCGAGGTGATCGCCACGGCGAGGCGCGCCACGACTCTCGAAGGCCTCGATGTCGCGGAGAAGATCGTTCTCGATGTCAACGACGACGACTCGGTTGCCTCCGTACGCGAGGCCGCCGGCGTGGTCGACGCGCTTGTGAACAATGCAGGGATCGGGATACATGCACCGGTCGAGAAAGTGCCATTGCATGAGTTTCGTCGCGTGCTCGAGACGAACGTGATCGGTGTCCTCCGCATGATCCAAGCATTCGCGCCGCAGATGCGCGAACGGGGAAGCGGAGTGATCGTGAATGTCTCGTCGATCGCGGGGCGGGCAGCTTCTCCGTTGGGAGGTCTGTATTCCGCTTCCAAGTATGCAGTCGAAGCTATCTCGGAGTCCTTGCACTACGAGCTGAGTCACTGGGGCGTGCGCGTTGCGATCGTCGAGCCCGGGGCCTTCGACACCGCTTTCGGTGACAACCGCATGATCTTCGGCGTGGACGAGGCCCCGTATGACGAGCTCGACCAGATCTGGGCGAGCGCACAGGGCATCCTCCAAGGTACGGCGGGCGAGCGGCCCGGTCCGGAGCTGGTAGCGCAAACGATCGCGGACGCCATCGAAGGTAAGGAGGAAAAGCTCCGGTGGCCGGTCGGCGACGACGCGAAGCTCGTGATCGACGTCCGCACGTCGATGAACGACGAGGACTTCGAAGCGACGATGCGGCAGACGCTAAAGCTCGAGTGGTAATCCCCTAGGGGATGAGCAGAACGCGTCCGAAAGCGTTGCGTCCTTCTATGTAGGCGTGGGCGTCCGCGGCTTTGGCCAGTGGGAACTCGCGATCGATGACCACCTGAAGCTCGCCTTTGACTACATCGTCTATCAGGCGTTGCACCAGCGCGCGGCCGTCGCCGAGGATCAGCTCGGCCCCCAGGAACACGCCGACCAGAGTGAGGTTCTGTCCCGTGAGGACGCCGGGATCTATCGGGCGCCTGCCTCGGCCCATATCACCTACCGTCACGCACCGGCCGCGATAGGCGAGGGACTCGATCGACCCAAGCAGCGTGCTGCCGACCGAGTCCACAGCGAGATCCACACCACGGCCGTTCGTCAGCCGGCGGACCTCCTCGACGAGCTCGACCTCCGTGTAGTTGATCCCGTGATCGAGCCCGAAGTCGTCGGTGAGGCGTTGCAGCTTGGCGTCGCTCGATGCGGTAGCAAGCACTGTTGCCCCCGCGCGTTTGGCCAGCTGAATCGCCGCGATGCCCACACCGCCGGCACCTCCCTGTATCAGGACGGTCTCACCACTGCTGAGACCTCCGAACTGGAAGAGACAGATGTCGGCGGTTCCGAACGGGATCGGGATGCACGCGGCTTCTTTGATGTCGATGTCGTCGGGAGTCACCCAGGTCGACTGCCAGGGCACGGCGACCAACTCCGCGTGGGAGCCGAATGGCGCCACCGACACGACGCGCTGGCCGCTTGTCCTCTCACTGACATTGGCGCCGACGGCTTGGATCGTCCCGGCGCACTGGTAGCCCACGATGTGAGGCTCGGTCGCCAGGGCCCCGCCGGCCCGATTTAGGACGTCGCCACCCTCGATAGAGATCGCCTCGACAGCGATGAGCACGCCGCCATCCGGACATTCGGGATCCGGAACGTCTTCGTAGCGGAAGACGTCCGGGGGCCCGGTTTGGTGGTAAACGGACGCTTTCACTCGTCTGAGTTTAGCGGTGTTGAGATTCTCGCTTCATGGGAATGAAGTGGCTATGCTCCAAAAGGCGTAACGGCGGCGAAAGGAGTTGCTTCATGAAGAGCACTCAAGCCAAGCTTGCTGCGGCTTCAGGGCTCGCGTTTGTGGGGATTGTGGTCGCGTTCGCGATCATCTCCGAGGTGAAGGATTTCGAACACGTCTCGGATATCAACGGGGCGAGTAACGAGATGTGGGGCTCCCTCGTGTTGCTTGCGGGCGCCGCATCGGCGGCCTTGTTGTGGTTCGTGTCGACGGCCACGGCAAGGTTCCGCCAGGTCGAGACCGGCTACGGCGGGTCCGGTCGTTTATCGGCGGCCATGTTCGGATCTGGTTTGCTCATCGCGGGCGGTATCGGCCTGAACGTTGGCGTGATGTACGCATCTCGCTTCGGTGGCGCCGACTATGGTGCGCTATCCAATGCGTTGCTCGAGGGTCCGACCTTGGGCGTTCCGATCGCTGTTTTCCTGGCGGCCGGCGGGTTGGTGACCATGCGGGCAGAGGGTCTGCGTCCGCCGAGCCCGTTCCTGGGCCGGCTGGCTCTGGCGACATCGGCAGCGTACGGCGTGCTCATCGGGCTTCAACTCTTCAAGCAGTACGCGTGGATCAACGAGACGGGATACGCCGTGTTCGCGGCGTGGATCCTCGTGATGAGTGTGCTCGGAATCGCTCGCTGGGGAGCGATCGACGGTGAGGATGCTGCACCTTCGAGGGCTGCACCGGCTGCGCCTGGACCGCTGGCTGCGGCTGCGGCACCGACTCGCAAGCCGGCTCGCAAGGCCGGGGCCAGGAAGCCTGCCGCTCGCAAGACGGGAGCTGCGCGCAAGCGTTGACGGCTCGAGGTTTCGCGTTTCGGGCGCGGGCCCTCCGTTGTGGGGGCCCGCGCTTTTTTCTTTGGACGAAACCGAGCTGCGTGTTGGGCGGTCGAGCCATTTGAGCGCTTCACGCTGGGAGAGCCCGAACAGCGCACCGCGGTGTTTGTGAACGAAGCCGCGACCCGGCCCTCGTCGGGTCGGCCACGTGCGCCAAGTACAGAAAGGCAGCCGACGAGTAGGCTGAGCGGCTGAGGAGGGGTTGCGGTGAGCATAGAGATGCGCGGAGAGGCGTCGGTTCACATCCGCGCCGAACCTGACGTCGTCTACGAGCTGATAACCGACATCACGCGAATGGGGGAGTGGAGCCCCGAATGCGTAGGCGCCGATTGGGTCAATGGGGGAACGGCGTCCGTGGGTGCGCAGTTTCATGGTCGGAATCGGCGCGGCGAAAACGAGTGGACGACACCCAACACGGTCATTGCGGCCGAAGCGGGGCGAGAGTTCGCGTGGGTCGTCGGGACGACGGATTTCCGCGTTTGCACTTGGCGTTTCGAGTTGAGCCCGCAAGATGGCGGCACGGCGGTAACAGAATCTTTCGAGCTCGGAAAAGAGAACGTCGGCTTTGCGGCGGCCGTCCTCGAGCATCCGGAAGAAGAACGCGTGGAGCTGGTCGACTCACGTAGGCGGCAGCTCGTCGAGGACATACGGCAGACACTAGAGCTGCTCAAGGAGGCAGCCGAACGCTGAGCGTTCGGCCCGAAAAAGGCTGAGGCGCTCGGAGGATGGGAATGACAGACGGCCGGGAGTCTGAGGCGCTACGCGGCCGCTTGCTCGTGGCCACGCCGCACCTGTTAGACCCGAACTTCTTCCGAACCGTCGTGCTCGTCGTCGAGCACTCCGAGGAAGGGGCTGCCGGAGTCGTGCTCAACAGGCCGAGTGATACCGAGCTGAGCGAGGGTCCACTCGGAGATTGGGAAAGGATCGCGGCCGATCCTCCTCTCGTGTTCGTTGGAGGCCCCGTGGCTCCCGGTGCGGCCGTTTGTCTTGCAAAGTCGGCGCCGGAAGAGCGCCCGCCCGGCTGGCAGCCAGTCGTCGACGGGCTCGGTGTACTCGACCTCGGCCATGAGGTCGACGAGATCCGACCCGGAGTCGATCGCGTTCGAGTATTCGCCGGGTACTCGGGATGGGGAGCCGGTCAACTGGAGATGGAGATCGACGACGGGTCCTGGTACGTGGTGGACGCGGATCCGGAGGATGCCTTGTCCTCGCAGCCCGGTGGGCTTTGGAGGTTCGTCCTGAAGCGACAAGGTGGAAAGCTTGGTCTCGTGGCGAACTTTCCCGTGGATCCGTCGTCGAACTAGGTCATGCCACCGCAATCCTCGCAACTTCCGGGCGCGGGACTCATCCGAGCCTACGGACGGTTCCTCCAGCGCTCGGCGAAGATCGCGACGGGCCCGGCCATGCGGTGGATGTTCGGAGTTGACGTCGAGGGGCTCGACCGCGTTCCTAGACGGGGGCCGGCGATCATCGCTCCGAATCATCTGTCGTTCATCGACCCGCTGGCGGTCACGCTTGTTGTTCCGCGGGATGTCACCTACATCGGAAAGGCGGAGTACACGGACTCCTGGAGCACGCGTTGGTTCATGGAGCTCGGCGGCGTTATCCCTGTACGACGAGAGGACGCCGTAGCCGCGGAGGGCTCGCTGGCCGTAGGTGTTGATGTGTTGCAAGCGGGTCACTTGCTCGGGATCTTCCCCGAAGGAACGCGTTCGCCGGATGGCCGTATCTACAAGGGGAAGACCGGAGCAGCGCGCATGGCGGCCATCGTGGGCTGTCCCATCATCCCCACGGGGATCCGAGGAACACAGGACGTCCTGCCCAAGGACGCGAAGATGCCGAAGATCGGGGTGCGCGTCAGCGTCAAGTTCGGACAACCGATGCGGGTTCCCGAAGGTGGGAGCGAAGATCGTGGAGTGCTGCGAGCCTTGACAGACGATCTGATGCAGGAGATCGCCCGCCTCAGTGGGCAGGAGTACCGCCATCGGTATTCGTACACCAAGAAGCTCGGCCAGCCGGGCCCGGTAGCTCCGATGAATCTCTTCGCCTGAGGCGGCCCACTTCAGTGCCGGACGTCTTCCTCGGTGCCGGCAAAGGACTCGGGAGAGAAGTCGGGCGCGCGGAACATCGCGATGACTTCGCGTTCGCGTGCCTCGAGCTTGCGGATGGCATCCGGAAGAGCGCCTGCGATCTCGGGCGGGATCGAGATCACGCCGTGCTGGTCGGCTTGTAGGAGATCGCCGGGGGAGACGTCGAGGCCACCAACGCGCACCGGGGACCCGGCTCCCTCTACGTGAACGTAGGCATGCGATACACCGACGGAGCTCGCGAAGGCGTGGAAACCAAGCCCGCGCATCTCGTCGAGGTCGCGCACGCACCCGTTGGTGATGACGCCGATGCATCCGAAGGCTTGGAAGACATTGCTGTTGACCTCACCCCAGAACGAGCCGACGCCGGGCGGGTCGTCGAGATCCTGGACGACCACGAAGCGCGGCTCGGGTATCGACAGAACGTGCCGCCACAGATCTCGCGTTCGATCGGCCTGACCGGGTACGGACGCTCGGATCGTGGCTGTGGCGGCGAAACCCTGGGCTATGCCCAGCTCTGGGAACATGCAGCCGACCGAGGCGTCCATGTACCCCGTGTTGTGCGGGCGCACTTCGAAGGTCTCGATGCCGTTGGCGATGGCCGGGGTCGGGAAGGTGCGGAGCTCGGCGAGGACGGCCTGGTCCAACATCAGGCTGTTCTACCCGTTTCGGCCGGCCGTAGGCGAGCTCCGGGTGCATGACTAGTCATTAAACGTTCTCGAACTGACCCGACCGGGCCCCGGGTAGAGCACGACTACCCCTCGTTCCCTCATCGGAGGAGCGGTGCGCATGCTGCGCATTGCCGACAAGGGAGGCAGAGATGGACAGCACCGAAGATTCGCAGCGCCGTCGTAGGTACGGAGCCGCGTTCGCGGTGTTCGCCTTGGCGCTGACGACAATGGTTATCGGCTTGACGGGTGCGATCTTCACGGACACGTCGTCCGATGGAGCGAGCACCTTTACGACCGGCTCGATCGACATCTCGACGACGCCTGCCACAGCGATCCTCACCGCGTCGACGATGGCGCCGGGCGACACGGTCGAGAACGACCTCACGGTCTCCAACGACGGGAGCCTGGAGCTGCGTTACGCGATCCAGGGTTCGGCTACGGACGACGCAAATGGTCTGAGTGACACGCTTAAGGTGCGCATCGCCGCGCAGGGCGGCGGAGCGTGCAACTTCCCTTACTTCGACACGGCCGGGGCCCCGACCGGGATCGGCGACGACACGCAGCTCTATACGGCCACAGGTTTCCCCGCGACGGCTACGAACTTCGTCGGTGACATCGCCGTGGGGAGCCAACTAGGCGACCGCGCGTTGTCGGCGGCGAGCGACGAGGAGCTTTGCTTCTCGGTCGTGCTGCCGCTGGCAGCCGGCAACGGACTGCAGGACGCGACGACGACCGCCACGTTCGACTTCGTCGCGGAGCAAGTCGCGAACAACTAGACGGCAATGACCGTTCGGATCGAGGCCGAGCGCACCGAGATGTGCGCTCGGCCTTATCCATTCCCGGTTTCGGTCCCCGTCGGATATGAGCCGGACTACCATGCCTCGCCGGCGCGTGTCGCTGCGATGCCCGTCCCGGTCGTCGCTCCGGAACCGAACGGATCGGCCGCCGGCACCAGGTCGTCGCTTCGGCGCGCGATGGGTGGTCTCTTCACGACGGCCGTCGTCGTCTGCTGCGTCGTGCTGTCCTTCCCGCTGATCGGACTGGCCTTCGGATACCGCACTTATGTCATAACCAGCGCGAGCATGGACCCCTACGTCGAGGCGGGTGATGCCATCCTCCTCGACCAGGTCAAGGCCGAGGAAGTGCGCGTCGGCGACGTCATCGCTTTCCACCCGCTGCGCGGGCGTAGCGTTACGACCCATCGCGTTATCGACATGCGCACCGTCGAGGGCAAGCTTCACTTCCGCACGCAAGGTGATGCGAATGCCGCTCCCGATCCGAACCTGGTGCCGGCGTCGAACGTCGTCGGCCGCGTGGGCCCCAAGGTTCCGTGGGTGGGGCGTGGTCTCGTGTTCGCCTCCACACGCCTCGGCCAGCTGGCCCTCGTCGTCCTGCCGGCCCTACTGCTGGTCATGCGCGAGGTGTGGTGGCTTTGGCGTGGCTCGCCGAAGGCGGACGGGCGCTCGCGACCCCGACGTCAGCCACAAAGCGGGCGCGCCCTCGCTACGGCCTTGGTGATGCTGTTCGTCGTTCTCGGGATGTCCGCTCCGGCGACGGCGCGGTTTACCGATTCCAACGGTGTGGGGGCCAACGCATTGACAGCGGGAAATGTGAACCCACCGACCAATGTCGATGCCACGGCGGCGCTGCTCCTCATCTGCCAGATCACTCTGACGTGGACGCCTCCGGCGACCGGGGTGGCGCCCGACGGCTACGACATTTATAGAAGCGCGAGCGGGGGTCCGTACACATTTCGCAAACACGTGGGGAATGTGACGACGACGACAGACAACAAGCCCAATCTTAACGCAAGCACGACTTACTCCTATCGCCTCAGATCTACGCGTTCGTCTTGGATGAGCGTCGATTCGACGGCCGATTCGGCAACGACACCGTTCCTGCTGTGTCTGTGATGTGAGCCGGTAGGATGCGCGCGATGAGTAGGCGCGCGAGACCCGTCCGGCGCCGGCGCACGCTCGCGTCGGCGGTGATCGATACGCGGGGGCTCACCAAGTTCTTCGGTCCGGTACACGCCGTGGAGGGTCTGGACCTCGAGGTCAGACGCGGTGAGGTGTTCGGCTACCTCGGGCCGAACGGAGCCGGCAAGACCACGACGATCCGTCTGCTGCTGGACTTCATCCGGCCGACAGCCGGAGAAGCTCGCGTCCTTGGTGGAAGTGGGGCGGATCCCGAAGTCCGCCGACGCATCGGCTACCTTCCAGGCGACCTCAAGTTGGACGCCAGGTACACGAGCGACGAGCTCTTCTCTTTCTACGGAGCCCTGCGCGGCAACGTCGATCGCTCCTATCGCGACGAGCTCGTCGAGCGATTCGAGCTAGACCCTACCCGCAAGATCGGTGAGCTCAGTTCGGGGAACCGGCGCAAGGTCGGCATCGTGCAGGCGTTCTTGCACAAGCCGGAGCTGCTCGTCCTGGATGAACCGACCTCTGGACTCGACCCGCTCCTCCAACGGGAGTTCCAGCAGCTCGTTCATGAACGGGCTACGGATGGCGCGACCGTGTTCCTTTCATCCCACGTCCTGCACGAAGTCGACGAGATGGCCGACCGCGTCGCGATCCTCAGGAAGGGACGCCTCGTGAAGCTCGCTTCGATCCATCAGCTGCGTCAACAGGCGCGCCAGCACATCGATCTCCATTTCGAAGGCAAAGCCAATGCCGAGCCTTTCGCCCGCGTTCCGGAAGTGATCGAAGCTCACGCGCGAGGGAACTCCGTGCACCTTGTAGTCGAGGGGTCCGTCGAACGTGTTCTTCGCACGGCGGCTCGTCTCCATGCGCACCGCATCGTCAGCCCGGAAGCCGACCTCGAGGACGTGTTCCTGGCCTTCTACCAGGACGATGAGCTGTGACCGTCGCGGTTCGTTACTTCCTCGATCGCCGCCGCTCGAGCGTGTGGTGGGTGCTCGGGATGGCTGCCATCCTGCTCCTTAGCGTCGCCTTCTACCCGGCGTTCAAGGAGCAAACGTCTTTCGAGGACTTCTTCAAGGACCTTCCGGAAGGAGCGCAGGCACTCTTCGGCGCGGGGGGCGAGATCTCCCTCACGTCGCCGGCCGGATACATCCACAGCCAGATCTTTACGCAAGTGTTCCCACTTGCGCTCTTGATCTTCGGCATCGGTTTAGGAGCGCGAGCGATCGCCGGTGCAGAGGGTGACGGCACGCTCGAGCTCCTGCTCGCCAACCCGGTGACGAGGACGCGCGTAGCTGCCGAACGGTTCGTAGCGACTGCGGTCATGGTCATCGGACTCGGCGCGATCATGAGCGTGCTTCTTTTGGCTTTCTCGGCACCATTCGAGCTTCTGGAGGCAGTATCGATCCCGTATCTCTTCGGCGCGTGCGCCGCAGCGACGTCTCTTGCTCTGCTGCACACCTCGATCGCTTTCGCGGTCGGGGCGGCGGCCGGGGGACGAGCACGCGCACTCTCTGCGAGCACGGCGGTCGCCGTTGCGGGGTACATCCTGTTCGGGATCGTGAGCTCCAACGTCTTACCTGCGGCCCGGTTCATCACTCCGTGGTGGTGGTACCTGAGCAGGAACATCGTGGCCGAAGGATTCCCGCTCGAATCCGTGTTGGTGCCTGTCGGGCTATCCCTCGTCCTGGGCGTCCTGGGCATCTGGCGATTCAGGCTCCGCGACCTCCACTGACCCGGACTCCTCCGCCCGCCGGCTTTCCTCGAGAGCCATCTGCTCCTGATACGCACGCTGCACCGCCACCAGGACTTTCGCAACGTCTTCGTCCAGGTGCTTCCTTGCCCTGAGCAGGATGAGGGCGCCCAGGAATATGGGCGGCATGCAGATCAGGAAGGCTATCCGCAGATCGGTCAGGTCGGAAAGGGCGCCGAGCAGGGGAGGAGCAAGGGCGGCGCCCGAGAGAGCCGAGATGAGCGAGAACGCCGCAAAACCCGCACCGCGGAGATCGGCGGGCACGGCGTCCCCAACACCCGCCCGCAGAGAGGGGACGGCCAAGGTGAAGGCGAATAGCCCGAGAGTCTCCAGGACGAGAACGGCTGCCAACGGGATCGGCAGGAAGGAGATCGTGAACAGAACCGTGCCGAGCATCAGGCAGTAGGCCGGGATGGCGATCCGTCCGCCGGGCATGCGGCCGTGGAATCGATCCGCCAACGTGCCGCCGACGAGTGTGCCGGAGACTCCACCGATCAACACGATGCCCCCAACGGCAGCGGTGGATTCGGTGACGCTCAGATCGAGGAAGCGCTCGAGGTATACGGGCAACCAGTAGCCCACTCCCGTCACGGAGAACAAGAGCACACCGATCCCAACGAGCGCGTAGCGCAGTGTCGGGATGGCAGCGATCGTCCGGACGTCGTCCCTAAGCCCGCGGATCAGATCGCTCGCGAACGTTGCTATCCCGTGCTCGAAGAGCTTTGCCTTCTCACCGGGTTCTTGGTCCAAGGAGCTCTGGATTCCCATCGAGAGCCGGTCGCCGTGCCCACGCAGTGGCTCGCGCAATCGGAATACGAGGATGGACGTCAGCACGCCGGGTAGGCCGATCAGAACAAAGGCCCACCGCCAGCCCAGCCGTTCACCGATCGCGCCACCCAATCCGATACCCGCGCCGAATCCGACGAAGAGCATCATCTGCTGGATCGAAAACGCGCGCCCCCGTTGCTGGGCCGGGTAGTAGTCGGTCAGGAGACTGTTCGCGGATGGCTCGGTGATCCCGAGGCCGAAGCCGAGCAATGCGCGGATGCCGAGTAGCTGGGCGAAGTTGGCCGCAGCGCCGGTGAGCGCGGTCACGCCGCTCCACGCGATGATGGTGGTCCCGATCACGCGCTTGCGATTGAGGCGATCCGCGAGATATCCGGCGGGGATCGTCGTGAGGGCATTGACGAGCACGAAAGCCGAGGCGACCAACCCCACGGCGGCGTCGGTAAGACCGAAGTCGACTTTGATGAGGGTCTGAACACCCCGAAGGATGCTCTGGTCGGTCGAGTCGACCGCCAGGACGAACCCGAGCACCCACATCGGCCACGTGCTTGCACGGATAGGTCCCGATCCCGCGGGTCGAGGCGCGGTCGGGCCCGCGGCCGTCGGTTGAGTCAGTTGCGTGTCGTCTTCCACCGGCAAGGAAGATACTCGCGTCTACGTGTCGCGATCTAGGCCGTCGGTGGTTTGGGGCTTCTTGACCTGAGGTTTGGCACGTCGGGAGTCGTCGCGCATCGGCACGAAGCCGCTCGTGTCGATGAACGGCACTTCCGTTTCGGCAGCGCCGGAGGCCGGGGCTTGCTTCATGCGCCATCGGCCTCGGCGTGGCACAACGACGACGCCGATCCCGAGAGCGATAAACAGGGCCGCCGCCGACATCGCCGCAACGCGTCCTCGATCGATGGGTTCTGTCGCCGACTTCGGAACGATCTGGATCGCTTTGGTGTACTTCTTCTTTCCGGCATCGACCACGATCAGGTGCGTGCCGTAGTCGGCTCGGGATGGAATCTCGCCACGAATCACGTAGCTCCCGTCGTCCTCCGACATCGTTTCACCAAGCCGGAAGTCGCGCGGTTCGCCGCGAAGAGCCGCTCTAACCTTTGTGTTGGCCGGCGCGCAGCCGCCCTCGTCGCGCACCAGGATCTGCTGACCGAGGTTGAATTCGTCTAGACGTACCGGATCGCCGTCGACGACACCGAGCGTGACGGCGCATGTATCGGTCGGGACCTCCGGATCCACCTGCGCGGCGGCGCGCGGAAGGGCCACGAGTGAGAGCGCTACCGCGAGGAGACTGACCCTCGCTAGAGCCTCTCCCTGCATCGGGCCATTACATCCCTCGGCGTAAAGCGAGTCAACCGTCCAGCCGCGCACGGCGTTTGCGCGGACAAACACTTCGCGTCGTGCTGCGTGGACGCCTATCTTTGACATAGCCGTGACTGTTGCGAGGGAGCCGGTCCGCGAAGCGAGGACAAAGCCTGATCCGCCTGCCCCGGGGACGTTGTGGCAGCAGTCATTGGCCCAACTGGACGCCGTTGCGGAAGCGACGCAGATCGACCCGACGCTCTATCAGATCGTGCGTAAGCCACACCGGGTCGTGGAAGTGACGTTCACGGCACGGATGGACTCCGGTGCGATAGGTGTCTTCAACGGCTACCGCGTTCAGCACAGTGTCGCGCGCGGGCCTGGTAAGGGCGGTCTGCGCTACCACCCCAAGGTAACAGTCGACGACCTTCGCGCACTGGCCATGGAGATGACCTGGAAGTGCGCCGTCGTCGACCTGCCGTTCGGGGGAGCCAAAGGTGGAGTCGTGTGTGACCCCGAGCGGCTCTCGCTCCACGAGCTCGAGCGCGTCACGCGCGAGTTCGCATTCTCGATCGCGGATGTAATCGGGCCGAATCTCGACATCCCGGCTCCCGACGTCGGTACCGACGATCGCGTGATGGCGTGGTTCGCCGACGCGTATTCGGTCCGCGCGGGTCATGCCGCTCTCGGTGCGGTGACGGGCAAACCGACCGCACTCGGTGGCTCGCTTGGCCGAGCCAGCGCAACGTCCGCGGGTGTGACGATGGTGCTGGGTGAAACCCTTCGTCGACTTGGACGCAACGCCAACGGTCTGACGGTAGCCGTGCACGGCTTCGGAAACGTCGGCAGCAACTTGGTACCGATGCTGACGGCCATGGGGATGCGCGTGGTGGCCGTCGGCGACGCACGAGGCGGTATCTATTGCGGGAGCGGTGTCGATCCGGAAGTCCTCGCTCCGCATGCATCGCAGCAGGGGACGGTAAGCGAATGTCCGGGTACCGACGCGATCACGGCGGGAGACGTTCTCGAGGCTCCGTGCGACGTGCTCATACCGGCCTCTGTCGAGAGGGTCATCGACGCCGAGAACGCCAAGCGCCTGAACGCGTGGCTCGTCGTCGAAGCAGCGAACGGACCGATCACACCCGAGGCCGACGGGGTTCTGACCGAGCGTGGGATCCGGGTCGTTCCCGACGTTCTGGCTAATGCCGGCGGGGTAGTGGTTTCCCATCTCGAATGGGTGCAGCATCGCGAGGGCTATGCATGGACGGCAGCCGAAGTGAACGACCGGCTGCAACGGACGATGCTTCGTGCCGTCGACGAGGTTTGGGCATCCTCGGACGGCTGGAGCCTTCGCCTCGAAGCGCTTTCACTCGCGATCGAGCGCGTCGCGAAGGCGCTACGAGCTCGGGGCCGCTATCCGTAAAGCGTCCCTCTAGCCCGTTCATACGTCGCCATGGACCATTCCGGCGGGAGCCGCGCCGCTTGGCCGGATTGCGTCGTGAGATGAGATCCCGACCTCTCGTGGTTCAGAACCGCCGAATCAGTGCTAGTCGCGGATGTTGGTATCCGCCGACGGCATTCAAAATGGGACGAAACCGGCATCGAGAGTCTCACCGAGCCCGGGGAGGCCGTCATGGTGCAGATTGCGGTGGGGGTCGCCGTCCCGAGACGCGGACGTTACCGGAACGGCGGCTCCCTAGAGGGCGAGTACCGAAGCCAGTCGAGTTAGGTCAGCGGCGGCCACAGCGTCCGCCGCCCGCGCGCTCACGATGGTGGTGGCGATCCGCGGACCCAGCTGAATGACGCCGAAATGGAGGTTGCCACCACTCAGCAGGATGGCGCGGTCCCCCACGGACAGCTCGGTCCGCGTCAGATCGGCGTCTCGGGATGCGGAGCTGTTTAGGTCGACGACGTAGTCGAAGGCCTCTTCTCCTCGCCGCCCGCCGAGATCCTCCTGCCTGCGAAGGGCGGCGATGGTAGCGTCGCTCCGCGTCCCATCGTCGGTTTCGAACACGTACGAGCACTGAGGAGTGGCAGTCGAGCTTGGGCTGGCGACGACGGGCGAGATCCCGAGCGCGGCCTCGACGTCGTCGGCCGGGATCCGGTCGCAGATCTCGTCGGCGGAGAGGTCGCCGGGACTACTCCGGCCGCTCCCTCTTCCGTCGTTCGCGGCATCACCTTGACTACGACCGGTCTGATTCGCCCCGTTCGTCTCCGCCCGCGCCGTACTCCCGGCGCCCCTGTCCGCGGTCTCCGCGGTCTCCGTGCCCTCGCCGCCGCAGGCACTTAGAAGCGCGGCCAACACGACGGCGCTCGCGACCACTCGCAAAGTTCGCATCCTCTTAGTGTCGCCATCGGCCGGGCGCCCCGCGCCGAACCCGAACGCCCGGAGAGGGCCCGGCACTGGCCGGGCCCTCTCTTGGCTTGCGGACATGATCACGTCGCTTCGCGCGAAGTCTCTACACTCCCTCGAGCACGGCGATGATCTGGTCCGTCACCGGCGCCAACGCGTCGAATACCGGCGCGAGTTGGCCCTCCAGCTCCGTCACGTTGGGCTCGATCGCCGCACCGATGACGATAGAGGAGATCCCGAGGAACTGGAAGGTCCCCTCGAGCGGCGTCCCGGTCGTTGCGTTGAAGCCAGCCAGCAGCGCGTTGACCACAGCGCAGGACCAGAACGCTTCTCCGATCCCCAGCGGCGGCTCGATAACGTTGCCCTCCAGCAGATGGACGAGGCCGTCGGGCGCGCCACAACCGGTGCCCGCGCCGTTCTGGATCTCCTCGAGAATCGTCGGGAGATTCGCCAGGATCGCCTCCAAGTGGGCCGGATCGAGCACGGCCTGCGGGTTCTGCTCGTCGATGATGTCCACTACGACCGGACTTATAGCGCTCTGGAAGCCCAGGTTCATCAGCGTCAGCCCTAAGCCGAGAGCACCGAACTGCTGGGTGCCAGCGACGAGTGCGGAGCCTGCGGCCACGAGTGCATCGCCGATCGCGGCAGCCGTCTCCTCAGCACTCTGGGTGCTGGCCAACGTATCGATGGCCTCCTGCAACCCGGCCGCGAGCTCGTCCCCGGCCCCGGGCGCGTTCTCGACCATGATCTGCAGGTCCGACAACAGCACCGCCGGGTCCTGCGCGGAGGCCGTCCCAGACATGGCGGTCATCAAGCCCGCCAATGCCAACGCGGTCATGACAAGCCAACGGATTGGCTTCATGCTTCCCCCTTCGTCGCGAGACCCCATCGGGCCTCTCTTCGCCGATGGGCGACGGGGGCGACGCCTGCCCGTGCGGGTGCGCCTGCTCTGGCTCCCGGGTGCCGTTGCAGAGCACTACCGCCTACCTACATACGGACGCGATATAGCCAGCATCTGCAGCGTCTGACTACATACATAACCGTATGCAGATGGAAACTAGCAAGGCGGGCTGGTTCGGTCAAACCCGCGGGCTTGGGACCCTACATCGGTCCGAGTCGATGAGTGCACCTCCGGCGTGAGCGAGGAAACGACGTTGCTAGACTTGCCCATGCCGTTCGCCCCAGCTCGGCTCCTTTCGTGTCCGCGCACCGCCGCGTCGCCACACAAACGGATAGGCGCACGACCTTGGCCAAGCTGACGCAGAAAGGCGAGCCGACACCGGCGCAGAGGATTCGCGCCCAATCCAAAGAGGCGACCCGGCG
Source organism: Actinomycetota bacterium (assembly GCA_040905525.1). Taxonomy (GTDB): domain Bacteria; phylum Actinomycetota; class JAICYB01; order JAICYB01; family JAICYB01; genus JBBDRJ01. The sequence goes on from JBBDRJ010000006.1 coordinate 193,635, forward strand.
AGCGCTCCTCGAAGCCGGCTTGGCGGAAACCATCGCTCGTGGGGGGGAGATCCCAAGCATCGACGCCGTGGTCGCGCGCGCGGGGTTCACGCGAGGCGCCTTCTACTTCTACTTCGAGGATCGCAGGCAGTACATCCTGGCGATGCTCGACTGGGTCATCACCGACATCTTCCGCGTTCTCCTCCGGGGGGCCGCCGAGGGCGCTGCGGATCTGCGCGACGTCATCACCCGCTTCACCACGACGATGGCGCGAGGGGAGTGGCCGGATGTCGGCGGCGACATCCGCACCGCGTATATCGCCGTGCTGCGACATCTCCAATCGCATCCTTCGATACAAGACCGTCACACCGAATTGATGAACGGAGTCATCGCCCAATTGAGTGCGCTGATCCGTGCAGGTCAACGGTCTGGTGCGATTCGTAAAGACGTCGATCCACACCACGCGGCCACGATCATTGTCCTCACCGGTGTCGGGGAGATCGTGTGGGATCGCATCGCTGTACCGCTCGACAGCATCGCGATCGGCGAGTCCCTTCTCAGCCTGATCGAGACGAGCCCCCGGCGCGGCCGCGGAGAGTCAAAACCACGCAGCAAGGGCAAGCCGCAGGGCGGGCGTAGCTGACGTGTCCTGCGAATTGAGATCCGCACTAACCAGGTAGCCGTCGCGCTGCCGAACAACCCGTAGAGCGATGGACGTGTCGGAGGGGGGACTTGAACCCCCACCCGGTTTAACCCGGACTAGGCCCTCAACCTAGCGCGTCTGCCAATTCCGCCACTCCGACGTGCGGGGCACCATGATACGAGTCGACAGCTGGAAGGTTCAGCCCCCGAACCACTTCTCTTCGAGGTCTCCCAGGTCACCGTTTCGATTCATCTTCGACAGCGCCGCATTGACGACGGCCACGAGCGCACCGTTCTCGGGGTGAGCGGCCAGCACATAACGCTCGCCCGTTCGGATCGTGTCGACGACCCGGATGTCTTCCGCACGCTTCTGCGCGAATCGGCCGATTACAAGATCGTCGAGCACGGCATCGACCGTTCTCTCGCGCAGCGAGCTCAATAGATCGTCGGTGGCGGGCAGGGTCTTGATCGTGCTGGCCTCCAGATGCTCCTCGGCCCATTCCGCGCCCCGTCCACCCTCGAGCACGCCGACGCTGCGCCCTTGGAGATCGCCAATGTCACCGATGGAATGGGGGTCGGGCGCCGGCGCGAGGAGCGCCAGATCGGCTGTGAGGTAAGGCACCGACGCGCACGTCTCTTCCTTCAGCTCGTTGCTGTCGCGGAGGCCCGAGGCCGCTATGTCCTGGCGGTGAGCAAGCAGTCCCGGCAGCAGCGCCGCAGAAGTCCGATTCACCAGCAGCAGCTTCAGCCCGGCATCTTTGGCGATGGCACGGACGAGATCGACTTCAAAGCCCGTGGATCTCCCTTTGCTGTCATCGAACGCGAAGGGCGGATAGTCGAAGTCCATACCGACCGTGAGCGTTCCCTCATTGAGCAGCTGCACGTCGCCGGTCGTGCACGCCCCGTCGGACGCCGGCCGCTGACAAGCGGTCAGAACCAGTCCGAGCGTGACGATCACCGAGGTCAGACACGGGTTTCGCAGAAGCACGATGGTAGGCTACGCACTGCGGAGCGGAGCGCATCCTCCTCATGAAAATCGCCGGAGCGCCCTTCTGATCGAGCCTATGCAGCGCAAACGCGGCCTCGAGATCGGCCGACCCTTGGGCTTTCCGCTTCTCGTACACCGATCGTGGCTACCGGCCGGGGCTCTCGTCGTCGCTCATCTCGTCGTGACCGCTTACGGGGGCGAAGACCTCCTCTTCGCAGTGGGCTTGGCCGTTGCGACCCTGATCGCGTTCTTCATGAGCGTGGTCGTCCACGAGCTGGCCCACTCGATCGTCTCTCGGCTTCTGGGCATCCGAATCGCAGACACCGTCCTGTACGTCTTCGGCGGCGTCTCACGTGTGGCTGTCGAACCTGTGTTGCCGGCGCGGGAGATCGTGGCGGCGCTCACGGGTCCCATCGTGAGCGCCGCTCTCGGCGCGGTAGCCGTAGTGGGGGTTCCGGACGGCACGGGGTCGATCGCGAGCTTCGTCCGCACCGTGGGATACGCGAACCTCGCGCTGGCCGCTACGAATGCCCTACCGGCGCTGCCGCTGGACGGGGGCCGCGTCATGGCCGCGATCGTTTGGACCCGAACCGGCCGGCGGTCGCGTGGCGTTCGCCGGGCGGCCCGGCTCGGTCAGATTCTGGGTCTGGTGTCGATCGGCGTGGGCGTCTGGCTCATCCTCGGCAGCGGTGTGCTGGACGACACCGCAATCGCTTCCTGGCTCGTCGTGACGGGAATCTTCATCGCAACGACGGCAACGAAGATGGTGGGATCGGCGAAGCTCATTGCCTCCATAGAGAACGAGACCGCCGCGAGCTGGGCCAAGCCATTCGTAGGTCGCATCAAGGCCGATGCCGTCGTCCCACCTAAAGGCGGTCCGTTCGCGGTTGCCGACGAAGGCCGGCTGGCCGGCATCCTGCTGCCGTCGACAACGGCGACACGTGCCGGCGCGAGCGTGCGGGACGTAATGGTGCCTTGGACGAACGGGATCAGCGTCCGCGGAACCGAGCCCTTAGAGCGCGCGCTCGAACAACTCGCTCGGCAACCGGGTCATGTACTGGTCGTTCTCGATGAAGAGGGAGTAGTACGAGGTGTGCTCGACGATCATTCGGTGCGCTCGAATCTGGTGGATCAACGCTGATGGCGACCGTTTTGCTGCGCAACCCGCGTCGTGAGGTAGAGATAGACGCGCCCAAACGCGTAAAGGTCGTCCTGCGGGAGCTCGACATCGACCCGGAGACGGTGCTGGTGATCCGCGGCGAGGACTTGCTGACCCGTGAAGACGTGATCCAAGCAGACGACCAGATCGAGGTCCGACCCGTGATCTCGGGCGGGGCGGAGAACATAACGAAGTGCCGGCGGTGCCGCGGGCGAGCCGTTGTCGAGCTGCGCCGCCACAACGCCGCCTTCTGCAAGGAGTGCTTCCTTCATTTCTTCCGGGGCCAGGTGGAGCGGGCGATAGAGAAGGAAGACATGCTCGCGCGGACCGACCGTGTGGTCGTGGCTGTTTCCGGCGGGAAGGACTCCCTCGCACTGTGGGACGTCCTGATCGACCTCGGCTACGACACGACCGGCTACCACATCGTCCTTTGGACGGGGGAGGACTACGCAACTGAGTCACTTCGTTACTCCCAGAACTTCGCCGACTCCAGGGGCGTGAAGCTGATCGTGTCCGATCTGCGCGAGGAGTTCGGGTTCTCCATCCCGGATCTTCCGTCCTCGACCGGTCGTACGACGTGTGGTGCATGCGGTTTGGTGAAGCGTCACTTGGTCTCTAAGTCTGCACACGACCTGGGCTTCGACGTTATTGCTATCGGTCACAACCTGGACGACGAGGCGGCGGTCTTGTTCGGCAACGTTCTACGCTGGGACACCGAGTACATGGCTCGGCAGTCACCCGTCCTGCCCGAGACGGACGAAGGCTTCGTGAAGAAGGTGAAGCCTCTGTTCAGGCTTTCCGAAAAGGAGACGGCTTCGTACGCGTTCCTGCGCGGGATCGACTATCAGGTAGAGGAGTGCCCGCTCGTTGCCGGAAATACTCAGCTTCGGTACAAGAACGTGCTGGATGTGCTCGAGCGCGACTCGCCGGGAGCCAAGGCAGCGTTTTACCACGGGTTCTTGGAAAGGGGTAAGCCGGAGGTGGCGCAGGTCGACAGACCCGAGCTGAATCCGTGCTCGGGATGCGGGATGCCCACGCCCTCCGAGGTCTGCGCGTACTGCCGGATGCTCGACCGCCACCGCCGGAAGAGCCGATGACGTTCGCGCCCGGCGACTTGGTCCTGCTCGTGGACAAGCGTGGACGCCGCTACCTCATCACGCTGGAAACGGGTGCGGAGTTCCATTCCCATCTCGGAGTGATCGCGCACGCATCCATCATCGGAGTCGAAGAAGGGGTCCTGGTCGGTACATCCCTCGGCCGTAAGTACCGAGCGTTGCGCCCGACACTTGCTGACTTCGTACTCAAGATGCCGCGCGGCGCCCAAGTCATCTATCCGAAGGACCTCGGGCCGATCATCGTCGAGGCCGACATCTTTCCCGGGGCTCGCGTGCTCGAGGCCGGTACGGGCTCCGGGGCGCTCACGCTGACTCTGCTCCGGGCCGTGGGGCCGAAGGGAACCGTGCACACCTTCGACGTGCGCGAAGACTTTCACACCAAGGCACTGTCCAATATCGAACGCTTCGTCGGTTCGGATCCCAACTATGGAACGTTGGAGGCTCGAACCGGCGATCTGTATGCCGACGAGATCACCCTTGAGGTCGATCGTGTCGTGTTCGATCTGACGGAGCCGTGGCGCGCGTTGACGAACGTCGCCCGATGCCTGAGGCCGGGTGGGATCTTGTGCAGCTACGTTCCGACCGTGCCCCAGGTCCAGAGGTTGGTGGAGGAGCTTGGACGGGGGTGGGGGATGGTTCGCACCTTCGAGACCATGCAGCGTGGGTGGACGGTCGATGGTCTCTCGGTGCGTCCCGATCATCGGATGGTCGCGCACACCGGGTTCCTGATCGTCGCGCGCAAGGTCATCGACCCCGATGACTGACCTGAGCTCCATCCCCGCCGGCACGCCCGTAGTTGTCGGTGATCGAACGATTCCGATGCCCGAGCTTGGCCCGGGTGACAAGGTCGTCGCCGTGCAGGCTACGGGCGATCTGCTCGTCGTTTCGGGAGCCGACCACGCAAAGGCGCGCGACGCAGTCGCACGAGCCGACGAAGCGTTCCGCGCTATGTCGGACGTGGACGCAGAACAGATCTCGCAGTTCTTCCGGACCTTCGCCGATCGGCTCGCCGATCCGGCGATCTGGGCGTCCGTCGAAGACGCGAATCAGACCGACCTGGAGAGGGCGCGCGCGGCCGATCGTGCCGTGTCGCGGCTGGTGGCCACGGAGAAGATGCGCGAAGCCATGATCGATGGCTTGATCGGTTGGGCCAAGGCACCATCGCGTCGCGGCGAGGTCATCGAGCGCCGGGACGGACCGAACTGGACCGTCGAGCGACGGCGCGCGCCCCTCGGCGTCGTGGCCTTCGTCTTCGAGGGACGACCGAACGTGTTCGCGGACGGCGTTGGTGTACTGCGTGGGGGCAACGCGTCGGTGATGCGCATCGGTAGCGATGCCTTGCGCACGGCGGAAGCGATCGAGGCGTCGGCGGTGGCGCCGTCCCTGCACACCGCCGGGCTCCCGGACGGTGCCGTCATCCTGGTGCGCTCACCGTCCCATGGTGCGGCGCACGCGCTCTTCACGATGCCCGAGGTTCGTCTCGCCGTTGCCCGTGGATCGGGAGCTACGACTTCGCTCCTCGGAGCGATCGCCGCGCAACACGGCATCCCCGCCTCGCTGCACGGCACCGGGGGTGCGTGGCTCTACCTGGCCGACGACGCTCCACGCGAGACCGTGAGGAACGCGATCGTGTCGTCGCTCGATCGCAAGGTGTGCAACTCGCTCAACACGATCGTGGTCGACCGGCGACGTAGCCCCGAGCTGGTGCCCCTGGTGCTGGAAGCTCTGGGTTCGCGCGACCCGTCTTACCGATTGCACGTCGCCGCCGGATCGGAGCACGACATCCCCGAGGTTGTGTGGTCGAAACGGGTCAACGTCCATCGGACCGATGGGGACAAAGCCGAACCGCAGGTCGATGCCGTGCCGGTAGAAGATCTTGCGCGCGAGTGGGAATGGGACACGACACCCGAGGTGTCGCTCGTGTGCGCTCGAGGCGACGACGAAGCCATCGAGCTGATCAACACCTACAGCCCTCGCTTCGTAGCATCGATCGTCACGGCCGACGAAGAGCGCTTCGAACGTTTCTATGAGCGGGTGGACACGCCCTACGTCGGCGACGCCTTCACGAGATGGGTGGACGGCCAGTGGGCATGGGATCGTCCGGAGCTTGGTCTTTCGAACTGGGAGCGCGGACGCATCCTCGGGCGTTCCGGGATCCTGAGCGGTGACGACGTGTTCACGGTGCGCGACGTGTTCCGAGACCGCAGCGGCGGTGCGGAGCAGACTCGCTAGCGGCTCCCGCGCGGCCGCTCCTTCTCCGTCTCCTCGTACTGGGAAGCCAGCGTCTGCACACGCCGCGGCAGCTTGCCCGTGGCCAGATCGGCGACCGATGTCGACTCGAGAACAGATCGCAGACTCGAGCGAACGGCCTTCCAGACGTCGGTGAGGCAGGAAGCTGCTCCCGGATACGTGATGTCCCGCAGGCTGTCGTCGTGGACGTTGGCCAGCGGCCCCTCCACGGCGCGCATCACGTCGGCCAGAGTGATCTCGCTCGGCTCCCGCGCGAGAACGTAGCCGCCCTCCTGGCCGCGCTGGCTGCGCACGAGGTGGCCCCGTCTCAACTCGTTGAGGATGGCCAGGAGGAACTTGAGCGGGATGTCCTGCCTGCGCGATATGTGCTCGGCCTTGACCGGTTTGTCGTCCTGCGAAGCCGCGAGCTCGGCCATGGCCCGAAGGGCGTAATCGATCTTGCTAGAGATGCGCATGTCGATCGTCCTCGTATTAGTCGGCTTGTAATCCCCAGCGCCTTCTGATCGCGGCATCCGCTCGCGAAAACCCGAAGGCGTCCACGAGAACACCGATCAGGAAGATCGCGATCATGCCCCCGATGAGACGCTCGGCGTCCCCAGCGTCGCGCGCCGCCTGCAGCTGCGATCCCAGCGAGAGCCGTTCCCCGATCGCTACGACGATCTCGCCGGCCATTAGGCCTCTCCATGCGAACGCCCACCCCTGCTTGAGACCGCCAATGAATCCCGGAAGCGCTGCCGGAAGAATCACGTGCCGGTATGCCGAGATTCCGCGAGCGCCAAGGACGTGCCCCGCGCGCAGGAGCAACGGCGGGATGTGATCGACGCCGTTGATCAGCCCACTGGCGATAGCCGGCGCCCCGCTGAGAACGACCACGAGCTGGATGGCCGACTCGTTCGGTCCCAACAGGAGTATGGCCAGCGGAAACCACGCGATCGTGGGCATCGTCTGCAGCCCGGTGATCAGCGATCCGATCGCCGCCCTGATCACACGGCTCCGCGACACGGCCAGACCAAAGGCCGAGCCGAACAGCAGTGCGAGCGAGTAGCCGACGGCCGCGCGCCGCAGAGTGAGGAGAGATGCCTCCAGGAGGAGCCCTCGGTCTTCCCATAGGCGGCCGATGACGGCTACCGGTCCTGGAAGAGCGTTGTCGGGCTTGATGTTGAGCCAGGTCACAACCTGCCAGGCCGAGAGCGCGAGCGCGATGGCCGCAAGGACCGGCCACACGGACGACCACGCCCGGCGGGACAGCGATGGTGCCGGGGCGACGGGTACGTCGAGTGAATCGAGTCCGGCGATGTCTGCTGCGTATGGGTCAGGCGTCCTGGGCCGTCGCACCATGAGATCGCACCTCCTCCCGGAGTCTCTCGGTGATGCGGCCGGCCAGCTGCGCTACGTCGGGTTCGTCCAAGTGGCGCGGACGCTTCAACCCGATGTCGAACGACGCCACCACTCGTGCCGGCCGGCTCGACAGCACATGGACGCGTTCGCCCAAGCGGACGGCCTCGCGGACGTTGTGTGTCACGAAGACGATCGTGAGGCCTTCCTCTATCCACAACCTCTCGAGCTCGTCGTGGAGGAGGTCGCGGGTGATAGCGTCCAGCGCTCCGAACGGCTCATCCATCAGCAGCACGCGAGCTTCCTGGGCCAGTGCTCGCGCGACGGCAACTCGCTGTCGCATGCCACCGGACAGCTCATGGGGTCGGCGGTCGCCGAACTCCTCCAGGTGAACCAAGCGCAGCAGCTCGTCGGCTCGCGCACGACGCTCACGCTTGGCGACACCCCGCAGGCGTAGGGCGAGCTCGATGTTGTCTCGAGCCGTGAGCCAAGGGAACAGCGCAGCGTCCTGGAACAGGAGAGCCGGACGGCCGTCGATCTGGATGGAGCCATTCTGCGGACGATCCAGACCCGCCATCAGGTTGAGGAGGGTGGTCTTCCCGCATCCGGAGGCGCCGACGAGGCAGCACAGCTGACCTTTCGGCACACGAAGTGTCAGGCGGTCCAGGGCGAACGTGTGCGATCCGGCCGGTCCGTACACCTTGGATACCTCCGAGACGACGACCGCTGCCGAACCGGTCGCCTCCTCCGGGATCGGTTCCCCGGTCATCGCCGGTGTCTGTTGCTCATCGTGGTCCCTTCTCGACGAACGTCCGTTGTAAGTCCACTAAGTCAGTGAAGATAGTCGCGTGTGCCAGCCTGGGAGTCAAGCTGCCCGAGCGTTGCGAGCTGCGTTCGGGCATGCTCTTGGGTAGTGAACGCGTAAGGAAAGGAACCCAGGCCGATGGACTTCGCACTCAACGAGGAGCAGAAAGAGCTCCAGAAGTGGGCGCACGAGTTCGCCGAGAAGGAGATCCGCCCGGTCGCCCCTAAATACGACGAGACCGAGGAGTTCCCTTGGCCCGTGGTGAAGAAGGGGGCCGAGGTCGGACTCTACGGATTCGATCTGTACGGACAAACCCAATCTGATCCCACTGGCCTGTCCCTGCCCATCGTCATGGAGGAGATCTGCTGGGGATGCGCCGGGATCGGTCTGGCGCTCTTCGGGACCGGGCTGCCACTATCGGCTCTGGCCGCCGCCGGCACTCCGGAGCAGTTGCTCGCGTGGGCGCCGCGCATGTTCGGAACGGCTGAAGATCCGAGAGTGGCCGCCTTCTGCGTAACCGAGTCGAACGCGGGCTCCGATGTGTCCTCCTTGCGAACCAAAGCCGAACGCGTCGACGACGGCTGGGTCCTCAACGGAACGAAGATCTTCGCCACGAACGGCGGGATCGCCGACGTTCACATCGTGGTCGCCACCGTCGACCCGGAGCTCGGCATCCGGGGCCAGGCCAGCTTCGTCGTCTCGCGGGAAGACCACAAGGGCATAAAGCAGGGCAAGAAAGAGAAGAAGCTCGGTATCCGTGCCTCACACACGGCCGAGGTGATCCTCGAGGACTGCTTCGTCCCCGGAGAGAACCTGGTCGGGGGACAGGACAAGCTCGATGCCAAACTCGAGCGCGCACGCGGCGGGGGTCACGTTCGTGAGTCGGTCGCGCTCCGCACTTTCGAGATCACTCGTCCACTTGTGGCCATCCAGGCCGTCGGGATAGCGCGCGCAGCTCTCGAGTTCGCCGTTCAATACGCGAAGGAGCGATCGACATTCGGGACACCGATCATCCAGTACCAAGGCGTCGGCTTCCAGCTGGCCGACATGGCCCTCGAAGTCGATGCGTCGCGACTCCTCGTCCAAAGAGCGGCGTGGATGGCGGCACAGAGTCAGCCCTTCACGAAGGCCGAAGGTTCGATGTGCAAGCTCAAGGCCGGCGAGACGGCCGTCCGCGTCACGGAGCAGGCCATCCAGATCCTCGGCGGCTACGGGTACATCAAGGACTTCCCAGTGGAGAAGTGGTACCGCGACGCGAAGATCTACACGCTCTTCGAGGGAACGAGCGAGATCCAGCGGCTCGTGATCTCGCGTGCGCTCGCGGGAAGCTAGCTCCTAGCCGTAGCGACGGCGGAGCTCGGTGCGGATACCCGCGGCGACGGCCGGGCTGTGCTGCATCAGGCCGACGAGGGTCTCCCGCGGGATCGCGTAGGCGCGCAGAGTCGTTCTGGCCAAAACCGTGGCCATACGCGGCTCGCCCTCGATGGGCCCCCGTTCGCCGACGACCTGATTCGGGCCGCGCAGAGCGACGACCTTCCCACCTCTCGTGACCAGGGCCTCACCCTCGACGAGCACGTAGCACTCGGGTGACTCGGTGCCTTCCTCGCACAGGACGTCGGCTGGCTCGAACTGCATAGCGCAGGCCGACAGGGCGAGCTGCTCGAGCTCGGGGCGACGGCAACCGGCGAACATCGGTACTCGGCTGAGGAGAGCGACGGCTGAGGTCCGTTCTTCTTCCGTCATTGGTCTTCGATCCTTTCTTTGAGGGCGCTTCGCGCCATCCTGGAGATTGGGGCCTTCTTCGGACGGCCGCGCCGGCCGGCTCACGCCCGGCGGCGGGGACGGGCCACCACTTTTTTTCCGAGGCCCCCGGAGGGGCCCGAGCAGTGGCTTGGTAAGACCGCGGAACGTGAGCCGGACTCGGAACGGCGATGCATCGTCCGGCGAGTCTGGACCAGACGGGGGTGAGGTTCCATGCCTTTTTGCACAGATGGACGGAGAAGGTGTTACTGGCGGCCGGTGGGCGCGGGCTTCTAAGGTCGAGTCCTGCACAAACGGGAGGGAGCGCATGCCTCTGAGGCGTGGTGGGTCGGACAGGAAGGTCCAGCTGCTGGGCAAGGTCGAGCTGTTCTCCGAGTGCAACCAGAAGGAGCTCGGGAAGATCGCATCGCTGGCTGACGAGATCGAGGTCGACAAGGGGACGGTCCTGACCAAGGAGGGCCTGCCGGGACGGGAATGTTTCATCGTCTCGAGCGGCAAGGCGAAGTGCACGCTGCGCGGAAAGCGACTGGCCACCTACGGTGCGGGTGACGTCTTTGGTGAGATGTCCCTGCTGGACAACGAGCCTCGCGCGGCGACCGTGACGGCAGAAGACGACATGGTTCTGTTCGTCGTGGACTCGCGCAGCTTCTGGGGACTTTGCGAAGAGGCTCCGAGCGTGACGCGCAAGATCATGAAGGCGATCGCTCAGCGACTGCGAAAGGTCGAAAAAGCGCCCATGTAGTGCTCTCGAAGAGCGCTCGCTGCTAGAGCGCGCGACCCCGCAGTCCTTCGACATCGAGAACGACGATGGCCCGCCGGCCCGTTGTGATCCATCTGTGGTCCCGGAACTCGCGGAGCGCCTTGCTCACGGCTTCCCGCGAAGACCCGGTCCAACCGGCGAGCTCGTCTTGGGTGAGCGACAAGCTGATCCGGACGGACTTGTCCGCCGCTTCCGCTTCGCCATAGCGATCCACGAGCTCGAGCAGCCGGCGAGCGACTCGAGCCGGCGTGTCGTACGCCCCGAACTCGATGCGCTTGCGATCCGAGTCGCGCAGCCTGCGGATCGTCGATTGCAGGAGCTGGATGGCCAGCCGTGGGTGTTCGGTCAGGAACTCCACGAACTGTTCTGAGCGCACGATCAGAGCCTCGATCGGCTCGAGGGCCGAAACGGTGGCCGACCGCGGATTGCCGTCAACCGCGGATAGCTCGCCGAGCAACTCGCCCGGCCCCCGGACGGCGAGAACGACCTCTTTGCCGTCCTTCGTGTAGCTCGAGACCTTGGCTCGGCCGGAGACCAGGACGATGACATGGTCTGAAGCCTCGCCCTCGGTCATGAGGAACGCGCCGCGCCGGAAGGGGCGACGGACTCCGCGAGCCATCAGATCCTTGTACTCGTCGGGCGTCACGGTCGCGCCGAAGCCCTCGAGTAGGACGTTGCTATCCACATTCCCCCCATGCCTGTCCCAGGGGCATCTTAGTCGAGCACGCGGACCGGGCTCGAACCCTCGCGCGCAGAACATCCGTTGTACAGATAGAAGGACCGTGTCCGGCGCGTTCCTATACTGGGCATCTGAGGGCGCTCGGCTGATGGCGAGGAGTTGGTTGCGACGACTGATGGCGAGCCCGGGACCGGGCGCTTCGACGACATCGAGCGGGAGCTGACTGAGCTCCGGGACCAACTGCGCCGCGCGTCCGAGCAACCTTTCCGTCGTGGCGAGACCCGTTCCATCCGTCTGCTCGAAGAACGCATCCGCGAGGTGCAAGGTCGCCTCGTGCAGTCCCTCCAACAGAACGAGCGCCTGGTCGGCATGCTCCAAGAGACTCGGCAACAGGTCTCGCTTCTCCGCGAAGAGGTCGAGAAGCTCACGGCTCCTCCGTCGGGATTCGGAGTGTTCCTCGGACTGAACCCGGATGGCACTGTGAACGTGTTCACCGGAGGACGAAAGCTCCGGGTGAACGTCCACCCGCAGATCGACGCGAAGCTCATCGTCCCCGGACAGGAAGTGATGCTCAACGAGGCGTTGAACGTGGTCGAATCCTGCGGCTTCGAACAGGCCGGGGAAGTCGTCACCCTCAAGGAGGTGATCGACGGCGGCGAACGCGCGTCGATCATCTCCCGCGCCGACGAGGAGCGAATCGCTCTGATCGGGGAGCCGCTGCGCGACACGCCGATCAAGGCAGGCGACCACCTCCTCTTCGACGCGAAGTCGGGCTACGTCCTGGAGCGGCTCCCCAAGCCCGAGGTCGACGAGCTGATCCTCGAAGAGGTTCCGGACATCACATATCTCGACGTCGGGGGCCTGCGGGACCAGATCGAGAGCGTGCACGACGCCGTCGAGCTCCCATACATGCACCCCGAGCTGTTCTCCGAGCACAAGCTGAGGGCGCCAAAGGGTGTGCTCCTGTACGGACCGCCGGGATGCGGTAAGACGCTCATCGCGAAAGCAGTGGCGAACTCGCTCGCCAAGCGCGTGGCCGAGAAGACCGGGCGGCCGGATGCGAGGAGTTACTTCCTGAACATCAAGGGTCCGGAGCTGCTGAACAAGTACGTCGGGGAGACCGAGCGCCAGATCCGACTGATCTTCCAGCGGGCGAAGGAGAAGTCATCTGAAGGCGTTCCGGTGATCGTTTTCTTCGACGAGATGGACTCACTGTTCCGCACCCGGGGGACGGGCATCAGCTCGGACATGGAAGCGACGATCGTTCCACAGCTCCTGGCCGAGATCGACGGTGTCGAGTCCTTGCGGAACGTGATCGTCATCGGAGCCTCCAACCGCGAGGACCTGATCGATCCCGCCATCCTTCGTCCCGGCCGGCTCGACGTGAAGATCCGGATCGATCGTCCGGACATCGAGGGCGCGCGTGCGATCTACCGCATCTACCTGACGCCGGACCTTCCGTTCCACGAGGAGTTCCTGGCCCACGGGGGCGGGGACGCCGGGAAAGCGTGTGAATTTGCCATCGGGCGGGTCGTGGACAAGATGTATGAAGTCACCGACGAGAACCGGTTCCTCGAAGTTACCTATGCATCGGGGGACAAGGAGATCCTGTACTTCAAGGACTTCTCGTCCGGAGCCATGATCGAGTCCATCGTCGCGCGTACCAAGAAGGCGGCCATCAAGCGGCTGCTCGATCACAACGAGCGGGGCATCAAGCTCGAGGATCTCCTCGACGGCATCCGTGACGAGTACAAGGAGAACGAGGACCTTCCCAACACCACGAACCCCGACGACTGGGCCCGGATCTCGGGGAAGAAGGGTGAACGGATCGTGTACGTTCGCACGCTGTTGGGCGAGGGCCGGGAACACCGCCCGGTCGAGACGATCTCCCCCGGCCAGTACCTGTAGCGCCGCCCGCCGCGAGCAGCCGTAACATGGGCCGATGCCAATAAAGAAGATCTTCGGCACGGAGACCGAATACGGCGTCACCGTATCGGGCCCAGGAGACGTTTCCCCCGTCCTGGTGGCGAGCATGCTCGTCGGCCAGTACGGGCAGGCCGAGCTCCGGCGGGTGAAATGGGACTTCCAGGAAGAGAACCCGCTGCGCGACGCCCGTGGCTTCGAGGCGGCCCGCAACCGCGAGGCGGCCGAGGAAGAAGGGGCGCTCGTCAACCTCGTGCTCACCAACGGAGCGCGATATTACGTCGACCACGCGCACCCCGAGTTCTCAACTCCGGAGACGACCAATCCGCGCGATTGTGTCCTGTGGGACAAAGCCGGTGAGGCGATACTCGCCTCGTCGATACAGCGCACGCACGAGGTTCTTCCTCCGGGAGCTCGCGTGCACGTCTACAAGAACAACTCGGACGGCAAGGGGAACTCTTACGGCACGCACGAGAACTACCTGGTCGACCGCGGCGTACCCTTCGCGCGTCTGGCGGCCTCGCTGCTTCCGTTCTTCGTTACGAGGCAGGTCTTCTGTGGAGCGGGAAAGGTCGGAAGCGAGGAAGCCGGAGTCGACGACGTGACCTTCCAGCTGAGCCAGCGCGCGGACTTCATGGAAGCCGAGGTCGGACTGGAGACGACGCTCAAGCGGCCCATAGTGAACACGCGGGACGAGCCTCATGCCGACCCGGAGCGGTTCCGGCGTCTGCACGTTATCTGCGGCGACGCAAACCTGTGCGAAGTCGCGAGCTTCCTGAAGATCGGAACGGCGGGTTTGCTGTTGATGTTGATAGAGGACGAGGTGCTCGACGTCGACTCGTTCACGCTGGCATCGGCGGTCGAGTCCTACAAGGTCGTCTCGCGTGACCTGAGCCTGGCACAGACGATCGAATTGGCCAACGGACGCCATGTCACGGCCCTGGATCTTCAATGGGAGTTCCTCGACACGGTGAAGGGCTACCTCAAGACGGGCCGGGCCAGCGAAGCGGTCGAGGATTCCGAATGGCCGGAGGAAGTCGTGTCACGGTGGGAGTACGTCCTGACGGCGCTCGAGGCCGACGCATCGACGCTGGCGCGTGAGCTCGATTGGGTGGCGAAGCGCGATCTGCTCGAGGCGTACCGGGACGCACGCGGTTTGGAGTGGGACGACTCGCGTTTGCAGCTCATCGATCTCCAGTACCACGACGTCGATCCGGAGCGGGGTCTGTACAACAAGCTGGTCGCCGACGGCCGGATCGAGCGGCTGGTAAGCCCCGAGGAGGTCGAGCGGGCGATGATCTCGCCGCCGACGGACACGCGGGCGTACTTCCGGGGGATGTGTCTGGCGCGGTACGCGTCGAGCTTGGTGGCGGCGTCGTGGGACGCTCTGATCTTCGATCTGGACGGCCAGACGCTGAAGAGGGTGCCGATGCTGGAGCCCTTCCGGGGGACGGCGGCGCACGTGAAGGACCTCCTGGACGCCCATCCGGACCCGTTGGGCCTGGTCAACGCCCTTCAGGGCTAGGGTGAACTAAAGCACAAGACGGCGTCCCTTCGGCCGATATCCTATGTAGACGTTTCTCGAGGAGCGGTCATGTCCCAAGAGCGGCAGCAGAAGCAGAAGAAGAAGGCCCCGCCTCCGACGGAGGAAGGGGGCGCCACTTCGCCCGAGGCCCAGAAGAAGGGTCGCCGGCTGAAGGAGGACATGGACCGCCTCTTGGACGAGATCGATTCCGTCCTCGAAGAGAACGCCGAAGAGTTCATCAAGAACTACGTCCAAAAGGGCGGCGAGTAGCTGCGCGACTCCTCTGATGTTCGATACGCCCGCTCGGGCGACATCGACATCGCCTACACGGTCATTGGGGATGGTTCTCAAGACCTAGTTTTCGTCCCTGGCTTCGTGTCACATCTCGACCTCATGTGGGATGTCCCGTTCTACGCAAACGTCGCCGCGCAACTTGCCAGCCTCGGGCGCCTGATCGTCTTCGACAAACGCGGGACCGGACTGTCGGATCGTTCGCTTGGCTTCGGGAGCTTCGCCGAACGGATGGACGACATCCGCGCCGTAATGGATGCGGCGGGCGTGCAGCGCGCGGGCCTGGTCGGAGTATCCGAGGGCGGTCCTCTCGCCATCCTGTTTGCAGCGACATATCCGGACCGCGTGACGAAGCTCGGGCTTTACGGAACCTTCGCGTACTGGGGATCGATCGACGACCCGGGGACCCTGGGGCCCAGCCCGGCCGAGATGCTGCTCCCATTCATACGCGAGAACTGGGGAACGGGCCGCGTGTTGCCATTGGTCATCCAGGACGTGCCCGAGGAAGCGATCCCCCTACTGGCCCGTTACGAGCGCAACAGCTGCACGCCGCAAATGGTTGAGGAGATCATGCGGTCCAATCTCTCCATCGACATTCGCGAGATCTTGCCGACGATCAGCGTGCCAACGATGGTGGCGCACACAACCGGCGATCCTCTCGTCCCGTTTGCCCTTGGTCGTTATCTGGCAGATCTCATCCCGGGAGCACGCTTCGTGGAGATCGAAGGTAATTTCCACGGGAGCTGGGTGCACGTCACGTTTCCTCCTGCATTGATCGAATTCGTGGCCGGCGAGCAGCGCCCGCAGGCTTCCGATCGCATTCTCGCGACTGTTCTCTTCACCGACATCGTTTCTTCCACCGAGCACGATGTTCGTCTGGGTGACAAGGGCTGGCGGGACCTTCTCGATCGTCACGACGCGGTCGCGCGCTCGGAGATCAAGCGTTTCCAAGGCCGGCTCGTCAAGACGACCGGTGACGGGGTGCTGGCGACCTTCGATGGCCCGGCTCGAGCCATCGCGTGCGCACAGCAGATGGCCGTGGGCACCGAGCCGCTCGGTATGAACATACGGGCCGGGCTGCACACCGGAGAGATCGAACGTCGCGGCGAGGACATCACCGGCCTCGGAGTTGTGATCGCTCGTCGGGTGTGCGACCTGGCCGCGACAGACGAAGTCCTGACCTCACGCACGGTAAAGGAGCTGGTTACGGGGTCCGGGATCACCTTCACAGACCGTGGCGCGCACACATTGAAGGGCGTTCCCGATGAGTGGCAGCTCTACGCCGTTCAGACTTGAGCGAGGAGTTCTGCGCTAGAGGCTGCGCACGACTATTTCGTGCAGGGGCCGCGCGTTGATCGTTTCGAAGTCCGCGTATAGCGGAAGGTGCTCCATCGTCTCGTCCAGCGCTTCTTGCGATCCGTATAGCCGTTTCGGGTCTGTGTAGTCCTCGATGGTCGGGAACATCTCGAAGACGATCGCATCGACACGCGGCGATCCCGGTGTGAGGACACGGGCAACGCTGTCCCTCACGTAACCGACGCGGGTCGGGTGCAGGCGCGTCGTCGACGGTGTGTGGACCTCGTGCCAGCCGTGGAAGAACTCCTCATCGCTCAGTCGATCGGGCTTTAGGAACCAGGTGAAGTGACTCACGCCGGGGCTGGGCTGGCCGTCCGGCCAATCGCGTCGACGCCTCTGCGGAACAGACTCCGTGACGAGATACCCGTCGGCCGGACCGATTGCCGCTTCGATCGGGTGCCGATCGTCGATCGAGTCGAGCCAGACACTCAGGACGGCGCCCAGCTCCGCGCCGCGTCCGAGCAAGAGCGATGGACGCGGGATATCAGCTTCTGTATCGCCGACATAAACGGATAGTGCCGTTGCGCCCGCGTCTACGATCGCCGGAGCGACGTTCTCGATGAGCTCGTCGCGCAGTCCTCCCACATCGCGCCAGAGCAGATAGTCGATCTTTTCCACGGGTAACCGGCAGCATAGGCTGCTGACCCATGGCCAGGGATCTCGAGTTCATCGTCTTCGCCCACGCGCGCAGCGGGAGCACCACACTCTGCAATGCGCTGCAGCTCAATCCGCAGCTCCGCATCCTCATCGAGCCCTTCAACGAGACCTTCACCCAGTGGCGCCCGGGAGCCAAGAACTACCGAGAGTTGGTAAAGGACACGGAGTCGCTGGACCTGTATCTAGACGAGATGTTCGTCGATCACAACGGCGTCAAAGCCCTCGACTACCAGATGCCCCGTTCGATCTACGCGCACATGGTGAGCAATCCGGATCGACGCGTCGTCTTCCTGAAGCGGGCCAACATCCTTCAATCCGTGGTGTCCGTCCTCATATCCGAGCAGACGGGCGTTTGGCATTCGTGGGACCTGAAGGACCCGGTCGAGGAGCGGTATCGCGACCTCGAGCCGTTGTCGATCGCCGACATCCGCAAGAGGATCGGCGACCTCAAGCGCGAGATGGGGTTCTACGACGGCGTCATCTCCGCCCGGCCCCCGGAGGCCACCCTCGAGCTGACCTACGAGGACCTCTACCTCCACGGTGTCGAGCAAAGGCAGCAGCTTTTGGAGGAGACGTTCGCTTTCCTCGGGGTTGCGCCACCTCCGCGAGAAGAGACAGAGAAGTTGATGGACCCGGGTCGCACCAAGCTCAATTCCGACAGCACGTACCTGCGCCTTCCCAACGCCAGTGAGATCCAGCAAGCCGTCGGCAACGACGAGACGGGTTGGCTGCTGGATCGAGCTTCGGCGGACAGTGATTAAACGCACTCTCGTACCCGTCGTTGTCTTTGCCTTGCTGATTGGCTGCTCACAGGAGTCGCCGCCAAGGTCGTCCATCACTCCGACCAGATCCGACGCGGCTTTGCCCTCGGGGACGTCGACGACGAACACCGATCAGCCTTCGGCTTCACCGGCCGCGGCCACGCCGACACCAACTCCACGAGCAACCGCACCGCCGTCGGACAAGAAGCTGATCCGCGACATCTGGGTGAACTTCACGAAGGCCTGGGGTGACGGCCCCGCGGGCGCCGAGAACTTCCTCGAGACGAACAACTACCCGCCCTATCAGAAGGACAGCGACCTCTGCCGCCGAAGCGACGAAGAGCGCGGTGTGACGAAGAAGGTGTTCACGCTGGACGAAAAGACCGTCGGCCTAGATCGGGGCTGGGTCATCCCGGAAGGCTCGCTGAAGGGGCGCAAGCCGGGCGGCCGTGTCTATGCGATGAAGGTATCCCAACTCGTGACCACGAAGGATGGCTCGGCCGCCGTGAGTGGGGAGACCCACGTGTCGATCGACGAAGCGAAGCCTCATCTCTTCCTCGACTGCGCACGGATAGCCTCGGCGAGCGGGTAGGTCGGCCGGCTAGCATTACCGCCGCATGCCGAACAAGGTCGCCGTGGTCACGGGAGCCAGTCGAGGGATCGGCAAACGCCTGTCCGTCGATCTCGCCGGGAAGGGCTACGACATCGTGTGCACGGCCCGTTCCTCGAGCGACTCGCCGGGCAAGCTTCCGGGGACCATCGACGAAACGGCGTCGCTCGTTGAGGCGAAGGGTGCCAAGGCCATGTCCGTTGCTCTCGACGTGCGGGACGAAGAGGCCGTCAACGCTTTGGCCGAGCGTGTCTTCAGCGAGTGGGGGCGTTGCGACGTGCTGATCAACAACGCTGCCGTCGCTCCGCCGGGACTGTCGCTGCAGGAGCCGACCAAGCGCTGGGTCCTCGCCGTCGACGTGAACGTCAACGGGCCCTTCTACTTCATGCACGCCTTCGCTCCACGAATGGACGGCGGACGCGTCATCAACATCTCATCCGGCGCTTCTCTGGCTCCGATGTTCGGCCGTGCCAGCTACACCGTCACCAAGCGCGCACTCGAAGCCCTCACCGAGTGCCATGCCTGGGAGCTCCGCGACAAGACGGCCGTGAACTGCATCCAGCTCGAGCTATCGGTTTGGACGGAGGGCTACACCGCCACCCTGGGCGAAGGCAACTACGACGGCTTCGAGGACCCGGTGATCATGTCCGACGCCGTTGGATGGCTCGCCGATCAGCCGATCGACTACACAGGTCACATCCTCACGATCGCGAAGATGCGCGAGATGGGCGTCGTGCGGCCCGCGACGAAGGTCGGCGAGAGCTAAGAAGCCGTTTCGAGCATCTCGTCCGGCTCGAACTCCGCTATCTCGGTGTGCTCGACCTGGTCGACGCTCTCGTCCTTCGCCACGCGCAGGACATCGAGTCGGCGCTTGGCGAGTGTGCGAGTGATCTCGTCACCCGCGCCGTTCATGAGCGGCCCCGCCATCCGTTCCCAGCGCTGCTCAACCCACTCCCAGATTTCCGGGTTCTCGGCGATGATCCGTCGTGACAGGTACGTGCCATAAGCGATGTGACGTCGCTCGTCGCGCTGGATAAGCTTCAGGCCCTCGCGCAGGGCAGGTAGCTTCTCCTGTCCGATGACTTTGAACTGCTGATCGAAGCGCCGGTAACCCGCGATCGCGAAAACTGCCTCGATGAGGTGGTTGTACAGGAGCGTCGCATCGAGGATCCGCTTGGGAGAGCGATCGTTGTCGAGGCGTCCCATGATGCGCTGGAGGGCGGCGAAGGGATCGATCTGCGGCGTTTCGCCGTTGCCGCCGTAGCCTCCCCCGTAGCCGTCCCCACCGAGGCTCGGGTCGAACTCCACGGCGTTGAACCAACGGCGGAAGAAGTCGACGTGCTTGGCTTCCTCCATCGCGAACATCGACAGGTACATCGTGTCCTCGAGACGCCCCATGTCCGACATGGCTCGCAGGAGCGGAAGGATGTCGAGCGTCACGGCTTCCTCGCCGACCATGAAGCCCCGGCAGGACATCGCGAGCATCAGCTGCTGTTCGCCGGTCATCGCCTTCCAGTCCGCACCGTCTTGGGCAAAATCGATATCGGCCGGATCCCAGAAGAGCTGCTTGGACTTGTTCCACAGCCTCATGGGTACCGACTCGTAGTCGAGTCCCCGAGGCGAGGTGTAGGTGTGGCCCTCTTGTCCGTTGGACGGCGCGGCATCCGTCATCTTCAGTTCCCCTCCGATCGTTGGTTCTCCCTGGGACCTAGAGTACGCGGGTTGGACGGGCGAACCCAACGTTGAGCCGGTAGTCTCGGGCTCGGTATGTCTCAGATAATCCTTAGAGCGGCGGCGGTCGCTGTCGTTCTCCTTTTCGCGGCCTGTGGGACCAACGAGGATCCAGGGATTGTTGGGACGCCGCCCGTCGAGACGGAACCAGCCGCGACCTCGTCTCCGTCGGTTCACACGATCGAGGTCACAGTGACCGACGGCATGCCCGTCGGTGGTGTGAAGCGGGAAGAGGTCGACACGGGTGAGGACGTACGCATCGTCGTTTCGTCCGACGTTTCGGACGAGGTCCACCTGCACGGCTACGACGAGAGCGTCGACGTTGAAGCCGGCGACCAAGCCGTTCTCGAGTTCACCGCGGACATCGAAGGTGTCTTCATCGTCGAGCTCGAAGAGCGCGGTGAGCACATCCTAGAGATCGAAGTGAAATGACCCGGCGCCGGGTGGCCCTGGCGCTCTCGGTCGCGGCACCCGTTCTACTCAGTGCACAGCCGGCGTTGGCTCACGGCGTCGGGGGCCGCGCCGACCTACCGCTTCCGCTGAACCTCGTCGCGTACTCCGCGGGTGGAGTGCTTGTGGTCTCCTTTGCCGCCCTGGCTTGGCTGTGGCCGCGAACTCGATGGCAGCAAACACCTGTCGGGCGCCCCTTCCCGGCGTGGCTCGATCGCGTTGTGCGGATCGGGGCTTGGCCTGCTCGCCTCGTGGCTCTCGCGATCTTCGGAGTGACGGCAGCAGCGGCCTACGCCGGCGATACCGACATACAGCGCAACTTCGCGCCTCTCGCCGTTTACGTCGTTCTTTGGGTGGGTCTTTTCTTCTTCAGCCCGATCTTGGGGAACCTGTGGCGAGCCGTCGGTCCAATCGACACGCTCGCCCGACCCATCCGACGTGAGCGGAAGGAGTACCGCCTCGGTCATTGGCCCGCGGCTGCGTTCATATTCGGGTTCACCTGGCTCGAACTCGTATATCCCGATGCCGCGGAGCCTCGCGTACTCGCCCTCGCGATGACGTCGTACGTCGTCGTCGTGCTCGCCGGGGCCGCTGTCTGGGGCCGGCCGTGGATGCGGGAAGGTGAGGGGTTCGGCGCGCTATTCGGTCTTCTCGCCGCCATGGCACCGGTGTACCGCGACGAATCCGGCCGGTTCCGTATACGCGCGCCGCTGGTTGGTCTGACCGGCATGAAGACGAGGCCCGGCACCGTAGCGCTGGTCTTCACCGCGCTGGGATCTACGACCTACGACGGCTTGAGCCGAACAGCCTTCTATCAGTCGATCGTCGGCGACGTCTCGAACCTCTTCATCGGAACGGCCGGGCTCGCTTGGACGATCGCGGCCGTTTACGCGCTGTATCGGGTCGCTGTTTCGATGATCCCGGGACTGGCCGGAGTGGCGGCCGAGGAAAGAGACACCGAGGCGACGGCTGCGGCTTTCGTCCACTCCTTGATGCCCATCGTGCTGGCCTACGCGGTCGCACACTACTTCTCTTTGCTCGTTTTCGAAGGACAGACGGCGCTGGCTCTGGCTTCCGATCCTCTGGGCCGCGGTTGGGATCTGTTCGGTACCGCGGAATGGCAGATAAGCTACAGCGCTTTGTCGACGCGGACCATCGCCTACGTGCAGGTGGGCGTTGTGGTTCTCGGGCACGTAGCCGGCGTGGTCCTCGCCCACGATCGTGCGGTGTCCCGCTTCCCGCTGAAGGCGGCCACGCGATCGCAATACCCTTTGCTGGCCGTCATGGTCGTGTACACGGTCGGCGCTCTGGTCATCCTGCTCGGGGGGTAGAACTAGAGGATGAGACGACGTTGGAAGGTGCTCGGCTCCCTCCTTCTCCTGCATCAGGGAGGGTGGGACGAAGTCCTTCTCATCTTCGGCGTGCCCCTCGTCCTGTTCGCGTTGCTGCGGTGGCTTGGTGTCCGACGCGAACGCCGCGAAGCCGCTGAGGGCGAAGCGCCGCCACCTACCAGCGACGACGGTTAGGCTCTCCCATGACATGAGCCAACGTGACGATCTATCGGATGCATCACGTCTCACTTCGAGCTTCACCGATTTCCTAAAGAGTCAGCGGCCGGATCTATTGCCCCAGATGGGCCCGGGCACCATAGAGACGATGGAAGCCACGACCATCTTGGCGCTGCGCTTCGACGACGGCGTCGTCATGGCCGGGGACCGGCGGGCGACGGAGGGCTTCTCGATCGCTCACCGGGAGATCGAGAAGGTGTTCCCGACCGATTCCTTCTCGGCAGTGGCGATCGCCGGCGCGGCGGGCCCCGCGATGGAGATGGTGCGTCTGTTCCAGACCGAGCTCGAGTACTACGAGAAGGTCGAAGGAGAGGCGCTCTCGCTGGCCGGAAAGGCGAACCATCTCGGGCAGCTGATCCGAGCGAACCTCCCGGCGGCCATGCAGGGTTTCGTCGTCCTGCCTTTGTTCGCGGGGTACGACACACGCCGCAACGTAGGCCGGATCTACCGCTACGACGTCACGGGTGGGATCTCCGAAGAGACCGACTTTCACAGCGTTGGCTCCGGGGGGCGAGACGCGAAGAACTCGTTGAAAAAGCTCTATGTGCGGCCGGAAGAGATCAGCCTGGCGCGCGCGGTCGAGATGGCCGTCGAGGCTCTGGCCGACGCGGCCGAAGAGGACGCCGCTACCGCCGGTCCCGATCCGGTGCACGGCATTTACCCGACGGTGTACGTCATCGACCGCGAAGGCGTCCGTCCTACGGAGCCCGCTGAGGTCGAACGGGTGGCTACCGAAGTGCTCGAGCGGCGCACGCAAGCGTCGCGATTCGGGGGATCGCGATGAGCATGGCATCACCGTTCATGTACGCATCACCCGAACAGGTGATGAAGGACCGCGCGGACTACGCGCGTCGCAACATTGCCCGCGGGAAACCGATCGTCGCTCTCGAGTACGCGGACGGAGTGTTGCTGCTCGCTGAGAACCCGTCGGCCATGCTGCACAAGCTGTCGGAGATCTACGACCGCATCGCCTTTGCCGGAGTGGGGAAATACGACGAGTACGAGCGACTGCGTATCACCGGGATCCGGCAAGCCGACCTCAAGGGTTACGCGTATTCACGCGAGGATGTGACCGCGAGGTCCCTGGCGAACCTCTACTCGCAGGTTCTCGGTCAGATCTTCACGGACTCTCTGAAGCCTTTCGAGGTCGAGATCCTCATCGCCGGTGTGGGAGAGGAGGACGGCGACCGGGCCGAGCTCTACCACGTGACCTTCGACGGATTCATGACCGACGAGCAGAAGTTCGCAGCACTCGGGGGCCAGGCCGAGGAGCTGAAGCAATTCCTCGGAGAGCACTACAAGGAGACGCCCGACCTGCTTGGGGCGATCTCGCTCGGCGTGGAAGCTTTGCGCAGCGCGGGCAACGGCGATCTTGCCACCGAGCAGGTCGAAGGTGCCGTGCTGGACCGCAAGCTTCCGCGCCGGAAGTTCCGTCGTCTGGACACGAGCGAGATCCAGGCCGCACTGGCCTGAAGAGTTCGCGGCTTACGCTTCCTTGAGCGCCTCCACGGCGTCGTAGCCGTCTTGCTTGGCCGCACGCAGGTCTTCCCGAGCCTCGTCGAGGTCCTGCTTGGCCTGCCGCAGAACCTCTTGTGCGCCGGGCCAGTCAGACGGCGTGAGCGGAAGCACCGCGTCCGGCACACTGCCGGCAGATGCTTTCGCAGCCTCGATGTGGGAGCGCATCGAGTCAAGCTGGGCCTGGGCTTCGGTCACATCCTTGCCCTCAGCGGCTGCTTCGTCGATGGCGTACTGGATCCGGTCGGCGACGTCGTCGAGCTTGTTCGCCGCAGCCACGGCCGCGTCCGCTGCGAGAGTGAGCATGGTGCGCGGGGTCACGAGGACGTAGATCCGGTATTCGGTGACGATCGACCGGCACAGCCTGCGGATCTCCTCGCGGTCGTCTTCCGCACGGATCTGCGCCTTGAGCCGAGTGAGCCCGGCTTGGGCATCGGCGAGCTGACCTTCCAGGATCGCCTCGTGACGCGGCGTCACGTGCCGGGACGAGGAGACCGCGTTCTGGAGCCGGTCGATCCTGTGCAGGCGTGCGTCGATCGCCCGGATGCAACGCTGCTTGACCGACTCGATGCTGCGCTCGCCCGGCGCTTCTTCCTGTCCGAGGACGCCTGGGGCCATCGTCATCAGCAGGCCGGCCGTCAGGGCCACCGCTGCGCTTCGAATGATGCTCTTGGACATCGCTTCTCTCCTTTCGCTAGTCGACATCGGTTTCGTCTGCGTGGCCGAGTTCGGCGTTGGCTTCCTGAAGGTGGGAATCGAACTCACTGAGGTCCTGGTCGATTCCGGCCAGATCCGACTCGATGGGGCTCAGGTCCTGCTTGCTGGTCTCGGTGAGATCCGCCGGATCGGTTCCGGCGCTCTCGTCCGTCGGGCCCGAGCCGGGAGGCTCGGTTGACTTCCTCGAGGCCTCCGAGACCAGGGAGGTCCCATCGGTCTCCGTCGTCCGCGCTGCCCGACGATCGCCGCCGCAGGCTGTGCCGAGTGCTACCAACACGACTGCGACAAGCGGAACCAACCAGATCGATCTCTTCACGTCCGCCTCCTTGTTTTCTGCCCTTGGGAGAAGAGTCGGGCGGGCGCGTTGGCTGGCGGTTCGCGCAGCGTTAGGGGCGTGTAAGAAAAGGCGCTGGTCGATAACGGGTGCTGGCGCAGGTCGCCCCGTAGACTGGCCGGGTGGAGAAGCGGATCTTCGGGCTCGAATCCGAGTACGGAGTTACCTGCACCTTTCGCGGGCAGCGCAGACTCAGCCCGGACGAAGTCGCGCGCTATTTATTCCGCAAAGTCGTCCAGTGGGGACGCTCGTCCAACGTCTTTCTCGACAATGGCGCGCGTCTCTACCTCGACGTCGGCTCCCACCCCGAGTACGCAACGCCGGAGTGCGACAACATCCCGGACCTCATCGCACACGACAAGGCGGGGGAGCGCCGGCTGGAGAACCTGCTTCTAGGCGCCCAGGCCAGACTTCACGACGAGGGGATCGCCGGCGACGTCTATCTCTTCAAGAACAACACCGACTCGGCCGGGAACTCCTATGGCTGCCACGAGAACTACCTCGTGTCGCGCTATGGCGAGTTCCAGCGGTTCGCCGACATCCTGATCCCGTTCCTGGTCTCCCGTCAGTGCTTCTCGGGAGCCGGGAAGGTCCTGCACACCTCCCGGGGGGCGTTGTTCTGCCTCTCACAGCGGGCCGAGCACATCTGGGAAGGCGTTTCTTCGGCCACTACTCGGTCGCGTCCGATCATCAACACCCGGGACGAGCCCCACGCGGATGCCGAGAAGTACCGAAGGCTCCACGTCATCGTCGGCGACTCGAACATGAGCGAGGTCGCGTCCTTCGTGAAGGTAGGAGCGACGGCCGTCCTGCTGCGGATGATCGAGGAGAACGTCGTCATGCGGGACATGACCCTCGAGAACCCCATCCGGGCCATCCGCGAGATCTCCCACGACATGACGTGCAAGCGCAAGGTCCGTCTGGCCAACGGTCGCGAGCTCAACGCCGTGCAGATCCAATGGGAGTACTTCACACGCGCGCAGCGTTATGCCGAATACCGGGATCTGGCCGACGAGCTGAAGACCGCGCTGAAGCTGTGGGAGCAGATGCTCATCGGATTGGAGAACGACCCGTTGTCACTCGACCGGGAGCTGGACTGGGTCATGAAGTACAAGCTGATCCAGGGGTTCCGGGAGCGTCACGGCTTGCCGCTGGGACATCCGCGAGTGGCTCTGCTGGACCTCGCCTATCACGACGTTCACCGCGGACGAGGTCTGTACTACATGCTCGAGCGCGAGCAGCACGCCGACCGCATGGTCACCGAGGAGCACGTCGAGAAGGCGATCATGGAAGCTCCCCAGACCACGCGTGCGCGTTTGCGGGCCGAGTTCATCAAGGAGGCCAAGCGCCGCAGGCGCGACTACACCGTCGACTGGGTACATCTGAAACTGAACGATCAGGCTCAGCGAACCGTCCTCTGCAAAGACCCCTTCCGCTCCGAGGACGAACGCGTAGAGCGCCTGATCGCCTCTATGTAGCACGCTCTAAGAGTGGCAGGGGAGCCCAGACCAAAGCTCGGTTACCGAGCGGAGCTCGACGGCGTCCGTGCGATCGCCGTTCTTCTCGTGCTCGTGTGGCATTCGTACCTACTCGGCGTCACGAGGCCGATCGCCGGATTCCTCGGGGTGGACGTGTTCTTCGTGCTGAGTGGTTACCTCATCACCTCGCTTCTTGTAGAAGAGAACGCTTCGTCGGGATCGATACGGGTTGCAGCTTTCTACGGACGACGGGTCCTTCGTCTCACGCCGGCTTTGCTTCTCCTTCTCGGCTTGGGGTGGATCGCATCGTCACGAACGGTGGCGGCGATGCGCTATTCCCGCGAGGCGTTGGTAACGGCGTTCTCGGGCGCCAACTGGTTTTACGACCGGCTCAGCGTCCTGATCCATACGTGGTCGCTATCGATCGAAGTGCAGTACTACGTGGTGTGGCCGCTGGTTCTGATCGCGGCCCTGAAGGCCGGGGTATCGCGGCGCCGTTTGGCATGGGCCACCATCGCGATAGCAATCGCCGTCGGTGTGGTCCGGACGACGATGTACGGCGAGCTCGACGGCGCCGCCCTGAACGCCTACCGAACGTACGGGCACCTAGACGCTCTCATGCTCGGCAATGCGCTGGCACTTGCCCCCGATCTTTGGGAGTGGACACGCCGGCGAGCAGTTGCGATCGCAGCCCTCGTGGTGTTCGGCGGTATCGTTCTCCTCCAGCTTGCCTACGAGCCGACGTTCGATCCCCGGGCGGTGTACTTCCGAGGACTGTTCTCGATATTCGTCTTGGCCGTCGCCATCCTGGTCGCTCACATCACGCGTAGGCCGGGGCCCTTGACAAGTTTTCTCGCACACCGATCTCTCGCGACGGTCGGGCGGGTCTCGTACGGTCTCTACCTATTCCACATCCCGATCTTCGTCATCGTCGCCAGCTGGACGACACGCAACGTTGTTTCACTGCCTCTTGGATGGGCACTGACCTTTGCGGCCGCGGTGTTCTCCTACACCCTTGTTGAGCGGCCCGCCCTGGATCTCAAGTCGCGCCTGGTGCCGCGGGGGCGCGAACATGTACCCCCGTGGGAGGGCGCCCGGTTGGGCGAAGAGACCTAACGTCGAGGAGGAAGTCATGCCGTCATTCGTTTCGCTTGGTGGATCCGGACTCAAGGTGTCGCGCCTTTGCCTCGGTGCCATGAACTTCGGCAACGAGGCTTGGGGCTGCGACGAGCCGACATCCGCGAAGATCATCTCGGGGTTCCTGGAGTCCGGGTACAACTTCATCGATACCGCGAACACATATGCCGGCGGTGCCTCCGAGGAGATCGTCGGCCGCGCGATCGCGCCGCGTCGCGACGAGGTCGTTCTCGCCACGAAGGGCTTCTCGCCCGAAGGTCAGGGTCCGAACGAGTGGGGCAATTCGCGAGCCAACCTCACAAGGTCGCTGGACAATTCGCTTCGCAGGTTGGGAACCGACTACGTCGACCTATATCAGGTGCACAACTGGGATTGGACCGTGCCGGTCAAAGAGACCATGGCCACGCTCGACGGTCTCGTGAAGCAGGGAAAGGTTCGCTACATCGGCTGCTCGAACTGGCAGGGCTCCCAGATCGTCGAGGGCCAATGGGCGGCCCAGCGCAACCACGGCGCCCCGCTCGTCTCGCTGCAGCCGCAGTACTCGCTGCTCGTTCGAGACATCGAGCGGGACATCCTGCCCACCGCAAGGCGGCAAGGTCTCGGGTGCATCGTTTGGTCGCCGTTAGCCGGGGGAGTGCTTTCGGGCAAGTACACGAAGGGCGACGTACCAGCGGACTCCCGTTTTGGCAAGGCCGGTTCGGGTGACGTTTGGGATAGGTTCCGCCAGACGCTGTTCAGCGACCGGAACTTCGAGATCGTCGACAAGGTCGGAGAGGTGGCCCGGAGCCTTGGGACCAACCACGCCGCGGTCGCTGTGGCATGGACGCTGGCTCAGCCCGGCGTGACGAGCGCGATCATCGGCCCCCGCACCGTCGAGCAGCTCGAAGACAACTTGGCCGCGGGATCCCTCGACGTCGGCGAGGCAGTGAAGGATCTGGACCGGGCCGCTCGTGGTCCGTGGGCCTATCCGAACTACATGCAGCCCGAGCCGGCGCGCTAACTCAAGACGCGAGGTCGTAAAGCAGTCGGTAGTAAGCGATGCGATCTTCGTCGCGCTCGATCCCGTAGGACTCCAGGAACAGGTCCTGGTATCCGGGTCCTACGTTCCAGTCACAGCTCCACGTGGCGACCGCAAGGTCCCACCAGCGGTCGGCCACGCCCATCTCGCCGAGGTCGAGGAAGCCAGTCGCTCTTCCGTCCCGGATGAGGATGTTCGGGAAGCAATAGTCGCCGTGACACAGCACTAGGTCTTCGCTATCGGGACGAGTGGCTTCGAGTACCCGAAGAGCCCCGGTGGGGTCCAGGTGCAGATGTTCTTCGTGAAAGTCACCTCTCGACTTCGGCACACCGTCGCCGTCGACGCGCCGACGACCGTGCACGAGTGCCGCATCCAGACTGAAGTCGAAGGGGCACTCCGCTGCCTCAGTCTCGTGAAACGCTCGTAATCCGCGCCCCAAGATCGGCACCGTCGTCTCGGGATCACCCATCAGTTCGGGATGCGTCGCGTCCCGGCCCGGAAGGGCGCCCAGGGCCAGCCACTCCACCTTCTCGTCGGACCCACGCCCGAGCACGGGTGACACCGGAAGGCGATCGCTTGCCCACTCGATCCGCTCGCGCTCGTCTTCGAGGTTCGGGTACAGACCGTGCTCGAGCACCTTGACGTACACCGGGTCGTTACCGGGCTCGATGAGTCGCCATACCGCTCCCTGGGGGTTGAGGATCCACACGACCTCGCTGCTCGCGTGCGGATACGCCGCGACGACCTCTTGGGGCAAGGCGATGGGAAGGGACACCAGGGGTACGATACGCACCCGTGCGCAAGGTCGAACGCCTCGTCAACCTAATCGCGCTGCTGCTGAACACGCGGCGCCCTCTGACGGTTGAGGAGGTTCGCAATACGGTGCCCGGCTACCAACAGGAGGACTACGCGTCCTTCAAGCGGATGTTCGAGCGGGACAAGGAAGAGCTCCGATCCCTGGGCATCCCTATCGAGCGCCGCTTTACCGACGTGTGGGAGGTGGAAGAGGGCTACATGATCTCGAAGGACAGGTATTACCTTCCCGAGCTCGACCTAACCCCGGACGAGATGGCCGCCCTGTGGATCGCGTCCCGGATCGTCGTAGAGCCCGGCAGCACCGATGACGCCGCGCTGGTCAAGCTCTCCCTGAGCGGAGAAGGTCCGCAAGATCCCACATCGCCCCCGTGGCTCCGCGCCCGCCTGCATCTCGACTCGGCTTCGCTTCCGCTGATGCTCGAGGCCGTCGCCGGTCGGCGCAGCGTTCGTTTCAAGTACAAGCCGGCGGGCCGGTCGAAGGACGTCGAGCGCACCGTCGACCCTTATGCGCTGATCCACCGCGAGAACGCCTGGTACGTCGTCGGTCACGATCACCTTCGCGGCGCATTGCGTCACTTCAAGCTTCAGCGGATCTCGTCCAAGATCGCCTACGCGAACCGGACGAGCGAGCCCGACTTCGAGGTCCCGGAGTCCTTTTCGTTGGACGACCGATCCGTCAAGGAGCCATGGGTCGGTGAGGAAGGCATCGGTGTCGACGTCGCCTTCTCTCCTCGCCTCGCCTGGTGGATCGAACAGTCACTCGGCCTTGAGTCGAAGGGGATGTGGCACGACTGGACGGTCGTTCAAGTAAAGGTGGCCGACGAGGAAGGCTTCGTTTCCTGGGTCTTGGGATTTGGTGAGGACGCGGTCGTCCGCAGCCCGGAGCGCATGCGCACCGCCGTCGTGCGAAAGCTGCAAGAGGCGTCCCGGCCCGCCAAGCCTTCACCACGGACAACCGCACCGAAGCGCACTCCTGCCCGGAAGAAGACCGCGCCACCCAAGCGAGCGAAACGATGAGCCCCAAAGCGAAGGGGGCCTCGGAGGCAGCCCGCCGAAGCCTGTCGCGGCTGGAACGGATCTTGTTGCTCGTCCCCTACTGCGTCGCGCACCCGGGGGTGTCGATATCCGAGTTGGCACGGCGGTTTGGAGCACCCGACGCCGAGATACTCGACGATCTCAACCTGCTCTTCGTGTGCGGCTTGCCCGACTACACTCCGGCCGATCTGATCGAGGTGTCGATCGCCGAGGACATGGTCTTCATCCGCATGGCCGACTATTTCGCACGACCTCTTCGTCTGACCCGGACGGAGGCGATCCCGCTTTACCTGAAGGCGCAAACGTTGCTCAATCTCCTGGAGACAGGTCACATCCCGGGTAACAGCAGTGGCCCCTCCGGGCTGAAGGAGCTCGACTCGCTGCGCGCCGCCCTCGAGAAGCTTGGCAAGTCCTTGCTGCCCAATGAGGGTGGTGTGGCCGAGCTGACCAAGAGGATCCGCGTGCAGCTGGAGAGTGGCGAGGCTCAATGGCTTGGCCTGCTTCGCGAGGCCGTGACCGGCCGACGGCGCGTCGACCTCGAGTACTACACGTACTCCAGGGACGCGCTTACGAGACGGTTCGTCGATCCGCATCTCGTTTTCGCTTCTTTCGGGCATTGGTACGTCTCCGGCTTCTGCCATTTGGCGCAGGACAAGCGGATGTTTCGCCTCGACCGGATCAAAACGCTCACGCTCACCGATGAGGGATTCGAAGAGCCGGAGGATGTCGACGCCGAGCTCCCGCCCCCGTTGATCTACGTCCCCGGGCCGGATGCTACGAAGGTCCGACTCCGGGTCGAAGGCGGGATCGCGCAGTGGCTCGAGGAATACCTGCCCATCGATGAGGCGAAGGATGTGCGTGGTGGGCTCCGGGAGCTCACCTTCCGAACATCGGCGTTCCCCTGGCTGGAGAAGCTGTTGCTCCGGTTCGGCTCCGATGTAGAGGTGATTGAACCCACCGAGCTGGCCGACAGCATGCGCGACGCGGCCGCCCGCATCCTCAAGCTGTACGAGCCGTCCAAGAACCGCTGACGCCGCCGTCCGCACGCCTCGCCAGCGTCTGGGTGCCGCGAACCGGAGTTCGCGGGCGGGTTCGAGACACAATTTGTCCCTAACCCGCCCGGGTTTTCCAGCGCCCGAGTTCTCGGGCGACTAAGGGTCAAGTGTTGTCCTCATCCCACCCGGAACCTCGCGCTGTCGGCGCCGTAACGCGCGCTGGATACCGGCGAGCGTTTCCTCTTGGGTGTCGAAGATGTGGGGCTTAGTGAAGAGCAGCGGCAGCCAGCCAGCATCGATCAGGCGATTGTGGCGTTCGTGGTCGGAGTCGAACCGTTTGCGTCCCTGATGGTACGCGTAGCCGTCCACCTCGATCGCGACGCGTTCAGCCGGGTAGGCGAAATCGACGCGGGCGATGAATACGCCATCTCGGCCGTAGACATCGCACTCGCGTTCCGGAACCGGGAGACCGGACCGCTGGATGGCGCGCCAGAGCTCGGCCTCGAGTCGGCTGCCCGACGCATGGGGATGCAATCGTTCGGTCAGAAGCTCATCCAGGACGACGAGGCCCTCGCGGCCGCTGCACCGAAGTTGTCGGACGCGGGCCAAGGCACGAGCCGGGTCGACAGCACCTCTAAGAATCCCATCGTCGACCAAATCTTCAAGTCGAGCGGCACCCAGACGTGCGCTCACGTCGATCATTGTCCGCAACACCGTTGTCACCGGAATCACTCCGATGCGGGTTGTGTCGCGCTTGGGTAGCAATACCGGTCGGTGCACTGAGATCCCAGCGATCATGACCCGTCTTCGATCCCGAACCGATACGCGAGGCTCACGGCAAACAGCCCCCTTGAACCCCCAGAGCCAACTAGCGGAATCGAAGGACGCCACCGCGTCGTCGCCGATCGCCCATACGGCGGCCAGGATTTCACCCTCCCGACAGAGTGGGGTACCACCAATGAGATAGATGGCCCGGTGGAGCCGAACCCAGCGTCCGGTTACCAGGCGATGGCGAATCATGGGCGGCGTGAAGCCAACACGCAAAGCATGCGCACGAGTGAAGATCCCAAAGTGGCGTGCCGCGATCTCAGCGATCCGTCTGTCTGAAGACATGGGCCCTCCCCGACGACGGGGAAGGCGGTTCGATTGGAGCATGAGCCGAGGACAGCTCTGTCCTCGTGTGGGGCTACGTTGCGGGTGTGATCGGCTATCTCGACATCGAGACCTCGTTCGGCCAGGACGTGACCGTCTTCGGTGTGTTGCGTGCCGACCGGGGCGTGATCCAGATCGTCGGGGACGCGATCACCAGTGCATCGGTCGAGGAGAGCCTCGTTGGCATAGACACCCTGTGCACCTTCCATGGGGAGTCCTTCGACCTTCCGGTCCTTCGGCGGGCGTTCGGCATAGATCTTCTCGAGAGGTTTCGATCCCTGGACCTCTCGCTGGAGTGTCGGAAGATCGGCATACGGGGGGGACTGAAGAAGATCGAGATGGGCTTCGCGATCCCGCGGAACTTGCGCGGGGTCAATGGATACGATGCGATGCTGCTGTGGGAACGATGGGAAACGGGCGACAGACCAGCGCTCGAGACGCTTCTCGCGTACAACCGGGACGACGTAGTAAATCTCGCGCTGCTCGAAAGAAGGATGCGAGGCGATCTGGAACTGCCGCCGCCGGTGGATTACGTGGTGGTCGGCGGGTAAGTCCTCGACCGTCCAGCTCCGCAATCTCGTCCCGGTATTGGTCGGAGCGAGGAGGTAAGCCGCAACCGCGTCCGCGTCACCCGCTGACCCCGGAAGAAGAGAACGCCTACCTCGTCGCCGGCTCGAAGCTCTTCAACGAGCGCAACTTCTACCAAGGACACGACGAGTGGGAAGAGGTGTGGCGTCGGGCGTCCGGTTCGCGCCGCCGGCTTCTTCATGGACTGATCCAGGTCGCCGTTGGCTACGAGCATCTGAAGCGCGGCAATCCCCGCGGGATGCGAAGTCTGCTGCGCCAAGGCGCTGCCAAACTCCGCTACTTCACGCGACGCCCGGGAGTGAGCGACTTGCGAAAGCGTGCCTTGAAGGACGCCGACCGCGCAGCGGCCGAGCCCGACATCACGCTTCGGTCGTGCCCGCCCCCGAAGGTGATGGTAAGTCTGGAGGTGTTTGCGGCTCGGGCCCCTCGAGGAACGATTCGAGTCCAAGTGCCCCGGTCTCCAGAGGACTCGGCAAAAAGGCGAGCGGCGCCTCGCCGCTGATCTCTTCGAGCTCCCGTCCCTTCGTCTCGGGGAACATGACGGCGATCAGAATCAGGCCAAGAAGGGGCCCGACACCAAGGATCACCGCAGTAGTCGAGAGCTCTCCCGTCGCATCGATCAATAAGCTGCCGAACACGAAGCTCGCCGACTGGCCGGCCACACGCGCGATGTTTGACCATGCGCCGGCAAGCGCACGATGCGCGGTGGGGAAAAGCTCCGAGCCGAACGCGCCCAACGTGGGCCACGATCCGAACTGGCCGACAAAGACCAAGGCCAGGAAGGCAAAGAGCATCACGGCGCCCCGCGCCCACAGGAAGAAGCCGAGACCTCCAACAACGCTGAGCACCCCGAATGTGCAGCCGACGAGCTTTCGTCCGTAACGGTCGGAGAGCGACCCCGAGATGACCAATACGGGCACGGCAAGCGCACCCGCGCCGACGAGGATGAGATTCGCGGCAGTGGGTCCGATGTTCCGGTCTTCTTGCAGGAAGTCGATAGTGAACACGCCAGCCTGTGTGGTGAGTGCACCAAGCAAGGCCGTGAGGCAAACCAGGATCAGCCAACGGCGGATCGGCGGCTTGAAGATCTGGTGCCACCGCTCGGCGAGGCCGCCGCTCTGCTGTGCAGCTGCGAAGCGACGGCTCTCGGGGAGACGGCGCCGGAGGAAGCTGATCGTCGCCAGCGGCGGCAATGCGATCACGTATAGCCACCGCCACGACAGATCAAGCGGCACGAAGATCGCTCCGTAGAAGATCGACGCGAATCCCGACCCGACCGCGGTCAGCATCGCAAGCCATCCAAAGCCGAACCCGCGCGCTTCAGCCGGAAGCTCTTCGGCGACCATCGTCCATGCGAGCGCACCCTCGACGGTCAAGAACAGGTAAGCACCGAATTGAAGCCCCACGAACCACCCGATAGAGGGTGCCGCCGCCGTGCCCGCGGTGAATAGCGTGAACCCGACGATCGAGACGGAAAGCAATCGCCGTCTTCCCTCGAGGTCCGCGCGACGGCTGAGGAGAATGGCCGGGATGGCGCCGAGGATCGGCACGGTGAACCACAGCGATGCCTGCGACTGCGTCAGCGAGAAGGTTTCGCGGATCTCTGGAAGTGCCGCCGTGACAACGAACGAGTCGTAACCCTGGAAGAAGTCAGCAACGCCAAGGACGATGAGAAGGAACCAGTGCTCGGAGGTAAGAACTCCCCGCTCCGGGAGCATCCCGCGGCGCGCCATGGGAGATGTTAGACGGAGCTCGTATCGGCCGGTTTCGCGGCTTCGAGCAGGAATCGGTGCATCGACACAAAGAACGCACCTTCTTGCCTGATCCTCTTATGGATGTCGAGCAGTTCTTTTCGGTGATGCACGACGTCGAGCTACGGTTTCTGTGGGAAGGCTTCCCGTGCGTCGGTGACGGCCAAGCCCGCGTGTTCGAGCTGAGCCACGTAGTCATCAAGAGTCGGACTCAGACAAGGAACGACTTCATCCCCCAGGGCATCGTTTAGCTCCATCTCGTTGCGGCTCCCAACCTGCTGCGTGAGGAACGTCCCGCCGGGTCGAAGAACCCGAGCGACTTCGGTCGCTCGGAAGGCCTCATGTCGATCGATCACCAGATCGAGCGATGAGTCGCGGAAGGGAAGACGGCTCTCGAAGAAGGAGAAGTCCCACCCTTCGAAGCTTCGTGTCTCGGCCTCCGCGACGAGGGCGTCGAAGTCGTCCGGTTCGGCCATCGGAGTGCGTAGTCTAGGCCTAGCCAAAAGGAGGAAAGACACATGCTCGATTACTCGGAATTCCACAAGGCCATCGGTCTCAACTGGTACGAGATCGACCCGGATCTCCAGGACACGATCCGGCGGTACGTGCCGTCCGACATTTTCGACGCCGCCGATACCAAGCTCCGTGATGTCGGTGCGATGATCGGTGGACCGATCGCCGAGCGCGCCGAGATGACCGACAAGAACCCTCCTCGCCTCGAGCGGTTCGATGAGTGGGGCAACGAAGTCAACCGTGTCGTTCATCACCCCGGCGCCCTGCAGACGAAGCGGGACCTCTTCGAGATGTATCTGAGCGAGCGTCGCGGACAGCGCTGGCCGGCCGTCGTTGGTTCCGCGTTCGGATACCTGCTCGACCAGGCCGAGACGGGCATGGGCTGTGCCGTCGGAATGACCGGTGGAGTCGCGGGGCTCGTTGCCTCGTACGGGTCCGATGAGGTCAAGGAGCACTTCCTTCCGCACTTCCTCACCGAGAACTACGAGGAGTACTGGGACGGAGCGATGTTCCTCACCGAACGCGACGGTGGGTCCGACCTCGGGGCCGCCACCAAGACCGCGGCCACACACGTCGACGGCGACCTCTGGGTCCTGAACGGTTTCAAGTGGTTCTGTTCGAACGTCGACGCCCAAGCCATCGCCACGCTCGCCCGGCCCGAAGGCGCCGCCGACGGTGTCGGAGGGATATCGCTTTTCGTCGTTCCACGCGTGCGCCGCGACGGAAAGCCCAATGGCGTTCACGTCCATCGCCTCAAGGACAAGCTCGGCACGAAGGCTGTGCCCACGGGCGAGGTCGACTTCGTCGACGCAGAGGCATACCTGCTGGCTGGCGGAGCGCAATCCCGCGACGCGGCAACGGACGGCAAGGGTATGGGCCGGATGATGGGCGGCATGGTCCAGGGCTCCCGGCTCGGCGTGGCCTTCATGGGCCTTGGCATAGCGCGGCGATCATTCCTCGAGTCCGCGATCTACGCCGCGCATCGGCGCGCGTTCTCCAACCGCATCGACGCGTTCCCGATGGTGCGCGAGACACTAGTGCGCATGGCGATGGAGCTCGAGGCGGCGGCAGCGCTGTGCTTCGAGGCTTCGTCCAATGTCGCCAACGATCGCAACCTTTGGCGAATCCTTCCGACGCTTGCGAAGTACCGTGCAACACGACGTGGTTTGCAGCTGGCGTCAGCCGCCGTCGAGGTGCACGGCGGCAACGGGTACATCGAGGACTGGCCGGTCGCGCGACAACTTCGGGACGGTCAGTGTCATCCCATCTGGGAGGGAACCGAGAACATCATCGCGATCGATGTGATGCGCGCCATCGAGCGCGAGGGCGTTCTCGAGCCGGTGATCGAGCGGGTCGAGCGGGCCCTCGCGGACGCCGACCATGCCGTGCTTTCGCCTACGGCGGACACCGTCCGTTCTTACGCTGCCGACGCGCGAGAAGCTGTTGCCTATGTCAGCGGAGCGCCGAAGGACGTCTCGCGCCTCCACCTGAGGCGCATCACGCGTTACATGACCAATCTCGTATCCGGCGCCCTTCTCGTTGAGCAGGCGGCGTCCGAGCTGGCCTCTCGAGGGTCGGCTCGGAAGGCCGCGGTTGCCCGTCTTTATGCCAACGTTCACCTCTCGTCGCACCCGCTGGGAGGGGTGGGGCGCGATGACCAGGTCATCCTCGAAGGATTCGACGCGATCACGCGCTATGGCGAGCTCGAACCCGATCGGCTGCTATCGCTCGTCGCCTAACTACACTTGAGCTGTGAACATCTCGCCGGGCGAAATCATCCTGATCGCGATCTTTGCGTTGATCCTGTTCGGTCCGAAGAAGCTCCCCGAGATCGGCCGGCAAGTGGGACGGGCCATCGCGGAGGTCCGTCGTGTCTCTCGCGACTTCGAGCGAGAGGTACGAGACGCCGTCGAGCCCTTCGAGACCGAGGTTAGGAAGACGGAGCGTTTGGCGCGCGACCGCTACAAGCTCGACGAGAACTTCTCGTCCTACGTGAACACACCCTGGCCGGCGGACAAACCCCCGGCAGCCAAGACCGAAGCCAAAGACGAGCCGGCCGAGCTGCCACCGCCACCGCAACCTCCGCAGCCTCCTCAGGAGTAGGCGTTGCGGATCCTGCCGCGCCAGCGGCGCGAGCGCGAGGGCACGCCGCGTCGACGCAGATTCCGGCGAGCCCGATCGGAAGAACGGGGGACGATGTCGCTCCTCGAGCACCTCGAGGAGCTGCGCGGGCGCTTGATCTGGATCTTCGCCACCGTCGCGCTCGCCGGGATCGCCGGGTGGCTGCTCTTCGACCGCGTCGTCATCACGCTGCTCGAGCCCGCGCGGCCGTATCTGGACCTGACGGGCGGCGATCTGACAGTTATCGGCCCCCTGGAAGCCTTCACTACGAGGCTAAAGGTGGCGGTGTACGTCGGCTTCGCTTTCGCCTTCCCCGTCGTCCTCTTCCAATTGTGGAGATTCGTCAGCCCCGGCCTTCATAAGAACGAGCGGCGATATGCGGTTCCCTTCATCTCCTCCGGGATCCTGCTGTTCAGCGGGGGAGTGGTGTTCGCATATCTCACGCTTCCGCAGGCGCTGCGCTTCCTGATCGGGCCGGAGATAACGGGCGAGTTCGTGACCCCGTTGCTCGGAGCCAAGAGCTACCTCGATTTCGCGCTGTTGTATCACGCGGCCTTCGGCCTGGCCTTCGAGTTCCCGGTGGCACTGATGTTCTTGGCCCTGATCCGGGTGATCACCTCGCGCCAGATGGCGAAGTACCGCAGGCACGTCTTCCTGGGCATCGCTCTGGCCTCGGCCCTGCTGACCCCCAGCGTGGACTGGTTCACGATGACAGCCATGACGGCGGCCCTTTACGTCCTGTACGAGGCCTGCATCTGGCTGGCGCGCCTGTTCAAGCGCTGAGAACGCCTTGACGGTGCGAGTGACGCGATATATCGTGACTCCGAAGGCAAACCTGAACCCGCCAGTACGGAAAGGATCTGCTCATGACCGATGTTGACGTCGCGAGGGACGTAGAGGCCGCCGACCTCAAGTCGATGACGAACATGGACGTCGACAACGTCTACACGCTCATGGACGTACAGCTGCGGGAGCGCCCAGGCCCGCGCCTGCTCTACCAGCGCTGGGAGAAGCAGAACTGGGTAGTGCACGACCTCGACTTCAAGCAGGACGCCGAGGACTGGAAGAACATCCCCGACGAGCTCAAGAGCGAGATCATCTACGGCCTCCAGGCCTTCTACATGGGCGAGGTGTGCGTCACCGAAACGCTGTCGCCCATGGTCCACGCCGCGCCGACCACCGAGGATCAGCAGTTCCTTTCCACGCAGCTGGTGGACGAAGCACGGCACGCGATCTTCTTCGAGCTCTTCTTCCGTGAGGTCCTAGGTATCGACGGCTTGGACTCGCTCAAGAAGGACCCGCTCTTCAAGGACTACCTCAGCCCCGACGTACCGGGCTACGGCCGCGTCTTCTTCAAGGACCTTCCCGAAGTGACCGACGCGGTTCGCAAGGATCCGGGCGACTACAAGAAGTGGGTCACCTCGATCGTGCTTTACCACATGCTGATCGAAGGCATGCTCGCCCTCTACGGGCAGCGCCAGCTCCTCCAAGCCACGCGCGCGTTCAACGTGCTTCCCGCGTTCCGCGCCGGCTTCACCGCCGTTACGCGCGACGAGTCACGCCACGTGAACTACGGCGTGTACGCGCTGCGGCAAGCGTTCGATGCCGGACTGCACGACCACATCGTCCAAAGCGCGAGCGACTACATGGATGCTTGCTGCGATCTGCTCACGCGCTCGCTG
Source organism: Actinomycetota bacterium (assembly GCA_040905525.1). Lineage (GTDB taxonomy): Bacteria > Actinomycetota > JAICYB01 > JAICYB01 > JAICYB01 > JBBDRJ01. The sequence continues at coordinate 232,832 of JBBDRJ010000006.1, forward strand.
ACGAAGATCGTTCTGCCGCCCGAAGAGATGCTCGCCCTCGTTCCCGCTGAACTTCAGCAGGGGAGCTTCTTCGAGGAGTGGGGCTTCCCGCTCGTGCAGCTGCGCAAGCGCCTCGGCGGCGCCGGCATCCGGTCTGAAGCGATAGACGGCCTCGACGCTCAGTGGTGGAAGCGCATCGCCGACAACATCACGGAGTACGAGGAGCGCTTCGGCGAGCCGCACCCGGCCATCGAGCGCGACGCGGAAGGCTACGCAGCCCTGATGGGTCGCGTCACCGCGAAGGCTTAGGGATTACGAAGCACAGTTAGCGGCCCGGCTCGAAAGACCGACGCCGCGCCGTGCCTGTCGCAACAGGTGCTCGTCCATGCCGTTGGTGACGTAACCGAAGGACAGGCCCGTGCCCGGGTCGGCCCAAGCGATCTGTCCGCCTGCGCCGCCGTGGCCGAACGCGCTTGGCGTATTGCTCTTACCGAAGCCGCGCATGTGGCCGAGCCCATCGTCCCCGGCTATCACCACGCCGAGACCCCGGCTGGCGGGCGTTCGGAACATGATGTCCGGGAAGTTGTTGCGAACGTGACTGGTTGCGTCGGCCAGGAAGCCTGAGTCCCAAAGGCCCTTCGAGTTGTGGATGAGCTCCTGGTAGAACAGCGCGATGTCGGCCGCCGTAGCCAGGCCGCCGCCTCCGGGTATGCCAACCTCACGCGCCGGCATCCGACTAATGCTGGACGTGGCCTCGGGTGTGACCTCGGTGATCGGAAGCTCCCGGATGCCGATCATCGCTTCCAGCTCGTCCGGCGTCATCGGCTCGCCCACCTGTCTCACTTGCGCGACTTCGGCGTCTTTTGCACCGTCGCCGCCGAGGACGAAGCTCGGCAGGCCCAACGGCTCGACCAACCTTTCGCGGACGACGTCGCGGAAGTCCCTGCCCGTCACTCGCTCGAGCAATTCGGCGAGGACCCAATGCGCCGATGTCGCGTGGTACTCGAAGGCCGTACCCGGCTCCCAGTCGAGCTCCCAGCGATCGAACGCCCGATAGCGTGCTTCCTTGTCGTCCCATTTCAGCGGGTTCAAGAGCTGGCGCGGGAAGCCGGACGTATGGAGCATCACCTGCTCCAGCGTGATCACGTCCTTGCCGTTGGTGCCGAACTCCGGAACCATCTCGGCCACCCGCTGATCGAGCTTCAGGGAACCTTCCTGAAGGAACATCCAGACGGTAGATGCCACCCAGGCCTTGGTGGCAGAGAAGATCACGAAGCGCGTGGCCGGTGTGGCATCGCCGAACGTTTCGAACGCGACGAGCTTGCCCTCCCGAGCAAGCGCGACCTGGCAGGCGGGAAGGAGCCCTTCGTCGACTTCCTTCCCGGCGCGATCGATGAGTGCTTGGAGGCGTTCGGCGTCGACACCTACGTCTCCGGGGCTCGCAAGCTCCAGCTCGCTGATCATGGACTCTTCCTCCCTCGACCCTTGACTCCTCGGTCAAGCGTAGACCTGCCCTCGTAGACTCGTCGAAATGGGCAACCCCCCGCACAGCCGCGCGTCTGCGGCCGAGTTCGCCTCCGGGCTCCCGTTCCCGCTCGACGACTTCCAGAAGGAAGCGATCGACGCGGTAAGCGAAGGGGGGTCCGTTCTCGTCGCGGCGCCGACGGGATCCGGAAAGACCGTCGTGGCCGAGTTCGCCTGCTGGACCGCGCGGGCCGCCGGAGCCAAGTGCTTCTACACAACACCCTTGAAGGCGCTCTCGAATCAGAAGTTCGGCGACCTCGTCGCCCAGCATGATGCGCGTCACGTCGGACTGCTGACCGGAGACAACTCGATCAACGGCGAAGCCTCGATCGTCGTGATGACCACCGAAGTCTTAAGAAACATGCTCTACGAGGGCTCTAACACGTTGCAAGGTCTGCAGTGGGTCGTGCTCGACGAAGTCCACTATCTCCAGGACCCGTACCGCGGAGCGGTGTGGGAAGAAGTGTTGATCCATCTGCCGCCCGAGGTGGGAGTGGTCTGCCTATCGGCGACGGTTTCGAACGTTGAGGAGTTCGGCGACTGGCTGAGAACGCTCCGGGGGCCCACGAAGGTCGTGGTCGAGCACGAGCGTCCGGTCGAGTTGCGCAGCTTGGTGATGGTCGGACGCGAGCTCTATCCGCTGCTCGGCCAGGACGCGCGGCCGCATCCCGAGGTGGTGCGTGTGTGGACCAAAGGGATGGCGGCAGCGGCCCGGTACCGCAGCATCCCGTCCGGGCGCCCGGGGTATCGCGGAGGCACCCGAGCGCCGGGGCGGCCGCGCAAGCACGGACCGATCGACGCCTACACACCGACACGCGTGGAGGTCGTCGACCTTCTCGCAGACAAGGACATGCTCCCGGCGATCGTCTTCATCTTCTCCCGGGCCGGCTGCGACGAGTCGGTGGAAGCCTGCGTGCGGGCCGGGATCGAGCTCACCAGCCGGGAGGAGAAGGATCGCATCTCTGAGTTCGCTCAGCTCCGCGCCGCCACCATCGACGAGAACGATCTTCGCGCGCTGCGTTTCGCGTCCTTCCTGGAAGGCCTCGAGCGCGGCATCGCTGCCCACCACGCCGGGATGATCCCGATCTTCAAGGAGACGGTTGAAGAGCTCTTTGCCCTCGGCCTCGTCCGGCTGGTCTTCGCGACCGAGACACTGTCCCTCGGCATCAATATGCCGGCCCGGACCGTCGTGATCGAGAGGCTCACGAAGTTCACTGGTGAGAAGCACGAGTTGTTGACGCCAACCGACTACACCCAACTCACGGGACGCGCCGGACGCCGTGGGATCGACGAGCTGGGCTACGGCGTGACGCTGTTCAATCCGTGGGTGTCGCTGGACAAGCTCGCCTCCCTGGCGACGATGCGCTCGTACGCCCTCCGTTCATCGTTCCGGCCTTCGTACAACATGGCCGTCAACCTCGTTCGAAATTACGAACCCGAAACGGCCGCACGTCTCCTCAACTCATCCTTCGCGCAGTTCGTAACCGACCGCAGCGTCGTGCGCTGGGAACGCGACCTCGAGAAGCAGGAACGGAAAGCCGCCGGCCTCCGCGAGGAGGCCGTTTGCGAGCTCGGCGACGTGATCGACTACCGGAACTTGCGCGAAGAGGCCGCGCGCGCATTGAAGCACGAGCGCGGTTCGGGAGCCGTACGCGAAGCACTAACGAAACTCTCACCCGGTGACGTCGTTTGGGAGAAGGGGATCGGGCGAGCGGTGATCCTCGAGCAGCCGAGGATAGCCTCCGGCGGTGCGCCTCGGGTCACGGCGATGACGCTCGACCGCAAGCTCAGGAAGCTCGGCCCCCGCGACTTCCGCGAACCTCCAGTGGCTATCGCGAGGATCCGGCTTCGCGGTCAGTCGTGGCGAGCGCCGAAGGTGCGCAAAGATCTCGCCCGGCAGCTCGAGGCGCTCAACGTTCGCCGGCCGCAGAGTGCTCCGAACAGATCGGACGCACGAAAGCTGATCGCCGCCTACGAGTCGCAACCGGTACACAACTGTCCGGACGTCGACCGACACCTGAAGGTTGCGAACGAGCTCGTGGATGTCGAGGCGGAGGTGGGAAAGCTCCGGGGTCAGGTTCGCCGGCGCAAGGGAACCATCGCCCGCACATTCGAGCGCGTGCTGGGTGTGCTTCGAACGCTCGGGTACGCAGAAGATTGGGCACTTACGCCGCGAGGCGACCTGCTCGCGCGGGTGTACAACGAGGCTGACCTGCTCGTGGTCGAGTGCCTATCCAAGGGTTGGCTGAACGGACTCAGCGCTGAGGAGCTGGCGGCGGTCGCGTCGCTTTTCGTCTACGAAGCGCGTCGACGGGACGAAGGAGAGGGGCCCCCGACACCGGAGCTCGCCCGCCAGGAACGTCGCATCAGCAACTTGTTCCGTTCACTCCGCGAAACCGAACGGTCCCACGACGTCGAGCTTCTCAAGGAACCGGACGCCGGATTCATGGCTCCGATATTCGAATGGGCGAGCGGTAGCTCCCTCGAGGACATGCTCGAGGACAGGCAGTCGTCGGCTGGTGACTTCGTGCGCTCGGCGAAGCAAGTCGTCGACCTACTCCAGCAGCTGCGTCAGGTGGTCGATTCCGCCTCCGAGCTCGCCGGCACACTGGCCGAGGCCGTCGATCGCGTGCAGCGCGGCGTCGTCGCCTACTCGTCGGTGGTGTGACATGACGCGCGCATTCGTGATCGGAAACCCGGGGGCCGGACGCGGGCGCGTCGGGAAGGAATGGACGGACCTGATCGCAGCGATCCGAACCCATGGCTTGGACGTACAGGGCCGGCTCACGGATGCGCCCGGCCACGCCGTCGATCTGGCCCGGCAGGCTCGGGCCGACGGTGTGGACCTCGTGGTTGCTGCGGGCGGTGACGGCACCGTGCACGAGGTCGTGAACGGTTTGCTAGCCGACGGGACCGGGACCGAGATACCTGAGCTGGGTGTTGTGCCCGGCGGATCGGGCTGCGACTACGCGAAGACGTTCGGGATCCCCGAGGACATCGCCGGCGCGGTGAGCCGCCTGGCCTCGGAAGTACCACCACGGGCCGTGGACGTCGCCGAGGTTCGCTTCCAGACCGAAGGCGGTGAGGTCCGCCGCTTCTTCGCCAACATCTCGGGCGTGGGCATCGGAGCCGAGGTCGTGCAGCGCGCGGCCCGGCTCCCTCGAGCTCTGGGCGGCGCGGTGTACTTCGCCTCCTTCGTCTTGACGCTTCCGGGATTCGAACGGCGTCGGGCCCGCATCGAGCTCGACGACCAGATCTACGAGGGGCCGCTCACTAATCTCGTCGTAGCCAACGCGCAGTACTTCGGGGGCGGCATGCGGGTGGCGCCGGCCGCCGATCCGGGCGACGGCGTCTTCGACGTTCAGATCCAGTTCGGATCGAAGCTCGACTACGCCAGAGGGATCACCAAGGTCTATAGCGGCAAGCACATCCCCCATCCGCGCATCAAGGAGGTTCGGAGCTCGCGCTTGCTCGTCCATTGCGACCCTCCGGCACTCGTGGAGGCAGACGGCGAGGTGCTCGGCCGGACGCCGGCCGCGTATTCGATCCTGTCCGGGGCTATGCGGCTCAAGGCCTGACGAGGCCTGTGAGAAGTACCGGGAACAACCCCGGTATCGTTACATCGTGACGGACCGCGTCTGTTCCTCCTGCGCCGCGGATCTGCCGGCGGGCGCCAAGTTCTGTCCGTCCTGTGGTGCGGTCATAACCGCCCGCGCCGACGAGCGACGGATCGTCACCGTGCTGTTTGCCGACGTCGTCGGTTTCACACCGATGTCGGAGGACCTCGACCCCGAGCAGGTTAAGAGGATGCTCGATCGGTGCTTCGAAGGTCTGGCCGCCGACGTGCTCGCGCACGGGGGCCGCGTGGACAAGATCGTGGGCGATGAGATCATGGCCGTCTTCGGTGCTCCGGTGGCGCATGAAGACGACCCGGAGCGCGCCGTCCGCGCCGGTCTTCAGATGCAGCGAACCCTCGGCGAACACACTGAAGAGACCGGATCCAAGGTGCGTATGCGTATCGGGATCAATACCGGTGAGGTGGTCGTCGGAGGCCTGCGCGGCGGAGCCGACGTCACGGCTCTCGGTGACGTCGTCAACATCGCGAAGCGCTTGCAGACTTCGGCCGAACCCGGTGATGTCCTGGTGGGCGCGGCCACCTACGCCTCGACGAGCGAGGTCATCGCCTACGACGATCTCGAGTCGCTGTCGGTCAAAGGACGCGGAGCTCCCGTTGATGCGTGGCGCGCGTTGGAAGCGCTCGGACCGCCAGGATTCCGTCCGGGCCGGATGCGCACGCCATTGTTCGGACGAAAGGCCGAGCTCGGGATGCTCTGGCAAGCACTCGGCACGGCAGTATCGCAGCGCAACCCGCACCTCGTCCTCCTCGTCGGCGAAGCCGGCGTTGGCAAGACGCGTCTGGTCGAAGAGGCCGTCGAGATGGCCAGGGTCCAGCACGACGCGCTCGTCATCGAGGGACGGTGTTTGCCCTACGGAGAGGCGAACCCGTGGTGGCCGGTTGCCGAAGCCCTGCGGCAGGCGTGCGGCATCGATCCGGCCGATCCCGCCGACGTTGCCGCCGGCAAGTGCCGCGAGGCGATCGCCACGGTCATGGGAGCCACTGGGGAGGGGGTCGAGGCCGCTCGCGTGTCCGACGGACTTCTCTACCTGATGGGGTACGAGGCCTCACTCAACGAGCTCGAGCCCTCGCGCGCCCGGGACGAAGCGGTCCGATCCATCCAGCACTCGCTGGCCGCCAATGCGCGACAAGGACCGCTCGTGATCGTGCTTTCCGAGATCCATTGGGCGGATAAGCTGGTGCTCGACCTCATCGACACGATGTTCGAGCGGCTGCGAGATCTGCCGATCTTGCTCATGGCCACGGCCCGCAGCGAGCTCTACGACCGCTGGACGCCACGTCTGGGCTGCTTCGACCTCCATGTGGTCAATCTTCAACCGCTGGACGAAAACGCATCGGCCGAGATAGTTCAGACCCTGCTCGGCCAGAATGCCTCACCGCAGCTCGTCGACCTCATCGTCGATCGCGCGAGTGGCAACCCCCTTTTCCTCGAGGAGCTGGTGGCCATCCTCGGCGAAACCGACATGGGCGCATCCGGGCTGGACGGTACGGAGCTCCCTGCGACGCTGCGCGGTCTGGTCGCCGCCCGACTCGACGCGCTCGATCGACTGGAGCGTTCAGTGCTCGAGGACGCGGCCGTCGTTGGACGCCGGGGGCAGATCGATGCGCTCGTTGCCTTGGGTGACACGCGCGGTGAGAGCGACGGGCGCACCTGGCTCACCAGCCTTCAGCAGAAGGACCTGCTAGTCCTGGAAGACGGAGAGTTCGAGTTCAAGTCCGATCTCGTCCGCGACGTCGCATACGAGACGTTGACGAAGAGCGAGCGCGGACGCCGGCACGCGGCCGTCGCCGATTGGCTGGCGGAGTACGCGCATCGCACCGAACGCGAGGAAGAGCATCTGGAGCGCATCGCGCATCACTTCGCGCAAGCCGCGCAGCTTGTCAGGGAGATCGGGATCATCGAGGGCGTTCCGACCGATGTCTCGGAACGTGGGCTCGAGTGGCTGGAACGTGCCGCCGATCGCGCCGAGGCCCGAGAGACGACGGGGGTGTCCCTGCATCTGCTCGACCACGCCCTGAATCTGATAGGAGACGATCAACCGGCGAGGCGTGCGGCTTTCCTCGTGAAGCGTGCGCGGGGACGCTCTGCTTCGCGAGACATGAGCGGCGCGTACGCCGACATCGAATCGGTTTTGGAAATAGCTCGCGAGGTCGACGACGCAACCCTCGTCGCACAAGCACTGACCGTGCGGGGAGAAACCGAGCAACGCGAAGGCGATCACGACCGTTCAGTGGCGACATTGATCGAAGCCGTCGAGTGCTGGCGTAAAGCCGGGAACCGACGAGGGGAAGCCGAGGCTCTTCGGCTCTCGGGTTTCACCCGCATCCAGCAGGGCCGCCTCGACGAGGCCGAGAGCGTCGTGTCGGAGGCGTTGCAGATCTCGCGCGAGCTCGACGACCGCCGTGGCGAGGCCTGGGGACTTCAGAACCTCGCTTGGGTGTCGTTCTCGCGCGGCGATTACGACCTCGCCGAGGAACGCTTGCGTGTAGCGGCCGATCTATTCGACGAGATCGGAGACTTCGGTGGTCAGGGATGGGCGTTCGGCCTTCTGGGCTACGTCTGGTATTTCAAGGGCCGCCTGAACGAAGCGGCCACCATCGCCGAGCAGGGCGTTGAGTGGACACGTGAGATCGGCGACCGCTGGGCCCACGGGATGATGCTCAACCTCCTGGCGGGGATACGGTTATGGCAGGGACGGACCCGCGAATCCCTTCAGCAATCGTCCGAGGCGCTGCAGCTCTTCAAGGAGATCGACGACGAGATGGGTCTATCCCTGTCGACCCTCCAGAAAGCCTGGGCCCTGTTGTTCACCGGGAGCTCGGAAGACGCGCTGCGACTGGCCGAAGGCCTCAAGGTTGAAGAAGGACCAAGGGCGCCCGCACCGCTGGCCGGAGTGATGGGTGTAGCCACGATAAAGACGTTCATGGGCGACGGCGCCGGCGCACTCGCCATCCTCGATGAGTACGGGATAGATGCCGAGATCGGCGACGCGGACATGATCGTCGGACGCGCGCTGGCCGAGCTCATCGCCGGGCGACCCCACGATGCCTACGCCACGGCGACAATGGCGTGGTCGCTAGATCCCAAGGATCCGGGCGCCCGGACGAACACAGCCTGCATCTACGCGTTGTGCGCTGCCGCCGCGGGACGGCCGGACGAAGCGATCTCATTGGGCGAAGAAGTCGGCCGAATCGGCGGTAGCTATGTCGATCAATTCCGAGCCCATGTGGCGCGCGCGCTCGGACACACGCAGCGCAATGAGGACATCGAGACGCGCGCGGCGCTCGGATCCGCCAAGCGAATCGCCGACGCCAGCGAGGATGTCGTCAGTCACGGGCTGATCCGCCTGGCCGAGGCCGTCATCGGGGAGTTGCGCCGGTGGGAGGGGAGCCCCGATCTGGCCGGCGCGCGCCACCAGCTTATGGCGGTCGGGATCGACGCAGAACCATGGGAACAGGTTTTCCGGGTCGCTGCCGGCTCCGGAGCCTGACACGCCGTCACTGACGCAGGACGAGATCCGCAAACGGGTCGTGGCGGCACGCGTGGCTCGGCTGGCAACCACCGATCCAGCGGGCCAGCCCCATCTCGTGCCAATCAGCTTCGCCCTGGCGGGCGATGTCGTGTACTCGGCCGTCGACTCGAAGCCGAAGCGCACGAGACGCCTCCAGCGCTTGGCCAACCTCGAGCGCGAGCCACGCGCGACGCTGCTCGTCGACCACTACGAAGAGGATTGGACGCGTGTCTGGTGGTGCATGCTGCTGGGCCGGGGCCGGGTCGTCTCGGAAGGTGTGGAGTTCGAGCGCGCCGTCGACGCGCTGCTGGACAAGTACACGCAGTACGAAGGCAATCCTCCGGCCGGGCCGGCCGTCGTGATCGAGATCCATGAGTGGCGCGGCTGGTTCTCGACGTAAGATGGCCAATCCACGGGGGGAGGGGTTATGACAGTCACGAACACCAAGCTGATTCCACTCGAAGTACTTCTCGGCAACCCGGAGAAGGTACAGCCGCAGATCTCACCGGACGGCACCCGTATGTCCTACATCGCACCCGTGAACGGCGTACTCAATGTGTGGGTGGGAGACGTCGGCAAGGACAACTACGCGCCGGTGACCGCTGACACCGACCGTGGGATCCGCGGATACGCCTGGGCCCACAACAACCGTCACCTCATCTACATCCAGGACCAAGGCGGGGACGAGAACTGGCGCGTGTACTCGGTGGATCTGGAGAACAACGAGACACGGGACCTCACGCCCTTCGAGAACGTCCAGGCGCGCATCCAGGCGATGAATAAGGATTTCCCGGACGAGGTCCTGATCGCGATGAACAAGGACAACCAAGTCCTGCACGACGTCTATCACTGCGACCTGAAGACGGGCGAGCTCGCGAAGATCGCCGAGAACACCGGCTACCTTGCGTGGGTCGTCGACAAGCAAATGAAGGTGCGGTCCGCCGTCGCGATGACGATGGAAGGCGGTATGACGGTGCTCGTTCGCGACAGCGATGAGGGCGAGTTCCGTCCTCTCATCGAGTTCGGCCCGGACGATCTGCTCACCTCGGGTCCGGTCGGCTTCACCGCGGATGGCAAAGGGATGTATCTGCGGAGCTCGAAGGACGCGAACACCGGCCGCCTGGTCAAGATGGACATCGCCACCGGCGAAGAGGAGGTCATCGCCGAAGACCCGAATTACGACGTGTCCGGAGTGTTGGTCCACCCGGACACACGTGAGATCCAAGCCGTTGCCTTCCTGCGTGATCGCGTGGAGTGGCAGGTCCTCGATGCATCGATCCAAGAGGATTTCGACGCCATCCGGAGCCTGCACGAGGGCGACTTCGGTGTGACGGACCGCGACCACGCGGACCGAACCTGGGTCGTCGCCTTCACAGCCGACGACGGTCCGGTCTCCTATTACGTGCTCGACCGGGCGTCGAAACAAGCCACGTTCCTCTTCGACCATCGCCCGGACCTCAACGAGTACGACCTCGCGAAGATGGAGCCCTTCGAGATCAAGGCCCGGGACGGTCTCACCGTCCACGGCTACCTCACGTTCCCCGCAAACAGCGAGAGAAAGGACCTGCCGACAGTTTTGAACGTTCACGGGGGCCCGTGGGTGCGCGATACGTGGGGCTTCGACCCCGAGGCGCAATGGCTGGCCAACCGTCGCTACCTCAGCGTGCAGGTCAACTACCGAGGATCGACCGGCTACGGAAAAGCGTTCACGAACGCGGGCGACAAGGAATGGGGCGGAAAGATGCACGACGACCTCATCGACGTCGTGAACTGGGTCGTCGAACAGGGCTTCGCCGATCCCAAGCGGCTCGCGATCATGGGTGCCTCCTACGGTGGGTATTCCGCGCTCGTCGGCGCGACGTTCACGCCGGACGTGTTCAGCTGCGCTGTTGCCATGGTGGGGCCCACGAACCTCAAGACGTTCATCGAAACGGTTCCGCCGTACTGGCAGCCTCAGATCGTCATGCTTCACAACCGCGTCGGGAACCCGGAGACGGAGGAAGAGTTCCTATGGTCGCGGTCGCCGCTGTCGAAGGTCGACAACATCGAGATCCCGATGTTGATCGCGCACGGTGCGAACGATCCGCGGGTGAAGCTCGCCGAGACCGAGCAGATCGTGGCGGCTATGAAGGAGAAGCGGATCGACCACGAGCTGATCGTGTTCGACGACGAGGGCCACGGCTTCGCCAAGCCGGAGAACAACCTGAAGTTCTACGGGATGGCGGAGAAGTTCCTGGCCAAGCACCTCGAGGGCCGTGCGGCGGAGTAGGCATGGTCGATCGGGGCTGTTATGCCGACCGCTGGGCGCGTTATCCGTCTCACAATCATGCGATGACGAAACCTGCGTGCAGGTGGGAGGCATGTTTCGGCACGCGCTTTCCAAGAGATAAGCGGCCGACCGTTCACGTTAAGCCGGTCGGCATAGATACGAGTTATGCCGACCAATAGTTCGGTCATCGAGTTGATGGCGAGCCCGGCCCCCGTCTCCAGCGTCGACTCCATCACTGCCTACGCTGTAGTTGCTGCCGCCGCCATCGGAGCTTTTGCGGCCATCGCCGCGTGGCGAGCGGCCAGCCACTCCAAGGCTGCCGTGGGCGCGACCCTTAAAACAGCTGAAGCAGACTTGCTCAACGGCTTTCTGACTGAGTATCACGGCAACGAGATACGCCGAGCTCTCGGAGCGCTACGAACCTTTCGCGACGAGCACAAAGATGATCTCGTTGAGGCCTATCGCGCACTGCACCCTGGTGGCGCGTGGACCAGCGTGAGCATTGCACGACGTACGTTCAGCAGCTACTTCTATCGGCTTCTCGCGCTCTACGAAGGTGGCTATGTCTCTAGGGAACTGGTGAGGCTCGCTGCCGTGCCGACTGGCTACGCCCTGCTTCTTGAGGTAGTTGAGCCCCTCGAATACGCTCACGACCACGCGACGATTTCGATCTTCCCATATGTGCGAGCTAAGTTCGATGCCTTGGTGGAGATATGTGGAGATGGCGGCGTTCCTCGATTCGAACCGCCCCCAATTGCAGAGGCGTGACGACACATGATGTGCGGTGAAGCTCATGGCTTTTAACCCAGACCAGTCGCTGCGGCATAACTAGCCGCAGCAGGCGACAAGAAGTCGTTGGCCTTCGGCGAATGACTTCTCGCGCCTGAGCGGCAAGAATCGTTATGCGGACTTCAGGAGCGGTACCCTCTTCTCATGTCACTTTCGTCCGCTGTGCGATCTGATCCTGAGATTCTTGGCGGTAAGCCCGTGTTCGCAGGTACTCGAGTCCCCTTGCGCAACCTCATTGATTATCTTGAAGCCGATCACAGCATCGACGAGTTCCTCGCCCAGTTCCCGTCGGTAAGTCGCGACCAAGTCATCGCCGTTCTCGAGGAGCTCGAGGCAGCCGCGGACCGTGCGCGTCCTGCTTGACGAGCACTTGCCTGTCGGTCTTGCTGATGCGATCCAAGGCCACAGCGTCTCCACCGTGCGAGATGAAGGCTGGGCGGGACTCACTAACGGCGAACTCCTCGCTCGTGCCGCTGACTCCGGTTTCGAGGTCTTGCTGACCAATGACTCAAGCATCGAGTATCAGCAGAACCTAAAGGTCCTCTCCATCGGCGTCCTCATCCTTGACGCTCCTTCGAACAAGCTTGAAGATCTCGTTCCATTGATCGCCAGTGCATCAGAGGTCCTATCCAGCGTTCTGCCCGGTAAGGTCGTCCACCGTGCTGGCTAACGCGGCGTAGGAGGCGACGAGCGAAGATCGGGGCCTGCGGCGCCAACTTCGCTCGCGCCTCAGCGCCCCAAACCGTTGAACGGACCAGGAGTGCGATGTACGAAGACAGTGGTGTCGTAGCCTTTCGACATGCTCACCGCCTTCGGCGTTTCGGCTTTGACCTTCATGATGGTCATGTATGCACTCGAAAGGCGCGGCCCAATGTTCATTGGAGCTTTCGCTCTTGGCTGTGCGCTGGCCAGCTCCTACGGCTTCCTGTCCGGCGCATGGCCCTTCGGGGTTGTCGAGGCTGTTTGGTGCATGGTCGCCGTTCGACGCTTCGTTCGCGAGCGTTCGGGCAACCGATCGGCCGCATGATTCCATCGGGTTGAGCAAGGAGCCGTTCAACTCGGCGCAGCCCATATCGTTGTGCCGACGATGGGTCTCATGGAGTCTCGGCTGGTTGGCCGCAGATTGTGTCGTAAGGTGATCCGACTTGTCGTCGTTGGTCGCATCTGAGTCCGCGTGACAGCTCCAAGGATTCCGACCTACCTCGCGCGCGCCGTGGCGCGCCGCGGACCTGCCGGCGATGCCATGGCTGGAGGGGCTGCCGAGGAACGTTGAACGGCTCGGGCACGAATGGTCACTCGTCGTCGGCGAGCGGTACGAGCCAGGTGGCGGCACATCGTGGACCGCACCCGTCATGCGCAGGAGCGATGGCGAGCGGCTCGTGCTCAAGATCGGATGGCGCGACACGGAGTGCCTGCACGAGCCTGAAGGTCTTCGCGCGTGGGATGGAGATGGCACCGTCCAACTCCATCGGACGTGGAGGAACGAAGAGACGAGTGCGCTACTGCTCGAGCGGATGCGAGCCGGGAACCGATCTTCGCAACGCGCTGCCTGAAGCAGAACAAGATGTCGTGGCCGCACGGCTTCTCCAACGTCTATGGATCGAGCCGCCGACGCCTCACGTCTTCCGGTCGCTTGCGACATGTGCGCCTTGTGGGCTTCGGAGTGCGAGGCGGAACTGGATCGGTCGCCACCACCCGATGTCGGCTTGGTGCGTGAGGGCTGGCGCTGTGGCGCGAGCTCTCGACATCCAAAGGCCGTCGGGTGCTCCTAGTCACGGATCTGCATGGGGGAAACATTCTTGCCGCGCAACGTGCACCTTGGCTTGTCGTCGATCCCAAGCCGTACATCGGCGATCCGACCTACGATCCGATGCAGCACATGACAAACTGCGCCGACCGGCTCGCCACTGACCCAATCGGCCTCTGCAATCGGATGGCCACCCTGACCGGCGTTGACGCTGGTCGGCTCCGACTCTGGATCTTCGCACGGCTCGTGGTGGACTCTGGATGGCCGTTCGGCACGGATGGGAACCCCACCAACTACGAGTTGGCGCGGCGGATCGCTCCATAAACGTTGCGTTCGGCGCGGCGGCACAACTCGGCGTTGGAGCCGGCGTTCGCTTCGCTCCGCGCGGCTCAGCGCCCAAATCCGTTGTGCGGACCGATGGTCATAGCCAAGACCTACGATCCCCTGGGTGACGCTCACCGTCTTCCGAGAAGGCCCGTTCCGTGTTCTTAGATCTCCGGCGCCAGCGTATCGGCCCCCGGTGTGGGTGGGATCACGTCCGTCGGGAGGGGAGTTGGCTTGCTTGGCGGCGCCGTCGGTGCCCGGGCCGCCTCGCGCGCCAGTAGTGGAACCGCGAAGGCCTGGATGATTCCCGATGTCGCCAGGGCCGCCGGGATAGAAACCAGGCGCCCCACGAAACCGACCGCCGGACCGGACGCAATCTCGCCGATCGAGTGGCTCTGTCCCTCCAAGGAGATCACGGTCGCGCGCACGGACGGATCGGAGTGCCGGACGATCCAGACGATGTATGTCGGCGACAGCACGTTGCGCGCTATGCGCACCGCCCAATAGGCGGCCACGGCCAGCGCGAAGCCGGGAGCCAGACCGAACAGCGCGCAACCGCCCGCGATTACGCTCGTCAGGACGATCGAAGTCACGGCAAGAGTGCGGTCGCTCTCCCGTTCCACCCACCGTCGAGACAGACTAAGTGCGCCGACACTGAGCGCCGTCGCTATCCCGCCCACGATCGCGAACCAGTAGAGCTGGGGGAGTGCTCCCAACCCCGGCAGACGGAAATCGGTGTACAGGTGCGCTTCCCACAAACGATCGAGGCCTTCGCTGGCTGCACCGGTCAGGAACGTCGCGCCCAGGATGACGAGCAGGACGCGGTTCCCGCGGATCGCTTTCGTCCCGCCGCGGAAGGTCGACGTCAGCGCTGCGAGACGACTCGCGTGCTCGCCGCGCACGAACCCCGTCTCGCGCATGAACATGATCAGGAACACGCCGAGACCCGCCGTCGCCGCACCGGCGACGATGATGGGCAGATTCAGCTCGATCGTGGCCAGCCCGGCCCCCGCGAACCCCCCGACCAGGACGGCAGTGAGGTTGGCTTGCTGTCCCCGAACGATCGCGCGCGGGGCGCGGTCCTCACCGATCTCACCCGCGATCCAAGCCTCGGTCGCGCCGGAGAAGAACGTCCACCCCGCCCCCAGCAGCGCCTGCGCGATCATGATCGGCCACAGAGAAGCGAACGCACCTTCCAGCAACCAACCGGATCCCATGACGAAAGCGCCGATGATGCACGACAGCCTTCGGCTGTAGACGTCCGCCACTACACCGGTCGGCACCTCGCCCACGAAGTAGGCGACCTCCAGGGCCGTGCCGGCGAGCACGAGCTCGAGAGGGCCGAAGCCGGCCGACTCGATCCGGTAGATGGGAGCCGTGATTATCAGGCCAAGGCCGAGGCCGCGAACGCCTTCGAGCACAAGATAGACCGGGTAGGGATTCATCGAACCAGCAACAGCCTCTCCCACACCCACGGCGCGCAGGACGTGCCGTAGTCCGACGACGTGACGGTAACGCGAAGGCGTCGAGCCAGAACGTCGTCCGTTGTTCGCGCGGCTTCGCTGTGGATCGCGTACTCGGCCTCGGCCCGCATGTACGGGAGCTCGGCATGAAGTTGCTTCGCCAACGACGGATCGGTCCGGACGAGCTTGAGCACTTCGGCCGCGTGGGCTCCGTACCTCTCGTACAGTCGCGGCGCGTGGGATTTGTCGAGGCCGAGATCGTGCAACACGGCTTCCAACGCAGGAATCACGCCTTCGCGGAAGGCCGCGCCGGCGAGCCTGAGCTCGTGCATCTTGGTGCGCGGCCGGTGCTCGAACTCACCGGATCCCAACGCCGCGTCGACGGCCTCGATCGCCATCGGACGCCACGTCGTGAGCTTTCCGCCGACGACGGTAACCACTCCCGCCCTTCCCACGAGCACCTTGTGGCGCCGGGAGATGTCCTTCGTGCGACGGCCCGAGCCTTTGACCAACGGTCGCAAGCTGGAATAGGTCGCGATGGCATCGTCGAGTGAGACCGGAGTCTCGAGCACGTCGTTGACCACTCCGAGCAGGTAGTCGATCTCCGCGTCCTCGGCTTCCGGCTGGTCGAGATCGCCGGCGTGTTCGACGTCGGTCGTACCGACGAGCGTTGTGTCGTTCTCCCACGGCACGACGAACACGAACCGCCGGTCCGGACTGGGGAGGACGAGCGCAGCATCGACCGGTACCCGCGAACGACGGAAGACGAGATGGGTGCCACGCGACGGGCGCACGCCCATCGAAGCATCGGCACTCTCCATACGACGGACCTCATCGGCCCACACGCCCGTGGCGTTGACGACGGCTCGCGCACGCACCTCGATATCCGAGCCCGACTCCTTGTCCACGACCACTCCGCCCGCCGCGCGACCCGGCGACGTGTTTATCACTCGTAATTCCGCATAGTTGGCCACGACCGCGCCCGCCTCCGCCGCGGACCGCACGATCCCCCAGACGAGCCGGGCGTCGTCGGTCGTGGCGTCCCAATAAGCGAGACCGCCGTCGCTTTTCCGCAGCGCCGGCGCGAGCTCGCTCACCTCATCAGGGTCGATGCTGCGGTGACGGGGGAGCCCGGAGCCCGCCGACAAGACGTCGTACAGCGTCAGACCGGCTCGCACCCCGAGACGCAGCGACGAGAAGCGAGGGACCAGGAACTCCTGCTGCCGCACCAGGTGCGGCGCCATCCGCATCAGCTCGCGTCGTTCGCGCAGCCCTTCTCGCACCAAACCGATGTCGAGACGGCGCAGGTAACGCAACCCGCCGTGGATCAGCTTGGAGGAACGAGAGGAGGTGCCGGAGCCGAAGTCTTCGCGTTCGACCAAGGCGACACGCAAGCCCCGCGTAGCCGCATCGAAGGCCACGCCCGCGCCCACGATGCCTCCGCCGACCACGAGCACGTCGAAGGTCTCGGCGGCCAGGCTCGAGATGGCCTCTGCTCGGTTCATCGGCTCTCGGTCATCGATCGCATCCGGGCATCATCCCAGGTCAGAAGGGGAAATCGACGGAAGGCCTGTCGGCGCCGGGCCCTATCATGCCGCTCATGCTGGATCTGGTAGCCGTGGCTGCCCAGGTGCGGCGCATGGGGGCCGGGATGGCGGCACTGAGTCAGGAGCTGACACCCAGGCTTGCGCAGACCCTGACGGCGTGGGAGCGAGCCGTCGTGCTGGGTCCTGCCCTGCGTGACCGCGTCGTGGCGGCGAAGACAAGCTGGCTCGTAGCCGAGCCGTTGGAGCCGCTGGGTGCTTACGACATCCACGCAGTGACCGACTATCGAGTGATCGCATCCGATGGCTCCCAGATCCTGCCCGAGCGCCACGACCACATGCCGTGCTTCCTCGTGAACGTCGGAGTGGCCGACATCTCTTACGCGGAGGGGAAGGCACGTCTCACGTCGGTGCCGCAGGTCTCGTGGACGCCGGACGAGGTCTACCCGTTCTTCGGTGGCGCACGGCAAGAGGCCGATGCCCGTGTCGTCGGCGCGCGGCGGTTCGCGGCCGAGTGCTCGGCCCTCAGCGAACAGATCCATCCGTCCGCCGAGCCGCTCATCACTCTCGTCGACGGCACCCTTCTCCTGTGGTGGCTGGAAACGGGTCCGGACCGGCTCGCCGGCCTTCACCCCGATGACGTGAAGACGACGACGTTCGAAGCGCTCGACACATTCCTCCGCACCGCGAAGGACGAGGGCGCGCTGGCCGGGAGCTATCTCTCGTCTCCCGGAACGCGCGACGTGGTATCGATGCTGAAGGTCGTCCTCTGCACTGAGGACCCGGTTGATTGCGACCGCTGTCCGTACGTGAGTGGGGCCAAGGCCTGGAGAGCCCAGCTCGAGATCGCGGGTGCGTCGCTTCTTCCCGTTCCGGACAAGCCCTGCGAGGAAGCGGACCCCGTGACCGACTCGCGCCTTTTCTGGTCGCTGCTGGAAAGGGGCCAGCGCTCCCCGAGATTCCGGTCCCACGCCACGGTTACCGCGGCCTACGAGGTCCCCATCGATTTCGTCTACCTGCACGTGGGTGCGGAGATATCGAGGCTCGAGTTCCCGGCCTGGACGACGCCATCGGAACTGGAGACCCTCGCCGGAGCGGTCCTCGATCAGTGCGCCAAAGGGATCGGATATCCGGTCGCTCTGTCGGAGGCCCACGAGCAAGCCGTCGTCCGGGCGCCGGACCGTCGGGCCTTCATCGAGCTTGCCCGCAGGCAGGGAGTGTCACGGCCGAGCGCCAAACTGGCGCGGAAGCGGATCAGCGTCCTCTAAGTCCTGACCAACCAAAGATTGAAAGCCGACCGGGAGAGCAAGGTGCGAGTTCAGGGAATAGGTGCGGAGTCTCCGCGGCTCGGGGAGATCGTCGAGGCGTCGACGACTCGCCTTCGTGCAGTGGCGCCGCAAACGTTTGCGGCTCCCGCGTTCGGCTCCTTCGTAAAGACCAGCGACACCGCGCGCACGACCTACGGTGTGGTGGCGCATGTCGAGCATGCCTCCATCGATCCATCGCGACGAGCGATCCCCTTGGGGCGAACGTGGGTCGAGCTCGAGCGTGAGCAGCCTCAGGTGCTCGAGCTCCTGACGACGGAGTTCGAAGCCAGCTGCGTGGCCTTTGCCGAGGACGGGCCGATCCGCCCCTACCTTCCGCCAGCGCCGCCGCGCGTGCACGACTTCGTCTTCGCTTGCGATGACGAAGATGTGGTCGAGCTGACCGAGGACCTCACGTTCATCCGGACGCTCGGCGCAACCGGCTTGCCCATCGCGGCCGAGCTCATCGCCGCCTCCATCCGCGCCGCCTCCGAACCGCGCTCGGACCGGCGCGCCTTCCTCGTCCGGGCCGGACGCGAGGTCGCAGATCTGTACCGCCAGGACTACGAGCAGGCGAGCTCGATCATCCGGCGCTTCGGTCTGGATGCCGCGCAGAGTCCCGGCAAAGCACGGGACAAGAGTCGATGACTCGTTCCGGACAGATAGACCCCCTGGCCGCGCTCGAAGCCGAGTTGAGCGGCCGGGCTCTCGGCCGTGTGATCCGAGGGAGCCTGCTCGACGGAATCGAAGTGCGTCTGGGCGACGACGTTTCGGTGGAGGACGTCCGCGTAGGGCGCTTCGTAGTGGTCGACGGCTACCGACACAGGTTCTTCTCGGCGATCCACGACGTAAAGCTTGCGAACACCAACGAGGACGTATTGCTCCGGCCTCCCGACGATGGGTTCGTCCAGGAGGTGCTCCGCGGCACGAACACGTACGCCACGATCGACCTGCGCCCGAAGCTGCTCCTCGAGCGCGGTGAGGACGGCGTGCGGCCGGTCAAGACGATCCCTCCGCATTTCGCCACCGTCCGGGAAGCCTCCGACGACGACGTGTCCACCGTCTTCGGTGCCGAAGGTCTGACCACTCTTCCCATCGGAACACCGCTGGAGATGACCTCCGATGTGTGCATCGACCTCTCGAGATTCGTGGAGCGCTCGAATGCCGTCTTCGGTAAGACCGGAACCGGCAAGTCCTTCCTGACACGCATGCTGCTCGCCGGTGTCATCAAGGCCGAGCTGGCGTCCGTGCTCGTCTTCGACATGCACAACGAGTACGGGATGTGGTCGGAGGACGAGGAGACAAAACGTAAGGCTCCCGCCTTGAAGGAGATCTTCGGACAGCGGGTTCTCATCTTCTCCGTCGATCCGGCATCGTCGCGCCGGCGCAGCGTGACGCCCGACTACGAGGTCCAGGTCGCGATGTCGGACATCCAGGTCGCCGACCTCGTCCTGCTCCGAAGCGAGCTGGGCCTCACCGATGCGCAGATCCGAGACATGGAGTCTCTGTCGGAGCGCTGGGGCGATCGCGCCTGGCTCACCACCCTCATGGCGCTCCAGGAAGTGGGGACACTCGACGAAGAGCTGGAGTCGATCCCCGGCGTGCACGCGCAGTCTGTGAAGGCTCTGGCGCGCAACTTGAAGAAGGTGACACGCTTGGCCTTCGTGAAGGAGCAGGTCACCGACAGCTCCGCCGACCGCATGGTCGATGCGCTGCTGGCCAGGCGCCACGTCGTCATCGAGTTCGGCGGCCACACCGACTTCCTGTCCTACATGCTCGTAGCGAGCATCGTCACCCGAAGGATCCACAACCGCTGGCGCGAAGAGAAGGAGCAGTCCTCGGCCGACGGCAAGATCGGCTTCCCGCCTCAGCTCGTCATCACCCTCGAGGAGGCTCACAAGTTCCTGTCACCCGAAGCGTCGAATCAGACGATCTTCGGCACGATCGCACGCGAGATGCGCAAGTACAACGTCACGCTGCTCGTGGTCGACCAGCGCCCGTCCGGCATAGATGAGGAGATCCGCTCGCAGCTGGGCACGCGGGTGGTCGGTGCGCTCGACGACGAAAGAGACCAGAGTGCCGTCCTCGAGGGAGTGCCGGACGCTCGCGCCCTTCGGGTGTTGCTGAACAACCTCGAGCCCAAGAAGCAGGTCCTGCTCGGCGGCTACGCGATGCCCATGCCGATCGTGATAGAGGTGCGCGACTACTACGGGTTTGCGAAAGGGACTCGTCGGGCGGTGGGGGAGCGCACAGGCCCGGACGTCGATCTGTGGCAGCGCTAGTCGCCTCGCGGACATTCCGTCCCTGAATGCCACCAGCCGACGCATGCGAGAGCACGCGACGGCTGGGGGCTACAAGCTTCGGACAGATCTAGCCGAACAAACCTCCGACCAGGCAGCCCAGACCCGAGCAGCTCGGCTTGGGCGACGGCGTGACCGTCGGTGACGAGGCCGAGGTGTTGGAAGGCTTCGGCTTCGGTGCGGCGGCCTCGGGCTTCGGTCCCCAGGTGAAGGGACCGAGCTCCAGTTCGCCGCCGACTCCGTCGCTGATGATCGGTGCGCGGGACGGCTCTTTCCTCTTGGAGTAGTTAAAAGCATCCTCGACCGAAGTGGCCGCTTTGCCTTCGATCATGCCTTCGACGACCATGCTGCGAACGATGTAGGTGCCGGCCGAGCCGGCCTCCCATGTCAGCGCGGAGGACGAGGACGAGAACGTTGCGACTCGGCCGGGGCCGGTGACACCCGGGATGTCGTACCCGGCGGCGTAGCACGTGGAAAGGATGTTCCACATACGCCCGCGAACGGCGCCGAGGTTGGTGGCAAGCTCGCCGGCCGAGATGCGCGCACCTTCGGTCGTACGGAAAGAAGACTGACTGCTGTGTGACGCCAGACCGAACACGGCGATGCCCGACGATGAGGTGCGGGCCGCCAGCGATCGCAGCTCCGACAGGATCGCCGAACGCGTGGCTTGTCCGTCGATAAGCATGTGGATGTTCTCTGACCGAAAACCGTACTTCAGCAAGGCCGAGCGGATGTTCATCATGTCGGGAACCGCTCCGCTGAGCTCCTCGGCTCCAGCGGCTTTGTTGATCCCCACGAGCAACGCAGTGCGCTCCTGGCCCCCTCCAAGCACGCGTGGTGCGTCGGCCTGACTGCCCTGAGGTGAGCCTGGACGCGGCGAGTCGCCACGACCCTCAGCCTTCGGCCGTGACGGCTTGGCAAGGTCGACCTCGATCGAGGCCGAGCCGGGTTCCTGCGAAGATTCTGACTGCGCGAGCGGTGTCGCCGGCTCCGCGGACCCGGTGAGTCCTAGGACGAAGGCGGCGGCGACGACAACAGCGACAAACGAAGACACGACTTTCCAATGCGATAGCAGGCGATTCATACGGGCTTCCCCCCTTAAGAGATGCTTAGGGGGGAGTCGGCCCGGTCTATTCAGGGCTTATCGGTGCTGAGCACCCAAGTGCGGACTAGTCCCTACGGATCACACGAGACTCAGCGATGCTGCGAGACAGGCGGCGCGTTAGCGTCGCCGGCGCCTGCCGAATGCTTTGCGCAGTGCGATGGCGCCGATGATTCCGCCGATCAGTATCGTGCGGTTCAGATCGAAGGCCGGCTGCCAGGAGACGACACCGTCCTTTATGACGTAAGCCCCGACCGGACGCGCGGTCACACCAAAGCCGCCGCCGGATCCCCCCTCGTTCGTCCGGTGGTCTCCGCCTCCGCCGCCGCCACCACGGATCGTGGCGGCCGGGATCAACGTCACCCCGTTGCGCTCGTACGGCTCTCCGAACACGCGTTTGACCGTGATGGTGTCGCGCGCTTCGCTCACGATTTGCTCGACGTCCATTCCTTCCCCCTTTCGCTCCAGTACAGTTTGTGCCCGATCGGCCTGCTTCGGTAGTTACCGATACCGGATACCCATCGGAAGGGAGATCCATGTGAAGTTCTTGGGCTCGTTTCTAGCCGTGCTGCTGCTCGCGGTGGGATGCTCGAGCGGAGGCGGCGGAATCGTCAGCGTGACCCTGGACGAGTTCTCCGTGCGAGCCGACCCGGTCCGGGTCGAGGCCGGCGAAAGGACGTTCGATGTCCGCAACACCGGCAGCGTGAAACACGACTTCTTGATCCTTGAGACCGCGCGCGACGCGGACGACGTTCCGATCGGCAGGGGCAGTCAGGTCGATGTCAGCGCCCGCGGAATCAAGGTGGTCGAGCAAATCCGTACCATCGAGCCGGGGGCCGAGAAGAGCGTGACGGCCGAGCTCGAACGGGGGCCGTACCTGCTGATTTGCAACCTGGCCGGGCACTATTCCGGAGGGATGGTTACGGATTTCGACGTGATGTAGCACGCCTCTTCCTGCTCCACCCATGTCGCACCTGGTCCGTAGCCTGGCGGGGTGGAGGGATTCGAGCTAAGGCTGCTGCATTTCGCCGACCTGCATCTCGGCGTGGAGTCCGGCGGCCACCTGCACGCCGAAACTGGGCTCAATCAGCGCATCGTTGACGTGTGCGAGCGCTTCGACGAGCTGTGCGAGATCGTCGAGGCCGAGGGCGTACACGCCGTCCTCTTCGCCGGCGACGCGTTCAAGAACCAGCACCCAACCCCTACCCTGCAGAGCCTGTTCGCCTCGCGTGTCCGTCGCCTGCACCGGGCCGGCGCGGCGATTTTCCTGCTCATCGGGAACCACGATCTGCCCCGGATGGGGGGCCTGGCGCATCCCTTCTCCATCTACGAGGCCCTCGAGGTCGAGGGCGTCGTCATCGGCGACCGTGCGCGTGTTTACCGTCTGCCGCTGGGCTCACAGGCGCCGGCGGCCGAGCTCCAGGTGGCGGCGCTCCCGCACTTCTCCCGGCACCAGGCACTTGCGCAGGCACCCGAAGCCGTGCGCGATCCCGAGGCCTGGGTCGAAGAGCAGGTGGCGCGAACGGTGAAGGGTCTAACGGCTGATCTCGACCCCGCTGTGCCGTCCGTCTTCGTCGGACATTGCCACGTAAATCAGGCCGCGCTGGGTGAAGCGCAAAACATGTTCGCAATCTCGGACGTCGAAGTGTCGCTGTCCACGCTCATATCGGGAAGACCGCTCCCGTACTACGCCCTGGGTCACGTTCACAAACGGCAGGTTCTGTCCGACGATCCTTTCGTCGCCTACTCCGGCTCTCTCGAACGTGTCGACTTCAGCGAGGGAGAGCGCGTCGACGTCGCGGCCGACGGAGCGGTCAGACGTCGCGAGGCGGAAGCGAAGGGTTTCTATCGGGCCGACCTGGTCGGCGGCCGGGCCGACCTGGTCGGCGGCGGCTCGGAGGGCTGGCGGCTGGCCGCGCCCCCTGAGTTGCGACGCGTGCGCGCGCGATCATTCGTAACGATACGCATGGAAACGATCACGCACGATGACCCGATGGCGGATCTGCGCGCGCGGATCGAGCGGGTACGCGAGGCGGGCGTGGATCTCACGGACGCTTTAGTACGCATCACGGGCACCATCGATCCGGACGATCGTGCGCGCCTGAATCCCACCGCCGCCCGCCGGCTGCTACCCGAGGCGTACGCGGTTCGGATCGCCTTCGAAGCCCAGGACGCCCCCGCGGCGCGGGACCCGCGGTTCGCCAAGCAGATGAGCGAGATCGAGGCTCTCGATCGGTACCTCGAGACACGTACGGATTGGCGTGACGACCGGGCCGACCTGGCCCGCCTGGGGCGAGATCTCATCACGGAGGCCGGCGCCTAGATGATTCCCATTCGCCTGGAGATCCGCGACTTCCTGTCCTACGCCGAGCCTCCGCCGCTCGACTTCACGGATTTCGACATCGCCTGCCTGACCGGAGACAACGGTGCGGGGAAATCCGCACTCCTGGACGCCCTCACCTTCGCGCTCTTCGGCGCGGCCCGCGGATGTGAAGGCGGAGTCAATCAAGATCGCCTGATCCGGGACGGGGCCGACGAGACCCTCGTCGATCTTACTTTCTCGCTTGGAGGATCGGTCCACCGCATCGTGCGCCGCCGCACCCGCAAAGGAAAGGGCGAGGTTCGTTTCATGATCGCCGACGGCGATAGCTGGACGAACGTGGCCGGCGAGACCATCCGGGAGACCGAGGCACACATCGCATCCGTCCTGCGGATGGACTACCGAACCTTCACCGCATCCGCGTTCTTCGTTCAGGGCCGTTCGGAGGACTTCCTCTCCCGGCTCGGTCCGGAGCAACGAAAGGAAGTGTTCGTACGTTTGCTCGACCTGGGGGTGTACGAGCAGCTCGAAGACACGGCACGAGCGCGGGCGAGGGACGCCGAGCGGCGGCGCGCCGAGCACGCAGAGCAGATCCAGCAGCTCGAGAGCTCTCCAACTGATGTTGAAGCCTTGGAACGTGAGCTGGCTCAAGCCGAAAGAGATGTCGAGGCGAAGGCGGCCGGGGTCGAGGCAAAGCTCGGTGAAGTAGACGGGGCGCGTGTAATCGTTTCCGATCTCGAGAAGGTAGAAGCTGTGCTCACACGTGAACGAAGCGGGATTGCCGAGACCGAGCAAGCCGTTCGCGACGCCGAGCAGTCGCTCACCGACAAACGCCAGCAGATCGCCGACATGGACGATCTTCTCGCACGAGCGGACGAGGTTAGAGAAGCAGTAGCCGAAGCGACAACGCTGCGCGAGTCCGAAGAAGCCGCACGTGCGGCTCAGGTCAAGGCGGCGGAGCTTGATCGACGCAGCGCCACCGTGGCCCAAGCGCTCGTTGCCGAAGAGAAGGCCATCACGCACCGACTAGAGGAGGGCACTCGCCGTCTCGGCGATTTGGAGCAGGAGAGACAAGGATTCGCCTCGGCCCAAGCTCAGATCGACGAGCTCGAGCGTTCGCTGGCGGGGGCGGAGGGACTCGACGCGTCACTCGACGAAAACGCCGCGCAATTGGACGAAGCCCGCACGTTCATCGCGCACGGTGAGGCGAACTTACTCTCGCTGAAGGATCGATCGGCCGAGATTAAGGATCGCGTTGCCCTGCTGGCCGGCGGGGGAGGGGAGTGCCCCTTATGCGGTGGTGCCCTGGATGCAACCCATCGCGCCGACGCGAAGCGAAAGCTCCAGGCTCAAGCGCGTCAGATCAAGCTCGAGCTAGACGCGACGAAGGCCGCCGTCGATACAGCAACCAAGGAGTCAAAGAGGTTCACGGAGGAGGGGCAGCGCATGAAGCGTGCCCTGGCCGAGCGCACATCAGCTTCGTCCCAACGCGACGCCCTGCTCGCCAAGCTCGAGCGAGCGCCGATCGTACGCGAAGAGATCGAGGCGCTCGAGTCCCAACGCCTCTTCGACCAGCGAGCTCTGGCCGAGCAAGGCTTCGCCCCCGAGCTGCGCGAAGAGCTCGAGGCCCTGAAGCACGACCTCGTTGCGGTCTACGACGCCGAAGCCCACGCCGAGATGCGCCGACGATTGACCGAGCTTCAGCCCTACGAGCAACTGCACGGACGCCTGGAGGAAGCATCGACTCGCCGCAAGCTCGTGGACGAAGAGGCTGCTTCGCTCACCAAGCGACTCGAGGACGCCACGTCGGCTCTGGAGCGGCGCTCGAAAGAGGCGGCGGCCCTGGATAAGAGCCTGGAGACCCTCCCCGCCGCCCGCCGTCGCTTGAGCGAGCTGGATGCCGAACTAGCCGGCCTGCGCGAAGCGGCCGCCGACCGGCGCAGCGACGTCGTCCGCATCGGTGAGCGACTCGAAGGTGCCCGCCGAGCCGCCGCGGCCCTCGAGGCGGAGCGTGCGCACGAAGTGGAGGCCGCCGGACAGCACAGGAGCTATCGCCGCCTCACCGAAGCCTTCGGCCGCGGCGGCATACCGGACCTCATCATCGACAACGCGCTGCCCGAGCTGGAGGAGGAAGCCAACCAGATCCTCGGCTCCCTGAGCGACTACGAGATGTCCGTCCACTTCGCGATGCAGCGCGAGACCAAGTCCGGGAAGGCCAGGGACACCTTCGACGTGCTCGTTCATCACGACGGGGGAGTCAGGGATTTCGCGATGTTCTCGGGCGGGGAGGCCTTCCGGATCGCCTTCGCCGTCCGCCTGGCCATGTCCAAACTGCTGGTGCGGCGGGCCGGCGCCCGCCTGGAGACCCTGGTGGTGGACGAAGGGTTCGGCACCCAGGATCCGCAGGGCCGGGAGCGTCTCATCGGGGCTCTGAACGTGGCCAGGCGGGAGTTCGCGAAGGTCCTCGTCATCACCCACCTCGACGACCTCAAGGACCTCTTCGAGGCCGAGATCAGGGTATGGAAGGACCCTCAGCGGGGGTCGGCCTTCGAGCTGGGACAGGGCTGAGAGCGTCCTAGGGCATCCTGACGGCCGCCGTAGGCATCCTGACGGCCGCCGTAGGCATCCTGACGGAAGGTAAGTGTCAACGCAGGGGTTGACACCCTGTGTTACCGTTTCGCCGCCCAGCGCAGGACGGCACGAAGCGCCCCATCCAGGCCGACGGAGGGGTAATGCCACCTGGGTACTGGGCGAGGAAGAGGGGAAATGGCAGCCGACGAGGACGAGCGGGAGACCTCGGACGACGAAGGTGCCGTCGAGACGAGCCTGGAGGAGTTCCTAAAGCGCCAGGATCGGCGGACGACCTCGCGGACCGAAGACGCCGACGAGGAGGAAGCCCTGCTCGAGGCCATGGAAGAGCGCGAGGGACGTGGATCTGAGTCCCTCACGGTCAAGGTCGTCCCTGAACAGCCGGACGAATTCACCTGCCGGCGCTGCTTCCTCGTGAAGCACCGTACGCAGCTGAAGGACCGTAAACGCATGCTCTGCACCGACTGCGCCTGAAGTAGCCGGAGGCCATCCCGCCCCAGAGATGCACCGACCGGGTCGGAGGGGAAGGGGGGCCCGACCCGGCCGGCAGTGCAAATCTCATCCTTGTAACTTCCCGACATTACACGGGCCGGCGGACAGGTGTCTAGGGTTTAAGCGCTCATAGACTTCTTTCAGTGGGCTTCGATCCTTACCGCCGGATCCGACGCGCTCGGATGACGCGCCGCGGCGACGTGCTGTTCCTGGTGGGCTCGGTCGTTGTGATCGTGGCGCTGCTCGTTTGGGCTTTTTGGTAGCGCCGATCCTCAGCAGCCGATGGAGATCTTGCCACACACCCTGATTCCTTTGCGGTAGGTGGGAGTCTGCGTCGGTTGCGGTTCGGAGGCCTCGGGTGGCTCGATGTGGTTTTGCTGCGCAGTCGACTTCCGCCCCGGCTCGGCGAGTCGCATGACGCGATCCCAGGTGACAGGCCCGAGCACGAGGTCGCCTTGCACCCCGTCCTTCATATGGGGAACCCGATTGGGGGCGCTTCTCCGCAGCTGCTGCTCGGCGAAGCGGAAGGCCGACTCGACCGACGTCGGAGCGCCGCCCTCGAGCATAGCCTTGCGCACCATATTTATGAACAGATAGGAGCCGGCGCTACCGAGCTCGTAGGAAGGTTGGTTCGCCGGCGATGCGAACGTCGCAATGCGGTTCTTTCCTACGATCCCTGGAAGTGCGTATCCGCCGGCGTAGCAAGTTGGAAGCGCGATCCAAGCCTTTGACCGAACGGCGGCGAGACCGCCGGCCAGCTGATCTGCCGAGATCAGTCCGCCATCGGCGGCGACCAACTGATTCTGACCCGATTGCTTACGCGTATGGCTAGCCATCGCGAACACAGCCACGCCGTTTCGTGGCGTGCGTTCTGCCAGGCTCGCGACCTGCGCCAAGATGTTTGCCCGGGAGGCATCACCGTCCAAGAGAACCTTGACGTTCCTCTCGGGGAACCCGTACCGGAGCAAGGCCTTCTGGAGGTACTTCGCGTCGGCCACAGCACCGAGTAGCGGCCGCGACCCGGCAGCCTTGTTGATGCCGACGATCAGCGCCGTACGACGCGACGCCGGGACGGGCTTCGGCGTCTTGACCTTTTCGGCGCGAGGCGTGGGCGCAGCCAGGATGACGTCACTCGAAACCGAACCGTGCGCGTTCTCTTCATCCGGTCCGGGTTCGAGCGAGCCCGGCGCTTCCTCGTATGTATCGCTCGAGAAAAGGACGGTCCGTGTAACCGGACCCAGGAGCAGCCAAAGCACGACGCATAACGCCGTGAGTAAGAGCCTCCCCGCTCCCCAAATCACGTGGCCCAATATTGGGGGACAGCCACCACCGGAGGCAAACAACTAAGAAGGGGGTCCCCTAGGGGACCCCCTTCTGACTACCTGTGTGTCTTGGTTCGCTACGCGGCGCGACGGCGACGGCGGAGCAGCAAGCCGGCTGCCGATGACGCCAGCGCCAGGCCACCGCCGATTCCGACCGTGCGAAGCGCATCCGCACCGGTCCGTGGCAGCTCGATCCTCACCTCGACCGGGATGGAAAGCCCCGTCAGATCGAGGCCGGCGATGGCCAGCCCGGAAGCGTCCTCTCCGACGCAATTGGCGAACTCACCAGCCGCCTCTGCGATGTCTTCGAGGATCCCGCCGCCTTCCACGGCTTCGAGATCGATGGACACGGCCTTGGTCGTGCCCTTGGGTATCGACCCTAGGCTCCAGACCACTACCTCACTTCCGTCCGTCACGAGTAACCCATCGTCCGGAATGTCGGGCGAGTCGGCCTCGGGTTCGTCGTTCAGCAGCCTGAAGTCCGCGTCGCCTTCGGTGCGATTGATCCTGTCAGTGAGGGTGACGTTGTTCAGGTCGCAGTCGAACACGTTGTGCACAGTGAGTTCGATATGCGAGGTGTTAGTAGCACCCGCTCCCACGAAGATCTCGTCCGGGTCCGCCGTCTTGGTCACCGGAATCGGGCAGTTGATACCGCCGTCCGGAACCTCGGCCGAAACCTCCATGTGACCGACGCGGATGTCAGCAACGCCGCCCGGCAATATCGCATCGAGCAGGCGCACACGAACGATGTCGATCGCGCCCTCGGCCTTGTTGGGAGTCTCTGTCGGCGCGCTGTCCTCGTCCGGCAGCGTGCCGGGATCGGCGATGGCGCGCGGGGGCTGACCTACCGACACTTGGATCAGCGGCTCAAGTTCGTCGGGCAAGTCCAGGCCCAGATCACCGAGGATGTCGCTGAGATCGATGCCGAGCAGCTCGAGGCCATCGGCGTCAAGGATTCGAACCACAGCGTTACCCGGCTCGATCAGTTCGACGAAGCTACCGTCGCCGCCGGTCGCCACAGCCCGAAGAGTCCACTCGCCGAGCACCTCAATGGTCAGCAACCGCAGCGGGTCGGTCGGTCCCAGGTCCTGCTGGACCGTCACCGGCGCCATCGTCATGGTCACCTCGGACATCAGCCCGAACTGGTTTCCGCCGACGGGGACGAGCTTCTCCCGGGACTGCGACTGCGACACGGAGCGCTGGTCTCCCTCGACGTTGTCGACGTCGTCAAGCGAGACGAGCGGCGAATCGAGCCCGTTCTCGTTGGTGTTGCCTCCGAGGTCGAGCAGGTCGACGTCCGCTGCGTGAGCGCGACCCCGGCTGATGTCGTCTCCAAGGACGCAAACGTCCGGGACGAGCCCGCTCTCGTTGGAGTTGGCTACGGCGTTGCCTTCGGCAACCGAGGCGTATGCCAAGGGATCGAGAGGCACTTCAATTTCCTCGTTAGCCGTGGACGGCGGGGGAGCGTCCGCTTCGGCCAACCCGGTCAGCTGCAACTGGGCCGGGTCGATCGGGGCCGTCCCAACGCCGAGTTCGAGTCCGGCGCCGCGTGCAAAGGAGATCTTGCCGCCTCTGTCGTCCTGCCATTGCCTGTTGACCTCACTCACCTGCGTGCCGGCGAGGCCGTCGGCGTCCGCATCCATCGAGGCTCCCGACCAGGCGACCTCGGCGTCGGCGAGGCTCAACTCACCCGTATTTACGGCACCAACGTGCGCCGTCATTCCTGTGGCGAACCCCCTTAGCCCGTCTACCGGCTCTCCGGGCGCAACTACGATGCCCGCGGCCGGAGCAAGCCAGGTAAGGCCTGCCGCCAACAGCATGAGCGGTACAGCCGCAGCAAATGCGGCCCTCCGCCTATGACCCTTGATCAAACCCATTTACGTACCTCCTGTGAGGTCATCCGAAAGCTGCTTACTGCAGTCCACGCCGGTCCAGGCGTGGCCACCACCTTTTTGGGCAAAACAACGCGGGGGCGTTCGCACGCCCCTGGGCGCAACGTTACCTTCTGGTGCTGTGTTCGACAAGCTACGAAGTACCCTTCATGCCACATACGGTTTCCTGGTAAACGACCTGCTGAAACATGGGGTTACGGCCTTGGGAGACGGGCCCGAGACGCAAGTGAGCTGGCGTCGCCTCATGAGCCTCAACGCCTGCAATCGTGCGCACCCACCGCCGATAATCCCCGTTCTGTTACCTGGTACGCACAGGGCAATATTGGGCAACTTTGGACGGATCTGCTTGGGCTCCCCCGGGTGCTCGGAGGCGTTCTAGAGATTGCCGGCGTGGGCAGCAACCGGAGTTGCGGCCGGACGCTCGGTGATGGTCGCGACGGCGCCGCGCAAGTCGTCGTACACGCGTCCCAAAGCGATCCCGAAGACACCCTGCCCCTTGCGCAGGAGGTCGACGATCTCACGGTCGGATGTGGCGGCGTAGATCGACTTGCCGTCCGACATCAGCGTGACCTTCTCCAGCGGTGTTCGCAGCTCGTCGGCGATGTAGCTGATGGCTTTCCGAATCTTCGGAAGCGCAACACCGGCATCCAGGAGGTTCTTGATCACGCGAAGGTGCACGAGGTCCTTGAAGGAGTACACGCGCTGGGTTCCCGAGCCCTGGGCGTCCTTCACCCCGGGACGAACCAAACCGGTGCGGGCCCAGTAGTCGAGCTGCCGGTAGGTGATGCCTACGATCGAACACGCCTGAGGGCCGCGGAACCCTTGCTCGTCGGCCATCCTTCCCCCCTGATCTCCGATGAACTACACCCGGAGGATTCCCGGACCTCTGAGTCTCCGCGTTACCGGGCCCCGCGTCAACCATTCCCCCCACGGGTAGTGCCGAGCTCGACGGGGGTATGCGCTAGGTAAGAAGCCTACCCCTAGGGGGTATACAGGAGACCAGCAGGGGTAGTGCCAGGTTCTGGAAGAGGACGGCCCTATTTGAAGTCTTCGGGCGTCACTTGTTCGAGGAACTCCCGGAAGCGTTCGACCTCCTGCTCCGCGTCGGGTTCGTCCTCGTCTTTCACGGCGATCGACGCTTCTTCGATTACCGACTCGTCGGCGAAGATCGTCAGGTTCATCCGGACGGCCAATGCCAGCGCGTCGGACGGGCGGCTGGAGACTGCCAGAGAATCACCGTTCTGAGACATCTGGATCTCGGCGTAGAACGTGCCTTCGCGCAGCTCCGTGATCACGACCCGATCGACGGATATGCCCAGTCCTTGAAGCAGATCGCGCATGAGGTCGTGCGTCATCGGTCGCTGCGTCTCTATGCCTTGCATGCCGAGCGCGATCGCTGTGGCCTCGACCGGTCCGATCCAGATCGGGAGGTAACGCTCCCCTTCGCGTTCCTTGAGGAGAACGATGGGCTGGTTGGTCGGAAGCTCCACTCGGACGCCGACCAATTGCAGCTCGATCACGCCCTCACCACCTTCATGCTCGTGCTCGTGTGCGTAAGCCTACTCCCGCGGTTTTGTTCTCGAGGATGACGCGTTGGCGCCTCCCACGAATAGAACTTAGCCGAGCGGACCGACGGCATCGCGCAACAACGAACGAACGAGCTTGCCGCCGATCCGGACTACCTCCCGCACCTTCTCCTGAGCGGCCTTCCGAGCCTCCGGGTGACGCTGGCTCGCCAACGGCTGGGCCATCTGATGAGCCAGATCGGCCCACCGATCGGCCGCGTTGCGGAACACCTTCAGATGACGCGGCTCGAGCCCGAGCTCCATGAGGGCCCGGCACAGCTTGGCCGCCTCGAGATCCTGCTCGTCGTAGCGAAGGATCGGCTCGGATGCCTCCTCGCCTTCGCGCGCCTCCCGGATCTGCGTCGGTGAAAGCATCCGGTAGGACGTGAGCTCCTGCAGCTCTTCGGTGGACAAACCGCTGGCGTTCGAGAGCTCGGGCAACGAGAACGACGCACCCGTTCCTCCGGCTCCCAAGGCGCTCTTGGGGTCGGACGGCACGGCCGTGTCCGTTTGGTGGTCAAGCCGATCGATCGCGAGGCGCGTCTGTCCCTCGCCGCTCGATGACGTGTCCGACTCGTCAAGACGCTCGCGGATCACTTTCAGCGGCAGGAAATGTTCGCGCTGCAGGCGAAGGATGAACCTCAGACGCTCTATGTCGCTATCGGTGAACTTGCGGTATCCGGATGACGTGCGCTCCGGCTCGATCAGCCCCTCGCTTTCGAGAAACCGGATCTTCGAGACCGTGACGTCGGGGAAGGTGTCCTTGAGGACGTTGAGAACCTCTCCGATCGAGAAGTAGGGACGGCCGCTCTCGAGGGCCACGCTCACTCCTTGGCCAAGAACAGTAGACGGAATTTCCCGACCTGCAGCTCGTCCCCGGAGCTGAGGTTGCTCGAGTCGACGCGGGAGCGATTGACGTAAGTCCCGTTGAGGGAGCCGAGGTCGGCCACGGAGTACTTGGTGCCCGACCGGCGGAGCTCGGCGTGGCGCCGAGACACGGTGATGTCGTTCAAGAAGATGTCGGACTGCGGATGCCGCCCCACCGTCACGATGTCGCCGTCCAGAGTGAACTTGGTGCCCGCCGCCGGCCCACGCCGCACGATCAGGCACGCCTGACCGCTCGTGAGCTCGCGGAGATGCGCGTCCTCCTCGGACTCGACCTCGATCGGTGCCAGCGTTGCCGTGGCCTCAGCTTCGACGGTTGCCGCCAGAGGAGAACCGCAGCGCGAACAAAAGTTCGCACTGGCTTCGTTCAGGTGGTCACACGTCGGGCAGCGCATCGGGCTCCTTGATTCGGACTCTCAATCTAGGGAACACCCTGAGGGGGGTCAACGTTGTGGTGAGGGACCCTCGAGGGACGACTCCCCCACCCTAAAGCAGGACCTAGCCCTCCTCCTCGGCGAGGCTCTGGACGAGCTCCTCGTAGGCGGTGGCGTCCAGGAGGCCGTCCAGCTCCGCCGGGTCGTCGGCCCGGATGGCAACGAGCCATCCCTCCCCATACGGGTCCTCATTCACGAGCTCCGGGGTGGTTACGACCTCCTCGTTGCGCTCGACGATCTCTCCCGTCACCGGGGCGAAGAGGTCGGAGACCGCCTTCGGGGACTGGATCTCCCCGAAGGGCGCGTCCTGGGTAATCCGGGTGCCCGGCTCCGGCAGCTCTACGTACACGACGTCACCCAGGGCGTCCTGGGCGTAGTGGGTGATGCCCACGCGCACGAGCGAACCCTCGAGGCGGGCCCATTCGTGCTCGGACGTGTAGTGAAGCTCGGGGGGATAGGAGATCGTCACGCGATGAGGTTACGGATGGCGCGCGTCTGTGTGCCAGCCAGCGCCCGGGCCTTCGCGTCGGAGTCCGCCTCGGCCCAGACATGGACCAGGGGCTGTTCGGGATCGGGAAGGACGAGAACCCAGTCCGAACCGTGGAAGATCTTGACTCCGTCAACGAGCTCGGTTCGGTCGCCGGCTGACCGCTCGAGCACCTCGCGCATCACGCTCCCCTTCTGCTCCCAAGGACAAACCACCGGTTCGTGCACGACGTACACATGCGGCAGGGGCGCGATGAGAGAAGACAACGGCTCCGCCGCGTGCGCACGGAATTCGAGGATCTTGGCGAGGGAGGTCATGGCGTCCGGTACCGGCAAGAAGTCCGGGAAAATGAGCGCACCGTCGGGACTCCCGGCGAATCCGACATCACCGGAAGCGGCCGCCTCCATCAGTGCCGCGGGAGCCGCCTTCGTCCACCGCACTCGCAGATCCTTCTCCCGCGCGATGCGCGCGACCTCGCGTGATGCGGTCACAGGGAGAGCGATCGTGCCGCTGTCCAGCATGGCCACGGCAAGCAGGAGCATCGCCGTGCCGTCGAGCATCGTGCCGTTGTCGTCGACGATGAGCAGACGCTCCCCCACCGGATCGAACAACGCGCCCAGATCCGAGCCGGACACTGTAACTAGGTCGGCCAGGCGCGCCTGGTGCTCCGCGAGCTGCTCTTCGGCCAAAACCGCGCGGGTCTCGTCCACGACCGCGTTCACGGCGAGGACTTCGCAGTTGAGCCGACCGAAGAATCCGGGGAGCACCAGACTCGTCGCTCCGAAACCGTAGTCGACAACGAGCTTCAACTGAGCGCTACGCACGGCCGGCGCATCGATCGAGCTGAGGAGACCTTCGGTGTAGAACTCCCACGCTCGTGGCGGGTAGTGCAGCTCACCGATCTCGCCGGGATAAGCGCGACGCACGTCCTCGCGGTAGAAGGTGCGCTCAACCTTGCGTTGACTCCCGGGGTCGAGGTCGGTGCCTTCGGCATCGATGAACGTGATGGATATGGCTTGCGGATCGTGAGGCGCGGTTCGGATGGCCATCCCGCCGTTGGAGTGACGGGTGCGCACGTAGTAACGCGCCACCGGCATAGGCGTCAGCTCAAGGTCGTGGCAGTGGACACCGGCAAGGTTCAAACCGGCCATGGCCGCTCGCTTCATCGCTCGCGCGGCTCGCGTGGCATCGCGCGAGACCGTGACGATCGAGCCCTTCTTCAGCGTCGATCCGTAGGCCATGGCCAGCCGCACGACCGTCTCCGGTGTGACGTCTACGTTGACGAGACCGGTGACGCCCTGACTTCCGAAGAGGGTCCGGACCCCCCGGGATTCCCAGATGATCGACTGGGTCACGATCGCGCCGGCTTCAACCGTCTTGAACGGATAGATGCGCACGTTCGGGTTGATCACGGCGTCGTTGCCGATCGAGCAGTCGTCGCCGACGACGACGCCCTCTTCGAGCCGAGCGCTGCGACGCACGTCGCTGTTGTGCCCGACGATGCAGCCACGAAGATTCGCCATCGGGCCGATGTAAGCGTTGTCGTGCACCGTGGCTCGATGGATGAACGCGCCTTCCTTCACGACGACGTTCGCGCCCAGCACGGTGTATTCGCGAAGGTGTGAGCCCTGCTCGATCCTGCAGTTCTCTCCGATCACCGCGGGACCGTCTATGCGGGCTCCCGGATCTATCTCGGCACCTTCTCCGAGCCAGATCCGCTCCCCCAGCGCGAAGCCGGGGATGTCGACATGGACCTTTCCTTCGAGTACGGCACGCTGGGCGGTCAGGTAGGCGTCGACGTTGCCGACGTCGGTCCAGTGGCCTTCGGCGATGCAGCCGAAGATCGGGAGCCCTTTGTGCAGAAGGAGCGGGAAGAGGTCCTCGGAGAAGTCGAAGACGGTGTCTTCGGGGATGAAGTCGAAGACCTCGGGTTCCAGGACGTAGATGCCTGTGTTGATCGTGTCGCTGAACACCTCGCCCCAGTTGGGCTTCTCGAGAAATCGCTCGATCGAGCCGTCCTCTCGGGTGATGACGACGCCGAACTCCAAAGGGTTGGGAACGGATTTCAAGCAGATCGTGGCCACGGCCTGCTTGGAGCGGTGGAAGGCAACGAGCTTGGTGAGGTCGATGTCGGTGAGCGCATCGCCGGAGATCACCACGAAGGTCTCGTCGCGGAGCTCGTCCTCTGCGTTCTTGACGCTCCCCGCGGTTCCGAGCGGGGTCTCCTCGGTCGCGTACTGAAGGCGGACGCCGAGGTCCTCGCCGTTTCCGAAATACGAGCGGATGACACTCGACAGGAACTGCACCGTGGCGATCTGCTCGGTGAAACCGTGCCCCCGGAGCAAATCGATGATGTGCTCCATGATCGGCTTGTTGACGATCGGGAGCATGGGTTTGGGCTGATTGGAGGTCAGGGGGCGCAGGCGTGTGCCCTGGCCACCAGCCATGATCACGGCTTTCACACGGCCCTCCTAGGCGGGTTAGAAAACCGACCTGCGGGTCAGTCTACTGGGGCGGTTCGGCCACTTCCGGGTGGAAGGGCGTGCGCAGGGCGGCCAGGAACTGCCGCATGTCCAAGAAGTATCGGTAAGCCGCGACGTAGTACAGGACCGCGCCTATCCCGAAGATGACGTAGCTCGGCGCGCGAAGGAACTCACCCGCTGGAGTGGTACCCAGCATCAGGCCAGGCAATGCGGTGAATAACGCGAATGTCGCAGTCTTCCCAACGCGACGCACGCGCGGCTTCCCGAAACCGCGGCGAGCCAGGAACAGGAATGCCACCGACAACGCTGCTTCCCGCAAGAGGACGATGAGGCCCATCCACACGGGGAGGTAGTCCCCCATCATCAGCGTGACGAGGGCGACCATGGCCAGGATCCGGTCCGATACCGGGTCGAGCGTCGTTCCGAGGTCGGTGACGGTGTTGGTTCGCCGAGCGATCCAGCCGTCGAAATAATCCGACACTCCCATCACACCGAAGAGCCCAACGGCGTAGTTGGTGTGGCCCTGGATGATCAACCACCCGAGTACGGGCGTGAGCGCAAGCCTGCCGAAGCTCAGGAGGTTCGGAACCGTGCGCCACTCGGCCTGTGGGCGGGAGGAAGCCTCGATGTTCACTGAACCCTCATCGTATCGGTCCCCTTTGGCACCTGCCGTGTGTCGCTCTTCGGTCGAAGGAGAGTAGGGGGTTGAGCCGCCGGCGTGGCTCCACCGGCGGCTCATCCGTCCCATCGGCGATAGCTTGGGTGCCGTGCGACGCGAACGCCTCTCCTTGCCGGCCAAGGCGCTTCTCCGAGCGCTCGAGGTCCTCGCCTTGTTCCCGGCGGCCCTCGCCTGCGGAAGCGAGACCGTGCCCGGCCGGCGGCCAGCCCTGCGGCCACGGCCACAGCGGCGATCGCTGCTTCACCGGCGGCCTCCAACTGGTCGAGACGTTTTGTCCGAACGCCCGAGCATCGGGAGCTTTGGGGGAAACCGGCATGACGATGAATAACTCAAGGGTTGTCCTGGCCGTCGGCCTCGCACTGCTTGGAGGGTTGTTCGCCTTCTTGATCCAGCGATCTATCGATACCGCGCCCGTACCCACGGCCGATCGCAAGACGCCCTACCTCGACGCCGACCTCGTCGGACGACTTCCGAACAGGTCGACGCCGGATCCATCCCCGTCGCCGCGGGCGAACGCGGCTCGCGCTCCACGTCCCGCCGGCGAGCAGGCGACACCCGAGCCGGTTGTCGGCGACCCACCATCGATCGAGAACCTGCCGGCGGCACCGGAAGTGCCCGAGCAAGCCGATCCAGGAGCATGCGGGGACGTCGAAGGTCTCCCGGGTCTCAGCGGCACCTGCGAGTGAGACTTGGCGTCGGGCCGCCGGGATTTGAACCCGGGACCTCTTGACCCCCAGCTATCGCGAAGAATGCGGCGTGCTCGCAGGCATAGCCGCATGTCGATTCACTCCGAAACTACGCGGAGTCATGCGCTGTGCGCGAAGCCCTCCTCGAAGCCCCCCGCTGTCGCCGATCCGGAGGATCCGCTCAAACGAGGAGAAGGAACATTGACCAATCTGGCCAGAGCTACCGACCGCTCAGAACGCGTCCGTGAGGTGTTGGACTACTACTACGGCCGCGGGCTCGATCTCGCCGCGGCA
This sequence comes from Actinomycetota bacterium, assembly GCA_040905525.1. GTDB lineage: Bacteria > Actinomycetota > JAICYB01 > JAICYB01 > JAICYB01 > JBBDRJ01. Next base: position 270,454 of record JBBDRJ010000006.1, read on the forward strand.
ATCGACGACGGATACGTCGTCTTCGCCAGCCGCACGCCAACTCGCTTGCGGGACAACGATCGCCCTGAGGTCATCGAAAAGATTCGCGCGAACAGCGTCCAGTGGTGGGGCGACGAGGAGTGGACTCGCGACCACCTGCTGCGCTGCCACGGATGGTCTCCGGAGCGCGTGGAGGCCTGGTGGACGGGTGAGGATCCAACGTCGTGGGACCCGGGCAACCCCAACCAGCACGATGAGCATGGCCAGGAGCACTACATCGATGTCGTCGAGGCGGCGCGGGCCATGCCGGTGCCCCACCTCCACGATGCCTTCAGCGCCGTCGCAACCGTGCTCGGCGGCGACAACCCACGCTTCCATGCCGTCGGGTCCATCCTCGAGATCCTCATGCACTTGGAAGAAGGCAGCAGCCCGCTCGTCTAAGGGCAGATCGGACGCAACGGCATAGGCCCGGCTCCTTACATCTTTCGGGGGCCGGGCCTATGCCGTTGCGTCCGAAGTTCGAGATCGCCGGGCGTCTTCGGCGGACGGCTCGGCTAAAACGACAGTGCTGTAGTTTGGTTCCGGCCGATGACCAAGCTCGCTGAGCTGATGACGGCGATCAACCTCATCGCCACCGACCTCGAGAATCAACTCGATCCCGCGCTGCCGACCCACGAGCGCGAGCTCTACGCCAGACCGCCGGCCATCCTGCCCGATCACTGCCCGATGCTCGTGGTGTTCACCGAAAGCTTCGCCTGGGATCTCGTGGCAACACCGAGTCACTACTTCGTGCGTCCCGATGTTCGCGTCGGATGGTTCGTCGCGGCGGCCAAGGAATCAGAAACCGCGGACGGATTCGAGGAGCTGATGCTTGCGCAAGCGACGATCGCCGACCGCATCGCGGATCGACTCACCACGTACAGCGAGGGGCTACCCGGTCAGGTCGGGACCTACGCCAAGATCATCGAGACGACGACCGAGCGAAGCGACGGGCCGGTGTTCGGTTTCGTGCATCGCATGGAGCTCGAGCGTTGACGATCGCCGTTGACCGGCGGCATCGAGGATGGATGAGTTTAGCGGCGTGTGCAGACAAGGATCCGTCGCTCTTCTTTTCGAAGAGCTCGAGGGCCGCTGCGGCTGCACGAGAGATCTGCGCGTCGTGTCCCGTCCTGACTCCTTGCTTGGTCGATGCGCTCGAGCGCGGAGAGAAGCACGGGATCTGGGGTGGGATGAGCTTCAAAGAGCGTCAACGGACCCGTTCGAAGCTGCCCCAGGATCTACGCTCCTACATCACGCAACGCGTGCGACAAACCAGCGACCTTTGCCCGACCTGTCTTTCGCAACCGATCCAGAATCACACGACGGGATGGTGCTCGACTTGCACGGCCGAATATCAACATGCGCAACGAAGCACGTCTACCCAATGCCCATCTGACCGCGACGCTGCATCCGGATGAGCTCGTCGCGGATCGTCCGCGCCAACTGTTGATCTCTTCCGCCACCGCCACCGCCGCCGCTCACGTTTACCGTGTTGTAGTTGTTCACGACCATCGAAGAACGCGAACCTCGCGGGCTGCTTCCGCCGGCGGCGAGCCGAATAGCTAGACCTCGATTTCCGCCGGAAAGCCCGCCGACGGGGCCTCCGTCGTGCATGAGCGCGATGCGCTTGACTAGTTCGCCCTGCCGCGTGTTGCGGAGCCCCTTGAGATTGGCGAAGAAGGATGGGGTGAAGAACCCGGTAGTCCTGGGGTCGTTCACATATTCGCCGGGGATCAGCTTCGCATCGACCTCACGGCGGCCCACATTGCCGCCGCCGTGGAAGGACGCGGCCGGCGACACGAGCCCTCCATCGTGGAAGAGCTTCACGATGCGCTGGAAAATCGTTACCGTCTTGTTCGCGATACTCCCGATCCAGCCCTTGACGCGATCGACGATGCTCTTGGAGTTGCCGGGGTCGACCTCGACGCGGGGACGAGCGGTATGTCCGGTGAGGCCGTTCAGGTCCCCGTGCACGCCGTTAATCTCACTTCGTGCCGGCGCTCCTGTCGCGTCCAGCGTCGACATCGTGTGGACGGCCCCCACGTTGTCCAGGGCCGACCCCGTCGACGAAATCGTGCTCTTGGCGGGCGCGTCATTGGCGTCGAGCTTGGCCGTCGCCGTCGTTTCAGCGAATGTGTTTAGCACGGTCCCGGCTGCAGGAACCTTCTCGTGGATGTCGGAGTCGTCGAGCGAGATTTTCGGCGCGATGGGGATGGAGTTGATGTCGCGCATCTGCTTGTCGACGATGCCGAGCTTGTCCAGGAGAATCGAGACGCCCGCGACCGCCGCGGCGGTGCCGATGACCAACGTGAAGGGACTGGCCAACAGGCCCTTTATGAGGCCGAGCTTGGTTGCCACCCCGCCGAGCTTTCCGGCTCCCTGAGCCGTGCCTGCCGCGGCCCCTACGCTGGCGATGTCCTTCGCGGCCTTGGCCATCTTCCAAGTAGAGACGGCCGTTGACAGCCTTGATACGACCGACAGGACCGGGCCGAGGACGATCGCGATCGCTCCGGCATGCACGACGACGTCCTGCATGCCGGGTGAGAGCTTCTCGAAGGCACCCGCGAGCGCCTCTGCGCCTCCCGCGAGCTTCTCGTACATCTTCACCCTGATGGGATCTATGGCGGCACCGAGCTTCTCTTCTGCTTCACCCATCCGATTCGTGGCCTGAGCGACTTTACCGGCACCCTGGGCGTAAGCCTCGGCCGACCCGCCGAACTGGTCCTTGAGCTCGCCGAGCATGATGTTCTGGGCACCGAGCAGATCGCCTGATTCGACGAGGGCCTTGATTGCCTTCTTCTGATCGTCGCTGAATTGAACGCCGGCCCTGCCCATCGCCGCGATGCCCTTGATGGGATCGTTCAGCGCTTTACCGATCATGATCGTCGCGCTCTCGAGGTCGGCTCCCTCGGAGACTCCCTTGTTCATGGCCGTGGCCATGTCGAGGATGGCCGTCTGAGCCTGGTCGAAAATTTTGTTGCCCTTTCCAACTTCATTGCGGACGTTCTTGAACGTGAGCAACAAGTTGGAGCTCTGCGTGACGGCTTCGTCGTCGAAGGCTGTGAGCTTCTGCATCGACGACGCGAGCTTGTCCACGTCGCCGGCCGTGACGTTCGCAGCGCCACCCGTCGACTTGATGACCGCGCGCGTCTGACCGATCGCGGCCTGCGATTCCCGAAATGCCTTGGCCGACTTACTAGCCAGCAGCAGCAGCGGAGCGGTTACTCCGACCGTGAGCGCGTCGCCGACCTTCTTCGCGCCCTGGCCGAACTTCTTAAGGCCGGCGCCGACTTGGTCGTTGCCTTTGCCGATCTTCTTCTGCTCGCGCAGGACCTGTGATGCATCCGCGGTGTAGCGGACGTTGAGGTCCCTGTTGCCGCCGCCCATCTACCTAAACCATCCGGGGAGTGGGAGCCGGGCAGACGGAGTCGCTCGCCTGCGCTATGTCCCCGGCCCCCACGCCATTGTGAGAAGAGCTCCCCGGAGATCGCATCTACGCTGGGACAATGCCGTCCAGGATCTGGAAGGCAGTCGGGCGCATGACTTGTATGTCGCCTCGGAAGTGCCCGAGGAACCCGACCTCGCCAGTGTCGGCGAAGTGCTCGCGCAAGACCATCACGTCGAGCTCCAGGCGCACGCCGAGCACGAGGTAGCGCCACTCGCCGACATACGCCTTCGACTCATCGGTGCCGACGCCACCATCGACCGGGATCTTCTGCGTGTCGAGCATCGGAAGGTTGTCCTCGAGGTAGGCAGGGGGTCGCAGGTACTGTCCGGTGCCGGCGCCTTCGCGCAAGCTGCCCAGCGCCGCCGCATCGCGCACGGCGCCGATGAGTCGTCCCGGCCGGAAGTTGCGCCCTCTGACCGTGCTAACGGCGGTGATGAGCTTGTCGTAATCGATCTCGCCCACCGTCGCCGTCTCGGGGACACCGACCGTGGCGTCGAGTCCCGTCGGCTGGTCGTTGGTTCCATCACCCAGCAGCGCGGCGCGATCCCACTCGGCGGCGAACGCGGCGGCGAACGCGGTGGTGAGCAGGTCGTCGACAGCGATGCCTGAATCCTGCATCGCTTCCCACGAAACCCGCGCGATGACGGCCAGCGACTTCGGATCGAAGGTGAGACTTGAAAGCGTTGGTTCGGACTCACCGATCGCGCCATGCTCGGCCCTCCACGCGACGACGGGATCGTCGACGAACGCCGCAGCTTTCACTTGACCTTCCCGCAGCGGGATGACCGCAGCGCCGGCTTCCACGACTCGCGAGAACGCTCGGGCCGCGTCGAAGATCTCGGGCAAGACCCCCGTCGGAAAGAGTCCGCCGGTGCCGGCCGTTCCCGTCCCGATCTGGCGAAGCTCCGCCACCGTTGCGTGATCCTCCATGGCCATGGCTCGCAGATAGCGGCCAAAGCTCCCGGCCGGTGCGTCCGTGACACCCGGAAGCGAGCGGAAGCTCGTTCCGGCCGGCAGTGGGCGTCCGAAGTCCGCTCGCGCGTGCTCAGGAGTTCTCCCGTCGGCCGGGCGTTCCTGGCCGCGTGTATCCGAGAGGTCGGCGGCTTCGGCATTGCGTCGGCGCTGCGCTGTTTCGGCGCGGTCGCCGGCGGCCTCCTGCCGGGCGACTTCTTCGGCCATCCGCTCGAGCCGGCGGAGCTCGAGGATCTCATTGTCGAGCTGATCGAGCGCTCGCTGCTCGGACGCTAGAGGCGCCACGTCACGACTGCCGTCGGGCCTTTCGTTGGATCGATTCGCGATGGTGGATCGGACAGCCGCCGACATTCGCCGGCGCTCTTCTAGGGCCTCGCTACACATCTGCACAGCCTGGTAAGCGGATCCGCTCTCGTACTCCGTGCGGATACGCGACAGGAGTTCTGTGAACATCTCAGCCTCCCTGATCGACATCGGCACCCGGCCCACATGGGCCGGGGACATCGCCGAGGTCGCTGGGAGGTCGGGTGCGGAGCACTCGCCGGCCTCTCGTGGCCTCCGGCGGCCGTCGCGGTGCGGAGCACTCTCGCGACGACCAACTTCGACGCAAAGCATACGACGTGGCGACGACGCCATCAAGGCTCCCCCGTGAGACGACGAAGGCCGGCGTCGGGATCGAGCGCGTCGCGAATGACCAGAGCATCAACACGAAAGAGCGGCGTGCCGCTCACTGAGTACTCCCAGTACGAGACGCCGTCGATGTGACAGTCACGCCAAATCACCGGCTCGCCCCGCTCGATGGCGTCGATAACACGATCGATGACCTCGGGATCCTGCCGCGAGGTCCAATCGCGCAGATACAGCTTGACCAACGTGCAGATCACGTCGGAACCGGGGACTTGTGCGTCGTCTCCGTTCGAATTTCCGTCCGAATATTCGTCGTTCATCCGGCCTCCTTGGGCGGCCGCGCATTTCGTCGGGACCGACGGAGCGTCCAATCCCTCAGAGGCGAGTGGAGCACACTCTCCCGCCTAAAAAAACGAGCGAGGCATGGAAGACAGGCAGCGAGGTGGGCAGGACCGGCGGCCGGCATGGCGCCGTTCACTGCCCACCTCGCTGCCTCACGGCTCAAGGACGCTTTCCGACGCGTTCCAGCATCTTGCTCACGGATCTGTCGTGTGCCGCCGTGACGCGCCGCACGTCCTCGTGGTGCTCGACGTCGGTCACCCAGCCCGTCGCGTGTGGTGCGATCCGTCCCTCCTCGTGGGCGCCCCCCGCGTCGGCGTGGGCCGACGAGACCGCTCGCCTCCGGAGGCCGTCGAAGTGCTCGCGCGCCCACTGCCCGTACAGCGTGCGTGCCTCGCCCTCGTCCTCGGCGAGCTTTTGCCTTCCCCACCAATGCCCGTGCTCGTCTTCGACGAGCAACTGCACGCGAAAAAGCCGCACGGCTCCACGACGAAGCTCACCGAGCCGCGGCACGGCGGACTCCCTTCGCTCGCCGGCCGTCGCGGCCGATCTCCGTCGAGATCCACGTGAGGAACCCGCGTCGCCGATTCTTGTGCCGTCGCGACGGTGGCCTCGACTCGAGCCACGTCAGGTACTTGCGGAGCTCGACGTCGTAGAAGACCTGCGTCCCGCGCGTGAGCTCGTCGATCCGTCGCCAGAAGTCGACGTCGTGCAGATCATCCGGCGCATCTAGCTCGACGAGCAGTGCCCTGACGTCTTCGAGCTCGCCCCACGAGCCGTTGCGCGCGCGGGCGGCTTCTGCCGCATGCGCGTCCTTCGGTTCTAAGGACGGTTCAGTAGGACGGTTCCTTGCAACCCCGTTGGTACAATCGACGGCCCGAATTGGCACAATCGACGGCCCACTTGGCACATCCATGCCAGGCAGGGGTGTACCGATTCCTGACACATCCCTCATGCCGAGGATGGCGTAGCGATTCGTCCGCCTCCCTGGCTTGCGGCCCCATCCCATCCCCGGTTCGATGGCGAGCTCGCCGGCCGCGACGAGACGTTTCAAGCTGGCCTGCACCGTCGCCGGCGAGCAACGCGACTCCCGCGCGATCTGGCGGATCGAAGGGAACGACGACGAGCCGTCCGCGTGCGCGTGGTTGGCGATCGCCAGCAGCACGAGCCGCGCGTTGCCCTTGGCCTCCGAATGCTCGAGCACCCAGGCCAAAGCCTGGACGCTCACGCCGGCTCCGGCTGTTGGTCTCGCCGCGATCGTGAGCGCGACCGCTTGAACGCCAAGCCGGACATGTAGGCCCGCATCGCGGCCTGGGCGCGTCGCTTCCGCTCCCGTTCGGGGAGTCGGCCGTCTGGATCTACCTCACGCTCGAACCGGGCGAGGAACGCTTCCCGGCCGGCCTTGGTCGTCTCGCGTGAGTCGTGCTTCGAGTGCAGCGCGTAGGCGCCCATGCGCGCACGCATAGTGCGTTGTGCTGGTGTGAGAGACATGCCAAACCCTTCGGGCGCGGGCTTCCGAGAGCCCGAAAGGTCGGTCTACGAACGACGTGCTAAATCCTAACTCAACCCGAGGACAGAACCTTGGACAGCACCACGCGCTCGGCGGTCATCCACCGCGGCTGACCGTCATCGAGCACGTCGGTGGCCGTCGCATGGAGCTGATCGATGGTGGAGACGATTTGCCGCTGGCATGAAACACAGCGTGGCACGAAGCCGACTCGAAACCGCCACGTCCTGTGCTTTCGCTCTCGGAACGTGTGAAGGGTCACGTTGCCGTTGGGGTCGGATCGATCGACGACCGTCACTTCACTTGCCCACTGCACACGGGCGTAGTCGGCCTGTTGCCAAAGCACGTCGCCCTCCCCCTCCAACCGCATGACGGCGCCCATCAGCCGCGTCTGATCCCTTCGATGGTTGTGACTCAAACAGTGGGCGTAGACGGTTTCGAAGAAGGGCTGGACCACGATCTCCCCTGGCCACTGGAAGTGGAGCGCCATCACAGCCGGTCCCCCAGCGAGAGCCGCCGGTGTGCGGCGATCGCGCGCTCGCCGGCCGTGGAGCTCGCGTAGCGCCGCACCATCTCGCGGGAGCGCCACCCAGTGATGCGCATGAGATCCCCTTCCTCGCCGCCGGCGGCCAACCAGTTGTGCGCGAAGGTGTGGCGGAGCTGGTGCGGAAAGACGTGACCGATGCCGGCCTGCTCGCCGCGGCGCTTCACCATCTGGCGCACGCCCGAGGTTGTCATCTGTCCGCGCGCTCCGAGGAACAGCCAGGGCGAGGCCGCGTGATTGTGCTCGCGCCGCACGCGCAGGTAACGATCGACCGCGCGTGTCGTCCTGGCGCCGATGGGTAGAGCTCGCGCACGGCCGCCCTTGCCCGTCACGAAGACGAGTCCGGCGTCGAGGTCCAGATCGCTGTCGTCGTCGTCTGGTATATGGCGCACCCCGACCACCTCGGCCAGTCGCGCTCCGGTGTCGATGAACGTGCGCAGGACGGCCGTGTCGCGGCGATCGACAAAGCCTCGGCCCCCGCACGTGGCCAGCAGAGCGGCCAGAGCCGCGTCTGAGAGCACGGGGACGGGTTGCTCGGGTACGTGAGGCGGCGTCATGCGTTCCATGGGCGAGCGCGCGACGTCGCCTTCGTCGGCCGCCCATTTCCAGAACTGCTGGAGGGCCTTGAAGCGGTTGAGGGCCGAGGCCGGCTTCTGCCGAGTCAGCATCCATTCGAAGAAGCTCTCGAGGTGCTCGCGCGTGATCGAGCCCACGCGCCGCGGCATGCCCACCTCGGCCAGGAACCCGTCGAGCAGCGTCAGGGCCGAGGTGTAGGAGTAGACGGTGTTCTCGGAGCGGTTGGCGGCGCGCAGGTGGCGACGGAAGGGCCCGGCGAGCTCGGTCAGAGCGTCGGCTTGCGTCCTCGAAATCGTCCCAGTCATGTGCTATTTATACGGAGTGCTAGTGACGAGGACGGGGGCCGGAATGGCAAAGGCGCAGGACAGCGCCCTTTTCGTCGGGCCGCCGGGATTTGAACCCGGGACCTCTTGACCCCCAGTCAAGCGCGCTAACCAAGCTGCGCTACGGCCCGTAGGACAGATGCTACCGGCTAAGCCGGGACGGCCTTGAACCGGAGCGTGATGCGCTCAGCCGTGCGGAACTCACGGCGGAAAGTCGGCTCGTCGTCCCACCGTGTGACCGGCGTCTGCACTCCGGCGATATCGAAGACCGTCCCTTCCTCGCGGAACGGATACGGATCGAGAAGAAGATCCCCGTCCCCCGTCCCGCGAGCCACGATCTCGACGTCGCCTTCGACCGACGCGATCGGCGGCATCTTGCGTTCCGCATTCTCGTCCAGTTGCTGCATGCATACGAGAAGCGACAGCCGGTCCCACACCTGAAGCTGACGCCAGCCCTCGTCGGCTTCCACTTGCGTGCCGTGCCCGCCGATCCGTCCGAGAAGCTGCTCTTGGCGCTTCCGCTCCCCTTCCACATACGCGGTAGCCAGTTCGAGGTCCGTGTTCTTCAGGTTCTGGATGCGTGGATCCATACCCGGGAAGAACGGCCGCGTGTAAAGGCGCTCGCCGTGCAGTGATGCGATGAGTCCGGCGTAGTCGTCCTCGCTTTCCACGAGGTCGATCCCCCGCTTGTACAGAGCCACGTGCTGCTCCACCGGGATGTGTATGAAATCCACCGGGCCCCCGTTGGGAGCCAGGCGCGGCGCGAGCTCCCATTCGAACCATCCGTCGTCGTGGCGAGCTGCGGCCACGACCGTCGATTCGCGGCGCACGGGGACCGGGATCCGATCATTACCCCAGACGTTCGCGAAAGCACCGGACAGGAGTGCATGGTCCGTTTGCCGGAATAGCAGCAGTGCGCCGTCGCGCTCTTGGAGGATCATCCGGCGCGTTTTCTCCGCTGGCCCGTTTTAGTCACGAAGCGGATCGGCGTTCCCTCGAACCCGAAGCGGCGCCGAAGTCCGCGATCCAGATACCGCAGCCACTGCTCCGGGATCCGATTAGCCCCGAAAAGAACCACGGTTGGTGGCGACGTCTCGGCCTGCACCGCGTACTTGACGCGCTCTCCGCGACCGGTGGAAGGGATCGGCGTGCGGGCCTGCAAGTCGTCCACGACGGCGTTGAGGATTGGCGTCGGCACTCGGGTCGAGCGCGCCTCGAGCACCGGAGGCAGGGCCTCGAACAGTCGCGGCACCCCCTTGCCCGTCAGCGCGGACAACTCTAGGAAAGGAGCCCAATGCAGGTGTGGCAGGCGGCGGCGAAGCTCCTGCTTATGTCTGGTCAGCTCGTCGCCGCTCAGCACGTCGACCTTGTTCAGGACGACGACGGCCGACCGCCCGAGCTCCGCTATATCGTCGGCGATCCGCATGTCCTGCCGGGAGATCCCCTCCGTCGCGTCGATAACGAGCACGGCTACGTCGCATCGCTCGAGCGCACGCTTGGTTCGAACGGTACCGAAGAACTCCGTTGGCTCGTCGATCCGGGCCGATCGGCGGAGGCCCGCCGTGTCGACGAACCGATACGTTCGCCCCTCGACCTCGACGAGTGTGTCGACGGCGTCGCGGGTGGTTCCGGGTTCATCGTGAACGATGCTGCGTTCGGCCCCCACCGCGCGGTTGAACAGGGTGGACTTTCCGACATTTGGACGGCCGACTATCGCGATCCGGGGCTCGCCCGATTCCTCTTCTCGCCCTTGCGGGAACTCATCGGTCAACACATCGAGGAGGTCGCCCACACTGCGTCCGTGCAGCGCGGACACAACGACGGGATCACCCATCCCAAGCGAGTAGAGCTCGGCGCTCTCACTCTCGCGCTTGGGCGTATCGGCTTTGTTGGCGACAAGCACCACGGGACGGTCCAGCTTCCGGATTACGTCGGCGACGGATTCGTCGTCCGGTGTAACGCCGGCCGTGACGTCGACGACGAAGGCGACGACGTCGGCCTCGGCGGCCGCCGCGCGCGCGGTATCGGCGACCTTCCCGGCCAGCTCGCCTTCCGGGTCGGTTTCCAAGCCTCCGGTATCCACGACCAGGAACGGCCGACCACGCCATTCGGCCTGGTAGAGGATGCGGTCGCGGGTGACACCCGGACGTTCTTCGACGATCGCCTCTCGTCGTCCGATAAGGCGATTCACGAGGGTCGACTTTCCGACGTTCGGTCTGCCGACGACGGCGACTACTGGAAGGTCGGTCACCGAGGCTCCAGTGCGTTCATGACGGCGGCGAAACGCCGCTGAGCCTCCACCGTAGCCTCCCGGATGCGCGAGCGAGGGACGATCCCATCCCGCGCGCGGTCGCCTAGTCGGAACGGCTCCCCCACCGAGGCTCGGATCGTCACGAGCTTGGGCATCTTCCGTCCGGGCGGGAACACGCCCTCGGTTCCACTTATGGCCACCGGCAGGATCGGCGCGCCCGACTTCAATGCGATGTACGCGAAGCCTTCCTCGAGCACGTCGAACCGTGCATCGGGCGTCCGCGTGCCTTCTGGGAAGATACCTAGCAGGTCACCGGCATCCAGAACGGCAAGTGACTGCAGGAGCGCGCTTCGATCCGGACGGCCCCGCCGGACCGGAAACGTGCCCGTGTGTCGAATGAACCAGGCAGCAAACGAGTTCTTGAACAGCTCTTCCTTGGCCATGAAGCGCACGTGACGCTTGGTTACCGCCGCCGCCACAGGGATATCGATCAGCGATCGGTGATTGGGAGCCAGGATGGCGCCACCACGCTTCGGGATGTTTTCCGAGCCGATCACCTCGAAATGGAATGCAACCTTCAATAGAGCCTTGATCAGGTCCCGCACGCCGACGTACAGCGCCGGAGCCCGACGCGGCCGCATCAGCTCGAGGATCTTCTCCGCCACGGACTCGGCATCGAGGTCGGATGTGTCGACAATAACCGCGTCCCTTGCCGGTCTCATCGGACCGACGGGGCGGGACGCGTCCCTCGAGTCCCGCTCGTGGATCTCGACGGACTCGTTGCCCGGAGTCCCGTGCTCGGCCGTCCGACGCTGTGCGCGAACATCGGGCGAAGCGTCCAGGAAGAGCTTGATATCCGCGTCCGGCCAAACGACGGTGCCGATGTCCCGGCCTTCGACGACGGCGCCTTCTGGCGGAACTAGGCTTCGTTGGAACGCAACGAGAACAGAACGAACCGCGGGGTGTGCGGAGACGATGGACGTGGCCTCACTTACCTCAGGCGTGCGGATCTCCGGGCCCACGGGTTGGCCGTCGAACTGCAGCACACGTCCGTCGACGAGCCGGCTGCGCTGCATGGTCTCCTTCGCCAGCTCAGCGAGGGCTGCAGCCTCGCTCGTCGGCACTCCGCTCTGCATCGCCCTCAAGGCGACGAGCCGGTACGTCGCCCCCGTATCGACGTAGGCGAGCGACAGCTTGTCGGCCAACATCTTCGCCACGGTGGACTTTCCGGAGCCGGCCGGACCATCGATCGCGACGATCGTGCGTTTCATACGACCTCCACGTCGGCGCCCAGCTCAGCAAGGACTCCTTCGAATCCCGGCCACGACACCGCTGCGCACTCCCAGCCCGTGATGCGCGTCTCTCCGTGCGCGACCAAGCCCGCAACGGCCAGGGCCATGGCGATTCGGTGATCGCCGGCCGCATCCACTTCAGCACCGTGCAACGGCCGGCCGCCGCGCACCACGAATCCGTCGGGAAGCTCGTGGATCTCCGCACCCAGCTTGCGAAGGCCGGTCACGAGCGAGTCGATCCTGTCCGACTCCTTCACGCGCAGCTCACCGGCACCCGTAACCGCAGTCTCGCCCTTGGCCTGGCTCGCAAGCACACCCAGCAGTGGCAATTCGTCGAGGAAACCGGCGACATCGTCGGCCCTCACATCGGCGGCAACAAGATCGGAACGCTCGGCGTTGATGCCTCCGAACGGCTCTCCCAGCTCAAGGCCCGCTTCCTCCAGCCGCACAGTGGCGCCCATGCGTTGCATCTGAGATGCGAAGCCCGTCCGTGTGGGGTTCAGGCCGACGTGGGACATGGATACCTCGCCGCACAAAGCAGCCGCGCCGAGGAGGAACGCCGCCGAGGACACGTCGCCCGGGATCGTGATCTCGAACCTAGGTGGGTCGAATCCCTCGACCTCGACCTGATGAGCGCCACCTTCTACGCGACGTTGCTTGATCGGCGCGCCCAGCGCCTCGAGCAGCCGCTCCGTGTGGTCGCGAGTGAGGCTGGGCTCGGTGACGCGGGTTCGGCCGCCGGCGCCAAGGCCAGCGAACAGCGCGCAGGACTTTACTTGGGCGCTCGCGACCTCCGTGTCTATCTCCGTGCCGACAAGGGCTCCACCAACGATCCTCAAGGGTGGGTAACGCCCACCTTCGGCATCGACGTGAGCGCCGAGCGCTCGAAGAGGCCGGGCTATGCGATCCATCGGTCTGCGCCGAAGAGAGGAGTCGCCGTCCAGCACCGACGTGAAGTCGTAGTGCGCGGCAAAACCGGCGAGCATCCGCATGGTGGTTCCCGAGTTTCCACAATCGAGCGCTCCATCCGGCTGGAGCCACGACCTTCTTCCCTTCCCGTGGACGCCGGCGTCCCCGTTCGTCGTCTCGATCTCGACCCCGTAGGACCGAAGACACGCGATGGTGGACGCTACGTCGGCTCCCGAAGCGATGTTTCGGACCATGCTGGTTCCGGTGGCCGCCGCACCGATCATCAGCGCCCGGTGCGAGATCGACTTGTCTCCGGGCACGCGCGCATTTCCGGACATCCGGCATGGTCCGCGGACGATGAGTGTGCTCATTGCTCGGCCACCATCGTGGTTCGGAAGCCTTTGCTTTCGAGCAGCTCCGAAGCCCGGCGAGCCGTGTCCCCCCCGTCGAGCAGCACTCGCAACACTCCGCCGCTCGGAGTGTGATCGACCCACACATCCTCGATGTTGATACCGCCCTCCCCAAGCGCCGTAGTGATGTCGGCGAGAACGCCGGCGCGATCGGGGATCGCAACTTCGACGACGACGGGATCGACGGGGGCCCGCTCACCCTTGGCCGGGAACCGCTTCCGTGCCGTTCGCGCGGCCTGGACCAATGCATCGAGCTCTTCCCACTTCCCTTCCGCGACGGCGCTGCGAAAGCGATCGAGGGCCGACGTGAACCCGTCGAGCTCTCTCACTACCGCGTCACGATTCGTCGCGAAGATGTCCCGCCACACACGCGGGTTGCTTCCCGCCGTTCGGGTGACATCACGAAACGAACCCGCGGCTGCTTGGAAGAGCCGTGGGTCTCCGTCCTCGCCGGCCAGCGTCATCAGGGCAGTGGCGATGGCGTAAGGAAGGTGGCTGACCAGTGCCACCAAGCGATCGTGCTCATCTGGTTCGAGCGCGAGCGTCCGCGCCCCCATACCGGTCACGAGCGTGTTCACGCGTCGATAGGCGTCGGAGTCGGTTGTTTGAGTCGGAGTGAGGATCCAGAGTGCGTCCTCGAAGAGGTCGGTGCGGGCCGACGACACACCTTCGCCCTCGGTACCGGCCATCGGATGACCGCCGACGAACGGCCGCCGGGGGCCGAGCAAGCGTTCTGCCTCAGCCACGATTGTGCCTTTCGTCGATCCGACGTCGGTCACTATCGTTGCGTCAGTCGCATGTTTGGCGAGCTCCGCGATGGTTGCCGGTATCTCTCCAACCGGAGTAGCCACAACGATCAGGTCCGCCGACGCGATTCCGGTTTCCAGATCGGTGACGGCCTCGTCCAGGGCTCCAGCCGCGAGCGCCGCTTCGGCGTTCTCCAGCGACACGTCGAATCCCGCGACCAAGCTTCCCGTCGACCGCCGGGCGGCTAACCCGATGGACCCGCCGATTAGCCCCGTCCCGACGACGAGGATGCGCCCCCTCAAGATCTACGCCGGGTCGGGCTGGTCGAGCAGACGGACCGTGTCGCCCAGATACACCGGTTCCGGCTTTGCATCCCCGTAGTACTGGAGCATCACGCGGATGCAACGCGGCATGGCCAATGAGCTGTGTACGTCCAATTCGCGTGCGCAAAGTAAAGGGATCCCGTTCAGACCCATCAGACGAGCCGCCGCGGCCGGGAACTCCGAATGGATGTCGTCGGTTGCGGTAAAGAACACGCTCACGATGTCCGCTTGATCGATCTGGTTGCGTGCCAGGAGCTCTTTCAGGAGCGTCTGCGTACCCGAAACAACCTTTTCACGGGTGTCCTCATCGATCGCGACGGCGCCGCGCACGGCATAAAGACGCTGCATGGTTCGGTAAGTCTAGGCGTTGCCAGATCTCAACAGATCGATGACCTCGGCGCGAGTGAGCGACCGATGATGGCCCGGCCGAAGACGCTCCAAGCCGACGTTTCCGATCGCCGTCCGCTTGAGTGACAACACCCCGAGCCCCAGCGTGTCCATCAGGCGCCGGACCAACCGGTTCCTTCCTTCGCGCACGGTCAGTTCGATCACCGTTCGGCCGGCCGACGCCGCTCGCACACGAACCTTCTGGGCTCGAGCCGTTCCATCTTCCAGCTCGACGCCCGCCTCCAGCGCCTTGCGCTGAGATGGCGACACTCGACCCCGGATCTCAGCCACGTACACCTTGGGAACTTCGAAGCGGGGATGCGACACGCGCTCGGCGAACGCTCCGTCGTTGGTCAAGAACAGTAAGCCGCTGGTGTCACGGTCGAGGCGGCCGACTGGAAAAACTCTTGGTTCGCTGGGAACGAGCTCCAGCACGGTCGAGCGCCCGTGGGTGTCGCGCGCCGTGGTGACCACGCCAACGGGCTTGTGCAGGGCCAGATAGACGAGGTCGGTTCGCAGATCGACAGGAAGGCCGTCGATCTCAACGACATCCTCGGTGGGGTCGACCCGCTGGCCGAGTTCCGCGATGCGACCGTTGATCGCGACCCGGCCGGCGGCTATCACCTCCTCGCACGCCCGCCGAGATCCAAACCCGGCCCGTGCGAGGACCTTCTGCAGTCTCTCGCCCTGCTCGCTCACTCCTCCGAGGCGGGACCGGCTAACGCGCCGTCCTGCTCGGCCTCCACCTCGTTGTCCGCGCCCTCGGCTGCCCGGGCCTGAAGAACACGCTCGATCTCAGCGGCTGCCGCCGCGTCCGGTGCGAATGAGGCGAGGGGCGGAAGCTCCGAAACCGAGCCGAGCCCGATCTTCTCGAGGAACAACGGCGTCGTCGCGAACAACGGTGCTCGGCCGGGCCCGGGATCCCGTCCGACCTCGACCACCAGGCCGCGCTCGGTCAAGGTCTGCAGCACCGAGTCGACGTTTACTCCCCGGACACGTGAGATCTCTCCCCGGGTGACGGGCTGACGGTAGGCGACGATCGACAGAGTCTCGAGCGCCGGTCGCGACAGTCGGCCGACCTTCGCACGATTGGCGAAATGCCCCACGTCATCGGCCAGCTCGGATCTGGTGTAGATGCGGTAGGCGTCCCCGATCTGGCGCACCTCGAGGCCGCTTCCCCGTTCTTGATAGCTACGACGTAGCGAGTCCACAACGCCGGCCACGTCGTCGGTGGATACACCGAAGGCCGCGGCGATGTCGTGCGCTCGCACGGGTTCCGGCGTGGCGAACAGGATCGCCTCGACGAGTGCCTCGCTCACCGGCTGTCGCGTCATGACGCGTGGGTCAGCTTGAGCTCGAGTTGCCCGACCGTGGCGCCTTCACTCAGCTCGATCTCGCCCCGCATGGCCAGCTCGAGCATCGCCAGAAACAACGCGACGGACCAGGCCAAGCTCCTGCCCACCGCCACGGAAGAGAAAGTCACCGATCCCGTTTCTAGGAGCCGTACGAGCTCGACGGCCGCCTCCTGGGTCGACACCTGGTCGACGACGATCCGGGATGTGTCGACGGTGCGCATCGACTCGTGGACGACGTCCAGAAGCACCCGGGCCAGGTCCGCCGGTGAGATGTCCGCAAGCACTGGCAGCCGACGCAACGCTTCGTCGTCCGTCGACGGCTTCGGCGGGAATCGCAGATCGGCCGCCGAGAGCAACGCAGAGACGTGATCGCCGGCGGTGCGGAAGGTTTGAACCTCGAGGAGCCTCGCGATAAGCAGGTCACGCTCGATCTGCTCTTCCTCGTCGGCCTCGTCTGAAGGCCGAGGCAGGAGCGCTTTAGCCTTGAGAGCCAGCAGCGTGGCGGCCACAACCAGGAACTCGGTGGTCACTTCCAGGTCGGCACGCTCCATCGTCTCGATGTGCGCGAGGTAGTCCTCGGTCAGACGCGCGATGGGGATGTCGCAAACGTCGACGCGGTGCTCGGCGATGAGCGATAGGAGGAGCTGGAACGGCCCCTCGAAGACGTCGAGCTTCACCTCGTAAGCCATGCGCTTCGAGGATAGGCGCGGACCGGCTAGATGGGCAGTAACCGGATCAGACCCGACCTGATCAGGTCCACCACGCGGAACAAGGGCGCTTGGAGGAAGACGATCAACCCCAGAAGGATGAGGAATCCATAGGGCTCGATACGGTCAAGTCGTTGCCGGCCCTGGGCGCTGAGGAACACCCTCATGAAGCGCGAGCCGTCCAACGGAGGAATCGGGAGCAGGTTGAAGGCAGCCAATAACAGGTTCCACTCCAAGGCGAAGATGAGAATCTTGGTCCCGATGGACGGGTCGAACACCCTGTTGGGATCGAGAAGAGCAGCAGCGATGAATGCCAGGAACATGTTCGAAAGGGGCCCGGCAGCGGCCACCAGTGCAAACCCCCAACGATCGGTTCCCTTGAGATTCCGAGGATTCACCGGCACCGGCTTGGCGTAACCGAACATGGACCCCGTAGAGAAGAACATCATGGCCGGGAGTATCAGCGAACCCACAATGTCGAGATGCCGAATTGGGTTGAGGGTGAGACGCTTCGCTTTTTGAGCCGTCGGATCGCCAAGTGCAAGAGCGGCGACTCCATGAGCGTTCTCGTGGATCACGACACTCGCGAGCAGCACAACGAGGCCGAGTATTGCGTCGGGAAGCGATTGATTCACGCCGCGCTAGCTCGCGCGTTTCTTGCACGCCATGCATTGCCGAGCGTAGGGGCGCGCGTCCAGGCGGTCTTCCGGGATCGCGTTCCCGCAGGACTCACAGCGTCCGTACGTGCCCGTCTCCATGCGCGCTAGTGCGGCATCGACCTCGTGCAACGTCTCGAACAATCCCTCGGCCATCGAAAGCACACGGGTCTTCTCGTCGGTGGCTTGGCCGCTGTCGGCGAACCCCTGGTCGAATTCGACGTGGTCGGGCTGACCGGTCGTGGGATCGACCCCCATGTCCTTTAGCTGCGTGACGAGTTCCCTTCTTTCCCCGTCTAGGCGACGGCGGAGTTGATCGAGGTTTGTCTGGTCCACTGTGGCGGCCTCCCCGGTCGGCGCTACGACGAGCGCCGACGGCGCCCACGGGGGTGGGCTTCGTCGTACACGTCCTTGAGCTTCTGTCTGGTTACCAACGTGTACACCTGTGTCGTCGACAATCTGGCGTGACCCAAAGCTTCTTGCACCACCCGTACATCGGCCCCCCGAGCCACAAGATGTGTGGCATAGGAGTGACGCAAAGCGTGCGGGAAAACCCGTAAATCAGGGCTTACCCGTGCAGCGTACCGCTTGACACAGCGCCAGGCGCTCTGACGTGAAAGTCGGCGACCCCCGGTCCCCAGGAAAAGAGCGGCCGTGAGCTGCTTCGCCGACGCAAGGTCTCCGCGTCCACCTCGAAGGTAGGCACGCACCGCATCCGCGGCCTGTCCGCCGATCGGGACGATCCGCTCCTTGGACCCCTTCCCCAGGCAGCGCAGCGTGCGGTCCTCGAGGTCGACGTCGTCGATATCCAGGCCGACCAGCTCCGACACCCGCAGGCCGGCCCCGTACAGCAGCTCGAGCATCGCGCGGTCCCGGCGCTCGCGTGGTGAAGATCCGGAAGCGGCTTCGATGATCTTTGTAACCGCGTCCTCGTCCAGGGCTTTGGGAAGGGCAAGACCCCGGCCGGGACCGTCCACCAACGCCGCCGGGTTGCTCCCGGCGAAACCCTCGCGGACGCAGAACTTGTGGAAATGCCGCAGCGCCGCAAGATGGCGGTTGAGAGTCGTTGCTGCCCCACCGGCCTTCGCTCGCTCATCGAGGGCGGCCGCGACGTGCCGGGGCTTGGTCTCTGACATCTCCGTCACACCGTCGGCTCCGAGCGCCGCGATGTATCGGCGCACATCGCGCCGGTAGGTGGCGATCGTGGAAACCGCAGCTCCGCGTTCCACCCGCAGGTAGTCCTCGAAGCTGTCGGCCGCCCGTCGCAGAGCTTCGGGGATGTCAGCCATGGGAGTAAGTCGAGCGTACCGTCGGTTCGCCTCGCGGGCACGGATTCCCGTTGCGCGATCGTGCCCGCAGGGGTAGCCTCGCTCCATGTTCGAGCGCTTTACCGACGCCGGTCGCCGTGTCGTGGTCGTCGCACAACATGAAGCTCGGCGCCTCGACCACAATTACATCGGTACAGAACACATCCTCCTGGGTCTCATCAACGAGGAAGAAGGACTGGCTTCGCAGGCTCTGAAGAGGTTCGGCGTCAGCCTCGACGAAACGCGCGCTGAAGTGGAGCGCCGGATCGGCCGCGGCAAAGAACCTCCCAAAGGCCACATACCTTTCACACCGAGGGCAAAGAAGGTGCTTGAGTTGTCGCTCCGCCAAGCCATCCGTTTGGGCCATGACTACATCGGCACCGAGCACGTCCTCCTAGGCCTCATAGCCGAGGGCGAAGGTGTTGCCGCGCAGATCCTGGTCTCTCAAGTCGACGGAGGGTTGACCGCCGTTCGAGACGCTGTTTTTGAGTTGCTTGGACGCGAACCGATCGAGCTGTCGGGACTCGAAAGCCGCATTGCGGAGCTTGGGAAGCGGGCTCGGGGGGTACTCGGCGCCGTCTCTCTCGCGGGCGCGGAGGACGAGACGAGGAAACGGTTGGAGGCCATCGAGGCCCGTCTGAGCGTGATCGAGCAACTCATTCGCCGTCAGCTCGGCGAGGAAGAAGTCTCCTAGGCGCGCAGCGCCAGGAACGCGAGACCGAGCAAACTCTTCGCGTCGCGTACTTCACCCGAGAACAGCAGATTCCGGACCGATCGCGCCGGCCGGCGCTCGATGGTCACGATCTCGCCCGGATCTGTTGAACCCGGCTCGGGTGAGACGTCATCGGTGAAGTACAGGTGGAATTTCTCGTTGGAGAATCCCGGCGTGGTGTAAAAGGTGGCCAAGTGATCGAGGCGCGCCGGACGCAGCCCTACTTCCTCGACCAGCTCACGCGCCGCGCAGAGTTCGGGATCTTCACCCTCCTCGAGCTTGCCGGCGGGAATCTCCAGAAGGTCCTCCGAGGTGGCGTGCCTGTACTGGCGGACGAGCACGATGTCGCCCTCCTCGACGCACACGATGCCCACGGCGCCACGGTGCTCGATGACCTCCCGTGTCGACCGATGACCGTCGCCCGCCTCGACCTCGTCCACACGCAGCCGAAGAACGGATCCTTCGAAGATCGTCCGCGACCCGAGGACTCGGTCGCGCACGGACGCGTTAGGAGATGACGCCGGCGCGCTTCGCGGCTGCCCCGACGAAATCACGGAACAGCGGATGCGGACGGTTCGGTCGCGACCTGAACTCCGGGTGGAATTGGCCGGCCACGAACCAAGGGTGATCCGGCAGCTCAACGATCTCGACCAGGCTCCCGTCGGGCGACGTACCCGACGCCACGAGCCCCTCAGCCTCGAGCTTCGCGACGAACTCCGGATTCATCTCGTACCGGTGCCGGTGGCGCTCATGGATGAGCCGCTCGCCGTACGCTTCAAGGGCTTTCGTGTGCTCCTTCAACACGCAGGGGTAGGAGCCGAGGCGCATCGTCCCGCCCATTTCCTCGACGTCCTGTTGCGATTCCAGCAGCGCGATTACCGGATACGGCGACGCTTCATCGAACTCCGCCGAGTTCGCTCGGTCCATCCCGCACACGTGGCGCGCAAACTCGATAACAGCGGCCTGGAGCCCGAGACATATTCCGAGATAGGGCACGTTCGCCTCGCGGGCGTGCCGCGCGGCCTCGATCTTCCCCTCGATGCCTCGGACCCCGAAACCACCGGGGACAAGGATGCCGTCGACGTCACCCAAACGAGCGCCGTCGTCGATCATGCCGTCGGATGCCAGCCAGTGGATGTCGACCCCTACTCGATGGAAGGCTCCGGCGTGCCGCAGCGCCTCGCGCACGGAGAGGTATGCATCCTGCAGGTCGACGTACTTGCCGACCAACGCGATGCGGACGGTGCCGATGGGCGATGCCATGTGATCGCACAGTTCCCGCCACTCGTCCAGGTCGGGCTCGGCGGTTCCCAGGCCGAGGTGCTTGGCGATCTGGCGGTCGAGCCCCTCGCGATGAAGGTCGAGAGGAACCGCGTACGGGTTCGGGGAATCCGGCTCGGAGATCACGGCTTCGGGCTCGACGTCGCAGAACAGAGCGATCTTGTTCTTCAACGGCAGGTCGATGTCGCGATCGGATCGGCAAAGGATCGCGTCCGGCTGGATACCGATCGAGCGCAAGGCCATGACCGAGTGCTGTGTGGGCTTCGTCTTGAGCTCACCGGACGGGACGATGTAGGGAACCAGGGAAACGTGAGCGTAGAAGACGTTCTCCCGGCCCACGTCGTGGCGGACCTGGCGGATGGCCTCGAGGAACGGGAGCGATTCGATGTCTCCGACCGTGCCTCCTACTTCGGTGATCACGACGTCGACGCCGGGGTCGCGGCCCAAAGCGAGGATCCGCTCCTTGATCTCGTTGGTGATATGAGGAATGACCTGGACGGTCTCGCCGAGGAACTCACCGCGGCGCTCCCGTTGAAGCACCGACCAGTACACCTGGCCGGTCGTGAGGTTCGACGCCTGGGTGTGGCTGACGTCTACGAACCGTTCGTAATGGCCGAGGTCCAGGTCGGTCTCGGCACCGTCCTCGGTGACGAAGACCTCACCGTGCTGGAATGGGTTCATCGTGCCGGGATCCACGTTGATGTACGGATCCATCTTCTGGAGGACGACGTTCAGGCCTCGGGCAACGAGGAGCCGACCTATAGAAGCGGCGGAGATGCCCTTTCCGAGGGAGGAGGCCACACCTCCCGTGACGAAGATGTGCCGTGCCACTGTGCGAACCTCCTGGTCAGTTCACGCTAACACGAGGCCCGAGGTAATGGGTGGACCCGGGCCGACGGGAGACTACGGGCCGCCGCCGACAGCCTCAGTCGGCTCGCCCGAGCTGGTCCAGCCAGCGCAGAGGTGGCGTGGCCTCGATGATCCGGGAGAACGACACGAGCTCCGAGACGAGCGTCAGCGCAAACAGCAAGGCTGCGCACGTCAGCAGTGCCGTATGACCGAGCGAAGCTACAGCAGCGGCACCAACCACCGCGCCGAGCAGATTCGCACCCGCGTCACCGAGCATCACGCGCTCGCGCAACTCGGCGATCAGGAAGACGGCCATGCCTCCGGCCACCGCCCACAAGACCGGTTCACCCCTTCCCGGCACGTTCAGCCAGCCGAGGGCAAATGCGCAAGGGAACCACACTTTGGCCGTGCGGCCAGGTCGAAGATCGAGAAGGTTGGCCATGTTCGCCGCCAGCGCGATCACCGCACCACCCACGAGGATCCAGATCCCCCGCCGTCCGATCCCCCAAGCGGACGCCAGACCCACAACTACGCCCCCCGCCGCTTTGACCATGCCGGTCGTCATATGTCCGTTGAGGAGCTCGCGGAAGTGCCCGGCCAAACCGCCGGCTCGGCGACTCCCGTAGAGGTCGTCGATCAATCCAAGGACGCACATAACGGCCACCGCGGAGGCCATGGTTCCGGCCACCCGGTAGCCCTCGTCGCTTATCCCGTTCAGCGCGGCCAGTGCGCCGACGCCAACGGGTCCCAAGAGCAGCACGCCCGCCGTAGCAAGGACGTTTCGTCCGCGATAGTTCAGCTTGTGATGTCGCGCTCCGGAAAGGATCGATCCCGACCACCGCAGTGCAGCCGCCATGACGACACAACCGCCGAGCGTCGAGGAGACGGCGAGGAGGATCACTGACCCGAGAGGATGGTTCCGCCGGCCCCTGCCTTCACGCGACCCGCCAGCCGGCGACTCGAGGTTTCCGCAGCCCAGAGGTCACCCTCGACGGCGTAACGTCCCTCGAGCTCCCGGATCTGCGCTACAACCTCACGCTGGGACACCGACGAACCGAACGTGTACACCACAACAGAGCCATCGCTGCACTCGGCCTGACGGTTGATCTCGAAGCCCTCAACCGGATCGACCTCGGCCAGATCGCACCCGATGTCACGCAGCGCCTCGATGAGCTCTGGAAGTGTTCGGTACTGAGCGCCCGTCGGTCGCGGCGTTCCATTTGTGCCTGCGTCTGACCCACACGCCGCGACGAGGGCGGCCAGGGCCAAAGCGGCAAATCTCGCTCGGTTACTCGTCATCACCGGTCCTCCGAATCCCCGATCCGAACTTCATGCAGCCGGTCGGCATCATCGATCTCGTATATGGCCAAGGTATTGCGGCCCTCACGAAAGAGCCTCTCCGAAAGGAGCACCGCGATCTCGGTGTCCTTCTCGTCCCGGTAGGTCTGCCCCACCCCGGCAACCACCCCGTTGAGCGCCACCGCGTATTCGACGCCGGCAGCGCCGGAGCGGACGCGTCCTCGTAAGAAGGCCGGACGGGCGGGCGAAGACAGGTCGACGTCCTCATAGGGAGCCGTCCCGGCATCCAGGTCTATCTCCAACTCCGAACCTCGATCACTCATAGCGAGGTCGGAGACGCGCTCACCCATCAGCTCGCGATGCTCACCGAACCCAAAAAGATCGTCATCGCCACCACCTGGACCGAACATCGCCTCGTAATCGCGCGCGACCTCGTAGAGGTGCTCTATGTCTCCGGACAGCTCGCGGATACGGGAGCCGTCGAAGACCCGCTTGCTGCTCGACCTCGTTCGGCCGAGCAGGGAGCGACCTTCGGTGTCGAATGGCAGGTCGATGTCCAGCGCGTCGGCGATCGTTGGGACCACGTCGACCAATTCGGCGTTGCGATGGTCCGTGAGTCCCTTCTCTTGACCGGGGAGCTTGATGAACAACGGCACCCAGAGCAAAGCACCTTCGTTCACGCCATCTAACCGCCGGCGCGTTCCGTCGGGCAGCCACGTTGCTCCATGATCGGCCGTCACGACGATCAGCGCGTCGTCCCATTCGTCGCGCTCGTCTAAATCGTCCATCAGCTCGCCGACGAGCCGGTCGGCGAGTCCGACCTGAAGGTACGAGCGTTGGAGACCCTCGGTTGCAAGATATGGATCCGATCCCCAGCGAAAGTTCTTGTACCCGGGAACGTTGCCGCCCGACGGATAGAAGTGTCCCGACGGCAGATAGCGCCACGGCGGATGCGGGATCTGCATATGGGCGTACGACATCGTGGGCCGCTTTCCGGCGCCGGAGATGCTGCCCAGCCATTGGTGGAACACGCCCACCTCGTCACGCGTCCTGTTCTCGGCCAGCGCCGACCGCAACCAGCCACGTACGGGATCACCGCCGGCGTCGCCGCCCGCCGCCGCCCGTCCGGCGCCCGTGAACCCGGCCCACCGGTCCCCCAAGGGAGGAAGCCATCGCTTCGCGCCATCGGGCGGAGTCACGAGATGCAGATAGACGATCGCGGCATCTCCCACGAGCGATGAGAAGGACCCGACCGATTCAGCGGCGTCGGAGGCACACGCGTCGGGTGGGCACAGCTGCGTCACGAACTCCTTCACTTTCATGTCGTGCGACGGAGCAAGCAACGAGAAGAGGTTGTTCGGATACACAAAGGACGAGGGAACGTCACGTCGCGTGGGACGAGTTCCCGTGAGGAGCGCCGGCACCGCCTGGTCCGTACGCAGTGCCGCCGTCGTTGCGTTCGCATACCAGTTGGAGCGCTCGGCCAGCCGTGCGAAGTTCGGGAAGCGCGTTTCGTTAATGTCCCCGTTAGGCCGGACGAGCTGCGCGAGCGACAACTCGTCGAGGATGACCATCGCCACCGGATGCTTCGCGGCGGCGGAGGCCGCGGCGGCCGGTGCCGTCGCGGCCTTCTTGGGGAAGATGACATCGCGTACAGGGCTGCCGATCAGGAAAAGGCCGAGGAACACCGGGATGGCAAGACCGGCCAACGTGAGGAACCGCCGCAAGCCCGTGAACCGCGCGTAGGCAGCTGCGGCGAGCACGCCCACAACGATCAATACCACCGCCGTCGGAACGACGCTGACAGCTGCGACCCGTCGCAGGACCGGCGCTACCACGAGACCGGAGAACAACCCGATGGCGATCAGGTGCACGATCCGTCCGGCGTCCTTCGACACCGCCGACACGACGGCGCGCACGAGGAGCACGACGAGCGTCGGAACGAGGAGGGCGATCGCGGTCAGGGCCAGGATGTCGCCGGGCGTCGAGCGGTGCGCCACGAAGAAGGTGGCGTAGCGTCCGAACAGATCGAAGATCGGTTGCGCGACAGCGAAGGCGGACAAGGTGAGCAGATGCAGTGCTTCCGTCGTCCATGCCGGAAGGCGGCGCTGCGCCGCTGCGGATGCGATGGGTTCCACGGTGCACGAGGCTACCCATAGCTAGCATTGGCCCGTGCTGAGCACTCGAGGACGCGTCATGCGGAATCTCGCTGCCGTCGCGCTCGTAGTCGGCCTGATGGCAGGCACCGTTTGGTGGCAGACCGACGACACGTGGCCCCTCGCACAGATGCGGATGTTCCCCGGAGGCTCCGAGTCCAACGTCGCGATCCTCGCGATCAAAGGGGAGCTGGCGGGCGGGCGCCTCATCACTCTCGCCCCTTCCGTCTTTCATATGAAGCGCGCCGACATCGAAGGTCAGCTGGACCGTGCTTCTGCAGATCCGCGGATGCTTCGCGACCTTATGGACCACTACAACCTCAGCGCATCGAGCGGCCGCCGTATCGAGTCACTGGTCTTCATCCGCCGCGAGCGGATCAGCCGGGCGGATGGCGGGCGATGGGCGGAGAGGGAGCTCGTTCGATGGCCGTCCTGACTCCGTCCGGGCCGCAGGCTCCACAACGCCGGACGAGCCTGCGCCTTGCGAAGTGGCACGGATGGTGGTTCTCACAAATGCCGATGGATCACTTCACCGTCTTTCGCGTGATCATCTACCTGTACATACCGATCGACGTGCTCACCACGCGGTGGGTGCAACATCACGGACTCGTGCCCGAGTCCTGGTATCAGCCGCTGCTGATGGGCCGGCTCCTGAACCTCCCCGCCGCAACGGCCACCTCGATGGCAGTGACCGTCATTGCGCTCAGCGTCCTCGCGCCGGTAGCCGCACTCGGCCGTGGGAGACGCACGATCGGGCCACTGGTCGCGGTGCTGTACTTCTATTGGGCGTTCGTCGCGTTCACCTACGGCAAAGTCGACCACGATCGCGTGGCGCTGCTCACCGCCCTCGCCGTGATGGTGACCGTCGACTGGCGAGCCCGAGGTGAGAGTAAGACCGCAGGGTGGGCGTTAGGGATGGTGCAGACCTCCTTCATGCTCACCTACTTCCTCGCCGGCGTTACCAAGCTGCTCGTCGGCGGCGTCGGTTGGGTGACGTCGACCACACTCGAGCGCGCCATCGCCCGCAGAGGAACGATGTTCGCGGACCCCTTGCTCGACATGCCCGAGTTGGTCCTTTACGTGATTCAGCTCTTGATCCTCGCCTTCGAGCTGACGTCGCCGTTGATGCTCCTGCGCAACCGAATCGGACGCATCTACGTGGCGGCCGCCATCCTCTTTCATCTCTTCTCGCTTGTCGGCATCACGATCTACTTCAGATCGCATCTGATCTGCGTGATCGCCTTTCTGCCGCTCGAGCGGATCGCGCACTTCGTCCGGAGCCGAGCCCTCGGGCGAGTGCGGCTAGGAAGCCTGTGAGGGCTGGTCGGTCGTCTGGCCGCGCGGGCGGATCTGGTCCAGGCCGAGAAGAACGAGCACGGGAACGGCTTGACCGAGCAACAAGGCCGGTACCGCCACACCGGAGTCGTTGAGGGCGAAACCAAGCACCCCGGCCGCGAGCAAGCCGGCTAAGCCCGCGCGGAACCACGGATAGCTCGGCAAGGCGCCGCCGAGCGGCCCACGCTGACGGTGCAACAAGACCGCGAGCGCAGCCGCCCCGAGGGGCACGATGTAGGTGAACCGTGTGAAGCCCAGGGAGCCGAAGCTCTGCGCCGCTTTGCGACGGATAACGGTCCACGCAGTTCCATCGCCGGACAGAAGGCCTTCTGCGAATCTTCCGAGGTGCGTCTGCATCTCCGCCGAGCGAAGCGAGTCGGCATAAGCCACGGCCGCGGTTGCGATCACGGCGATGATCCCGGCGACCACCAATGGTCGCCAGGGGAGGTTTCCGCCCCCGCGCAGGACGATGAGGATTATCGCCACAGCGGCGATGCCGGTGAGCAGACCGCCGAAATCGGCACCCCACGGCGGCAAGCCGATCAAGGCGAGCAGCACGACGAACCCCGACATGACGATCAACGTCCGACGACGAGGCCCGCTGGCTTCGGCGAGTCCCGTCAACGCCAACACGCCCGCGCCGAAGAAGACGGCCGAGCCCGTGTTGGGGATGCCGTAGAAACGTCCGGCAGCAAGAACCGAGTTGCCGAACACAGCGTTCACCAAGGGCTGACCTCCGCCCAGAAGCTCTCCCGCAACCAGACCGGCCGTAGCCGCAAGCAATGCGGTTGCTCCAACCCAACGGGGGCCGGGGATGAACCAAGCGAGTGCTGCCAACGCTGCGCCCAGCGTCCAAAGAACCGTATGCGCGCCACCCGTGCCAGAGCGCCACAGCGGGAAGAACGCGATCAAGAAGGATGCGAGTGGTACGGCCAAGATGAAGTAACAAACCCCTATCAACAAAGACCGCAAGCGCGCTCGAGCAAGGAACACCAAACCGACAAGGATCGAAAGCAAAGCAAACAGACCAACGAAGATGTAGAACACGAGCCGGACAAAGCGCTCGCGGAACTGCGACGATCGATCGAGGCCGGCGTGCTGTCCGACGCGATCCGTCCTATCCGTCTCGGTAACGTCGATGGGCCGGCCGGACATGACATCCGGCCTCGGCACTCCGAGCACAGCGAGAACGGTTGGGGCAACGTCCGTCAGTGTCACGATCCCCGGTCGACGAGTGCTGGACGACACGAGTTCGCCCGGTCGGACGCCGGCTCCGTAAGCAACGGCAACGGTTAGATGCTCGGGACCACGCCAAGAACGCGGGCTCGACGGGGCGAGCGCAAGCAATAGGTCTTCCGGTCCTAGCTCGTCGACAACCGTCTTCAACAACCGATCCGTTCGCACCAAAGCTCGCTGCCGATGTTCGATCGCTTGTCGGGGCGTCGCCAACGGGGCGAACTCGTCGGCCCTCATCGTTTCGCCACCTTCGACCAGCACTACACGGGTGTCGTGAAGTGCATCGGTGAACTCCTTTTGTAAAGCGCGTTGGATCGTGTGCACACCAAAGGGGGTGCCAGCATCGCCCCGCAGCATTCCGCGGATCTGTCCGGCGTCGACGGTTCCCGTCTCGTCTACAAGCCCAAGCACAGGGCTTCCGCGTACATCCCGAACATCGCCGAACTCCCTATGACCAGCCGCCGAAACAACCGCACGCTTGATACCGGCGTCTGCAAGGGCTTCGCCTAGGGCACCGACCCTAGTCCCGTGATAGGAACGGTCCTGCGCGGCCTGAAGCGCCGGAACACCGAGATGAACGATCTCGCCCTTGCGATGGGCCCCGACGCGCAACGTCAGCTCAGCTTCGCCCGTGACGGAACCTGAGACATCCTGTAGAGGATCGTCGGCCATGAAGGCATGCTCGGCTTCCTCGATGTCAGAACCCGCACCGCGGTTTCCTGCCCCGAGGGTCAGGAATCCTCGGACAGGACTCGGACGCGTGCTCGCCGTTCGTACGGCCAGAGCAGCCGATGCACCATCCTCTGCGATCCGCTTCAGCTCGGGCATCGTCCCCCGCGCCACATCCAGCCATGTGACACCGGGCATCGTGAACATCACCACGCGTTTGGCCCGGAGTTGCGAACGCTCCCCTTCGGCTGGACGAGCACTCCAAGCCACCGCCGCACCGACGATTGCCGCCAATGCGACCGAGGCAACCAGGACCGTTCGCGCTCGGCCAGCAGGCGGGCGTATCCCCCTCGGATCAGCGCTCATCTCTTGATCTCGATCTCACGCGCCGCCCGCACGCCCGCGGCGGCGGCTGATTCGAAGAACACCGGATCCTCATCTGGACCCCGACTCATATGCGATGCATGCAGACCGTCGGCGGCCGCCGCGGCGAGAGCGGCCATGATCGTGCCCGGGTCTTCCTCGATCACCGGCCACGGCGCGAGAGCCTCGGCGGCTTCCTTCCCCCACCCCGGCGGCACAACGACGCTCGCCGTATCCGTCTTCACCGCAGGAGCGACCCAGCGCAGCGCCGAGACGACGTGGTGGCTAAGCCCTTGATGCCGGGGGCGCGGATCGGCGGACGACAGGCGCACGCAAACCACGCAACGTCCACCGAGCGAAATCGCAGCGAGGGCGATCGTTCCCAGATCTAATGCGGTCGTCCCGTACGGCGTGCCCGTCCCCACCACCCCGGGCCCTAGACCCGCAACGATCAGATCTGCCTCGAGCACGTGCTTGGCCGCCAGCAGCCCGCTGTGCAGGGTGACGGACTCGAGGTCGCCGCCGACCGCATGTCCCGTGGTGACGACACCTTTCAACCATCCGATCTCGCGCGATCGCCGGAGCGTGTTCGAGAAGCCGGCCTCCAGCGCCGCGCCGTCCGTCATCACGTAGACAACGTTCAGGTCGTTTCGTACCGAACGCACTCCGCACAACACGGGTAGCAGCTGAGAGTGCAAGGACGTCGCCACGACCGGCGTGCCATCGAGCGAGGTGGCGCGCGTCATCACCTCGTGATGCGGTGACTCCTGTGCCTCGACTGCGAGCACGTCGCATTGAGCGGGTGTATAGCGCAACTTCATGATGTGGCCTTGGCCCGGTGCGTCGTAAGACTCGACAGCGTGGTTCCACACCACGAAGTCGACGCCACCGGTTCCGAGGTCAAGATCGAGCGCAGTCGTGTTGACCACTACCCGGTCGCCCTCGCGAGCGGGAGCCGCCCACCGCGGGAACAGAATCGCATCGCGTTGTGACCCGTCGATGTCGACGGTCAAGCGTTGCACCCCACCTTCGAGATCCTCGACCACAGCGAGCACCGTTCCCGTCCGGAACCTAGGCACGAGCGCGCCTCCGCCCGTCCAATTCGTCGTACACCGCACCGAGCTCCGCGATGAGTGCATCGGGGTCCGGCCGTCGTCTACCACGTGCCGCAGATGCCAATGATGAGCGCACCACTTCGTCATGTACGAGCCTCTTGACGGCAGCTATGAACCCCTCGTGGTCGTCCGGCGCCACGACCACACCTGCGCCTCCGATGAGCTCAGCGTGCGCACCGGTGTCGGTCGCCACCACGGGCAGTCCGGCTTCGAGTGCTTCGGCGATGGCAATGCCGTAGCTCTCCGAAGCCGATGGCAGAGCGAACAAGTCTGCGGCGAAGAGGATGTCGGCTATGTCTTCACGATGACCGAGCAGCCGGACACGTGTCCCAACCGCCAGCTCCTCCAGTCGAGCACGCTCCGGACCATCTCCCACTATCCATCCGATGCTGTTGCTGCCTTCCACGGCTCGGATGAACACGTCCAAGCGCTTGTCCCTGTCGAGTCGCGCCACGGTGACCACGACGGTCGCGTCGGCCGGTGCGTCGAGATCCGCGCGAACTTCGCCGCGGGACAGCCGTGGGACGGCCAGCGGTTCGGAAGCAGGCGCCATCACCCGTGCGCGCGGATAGCTCCGGGCTGCCGCCGCCGACGGTGCGATAAGTGCGTCTGCACGGGTGAGTGCAACATTCGCGACGGCACGCGAAAACGGTGAACTCGCGGTGCGTCCGCTGGACCCGACGACAACGTGCAACGTCGTAACGACGGGCGGCCGCAACGGCCGCAACGCACAGAGTCCGGCCGTGAACCCATGCGCGTGAACTACATCGGCATCCGGTGCCAAGCGCAAGACGCCCCCGATCGACGTGGCGTAGAACGGGGCGTCCGAGAACAAGCCCGCAAGCTCCGATGGACCAAACACGGCGGATGTGGCCCAGCCGCTAGGCGGATGCGTCGCAACGTAGTGCACGTGGCGGCGGATGCCACCGTGCGAGCGCCAAAGAACATGGGCGACCTTCTTCATGAGTCCGTTTGAGTCTGCATGCCACGTCCGGCCAGAGCGAGAGTCTTTCGCAGCTCGGGTGATCGCGCGCCGAGCACCACCCCAACTACCACTCCGGCTCCGAGAGCCGCGGCCAGCGCGAGCACCGGCGCGTCCTCACCAACTGCGCGGACGGCAGCCCAGACCGCAGCTCCCACAACCACCGCGCGCGCGGCGCTGGCGAGCAGGGATCGCACGGCAGAACCGAGGCTCCACGCCCGAGCTGCTCGCGACAGCAAGACCACGCCGGCGATCGCCGCCACCCACCACCCCAGGCCGACCGATGATCCGAGCAAACGCATCGCGTCCACCCCACGGCTGTCCCACGCGATGGCTCCGCCGATCCCGACGAGCGCGACGACACCGAGGGCCAGCCCGTTCAGCAAAGCCGGGCGCGATGTCGCGCCTCGCGCGTAGAACCCCCGAACGATCGTTGCCATTAACACCCAGGGCGGAACACCGATAGCAAGCCCGCGCAACGTCGCCGCAACGAGTGCCGGGTCGGCGATGTCAGACCATCCGAGCAGCGTTTCCGAAGCCACCGGAGCGATGAAATACAGCGCGACACCCGCCGGCAATGCAACGAATGACGCCAGGCGCCATCCATCGGTCAGCAGCCTCGCGTATTGCCTCTCGTCGCGGCGGACGAACGCTTCCGACAGAGCAGGGAAGAGCGCGATGGCTACGGGAAGACCGACGATCGCGTTGGGCAGCTCGAAGAAGGCGTTGGCTATCTGGAACGCGACGACACCACCCTCGACGCGGTTCGCGAGCGCTACGACTACGAGCAGCAACAGTTGGAGCAGACCGACGAACACCGCGCCCCACAATCCAGCTCGTAAGGCCTTGCGTACGACCGGATCTCGATGATCCAACCGAGGGCGCCAGCGGATCCCGATGCGCAGAAGGGGTGGAAGCTGACAGAACGTGAGCACGAACACACCAAGGGTTGTCCCGCCGGCCAGGACGTACATCTGCAACCCGCGGTCGTCCAGCGACGCATCGGTTCCCATGGCGCGGAACACGAGGTACGTAGCGATGACAGTGAGGCTGGACAACAACGGACCGAGAGCCGGCCAAACGAACCGACGGTGCGCATGCAAAAGCCCCTGCATCAATATCCCCAGCAGGTACAGCGGGACCTGCGGCAGAAAGAAGCGAAGGAACCACGCGCCGAGCTGTACCTGTTGTTCGCGCACGGCATCGGGTGCACCGGCGAGCAAGACTCGGAAGAGCGGCTCGGCGAACACTATCCCCGCCACAACCAACGGGATGCTAACCAGCAGCAACGCGTTGGCCAGAGTAGAAGCGAGCTCGTTGACGCGCTCGCGTCCTGCGGCCATCTCGCCCACGAACGTCGGAACGACGATGGAGGCAAGCATGCCACCGGCGAGTAGCTCGAAAACCACGTTCGGGATGAGGTTCGCCGACTGGTAAACGTTGCCGAGGTAAGTGGTTCCGACCGCAAACCCGAGAACGATCCAACGCGCGAACCCGGCGACGCGTGCCAGTAGCGTGATCCCGGAAATCTGCGCACTCGACCGTAGGACCGACGACCCGGAAGCCGGGCCGGGTTCGTCCACTAGTTGCCGGTGTTCGGCGCGGGGACGAAGGTAAGGTCCGGCGCCGTCCCGTAATGTCCGCCCCGCTCCTCGGTGGCCGCCACGAGCGCTGCAACGACTCCGATCCCGCCGGGGTCGTCCGCGTCGGTGGCGGAGTCGAACGTTGTCAGCTGTTGCGACAGGTCTTCTTCTTCTCGGAGATCGCTTACGACGCTTTCACCCAACGGAGAGTTGGTCGTCGCCAGGGTTGGTGTCTGCGCCCCTACACTGCCGGCGAGGGCCGAGACCCAACGTGGCCGCGCCGTCTCATCGGCCTTGGACTCGGACAAGATCACAACAGCCGAGCCGGGTGCGGGCCAGACACCATCGGGCCGTCCCTGTATCGAGATGAAATCTCGCTCGGCGAGTGCATCGAGCAAGGCCCGGCCAACCGGCTCGAAGAAGTTGTTACCCAGCAGCTCCACAACTCGCGTCGGCGGGTTGTTGCCCTCTTCGAAAGCCGGATCGACTTCCCTCACCACCTCGACAAGAGCGTCGAGGTCCCCGGATTCTGAAAGCGCCCAGCGTGGCCCGAAGAGGAGGCTTCCCGAAGGAACGGCCCCGGCGTTCGTGAGCGAGCTCACAACGTGCTCCCGCCATTCAGGAAGATCCTGAGTCTCCGAAACGATCACGAACGGGAGTCCGGCCATACGCCCGTCGACGGCCCAGGGTCCGGCGCCGTCGGAAAGACGCTCATTGAGCGCCTCGAGACTTGTCGAGAGCTCGTCCCTTTCGCTTTGCGCCTGTTCTCGCGATTCGCGCGCCCGATTCAAATCGTCCTGCAGGCGTTGCTCCAATGGACCGCTCACCACGGCCGAACCCAAGAGGATCCCCAGGCCGAGCGCCAAAAAGACAGCGACTACGGAGACGATGTGGTAGCGAAAATCGATCAACGCAGGCTCGAGAAGAACCCCGCCAACTGGTCCCACACGCCCAGCCAGAACAGGCGCATAGGAGGCATCACCGCGCTGATGACGATCATGCAAGCGAGCGCGGCACCCACGATCATCCAAAGATCACGAGTCCGCACCCGGGCCCGGTAGAGCAGCGACACACCCTTCGCGTCGACGAGGTCGGGGCCGAGTCGCATGCGAACGAGAAATGTGGACGCCATCCCGCGACGCCCCTTGTCGAGCATCTCCATCGCGGAGTTGTGGCAGCCGACGGCCACGACGAGATCGGCCCCCTTCTCGTGAGCGAGCAACATCGCGATGTCCTCACTCATCCCGGGCGCCGTCACGATGCTGCAATCCAGACCGAGCAGCCTGAGCTTTTCGACCTCCGGAGCATCGCCGTTGGCCTCGCCGCGTTCGTTCTGGCGCCGCCAGTCCCCCTGTGGATGCACGATGAGCTCTGCCCCACTGCGCAACGCATCCACGGATACCGAATCTACGTCGCCCAGGATCACGTCCGGTTTCATCCCCTCAGCGAGGCAAGCATCGGCTGCGCCGTCCACCGCTACGACAACCGGCCGCATCTCCCGGACGAAGGCTCGGAGAGCACGCAGATCCTGCTTGTAGTGATAACCACGCACGACAACGAGCGCACACCGTCCCTGAAAGCGCGTTTTGATCTCGGGTAGGTGGACCGAGTCGAGCAGCAGATGCTGTTCGCGTCGGATGTACTCGAGTGTGTTCTCGGCAAATGCTTCGAGCGTGCGAGAGAGTCCGGACCGGGCCTTGTCCATACGCCTGGCGATCTCGTCGTCCGACAACAGCGTTCCCTTGGCGACGACCTTCCCGTTGCAGAGGAGGCTCGCGCCCTCGAGACGAACGAGGTCGCCTTCCTTCAGCGCATCGAAGACGTCTTTTCCGACCTCGTCGATCAGCGGGATCCCGGCCCGGGCCAGGACGAGGGGGCCGATGTTGGGATATCGCCCGGTGATCGATTGTCCGGCATTCAGGACGGCGACTACGCCCTTCTCGATCAAGGTCTCGGCCGCGAGCAAGTCGAGGTCTTCGTGATCGATCACGGCGACGTTCCCCGGATGGAGCCGGCGCACGAGGTCTTTCGTCCTTCGGTCGAGGCGCACCGTGCCCTCGATCAGGCGGGTGCTACTCGAGACTTTCGGGCGCGACGGATTGCGTCGAAGAAGACGGATAGCCATGGGGTTCCCGCGCCCACCCTACCGCCTGCGAGCCTCCGTAGGCCCGAACCGGTCAGCCCGCGCGGGCTTTGACCTGCGGGTTCGCTCGTTCTTCGTCCGCCAGCTCCAGCAGCTCGGCGGCATGTGCACGACCGCGATCGGACTCTCCGAGGCCGGCGAGCATGCGTGAGATCTCGGCTATGCGGCCGTCTCCACCAAGTGCGTTCACCTCAACGACGTCCTGACCGGAGCGGCGGACGCTGAGGTGGCGGTCCGCGAAAGCCGCGATCTGTGGCAAGTGCGAGACGACCAGGACTTGGTGGCTTCGGCCCAGTCGCGCGAGTCGACGGGCAAGCTCCAACGCGGCCTCACCGCCGACACCCTGGTCGGCTTCGTCGAACACGAGCACGGGCACGTCGTGAGAATGCGCGAGCGCGAGCGTCACGGCGATCATCGCGCGCGACAACTCGCCACCCGAAGCGATCTTGCCGATGAGGTCCGGCGACCTGGCCCCCGAGGACGAGAAAAGGAACTCCACGTCGTCGGCTCCCGATTCGGTCAGATCGGAAGGTGAGCAGGCGGCCTCGAACACCGCGTTGGGCATGGCCAGCGCGGGCAACTCAGCAGAAACGAGCTTGGTGAGCTCCTTCGCAGCGCGCTTGCGTCGCTTCGTCAGATCGCCCGCCGCTCGCTCCACGTTGACCCGAGCCGCGTCGACTTCGGCATCGATGCCGGCGCGGCGTTCGTCGCTGTGCGCGAGCTGATCGAGCCGCGTCGCCGCGCCGTCGCGGACTTCGAGGATCTCTTCCGTCGTCGATCCGTACTTCCTCTTGAGCGTGCGGAGCAGGGCCTTGCGCTCGCGAAGCAGCTCCAATCTCTGCGGGTCTGGTTCGAGTCCCTCGGCCCACGTTCGCAGCTCACGCGCGAGCTCAGATGCTTCCACGGCCACGTCACCCAGACGCTGCCCCAGTGCTGTGGCACTCCCATCCAGGGCGGCGGCGTCGAGCAGTGACTTGTGTGCAGTGGCCAGGTCACCGGCTGCACCTTCGGCTCCCGCCAGAGAAAGGATGTCGTCGGCCAGTCGTCCGAGTTGTTCGGCGTGTTCGAGTCGGGCCAGCTCGATCCGAAGCTGCTCTTCTTCGCCTGCCGCAAGATCGGCCTGGTCTATCTCGGATACCTGGAACGACAGCACGTCGATCTCGCGCAAACGGGTTCGCTCGTCGGTGCGCAGCTCACCGCGTTCGGCGTCCAGCTCGCGATACCGGCCCAGCGCTTCGCGGTAGCAACCTAGTGTTTCGTCGTTGCGTCCCAAAGCATCCAGAGCGGCAAGCTGGGCCGCAGGACGGGCGAGCGCGAAGCTCGAGCCCTGGCCGTGGATCTCGAGGACGCGCTCACCAACCGCGGCCAGGGTCGACATGGGGACGAGCTGTCCACCGGCCCAGGCGCGGGATCGGCCGTCGGCACCGAGCTTGCGGACGAGAACGAGCTCCTCCACGTCATCGATCCCACGAGAAGCCAGATCTGCCTGCGTTGCCGCGGTCGGAGTCACGACAGCCTCGACCACGGCCTCGGACTCCTTCTCGTAAACCAGGCGCGCATTCCCGCGGGCACCACCCAAAAGACCAAGAGAGGTGACGAGCAGCGTCTTGCCCACACCGGTCTCACCGGTGATGACGTTGAGGCCCGGCCCCAGCTCGAGATGGGCCTCAGCTATGACGCCGAGGTTGCGCAGATGCAGCTCGAGGAGCACGCCCCGGATGGTAGGCAGCGGTGCCGACGGAACGAATGGTCAGCGCCTGATCTACGTCCGCCAGCGCTCTTCACGGAAGAACTGGTTGAGGTCTCCGCCGGGCTCGGCGTTTTCGAGACCGGCGAACGTGCCTCCCTCCGCCAGCTCTCGCGCGGCACGCAGGAAGCCGCCCCACGCGGCGCGTGAAAGACCAGACGCGAGCGAGATCCGTCGCACGCCGAGCGCTTCCAGCTCTTCCACCGAGCTCGAGGGTGTCGCGATCACGTTGACCGGCTTGGGCGCAACGGCCGAGACGATCGCTCTGATCGCCTCGGCATCGCGAGCCCCGGGCGCGAAGAGGACATCCGCACCGACATCGGCGAAAGCCTCCAAACGACGGCACGCCTCGCCCAGCGGATCCGCATGTCCGACAACGAAGGCCTCGCAGCGCGCGGTGAGCATGACTCCTGGGTCGATCCCGTCGATGGCTGCTCGCGCCGCTCGCACGCGATCTAACGCGTGGCCGAAGTCGTAAAGCGAACGATCGCTACGCATGTCCTCGACCGACAGGCCGGCAACACCCGTTCCAACGCACCCCCGGACGTTCGCTGTCACTTCGTCGGGGTCGTCCGCAAAGGCGTTCAGGAAGTCGGCATTCACGGGCAGATCTGTTGCCTCGACGATCTCGCGGACGTGGACGATCATCTCCCCCAACGGCACATCCCCATCCGGCAGCCCTCGACTGAACGCGAAGCCGCTCGATGTCGTGGCCAACGCCTCGAAGCCGAGCCCGGCGAGATACCGTGCGCTTCCGGTGTCCCACGGGTTGGGGATTACGAAGCAACCCGACTCGTGCAACGCGCGGAAACGATCGGACACGTCAGGCTTTCGGTAGACCGAAGCGGCGCGCCAAGCGCGTGAAGAACGAATCGGGTGCCAGCCGGACCAAGCGCACCACCGACGGCCCGACCTTTGCGCGCAGCACGTCACCTTCTCGGATCTCGGTCCGGCTCTTACCGTCGGCCAGGACGATACCCACACCGCCGAAGCGCACCGTAACTTCGATGTCCTGGTCGTCGGCGATCACCAAGGGGCGATCGAACAGCGCGTGCGCTCCGATCGCCACAACCACCAGAGAGTGCAGCAGTGGAGAAACCACAGGCCCTCGCATCGAGAATGCATACGCCGTCGATCCCGTCGGTGTGGCCACGATGAGACCGTCGGCGCCGAACGTCGTGAAAGGTTGTCCGCCGATCGTCAGGGCCATCTGGATCACTTTGCCGCCGATCCCACGTTCGACCGAGATCTCGTTGATCGCCTCACCGACTTCCTCGACCGTGCCGCCCGGGCGTTCCACACTCGCGCAAACCGTCGACCGCTCGTCGATCGTGGCCTCCCCGCTCAGTGAACGGGCCAAGGCGTCATAGACGTCGTCGGGTCCAACCTCGGTGAGGAAACCGAGATAGCCGAGATTCACGCCGAGGACGGGAACGCCCGCGAACCCCGCCAGCTCGATTCCGTGGAGCATCGTGCCGTCTCCGCCAAGAACGACGAGTAGATCGAGGGTCGCAAAGGCTTCGCGCTCGATCGGCGTCGCTACTTCACCGATGTCTTCCGCATCCGTGATCGACAGGCAAGGCTCGTGGTCTTGGTCCCGTAGCCAATGCGCGACCTTGGATGCGAGCTCCCTCGCCTCCGGCTTGGCACGGTGCAACAGCAAACCGACGCGGCTCATTCGTATCGCCTCATAAGAAGGAAGAACTCACGATTGCCTTCGGCTCCCTCCAGCACCGAAGGGCCGGCCGCCACGCATCTCAGACCGGCACGTTCAGCCGTCGTCGCCACCACCGTCACCGCCTCCTGGTGCAGAGCGGGATCCCGCACCACTCCGCCCCTCCCCAGACGCCTGCGTCCCACTTCGAACTGTGGTTTCACAAGAGCAAGTATCGGTGCGGGGCCGGCCAGCGCGGCGATCGGAGCAAGAACGGTTCGCAGGGAGATGAAGGACACATCGGCGACAACGAGATCGAACTCGCCGATGTCGTCCGCTCTGACGTTTCGCACATCGGTTTGCTCGAACACCGATACGCGTTCGTCGTTGCGAAGCGACCACGCGAGCTGGCCTCGTCCGACATCGATTGCGACCACTGCCGAAGCACCGCGCGAAAGCAGGCAATCTGTGAAGCCGCCGGTGGAGGAGCCGACGTCCAGGCATCTCCGGCCCCGAACGTCGATCCCGAGCTCGTCGAGAGCTGCATCGAGCTTCTCTCCTCCCCTAGATACGAACCGGGGCGGTGGCCCGGCCATCTCGATCGCTTCAGCGGGATCCACCAGACGTTCGGGCTTGGTCGCCGGTGCGCCGGACACGAGCACCCGGCCTTCGAGCACAGCATCACGCGCTCGTGCGCGAGAATCCGCGATCCCGCGGCGGACGAGCTCGGCGTCCAACCTTCGCCTGGTCAGCTCCCCTGCTTTTTCCGTGTGGTCGAGGGCTTCCCTCTGACAGGCTTGCGCTGCGAAGGCCTTTCCAGCTCCCGGACGCGCCGCTGAAGTCGCTCCACTTCGTCGCGCGTTGCCAAACCTAGTCCTTTCACCTGACGGCGGATCTCCTTCTGGATGAGGCTGGCCAGTTCACGCCGGTTCTTGGCCGAACGCTCCGCGAGCTCACGCGCCGCCTTCTGCATGTCGCGCGCGCGAACCTCGCCGCGCTGGGCAAGATCCTTCATGATCTTCTCGGCCCGGTCACGGGGAACTTCCGTTACTCCGACTACGGCATCGACGTATCTACGGAGCGCGTCCAGGATTGCTCGCTGGGGGGACTCGTTGCTCTCGACCAAGGCCCTTCGAGGATACTGCTCCCATGTCGATGCTGATCCCGATCCGGGATCTGAACCCCACCCGTCGCTTCCCTGTAGTCACGCTCGTTCTCATCGGGGCCAACGTACTCGCCTTCTTCGCAGCTTCCTCCGGACTCGGGATCTCCGAAGGTGCCGCCTATCGTTGGGGCGCCGTCCCCTGCGATGTCTTCAACCACTGTCCGACTCTTACTCAACAACTCGAAGTTGCATTTCCCAACCGCTCATCACTCATGAGCATCTTCACGTCCATGTTCATGCACGCCGACATTCTTCATCTCGGATTCAACATGCTGTTCCTATGGGTCTTCGGGAACAACGTTGAAGACCGCCTCGGACGGATCCGCTTCCCCATCTTCTACGTCGCCACCGGCTTGGCTGCAGCGTTCGCCCACATGCTCGTCAGCGCGGAATCGGTCGTCCCGGTGATCGGCGCCTCGGGGGCGGTATCCGGTGTGCTCGGCGCCTACGCCGTTCTCTGGCCGGGCGCGACCGTGATAGCGCTGGTCCCTATCTTCTTTTTCTTCTTCACCACGAGGCTGCCCGCATGGATCATGCTCGGGATCTGGTTCTTGGTCCAGCTGCTCGGGTCAGCTGCCGGGTTCGGCCGAGCCACCGGGGAACAAGGTGGCGTCGCCTATCTCGCTCACGTCGGCGGGTTCATCGCCGGCGTCGTACTCATCTTCGTCTTCGGCGGTTATCAGCGAAGCCCGCGAGGTCCCCTCGATCCCCGGGGAGATCCGTTCGGCGATCGGCGCTCCCCCTTCGAGTGAGGGCTCGTCCGTCGTTAGGACATCAACCAGGCTTCCGAGGATCACATCCGGACGATCGCTGAGTGTTCCAAGCTCGCGTTCCCCCGTAACACCCGTCAGAACCAGAGCAACCGGCAGGCCGGCCGCGCGTGCGCCGGCGACGTCGGTCTCCGGCCGGTCCCCGATGAAGAGGGCGCGGGACGGATCGACGTCCGCGCGATGCAGTGCGATCCGGATCACACCGGGCTGTGGTTTCCCGACGACCGTGGCAGATCGTCCGGCCGCCGTCTCGATGGCCGCCAGGATCGCTCCCGTCCCCGGCAACAGTCCGGACTCGCTCGGGTAGGTCGCGTCGCGGTTCGCCCCGATGAACGGCATACCCGTCCGCGCCAGGTCGGCGGCTCTTCGGATGTCCTCGAAGGTCAGCCGGGGATTCCAGGCAACGACGAGCGCTTTCACGTCCTGCGTCTGGACGGTCGGCGCGAATCCGTGCCCGCGAAGCACTTGAGCCAGGCCGGGAGCCCCGCAGATGTGCACGCGGTCCCCCCGATGCAGGCGGATAGAACGCAGGTGCTCGACCACGGCATGGGCGGAGGTCACCACGTCGGACGGATCGGTGGGTATGCGGAGTCGCATCAGCTTCACCGCATACTCGCGAGGCGAACGCGAAGCGTTGTTCGTCACAAACACAACGCGCTTGCCCTCGTCGCGAAGGATCTCGATCGTCTCGGTCGATCCTGCGATCGCTTCCTCTCCGCGCCACACCACACCGTCCAGATCTATGAGGAAGGCGTCGAAGCGGTCGGTGAGCTTCATGAGGACCGCCCCGCGGACCGTCCGGCGAGCCTCGCCTCCGAGCTCGCGAGGGCAGCCTCGTAGTCGGCGTTGCCCGGCCGCATCACGTTGGCCATTCGAAGCTGGCCGACGGCCTCCTCGAGACGGCCCAGCCGGTCGAGCGACAGCCCCAGGCCGAAGTACGCGTAGTCGTTGGCCGGCGAGAGATCGATCACAAGGTTGAACTGCTTGAGAGCCAAGGAGAACCGGCGCGACCGGAAATACGCACGCGCGAGAGCCTCGTGGATGGAGCTCTTGCCGGGCTCTTCGGCCGCCGCTCGTTCGAGAAGCGTGGCTGCGGCGTGGAAGTCACCGCCGTCGAGCAGGGCCAATCCTCGTTGGTACCACTCGTAGGCTGGCGTCATCCGGCCAATTATCGCCCGATCGCTTGGGGAAGGCGTCCGGCGCGACGTTACGATGGCGAGCATGGCAACCGTCCAGCCTTTCCGAGGCGTGACCTACGATCCCGTCCGGGTTCCCGATCTCGGCGACGTGACCTGCCCTCCATACGACGTCATCTCCGAAGCCGAGCGCAACCGGCTCTACGACCGGCATCCCTACAACTTCGTCCGCATCACCTCCGGACGCGAAGAGACCGACGACACGGTGGACCAGAACAAGTACACGCGCGCCTGCGGCTTCTTCCGATCTTGGCTGTGGGAGGGCATGCTCCACGAGGATCCCGAGCCGGCGCTCTATGTGTATCGACAGGCCTTCGACGATCCGACCGGCCACCTGCGCCGAGTTTGGGGGCTTCTGGCCACGATCGGCCTCGATGACGAGATCCTCGCTCACGAAAAGACCATGCCCGGCCCCAAGGCCGACCGCCTTGCGCTGATGGAAACGATCCCGGCGAACCTGTCCCCGATCTATGCGATGTACAAGGAACAGGGCGGCGGAATATCGGCCGACCTGCCGTCGATGACCGGCGGATCCCCCGTCGCCGATTTCACCGACGATGAGGGGACACGTCACACGGTGTGGCCCGTCCACGACGAGGCCTTTCACGAGAAGGTCCAGAGTGCGCTCCGACCATGCCCCCTCCTGATCGCCGACGGACATCACCGCTTCGAGACGGCGAAGGCCTACCGCGACAAGAGACGGGCCGCAGGTGGTGCCGGGCCCTGGGATTCGATCCTCACCCTGCTCGTCGACGCGGGGGCCCAGCCCGTGCTGATCCTTCCCTACCACCGCATAGTGCGGCGCTCGGACGCCGCCGACCCGTTGGAAACGGTGGGGACCGGTTTCTCCGTCGAAGACCTGGGACAGGCCGGCGACGAGCTACTCGACGATTTCTCGCACGAGCTGTGGGACCGCACCGAGATGTTCGGAATGATCCACGACGGCCACCTCTACCGGCTCGTCCCCAAACAGCCGGATACCGACGACATACCGGCCGGCATCCTCGCGAAGCTCGCGCTGCAGCCGTTGGGTGTCCGATCCGCGGAGGAGGGGCTCTCCTTCTCGCCCCACGCGAAGGTCGTCCGCGACGAAACGCTCGCCGGCCGGGCCGTTTGCGGCTTCTTGATCCCTCCGGTGGAGGTTGAGCGAGTGTGGAACCTGGCTGCCGGCGGCGGGAAGATGCCGGAGAAGTCCACGTACTTCCACCCCAAGCCTCGCGACGGCATCGTCGTCCGGGCGCTCGAGCCTTGCGGCTGAGATTTGCTTGAAGCGTTCAGCGACGGGTACATACCGTTAAAGACCGCACACTAAGAGGAGGGATCCACGTGGCCCATTCGCTTCCCGACCTGCCCTACGCTTACAACGCTCTCGAGCCGCACATCGACGAGCAGACAATGACGATCCACCACACCAAGCACCACCAGACCTACGTTGACAAGCTCAACGACGCCATCAAGGGAACCGATCTGGAGAGCAAGGACCTCGAGGCCCTGCTTCGGGACTTCGCCTCGGTTCCCGATGACAAGAAAACGCCGGTCAAGAATCACGCCGGCGGACACCACAACCACTCCTTGTTCTGGACGATCATGGGCCCCAACGGCGGTGGCGAGCCGTCCGGTGAGCTGGCTTCAGCCATCGAAGGAGCCTTCGGCTCCTTCGACACCTTCAAGGAGAAGTTCAGCGCGGCGGCGACCAACCAGTTCGGAAGCGGCTGGGCATGGCTCGTAGTTTCCGGCGGCAAGCTCGATATCGTGGCCCGTCCGAACCAGGACTCGCCGTTGATGGACGGCCTCACCCCCATCGCCGGAATCGACGTCTGGGAGCACGCGTACTACCTCAAGTACCAGAACCGGCGGCCGGAGTACATCACCGCATGGTGGAACGTCGTGAACTGGGACGAGGTCGCCCGGCGGCTGAAGGAAGCGTAGTCACCTAGTTACCGCCTAGCTCCCCCTACAACGCCACCTGCCGGGGCCGAAGCCCTGGTAGGGATGTCCAGATATCGCGTGCTCCTGCCTCAGTTGAGGCGCCCTAAGGGTGCCGGCAGACGCGCAAGGCTCCGCGGACTAGTCCGTTCGGATGACAAGGGCCTCTCGATAGTCGAGATCATCATCTCGATCGCGATCTTCGCCCTGATCGCAGCTTTCATGTCCCAAACCCTGGCCACGGGGCTGCGCGGAGTTCTCCTCGGCAAGCGCCGCGAGGTCGCTACCCAAGAAGCCAACCGAGCGCTCGAGATTGTTCGCAGCCTTTCCTACGACGCGATCGGCCTGGTTCAAACAGATCCAACGATCGCATCCGACGACGAGATCGAAACGCAAGGGGGCAAGCTCAGCTATCGGGCCAATGCCACCTGGGAGCCCCTGATGTGGGCGATCCAGCCTGATAGCCATCCTTTCAACCCGCACATACTGGATGTGGTGCGAGGTTCGACCGACCTCACACGTCATATCTACGTCACTGGCGTCGACACCGACGGCGACGCGAACTCGTTCGAGCTGAAACGCGTGACGGTCCAGGTGTTCTGGGACGATTCCGGCACCAAGGGCCCGGAGAACTCAGTCCGCGCTTCGACCCTGGTCAACGAAAGCGGTTTGATCCCAACCGGAGACCCGGGCACCGGCACCGACCCGCTCTTCGCAAGGACGTTCGCCACCGGCGGATCACTGAAGGTGAACTCGACCCTCCTAGGACTGACCAACCCCCTCAACGTCTCGCTGCCCTCGAGCAGCGGCGACTCCACGTTCCGC
Source organism: Actinomycetota bacterium (assembly GCA_040905525.1). Lineage (GTDB taxonomy): Bacteria > Actinomycetota > JAICYB01 > JAICYB01 > JAICYB01 > JBBDRJ01. Next base: position 314,158 of record JBBDRJ010000006.1, read on the forward strand.
GCGATCTCCACGACGAACTGCACGACCAAGTCGGCCAGCCTGGACGCCCTCAACCTGGTCGATCTTCCCGGCTATTCGGTGACCACAACGGCCGACGACGACTCTCAGACGGCAACGCCCTCGGATCCGGATCCCGCATCGAATCCCGGCGTATTGACCATCCCGCTCGGACCCGTCGGCAACCTGATCGGAGCAGCCATCAACTCACCGGTCGCGTGCGAAGCGACGACCAACCCCCTCGGTCACGAAGCGGGGTCCGCCTCGGCGTTGAGCGCTCTGAACGCAACGTCCAACGTTTCGTTGCTCGGGCTGCCGCTTCTGCCATGGGTGCTCAACCTCGCGAACATCCAAGCTCTGCCCGTCACTCAGGAGATCAACCACGAGATCGTCTCCGACGAACGCGAGGTAGAGGCAACCGCCGGCGCGTCTACCGGCGCAGTCAACCTGCTCAAGATCGCCGGTGTCGTTCCCGACGGCCTGTTCCGTCTGGACGCGATCACCTACGGCGCCACGGTGCGAGGGGTCAGCCGCCCCGCAACGCCGTCGGCCGCGCCCAGTGTCTCCTCGCCCACGATCAATCTGCGCGTGTTCGACACAACCAGCCAGCTCGGCTCGACCTGCAACGGCGCCATCGCTACCGGCATCACGGCGGTACGGAGTCACCCCTACTGCGTTCTCACCATCAACCCCGCGGCGGCAGGGTTCACCGGCCGGTCGATCGAGCTCAGCTCGAGCTTCCTCCACGGCCTCGGGCTTTTGCTTCCCGTCGTGGACCTGGGCTACTCGCTGAAGCTGGACATCCTGCCTCCGGCCAAGAGCCCGATCGATGGTGTGACCGGGCCGAATGGAGAGACCCGCTGGTCCGCCGAATACACGCCCATCTCGGTGTCCGCCCATCTCGATGCCACGCTGTTGGGCATCTCGATCATCAACGCCGACGTCGATCTCAACTTCGGGACCGTCAGAGCCGAAGCGTGCGCGGGGCCGACATGTGGATGACCCAAGCGATGGCAAGGATGCATAGCTTGGGTCGCGACGACCGGGGAACAACCCTGGTCGAGCTGTCCGTTGCCGGACTTCTCGCCGGAATCGTCCTCACGATCATGGCCTTCTTTCTCGTGAGCTCCATGAAGACGAGTGCCTTCACACAGGGCCAGTCCGAAACGATCAACAACGTCAGGAATGCCGTGCAGCGCATCGAGAAGGAGGTGCGGGGCGCCGACTCGCTCATCTGGGCCCCCAGCGGAGACTGCTCGGGCTATGCGGCCGGCAGTTGCGTAACCGTAGGCGCCCAAAACGTGGATACCGATTTCCGAACCGTGCGGTATACGCACTCCGGTACGGAGCTAAGGCGCGAGCTGTACAACACGGACACCTCAACGTGGGGCTCTGCACAAACGATAATCGAGCGCGTCTCCAACGATTCTGGTCAACCGGTATTCACCTGCGACACACAGGTCACGCTGCTGCGACTCACGATAGATCTCTACGTAGAGCCCACACCCGTCTCGAATCCGAACTTCCACGTCCAGACCTCGATCCGGCCTCGGAACTTCCCATCAGTGGCGGTGTGCTCATGAAAGGCCCGCTCATGAAACTCACAAAGACTCTCTCGGCTCTGCGGCGCGAGGAAGGCTCAACGCTCGCCGCTGTCCTCATGGTCATGTTGGTCCTCGGGGCCATAGGGACGGCCTCGATCCAGGTCGCGCAACACGCCAATGACGCAACCTCGGTCGACCGCGAGCGGCTCCAGACGGTGGAAGCCGCAGAGGCCGGTGTCAACGATTCGATCCGCAGGATCGAGACCGGTGTCGGCTGTGACGGCACGCCGACGGCGTTCTCCGATCTGTACGACGGCAGCCGGCTGGTTGGTCGCTACCGCGCTCAGATCCAGCCGGAAGCCGGAGAGCCGACCTGCACCTCACTCGCCCGTGTCATCCACGCCTGGGGCTACTCTCCCACGGGTGGAACCCGCGCCATGCGCCATCTCGCTGTGGACGTCAAGCTCGTGCCTCAGGAAGGCTTCCCCTTCACGATCTTCGCCGAGGGCGGGACGGGAACCGTTTACGTCAAGAACAACGGCACGGTCCAAGGCGACGTTTACGCCGAGAACCTGGATCAGACCCAGAACAACATCACGGCCGACAACGTGGTCTCCCCGGGGTCGATCATCACGAAGAACAACGCCACGTATTCCGGAACGCTGTGGGCCGGCGGCAACATCAATGTCGGCGCCAACTCTTCGATCGGGAAATCCGTGATCGCGTCCGGCTCGGCGTCCGGGACGCAGGGAACGATTTACCTTCAGAACAACAGCGTGGTCGCCGGCGACGCGGTGGCGAAGTCGACGGTGACGCTCGAGAACGGCTCCGCCGTCCAGGGTTCGATCTCCCAGAACAACCCGAACACCCCTCAACCTCCAGTTCTGAGCAAGCCGACGTTCAACTACGACCAGAGCAACTACGACCCGCCGCCGGCGTCGGGTCAGAGCGCAAGTCAGGTCACGAGCGCCCTCAACGCCGCCAAGAACAACCTTCAAGGGACGTACCGAGCCAATGACAGCGGCGGAACCGTGGTCCTTCCAGACACCCTCACCGTCACGGGTCCCTTGACGATCATCGCCGCCGGCAAGGTCGACTTGGGCCGGACGATGCTGGTCTCGGGTGGCCCGCACCAGGTTGTGATCATCGCCGAGAGCGACGATGCGGACGCGATCGACGTCGTGAAGAGCCTCACCGTTGCATCCGGCATCGAGATGCTTCTGTGGACCAACGGCGGAGTCGACATGAAGAACGGGATGTCTTTCGCCGGCGCGATCTACGCAAACTCCATCGACGCCAAGAACGCCTTCACTATCAGCCACGGCTCCACACTTATGACGAACCCTCCGGCCGGATTCGACTTCACGAACTCCTCGGCCTCGAACTACAACGTAGTCCCCACGCTCTGGCGCGAGGTCAAGCCGGGAACGCCTCCCGCGTAGCTCGATCGCCCGCGTAGCATGACGCGGTGCCCGACTTTCGTCTTCCGGCTCCGGCCGGCGTCGAGACAATCGACGTCAACCTCTTCGGCGCCCGCGAGCTGTCCTGCAGCTATCTGGTCCACGCGGCCGAACCGGCTCTGATCGAGACCGGCCCCGCGACGGTGTTCGAGACCGTTCGCGACGAGCTCGCGCGGCTCCGAGTCGAGCCCAAGCACGTCGTGCTCACCCACATCCATCTCGATCACGGCGGCGGAGTTGGTCACGTCGCCGACCTCTTCCCCGACTCAACGATCTGGGTTCACGACGTCGGCGCTCCTCACGTCGTCGATCCGACGCGGCTCGTCGCCAGCGCCCGACGGTTGTTCGGCGACGCGTTGGAGACGATGTACGGAGAGCCCGTGCCCGTGGCCGAGGATCGCGTCCGCGTGATGGACGAAGGCTCGGTCATCGGCCTCGGTGACCGGGACCTGCGCGTGCTCTACACGCCCGGTCACGCGCGCCACGAGGTCACCCTTTACGAACCCGACTCCGGCACGGCTTTCGTCGGGGACACGGCGGGCATCTGCTACGGCAAGGATTGGCAGAAGCCGGCCACTCCCCCGCCGGAGTTCGACCTCGAAGCCGCCCTCGACTCGCTCGCCCGGGTCCAGAAGCTGAAGCCCCAGACCATCTGCTTCACCCATTTCGGTACCGCGCGGGAGTCGGCGCTCGATAAGGCCGCTTCCGACCTGCGCAAATGGGACTCGATCCTACGGCCCCTGGTTCTTCGCGAAGCTGGGGAAGACGAGATCCTCGCAGCATTGGAACCCGCCGTCGGCGATCCCCCGGGCGACGAGTCGTTCGCCGGCGCGGCGACGGAGCTGTCGTCCACTCGCAACAGCATGCTCGGGTATCTCCGGTACTACCGGAAGCAGGCGGAAACCGCTAAGTCCTAGGGCGCACGCCCAGGCGCCGCCGAGCCACGTCGAAGAACTCGGCGTCCTCGGCGTAGATCAGGTCCCACCACGGTCGCGAGTCGCGGCGCCGGTCGGCCAGCTCCAGAGAGTCGGCCAGCGCGTACCAAAGCCGGAGATGGTGCGGCTCGACTTCCTTCGGGCTCGTCGGCCCAGATTCCAAAACGGCAACAGCCTCGTCGTGACGGCCCAGGTCGTTCAGGGCACCGGCGTGAACGACCAAGGCTTCACAAAGGACGTCTTCCGTCACTTCGTCCCGCGGAAGGGATCGAAGGATCTCCGCTGCCTTCTCGGGGCGGCCCAGCGCCCGCTCGCAATCCGCGAACTCCGGATCGCGGTCGTGCTTGTCGGACAAGCGCCGGTAAGCCGCGAACTCGCGCGCCGCCTCGCGCCACTTCCCGAGCTGGTAGTACACAAGCCCGAGCAGCTCCCGGACGTGGACCGACCGTGGTGCCCTCGTCTTCGCCTCGAGCAGACCGGGCAACGCCTCCTCGTAAAGCTCGTCGTCGATCGACGTCGCGGCCGCCGCAACGAGCTCTTTGACTTTGCCGGCGCTGCCGAAGTGCGCGACCTGGCGGATCTCGCGCGCGATCTCGGGACGCAGGTCGCGATACTCGGGCGACTGGTCGGTCATCTAGACCAGGCGCGCGAAGCGCCGCTTCCCTACTTGGAGCACGCGTCCCTTGAGCTTGTCGACGGGGATGCGACCCTCGCTTACCGGCTCGCCGTCGATGCGTACTCCACCTTGTTCCAACTTCCGCCGCGCATCGCTCAGCGACTTCGCCAGACCGACGGTCTTCATAGCGCACGGGATGTCTACGCTTCCGTCGGCGACGCAATCAGCCGGCAGAGGGAATTCCGCGATGTCCGCTTCATCCGGAAGCTCCCGGTTCTTGAACACTCGGTCGAAATGAGTCAGCGCAGCATCGGCGGCGTCGGCCCCGTGGTACAGCTCGACCACGGACTGCGCCAGCCGGCGCTTCGCAGCTTCGGGACGAAGGGCTCCCGATTCCAGATCGCGCTCGATCGCGCCGATCTCAATCGGCGTCAGAGCCGTCGTGAGCCGGAAGTACTTGATCATCAGCTGATCGGGCAGCCGCATGAGCTTCCCGAATATCTCGTCCGCCGGCTCGGTGACGGCTACGTAGTTGCCTACGCTCTGGGACATCTTCTTCACGCCGTCCGTGCCCTCGATCAGCGGCATGCTCACCACGACCTGCGGATCCTGGCCGTAGGCGCGTTGGATGTGACGTCCGACCATCAGGTTGAAGTGCTGGTCGGTTCCACCGAGCTCCACATCGGACCGGACGGCAACGGAGTCGTATCCCTGGAGCAGCGGGTAGAGGAACTCACGAAGCGAGATCGGTTGCTCGGCGGCGTAACGCTTGGCGAAGTCGTCACGTTCGAGCATGCGCGCGACGGTGTAATGAGTGGCGAGCTCGAGGACTCCGGTCGTTCCGAGAGGGTCCAGCCACTCCGAATTACGGCGGATCTCGAGGTTGTCCTCGGCTAGGATCAGCGAGATCTGGTCGAGCACCCGAGCCGCATGCGCGTCCACCTCGTCCTTGGTGAGCATCGGGCGCGTCGTCTCCGCCTCGGACGGGTCGCCGATCCGAGCCGTGTAGTCGCCGACGATCAGAACGGCTGTGTGTCCGAGGTCCTGGAACTCCCGGAGCTTTCGAAGGACCACCGTCCAGCCCAGGGTCACGTGCTCGGCGGTGGGGTCCAGCCCAAGCTTCACTCGCAAAGGCCGGCCGGCCTTGAGCTTTTCGGTTAGCTCTTCGGTCGGGATGACCTCGGCCGCGTTGCGCGTGAGCAGTTCCAGCTGTTCGGTGGCGGTAGTCGTCACAAAGCTCCTCGATACGAGCGGATGCGTAGTAGAAGTATAGGAACGCACTTGAGCGACCAACGATGACGTTGCGCCGATCCCGACCCATCCTCGTCCTTCTCACCGTGGCCGTACTGGCCTCTGGTTGCGGGCGTCTGGAGCCCCTCTCGACGGAGGAGGCCCTCGACCGCCTCACCGTGGCGACGTCCCGGGTCTTCGACGCCGAAGGCAACGTGATCGCGAACCTGCACGGTGAGATCAACCGGGACATCGTCGAGCTGGAGCAGATACCGCTCCATGTCCGGAATGCCGTTATCGCGATCGAGGACGAACGGTTCTGGGATCACCAGGGTGTGGATCTGCGCTCGATCACTCGGGCCGTGGTTTCGAACCTGCGAACAGAGCCCGAAAGCGGAAGCGTGCAGGGCGGATCGACGATCTCGCAGCAGCTCGCCAAGAACCTCTACTTCCCTCGTCCCGCACGGAACCTTTCGAGGAAGGTCGCCGAGGCCAGGGTGACATTGCAGCTAGAGAGGCAATACACGAAGGAAGAGATCCTCGCGATGTACCTCAACACGATCTATCTAGGGCGTGGCGTGTACGGCATCGAGACGGCCGCCAATTCCTATTTCGGAAAGGCGGCCTCCGCGCTATCCCTCGACGAGGGCGCGTTCCTCGCCGGACTCATCCACGAGCCGGCCCGCTACGAGTGGACACCCAGCGATCCGCGAGACCGGCGGCTGGCCCGGCTCGCCGATGCTCAGCGTCGTCGCGACTCCGTCATCGACCGCATGCTTTCCCTCGACATGATCTCCGACGACGACGCGAACACCGCCGAACAGGAGAAGGTCCGTGTCGAGCCACCGGTCGAGCAACGTTGGAAGCATCCGTACTTCGTCGATCTCGTGCTGCGGCAACTAGGAGTCCTGCGTACGCAGGCCCAGGCCCTCGATCCCCGCTTCGACTTCCTCGGCTCGACCTTCGAGGAGCGATCCCGCAACGTCTACCTGAGAGGCTTGCGGATCCACACGACGCTCGATCCCGCGGCGCAGAAATCGGCCGAGCAAGCCGTCAAGGTTCTGCCGGCCGAGCTCGAGCGACTGTCGGTCGCCATGGCCGCCATAGAGCCGCGGACGGGGTACGTGCGGGCCCTGATCGGGGGCCGCGACTACTATCCCGATTGCGACGATTTGCCCGACGACCAGCAGCCCCCGGTCTGCAAGCTGGCGAAGGTGAACCTCGCGCTCGGGAACTTCGGCGGAGGATCGGGACGCCAACCGGGGTCGTCGTTCAAGCCGTTCGTCCTCGCCGCCGCCTTGCAGCGAGGGATCTCGCTTCACCAATCGTTCTCGGGGGCCGAGTTCGTTCATCGATACCAGGGCAGCGAGTGGAGAGTAAGGAACTACGAAGGATCCGGCGCCGGATCGATGACTCTCGTCGATGGGACGGCGCGTTCCGTGAACGCCGTCTTCGCGCGCCTCGAGATCGAAGGCGTGGGAGAAGGAGACGCACTCAAGGGTTCGGCCTTCGTGGCCGAGACTGCACGGCGCATGGGGATTGGGTTTCCGACTAGAGAGCAACTCGATTCTCGGAAGCTTTGCCAGGGCGTGACGTACGGCACGAAGGACAGCTGCCTGGCCGCCGACGACGTGCCCGCGATCGCTCTAGGCGCCAAGGAGGTTTCTCCGATCGACATGGCCTCTGCCTACGGGACGTTCGCGAACGACGGGGTCCGCACCGAACCGACCGTGATCGTGAAGATCACCGATGCGAACGGGCGCGTTCTCTACGAAGCCGATCCGGACGAGGGCCGCGTGCTGCCCTCCGGTGTTGCCCGCGGCGTGACGTACGCGCTCCGCAGGGTCGTCCAGGGCGGCACCGGAACCGCGGCCGCCATCGATCGGCCGGCCGCTGGAAAGACCGGAACGTCGCAGGCGTGGCGCGATGCGTGGTTCGCCGGCTTCGTGCCGCAACTCGTTGGTGTCGTCTGGATCGGAAACCCGATCCCGATACCGAACGTTGGCAACGAGTCGATGATCCCGTCCAACGGCTATCCCAGACGCATCGTCGGTGGAAGCTATCCGGCGATGATCTGGAAGGAATTCATGACCGGAGCTCTCGAAGGAGTTCCCGTCCGGGAGTTCCGTGGCCCTCCACAAGCTGTATTCCGTGGCGACGCGCTGTCTTCACCGGGCCCTACCGACCCGACAGGATTGACGGGGCCGGAGGCCGAAGTAGCACCGCCGGGGACCGTGCCGTCCGTCATCGGGAATTCGTTCGGCGGTGCCTCGAACGTCCTCAAGAGCGCGGGTTACGACGTCGACCGCAGCCGCGGGTGCGACCCGTCGGGCCAGGCCGGCTTGCACGAGGTGTACGCGCAGAGCCCGGGCGGCGGATCGGAGGCACCGCAAGGGTCGACGATCTCGATCCAGTACCAGGGCGGCAGCTGCAACTAACGTCGGCCGACCGCGGCACTCTCGATCCAGAACCGCCACGCGCGTTCGTCGTCCAACGTAAGGCCCACACGCGTACCGGACAGGATCTTCGGCCGCGTTCCGTCGCGAGGGAGGACGCGCAGTGGCCCGGCTACGAGGTCCGCACCGTTGAACCGCTTCTCGATGCCGAGAGCGCGGCAAAGGCGGCCCGGTCCGGAGGTGAGACGATGGTCGGGAAGCGACGCCGGCGCGCGCGTACGCATCCCGCGGAGGCCCCAGATGGGCTCGAGGGCCCGAATGAGAACGGCGCTCCCCTTCCCCTCACGATCGGCGACGGCGTTCAGACAGTGATGCATGCCGTAGGTGAAATACACGTACGCGATCCCCGCCGGACCGAACATGATGCGCGCGCGTCCCGAAGGTGCCCGGTCGGCATGGGAGCCGGGGTCACCTGGTCCGCCGTACGCTTCGGTTTCGACGATGCGGCCGCCGACAAAACGACTTCTTGCCCGATGGACGAGATAGCATCCGAGCAGCTCACGGGCGACAACTCGAACCGGTCGCTCGTAGAACGAGCGTGGGAGCGGTGCGTCAAAGGTAAGGGGTTGCATGGCCACTGAGGTCGCACAGCGTACCCCCCTCCACGAGACCAACCCTTTCGCGGCCGTCGTCGGCTTCTTCGAGCGCGCAGCCGACCACATCGGGCTCGAAGAGGACATGCGCGAGATCCTGCGCAGCTCGTACCGCGAGATCAGCGTTCAGGTACCGGTGCGCATGGACAACGGGGACAGTGTCGTCTTCATGGGCTACCGGGTCCAGCACAACGGGGCACGGGGACCGTACAAAGGCGGCATCCGCTACCACAGCACGGCCGACCTCGACGAGGTCCGCGCATTGGCCGCCCTAATGACATGGAAGACGGCTCTGGTCGATCTCCCCTTCGGTGGCGCCAAAGGCGGGATCCAATGCGAGCCACATCTGATGAGCGAGGCCGAGCTGCAACGGATGACGCGGCGGTTCACCGGAGCGATCTCCTACGTGCTCGGCGTGAACCGCGACATCCCGGCTCCCGATCTGAACACCAACGCGCAGACCATGGCCTGGATGATGGACGCCTACGGCCAGCGCTACGGCTACACGCCGGCCATCGTGACGGGAAAGCCGGTCGAGCTCGGCGGATCACTGGGCCGGGAAGCGGCCACGGGACGCGGCGTCGTGATCGTGACGGAGCAAGCGGCGCGTCATCTCAACCGGTCCCTCGAAGGGTCAACCGTCGCCATCCAAGGCTTTGGCAACGTCGGCTCATGGACGGCACGGCTCATAGCCGAGCTCGGATGCAAGGTTGTGGCCGTGTCGGACGTCCGCGGTGGCATCCACAAGCCGGACGGCCTCGACCTGGAGGAAGTGTTCCGACACCTGAAGGAGAACGGATCGGTCGTGGAGTGTCCGGGGACCGATCCGATCTCGAACGACGACCTACTGCTTCTCGACGTCGATTGGTTGATCCCGGCTGCGCTCGGTGGAGTGATCAACACCCGTAACGCGGACAAGATCGCAGCGAAGGCAATCGTAGAGGCGGCCAATCACCCGGTCACTCCCGATGCAGACGCGGTTCTCAACGACCGCGGAGTAGTTCTCATCCCGGACGTCATGGCTAACTCCGGCGGAGTAACAGTGTCGTACTTCGAGTGGACGCAGAACATCCAGCAATACCGCTGGGAAGAAGAACGAGTGAACACCGAGCTGCGCAAGATCATGACGAAGATGTTCGCGGACGTGGTGGCGTTCAAGGACCATCACGAGAAGGCCAACTTCAGGGAGGCCTCCTTCGCCCTGGGGGTCGAGCGCGTGGCCCACGCCGTAAAGCTCCGCGGCTACGTCTAGACCCACCCTCGTGTTTCCCGTTGCGTACCGATGTGCGAGCTCTCCACCTAGGACGACATCGCGCGCCGGAGCTTCGCTACCTGCCGCTGGACGCTGTCCTTCGAGGGTCCGCCCGATGTCGACCGGGCCCGCACGGAAACGCGAGCGGCGCTCCGGGGTGGCGGCGTCGTCTTCTTCTTGCGGAAGGCCTTCGCCACCTCTTCGTGTGCCGCGCGGAAAGGCGTGCCGCCGCGCACGAGGTCCTCGGCCACGTCGGTCGCGAGCAGTGAAGGGTCGGAGACCGCCTCACGTAGTCGGGCCTCGTCGAACTTGAGCCCGCCCATCAGACCGCCCATCGCATCGAACGCGGCCTTCGTTACGGAGAACACCTCGCGGACGTGCTGCTTGTCGGTCTGGAGGTCGCGGTCGTAAGCGAGCGGGAGCGACTTCATCGTCACGAGAAGGCCGGTGAGGGCACCCACGGCGATCCCGCTCGTCCCCCGAGCCAGCTCGGCCACGTCGGGGTTCTTCTTCTGAGGCATCATGCTCGACCCCGTCGCGTATCGGTCGGGCAGCTTCACAAAGGCGAACTCGCTGCTCGACCACAGAACGATCTCTTCGGCCAGACGTGAGAGATGCACCAAAGCCATCGAGCACGCGTACGCGCCGTCGGCCAAGAAGTCTCGATCCGACACGGCGTCGATCGAGTTCGAGAACACTTCGCCAAACCCGAGCTGGGCTTGGGCCACGGCGGGATCGATCCGGAGCGTACTCGTAGCCAGCGCGCCGGCTCCCAGCGGCGAGACGTCGGCCGAGGACCGGGCTGCGGCGAGGCGCTCGAGATCTCTGGCGAAGGCGAATCCGTGCGCGCAAAGCCAGTGACCGATGGTGACGGGCTGCGCGCGTTGCAGGTGCGTGTATCCGGGTGCGAGCGTGGCCGCGTGCTCTTCCGCCTGGGTCGCGAGCACCGCGATGAGCTTCGCCACGGCGTCGTGAACGCCGCCGAGCACGTCCTTGGCCCAGAGACGGAGGGCCGTTGCCACTTGATCGTTGCGTGAGCGTCCGGTGTGAACCTTGGCGCCGACGTCGCCCAGCCTTTCCGTGAGGACGCGTTCGATAGCCGAATGGACGTCCTCGTCCGAGTCCTCGATCAGCTCCGGGCGTCCCTTGATGCTGCGGAGCTCCTTCTTGAGCGCGGTCGCCTCCGGCTTCGTGACCAGGTTCGCCGCCTCGAGGCCGTGGACGTGGCCGATGGTTCCCTCAACGTCGTACGGCCACAGGAAGCGATCGTGCGGGAGAGAGTGCAAAAAATCCCATGCGTCCTTCGCCAGGCCTCCGGGTAAGCGGCCCGCCCACGTCGGCTTGGGTTTAGCTCTTGGTTTCTTAGCTTTCGGCTTCGCCATTACCCTGCCTTTCGGCCCACACGCGAAGCGGTAGCGACCACAGACGGATGAACCCCGCTGCATCTTCGTGACGGAACGCGTCCTCGGCCGATCCGTACGTAGCCAGGCCCGTGTCGTACAAACCATGAGCCGAACGGCGCCCGATCGCCTGCGCACTCCCCTTCAGCAGTCGCATCTTCACTTCGCCCGTGACGTGGGTCTGCGTCGCGTCGACGAAAGCGTCGAGCGCGGTGCGCAGCGGTGCGAACCACAATCCGTTGTAGACGAGGTCCGCGTACCTGTCCTCGATAGAGCGCTTGAAGCGTCCGACGTCGCGTTCCAGAGTCAGACCTTCCAGATCCTTGTGAGCTCCGATCAGCGTCGTTGCCGCCGGCACCTCGTACACCTCGCGCGACTTGATGCCCACGAGACGGTTCTCGATCATGTCGATCCGTCCGACGCCGTGACGACCGGCGAGCACGTGCACCTTTGAGACCAGATCGAGCGGATCGAGGACCTTGCCGTCCAGCGACACCGGCGTGCCCTTATCGAAGCCGATCACGATGTCGTCCGGCGCGTCCGGCCATTCACTTTCCTGCGACGTCATCTCGTAGACGTCTTTGGCCGGCGGTTCGGCCCACGGGTCCTCCAGCACACCGGACTCGCTGGCGCGCCCCCAGAGGTTCTCGTCGACCGAGAACGGCTTGTCCGCCGTCACCGTCACCGGGATGCCGTGCTCCTTGGCGTAGGAGATCGCCTGGTCGCGCTGCATCGCCGTTTCGCGTATAGGTGCGTGGATCTCCAGGTCCGGTGCCAGCGCAGCGATGGAGGACTCGAACCGCACCTGATCGTTCCCCTTGCCCGTGCAACCGTGCGCCACTGCGGTTGCGCGCTTCTCGCGAGCTATCCGCACCAGATGGCGAGCGATCAGAGGACGGGAGAGCGCCGATACGAGCGGGTAGCGGCCCTCGTATAAAGCGTTGGCGCGCAGTGTCGGCCAGCAGAACTCCGTGACGAACTCCTCGCGCGCGTCGAGGATCTCCAGGTCCGACACGCCGGCGGCCTCGGCCCGGACGCGGACACCGTCGAGCTCGCGTCCTTGGCCGACGTCGACGGTCACGGCAACGACTTCGAACCCTCTTTCTGCCCGCAGCCATGCCGCGCAAACAGATGTGTCGAGCCCGCCGGAGAAGGCAAGAACGCAGCGCTTGGTCACGACGCCACCCCGAGATCCCCGATGCGTTTGGCCACGCGCTTGCCGCCCGAACGTTCGTCGGCCACGACGATGACCGTGTCGTCACCGGCCACTGTGCCGAGAACGCCCGGGAGGCCGGCTTGGTCGAGGACCGCGGCCACGGTCGGCGCCATCCCCGGATAAGTGCGGACGACGACGAGGTTCGCGGAGGTCGCGATGTCTCGCACCAGCTCGGCGAACACTCGCTTGCCGAAACCGGTCGGAGGACCGTTCCTCTCCGGCAGGCCGTAGACGATCTTTCCGTTGTCGTGCTTGCGCATGGCCCCGATGTCGTCCAGGTCTCGGGAGATCGTGGCCTGCGTCGCACGCACACCCACGCTCGCCAGACGTTCGACTATCTCTTCCTGCGTCGCTTCCAACCCTCTCTCGAGCAACTCGAGGAGAAGCTTGCGGCGCTTGGCGCGGTCACCCGTCGTCGTGCGCGGCATCAGTGACCTCCGAAGATCTTGAGGAAGACGGCAACCGTCGTATGCAGTCGGTTCTCAGCCTGGTCGAACACGCGCGAGGCACGTCCGTCGATGACGTCGGCTTCGACCTCCTCGCCGCGATGCGCGGGAAGGCAGTGAAGGAAGATAGCGTCCTTTGCCGCGTGCGACATCAGCTCGGCCCCCACGCGATAGGGCGCGAACAGCTCCTTGCGGGCGTCCGCCTCGGCTTCCTGTCCCATCGATGCCCAAACGTCGGTGTAGACGACGTCTGCTTCCGTCACGGCCTCGACTGGATCCGCAGTGACCGCCACCTCGCCTCCGCGAGTGCGCGCCCACTCGACTATCCCGTCATCGGGAGCGTGCCCCGGCGGGCCGGCGATCGTCACCGCGGTCCCGGTGAGGGCGCAGGCTTCGATCAGAGAGTGCGCGACGTTGTTGCCGTCGCCGACGAAGGCGATGCGCACCGACTTGAGAGCCCGGACATCCCCGGCGCAGCACTCCTCGGCCACCGTCTGAAGGTCAGCGAGAGCCTGCATCGGGTGGTGCGCATCCGACAACGCGTTGATCACGGGGACGTTCGCCGCAGTCGCAAGCTTCTCCACCCGCTCATGCTCGAAGGTTCGGATCACGATGGCGTCGACGTAGCGCTCCAGAACGCGTCCCGCGTCTTCGACGGACTCCCGGGAGCCGAGACCCACCTCACGGTCGTAAGCGCCGATCGGATGGGCGCCGAGACGCGCCAGAGCAGCCTCGACGGAGAAGCGCGTCCGCAGAGACGGCTTCTCGAACAGGACGGCAACCGACCGTCCATCCGCCATTCCGCGGATAGAGGCCGGATCGCGCTTGGTCGCGATGGCGCTTTCCAAGAGCTCGACGAGCTCGGTGGCGTCCAGGTCGGCGACGCGCAGGAGATCGTTCATCCGCGTACCGCCTCGATCGATGCGCGCAGCTTCTCCGCACCTTCGAGCGCTTGTTCCTCGGTGATGATCAACGGTGGAGCCAGTCGGATCGACGTCGGGTTCACGTCGTTGACCACGATCCCTCGCTCCAGTCCCGCGCGAACGACGTCGGATGCGATGGGCTCACCCAGCTCCACTGCGAGCAGGAGGCCACGCCCACGAACTTCGGTCCCCAGCGGCGCGAGGGCCGCGCGAAGGGACTCGCCCACCTTGCGCGCGTTCGCGATGAGCCCGTCCTTTTCGATCGTCTCGAACACGGCAACGGCGGCCGCGCACGCCAAAGGATTTCCGCCCTGCGTTGTTCCGTGATCGGAAGGCTGGAAAGCATCGACGTAATCGGCGTCAACCCACAAAGCTCCGGCCGGAACACCGCCGCCCAAACCCTTGGCCAGTGTCACGGTATCGGGGCGGATCCCGTAGTGCTCGATCCCCCACCAGGCTCCCGTGCGCCCCATCCCCGTTTGGATCTCGTCGACGACGAGCATCGCGTTGTGCTCTGTCGTCAGGGCTCGGGCCGCCTTGGCGAAGTCGTCGGAAATCGGACGGATCCCGATCTCACCCTGGATCGGCTCGATGAAGACGGCGGCCGTGTGTTCGCCGACCGCGGCCTCCAGAGCTGCCACGTCGTCGAAGGGCACGGTGACGACGCCGGCCGGTAGCGGCGCGAAGCCCTCCCATTTAGCGGGTTGGACGGTTATGGAAAGGGAGCCGAGCGTGCGTCCGTGGAAGGAACCCTCGATCGCCACGATCTCCGTGCGCCCGGGCTGCCCCGCGCGCCACGCGCGCTTGCGGACGAGCTTGATCGCGGCTTCGTTGGCTTCGGTGCCCGAGTTGCAGAAGAAGACGCCACCCGGGCCGATCCTGTCAACGATCGCTTCAGCCGCGGCTGTGCCCGGTCCGTGGTGAAAGAGGCTCGTCGTGTGAAGAACCTTGGCCGCCTGCTCGGAGATCGCCCTTACGAGAGCGGGATGAGCGTGTCCGAGCAGACTGACGGCGATGCCGGCCATGAGGTCGAGATACCGTCCGCCCTTCTCGTCGAACAGCCAAACACCCTCTCCACGCTCGAACACTACCGAGTGACGGCGGAAGAGAGGCAAGAAGGGCGCATGGGGAAGGGTCTTCACGAGAACTCCACCATCGTTCCCACTCCTTCATCGGTGAAGATCTCGAGCAGTAAGGCGTGCTCGACTCGCCCGTCGAGGATGTGCGCGCGCTCCACTCCCGCCTTGAGGGCGCCGACGCATCCGCGCACCTTGGGGATCATTCCGGCCGAGAGCTTCCCGGCGGCCAGCAGTCCTTCGAGCGCCGCCACCGTTACGCGCGAGAGCAGCGATCCGGCATCTCCCAGGTCCTCGTACAGTCCCTCAACATCGGTGAGGAACACGAGCTTCGTCGCGCCCAGCGCGGCTGCCACAGCCGCCGCGGCGTGATCGGCGTTGATGTTCAGAACCTGCCCGCCGGCCACGCCCATGGGGGCGACGACCGGGATGTATCCCGACTTCAAGAGCTCACGCAGCATCCGTGCATCGACCCGATCCACCTCCCCGACGAACCCGAGATCGGCGCCATCGAGCGCATTCATCTTCTTCGCGCGGATCAGATTGGCGTCCTCACCGGATACACCTACTCCGAGGTCCCCGTGGGCGTTGAGCAACGAGACGAGATCCTTGTTCGTCTTCTGTAGGACCATGCGCACGACATCCAGCTCTTCGGCCCCCGTTACACGGTAGCCGTCGATGAACTGAGGCTCCTGGTCCAGACGCTTCATCAGATCGGAGATCTGCGGGCCGCCGCCGTGGACCACGACTGGACGCATCCCCACGTAGTGCATAAGAGCGATGTCGCTTGCGAAGGAACGGGCCATCGCGGGGTCGATCATGGCGTGGCCGCCGTACTTGATCACGACGACCTTCCCCGAGAAGCGAGTGATGTACGGCAGTGACTCGATGAGAGTGCGCGCCTTGTCGACCACGGTGGACGTGTCACCCCTCGTCATGTCGTGTACTCCGCGTTGAACGTCACGTACTCGGGCGTGAGATCGCACGTCAGGAACTCGAAGGACCCCGTGCCCAGCCCCATGTCGACTTCGATCACGGCGTCACCGCCTTCGGCCAGAGCCTTCGCTGCTTCTCCTCGCCTCTCGGTCTCCACACCGCCGCGCGACAGCTCGATCCCCGCCATCGAGACGTTGATCAGCTCCGGATTCACCTGCACCGGTGCCTGACCGATGGCCTGCACGATTCGTCCGAGATTCGGATCGTTGCCGTACACGGCGGCGCGTAGGAGGTCGGAGTGCGCTATCTCGCGTGCGGCTTCGCGCGCATCATCGGCCGACGCCGCCCCCCTCACTTGAACTCTGATAACCCGCGTAGCGCCCTCACCGTCGGCGACTACTGCATAAGCGAGCTCGGCCATCACCTCGTACACGGCATTCGCGAAGTCCCCGGACCCTTCGGTGTCGATGCCGGATGCCCCGTTCGCAAAGAGCAACAACGTGTCACTCGTCGACATGCAGCCGTCGATGGTGACCGCGTTGAACGTCGTTTCGACGAACGGACTCAGCACATCGCGGAGTGCTTCTGGTCCGATGGCGGCATCGGTCGTGAGAAAGACGAGCAAGGTCGCCTGCGGCTCCATCTTGGGAGCGATCATCCCCGCCCCCTTGGCCATGCCACCCACGGTGACGAGCCGGCCTCCGATCGTCACGGCTCGGGTGCTCATCTTCGGCTTCGTATCCGTGGTGAGGATCGCTGCGGCAGCGTCGGCGCCGCCTTCGATGGACAGAGCCTTGGACACCTGCTCGATCTCCGGCAACAGGACGTCGACGGGGAGCCGGGGGCCGATGGTGCCGGTAGCGCACATCAGCATCTCGTCGGACGGCGTCCCGGTCGCCAGCGCGGCGGCTTCCGTAAGGACTTTCGCGTCCTCCAAACCCGCCGCACCGGTGAAGGCGTTCGCGATCCCGGCGGACACGAGCACGCTACGCGCCTTTCCGGAAGAAACCACCGGGCGGCACAACGTGACGTGCGCCGACGGCACGCGGCTCGTCGTAAAGGCGCCGGTCACCACGGCCGGGTGCTCGGACCAAACAAGTGCCAGATCCAGATCGCCCGACGGCTTCGTCCCCGCGCGAAGTCCCGCGGCCATCCAGCCCTCCGCCGCGGTAACGCTCATGGGTACACACCGCCGCCGGTGAGCCCGGCGGTCTCTTCGAGCCCGAGCATGAGATTGGCGTTCTGGATCATCTGACCGGCCGCGCCCTTGCCGAGGTTGTCGATCGCGCACGTGATGACCAGGTGTCCGGTGCGCTCGTCGCCGCCCACGGCGATCAGCGCTTGATTGGTCCCCGATGCATGCTTCGTCGCCGGTTGTGCACCGAGCGGAAGGACGCGGACGAAGGGCTCGCCCTTGTACGCGGTGGCGAGAGCGTCATAGGCGTCGCCGACGCTGCCGAGTGCTTGTGCGTAGCACGTAGCCAGCAGGCCCCGTGCCATGGGAGCCAGATGTGGAGTGAACGTGACGACGACATCGGTGCCCGCAGCGAGTGACAGCTCCTGCTCGATCTCCGGGGTGTGGCGATGCTTGCCCACTCCGTAGGCCTTGAACGAAGCATCGAGCTCGGAGAACAGGTAGTCGGCGTCGACCTTGCGTCCGGCACCGCTGACGCCGGACACCGCGTCGACCACGATTCCCGCCGGTGCCACCAAACGCTCCTGCAACAAGGGCGCCAGAGCCAGGACGGCGGCCGTCGGATAGCACCCAGGACTCGCCACGCGACTCGACCCAGAGATCTCGTCGCGATGGAGCTCGGGGAGTCCGTACACCCAGGACGCGAGCTCGTCGGGGTGCGGATGCTCGAAGTCGTACCACTGGCTGTAGGCCGCGGCGTCGTGCAGACGCCAGTCCGCGGACAGGTCCACGACTCGGATCCCCCGATCGGCGAGCGTACGGCCGCGGGAGGCAGCGGCTCCGTGAGGCAGCGCTAGGAAGGCAACATCCACGTCGGGGACGGTGGCGGGGTCGGTGGTCGCGAGCTCAACGTCCGAGAGGTGGGACAAGTGCCCGAAGACCTCGCCAACGAGCTTCCCGGCGTTCTGGTCGGCCGTGGCCCAGGCGAGCTCGAGGTAGGGATGCGCCACCAGATAGCGCAAGAGCTCCCCTCCGGCGTAGCCGGAGGCGCCCAGGACGGCAACCTTGTGCTTGTTCATACGGAAGAACGAATATACATGCAGTCCGGGCCCGGGGCAAGCTTTCCCGGGAGCCTAGAGCGGCTCGGCCAGGACGTCCTGCTCTTCGGGGTGCCGTTCCAGGAAGGAGCGCACGAACGGGCACGTCGGAACGACCTTGAGCCCCCGCTCCCGCGCGTCGGCCAGCGCGGCTCGAACGAGCTGCGACCCGACGCCTCGGCCCTCGAGGTCATCGGGCACCTCCGTGTGGATGAGGTTCAGCCGTTCACCGTTCTCGTGGAACGTCAAGAAAGCGGCATGCCCGTCCAGTTCCGTCTCGAACCGCTCGGTTGAGTCGTTACGCTCGACCGTCACCGGATCTCGGCGCCGTGCTGTTCCCGGCACGCCTGCGCGATCGCTTCGCGGGCGGCGTCTGCCTCCTCAGATCGCAGCGTGCGATCGGCGGCTCGGAAGGTCAGGCTGAAGGCCAGACTGCGCCGGCCCTCGCCGACCTGTGGGCCGCGATACTCGTCGAGGAGCGCCGTCGACTCGAGCAGATCGCCGGCAGCGGCGCGGATGGTCGACATGACGTCCTCGGCGGCCACTTCGTCCGGGAGCGTCATCGAGATATCGCGGAGCACCGGTGGTTGGCTCGGAAGCTCCTCCACCTTGAGAGCCTGCGGTGCGCATTCGAACAACGGCTCGAGGAACAATCCGCCGACCACGGCGGCTTCGAGGTCGAAACTCCGCGCGACCGATGGACGAAGTTGTCCGAAACGTCCCACCGGCTTTCCGTCGAGCACGATGTTCGCGCCGTGGCCCGGGTGGAAGGGCATGCCCAGCCCCGCCTCGAGGGTCCAGCCCCGGATGCCGAGCTCGCTCAGGACGACCTCGAGGATGCCCTTGAGGTCGAAGGCATCCGCGACGCGATCCGGTTGCGACCAGTGGTCTTTCATGCTTCCAACCAGAACAACGCCGACGAGCTCCGACTCAACGGGAAGGTCCGCTCCCGCCTGCCATTCGCGGAAGATCTTGCCGATCTCGAACAAGCGCACCGACGTCAAGCCGTGCGCGATGTTGCGCTGGGCCGCGCGCAGCAACCCGGCGAGCAGCGTCGGGCGTAGCTGCCGCTGGTCCTCGGTCATGGGATTCGACACCTTCACGTACTCCCCGTCGTAACCGATCGCGTTCAGATCCTCCTCGGTGATGAACGACGACAACGTCGCCTCGCTGAGCCCCGACCCGAGCAACGACTCCCGGACTCGATTGCGGAGAAGCTGTGTCGGCGTCCGTCCACCCCGGTACCCGGGGCGTGGAACGGACGGGATCGCTTCGTAGCCGTGCAAACGCCCAAGCTCTTCGATGAGATCGATCTCGCGTTCGAGGTCCGGACGCCACGACGGGGCCGTCACTTCCAGACCAGCCTTACCCACGGACACCTCGCACCCCAGTCCGCCCAGGAACCGCTCGGCCTCGCGCACCGGGATCTCGATGCCGAGGATCGTCTCCACGCGATCGGGCCGCAGCACGAGCTTCCTTCTCGGTGGGACTCCTCCCACGTCGACGACGCCCTTCGCGACGCGTCCGCCGGCCCAAGTGCGCATCAGCTCGGCCACCAGTGCGGCGGCCTTCGGCACCATCTCCGGGTCTGCACCACGCTCGAATCGGCTCGAGGCCTCCGTGTGCATGTGCCGGCGACGAGCCGTCCGAGAGATGCCTATCGGATCGAAGTATGCCGACTCGAGCAGGACGCGCTTGGTCGCCTCCCCAACTTCACTCGCAGCACCGCCCATGACCCCGGCGAGAGCCTGCGCATCGAAGGCATCGGCGATCACCAGATCATCCGGTTCGAGCTCGTGCTTCTGGCCGTCGAGAGTCAAGAGGCGTTCGGACGGCCGCGCCGAGCGGACGACGATGCGCCCCTCCGCGAGCCGGTCGAGGTCGAAGGCGTGCAACGGCTGTCCCGTCAGGAGGAGTACGTAGTTCGTCGCGTCCACGAGATTGCCCAACGGACGGAACCCGCATGCGCTGAGGCGAGCCATCGCGAGCGGCGGACTCGCTGCGAACGCAACGTCCTCGATCACCCGGGCGAGGTATCGCGGGCACTTCTTCGGAGCCTCGACCACGACCGACGCGAGCGTGCGCGCTTCCGGTCCATCCTCGGCAACGTCGAAGGACGGCGGCCGGAGAGGAACGTCGTACACGACGGATACCTCCCGAGCGATGCCGATGATGGACATCTGGTCTGGCCGGTTGGGGTAGATCTCGAACTCCAAGACGTAGTCGTCCAGGCCGAGAAGGTCTGTGACGTCGGCTCCGATCTGTGTTTCGGGAGGCAACACCAATATTCCTGCGTGGTCTTCGGCGACGCCCAGCTCCCGGGCGGAGCACAACATGCCCTGCGATTCGTATCTGCCACCGACCATCTTGCGGCGATCCACGGGGGCGTCCAGCGTGGTAACGCGAGCTCCCGGTAGAGCGATCGGCACTTTGTCTCCGGCCCGGAAATTCTTCGCACCGGCCAGCACCTGCACCCGATCCGTACCCGTGTCCACCTGCCCGATACAGAGTTTGTCCGACTCGGGCACATCCTTGACCTCGAGCACCGATCCGACGACTACACCCGATACTCCTTCCGCGAAACGTTCGACCTTGTCCACGGCGCTACCCGTCCGCGACAGAGTGTTCGCCAATTCTTGGACGTCGACATCTATGTCGACTAGCTCGCGAAGCCACTTCAGCGGAACGCGCATCAGGTCACCGGAAGACCGCGGAACTGCTCGAGGAACCGCTGGTCGCCGTCGAGGAACAGACGGATGTCTTCGACGCCGAAGCGGCTCATCGCGATTCGGTCGATGCCCATCCCGAAGGCAAAGCCCGTGTAGACCTCCGGATCGATCCCTACGAAGGTGAACACGTTCGGGTCGACCATGCCGCAGCCACCTGCCCCGATCCACCCTTCAGCGCAATGACTGCAACCAGCGCCTCCACATACCGGGCACGTCACCTGGAGCTCAGCCGACGGCTCGGTGAACGGATAGAAGGACGGGACCAGGCGAATCTTCGTCTCGGAACCGAAAGCTGCTTCCGCGAACACCTGTAGCGTCCATCTCAAGTGCTCAAACGTCAGGCCCTGGTCTACGGCCAATCCTTCGACCTGGTGGAAGATCGCGCCGCTCGTGGCAGAAACGTCCTCACGCCGGTACGCGCGACCCGGGCAGATCACGTAGATCGGAGGTTCCTGCGATTCCATCACGCGGATCTGGACGGGCGAAGTGTGCGTACGAAGCACGGCCGACTCGGGTCCTCGCGGCCCTTCCACGTAATAGGTGTCCATCAGGGACCGGGCCGGGTGATCCGGCGGGTGGTTCAGAGCCTGGAAGTTGTGCCAATCCGTCTCGACCTCCGGGCCCTCTGCGATCCGGTAGCCGATCCCGATGAACGCGTCCTCGATTCTCCGGATCGACTCACGTAACGGGTTCGGAGAGCCGCGTGGTGGCCTCCGGCCCGGCATCGTCAGATCGACTCGGTCGGTAGCCAGGAGCTTCTCCTCCGACGCGCTCTGCAACTCGGCCTCCCGAGAGGAGACCAAGGAGTCCAGCTCCTGCCGCAACTGGTTGGAGGCCGGGCCGATCACACGCTTATCGTCCTCCGGGAGGTCGCGAAGCCCGCGCAGGATCTCGTTCAGGCGGGACTTGCGTCCCAGGTAACGGATCTTGACCTCTTCGACCTGATCCAGGGTGTCCGCCTTCGCCACGGCGTCCGCGGCTTCAGACCGAAGTGATTCGAGCTCGCCGAGTAGCTCGCTCATGGGGACGGATCGGTTCCCCGATCCGGGATCCGGAACCAAAACGTAGAGCCGGTGCCTACGTGGCTTTCGACGCCGATCAAGCCCCCGTGCGCTTCAACTAATCCCTTACAGATGTAGAGCCCCAGCCCCGTACCCGAGGGTGACCCGGGTGAGTCGCGCCGAGCAAACTTCTCGAAGAGCTCGGGGATGTCGTCCTCCGGGATCCCGGCGCCGTGATCGGACACCCGGACCACTCCTCCGTCATCTTCGGATGTGCAGGTGATCGTGATGGTTCCCGTCTCCGTGTACTTCTGGGCGTTCTCGATGAAGTTCGTCAAAACCTGCCGAAGCTTATCGGGGTCGCCGTAGACCTCAGCTTCACTTCCGGGCGCGAGCTCGACGATGTGGCGTTCACTCCGTTTGCCGAGGGCTTCGATCACTTCGGACGTCAACTCGCGGAGCTCAACCGGGCGGCGGTGCAGGGTCAGAGTCCCCGCCTCCAGCCGGGACACGTCCAGCAGCTCATTGAGGATGCGCGTGACACGGTCCGCGTCGGCGTCCATGGCGCGAAGCATGTCGAGCTTCGTCTCGTCGGTGAGCCGATCCCAACGGTCGATCAGCGTGCGCGTGAAACCCTTGATCGTAGTCAGGGGCGACCTGATCTCATGGGATACGGTCGCGATCAGCTCGACCGTGCGTTCGGTGTCCCGCTTACCCCGACGCCACTTCATCGCCGCCGACCCCCGGGGCTGGAACCCGCGGGCGTCTCCCTATTCGTGAGGAGCGCCTTGCGGCGCATCTACTTTTCGGGTACGCCCAGCGGTGCATCCTCGGACGAATCGAGCCCGGAACGCGCCACATCGACGAGCTTGCCGAACGCGGAGGGATCGCGCACTGCGACATCGGCGAGGACCTTCCGATCGATGTCGACCTCGGCCGCCTTCAGGCCCGCCATGAACCGGTTGTAGGACAGCCCGTGGATACGAGCCGCGGCGTTGATGCGCGTGATCCACAAACGGCGGAAATCCCGCTTGCGGTTGCGGCGGTCTCGGTATGCGTACGCGAGCGAGTGAGCGACCTGCTCCTTGGCCGCCTTGTACCGGCTTCCGCGCGCGGCCGAGTACCCCTTGGCGCGCCCCAGAACCTGCCGCACCTTATTCCGGTGGCCGGCGCCCGATCTGGCTCGAGTCATCGCGTACCGTCCTCTTCTCTATTTACCGAGCAGCCGTCGCGCTCGCGCGTGATCCTGGTCCGCAACGACGGCGTTTCTCTTCAGACGGATCTGTCGCGCACGGGTCTTCGACTTGAACAGGTGCGAGCCCCATGCCTTCCTGTGCATGATCTTGCCCGCACCCGTCACCCGGAAGCGTTTGGCTGCCGCTCGATTCGTCTTTTGCTTTGGCATTTACCCAGCCTTCTTCTTCACCGGTGCGAACATCATCGACATGATCCGGCCGTCCAGCTTCGACGCGACTTCGGTGGTCCCGATACCCTCGAGATCCTCCGCGAGCCGCCTCAGAAGACCTACTCCCAACTCTGTGTGGTGCATCTCTCGTCCCTTGAACCTGACCGAGACCTTCACGCGGTGACCGTCCTCCAGGAACTCGACCACACGGCTCTTCTTCGTCTCGTAGTCGTGGATCCCGATCTTGGGTCCGAACCTGATCTCCTTGACCGACTGGTGTCCCTGTTTCTTCCTCGCTTCTTTGGCTCTGATCGACTCCTGGTACTTGAACTTCCCGTAATCCATGATCTTGCAGACGGGTGGGTCGGCCGACGGTGCCACCTCCACGAGATCGAGATCAGCTTCCTCAGCAAGCGCGAGAGCCTGCTCTTTGGTGACTATCCCGACCTGCGACCCGTCGGCTCCGATCAGTCGAACCTTGGGAGCCCGGATCCGGTCGTTGATGCGACTCTCTGGCGTCTTGGAAGCTCGTCCCGTCTGCGCTATGCGACATCCCTCCCATCGAGCCGCTCGAAGCGGTTCCGAATAAACGAAAGCGGACCACAAGGGTCCGCTCCGCGACTCATATTCCAGGAAATCCGGCCTTGCGACTTCCCTTCCGTCACGTCCTCGTAACCCTTACGCACCCTCACGGGCGCTTGGGGTGAGGGGCTGCGGGCCCCTTCTTGCAGCTAATTCTCACTTCGGCAAACCGCGCCTCAGCGATGGTCAATGCCTCGGCAATCAAGACCTCGGCGACAACTTAAGCACGGCCAAAGTCTACCCAGGCCGTAATTGGGTGTCGAGGGGTAAGGAAACGCCGTCGATCAACCGACGATTTTGACGTTCGCCGCCTGCTTCCCCTTCGGTCCCTCGGTGATGTCGAACTCAACTCGCTGGCCCTCGGTCAGCGACTTGTACCCGTCCGCCTGGATGGCGGAGAAATGCACGAACACGTCTTCCGAGTCGGGCTGGGCGATGAAGCCGTAGCCCTTCTCGTTGGAGAACCACTTCACGACCCCTTCAGCCACTACCCTTTCCTCCTTCTCTCCGGCTTTTACACCGGACCTGCACTAACAATCCCGCAACGGTAGCAGAGCCGTCCCGCAACCGCCATGCCCCGGAAACCCCCGATACCCCCTAACGCCCTTTGGTCGCGAGCGCACTCATCGCCCCTTCCACTGGGGAGCACGCTTCTGCGCAAACGCCAGCGGCCCTTCGATGAAATCCTCGCTACGCAACAGATCGCCGATGGCCGGGTACTGCCCGAGCTTCATCGCCTCCTCGAGCGAGCCGATGTCGAGGCTGCCCAGCACGGTCTGCTTGCTGGCACGGACCGACACCGGTGAGCACTCGAGGATCATCTCGGCCCACCGTCGTACCGAGGGCATCAGCTCGTCGTGGGACGACACATCGGTGACGAATCCGAGCGCCTTGCCCTCCTCGGCCCCCACCCGGCGCCCGGTCAGGATCATCCCCATCGCCTGCTTCAGCGGGATCATCCGCGGCAAGCGCTGCAGCCCGCCGGCCAGAGCGGCCAGACCGACCCGAGGCTCGGGCAGAGCGAAGGTCGCGTTGTCCGAGGCGATGATGATGTCGCACGCCAACGCGATCTCGAAGCCGCCACCCATCGCCACCCCGTTCACCGCCGCGATGACGGGCTTGTCGAGGTCAAAACGCGATGTAAGCCCGCCGAAGCCGCTGGCCGGCTGGCCGCTCATGTCCCCGCCGGAGGCTTGGTGTTTGAGATCGTTGCCCGCGCTGAACGCACGCTCCCCGGCTCCCGTGATGATGCCGACCCACAGCTCGGGGTCGGACGCGAAGTCGTCCCAAACCGAAGCGAGCTCGGCGTTGGCCGCCGGGTGGAGAGCGTTCATCACCTCGGGACGGTTGATCGTGACCGTCAGGACGTGACCGTCACGTTCCGTTTCGCAGAAATCACCCATGGTCCCTCCCCCGAGCTGGATCTAGGGAACGATCTTCGACAGCGGCAGCTCGATGATGTCCTCGGCTCCCCGCGCCTTGAGCTCGGGAATCAATATGTTTATCTCCGCCTTGGCCACGACGGTCTCCACCGCGAAGAACTCGCCGGTGGCAAGCTTTGAGATCGTCGGTGCTTTCATCGAGGGCAGCACTTCGAGCACCGCGTCGAGATTTCCCTCCGCGACGTTCAGCTTCACGAGCACGCGCCCTTGTGCACGGAGGGCCCCATCCAGCAGGATGCGCAGCTCCTCGACGGCCTGCGCCTTGCTTTCGTCCTCCATGGTCTTGCGATTGGCCACGAGAACGGTCCAAGACTCCATCAATGTGTCGACGACGACCAGACCGTTGCGGGCGAAGGTCTCTCCCGTCTCCGTGTTGTGGACGATGGCGTCGACGATGTCGGGCACCTTCGCCTCGTTAGATCCATAGGAACGCACGATCTTGACGGGCAGACCCCGCTCCTTGAAGTACCTCGTGGTCAGGTCGACGTACTCTGTCGACACGACCAAATCGCCGGGCAGATCGTCGGGAGTCTTTACTCCGGCGTCGCGGTGCATGGCCAGCACGATCTTTACTGGGCGCGGAGTGGCCTTCGCGATGGGCAACGTCATGATCTCCACGACTTCTGCACCGGCTTCCGCGACCAGGTCCTGTCCGGTTATGCCCAGATCGAAGTGCCCGTCCTCGATGTAACGAGGGATCTCCTGCGGACGCATCACGGCCACCGACTCAACGCGGGGGTCGTCTATCGACCCCCGGTATTCCCGTACGGAGTCGCGGCGAAAGCCGAGATCCGCGGCATCGAACAGATCGAAAGTCGCCTTCTCGAGCGATCCTTTGGGCAAAACGAGCTTCAGCATGGCCGGACGCTACCAGCCTTTCTCGATCTGCTCGAGCAGGCTCGCCGTCTCGATGGCAGAGATGGCGGCATTCCAACCGGCGTTACCCATCTTCCCGCCCGCGCGGTCCAGCGCTTGTTCCATGTTCTCGGTGGCCAGCACGCCGAAGATGACGGGCACGCCGGTCTCGACGGCGGCTTGCCCCAAGCCGCGCGAAGCTTCGTGGGCGACCAGCTCGAAATGCGCGGTTTCGCCGCGGATGATGCAACCGAGCGCGATGACGGCCTGGTACCGACCGGTCTTCGCCAGCTGTTTGCAGGCAACGGGCAGCTCGCGCGAGCCCGGGACCTCGGCCTGGTGGATGTCCTCGGTCCGCACTCCGTGCCGATGTAGCGCGTCCACGCACGCTTCGGCCAAGCGGGCCGTGATCACGTCGTTGAAGCGCGCCGTCACCACGGCGACGCGCAGTCCCGATCCGTCGAACTTCCCGGCGAAGCGCTCCCCCATCAGTCGTCGTCCAGGTCGAGTCGGTGCCCGAGCTTGTCGCGTTTGGTGCGCAGGTATGCGATGTTCTCCTCCGTCGGCGCCGTCTGAAGCGGCACCCACTCCACTATCCTGAGCTCGTAGCCTTCGATGCCCGCGACCTTCGTCGGGTTGTTGCTCATGAAGCGCATGGTGTGCACGCCCAAGTCGACGAGGATCTGAGCTCCGATGCCGTAGTCGCGCAGGTCGGGCGGGAAGCCCAGTGCCTCGTTGGCTTCGACGGTGTCCAAGCCTCGCTCCTGCAGCTCGTACGCCTTGAGCTTGTGCCGAAGGCCTATGCCCCGGCCTTCGTGGCCACGGATGTACACGAGGATCCCCTCGCCCACCTCGCCGATCTTCTCCATGGCCAGCCGCATCTGCGAGCCGCAGTCGCAGCGCAGGGAGCCGAGGACGTCACCCGTAAAGCACTCGGAGTGCACGCGCACGAGAATATTCGGCTTGCCGGCCGGCGCTCCCATGATGAAAGCGACGTGCGACCTGCCGTCGACGAGCGACTCGTACTCGAACGCTCTGAATGTTCCATACGGGGTCGGTATCGTTGCCTCCGCCGTCCTACGGATCAGCTTCTCGCGTCGCCGGCGGTATTCGATCAGCTGCGCGATAGAGATGACGGCCAAGTTGTGTTCCTCCGCGACCTTCTCGAGATTGCCGAGCCGGGCGGTCGATCCGTCCTCGTTCAGCACTTCGCAGATCACGGCGACGGGAGGCAGCCCGGCCAGCTTGGCCAGATCTACCGCGGCTTCCGTGTGACCGGCGCGGCGCAACACTCCGCCTTCGCGGGCACGCAGCGGGAAGACGTGGCCCGGCCGGATGAAGTCGGTCGAGCGCGCGTCCGGATCGAGGATCTTCTTGATGGTTATGGCGCGTTCGTGGGCCGAGATGCCCGTCGTCACCGTCCGGTGATCGATCGACACCGTGAAGGCCGTTTCGTGGGACGACGTGTTCTGAGCAACCATAGGCTCCAAGTGCAGCTCGTCCAGCCGTTTGGCTTCGCTCGGCATGCACACGAGACCCCGGCCGTGGCGAATCATGAAGTTGATCGCCTCGGGCGTCACCCGCGCGGCGGCCATCGTAAGATCGCCCTCGTTCTCGCGATCCTCGTCGTCCACGACGATCAGGATCTCGCCGCGGCGGATCCGCTCGATCGCGTCGTCGACCGTCGTCAGGGCCATTGGTCCTCCTCTAGGATGCCTCGCGAGCCGCGCTCTGCGGCCCGCCCACAAGCTTCTCGACGTATTTCGCCAGCACATCCACTTCGATGTTCACGCGTGTGTCCGGACCCGCGTTGCCCAGCGTCGTTACTGCAAGGGTGTGCGGGACAAGCGCTACCTCGAACGAGCCGCGATCCACGTCGGTGGCCGTGAGACTCACGCCGTCCACACAGATACTTCCCTTCTCCACCACGTATCGGGCCAGCTCGTCGGAGACGGCGATGCGCATCCGCCGTCCGTCCGCTTCGGGACTGATCGACGTGATCACGCCAACACCGTCGACGTGGCCCTGAACGATGTGGCCCCCGAATTCCTCACCGGCTCGCATCGGCCGTTCGATGTTGACCGGACTACCGGGGTCCAGGCCCCCGAGCGTCGATCGAGTCTGGGTCTCCGGCGAAACGTCGAAGCGGACCGTTTCGCCGTCGAGATCCACGACCGTCAGACACACGCCGTTGAGCGCAACCGAAGCGCCGATGTCACAGTCGGCGAGAAGTGGAGCGCGAACCGAGAGGCGAAGGGAGTCGCCGGCCTCCTCGATCTTCTCAATCTCGCCCATGTCCGCGATGATCCCGGTGAACATTCAGCGCTCCTGCAGCAGATCGGCGGGACGCGCGTCGATCCGGATGTCGTCACCGATGCGCCGGACACCTTCGATCCGAACATTCCAGGCTTCGGTCAGCGTTTTCACGCCGTCGTTGAGAAGGCCGGGCGCGTCGCCGCCGATCAGCTTGGGCGCCAGGTACAGAACGAAACGATCGACCAGACCACCGGCGACGAAAGACGCGGCGATGGTCGGACCGCCCTCGACGACGACGTGACAAACGCCGCGTCGCCCGAGCACGGCCAGGGCCGCGGCCATGTCGACACCGTTCTCGCCGGCGGGCACCCGTTCCACGTCCGCGCCGGCGGCGCGCCAGCGCGAGACGTGAGCTTCGGTTTGATCTCCATTGGTGATTACAAGGGTGGGGGCGTCGGCGTTGAACACGCGCGCGTCCGCCGGTGTACGCCCGCTGCCGTCGACGACGACGCGGAGCGGCTGGGTGGCCGACACTCCGTCGAGCCGGCACGTCAGCAGTGGATCGTCGCGGAGCACCGTCATCGAGCCGATCAGCACGGCGTCGGCTCGCCGGCGCAGATCGTGCACCTCGGCTCTCGCCTCGCCTCCGGTGATCCACATCGACGTGCCGTCCAAAGCGGCGACCTTGCCATCGAGGGTGGTCGCCATCTTCAATGTGACGAACGGCTTGCCCGTCCTGACCCAGGTAACGAAGGGGTCGATGATCGACTTCGCTCGCTTGCGCATCACACCTGAGCGCACACGCACACCCGCCGCGCGCAGCTTTCGAAAACCCGCGCCGTTGACTACGGGGTTGGGATCTGTCGTTCCCGCGACAACTTCACCCACACCGGCCTGGATCAGAGCGTCGGCGCACGGTTCGGTGACCGAAGAATGAGAGCACGGCTCGAGGGACACGTAGATAGTCGCGCCGCGTGCGCGATCGCCCGCGGCTTCCAGGGCAACCACCTCGGCGTGGGGACCGGGCGCGGGTTGTGTGAAGCCTTCACCGGCAACCTCGCCGCCGTTAACGATGACGGCGCCGACCGGAGGGCGCGGCGAAACGGTGCCTTCGGCACGCCCGGCGAGCTCGAGGGCTCGCCCCATGTACACACCGTCGTCGCTCATAGCTCTCCCCCTTCGGGGGGCTTAGAGGGGACGACGGCCAAGCCCGCCGCGCATGCGGCGACCGGACCAGCCGCCTTCTCTCATCCGGACTTTCACCGTCGGCCCCGGAATCTCACCGGGTCGGGCCGACCCCCAATGGGCCGGCTTCGCGGGCTGTACCGCCGGTGGGGATTTTCACCCCGCCCCGAAGGCGTATCTCTACAGTTTCACTGTCACGATAACACTAGGGTCGCGGCCGGGCTACGGCGGGAAATCGCCTAGTTGCGCCGGTCCACGGCCCAGGACGATCGCGGCTCCCGCTTGGCGATGCTCTTCACCTCGGCCGCCACCTCGGCAATCTGGGCCGCGCTTTCGAAGGCGCGTCGCGTCTCGACGATGCCGATAGACACAGAGCACAACGGGACCGTAGCCGTCCGTCCCTGACGATCGACGACCTCGACCCATCCGCGCTCGCGGTCCTCGGCGTCGTAGTGCTGCGGAACCTCGGCGTCGAACAACTTGCAGATCCGTTCGGCCACTGACTCGGCGATCTCCGGTGAGGTAAGGACCACGAAGTCATCGCCTCCGACGTGCCCGGCGAAGCACTCACCGGACGTCTCGGCCTCGAGAGCCGCAACCACCGACTCGGCGAGGAGCTTGATCACTTTGTCGCCCCGCGCGAACCCATACCGGTCGTTGTACGCCTTGAAGTTGTCCAGGTCCGCGTACAAGAAGGAGAAGTTCTCGGCCTCCGTGAGCCTTCGCGCGATCTCATCGCCGATTACGAGGTTGCCCGGCAAACCCGTCAGCGGATTGAGCCCGCGCAGCGTGACGGATCGCCGCAGCGTCACCACGACGCGCGCTCTCAGCTCCTCGGCAGCGAAGGGGTGCAGCACGTAGTCGTCGCCGCCGGCCACGAGATCCCGGATCGGCGGCACGATCGGCGCCTTCGTGACGATGAAGATGATCGGTACGAAGGCGGTCCTGAAGTCTTTTCGCAGGCGGTCGACCGTCGACGCGGCTGACTCGGCATGCGTAGCGTCGAGAACGACGACATCGGGCCGAGTGGCGGAGGCCAAGGCCGCAGTCGTGATCGCATCCGTGGCTTCACGGACGTCGGCGTCCTGAAGCGCATCGGCGATCGCGTGCCGCACGCCGCCGTCCGCACCGGAGACGAGGATTCGGCGGAGCCGCTCGCCGTCAGGAGTCACTTCGCCCTTTTCGTGCGATGGCGGCGAGCTCGGATGCGACCTTGGCCGCATCGTCGGCACCGAATACGGCCGACGCGGAAACGATCAGGTCGGCTCCCGCCGCGACGCAGTCCGGCGCCGTGGACGGGCTCACGCCACCGTCGATAATGAGATCCACTCCGCCCCCACGCTCATCCACCCACCGCCGGAGCACCTCGAGCTTCGGCAAGGCCTCGGGGATGAACGCCTGGCCGGAGAAACCCGGATACACGCTCATCACTATCAAGTGATCGACCAGATCGAGGTAGGTCTTGACCGCGTCCGCCTCCACGTCCGGATTGACGGCCAGCCCGGCTCCCAAACCATGCTCGGCCACCGTCTTCAGGAGCTTTTCCGGGTCAGACGAGGTCTCGGGGTGAAAGGCGATACGGGAGGCCCCGGCCTTCGCGTACCACTCCCAGGTGTCGTCGGGGTTCGTGATCATCAGATGCACGTCCTGAGGCAAGCTCGAGCACCGCGCGATCGCCTCGACGATCATCGGGCCGATGGTCAGGTTGGGGACGTAGTGACCGTCCATCACGTCGACGTGCCACCGCACGGAGAACGGTGCGACGAGGTCGAGCTCGGCCCCCAGCTGCGTGAAGTCGGCCGCGATGATCGATGGAGTCAGCTCAGCCATCCGGGGAGCCTATACGCGCCGCCGGACCCACCTTCTCGCCCGGCTCGAGCCGGTACCCATTGGCGAATGCTTCGGCGGACATGCGTTTTCGTCCCTCGGGCTGGACGTCGACGAGCCTCAAGCTGTCGTTCGCCGTTTGAACGTCGAGAGAGTCCAGGGTGCCCGGCTCGCCCTGTCCGGGCACGACCGCGGCCTTCCACACCTTCAATCGTTTGCCACGAAACCAGAGGAACGCGCCGGGGGCGGGATCGAGCGCGCGCACCGTCCGGCCGAGCTCGACGGCCGGTCTGGCCGGATCGAGCTCGGCCTCGGCGGCCTCGATCTTGGCCGCGATCGTGACGCCATCATCGGGCTGCGGCTGCGCGGCGACGGCTCCAGCGTCGAGGTCCCGAAGGGTTCGAACGATCAGTCCGGCTCCCATCCCGGCCAGCCGGTCCCGGAGAGTCCCCGTCGTGTCATCCGATCCGATCTCTGTCGACTCCCGATAGAGGATCGGTCCGGTGTCCAGGCCCTCATCCATGACCATCGTGGTGACTCCGGTCGTTTCGTCGCCGGCCAATATGGCGCGCTCGACGGGAGCGGCTCCCCGCCAGCGCGGCAGCAACGAGAAGTGCACGTTCACGCAACCGAGGCGCGGGACACGAAGCATGTCGGACGGAAGGATCGCTCCGTAGGCAACGACGACCACTACATCCGGGGCAAACGCTTGCACGCGGTCGGCTTCACCCTTCAGACGTGCGGGTTGCACCACATCGATGCCGAGTTCGGTGGCCGCCGTTTTCACAGGAGATTCGGTGACTTTCAGTCCGCGCCCCTGGGGACGATCAGGTCGCGTGTAGACCGCGACGACATCGAATGCGGACGCCAGTGCTCGGAGCGACGGGACCGCCGCTGAGGGCGTCCCCATGAACACGACGCGCATGGCTACAGGCGTGTCGCCGGCGGTTTCGGCGGTGTCCCCCGATTGAGAGTGCGCGGGGTCGGAGTCGGTGATCCGTTGACGGCGCGTTCGCGGATCAAGCGGAGCGCCTCACGACGCAGATCCGGATCGATCCGGTCGATGAAGAGGACGCCGTCGAGGTGGTCGATCTCGTGTTGCAAGATGCGTGCCACGTAATCTTCGGCTTCCACCTCAAGGGCTTCGCCGGCGCCGTCCAGTCCGCGAACGAGTATCCGCTGCGCTCGCACGACCGGATACGAGAGTCCCGGGATCGAAAGGCAACCCTCTTCGTCGACGTCCTCCCCACTGCGCTCGACGATCTCGGGGTTCACGAAAGCGCCCACCGGATCTTCAATGCTCGGACGGTAGACGAACACTCGTCGCTGAACGCCCACTTGCGGAGCGGCCAGGCCCACACCGGGCGCGGCATGCATCGTCTCGTTCATGTCCGAGATGAGCTTCAGGACGGACTCGTCCACCTCGTTGACCGGAGGCGCCGCTTCGCGCAACACCGGATCTGGATACATACGGATGGGGAGGATGGCCATCTTTCTAAAGCCTAGCGGTATCAGAGTATGTCGATCGGATCCACGTCGACACGAGCGCCGGAGTGTGCGCCGGCGAACGTCTTCATCGGATCCAGCAGCTTTTCGACATCGGGGCCGCGAACGAGAGCGTTCAGCTTCCGTCCTCTCGGCAGCGCACCGATCAGTTCGGCGCCGCCCGATCGAACGGTCATTCGCAGATCGTCGATCGATGCCGGATCGATCTCGACCCGCACCACTCCGCCGAACGGCGGATAGCCCGTCTCCTTCCGGAACGGGATCTCTCGGTCGAAGAAGTAGCGATAGGAGTTACGCATGAAGGCTTGTACCGCGTGATGCTCCGGCTCTCGCGTCTGGACGAGGAACCTTCCACCCGGCGCCAGCACGCCGGCCAGCTCGTGCAGCACTTGTAGCGCGTACTCGCTGGCGCGAAACTCCGGCCGGCCGAGAAGCTGGTCGAGG
The DNA here is from genome assembly GCA_040905525.1 of Actinomycetota bacterium. Lineage (GTDB taxonomy): Bacteria > Actinomycetota > JAICYB01 > JAICYB01 > JAICYB01 > JBBDRJ01. The sequence goes on from JBBDRJ010000006.1 coordinate 347,702, forward strand.
TCGGCCACGCACACGCACCCGGCATCGCGTGTGGCGTGAGCGGCCGCCAGTGTCCCGATCACGACGGCAGGATGGGGACGATCCTCAGGCACTTCGCCGCGCACGACGCGAACAACCGGAGCCTCGATACCGGCGCGTTCAAGCTCGCGGGCTACGCGCTCGTGCCCCCAGCCGCGTCCGCTCAGGACTCCGCTGCACGACCCACACGTCTCGGGGACCGGGGCATCCGATCCGCAGACCCGGCACCGCAAACGCGACGTAGCACCGACGTTGTCGGGCACCAATCCGCGTCTGCACGTAACGCACGCTGGGCTCCATCCACAGTCCGCACAACGCAGTCGCAGCGTGTCCCCGCGGCGGCCGGTGAAGACGAGAGCGTCCGATCCCTTGGCTATCGCCCACCGGACGACCTCGATCAGCCGCGGAGTCAGCGGTCCGCCTCGAGGCCGGGCCGTCTCGGGACGAACGGTGCTCCGCCCTCCGCCGATCCATCTCGTAGCGCTCGCAGCGGCCAATTCGATCGGTGGAGCAGGGCTCGAGGCGACGAACGGCACATTGGCGCGCCGGGCGCGTTGTTGTGCCACGACCAACGCGTGCAATCGCGGCGCGCGCTCGGACTTCAAGGATCGATCGTGGGCGCTGGCCACGACGACAAGCCCGAGTCGCGGGACGGGAACCAGAAGACCGGCGCGGCCGACGACGGCCACATCGGCCCGGCCCGACTGCACGGCCGCCCAGCCGGCGGCCCGATCCGCCGGCCGTTCGGCTCCGTGCAGCAGAACGGCACGGGCGATCTCTGCCGCGATCGAAGTGGCTATCTCGACTCGCGGGCAGACGACGAGCGTCTGTCTTCCTGTTTTTGCGGTTTGCGAGGCGAGGTAGGCGATCAGTTCGGGCTCGTCGCGTAGCGACGGCGGGAAGATGCAAGTCTCACCAACACTTTGGATCTGTGTGGTCAGCCACTTCGGTCGGATTGCTTCAGTGCGGGAGTGCCCTTCTCCGCCCTCACCTAGGTCTTCTGTGTCTCGTGAGGAGAACCGACCCGGAACGGCATCGTGGAACACCAGCCCTAACGGCACGACGTAGCGTCGTGCGATCCAGCGCGCGAGCTCGACCTCGTCTGCGCCGAACAGCGGCTGCGGCGACACCAGCGAGCGGAGCGGGTTCGCCTTTGCGACGGCCGGTGCCTCTAGAAGATCGGTGACGAAAGCGCGCATACCGCGCCCGTGCAGCACGACGCGGACGACCGATCCCACCTCGACCTTGCCCTGAAGGCGTTCGGGGATCGCATAGTCGAACGGCCGGTCGAGAGCCTGCACCGGCGAGTCGATAGCGACGCGACAGAATCGCAACTACAACGCGGGGGGTTCGGGGGGTCGCAGCGCCGAGCGCCCTTCGCCGGATCGCAACAGATCAGTTGCCTGGAAACAAACGCGAGCGCGCGTGAGATCCCCCGATCTACAAGCTCTCGATGCCTGCTTTGAGCTCCTCGAGCCGGGGCAGTGCTTCCCACGTGAAGCTCTTCTCGGTCCGGCCGAAGTGGCCGTAGGCAGCTGTGTCCTTGTAGATGGGACGTCGCAGATCGAGGTCTCGGATGATCGCTGCCGGCCGTAGATCGAAGAAGTCCTGTGTGAGAGCCGTGAGCTTGTCCACCGACACGTGCTCGGTTCCGAAGGTGTCGATCATGATCGAGATCGGGTGAGACGTGCCGATCGCATACGCCAGGCCAATTTCAGCCCGCTCGGCGGCTCCTGCCGCTACCAGATGCTTGGCCACGCTCCGCGCGCCGTAAGCGCCGGTGCGGTCAACTTTGGTCGGGTCCTTGCCGGAGAAGCACCCTCCACCAACTCGTCCCATGCCGCCGTACGTGTCGACGACGATCTTGCGGCCGGTCAGGCCGGTGTCACCCTGCGGACCGCCGATGACGAATCGTCCCGTTGGATTGACGTAGATCTTCACATCCTCGTTCCACAGCTCGGCCGGAACGATGGGCTTGATCACGTGCTCGACAAGGTCGGGACGAAGAAGGGTGTCGAAGTCGATGCCGTCGGCGTGTTGCGTGGAGATAAGGACGGTGTGCACGCGGATCGGCCGCCACCCCTCGTACTCGATGGTGACCTGCGTCTTGCCGTCCGGGCGCAGGTAGGGAAGAACTCCCGCCTTACGCACCTCAGCCAGTCGCTGCGCCATGCGATGCGCCAGCCATATCGGCGTCGGCATCAGCTCGGTGTGCACGCCCTCGTCGCAGGCGTACCCGAACATCATTCCCTGGTCGCCGGCACCCAGGAGGTCGAGCTCGTCCTCCTTGTGCTCCGTTCTGGCTTCGAGCGACTCGTCCACGCCCTGCGCGATGTCCGGTGACTGCTCCTGGACGGCAACGCTCACGCCACAGGTGTGTCCGTCGAAGCCGTATTTCGCGCGGTCGTAGCCAACCTCCACGATCGTCTGGCGCACGATCTTGGGGATGTCCACATAAGTGGACGTCGAGATCTCCCCAGCGACGGTGGCCAGACCCGTGGTCACCAGCGTCTCGCACGCCACCCGGCCGAACGGATCGTTGAGCAGGATGTCGTCGAGGATGGCGTCTGAGATCTGGTCGGCGAGCTTGTCCGGATGGCCTTCGGTCACCGACTCGGATGTGAACAACCAACGGTGCGTCATCTTCCCTGTCCCTTTCGTCCCTTTAGATCGCGTCAGTCTAGCTGGCGCCCTTCGATCTGATCTCCACGATCTTGTCCCAGATCACCCGGGCCAGCTCGTCCTTCGAAAGCGTCGGCAGCTCGTCGACACTGGTGGCGGTGACCAGAGCGGCGTCGTTGGTCTCCGACTCGAAACCGGTGCCCGGACGCCCCACTTGGTTGGCCACTATGAGGTCGGCGTGCTTCGACTCAAGCTTCGTCCGGGCGTTGGCGACCACGTTCTTCGTCTCGGCAGCAAACAGCACCAGCGTCTGAGACCCCTTCTTGCGGCCAAGCTCGGCGGCGATGTCGCGGGTGGGCTCCAGCTCGAGGCTTCGCGCCGCGTGATCCTTCTTCACCTTCTCGTCGGCGACGTGAGCCGGACGCCAGTCGGCGACGGCGGCGTTGAGGATCGCAACGTCCGTGCTCTCGATCCGCTCGATGCATTCGACGAACATGTCCTCGGCCGTTTCGATCCGCACCACCCGAAGGCCGTGCGGCGGGTTCATCGACGTCGGTCCGGCCACTACTGTTACGTCGGCTCCGCGGCGGCGCGCGTCGGCGGCCAGTGCGTAACCCATTCGTCCGGTAGAACGGTTCGAGACGTAGCGGACGGGATCGAACGCTTCGCGCGTCGGTCCCACGGTGACGAGCACGCGAACGCCTTCGAGGTCATTCGGTGTGAGAGCGCCCACGACGGCCTCGACGATCGACGACGGCTCGGCCAGCCGACCGACGCCGTAGTCGCCGGAAGCAAGGTCACCTTCCTCCGGCGGGACGAGAACACAACCATCGGAGCGAACGCGGTCGACGTTTCGCTGCACGGCCGCGTGCTCCCACATCTCCGTGTGCATGGCCGGTGCAACGACGACGGGTGCGCGGCACATGAGATAGGTCGCGCAGACGATGTCGGACCCGGTCCCGGAAGCCATCCGTTCGAGCGTGGACGCCGTCGCCCCGCAGACGAGAAACGTTTGCGCCCAGCGCCCGAGCTCGACGTGGATCACGCGCTCGGGCTCGGTGAAGAGATCGGTATAGACGCGCTCACCGGTCAGGCCGGCGAAGGTGGCAGGGCCTACGAAATGGGTGGCCGCGTCGGTCATTACGACCCGGACCAAGGCACCCTGCTTTATCAGGCCGCGAACGACCTCCCCGGCCTTATAGGCGGCGATTGAACCGCACACGCCGACGACGACGCGCCGACCTCGAAGAAGCATCTCTCCCCTAGTATCGGCCGGTCTGGGCGGACCCGTTACTACTTGACCGATTCCTCGACCTCGGCTGGCCGCTCCATGGCGATCTTGTCGTCCTCGATCTCCCGAAGGGCGATCGTGAGCGGCTTCATCCCGTGGACCGTCGTGAGCAGCGGCGGAAGGGGCTTCTCCTCGAGGCCGGCGCCGAGCTTGGTGTAGTAGTCCACGATCTGACGGGCCCGCCGTGCGGCCAGCACGACCAGGGAGTACTGATTGTCGACTTTGGAGAGCAGGCGTTCAGCAGCAGGCTCGATCAACTTGGGGCTCCTTGGGAACTGGGGAAACCCAGTATAGCCTCGATCGCCTCAACCGCCCTACCTACGTCGTCGTTCAGCACCGCATGATCAAAAGTGTCCTTCTCGGCCAGCTCGGCGTGGGCCGCTTCCAGCCGCGCCTGGATCTGCTCCGGAGAGTCGGTTCCGCGTCCACGCAGGCGCTCGGCCAGCACGGCCTCGGAGGGCGGATAGAGGAAGATCGCCACCGCCTGGTCGAACAGGCGCTTTATGTTGTGCGCCCCCCGGACGTCGATCTCGAAGAGCAGGTCCCGGCCTTCGTCGATCGCCCGCCTGACCTCGGCCCACGGCGTGCCGTATAGATGGCCGCGGTACTCCTCGTGCTCGATGAACTCGTCTCGGCCGAGCGCCTCACGAAACGTCGCCTCGCCGACGAAACGGTAGTGATCGCCGTCTATCTCGCCCGAGCGCTTGGGCCGGGTGGTCCACGAAACCGACAGGCCGAGCGAAGGATGTCGGCGGCGCAGCTCGGAGATGATCGTCCCCTTGCCGACGCCGGAGGGTCCGCAGATCAGTATTAAGCGACCGGGTGTTAGCGCTTCCCGAACCGTTCTTTCAGGGACTGCTTCTGCTTGTCGCCGAGCCCGCGCAGACGACGGCTGGTCGAGATGTTCAGCTCTTCCATCACCTTCTGCGCGCGTACCTTCCCTACGCCGGGCAGCGCCTCGAGCATCGCCGAGACCTTCATCTTTCCGAGGATCTCGTTGCTCTCCGAACGATCGAGACAATCGCTGAGCCCCAACGCTCCGTTCTTGAGCCTCGCTTTTATGTCGGCTCGTTCGCGTCGCGCCACGGCCGCCTTGGCCAGAGCATCCCGGCGTTGCTCCTCGGTGAGCACGGGAAGCGGCATAGAAGCCTCCTTGTTGGACGGTCACCCCCGGAAACTCATGGAGTATAGCGTCGAGCCTGCGAGGCGCCAACGGCGCGACCTGCGCAAACGCACCTTATCTGGCGAGATGCCGGCTGCCCGGCGACACGGGAGCCGAGCCGTCCGCGCACAACGGACAGTCCTCCGGCTTCCACTCCTTAGTGTCGAGCGCGATCAGGGATCCGAGCGGCACGCCGAGCGACACGCCAGAAGATCGATCGACGATCATCGCGACACCGACAACGACGGCGCCCAGCGACTGCGCCATCTCTACGACTTCACGCTTGGACCCGCCGTCGGTCATCGCGTTGTCGACGACGAGCACGCGATCGTCTGCTGAGATCTCGAACCCCCGCCGCAACGTCATCGCGCCCTCGACCCGTTCGCAGAACACCATGGGCACATTCAGGTACCGCGCCACTTCGTGTCCGATGATCAGACCGGCCACCGCGGGCGCCAGGACGATGGTCGGATCCGACGACGCGAATCTCTCCCCCAGGCCATGACCCAATCGCTCGGCGATGCCCGGATGACACGTCACCAACGCCGTCTGAACGAAGGTGTCGGAATGCAGACCTCCGGACAACAGGAAGTGTCCGTGCTGGATCGCGCCGTACTCTTCCAGCAGGGCGTGCACCTCGGTGGAGTTCATGCGCTGGTCGATACCCCGTCTCGAGCCGACTGGATCTCGTCCAGGATCCGATCGGTTGCTGCCGCCGGGTGGGCGGCTTGGGTGACGGACCTTCCGAGCACGATCAGGTCGGCGCCGGCGACCACGACGTCGCCCGGCGTGCCGACACGCTTCTGATCCCCGGCATCGGATCCCGCCGGCCGTATCCCCGGTACCAGAAGGAACAATCCGGGATGAGCGGCACGAACGCGCGCGACCTCGCTGGCGGCCAGTACGAGCCCCGGTGCTTGCTCCTCCGAGGCGAGCGCCGCCATCGCATCCACCTGTTCGGCGATGCTGCGGGTCACTCCGACTTCACGCAAGGCGTCTTCGTCGAGACTCGTGACCACGGATACGACGAGGAGCTCGGGCCTTCCCTCGGTGGTTCCCTCGATCGCGGCGCGCACCATTTCCCGGCCCCCGCTGCCGTGGATGGTCAGGAACCGCGCTCCCAATCGCTCGGCTGCACGAACGGCTCGGGCCGCCGTGTTGGGGATGTCGTGAATCTTCAGATCGAGAAAGACGTCGCAGTTCCGGCTGGTCACCTCCCGGACGGCCTGCGGGCCCGCGGCCGTAAAGAGCTCCAGCCCAACTTTGAACACGGACACTCGCCCGGCCAGCGCGTCCAGCAAACGCTTGGCCTCGTCGAGGCTGGACACGTCCAGAGCGATGCAGATCGGTGGGTCTATGAGGGTTGACATCAGCCGTCCTTCATCATGCGACGCAGCTGCGACACGTCCCGGATGCGTTTGCGGTTCAAGTACTCGATGAACTCGTCGAGGATGCGCATCGACGCTGTGGGTTCGATGAAGTTCGCCGTTCCTACGGCGACGGCGGAGGCGCCGGCGAGCAGGAACTCCGCCACGTCCTCGCCCGTCCAGATACCTCCCTGCCCGATTATCGGCACGTCCGGAAAGGCTCGCGAGACCTGATAGACGCACCGGATCGCGATGGGCTTGATGGCCGGACCGCTCAGTCCTCCCGTAAGCGTCGACAGCTTTGGACTAAAGGTCTCGGTGTCGATGGCCATGCCCAGGGCGGTGTTCATCACCGCCAGTCCGTGCGTGCCGGCGCGCACGGCTGCTCGCGCGATGTCGACGATATTCGTGACGTCGGGCGAGAGCTTCGTGAAGACGGGCTGGGAAGCAACCCGCGTAACGCCGCGGATCACTTTTCCCGTCGCATCCGGATCGGACGAGAACATCTTCGTCGGGTCCTCGAGATTCGGACACGAGATGTTCACTTCCATCGCGACGATGCCCGGCGCCCCGCGCAGGCGATCGGCAACCTTCATGTACTCCTCAGGGCTGTGGCCGACGATCGAGGCGATCACGGGAACGCCTTGCTCCACGAGCCAGGGCAGCTCGTGGTCGCAGAAGGCAGCGACGCCGGGGTTCTGTAAACCGATCGCGTTGAGCATCCCGGACGGCGTTTCGGCTCCCCGCGGCGGTGGATGGCCCGGCCACGGTTTGGCCGACAGGCTCTTCACGATGACGCCGCCGAGCTTCGAGAGGTCGAGGTAAGGAGCGAACTCTCTTCCGTAGTGGAACGTCCCCGATGCGGTGAGGATGGGGTTCGGGAACTTCACTCCTCCGAGATCGACAGCCAGCTTGAGATTTCGACGATCGGCCGTCATCCGCCGACACCCGTCGTCGTCGGAGCACCCGACTCCTCAACGCGCTCCCAGTGAACGCGGGAGGCGGAGAACACCGGGCCTTCCGTGCAGCATCTGGCCCACGCCCAATCGTCGTCGCCTCCGCGGTCCAAGCGGACGGGCACGGCACACACCAAGCAGGCACCGAAACCGCACGCCATCACCTCTTCCCACGCGACTTCGCAGGAGAGCTTCATCTGTGCACAGACGCGGGCGACGGCGCGAAGCATCGCCACCGGCCCACACGTGTAGACGACCTTCGCATTGGTCGCGCGCACGCGCTCGGCCAGCACGTCGGTGACGACGCCGCGATAGCCCGACGATCCGTCGTCTGTTGTGAACGTGACGGTGAGCGATGCGCGCTTTGCCTCGATCGGACGAAGCAGGTGATCCTGCGTGCGACCTCCGAGGATGTAGTCAACCCGGTGGCCGTGTCCGCGGAGCTCTTCGGCGAGGAACAGAAGTGGAGCGGCTCCGATGCCGCCTCCTACGAGCAAGCAGTTAGTCGGCTCCTTCGGGTACCGGAAGGGGCGACCCAGGGGGCCGAGGACGTCCAGAGCCGCGTGCTGGCGCAGACGCGAAAGCACCTCGGTCCCCCGTCCGCGGATGTCGAAGACGACCTCGACCGTGCCGGCCCACCCGGGCCGGCGATCCACGCGGTGGATCGAGAAGGGTCGGCGGAGAAGCAGGCTGCGATCGTCGGGCATGCGCAAAGCGATGAACTGACCAGGTGCGGCCCGAGAGCACACTTCAGGCGCGACGAGCGTCAGAGAGTGGTAGGGCTCGGCCAGTCGGCGGTATGCGAAAACCTCGGCCGGTCCGGACCAGGCGCCTGGATTGGCCGGACTCATGATTCATTCCCTTCGGGTAGGACGATCGTCTTGTGGTAATCCTGCAGGGCGCGAACGCCGAGCCGTCCACTTCCGGCCGCTTCGATCCCGTGCGCCGCCGCGATTGAGCCGGACAGAGTGGTGATGCAGGGAACACCGTGACGAACCGTGGCCGTCCTGATCTGATAGCCGTCGGCCCGGGGGCCGCGGCCGGCCGGAGTGTTCAGCACGAGATCCACCTTGCCCTCGGTTACGAGATCGACGACGTCGGGCTTTCCTGCATCGATCTTGGCCACGGCTGTGACCTGCACACCATTCGACTGGAGGAAGCTCGCGGTGCCGACGGTCGAGTAGATGTCGAAGCCGAGCTCCGTCAACCGCCTAGCCGGTTCTACGATCGCCTGCTTGTCACGGTCCCGCAGCGAGATGAAGATCGCTCCGGACGCGGGCAGTCGAGTACCGGCCGCGTCCTCGGCTTTCGCGAACGCACGCCCGAAGTCCTCGTCGATGCCCATGACCTCGCCCGTGGAGCGCATCTCCGGGCCGAGGATGATGTCGACGCCGGGGAATCGCCCCCATGGAAGAACGGCTTCTTTTACCGCGGTATACGGGATGTCCTGGATGCGGGGTGTCGGAGCGAGCAGTCCGCGGTCGCGCAGCTCTTGCAGGGTGTGGCCCACCATGACCCACGTCGCCACCTTCGCCAGCGGGACCCCGATGACCTTGGAGCAGAAGGGAACCGTGCGCGATGCGCGGGGATTGGCCTCGATGACGTAAACCGAACCCTCGCGCACGGCGTACTGGACGTTCATCAACCCTCGGACCTCGAGTGACTCGGCCAATCGCCGGGTGTAATCCACGATCGTCGCGATGATTTCGGGGTCGAGCGTGTGTGGTGGGATGACACAGGCCGAGTCGCCCGAGTGCACGCCGGCCTCTTCGATGTGCTCGAGGATGCCGCCGAGCAGAAGCTCAGTTCCGTCGTAGATCGCGTCTACATCGACTTCGACGGCATCTTCCAGGAACTTGTCCACGAGGACGGGACGATCGGGCGAGGCGATCGTCGCGCTTTGGATATAACGCTCGACCATCTCGTCGGAGTAGACGATCTCCATCGCGCGGCCCCCAAGGACATAGCTCGGACGAAGCAGCGCCGGGTATCCGATCCGCGCACATGCCTCGAGTGCTTCGTCCAGCGAGACGGCCGTGCCGTAAGGGGGATGCGGTATGTCGAGCTCGATGAGCAGGGCGCCGAACCGGCCTCGGTCCTCCGCGACGTCGATGGCATCCGGTGAGGTGCCCAGGATCGGAACACCCGCAGCTTCGAGGTCGAGCGCCAGCCGCAGCGGTGTCTGCCCGCCCAGCTGCACGATCACGCCCTTCGGCTTTTCGGTGTCGACGATGTGAAGCACGTCCTCGAGCGTCAGCGGCTCGAAGTACAGGCGCGTCGAGGTGTCGTAGTCGGTCGAGACGGTTTCGGGATTGCAGTTGACCATCACCGCGTCCAGCCCGATGTCCTGGAGCGCGAAGGCCGCGTGCACGCAGCAATAGTCGAACTCGATCCCCTGTCCGATGCGGTTCGGCCCGGAGCCCAAGATGATCACGGAGTTGCCGGGGTTCGGTTTGGCTTCGTCCTCGTCCTCGTAGGTCGAGTAGTAGTACGGGGTGAAGGCCTCGAACTCGGCGGCGCACGTGTCGACGCCTTTGTAGACGGGCTTCACATCGCGCTCGTTCCGCACTTGGAGCTCCGTACGACCGGTCAGGTATGCGATCTGCGCGTCTGAGAAACCCAGCGCCTTGCTCTCGGCCATCGTTGCCTCGCCGGACTCCAGACGCTTCCTCATCTCGATGATCTCCACGATGCGATCGAGGAACCACGGATCGATCCCGGTGGTTTCGGCCACAGCGCTCACCTCGACCCCGCTGCGCAGCGCCGCCTCCACAGCGAAGATCCGTTCGTCGCTCGGCACCGCGGCCAGCTCGAGAAGCTCGGCCGGATCGGCGGGCAGGCCCCGCTCACCGGGGTCCCCGTTCAGTCCGGATCGCCCGGACTCGAGCGACCTGATCCCTTTCTGCAGCGCTTCGGGGAAGGTGCGGCCGATGGCCATGGCCTCGCCGATCGACTGCATCTTCGTACCGAGCACGGGAGCTACCCCCGGGAATTTCTCGAAGGCGAAGCGCGGAACCTTGACCACCACGTAATCGATCGTCGGCTCGAAGCTCGCAGGTGTCTTCCGCGTGATGTCGTTGGGGATCTCTTCAAGGAGGTACCCGGCGGCCAGCTTGGCTGCGATCTTTGCGATCGGAAATCCCGTGGCCTTCGACGCCAGAGCGCTCGATCTGGACACGCGCGGGTTCATCTCGATGATCACCTGGCGTCCGCTTCGCGGCTCGACGGCGAACTGGATGTTCGATCCCCCGGTCTCGACACCAACTTCGCGGATGCACGCCATCGATGCATTGCGCATCAGCTGGTACTCGCGGTCGGTCAGCGTCTGCGCGGGTGCCACCGTTATCGAGTCGCCCGTGTGCACCCCCATCGGGTCGAAGTTCTCGATCGAGCAGATGATCACCACGTTGTCGGCGAGGTCGCGCATCACCTCGAGCTCGAACTCCTTCCAGCCCACGAGGGACTCCTCGACGAGCACTTCGTGGACGGGCGAGAGCTCCAGGCCCTGCTCGGCCAGGCTCTCGAGCTCGGCCGGATCGTGCGCGACACCCGATCCGGCTCCGCCCAGGATGAAGCTCGGCCGGATCACCACGGGGTAACCGATGGCGCCGGCGATGTTCCGCGCCTCGGAGAGTGTGTATGCGTACCCAGAACGCGCGACCTCGATGCCGATCGACTGCATCGCGTCTTTGAAGAGCTGACGATCCTCGGCTTTGCGTATCGCGTCGATCTTGGCGCCGATGAGCTCGACGTCGTACTTATCGAGCACGCCCGCGTCGTGTAGTGCGACTGCAGTGTTGAGAGCGGTCTGTCCACCCAGCGTTGGAAGCAGTGCGTCCGGTCGCTCGACAGCGATCACTTCAGCCACTGTTTCCGGTGTGATCGGCTCGATGTAGGTGCGGTCGGCGAACTCCGGGTCGGTCATGATCGTTGCCGGGTTGGAGTTGACGAGGATCACGCGGAACCCGTCTTCTCGCAGCACCTTGCACGCCTGGGTGCCCGAGTAGTCGAACTCGCAGGCTTGTCCTATGACGATCGGGCCGGAGCCGATGATCAGGATCGAGGAGAGGTCGTCGCGCCTGGGCATCTAGCTGATCAGCACTCCAGCCGCTCCGACACCAATGAGGACGAGAAGCCCCCCGGCCGCCGCGAACCACCAGTTCTCCGACGACACGCCGGCCCAGAGCAGGAGGATGCCGGCCAGCGCGAAGAAGAGGAGCGCCAGGACAGCCGGCGCGGCGCCGACGCCGGTACCCATACGGCGGAAGGGGCGAGATGCCGTTCGCGGTGCGTCGCCCCAGGATTCGGCCAGCACGCTCATGTCGTTGGGGATCTCCTGGCCGTCCCGCACGGTAGCGAGCTCGCTCTCGGAGAACACCACGACCTCTCCCGAGTCGAATCTCACCTCCCAGAGCTCACCGGTGTTGGGGGTCCACGGAACGTTCAGGCGCCGGACGAGGAGCCCCTCCTTGCCCTCCCACTGGCTCCTGTCCTCCTTCGAAGGCACGGGGCGCTCCAGCCGCACCACCTTGGCCTGCTCGCCGACTCGCATGACCCCTCCCTTATCCGTTGGCTGCGATCAGATCCGCGAAGGCCCCGAATAGGAACCGCGAATCGTGGGGGCCGGGTGCGGCCTCCGGGTGGTACTGCACCGAATACGCCGGCACGTCCAGGCACCGAAGTCCTTCGAGGGTTCCGTCGTTCAGGTCGAAGTGGGAAAGGGCAACCTCGCCCATCCCCGAAGACCAAACCCAGTCGTCGCCCTTAGAGGTCGAAAGCGCTCGCCACGCTTCACCGCCCGTGCTCGGGTCCAGCCCAGTGCTCACGGCGAACCCATGGTTCTGTGTTGTGATCTCCACGCGACCCGTTTCCATCGACTTAACCGGGTGGTTGGCGCCGCGGTGGCCGAATTTGAGCTTGTAGGTACTTCCGCCGAGCGCCGTTCCGAGCACTTGATGGCCGAGGCAGATCCCGAACGTCGCAACACGCGCTTCGAGAAGCTTCCTCAACGTTTGGGCGACGTGAGGCACGGCCGCGGGATCTCCCGGCCCGTTCGACACGAACACACCGTCCGGCCCCCACTCGCGGATCTCTTCGGCCGTGGCGGCGGCTCCGAAAACGCGCGTGGTGAATCCCAGACCGGCCAGACATCGCAAGATGTTGCGCTTCATGCCGAGATCCAGCGCCGCAACCTTTGCACCGGCGACTCGCGGATCCGGAGCATTGTCCACCGCGGTCAGGTCGCTTGTGTCCCAGAGCTCTTGTGGGTCGAGGTCGTAAGCGGAAGCCGGTGACACCTCGCGCACCAAATCACGGCCGACGATCTTCGGCGCAGCTCTCACGCGCTCGATCAACGAAGCCGGATCGGTGTCCTCGCTGCTGATCCCTCCGTTCATGGCGCCGTGCTCCCGCAATCGTCTCGTCAGCTGACGCGTGTCTATCCCCTCGATGCCGACGACGCCGTGACGCTCTAGGTAGTTCGGAAGACTCTCGGTGGATCGCCAAGACGACGGTTGCTTCGTCGCGTGCCGCACCACGAACCCTCGGACCCACGGATGAGGTGCTTCTCCATCGAGATCGTTCAGGCCGTAGTTCCCCTGGTGCGGGTAGGTCATCGCGACGATCTGTCCGTGGTAGGAGGGATCGGTCAGGACTTCTTGATATCCGGTCAGTCCGGTGTTGAAGACCATCTCTCCGAAAGTTTCTCCCCGGGAGCCGAGCGAGCGTCCGCGGAAGACGGTGCCGTCGGCCAGAGCCAAGAGGCATGTTGGAGCACTGCCTCCTACGGGAGTCATCGCTGCAGCTCCCCTTCGCGCACGGTGAAAGCTCCTCTCAGCAGCGTGTGCACGACTCGTCCGCGCAGCTTACGTCCCGCGAAGGGCGTATTGCGGCTGCGCGAGTGAAGTCCCGATCCTTCGACGGTCCACGTCGTTTCGGGATCGAAGACCACGATGTTCGCCGGACGGCCGGCTTGGATCGGCCCGCCGTGCTCGGGTGCGCCCAGGATCCGGCTCGGGCCGGTGCTCATCAGGTCGACCACCCGATCCAAGCCGCAGATGCCCGGCTCCACGAGCTCGGTGAGCACGACACCAAGTGCAGTCTCGAGACCGACCATCCCGCACGGTGCGTACTCGAACTCCCGATCCTTGATGTGGGCGGCATGAGGTGCGTGATCGGTCGCGATGGCGTCCACCGTCCCGTCGGCGATCGCTTCCTTCAACGCGCTCACGTGATCGTCGGAGCGCAGGGGTGGCGCGACTTTGAAGCTCGCGTCGTAGGTCCGCACCATTTCGTCGGTCAGTGCCAGATGATGAGGCGTTACCTCGCACGTGACTTTGATACCGCCAGCTTTCGCCCGGCGAACTGCCTCAACTCCGCCGGCCGTCGAGGTGTGCGCGATGTGCAGGCGTGCGCCCGTCATGCGAGCGAGCGCGACATCCCTCTGGACACAGATCTCTTCGGCTTCGGCCGGGATCGCGCGGAGCCCCAGCACAGCCGAGACGCCGCCTTCGTGCATCTCTCCGTCGCGCATCGACGGGTCCTCCGCATGCTCGATGATCACCGCGTCAAACGCCGTGGAATATTCGAGCGCCCGCCGCATCAGTTGAGCCGTCGGGACCGGATCTCCGTCGTCGGAGAACATCCGCACCTTCGCCGCAGAGCGATGCATCTCCCCCATCAGCGCGAGCTCGGCTCCGCGGCGTCCCGCGGTGATGGCTCCGACGGGATAGACATCGACCAATCCGACGTCGCGCCCACGACGCCAGACGAACTCGACGCTGGAAGCGTTGTCCTGTGGAGGATCGGTGTTGGGCATCGGACAAACGGCGACGAATCCTCCCGCCGCCGCGGCCCGGGAGCCGCTCTCGATGGTCTCGGACTCTTCTCCGCCCGGCTCCCGGAAGTGCACGTGAAGGTCGACGAACCCGGGAGCGATCACCGCGCCGCGGCAGTCCAGCACTTCGGATCCATCGGCCGGTAGGTTCTCGCCCACGTCAACCACGATCTCGCCGTCGATCCGCACGTCGAGGTTGCGATCCACACCGGACGCCGGATCGACAACGCGGCCGCCCTTCAGCACGAAAGAGAGCGCCGAGCCCGTGCTATCTCCGGTCACGACGCCACCTCCGCGGGTTGTCCACCGAGCAGCATGTAGATGAGAGCCATTCGGACGGCCACGCCGGCCGAAACCTGAGCTTCGACGAGCGCGACCTCGGACTCTGCCGCCTCCCAGTCGAGCTCCACACCACGATTCATCGGGCCCGGGTGCATCACCACGGCGCCGGGAGCCAGGCGAGCAAGCCGTTCGCGCGTCAATCCAAAACCCTGCGTGAACTCGTGCTCCGAGGGGATCAGCGGCTCGCGGTGCCTTTCCCGCTGCATCCGGAGCAGGTAGACGACGTCGAGCTCGCCAAGTTCGGCGTCCAGATCGTGAGTCCACCGGCAACCGAGCGCGTTCACCTCCAGCGGCAAGAGGGTCGGGGGGGCGATCAGCACGACATCGGCTCCGATCCGCCGGAAACCCAGCGCATTCGATCGCGCCACGCGTGAATGGACGATGTCGCCGACGATCCCGACGCGAACGCCCTCGAGCCGGCCGAGATGCTTCTGCACGGTGTATATATCGAGCAAGGCTTGCGTGGGATGTTCGTGTGCACCGTCGCCCGCGTTGATGACTCGTGCATCGGTGAGACGGGCCAGCATCGCCGGAGCGCCCGCAGCGGGGTGCCGAAGGACGATCGCGTCCGCGCCGAGCGCGCGCAGCGTACGCGCGGTGTCGCGCAGGCTCTCGCCCTTGCGCACGCTCGAAGCATCGGCTGAAACGTTGATCACGTCGGCCGACAGACGTTTGGCGGCGAGCTCGAATGACACGCGCGTGCGGGTCGAGGATTCGTAGAAGAGATTGACGACCGTCCGCCCCCGAAGCGTCGGCACCTTCTTTATCTCCCTTTCGCCGATCGCCTCGAACGAGGAGGCCGTGGCCATGATGTCGGCGATGTCATCACGTCCGAGATCGGCGATCGACAGCAGATGTTCTGGATGACGCGCAGCGGTCCGCACGTTCGGTTGATCAGCGCTCATGGATCTCCACTCCGTCCACTCCGTCGGCTTCCTCGAAGAGCACACGTACGTCTTCCCTGGCCGAGGTCGGCAGGTTCTTACCCACGTAGTCGGCACGCATCGGCAGCTCCCGGTGCCCGCGGTCGACGAGCACGGCCAGCTGGATCGATTGCGGACGCCCGAGATCGGTGATGGCGTCCAGGGCGGCCCGGATGGTCCGTCCCGTGTAGAAGACGTCGTCGACGAGGACGACGACTCTTCCGGTCACGTCCGGCACGTCGGTTCGCTCGACGGGCAGAGGTCCGCGCCGAGCGAGGTCGTCTCGGTAGAGCGTTATGTCGAGCTCACCGGTGTCCGGCGGGATCCCCTCCACCCGCTCGATCTCGGCGGCAAGACGTCTGGCCCACATCGCTCCTCGCGTGCGGATCCCGACAAGGACGAGAGCCTCCGCTCCGCGGTTGCGCTCGACGATCTCGTGAGCGACCCGGGTGGTGGCGCGCCTGAGGTCTCCGGGCTCCATGACCTGGGCCTTGAGGGTCGGTTCGCTCACGGCGACCCCCGACAAGAAGAATGCCCACCCGGCCGCCCTGTGGGGCGTACTCGAGCAGGCATGTATGTCCGCACGGCCGCGCTCCTTCCTCGCCTCTCGGGACGAGCGTTAAAGGTTCGCTGTTCCTAACGAAGATACTACCGCCCCGCGACACGACATCCGCCCACAGGATGGGATCGTGGCCCCTGTAGGGCATCAATCCACTCCCGTGCGGGAGTCTTCAAGTCGACAAGGCACGCCTCATTACATCGACCACACTGCCGGGGCGATTCGCCACGTCGTCCCATGTGAACCGCAAGACCAACCAGCCACCCAGAACCAGAGCGTTCTGTCTGCGGCGGTCTCGTCTGAACACGGCCGAGTCGTAGTGAAAACCAAGCCCATCGAGCTCGATCGCGATGCGGAAGTCCGGATACGCGAAATCAACTCTGGCGCGACCCACCCGATACTGGCGTTTCGGTTCGGGAAGCTTCGCCTTTCGAATAAGCCTCAGGAATCGGCGCTCGAGCTCGAATTCCAACCCTCCAGCGCCGCGATCAGAAAGCAGCTTCATAAGCGTGCCTATCCCGCTGTGCTGCTCCAGTCGCCGATGTTTGATGTACCGGTGGACGACTCGGACCGTGACCAGTCCTCGGTACAACGCCGCGTCAAGAGCTGCTTCGAGCGCTTCACGAGATAACACCCCCGCTATGTCGACGAGGGTTCGGCAGGGGGAAGTCACTCGGATTCCGTGCAGAGTCCGCACGTCCACGCGGTCTAGGTGATTGGCCTGATGAATCACTCGACCAGGGCCGGCGCCACGAAGGCTTCCATGAAGAACGACTACATCGATCAGGGATGGCTCAAGCTCGATCAATTCCCAGAGTGCCGCAGCGGCAAGGTGAGAGATCGCGGCCAAGGGCCCAGCGGCCAGGAGAGCGGCCACCAAGCATTGATTCCGAGTCGCTGGAGGACCCGCGATCGCATAGAGACCTGCACCCAAGGTCACCCATCGCCCCGTCTCGAGGCGCCAACGGATGGCTTTCGGTGTCATACCGATAGCGAGCGCTTGGCGACGAGAAAACGCGTTGTGTTGAGCGGTGGCGAGCTTCGCGATCTCGCGATCGAGCTGCGTGACCTCTCCCCAATTAAAGGAGAAGGACCGCCATCGAAGCCCGCCGAGGACAATCCTCACTCGTGCAGGATGGGATCATTGCCCTTCTAGGGCATAGATCCCATCCTGCACGAGTGGTCACACGACCGCACGGGTATCATGCTTGCCCCATGGGCGTCCACGACATCGAAGTACGCACCATCGACGGCGAGGACACCACGCTCGCCGAGTACAAGGGAAAGGCGCTGCTCGTGGTCAACGTCGCGTCCAAATGCGGGTTCACTCCCCAGTACGAAGGACTGCAGGAGCTCTACGCCGACTATCACCACCGCGGCCTCGAGATCCTCGGCTTCCCGTGCAACCAGTTCCTGTTCCAGGAACCCGGTAGCGACGACCGCATCAAGGACTTCTGCTCGGTCAACTACAACGTCACCTTCCCGCTGTTTTCCAAGATCAAGGTCAACGGTGGCGGCCGTCACCCGCTCTACGAGGAGCTCACCAAGCAACCGGACGCCGGCGGCAAGGCCGGCCGGGTCAAATGGAACTTCGAGAAGTTCCTCGTCTCACCCCACGGAGAGGTGGCCGGACGATTCCGGACGCGCGTGACGCCGGAAGACCCCGAGTTGATCGCCGCCGTCGAGGCTCAGCTGCTGGACGGCCCGCGGCCTCGGGCCGGCGAGCTAGGCTCATCAGCATGAGCATCTACGACGTCCCGGTGCGCAGCATCGACGGCGAGGACACCACGCTCGCCGAGTACAAGGGAAAGGCGCTGCTCGTGGTCAACGTCGCGTCCAAATGCGGGTTCACTCCCCAGTACGAAGGACTGCAGAAGCTCTACACCGACTACCACGACCGCGGCCTCGAGATCCTCGGCTTCCCGTGCAACCAGTTCGGCGGACAGGAGCCCGGGTCGAACGACGAGATCAAGGAGTTCTGCTCGCTGAACTTCGGTGTGAGCTTCCCCCTGTTCGACAAAGTCGAAGTGAACGGGGACGACCGCCACCCTCTCTTCGCCGAGCTGACCCAGCACCCCGATCACAAGGGCAACGCCGGGGACGTCGGCTGGAACTTCGAGAAGTTCCTCATCTCCCCGGAGGGTGATGTCGTCGCGCGCTTCCGCACCAACGCCAAACCCGACGCCGACTACATGGTCTCGGCCATCGAGGAACAGCTACCGGGCTAGACCGCTAGTCTGACCGTCGTCGTGGACGAACTTCTCGCCGCCTTCACATACACACCCATGCAGCGATGGGGCCCCGTCTCGCCTCACGGCGTCGGCACCGCGGTCGGCTTCTTCGCCGGTGCGTGGCTCATGGCGCGGCGCGCCGAACCGAATGGGATTCCCCGAAGTGAGGT
Source organism: Actinomycetota bacterium (assembly GCA_040905525.1). Classification (GTDB taxonomy): domain Bacteria; phylum Actinomycetota; class JAICYB01; order JAICYB01; family JAICYB01; genus JBBDRJ01. The sequence goes on from JBBDRJ010000006.1 coordinate 366,178, forward strand.
CTACAACGCCGTCACTTGGGGTGCCGTGGGCGCGATCATCGGCGCGCGCGCCTTCTATGTCATCGGCCACCTCGACCAGTTCGACAGCGTGGTCGACATGTTCCGGATCTGGCAGGGCGGACTCACGATGTTCGGTGGATTCTTGGGTGGGCTGGCTTTGGGACTTTGGTACCTGCGCCGTCACCGGTTCAGCATTCCGGTCGCCTTGGACGCCGCCGCCCCGGGATTCGTCGTCGGAGTGATCTTCGGACGGATCGGCGACATCATCATCGCCGACCATCTCGGCCGGGTAACAGACTTCTTCCTGGGATATCGCATCCCCAATGCGGAGATCGCGCCGGGCTACGGGCCGCCGACATACCTGCCCGGCGTGGTCGTGCATCACACGGCCGTTTACGATCTCACCGGCGCGCTGGTCCTTCTGGGCTTCCTCTATTTCCTTCAGCGACGCAAGCGCGCAACTGGAACTCTGTTCGCGGCGTTCTCGATCTGGTACGGGATCCAGCGCTTCTTCATCGACTTCACGCGCAACCGCGAGCTGATCGAATCCGTCATCTTCGGGATCTCAGGAAGCCAGTGGGCCGGTCTGGGCTTTGCCATCGGCGGAGCTATCGCGCTCTACCGGATCTCGCGCCGGACAGTGTCCCCCGCCTCACCTGAGCCCGTGCCTCTGATTCCCGAACCGGTTCCACCCGTTGTAGCGTCACCCGGATCACCCACAACGCCGGTTCCCATCCCTTCCTCGCCCAACGCTGAGCCGCCGACTCAACCCGTTACCCCGCCGGCGCCGCCCGCGCCTTCGGAGCCTCCCCCTGAGTCGCCGCCTTCGGAGTCGCCGCCCGCCTGAAGGTGGGCCAGCACGGCCCCGAGCACTCCGTTCACGAAGCGTCCGGCCTGCTCACCCGAGAAGTGCTTCGCGATCTCCACGGCCTCGTCGATCGCAACCGCCGGCGGTACCTCCGCTTCCAATAGCTCGAGCACGCCCACCTGCAGGATGCTGTGATCGACGGGCGACATGCGCTCGGGAGCCCATCTCTCGGCGTTGTCGCGGACGAGGCGGTCCAGCTCGTCGTGGCGCCGGACGACCTCGGCCACCAGCCGTTTCGTATAGGGGTCGGTGTCCGCGCGTTCGTTCAGGACCTGGTCGGCGTCGACGCAACGAACGCTTGAGCCGTACAGCACTTCGACGGCATCAACACGGGCGGCACGGCGCGACACATCCTCACCCCTGAACGCGCGTGACGTAGTCGCCGGTTCGTGTGTCGACGCGGATGGTTTCGCCCTCGCCCACGAAGAGCGGAACCTGGATCAGAGCACCGGTCTGAACGGTCGCGGGCTTCGTCCCGGCTGACGAACGGTCACCCTTCAGGCCGGGGTCCGACTTCGTCACCTTCAGGTCAACCGTCGTGGGTAGATCGAGCGATACCGGCGTCCCATCGTAGAACGCCACGACCACGTTCAAGCCTTCGACGAGGAACCGCCCTACGTTCTCGTCGATGTGAGCCGACCCCAAGCTGGTCTGGTCGTAGGTCTCGTTGTCCATGAATACGTAGCCGTCATCTTCACGGTACAGGTACTGCATCTCGCGGCGATCGAGACGGGCTACGCCGACCTTCGTGTCCGAGTTGAACGTCTTGTCCAGCACGGCTCCGGTCTTGAGATTCCGGATCTTCGTGCGCACGACGGCTTGGCCCTTGCCGGGCTTGTGGTGCTGAAACTCCACCACCTCGAACAGGCCGTCGGGGAGGTCGATCACCATCCCGCGTCGCAGGTCATTCGTATTCGTGGTTTCAGCCATCTTTGTCTCCTAGTTGGGACGCGATGCCCCGCGATCGAGCTTTGTGAGGTTATCCGCACCGTCCTCGGTGACCACGAGGAAGTCTTCGATGCGCACACCTCCAACACCGGGCAGGTAAACACCCGGCTCGACCGTCACGACCATGCCGGGCTCGAGGTTGCCCTCGGCCGAGGTCGTCAACGTCGGTCCCTCGTGGATCTCGAGGCCTACTCCGTGACCAGTCGAATGGATGAAGTATTCGCCGTACCCCGCGCTCTCCAGCACATCGCGCGCGGCCTTGTCCACGTCCGCACAGGCAACACCGGGACGAACCGCCTGGCATCCCGCCTCGAGTGCGGCCATGACGGCCGCATGAACCTTGTGGAGCCCATCGGGAGCCTGGGGGCCGAGGTAGGTGCGGGTCATATCCGAGCAGTACCCGTCGACTCGTGCGCCGATATCGATGAGGAGGACGCCGTCGACATCGGCCGGGACGTTCCTCGGCTCGGCGTGCGGAAGGGCCGAATGCGGGCCGGTGGCCACGATCACATCGAATGACACCCCTTCGCCCCCGCCGGTACGGATCGCCCACTCGAGGGCGAGAGCGAGCTCGAGCTCGGTTCCGCTCCTCCACTCCCGCAAGACGGTGGTCACGGCACGTTCGGCTACGACCTGCGCTCGGCGGATCGCGTCGATCTCTTGTGCGTCCTTTCGTTCGCGCACGCCTTCGACGAGGTCGGTGGTGGGCACCAGCTCTATGCCGTCCAGCGCCGCGGTCATCCGACCAAGGCCGGCCACGGTCATGTGCGACGCCTCAACCCCCAGCTTCGTGAAACCGCGATCGGCCAGGCTCTTGGCCAGCAGATCCGAGAACTTCGTCGATCCGGAATAGATATGGCGCTCGAGGTCGGGTACTTGGACGGCCGACTGCTCCTGATAGCGCCCGTCGGTGAAGAACGACGAGTCGGCTCCCAGAAGCAGTTGACCGTTCGAGCCGGTGAATCCTGTTAGGTACCGCACATTGGCCGGCTCGGTCACCAGGAGCGCCACGACATCGCCAGGGAGACGCTCGCGCACGCGTTCGCGGCGGGCTTGGTTATTGCTCACTTCGACTCCTTCGATGCGATCAGTGCCTGCAGGCCCAGAAGATACGACTGCGCGCCGAACCCCGAGACGACGCCCAGACAAGCGGCCGAGACAAGGGAGTGTTGCCGGAACTCCTCGCGAGCGTAGATGTTCGACAAGTGCACCTCGACCACGGGTACCGACACCGCTTGTACCGCGTCCCGAAGGGCAACGGATGTGTGCGTGAACCCGCCGGGGTTGATAAGAACTCCGTCGTAGGTCGACCCGGTCTGGAGCTTGTCGATCAGCTCGCCCTCGTGGTTGGACTGGAAGGTGTCGACCGCATGCCCGCCTTCGGCCGCGGCCATGCCGAGCGCTTCGTCTATCTCGGCTAGCGAGGTGGATCCGTAGACGTCCGGCTCCCGGGAGCCGAGCAGGTTGAGGTTCGGTCCGTGCAGGACAAGAAACTTCACGCCGTCACCTCGGCGTAGGCGTCCTTCAAGATCTGGCGCGCAACCTTGCGCACAACCGGCCTCCCGACTCGCTCGAGCAGGACCAGGCGAGCACCGTCACGGTATTTCTTGTCGAGTTCCATCCGCTTCAGCACAGCACTCCATCTAAGGCCCGAGACTCTAGTCGGCAAACCGACGGCCTCCAGCACTCTCCGATGATCCTCGACGACGTCGGCCAGACCGATCCGCGCCGAAACGGCGGCTGCGTAAACCATCCCGATCGCGATGGCTTCACCATGGTGAAGTCTGGCGCGACCACCGCGCTCGATCGTGAGACTCTCGATCGCGTGACCCAAAGTGTGCCCGTAGTTCAGGATCGCGCGTAGGCCCTGATCACGTTCGTCCGCGGCAACGACCCGGGCCTTGATACCCGCGCACCGGCCTACGAGAGGACCCAAGACCTCTCCGGCCGCGAGGATCTCGTCCCGCTCACGCTGGACGGTCTTTACGAGCGGTGGGTCGGCGATGAAGCCGTACTTGATGACTTCAGCTAGTCCGCCGCGTAGATCTCGCCGGGGGAGCGTCGACAACACATCGAGGTCGGCCACGACTCCCAGCGGTTGATGAAAGGTCCCGACGAGGTTCTTGCCCTGCGGCAGGTTCACGCCGGTCTTGCCGCCTATCGCCGCATCGACCATGGCCAGCAGAGTCGTCGGGACCTGCACGAAGGCGATCCCGCGCGCGTAGGTGGAGGCCACGTACCCCGCCACATCGCCGGTGACGCCCCCTCCCAGCGCGAACACGACGTCGTCGCGATGGAAGCCCGCGCGCGCCAATCCCTGCGACAGGCGCCCTGCGGTTTCGACCGACTTGCTCTCCTCACCCTCGGGGAACGTGTACCAGGAAACTCTGAGTCCCACTCGGTTCAGCGCGCTCTCCAGCTGCCTGCCCCAAAGACGCTTGATGCGCGGATGCGACACGATGCCGGCGTTCTCGGCTCCCTTGGGCAGCTTCACCAGATCATCAACGCGGTCCAGTAGTCCCCGCCCCACGGAAACGGAGTAGGACGGGTCAAGCGGCACCCGCACTCGTTGGACGCGAGGAGCGTTCATCTTCGCCGCTGCCGTGGCTTTCTCGATCTCGCCGGCAACCTCGTTGACGTTTCGTCCGTCGGAGGAGATCACGTGGTCGGCGACCGATTCGTACACCGGTTCCCGCTCGGCGAGCATGCCGGCGATGTGAGCCCGCAGCGCCGCACCTCGCGCGGGCCGGCCATTGAGCCGGAGCAGCGGACGGTCGTTGGAGTCATCCAGCCGCCGCGCAAGCTCCGAGGCGGTGGTCTTGAGATACACGACCACACCCGATCGCTTGAGATCGCGAACGTTGGCCGGATCGAGCACGGATCCGCCCCCCGTGGCGATGACCGCACCCCGGGCGCGGCTCGCTTTTCGCACCACGTCGCGTTCACGGCTTCGAAACCCTGCCAATCCCTCGGATTCGAAGAGTTCGTCGAGCGAGGAACCGTTCGGCACGACGAGAAGGTCGGTGTCGATGAAGGTCCGGCCCGTGTCGTCGGCGAGCCGGCGCCCGACGGCCGATTTCCCCGAGCCCATGAAGCCGACGAGGACGATATTGCGCTGTGCCGGCCCGGTCACGTCAGGCCTTCTGCAGTGCTTCGAGCCAGCTCCTGTGGGCGCCGACGAACTCGTCGACGGAATCCCCTCCGAACTTCTCCAGGGCCGCATCGGCCAGAACGAACGCAGCCACGGACTCGCCGATCACACAGGCCGACGGAACGGCGCACGTGTCGGTGCGTTCCACGATCGCTATGGCTTCTTCCTTGGTCTCGACATCGACGGTTCGCAGGGCCTTGCGCAGCGTGGACAGCGGCTTCATGACCACGCGCATGCGGAGAGGGTCGCCGGTCGTGACTCCCCCTTCGATCCCGCCGGCCCGGTTCGTGCCACGGTGATACCCTCGCTCCTCGTCCCAGAAGATCTCGTCGTGGGCTTCTGAGCCGCGGACGCTACCGGCCTCCAGGCCATCGCCCACAGCGACCGCCTTCATTGCGTTTACCGACAGCAAAGCCTGAGCGAGCCGCCCGTCGATCTTTCGGTCCCAATGAACGTAGGAGCCCAGTCCGGGCGGCAGTCCATGCACCACGACTTCGAACACACCGCCCAGAGTGTCGCCGTCGGCTTTGGCGGCTTCGATCGCCGCGATCATCTCGGTTTCCGCAACCGGGTCGAAGCAACGCACGGGTGAGGCTTCTATTCCTTCGACGTCACCGGGTGCAGGAAGGTTCTCGCTCTTCGACCACACGCCACCAACGGCGACGACGTGGCTCACGAACTCCGCTCCGATCCGGGCGAGCAACAGCTTGGCCAAAGTCCCCGCGACGGTTCGTGCCGCGGTCTCGCGGGCCGACGCACGCTCGAGGACGTTGCGCGCATCGCGATGTCCGTACTTCAGCATCCCGACCAGGTCGGCGTGACCGGGTCGGGGACGGGTCAGCGGCTTGGGTTCGTCCTCCGGCGGGGTCGGCGACATCGCGTGGCTCCACTTCTCCCACTCGGTGTTGTGCACGACCATCGATACCGGGCTCCCGAGTGTCCGGCCGTGACGAATACCGCCGAGGATCTGGAGCTTATCGGCTTCCAGCTTCATGCGGGCGCCCCGCCCGTAGCCCTGGCGGCGACGGGCGAGCTCGGACGAAAGCGCTTCGGGAGTCACCTCCAGACCCGACGGCAGACCTTCGACGATGACGGTCAGGGCGGGCCCGTGGGACTCCCCCGCGGTCAAGTAGCGCAGGGAACCCATGAGTGAAGTCTACGATGGGCCGTTCGCGGGTCCCGAGGTCTTAAGGTCTGCGAACTAGTGCTGGGCGCGCTGGCCTTCGCAGACGCTGAACGTCTGACCCTCGCGGTCGAAAGACACGCACTTTCCGTCGATCCCTTTAACGACCACGCCATCACTGAGCTTGTCGTTGGGGCGGGCCCCCTCGAAGATCTCCTCACCAACCTGCACATCGGCGCCCTGGCCGTAGACCGTGAACACCGTGACGACGACCTCTGCGTTCTCCTCGACAGAGGCTTGGACCTGTGTGTCGGTCGCCGACGCCTGGGCCCCCGTTGGGCTGAAGGGATCACGTCCGCCGGGCCTGAGGCCCTCAGACTGCCCGCTGAGAGGATTGGACAGGGACGGCTCCGCGGACGATGTCGGAGCGGGCGACCCTTGCGTGGTCGAGATGGTCGAGGCTTCTTCGCCGTCGCCCGAATCTCCACCGACGATGAAGTTCATGACGACGAAAGCCAGAACGGCCGTCCCGATGGCAACCCCGCCTATGACGAGGAACGACTTTCTAACCGCGGGCTGATCCTCGTTGATTCGATTCCCGGCCATCGGTATGCGGTCCCCTCAAAGTGGCGGCCGTCGACACTCGACGGCTCACTAAGAAGATCGACCGGTGAAGGCGTGGCCTTGAGCCGGCTCGAAGCGCTGGCAGTAGGCCGGGGCTAGCGAGGCGAGAACGGGTCGCGTCCGCCCGGACGCAGACCTTCAGCCTGCTCGCCGGAAGTAGCGTCCTCGGGCTGCGCTTCCGAATCCGGCGCCGGAGACCGCTCGGTCGTCGTGACCGCCGCGGGCGGGTTGTTGTCCCCCGAGCCTCCGCCTCCGCCGATGAAGTTCATCAGGACGAAGGCCAAGATGGCCACCGCTACAAGGGCACCGCCGACCATTAGGAAGGACTTCCTGATGACGGGCTTCTGCTCTTTCGTTTGCTTGGCCATGGCTATGAAGTTCCTTCCGTGGTGGTGGCGGTCGACGCCGCCGCTGGCTGCGGGTTCAGCATGAAGACCTTCATGCTCAGCGACACCGATAGCTTCGGAGAACCGCCGGCCGTTGCCTCGGCGCTGCTCACGTTGAAGTCGTCGATGCGAAGCGCGCGGCCGAGGTGCTCCAGCTTCAGGACGAAATCCTCCATCTGGAAGTAGCCGCCGCCCGCTGTTAGCTGCACCGCGATCGTCTGGATCTCCGAGACGGGAGCAACCGGCGCCGTAGTCGACTCGTCGCTCGAGCTCGGGCTCGGCGCAGCGGCCGTCCCCGTGGCCGTGCTCGGGGCGGCCACCGTCGTGGAGGCCGCCGGCAGGCTCGGGGTGATCTGTACGAAGTCGATCCCAGACTCGTTGGCTGCGTCCTGAACCATCAGGATGAAGTCGGACACCTTGGGATCTGCGGGAAGCGCCTTCATCATCTTCTCGGCGTCCTCACGTAGTTCCGTTTCGTTCGCCTCGAGCTTCTTGAGCTCGGCCAGCTTCGCCTGAAGCGAAGCGACTTCGTCGACCGTGCGCTGGACGTCGGCGTTGACCTCACTGAGGCGGGCCTGGGCGGGACGGAACACGAATCCGAACCAGCTCGCCACAACTACCACGCTCGCGAGAATGAGCGCGCCGAACCTCATCTTCATGGACACGACGAGCCCTCCCCTTGGCAGCGACCGGACAGCATCTGCTCAGTCAGGTGCGCGGTAGCGGTAAACGAGATCACAGATCGGCCGTTCTGATCCTGCTTCGTACCGTTCGACAGGTAGACGAAGCGGAGTCCCTTGATCGTTGACATCTTGTCGAGCCAGCCGGCCAGGGCCGGCATCGAAGTAACGAATCCCTGGTACTGGGCGGTGCCCAGCGAGGGCTCGCCGAGTGCGGTGACGCCGGGCTTGCCGGAGACCGTCATCCCCGTCAGCCAGGCATCGGCCGGCATCGTGGTGTCGAGGTCGTCCAGGAAGCGCGACCAGGCTATGTCGGCGTTGAGCGCGCCGCCGAGAAGCCGGCGGTTGTTGACGATCGACGCCTGCAGCACCTCGAACTCGCGCAGTTGCCCGACTTCGGTCCTGAGTGCGGCGGCCTTCGTCTGCTCGGCTGCGAGGGTCCGCTCCGAGCTCGCGACCTGCATGCGCTGCACAACGGTGACTGTTCCGAGCAGGACGACCAAGGCCAGCGCTCCAGCCGCAGCTATACCGAAAACGCGCCGAACGCGCTGCTCTGACTTGATCTCCTGCGGCAGCAGGTTGACCGGGACGTCCAGACGAGAAGGTGCGATAACGGCCATGGCTTACGCTCCTGATCCGGCGAGTGCGAGGCCGAAAGCCACACCCATGAAGGGTTCGGCGACTGCGACCTCTTGCTTGGAAACGTTGATCTTGCCGACGGGAACACGCTCGAAGGGGTGACCCGGCTCGGTCGGAAGACCGAGCGATGCTTGGAGCCGCTCGGCCACGCCGCCCATCAGCGAGCCGCCGCCGGTGAGCACGATTCGCTCGAGCGGGGACGCGTCGGGCTGCGACGTGTAGAAATCGATGGATCCGCGCACCTCGGTCACGAGGCGATCGAGCATCGGCTCGAGCACTTCGGCAACGGCGTCGGTTTGTGCCGGCGCAGCGGCGACGTAGGTTGGTGCCTGGACCACGACCGCGACAGGGCTGGACGCAACGGCGGTCTGAACGGCGGCTCCACCACCGATGGGCTGCGGTCCCCAGGCCGGCGCCACCACGTGTGGGACCTCCGGGGCCGGTTCGATCTCGGAAGCGGAAGGAGCAGAAGGAGCCGATGGAACAGACACCTCATGGTTCATCGGCTGGATGTGCACGTCCTCTACGACCGGTGACGCAGACATCGGTGAAGACGCCCGGTCGCGCAGCATGGCCGACGCCTCGCGCTTGATGCGCTCGGCGTCTTCGCGCGACACGCGAAGGCGGTCGACGATGGCCTGAGTGAAGTCGTCGCCTCCGAAGTTGGGAAGCGTGCGGGTGAATCGGATCTTGCCGCCCTGGAGCACGACGATGTTCGTCACGCCGGCGCCGATGTCGACGACGGCTTGTGCGGCGCCGGATTCACTTCCGAAGCAACGCATCAACGGGTAGGCGTTGAACTCGAGTGACGCAGCTTCGAGGTGGGCGGCGCGAACGGCCTCGAGGAGCGGAGCGATCGTCCCGCGCTCGGCGGCAACGACGAGGATCCGCTGCATCTTTCCAGTGGGTCCGTCGATCTCTTCTAGAACCTCGTAGTCCATGACGGCTTCATCCAGCGGGATCGGGATGTGGTCTTGGGCTTGGAAACGGATCGCGCCGGCGAGGTCCTCGCGCGACATCGCGGGGAGCTCGATCACACGAACCACGACGCGACGGTTGGCCACGCCGACGTGCACCGACTTGTTGCCGTTCATACCGAGGCGCTTCCAGAGCTTGGCGATGGTGTCGCCGACCGCAGCTGGGTCGCGAACCTCGCCGTGCTCGACGGCACCGGCCGGCAGAAGCATGCGGCCGAAGCGGGTAACCGTCGGGTGACCACCGATGTTGAGCTCGGCCAGGCTCACCGCGCGCGTGCCGATATCGAGTCCGATCGAAGTGCGGGCCATCCCTCACCTTTTTGGTCCGGGGTCACGAACAGGTGTGACCTCTCCCTAGGTTCTTCGGCCGATATCGCTCGGCATTAACGCCTGGGGCACAACGAGTTTTCGGCACCTTCGACCACGCAAAAGCCCTGGTCGCGAACCGAAAGCGGGACCGCAGGGCGCGGCCCGGTGTGATCGTTCGAAGCTGGTCCGGCTAGGCCCCGACGACGCGCTCGCGAAGGTAGCGATCGACCTCCGAAGCGCGGATGCGGTAGTTCTTACCTACCCTGATCGCTCCGATCTGACCGGCTTTGATCAGCCGGTACACGGTCATGTTCGACACGCGCATCGCCGAGGCCACCTCGGAAACGGTGAGCAGACGCTCACTCAGGACGGGATTCTCTTCGGTCATGGACTCTTCCCCTTTGCCCTGCCCCAGGGCTCACGGCCATCCCACAAGACAACACATGCCTCATGGACTACTAACTGTAACTATCGACATCTTTCGGTGTCAACGTGAGCATCTTTCCCAACTACCCTCCCAACCAGGTCCGAACGGGCCCTTCACCAGCGAAGATGGCCAGGATGGCGCCGGCGGCCAGAGCCGGGCCGAAGGGGATGGATTCCTTCCGTCCTTTCCTGCCGACCACTACGAGTGCGACGGCGGCCAGCCCGCCGAGGATGAAGGCCGCGAAGACCGCGAGAAGCGCGACCCGCCAACCGAACCTCCCCGCGGCCAGGCCGATGAAAGCTGCGAGCTTCACGTCCCCGAACCCCATCCCGCGCGAAGCGACGGCGATGAGGAACAGGAGCCCAAAGGCCGCGGCGCCACAGGCGAGAGCTTCAAGGGCCGTCCCCCACTCCCCTCGCGCCCCGGCGGCGACCAGGATCCACGCACCGGCCGCCGCCGTTGCGGGAAGGACGATGACGTTCGGCAGCCGCCGGTGCTCGAGGTCGATCAGCGCAAGGACGAGAAGGACGATGCAGGCCAGGCCGGCGAAGACCGCCTCCTCTAGGGCTTCGAATCGGAAGGCGGCTCCGACCGCCAGTGCGGCCGAGGCCGCCTCCACAGCCGGGTAACGGGGCGAGATCGGGGCCCGGCAGAAGCGGCACCGTCCGCGAAGGATCAGGTAGGACAGGATCGGGACGTTGTCCCGGGACGGGATCTGGATGCCGCAGCTCGGGCACGAGGACGGGGGCCGGAGAAGGGACTGGCGGCGCGGCACGCGATGGATCACGACGTTGCCGAACGATCCGAGGGCCGCCCCGAGAAGCGCCGCGAACACAGCCGTCAGAGCGGTCATCGCTCGATTATCGAGAAAAGGAACGAGGGGCGGGATGACTCCCGCCCCTCGTTCATACAAAGCTGACGACTAGATCTGTGTCGCGTCGCCAGGGTTCTTCTCGTACGACCCGTCGGCGATAGCCGCCGCAGCCGTGGCCGTGCACACCGGAGTGGTGGCGTCCTTGGCCCAGCCCGTACCCGGGTTGGAAACAGGGTCGACCGCGTCACGGACGTACCAGCACGTGCCGCTGTTGCTCTTCACTGCGCCGTAGAACTCCTCAGCCTTGGTCGACGGAGCAGTCACGACGGACGTGACCGAGACCATCGTCTGCTCGAGGCTCGGGTCACCCGCAGCAACGAACTCCAAGCTCGGCTCGCCGGACGACAGCTCTGCGAAAGTGGCGTCGGCGTAGTCCTCGTTGTCCGTGAACAACGCCTTGGCCGCGGTCACCGTGTTGCGGAGAGAGGACTGAGCCGCCCGATCCTGGGCACGCGTGCGCGCGCCGAGGAAAGTCGGGATGGCAATAGCGATCAAGATTCCAATGATGAGAACGACGACCATGAGCTCGATCAGCGTGAAGCCCTCTTCCTTGTTGCGTAGGCGATTTGCGATCCGCTGGAACATTCTGAATGCACCTCCTCTTGAGGCCCTTTGCAGCTCGCGCTGCGTGCCTCAGAGTGGTGTCGGCCTCAGCGGGCACTGTGAGAGGTAACTAGTCCGAATAGAAAACGGGGGGTGGTCACCCACCCCCCGTTTCCCAGGGTCACTGACTTCCCTCTGTACTACGATTCGACCGTAGCTCCAGGTGCGTCGGCTGCGCCGTAAACGGCGTCGTCGATGCCCGCTGCAACTGCGCCCGAGCAGGCGGCCAGCGATCCGTCCGTATCCTTCGCCCAGCCAGTACCGGGCACGATGGACGGGTCAACGGCGTCCCTGATGAACCAGCACGTGCCGCTGTTCGAAAGAACCGCGGCGTGCCACTCGTCGGCGCTCGTCGGCGAAACCGACACGACGTTCTGGTCGGTGCTCGGGTTCGCCGCGACGTCAAACGACAGGCTCGGCTCAGCATCAGTCAACGCAGCCGCCGTGGCGTCCGTGTAGTCCTCGTCGTCCGTGAAGATGGCCTTGGCCTCCGTCAGGGCGTTGCGCAATGAGGACTGCGCGGCGCGGTCCTGCGCACGCGTACGCGCGCCGAGGAAGGTCGGGATGGCGATCGCGATCAGGATGCCGATGATAAGAACGACGACCATGAGCTCGATCAGCGTGAATCCCTCTTCCCCGTTGCGAAAACGCTTTGCGATCCGCTGAATCATTCGTTGCACCCCCTTTTGAGGCCCCATTTGCCCTGCCCCTCCGAATGGAGTTCGGCAAGCCTCAACAGGGGTTATCGGAGGTTCACGAACCGACCTTGAATTACCCGATCGGATGACCCCCGAGCAGCGTCCGCCCAGGGCACACCCCCCTCTCATCCGAGTCCATTGCTGCCCCGTACGGGATGAAACGGACTCGGATGGAGCTCGGCAGGCCCTTGTCGGCGTTGCGTGTCATGTTCAAGAGGACTTCCCCCGCAGTTGCCCACAGGGGGAAGCATGCAGCCAGATCAAGGAATCGGCGCAGTAGCCGCGGAACAGTACGGCGTCTTCACGCGTGCGCAAGCCCTCGATGCCGGCTTCACGGACAAGGTGATAGCGAACCGCATCTCAAAGAGCATCTGGGGAGCTGTTCGGCCCGGGCTCTATGCGATCGCGGGCGCTCCCGAAACCTTCCACCGGCGGGTTCTGGGAGGCGTTCTGGTCAGCGGCGTCGGTGCGTCTGCTTCCCATCGCACAGCTGGCTTCCTCCAGGGGCTTATTCCAGACGAGCCTGCGCTTGTTGACGTCACGGTCCCCCACGGGACGCACTACCGCTCGCGCTCGGGATTGGTTGTCCATCAAGCCGTCGTGCTCGAGGCACGGGACGTTTGTCTCGTTGCGGGCATTCGAACCACCACGACTACGCGCACGGTCGTCGACCTCGCGGGGATGCTCGGCCCCCTCGATCTCGAGACAGTGAATGACGATGCGCTCATCGGACGGTTGACGTCGATCCCCACTCTTCGCGCCTGCATCGAGCGTGTGGGCGCCAATCGCCGCGGCATGGGGACCCTGAACCGGCTCTTGGACGACCGGGAGTTCGGCGTTCCCGAAAGCGAGTTGGAGCGCGTCTTCCTCCGTTTGGTCAAGAGCTACCGCCTCCCGCGGCCGGAGCGTAGCTGCGTAGACCGAGCCGCCACTCGCGCCTCGACTTCGCCTATCAACGGCTCGGGATCTTCATCGAGCTCGATGGTCGACGGTGGCACAGCTCGGGCCGCACGTTCAGGGCCGATCCCCGCCGGCAGAATGCCGTCGTCCTCGACGGGATGCTGCCCCTGCGCTTCACGTGGCACGACCTCACGAGCGAACCCCGGTATGTGGCCGACACGATGCGCCGAGCGATCGCGATCCGCTCATCCGAGTCCATTGCAGCCTCCTCAGGGAGGTGATGGACTCCGATGCGCCTTCGGGCGGTCGGACGCCTACTGGATCAGGTCGACGATCTTGAACATCGGCAGGTAGAGCGAGATCAGGATCCCGCCTACGACGGCACCGAGGAACACGATCAACAGCGGCTCTATCAGCGACGTCAGTGCGTCCACCGTGGCGTCGACCTCCGAGTCGTAGAAGTCGGCCACCTTCTCGAGCATCGTGTCGACGGCACCCGTCTCCTCACCGACGGCCAGCATCTGCGTGACCATCGGCGGGATGACCTTGTGGCGCCCCAGGGGCTTGGCAAGGCTCTCACCCTGGCGCACCGAGTTCTCCACGTCTTCCACCGCGTCGGACACGATCCGGTTCCCCGTCGTCTCCTTCGTGATCTGGAGGCTCTGGAGGACGGGCACACCCGAGCGCATGAGGGTTCCGAGGGTCCGCGACATACGCGACATCGCGACCTTGCGGAAGAGCTCACCGAAGATCGGGATCTTCAGCTTGAACGCGTCGAACTGGTGCCGGCCCTTGTCGGTGTTGACGTACTTCTTGAGCAAGTAAAGGCCCACACCCATGGCGGGGATGATGAACAGGATGAAGCGCCTGAAGATGTCGCTGCAGGCAAGCAGGAAGCGCGTCGGGACGGGCAGAGTGCCCCCGAGGTCGTTGTACAGCTGCTTGAAGGTCGGGATGATGAACAGCAGGATCGCCGACAGGATCACTACGACGAGGATGGCGACCATGATCGGGTAGGTCATCGCCGAGCGGATCTTGTTCCTGAGATTGACCTGCTTCTCGAGCGTGTCGGCCAAGCGCAAGAGCACCTGGTCGAGTGCCCCACCCGTCTCACCTGCGCGAATGACGGCGACGTAGAGCGTGTTGAAAGCCTTCGGGTGCTTGGCCAGGGCGCCGGAGAACGACATTCCGGCCTGCACGTCACCACGGACCGATTCCCAAGTCTGGGACAGAGCCTTGTTCTCCGTCTGCTCCGCGAGCACGGAGATGGCCCGCATCAAAGGCAGGCCGGCGTCGATCATCGTGGCCAGCTGGCGGGAGCTGACGGCGACGTCCTTGAGCGAGATTCGGTCGGAGAGGCCCGGGATCCGGATGTCGGCCTTGAACTTCATGCCCGGGCCCGGTGCCTCGACCTTCAACGGCGTCCAGCCCTGCTCGCGCAGGCGGGACACGGCCACAACTTCGGTATCAGCTTCTAGGACGCCTGTGCGGGCCTGCCCGCGTTCGTCCAGCGCTCGGTAGGAATACTCAGCCAACGTTCCGCACCTTTCCGTCCTTGGTCCACTGTCCGCCTACCAGTCGGGCGAACTCGTCGAGGTGGTGGCAGCGCTCCTTGGCTTGCTCGTAGGAGACGGCGCCGGCCCGGACGAGCTCCGCCAGGGAGGCGTCCATGGTCTGCATGCCGAACTGACCGCCGGCCTGCATCACCGAGTAGAGCTGGTGCGTCTTCCCCTCTCGCACCAGGTTTCGAACCGCCGGTGTGACCATCATGACTTCCGTGGCGACGTTCCGGCCCACGCCCTCGGCCGTGCGCATGAGCTGCTGCGCCACTACACCCTGGAGCGAACCGGCGAGCTGTACTCTGATCTGCTGCTGCTGGTGAGGCGGGAACACGTCGATCATGCGGTCAACGGTCTGCGCCGCGTCCTGCGTGTGCAGGGTCGCGAACACCAGGTGCCCGGTCTCGGCCGCAGTGACGGCCATCTGGATCGTCTCGAGGTCTCGCATCTCACCCACGAGGATCACGTCGGGGTCCTGGCGCAAAACGTGCCGGAGAGCTTGGGAGAACCCGTGGGTGTCGGACCCCACCTCGCGCTGGTTCACGATCGCCTGACGGTGAGCGTGGAGGAACTCGATCGGGTCTTCGACGGTCATGATGTGCACCGGACGCTCGCGGTTGACGACGTCCACGAGCGCGGCGAGCGTGGTCGACTTTCCGGAGCCCGTGGGCCCGGTTACGACGACCAGTCCCCGCGGGATGTAGGCGAAGCTCTCGATAACCGCCGGGAGACCGAGGTCTTCGATCGACCTGATGACGAAGGGCACGAGCCGGAAAGCCGCCCCGACGGCCCCCCGCTGGATGTAGCAGTTCACGCGGAATCTGGCCTTGCCGGGAAGCGAGTACGAGAGGTCGAGCTCGAGATCCTCTTCGAATTTCTCGCGCTGCTTCTGGGAGAGCATCCCGTAGATGACGCGCTGGAGTATCTCGCGCTCGAGAACGGGATAACCCTGGATCGGCAGGAGGTCGCCGTCCAAGCGCACCATCGGCGGCAGTCCTTCGGTCATATGGAGATCGGAGGCACCGCTGGTCAGGACGACCTCGAGCACCTGGTGAAGATCGAGGAGCGGCGCCGCGGATGCATCCATACCGACGCGAGAGCCTCCGCGAGACTTCTTGGCCGGCTGGGAGCCATCCGGAGCCGCACCATAGACGTTGTCGATGGCGTGGCGGATGGCCGTTGCCGTGGCTTGAACCGGCTCGACGGCGATGCCCGTCTGGGCAGCGACCTCGTCGAGCACGGTTGAGTTCGTGGGGTCGGCCATGGCGATCATGAGCCGGTCCCCGTCGTAACGGACGGGGATGACCTCGAGGCGCCGCGCAACGGCGGCGTCCAGAGAGGCTGCAGCCACCTGATCGGGCGGGTTCGCCGCAAGGTCGATCTTCTTCGGTCCCGGTGCTGGAACATTCATCGCGTAGATCCCTGGCCCTTCAGACGACGACACGGAGTACCTCCTCGACGCTCGTTAACCCAGCAAAAACCTTCTGCAGCCCGTCTTCACGTAGCGTGCGCATCCCCTCAGCAACTGCGTACTTCTTGATGTCTTCGGCCGGATACCTCTCTACCGTGAGCCTTCGGATCTCATCTGATACGCGGAGAACCTCCAGAAGAGCTATACGGCCGCGGTAGCCGGTGCCCGCGCAGGCATTGCAACCCGCTGCGCGATACAGGGTCGGAATGGGGTCGCCCATAGTCCACGGCGCTCCGTCGAGGAGCTCGAGGACCTCCGCATGGGGCTTATACGCCTCTGCGCATTTGGAGCACAGCCGGCGGCACAGACGCTGCGCGACGATGCATTCGATGGCCGAGGCCACGAGGAACGGCTCTACGCCCATCTCAACCAGACGCGTAATAGCGGAGGCCGCGTCGTTGGTGTGCAGCGTCGAGAACACCAAGTGCCCCGTAAGGGCGGACTGGATACCGATCGTCGCCGTCTCGTGGTCGCGCATCTCTCCGACCATGACGACGTCGGGGTCGGTTCGAAGGATCGAGCGAAGAGCGGTGGCGAATGTGAGGCCGGCCTTGGGATGGACCTGGATCTGATTTAGCCCCGGGATCCTAGCTTCGACCGGATCCTCGACGGTGATGATGTTCTGTGTCGGCGAATTGATCTCTTCGAGCGTGGCGTAGAGCGTGGTCGTCTTCCCAGACCCCGTTGGCCCGGTGAGGAGCACGGCCCCGTGTGGCCGGCTGATCGCGGCCCGGTAGAGAAGGAGTGACTTCTCGTCGAAGCCGAGATCCTCCAGCCTCGCTACGCCCCCGCTGTGGCTGTCCAGGATCCGCAGAACAACCTTCTCACCCCAGCTGGTCGGCAGGGTCGCCACCCGGAGGTCGACCGTCCGCTTGTCGATGGTCACGGTTATGCGGCCGTCTTGCGGCACGCGCTTTTCCGAGATGTCGAGATCGGCCATAACCTTCAAACGGGAGATCATCCCGGCGTGAAGCGACTTCTTCGTCTTCATGGCCTCGCTCAGAACGCCGTCGATCCGGAAGCGGATCCTGATGTCGCCCTTTTGGGGCTCGATGTGGATGTCGGAGGCCCTTTGCTGCACGGCCGTAGTGATGATCCGGTTGATCGCCTTGACGATCGGTGCGTCGGCGGCGCTGAATTCGTGCTCTTCCTCTTCCTCTTCCTCTGAGGACGCGGCTTCATCGAGGAGGGTCTCGGCGCTGCGATCGAGGCGATCGAGGCGCCGCAGCACCTCGTCGACGTCATCGGGCGGCGCTACGAGGATTTCTATCTCTCGGCCGGTGAAGGTGCGGATGTCGTCCAGGGCGATGACGTTGGCCGGGTCGGCTACGGCGACGACGAGGGCGTTGCCTTCGAATCCGACTGGGACGGCTCGGTGCCGTCTCATCAAGTTGTGAGGAACTAGCTCCCAGGAGTCCGGATCGATCGGGTAGTTGGAGAGATTTTCCTCGTACCGATAGCCCAGCCGCTTCGCAAGGGCGGCGAGCTTGATCGAGCCCTCATCGGGGCTGACCTTCTTTTCTGCCTTTTCAGACTTTGTCTTTTCGCGACGCATAACGACGTCGGGCACGGCCACCTCCGCAGGTTGCTGCCTGGGAGTCGGCCCCCGGCCTGCGGAGATGAGGAAAGGGAGGCCGAGCTAAGGCTCAGCGCGGCCCACGGCGTCGAGCGCCGCCTGCCGCATGACCTCGACCGGCGCAGAGGTGTCCCAGAAGGTCACGTACGCCTCGGCCCCCTGCAGAACCAGCATCGCCAGGCCGTCGGCCGCTCTGATACCGGCGCCACGGGCTTCGAGCACTAGCTTCGTCTCGCCGGGGCCGTACACGAGGTCGAGGAGGACCTTGCACTTCGACTTTTCGAGTGTTTCGCGCTTCAAGACGGTTTCGGACTCACTCAAGCCCACGGAGGTGGTGTGAACGATAACGTCGGCCTCCACCGCCGCGTCGGCGAGCTCCTTCCATGGTATGACGCGCGCGGCGCGGCCTACAGACCCGCGGAGCTTCTCTGCCCGAGCCGGCGTGCGATTCGCGATCCAGATCTCGCCTGCACTACCCATCGACGCTCGCGCGGCGGCGCGGCCGGCGCCGCCGGCGCCGATCACCAGGATCTTGGCACCGTCCAGCTCGGCGCCCAGCTCCAGCAGCGTCTTCCGCACACCCTCGATGTCGGTGTTGTCGCCGACGACCTCTTCGCCCTCGAAGGTCATCGTGTTCACCGCCTCGGTCCATTGGGCCTCCTCAGTGACGGTCGTGCACACGTCGAAGGCAGCACGTTTGTGCGGCAGAGTGACGTTCAGTCCACGCACACCGGCGGCTCGCATCCCCTCCACGAACACCTCGAAGTTGTCCGGAGCGACCTCGAACGCCAGGTATATGGCGTTCCGGCCATCGTGGCGCAGCGCAGCGTTCTGGATCGCCGGCGACAGGGAGTGACGGACGGGATGTCCGACGACGCCCAGAAGAAGTGTCCCGGCGTCGGGCTCGGCCACGGCTAGTGCACCTCGGGCGGACGTTGCTGCTTGAGCCGTTCGAACTCTTCGGGTGAGTTGGTGAAGCCGTGCTTTCCGGACGGGTCGATCACGACGTAGTAGATCCAGTCACCCGATGCGGGGTGCAAGGCCGCCTCGATCGAATCCAATCCGGGGCTGGCGATGGGAGTCGGCGGCAAGCCGTCGATCAGGTACGTGTTGTACGGGGACGGCCGTTGAAGATCGGCTCGTGTTGGAACCTTGTGCTCGTCCAAGCCGTACAGAGCGGTGATGTCGATCTGCAAACGCATGCCCTTCGCCAGGCGGTTGTAGATGACCGCCGAAACCTTCGACCGGTCTTCGTCCACTCGTGCTTCCCGCTCCACCAGCGAGGCGATGACCAGCGTCTGGTACTTCGAGAGCCCCTGTCCCTCCGGGAACGACCAGTCAAGCGATCTCGTGCGTTGCTCGAATTGCTCGACCATCCGTCGCGCCAGCCCGGCAGCGGACTCGCGCTCTCCAACGAAGTACGTCTCGGGGAACAGCAAGCCCTCCAGTGTGTTGACGCCCGGAGGCTGGATCGACGCCCGCACGCTGCCGTTGGTGGCCGCCGTCACGAAATCGGCTTGAACTATCTGCGTCCGCGCGTCCATGCGCTCGGCTATCTGACGAAGGCTGAACCCTTCGGGGATGGGCACCGTAACGCCCTTCTCGATCGGCGCCTTCGAAAGAACGTCGAGGGCGGCTTGTACTCCCATCCCGCGCGCCATCTCGTACCGTCCGGCCTGGAGCACTCCATCGAGACCGCGCACGCGAGCCATGACTCGGAAGAACACCGTCGAGTCGATGACGTCGTTGGAGCTCAACAGGTCGGCCACCTGTTTGGTGGTCGCACCAGAGACGACCTCGACCTCCACGGCCCGGCCCGGGCTCGGGCGATAGAGGAAGAGGAACGAACCGGCGGCAACGGCGAGAACGACGAGCGCGACCGCAGCGATGAGTAGCCGCCGCTTCACGAGCGTCGTGACTCCAGGTAGGCCTGCAAGAAGAGAGCCGCGGCAATCTTGTCGATCACGCCTCGCTGTTTGCGCGAATCGGCACCGGCGGCCCGCATCGATCGTACGGCTTCTTTTGTCGAAAGACGCTCGTCCCAGCGCGTGACCGGGAGGCCGGTCGCCTTTTCCAGCGCTCGCGCGAACGCCTCGGCGTTCTCAGCCTCAGGTCCCACGGATCCGTCCATGCGGGTCGGGATGCCTACGACGATCTCGTCGACCTCGTGCTCTTTTACGCGCGCGACGACGGCGTCGACCGGTGGAGTCGATGTCACATCCACAACTTCCAACCCCTGGGCGATTACGCCAGACGGGTCGGACAAGGCCAAGCCTATGCGAACGCTGCCCAGATCGACTCCGAGGATGCGCGGCATCAGCCGAGCGCGCTCTCGGCTTCCCTTGCTGCCAAGGCGAGTGCTTCGTCGAGACCGTCGGCGTCGCGTCCGCCACCCATGGCCAGATCGGGCTTCCCGCCTGCATTGCCACCTATGCGCGCGGCCGCTGGACGCAGGATCTTCCGCGCGTCGACTCCGAGATCTTTTGTGGCGGCGGCCACGAGGTTCACACTTCCCTCCCCCGCGGCTCCCAAGATGACGATGCTGCGGCCGAGCTTGTCGCGGACCGCGGCGGCCAGCTCACGGAGCACGTTCGGGGCTTCGCTCCGCCGCGCCACGACTACTTTTGCGCCGCCGACGTCGCGTGCGAGCGGAACCAGCTCGTCGACGGCCGCCGACACACCGGAACGCTGCTGCGCGCCGAGCTTCTTCTCCAGGTCCTTTTGCGCCTTTATCAGTCGCTCGACGCCGGCGACAAGCTCGTCCGGCCCAACACGAACCAGATCGGCTGCACGCTCGGCCGCTCGCAATCGTGCGTTCACCCACTTGAGTCCCTCGATGCCGGTTAGAGCCTCGACTCGCCGGATGTTCGATCCGATGCTTCCCTCGCCGAGCAGCTTGACGAAGCCCACGCGTCCGGTGTGGGGAACGTGCGTCCCACCGCAAAGCTCGTAGGAGTAGTCGCCTATCTCCACCACTCGCACTTCGTTGCCGTACTTCTCCTCGAAGAACGCCATGGCGTGGTACTTGTCGACGGCTTCCTGATAGCTGGTTTCGAACGCACGGACCGAGTCATCCGCGGAGACCTTCGCGTTGACCGTCTCCTCGACCTCGGTCAGCGAGTCCCGATCGACGGCAGAGAAGTGCGAGAAGTCGAAGCGCAGTCGCCCGGGCTCGACGAGGGAGCCCATCTGCCGGACGTGCTCACCGAGGACGTTGCGCAATGTGTGGTGGAGCATGTGCGTGGCCGTGTGCGCCTGTTCGGATCCGGTGCGATGGATGGGATCGACGTGCTGCTCCATGTCTAGGCCGGCGCGCAACTCACCTTCGGTAACGCGGACTCGGTGGAGCACGGCGGAACCGAGCTTCCTCGTGTCGAGAACCTCCGCCTTAGCGGTTCCGGACAGCAAGAAGCCGCGATCGCCTATCTGGCCCCCGCCCTCCGGATAGAACGGCGTCCTATCGAAGATGACGTCGGCTTCTTCACCCGCCCCGAGAACCTCGAGTGGCTCGACGCCGCGAACGATTGCAACGATGCGGCCTTCCCCTTCTCGGTGCTCGTAGCCGAGGAACACGGTGGGCGTCTGGAAAGCCTCCTGGGCAGGAAGACCCTCAACCTGTATGACTTGCGTCGCGGCGCGCGAGCGCTCGCGCTGCTCCTGCATAAGCCGCTCGTAGACGGCGACGTCGACTTGTAGTCCGGCCTCAGAGGCGACGTCCTTGGTGATGTCGAGAGGAAATCCATACGTGTCCTGAAGCTTGAATGCGACCTCACCGGGTAGCGTCTCGGAACTCTGGGCGCGGCCCTTCTCGAGCGCCTCGTTCAGTATTCGCAGGCCCATGTCAAGCGTCTGAGAGAATCGCTCCTCTTCACGATTGGCGACGAGATCGATGCCTTCCGAGTTGCGCAGCAGCTCGGGAAATACGTGACCGAATCGCTGGATCACGGCATCGCACATTGACGCAAGTAGTCGATCGGTCACACCGGCCAGACGAGCCTTTGTGATCGCCCGACGCATCACCCGACGCAGGACGTAACCGCGGCCCTCGTTCGACGGAGTGACGCCGTCGGCTATCAAGAACGCCGTCGAACGCGCGTGATCGGTGAGGGTTCGGAGAAGGCGATCCGTGGTTTCGTTCTCCCCTCGAGGCTTCTTCGTCAGTTCCGCCGCACGATCCAAGATCGGCAGAAAGAGGTCGGTGTCGTAGATCGAGCGCGCATCCTGTAGCACCGTGGCAACCCTCTCGAGCCCCATTCCGGTGTCGACGCTTGGTGCAGCCAGTTCGCCGACGATCTCTTTGTTGCCGTCGGTTTCGTACTGCATAAACACCAGGTTGTAGATCTCGAGGTAGCGCGTGTCGTTCTTGGCCGGGCCGCCTTCTTCTCCGTACTCAGACCCACGGTCGTAGAAGATCTCGCTGTTGGGACCGCCGGGCCCGGCCACGCCCATATCCCAAAAGTTCTCCTTCTTGCCAAGACGCTGTATACGCTCGGCGGGTATCGGTGTTTCCGACAACCAAAGCCTTTCGGCCTCGTCGTCCTGCTCGTAAACGGTCACCCAGATGCGTGCGGGGTCGAGACCGAACTCTTTGGTGACGAGCTCCCAAGCCCAGGCGATCGCTTCCTTCTTGAAGTAATCGCCGAACGAGAAATTCCCGAGCATCTCGAAGAGCGTGAGGTGGGACTGATCGCCGACCTCGTCGATGTCGGTAGTGCGAAAGGACTTCTGCGTGCTCGTGGCCCGGGGATGCGGCGGCTTCTCGACCCCGAGGAAGTAAGGCCGGAATTGCACCATTCCGGCCGTGGTCAGCATCAGATTCGTGTCCGGCGGCGGGATCAGGGACGAAGTGGGGTAAAGACGGTGGTCCCGCTCCTGAAAGAAGGACAGAAACGTACGGCGAATGTCGTCGGCCAGCATGGAAGAAAGGTTACCGACCTACGAGTCGACGGCCGCCCAACTAATCACCGGAGTGGATCGTGGCCCCTCTAAGGCCTCAATCCACTCCTGCGCGGCGCTCAAGCCGGCTCGAAAGCAGGTTGGCGACCTCAGGCTTTGCGGCGCGTTGCCGGTTTACGCCGCGCGGCCGGCTTGCGCGCGCGCCTGATCGGCTCGGTCGGCGGTGGAGCAGCCACCGGCTCCACCGGCACAGCCTCAGCCGTGCGCGAACCCAGCAAACTTCCCCACGCGAAGCCGCTTCCGAACACGCCTTGATAGACGAGCGCAGCAGCCACCCCGCCGATCGCTGGTCCGAGGAAGTAGATCCACCAGTTCCCCAGCTCACCGGCCACGGCCGCCGGACCGAGGTAGCGCGCGGGATTGAGACCGGCACCGGTCAGCGGGCCCGCCGCCAGGACGAGCGCTCCCAGGGTGAAGCCGATCGGCAGTCCGGCGACTCGTCCCTCGCGTTCGTCGATCCCTGTGGCCCAGATCACCATGATGAAGATGAAGGTGAGCACGGCCTCTACGAAAAGTCCACGGCCGTCGGAAACGCCCTGTCCGAGCCGAGGGGAGCCGAGCTGCGTCCCCCTCCACTGCAACTCCGTGTACATGATGCGCAGCACCAATCCCGCGCCCAGAGCACCGAGGATCTGGGCTCCCACGTAGCCCAAAGCGTCGGGAGTCTTGATCTTGCCCCCGATCCATGCCGACAAGGTCACGGCTGGATTGAAATGACCACCGGAGATCGAGGCGAAGGCCGTGACCATGGCCGCGAGCACCAGAGCATGGGCAACGGCAACTCCGAGGGTGCCGATCAGAGGAGAGAGGATCACGGAGCCGGAGATAACCGCCACGAACATGAAGGTTCCGATGAGCTCAGCCGCCCATGACTGGATGCTCTTCTGCACGCTTTCCCTCCTAGGTGTGAGTCGCCCGCCTAGCTGTACCAGACCCGGCGGACATAATCACAACTCTTCGTCCGTCCAGATCTCGATGCCCGCGCGCTCTAGAGCAGCGGCCGCAACTCCCTTACCCACTTTGGCGGTGCTCGAGAACGTCCCGTCGTAGATCGCCCCGCAACCACACGCGGGCGAGCGTGCCTTCAGGATCGCAGCCCGGCACTCGTTCTCGGCAGCGCGCTTGACCGAGATCCCGGCACCGGCCAGGTACTCGGCCGTGACGTCAGCGCCCTCACCGGTCCTCACCTCGGCGCGGCCGTCCAAAACATCCGATCCGTCGCCGCCTACGATCTCCGCCGCCGGCCGCGGCGTGCCCAAGCCGCCCTCGTCCTCCGGACACACCAGGACGGCGCGTCCTTGCTCCACGAGGCGCATGATCTCATCGTGCGCGCGGTGGGTTCCGTCGTAAGCGCACGCGCGCCCGGCCAGACAGGCCGACACCAGTATCTTTCCCGTCTTCGGAATCGGTAGGGGAAGGTCGCGCCGCATCACCCTTAGCCTATGGTGATGATCCTCGACCGGTTCCGGCTGACCGACCACGCCGCGGTGATCACGGGGGCGGGCCGCGGCATCGGCGCCGCAACGGCGATCGCCCTGGCCGAGGCCGGCGCCGACGTCGTGATCTCGGCTCGCACCGAGGAGCAGCTGAAAGAAGTGGCCGCGCGCGTCGAGCAGGCCGGGCGGCGAGCCGTCGTCGTGCCGGCCGACCTCAACGACCTCGACGCCGTCGCGTCGCTGGCGCAGACGGCACAGGACTCCTTCGGCCGCCTGGACGTCGTGGTCAACAACGTCGGCGGCGCGATGCCGAGAGCCTTCCTTGATACCTCTCCCGGATTCCTCGAAAGAGCCATCCATTTCAACGTGACGACCGCTCACGCTCTAACGCGCGCCGCCGTTCCTCTGATGCTGGCCGGGAACGGCGGCTCGGTGGTCAACATCTCCTCGGCTATGGGGCGCCTGGTGGGTCGGGGGTACGTCGGTTACGGGACGGCGAAGGGTGCCCTATCTCACTACACGCGGCTGGCCGCCACCGACCTCGCTCCTCGCATACGCGTCAACGCCATCGCCGTGGGCGCCGTGGCGACTTCGGCTCTCGACATCATCGTCAACGACGAAGCGCTGAAGACCGCCATGGAGTCGGCGACTCCCCTGCAACGGATCGGTGAGCCCTCCGACATCGCTGCGGCGGTCCTCTATCTGTCGTCGCCGGCCGGCGCCTACATCACCGGAAAGGTGCTGGAGGTCGACGGCGGGATCGAGCAGCCGAACGCCGATCTCGGACTTCCCGACCTGTGAGCGTCGAGCCGGGGCTCGAAGCAACTGTCGAACGCAGCATCGGCGAGCCCGACATGGCCCGGACACTCGGATCAGGTGACGTGGACGTTCTAGGCACGCCTGCGGTCATAGCTATGTGTGAGGCGGCTGCCGTCCGGGCCGTTTCCGCCGCGCTGGACGAACGCGAGACCACGGTCGGGGTCCGCATCGATCTCGAGCACACGGCTCCGACGCTGACCGGATCTCAGGTCGTCGCACGCGCACGTCTCGTCGGGGTCGACGGGCGCCGGCTCTCCTTCGACGTGTCGGCATCGGACGGCAACGGACCAATCGCCCATGGCAAGCACGTCCGAGTGCTAGTCGACCGCGAACGCTTCCTCAACGGTGCTCGCGAGCGGGGCTGATGGTTCGGATCTCCCCGGAGGAGTTCGAGAAGCTCGTGGTCGACGCCATCGAGCACATCCCCGAGCCGTTCGCCTCGCAATTGAGCAATGTCGACGTGGTGATAGAGGATGAGCCCACGGATGAAGACCTCGTCTCGACCGGACTTACACCCGGCGATACCCTCTTCGGCCTTTACCAAGGGATCCCCCAGACGGAGCGCACCGCGAACTACAGCTGGGTCATGCCGGACAAGGTCACGATCTTCCGGGGGCCGATCTCTCGCGCCTGCGACAGCGCGGAGGACATCCGCGAAGAGGTGACGGTCACCGTCGTGCACGAGCTCGCGCACCATTTCGGCATCTCGG
Source organism: Actinomycetota bacterium (assembly GCA_040905525.1). Classification (GTDB taxonomy): domain Bacteria; phylum Actinomycetota; class JAICYB01; order JAICYB01; family JAICYB01; genus JBBDRJ01. The sequence goes on from JBBDRJ010000006.1 coordinate 391,912, forward strand.
ATGAGCGCCTCGAGGAGCTCGGCTGGTAGACACAACTCGACCCAGGAGGCACAGATGCACCGAGTCGTGGCTTGGAGCACCGGGAACGTAGGACGGCATGCCCTAGCCGGCATCGACGCTCACCCCGAGCTGGAGCTGATCGGCGTCTGGGTGTCCAGCGAGGCCAAGGAAGGAAAGGATGCCGGCGAGCTCGCCGGGCTCGGACGGGAGCTCGGCGTGCGAGCCACCAACGACGCCGATGCGCTCTTGGCTCTTCAACCCGATTGCATCGTCCACACGGCGATGGCCGACCACCGTTTGTTCGAAGCCATCGACGACCTGTGCGGATTCCTGCGCGCGGGCATCAACGTTGTTTCGAGCGGACCGGTCTTCTTGCAGTACCCCGACGGCGTCATGGGAGATGAGGTGATCGCTCCCATCCGGCAAGCAGCGGCCGAAGGGAACGCATCGCTGTGGGTCAACGGCATCGATCCCGGCTTTGCCAACGACTGGTTGCCGTTGGTTCTGACGAGCATCTCCGAGCGGATCGAGGAGGTCCGGTGCATGGAGATCCTCAATTACGCGACCTACGACCAGGCCATGGTGCTCTTCGACATCATGGGCTTCGGCGGCTCACTCGATGAGGTCCCATTCCTGCTGAGCCCCGGTGTCCTCACAACGGCCTGGGGCAGCGTCGTCCGCCAGATCGCCGCCGGACTCGGCGTCTCACTCGACGCCGTCGAGGAGCACCACGAGCGACTCCCGGCTCCCGAGACCTTCGAGGTCTCGGCCGGCACCATCCAAGAAGGCACGACCGCGGCCATGCGCTTCGAAGTCAGGGGGGTCTGGCAAGGACGCCCGCTCGTCGTCCTCGAGCACGTGACGCGGCTGCGCGACGACATCGGAGGCGACTGGCCTCAACCCACGGGCCACGGTTGTTACCGCATCATCGTTTCAGGCGAGCCGAACTTCACGCTCGATCTTCAGATGCTCGGCACCGACGGCGACCACAACACCGCCGGGCTCAAGACCACGGCGATGAGACTGGTGAACGCGATTCCGGCCGTCGTTGCCGCACCGGCCGGCCTGCTGACGGCGTTGGACCTTCCGCTCGTAACGGGACGGGGCCTGGTCCGCTAGGCGAGGTTGGAAGAGCGCGGGTACGCGTTGGCCGGATCGGTGTGCACGTTGACCAGATACGGCACTCCCGAGGCTAATCCGCGGTCGAGGGCGTCGCTGAGCTCCGTTGCTTTCTCCACCGTCTCGCCGGCTCCGCCGAACGCCTTGAGGATGTCCTCGTAGCGCGCGTCCTGGTTGAGATCGGCGGCGACGTCGTAGCCGTAGATCGCTTTCATCGGATGCTTCTCGAGTCCCCAGATGCCGTTGTTGCCGACGACGATGACAACCGGGAGGCTGAGTCGCACGAGTGTGTCCAAGTCCATGCCGCTGAAACCGAGCGCGCCGTCGCCGGCCATCAGCACGACCTGCCGGCCGGGATGCACCACACGCGCAGCGATCGCGTAGCCGAGCCCCGTGCCCAGGCAGCCGAAGGGACCGGGATCCAGCCAGCAACCGGGCTCGAACACATCGACGAGCTTGCCGGCATAGGAGACGAAGTCGCCGCCGTCTCCGATGACTACCGCGTCCTTGTCGAGCTTGCTTCGCAGGACGCCGTACACCCGGGCCGGATGGATGGGGTGCGTGTCATCCTCGAGCTCGGGACGCTCCTTCTCGCGCCGAGCGTTCTCGTCATCCCGTAGAACATCCAGCCACTCATTCCGCGCATCAATGGCCTTCGTCGGCGCACCAGCGAAGGCGTCGAGCGTGGTGGCCAGGTCACCCCCCACACCGACCGCCGGGCTCGCATGAGTGCTGATCTGGTCCGGGTGATCCTGTACGTGGATCACCTGGGCTTCGCCGAAGTTGCCAAAGCCCAAGCGGAAGTCCAGCGGCGTGCCGATCACCAGCACGACATCGGCCCCTTTGAACGCGGTCGATCGCGCACGAGCGAAAACGAGCTCGTGGTCGGCAGGTAGGAGCCCCCTTCCCATCCCGTTGAGCACGACGGGTATCCGTTGCGCTTCGACGAACGAACGAAGCTTCTCGTGGGCTTTGGCCAGCCAGATATCCGTGCTCGCAACGATCACGGGTCGCTGGGCGGAGCCGAGAAGGTCGACCGCGCGGCCAAGATCATCGCCGTTCGGCGCAAATGTCTCGGGTTGAGTGGGATCGGGAACTTCGCCTTCGGCGGTCACGAAGAGCGCGTCCATCGGGAAATCGAGGAACACCGGCCCCCGATGCGGCGTGCGCGCGGCGTGCAGCGCGGCGTTGACGGCAACGGCACATCGGTCGGCCTCGAAGACGGTTCCCGCCGACTTAGTGATGCTTTGCACGACGGGGACGTGATCCATCTCCTGCAAAGAACCGGAACCCCACCGGCCCTGCGGTGCTCTTCCCCCAAGTACGAGGACCGGCGACCCATTGAAGTGCGCAGAGGTGATCGCGCTGACTCCGTTCGTCACGCCTGGCCCGGCAGTGAGGACGGCCACTCCGACGTCTCCGGTGAGCTTGCCGTGCGCTTCGGCGGCGAACGTCGCCGTTTGTTCGTGGCGCACGTCGACTATGCGGATGTCGCGCGCGACGCACCCGTCGTAGATCGGGAAGATGTGGCCGCCGGACAAGGTGTAGATCACATCGACGCCGTTGCGCTTGAGCGCTTCGGCGACAAGGTGCCCCCCGTTGGCCTCCATCAGGAGAGCAAGTGTGTCATAACCGCCGGCGGTCCAGGATCCGGCTGCACGGGGACAACGACGTAGGACGGATACTCCGCGTCGTGGAAGATCGTGTTCTCCGCAACCTCACCGACGGTGTCTTCCTCTATTACCCCTCCGGTCTGTGTGTTGCGGGCCAGGTGCGGGAAAGCCGTCGAAGCGATCTGCACGCGTAGTCGCATACCGGGCTCGAGCTTGTAGCCGGTGGGACCGAGCTCGATCTTCAGTGGATATACCTGCCCGGGTTCGATCAGGTTCTGAGTCGTCGGTCCCTCGCGGCGCCGCAAGCGCAACGCGCCGTCGGCGAGGTTGAACGAGCTTCCGTCCTCCCAGACCACGCAAAGCTTCGCCACAACATCGGTGTCTCGAGCCGTCGACGAGAGATAAAGGTGAAGGTCGATGTCACCAACCACCTCCCACGCTTCGGACAAGGGATCGGACGTGTAGACGAGCACATCGTCACGCTGTTCGACGCGCATCTGTTCGAACGGACCGGCCACGGTCGTGCCCCCGGTGTACATAACGCGGAATCCCCACGAGGGAACCGGATCCATCGGGTCAGATTTGTACCGATCGGGAGATTCCGAAGCGGCCGGAGGATCGAGGCTGAGCGCCCCGTCACCACGATTGGAATTCGCCTTCCCTCTCGAGTGCAGATACATGCGCCAGAAGTCGGTACCGGGGATGGGCCAATCATCGGCATCGCGCCACGCACGCTCACCCATAACGAAATACCGCACCGGAGGAAGATCGACGTTGGCTCCGCGAAGATGCCGGTCGTAGAACGTTCGATGAAGGATGCCGAGTCCGGCGCCGTCGGCGGAGCCGAGGCCGCCGAGGCCGAAGCTCCCGACGAAGTTGAGGGCGTAGTTGTGCGTCCAGCCACCCAGGATCAACCGCGAATCGGAGCGCGCTATGTCGGTGGCACCCTTTTCCCGCATCGTGCGGAACATCTCCCCGCCGCCGGCATTGTCGTACCAGCCGGCCGACCACAGGGCCGGAACCTTGAACCGCTCTTCGCCCGCATCGGCAGCCACATTCGTGACAAGCTCGTCAACCTCGCCGTAGCGCGGCATGCCGATGCTTTCGAGCACCATCAAATCGTTGAGCGGAAGCTTCGCGGAAGCGACTTCGGGATGCGTCATCGCCTCGAGCACGGTCATGAAATCCGCCGGGTTCGCCTTTCCTTCGGGCATTAGTTTCATCAGGCGGTCCACCGCAAGCCCGGCCATCCATCCGATCGTCATCGATTCCAGAGGGAGCAGATGCGCGAGCGAACGACTGGCGCTTATGCCCATGAGCGCGGGAGCGATGGCGCGCAGATGCGGCGGATCGGCCAACGCGGCCGACCACTGCGTGACCGCGACGTAGGACCCGCCGGCCATGCCGATGTTGCCGTCGCACCAATCCTGGGACGCCACCCACTCGATGGTGTCGAAACCATCGTCCTCGTTGGCATGCTTGAGGTCGACGAAGTTCCATTCCCCTTCCGAGGCGTACCGCCCACGGATGTCCTGGATCACGAACGCGTAGCCGTTGATGGCGGCGTTGTAGGGAGTGAGGCCGCGCATCATGTGCCACTGCATCGTCTTCTCGTACGGTGTTCGCGCGACTATGGCCGGCACCCTCGCGGAGATGTCCGGCCGAACGACGTCGGCACGTAGGGTCACACCGTCCCTGGTGACCATCTCGACATCGCGGTCGATGCGGATCGAGGTTTCGGGCACGTCCCGATGTTAATACCGCTTAACGTTTGGCTGACAAGCCGAGAGGCGATGAAGATGTTCGAGGAGGTCACCGAGAAGGACTGGGGAAGCTTCATGGTGACCCCACGGCTACATGGGACCCGTGCCGGCCTTCTTCTACCCGATCGGCCAGTTGATGGACTACGGCGTGCACAGCTGGGACGTGCGCGAAGGCTTGCACATGCCCCATCTTCTTGGCGCGGATGCGGCGGACTTGCTCGTGCCGTTCATGTTTGTCCTGTGGCAGGCGACGACTGATACATCCCGGCTCCAGGGCGGGGATCTCGACGTGGCCGTGAGAGTGTCGGGCAGAAACGGCGGGACATATCGCGTGCGGGTATCCGGCGAGGGAATGATGTATGAACCAGGCTCGGACGACGCGCCGACGGTGCTGGACTTCGATCCCGCGAGCTTGGTGCTGACGTCCTTCGGCCGGGCCCGGTCCGGAACCGCCTACGGCGACCTGGACGCTGCGCGAAGGTTCGCCGGTCTGTTCTTAAGCATCTAGAGTCAGGTCCCGAGCTTCAAGCTCGGCGTCGGGCCCGTAGCTCAGATGGTAAGAGCAGCCGACTCATAATCGGTTGGTCCCTGGTTCGAGTCCAGGCGGGCCCACTCAGCCGTTGTAGTGAGCCGTGTGAAAGCCCGCCTGATGTGTCCCGCA
>JBBDRJ010000007.1:0-1322 GCA_040905525.1 Actinomycetota bacterium
GGGACTGTCAGGATTTCCGTGTGCGGGCGGGCGGTTGAACATTACGCCGCCATGGCTTTGATGAAGCGCTCGCCGAAGATGACGGCGAACTGGGCCTTGGCCATGGTCCACTCCCGTGGCGGCATTTTCCACTCCCTCTCCGATCGGTTCAAGATCAGATAGAGCAGCTTGGTCGCCGCGTCGTCGCTGGGGAAGTGCCCCCTGGCCCTGACGGCACGCCTGAGCTTCGAGTTGAGCGCCTCGATGGCATTGGTGGTATAGACGATCCTGCGCACCTCGTCGGGGAAGGCGAAGAACGGGATGACCTCGCTCCAGGCGCGCCGCCAGCTCTGGCCGATGGCGGGATAGCGCTGGCCCCAGGGGCCCGCCTCGAACGCGCTCAGCGCCTGCTCGGCGGCGGCGGCATCGGTGGCGCGGTAAATCGCCTTGAGCGCCGCCGCCAGCGCCTTGCGGTCCTTCCAGGAAACGAAGTCCATCGAGTTCCTGAGCAGATGGACGATGCAGGTCTGGACGATCGCGTCCGGAAACACCGCGGTGATCGCGTCGGGAAAGCCCTTGAGGCCATCGACGACGGCCAGCAGGATATCCTCGACGCCGCGGTTCCTGAGCTCGTTCATGACCCTGAGCCAGAACTTGGCACCCTCGTTCTGCTCGAGCCACAGACCCAGCACTTCCTTGGCGCCGTCGGCACGGACGCCCAGCGCGATGTGGATCGCCTTGTTGCGCACCATCCCCTCGTCGCGGATCTTGACCCGGATCGCGTCGAAGAAGACGAGCGGGTAAATCGGATCGAGCGGTCGCTGCTGCCAGGTCGCCACCTCGTCGAGCACCGCGTCGGTCACCGTGCTGATCAGATCGGGCGAGACATCGATGCCGTACAGATCGTGCAGGTGCCCGGTGATCTCGCGGGTGCTCATCCCGCGCGCGTACATCGATACGATCTTGTCGTCGAAGCCCGGGAACCGGCGCTGGTACTTGGCGATCAGCTGCGGATCGAAGCTCGCCCGACGGTCGCGCGGCACCTCGATCGCCAGCGTGCCCGTATCGGTCATCACCGTCTTGCGGCCATAGCCGTTGCGCGTGTTGCCGACGCCGTCCTCGCCGGCAAGATGATGATCCATCTCCGCGTTCAACGCACGTTCGGTCAGCGCCTTCTTCAGCGTATCCAGCAGGCCGCCCTGGTCAAACGCTGCTCTGGCGGCGCCTCCAGCCAGCAACTGGTCGAGTAGCTCGTTCGGTATCGTTGGCTCTTTGCGTCGGGACATCGGGGAACTCCTTCTCACCCATTATGCCCGCCCGCACACGGAAATCCTGACAGTCCC
>JBBDRJ010000008.1:0-37134 GCA_040905525.1 Actinomycetota bacterium
ACCACCGACCTCAGCTTTATCAGAGCTGCGCTCTAACCGCCTGAGCTACAGGCCCTTCCGGACGGCCGAGTGTATCAACGGCCGCTCGAATGAACCTCGACTCCGCCGATCAAGGGCTGCAAGGCGTTGTAGAGCAGAACGACAACGCCGGCCCCGATCGCCAGCAGCACCGATGCGAGCAGAGCCACAGCCATCAGCGCGACGAGGAACGGCAGGATCGTGAACCGGAACCCGGTGAACCCGAGGCTGGCGATGAAGCCTTCCACCCCGCCCAGACCGCCGGAAACCAGCCCGAGCAGATACAGCGCGACAAGCCCGACGAGCACGATGGCCCACAGGCACAGCGACAACGCGAAGACCACGCGGATGGTCGAGCGCGGATCGATAGAGCGAACCTCGCGTCTGGTAGCCACCGTTACCCCTTGACCACGGCGAGCGGCCGCAGACGCGCCACACGCCTCGACAGCCCCGCTTCCTCGCACACCCGCACGACCTCGGAGACGTCCTTGTATGCGAAAGGCGCTTCTTCGGCTAGAAGACGCAGCTGACTGGTGGACACCCAGATCCCTTCACTTCGCAGTTGACGCTTGAGGTCGCCGCCGTGCATCTGCTTGGTTGCCGCCTTCCGCGACATCATCCGGCCCGCGCCGTGACACGTCGACGCCCAACCGGCGTCCTGGGCCGGCCCGCCGGCCTGAGCCGTTCCGACCAGCACCCACGACGCCGTTCCCATGCTCCCAGGAACGAGCACAGGCTGGCCGACACCCTGGTACCTGGAGGCCACGCCCGGATGGCCCGCTCCGAAAGCCGGTGTCGCCCCCTTGCGATGAACGCACAGGTTGCGCTCGACGCCGTCGACCTCGTAGCGCTCGAGCTTGGCGAGATTGTGGGACACGTCGTACACGACCGACATCCCCAAGTCGCGCGCCGACGAGCCGAAGGTGCTCTCGAACGCGCTCCGGACGCCGTCGGTGAGCACGTGGCGGTTCGCGCGCCCGTAGTTGGCCGCCGCCGACATCGCGGCTAGGTACCTCTCCCCTTCGGGAGAGCGGACGGGCACGCACGCCAGCTGCCGGTCGGGAACCGAGATCCCGTAGGACTGCATCGCTCGGTCCATAGTGCGCACCTCGTCCGTGCACACCTGGTGACCGATGCCGCGTGATCCACAGTGGATCATCGCGACGATCTGGCCTTCGTACAGACCGAACGCCGTCGCCACGGCCGCGTCGACGATGCGATCGACGTACTGCACCTCGACGAAGTGGTTGCCGGCTCCCATCGAGCCGAGCTGCGGTGCCCCGCGCTCCTTGGCCTTGTCGGAGACGGCGGCGGGGTCGGCGTCCTCGAGGACCCCGCCGTCTTCGCACGTCTCCACGTCTTCTTCCCAACCCACGCCCTTCGATAGAGGGAACATCACGCCTTCCGTGAGAACGCGGTCCATCTCCGAACCGTTCAGGCGCATCAGGCCCTTCCCGCCGACCCCACGAGGGATCTGCTCCAACGAGGCGACGAGATCGGAGACGCGTTCGCGTGCCCTCGCGACATCGACATCCGTTCGCACTAACCGGACGCCGCAGGAGATGTCGAAGCCCACGCCGCCCGGAGACACGACTCCCCCCTGGTCGACATCGGTTGCGCACACACCGCCGATCGGGAATCCGTATCCCCAGTGGATGTCGGGCATCGCGAACGAGAATCCGACGATGCCGGGAAGGTGAGCGACGTTCGCGACCTGGTCGAGAGCGCGGTCACTTTTGGCCTTGACGATCAGCTCTTCCGACGCGAACACGCGGCCCGGCACCCGCATGCCGCCGGTGGCCGGGATCTCCCACTCGACGTCTGAGATCCGTTCGAGGGTCATACGTCCAGATATACGTGGGCCTCGTAGCCCTCACCAACCGGCCTGATCTCGAGCCCGTGGTAGGTCACGGCCTTGACCGCCGGACCGTGATCGCTGAAGTCGTCGGTGGACTGCCCTTCGATCGAGGCTTGCAAGCTTTTCCGGTCATCAGCGACATGTACCCGCACGTCCGCCGGCACTATCTCGTGCGCCTCGAACATGAAGAGGACTTCGGACAACCAATCGACCAGCAGGCCCTCGAGATCGGCTGCCTCGACGCTCACCGCTTCACTCTTCACCAGTGGTCCGGACGCCGTCCCCATCACGTGCACCAAGCCGATAGCTGCTTCTGAAAAGAGCTCGTCAAGCGTCGTCGCCCACACCCGAAGGCCGACGTCGGCGGTGTGCTCGATGAGCTCGTGGCCGCGGGGCTTCCCGGCCACAGTGACTACTCTTCCGGTGTGTCGCCGTTGGCACGCGAGGTGAACACGGGCGCCGCCGAGGCCACGCGCTGGCCGCGCTCGAGGTTCATGACCCGCACGCCCGTGGCGTCGCGGCCCTGAGACGAGATGCCGTCCACAGGTATGCGCACTGTGATCCCGGCTGTGGAGACGAGGAACACCTCGTCTTCGGGCTTAACCAGGAAGGCCGCAGCCACGTAGCCCTTGCGCTCGTTGAGCTTGATGGCGCGGATGCCCTGGCCCCCTCGGCCGATACGTCGCCAGTTACTGAGCTTCGTCCGCTTGCCGAAGCCGGCGTCGGTGACGATCAAGATGCTGCCCTCGTCGTCCACAACGTCGCACGACACCACGTGGTCGTCCGGCCGCAACCTCATCCCTCGCACTCCGGCAGCGTCGCGTCCCATCTTCCGGACATTGGCCTCCGCGAACCGAATGGACTGTCCCTTGTGGGAGACCATGATGATGTCGTCTGAGCCCGTCGTTTCGATCACGCGCACCAATTCGTCCCGCCGACGCAAGTTGATCGCTATGAAGCCTTCCTTGCGGCTCTTGTCGTACTCGCGGGTCGCCGTCTTCTTCACCTGGCCCAGTTTGGTGGCGAAGAACAGGTACCCGTCCCGATTGAAGTCCTTGCCTGCGATCACCGCAAAGATCTGCTCGTCTTTGCGTAAGGGCAGAAGGTTTACGAGAGCGGTTCCGCGTGCCGTGCGTTCCTTCATCGGGATCTCGTGTGCGCGGAGGCGGAACACGCGACCCTGGTTCGAGAACATCAGCAGGTGCGCGTGCGTGGTTGTATGGACGATCTCGCGGACCAGATCGGCTTCCTTGAGGTTCGCCCCCTGTACTCCCCGGCCCCCACGTTGCTGGGTGCGGTACTTGTCCGCCTGGACGGTCTTGATGTAGCCGGCTTCGGTGCGCACGACGACGATCTGCTCGTCGGTGATGAGGTCCTCGATGTCCATGTCGCCGACGTCGGCCGCGAGCGCGGTGCGCCGGTCGTCGTCGTACTTCTTCTTGATGACCTCGAGTTCGTCCTTGATGACGCTGCGCACCTTGCGGTCGCTCGCCAGGATCGACTTCAGTTCCTTGATCGTCGCCTGGAGCTGGCTCATCTCGTCGCGCAGCTCCTTCACACCTAGGCGTGTGAGTCGCGCCAGCGGCATGTCCAGGATGTAGTTGGCCTGGATCTCGCTGAACTTGTGGGGTGCCGCCATGAGCTTCTTGCGGGCATCCTCGCGGTCGGCGGATCCGCGGATGAGCTTGATGATCGTGTCGATCTTGCCCAGCGCCTTGAGCAAGCCCTCGACGATGTGCGCCCGCGCTTCGGCCTTCTCCAAGCGGAACTTGCTCCGGCGGCGGACGACTTCGATCTGGTGGTCGACGTACGCGGAGATGGCCTGCGCGAGGTTCAGCGTGCGCGGTACACCATCGACCAACGCCACCATGTTGACGGGGAACGAGGTCTGCAGCGCGGTCTGTTTGTAGAGGTTGTTCAGCACGACGTTGGCGTTGGCGCTCGGCTTGAGCTCGATGACCAAGCGCGTCTTGCCCTGAGCGGACGCGTCGTTGATGTTGCGTATCCCATCGAGCTGCTTAGCGTTGACGAGCTCGGCGATCCGCGCCGCGATCGAGCCGATGCTCGTCTGGTAAGGGATCTCGGTAACGACGATCTCTTGGCCCCGGCGACCTTCGTCGATCTCCGCTCGGGCCCGGATCTTTATAGATCCGCGGCCGGTCAAGTAGGCGTCGCGGATCCCCGACTGTCCGAGGATGATTCCACCGGTTGGGAAGTCCGGACCCTTCACGAACTTCATCAGGTCCTTGGGCGTGGCCTGGGGGTTGTCGATGATGTGCGTAGTGGCGTCGATGATCTCGCCGAGGTTGTGCGTAGGGATGTTCGTCGCCATCCCGACGGCGATGCCCTGACTCCCGTTGACGAGCAGGTTCGGGAAGCGCGCGGGTAGCACCATGGGCTCTTCGAACTCGTTGGTGTAGTTCGGCTGGAAGTCGACGGTGTTCTCGTCGATCCCGGCCAGTAGCTCCATCGCGAGGGCGCCGAGGCGAGCCTCCGTGTAGCGCTCGGCGGCGGGTCCCATGTCCGGGGAGCCGAAGTTCCCGTGACCGTCGATGAGCGGGTACCGGAGGCTGAAGTCTCGCGCTAGACGAACCAGCGCGCCGTAGGCCGCCGGAGTGCCGTGGGGATGGTACTGACCGCAGACGTGACCGGTGATCCGCGCGCACTTCTTGTGCGGGAGGTCGGGCCGCGCGGCCAGCTCGCGGTCCTGCATCGCGTAGAGGATCCGGCGGTGAACCGGCATGAGACCGTCGCGGACGTCGGGCAGGGCCCGCATCGTGATGACGGACATGGAGTAGTCGAGGAACGACCGCTCCATCTCTTCTTGGATCTCGACGGGGTCGATCCGTCCGAGGACGAGCGGCTGCTGTTCCGCTCCGTCGCCGGCCGCGGCTTTACGCGCTCGCGCGCGCGGGGCGGCCCTGCGGCGTGTGGGCTTGTTCGGTGGGCGACGGCTCATGAGTTAACCGATTGGCTAGATGTCAAGGAAGCGAACGTCTTTGGCGTTGTGGATGATGAACTGCTTGCGGGCTTCGACGTCGTCACCCATGAGCGTGCTGACGACGGCATCGGCTTGAGCCGCCTCGTCGATCTCCACCTTCAATAGCGTGCGCATCGAAGCGTCCATGGTTGTTTCCTTGAGCTCGTCGTAATCCATCTCGCCCAGACCCTTCAGCCGGACGAACTCCTGCTTGTGGCCGGCGCGCTCCTTCAGGAACTCGTCTCGCGCGACGTCGTCCTTGAGATAGACCTTCTCCTTGCCGACGATGGTCGAGTACAGCGGCGGCTGCGCGATGTACACGTACCCCGCCTCCAGAAGCGGCTTCATCTGACGGAAGAAGAACGTCAGCAGCAGCGTGCGGATGTGGCTTCCGTCGACATCGGCGTCGGCCATGATGATCACTTTGTGGTAGCGGGCTTTTTCGACCTCGAACTCCTCATCGCCTACGCCGCAGCCGATCGCCGCGACCAGGGCTTGGACCTCGAGGTTCTTCAGCATCTTGTCGACGCGTGCCTTCTCTACGTTCAGGAACTTTCCACGGATGGGCAGGATGGCCTGAGTGGCGGGGTCGCGAGCCTGGATGGCCGTGCCCCCGGCCGAGTCACCCTCGATGATGAACAGCTCGGCGTCCTCGGCCGCGGTCCCCGAAGCACAGTCACGCAGCTTGTCGGGCATACCCGCGCCTTCCAGGGCGCTCTTCCGTCGCGTCAGGTCGCGTGCTTCCTTTGCCGCCAACCGGGCCCGCGATGCGATCACGGACTTCGTGACGACCTTTCGCGCCTCGGCCGGATTCTCCTCCAGCCACGAAGCTAGCTTCTCGTTGGTTGCACGCTCGACGAGCGAACGGATGCTCACGTTGCCGAGCTTGGCTTTCGTCTGACCCTCGAACTGCGGGTCACGCAAACGGACCGAGATGACAGCCGTCAAACCTTCGCGGATGTCCTCGCCCAGGAGGTTGCCGTCCTTCTCTTTGAGCAGCCCCTTCTCGCGTGCGTACCTGTTGACCACATTCGTGATCGCTTTCTTGAAACCCTCTTCGTGCATACCGCCTTCGGCGGTTTCGATCCCGTTGGCGAAGGAGTGGATGTTCTCGTAGTAGCCGCTGTTCCATTGCAGCGCGACCTCGACCTCTTGATCGGTCTCTGAGGACTCGTAGGACGCGACCTTGCGGAACACCGGCTCCTTGGTCTCGTTGAGGTACTTGACGAAGTCGACGATGCCACCGGTGTACTTGAACGTCTGCTCCTGCTTGCGATCCTTGCGCTCGTCGGTGAAGCGGATCTCGAGACCCTTGTTAAGGAACGCATAGGTCTGCAACCGCTCGAGGATGGTCTGCGCGCGGAACTCGACGCCTTCGGAGTTGAATACGTCGGGATCGGGCCAGAACGTGACGGTGGTTCCCGTGCGGCCGCGAGGAGCCTTGCCCGTCGGGTGCAGCTTCTCCTTGACCTTGCCGCCGTTGTGGAAAGACATCACGTAGTGCTTGCCGTCCAACGAGCTGTCGATCTCGAGGGTGAGGCGTGTGGAGAGCGCGTTAACCACGGATACGCCAACACCGTGCAAACCACCCGAGACCTTGTAGCCGTCACCGCCGAACTTGCCGCCTGCGTGCAGGGTTGTGAGCACGATCTCGGCCGCCGACTTCGTCTTGAATCGTGGGTGACGGTCCACCGGGATCCCCCGGCCGTTGTCGGTGATGCGAACGGCGCCGTCGGCGAGGATGGTCACGTCGATGCGCGTGCAGTGTCCGGCCATCGCTTCGTCCACGGCGTTGTCGACCACCTCGCGCACGAGCTCGTGCAGGCCTTTGAGACCGGTCGATCCGATGTACATACCGGGCCGTTTGCGGACCGGTTCCAAGCCCTCGAGGACGGTGATGTCCTTTGCGGCGTAGGAGCCGTTGCCCGTCTTGGCAGAGGTCCGGGGCGGGCTAGATCTCGTGGTTCGTGCCATCAGCGACCCTCGTTTCATCGCGGCCGCAATGCGGCATGGGAGGCCCCAGGACTGGAACTTCCAAGGTTCGGCTCCCGGAGCCTAAAACCGCAGGTCAGCGACCGTTTCCGTACCCCAGAAGTATAACACGAAGCACTGTCAAAACGCTCTCGATTTCCGTCTCCTGACGACGATTTGGGTGACTATCTCGTCACCGAGTTGAGCGTTTAGCTTTCCGACCACAGCCGAAGCCAGATACGTCAGCTCCGTGGCCCAAGAGTCGGACGAAACGTCGACCTCGAGGACCTTCCCGCGCAATCTCCGGACGGTGCAATGGGTCGCAACCTGCTCGCCGACGGTGTCACGCCACACCTTCCGGAGCTTCGCTTCGGTCCATACCCCCTTGGGTCCGAGTCGCTCGAGAGCGGGGGCCAGGATGTCTCCGATCCGCACCGGCCAACCTCCGCGGGCCCCGCCGGGCTGGGAGGGAAGGCTCATGCAGCTACCTCTAAGGCCAGCGACCCTTCGAACGCGCGCCAGACGCTTTCGACCTTCGCGGCGGCCGGCAGAGCGTCCGCATCGGTCGCTGTGACGATGGTCTGTGACCCCGCTGTGACCTCGAACACCCGTCGTCTGCGATCGGGGTCGAGCTCGGACAGCACGTCGTCCAGCAGCAACACGGCATCGGGCAGCAATCGCAGCTCGGCCAAACGGAAGGCAAGCGTCGCCGACCGCTGCTCGCCGCGCGACGCGTACCACCGCCCTTCCCGTCCGTCGAGTCCAACGTCGAGGTCGTCGCGGTGAGGGCCGACCGTTGTGCGTCCGCGGTCCATGTCGCCGTACAAGGTGTCCTTGTAGATCCTCGCGAAGTGCGCCACGAGATCGGGGCCGGTGAGCTCACCGGCCCCGGAGGTATCCCGATAGACAAGGTCGAGCTCCCCCCGCTCGGCCAGATCCTTGTAGAGATCGGCAGCCGCGGGGCGCAGGCGTTCGGCAACTTCGCGGCGGCCCTGGAGCACCACCGCCGCTGCGGCGGCCAGCGGATCGCCGTACAGCGAAGCCTCCATCGGCAACTTGTCGCGCAAGGCGGCGTTCCGCTGGCGGAGCGCGCGTTCGAAGTCCTGTCGCACGGACCGGAAACGTGGACGGAGTTGCACGAGCAGGTCGTCCAGAGCACGGCGGCGGAGCGCCGGCTCGCCCCGGACAAGGTCAAGGTCCTCCGGGGTGAACAGCACGGACCGGAACCGCCCGAGGAAGTCCTTCGCCTGCGCAGTCGATCCGCCGGTGCGCAGCATCGCGCGGCCACCTCGGATATGGATCTCCAGCGAAGCACCACCCGTGGTCTCCAGCCGGGCTCCGGCCTCTTCGCACCCTTGCCGGACGAGAACCTTGAGGCTCCCGGCTCGTGGAGAGGAAAGCGTCGAGAACATCCCGATCGCCTCGAGCAGGCTCGATTTCCCCGACCCATTCCCGCCGACCACCACGGTGGTCCCGGGTGCGGGTGCGAACTCCACCGTCCGGTAGTTGCGGAGGTCCTGCAAACGCACGACCTCGACTTGCATATCTAGCTAACGCGGATGGGCATCAGCAGGTACTGGAAGTCACGATCGTCGGGTGCGTGGATCAGCGCCGGCCGCTGGGAGTCGGTGAAGTCGACGACGACCTCTTCCGTGGACGTCGCGACCATTCCGGCCTCGAGGTATGCGGCATTGAAGGCGACCCGCATGTCCTCGCCCGTGTAGGCACCCTCGACATCCTCGGTTCCGTCACCTAGCCCCTGAGCGGTGCACGTCAGCCGTATGCCTTCTCCGCCGACCTCCAGGAAAACCGGTGTCGCGTCCTGCGCCAGCACGGCAACCCGCTTGAGTGCTTCGAGGAACGGGCCCTTGGTGACGGCGAGACGGCCCGGAAGGTCGGTAGGCAGCAGCTGGCGATAGGCCGGGAACTCACCTTCGATGAGGCGGCTCTGGATGATCACGTCGCCGAGGTGGAATCCGGCCTGCGCGGAGCCGATCTCAAGCCGCACTTCGGACTCCGTTGCCGCCAGCCGAGCAACCTCCACCACGGCACGCGCCGGGATCAGGACTTTCGTTCCCTCTACCCCGCCGACGTCGATCGACCGAACGGCAAGCCGGTACGAATCGGTTGCGACGACGCGCAGGTGACCCTCTTCGCCTTCCAGCAAGACTCCGGTGAGCACGGGACGCGTCTCGTCGCGCGATGCAGCCGGTGCAACCTGACCGAGCGCTGTCGCAAGCAAAGCTCCGTCCAAGCTGATCGTCTTCGTCTCTGCGGCCGATTCGACGCGTGGGAAATCCTCGGGCGACAACGACCGTATGTTGAACTTCGATCGGCCGCCGGCTACACGTACCGAACCGTTCTCGGTAACGAGCTCGACCTGGTCCGACGGCAAGCTCCGGACGATGTCTGCCAGCAGGCGGGCCGGCAGCAAGATCCGTCCTGCTTCTCCGGTCAGACCGAGCTGCACGCGGGTGGTGAGCTCGAGGTCGGTCGTCGTCAGTGTCAGTTCGGTGTCGGATAGCTCGATCAGCACACCCGACAGCGCTGGTATCCCTGCTCGAGCACCGACGCTGCGAAGTACGGTTTGAAGTCCTCGAGATAGTTCTTCCCGTGAGCAGACCAGCTTCATCGCGTTCCTCCCCAGAGAAGGCTCTTCTTTTCTACTAGAAAAGACTTTAGGTTCTTAGACCCGTAGTAATAGGGCCTGTGCATTCTGTGGGTAACCCCCTGTGCATGCTGGTCAGACCCCGTATCCGGGATGGGGACAGTATCGGGACTCACAAGGACAACCTGGGGACGACCGGGGTGCGGGGGACGCGCGTACGCCACTTGTCCCCAGGTCATACCCATCGGTTAGTTGCCGCCGCCGCGCTTGCGGATGCGAGCCGTCAGGTCCTGGATCTGGTGATAGACCTGGCGCTTCTCGGAGAGAAGTCCGACGATCTTCTGGCAGGCGTGGAGAACCGTCGTGTGATCCCGCCCTCCGAAGACGGCCCCTACGCGGGGAAGCGACAGGTCGGTGAGGTCCCGCACGAGGTACATGGCGATCTGCCTGGCCTGGACGATCGGCCGGGAACGGTTCTGGGAGCGCAGGTCGTCGACGGAGACGCCGAAGTACGAAGCCGATTCCGCGAGGATCGTTTCGGTGCGAACCGGTTCGGCTCCCGACGTCGGAAAGAGATGCTGTAAGACCTCTTCGGCAAGATCGAGCGAGGCGGTCGTCTGATTCAGCGACGCATAGGCGATGACGCGAATCAACGCGCCCTCGAGCTCGCGGATGTTGGACTCCACGCGCGAGGCGATGTAGCTCATGACGTCCTCGGCGACGGTGAGGTTGTCCATCTCGGCCTTTTTGCGAAGGATCGCGATGCGGGTCTCGAGGTCCGGCGGCTGGATGTCGGTGATGAGCCCCCACTCGAACCTCGAACGCAGACGATCCTCGAGCGTGGCGATCTTCTTCGGCGGTCGGTCGGAGGAGATGACGATCTGGCGGTTGGCGTTGTGCAGCGCGTTGAAGGTGTGGAAGAACTCTTCCTGGGTCCGCTCCTTGTTCTCCAAGAACTGGATGTCGTCGACGAGCAGGACGTCACTTTCGCGGTAGCGCCGCTGGAACGCCTCGGAGCGGTCGTCCTTGATCGAGTTGATGAAGTCGTTCATGAATGATTCCGAGCTGATGTATTTCACGCGCAGGTGCGGGTAGAGCTCACGTGAGTGCTTTCCGATGGCATGCAGGAGGTGGGTCTTGCCCAACCCGGCCTCGCCGTAGATGAACAGCGGGTTGTAGGCGCTGGCCGGCGCTTCGGCCACGGCCATAGCCGCCGCGTGTGCGAAACGGTTCGATGCCCCGATGACGAAGGTTTCGAAGTTGTACCGGGGGTTTAGCGTGCCCGACTCGTCCTCGGACTGGGTCTGAGACGGGGCGCGCGGGACGGGGATCGGCACCGGCCCGGTGCCGTTGGCGGCGGCGGACAGGATCTCGAGCCGGAGCTCCCGGCCGCAGGCCCGGCGGAGGGCGTCCTGGAGCAGGTTGCCGTAGCGGTGCTCGAGCCACTCCTTCGCGAAGGAGTTGGGAGCCCGGAGCGTGATGGCGTCATCGGACATCGCCAAGGGCTCGGTCTCATCGAACCAGGCTCTCGAGGCCGGGGTCGTGAGTCTTGCCTGTACGTCTTCGACGCACTGCTGCCAAACGGAGTGCACGTCAGCTGTGCTCATCGCGGTTCCCCCAGCCATCGAAGCTCCGCCCATTCACGTTCCCCCCAGCGTGTACGTCAGGTTGTCCACAGGACCTTCCACAGGTGTGGAAACCCCTCCTAAACGTAAAAAACCGCGGCCGAAGGGCCGCGATCTACGCTCGCGCGCACCGCATCATAGTCCCCTGGCCGGGCCCCTTGTCAATGGGCGCTGACCTGCGGTTTTACAGAGATCCTCGGGACCACTAGGGACTTACCAAGTAGTCCAAAGTGACAACTTGGCCGAGGCCGGGGACAACGCGTGAAGACGCGTCTGGTAAGTTGTGGAATCTCATGAAAAGGACGTTTCAGCCCCACAACCGGCGCCGGAAGCGCAGGCACGGTTTTCGCAATCGCATGCGCTCGCCCGGGGGCCGGGCGGTATTGCGCCGCCGCCGCAGCAAAGGACGCTCGCGGCTGGCAGCTTAGGCCTAAGTCCTTCCCGGTGCGGCGGTCCCTCCGCCTCCGGTCTCCACGCGATCACCGACGGGTCACGCAACAGGGCGTTCGTGTGCCCGGCCCGGAGTTCGTCCTGTACCATTTCGCCCGGGAGGCGCCTCAGGCGCCCCGCATCGGGTTCGCCGTTAGCCGACGGATAGGCGGCGCAGTCGTCCGAAACCGGGCGCGACGGGTCCTTCGCGAGGCGATCCGGCCGCTCATCCCTCGTCTTGTGGCGTGTGACGTCGTGGTCGTGGCCCGCCCGCCGGTGATTGGTGTGGGCGTTGCGGACCTGACGGAGTCGTTGGCCGGCGCCGCAGCGCGAGCAGGGTTGTTACGAACAGACCGCAGAGAATAGAAGGCACCTCGACATGAGTTACGTGGCTCGCGCGCTCGTAGCGCCGATCAGGTTGTACCAGCGATTGGTTTCGCCGTTGCTTGGTTCCCGGTGTCGCTTCTACCCATCGTGCTCCGAGTACGCGGCGCAGTCGATCTTGCGCTTCGGACCGTTCCGCGGGGCGTACCTCGGTGTGCGTCGCCTGCTGCGGTGTCATCCGTGGAACGCCGGCGGATTCGATTACGTCCCTGAAGATTTCTCGTGGCGTCGTGCACCGGAGGACGCTTCCGGAGGCGTGACAACGACAGGAAAGCGTGAGGCGGCATGAACATCTGGGAGCAGTTCGTCGGTTACTTCAAGACAGCCGTAACGTCGATCGCCGACGTTTACTCCTTCCTCGGCGACTACCGATGGGCCGCGGCGATCATCACCATGACGATCATCGTTCGTTCGCTTTTGCTGCCGCTCGCGATCAAGCAGATCCGCTCCATGCGCGAGCAGCAACGTTTGCAACCGGAGGTTGCGCGACTGCGTCAGAAGTACAAGAGCGACCGTCAGAAGATGACGCAGGAGATGATGGCGCTGTATCAGCGCGAGGGCGTCAACCCGTACGCCGCATGCCTGCCGATGGTTGCGCAGATGCCGGTGTTCATCGCGATGTATTACTCGATCCGTGAGCTAAAGCCGACGGGCGGCATGCCGTTCCTGTTGGTCGATCTCACCGACAAGGCAAGTGGCAGTGTCGGCGGTTGGTTGCTCATCGTGATCATGACGGCCGCGCAATTGCTCAGCACGCGCCAGCTCAACCCCGGACAAACGGATCAGCAGCGACGACTGCAGATGCTGATGCCGCTGATGTTCGTTTTCTTGTTCATCAACTTTCCCGCCGCTCTCGTCTTGTACTGGGCGACCCAGAGCACGTACCAGCTGGTGCAGCAGATCATCATGACGCGCGACATGCGCGTGGGCCAGCCTTGGTGGCGTCCCTTGTGGCCGTTCGGATCGCCGTCGAGGGATCCGAGCAAGCCGGCCAAGACGAAGGTCGTGCAGCGTGTTCCCGACGTGCCGGAACCGGCACTGGCCGCCGGTCCCACATCAGGCTTCGACGTGGCGCAGCAGCGACGCGACATCGCCGAGAAGCGCGCACGAAGGCGGCGCAAGAAGAAGAAGCGCAGGCGGTAAAACCCCAGTTCAGGAGACCTTTTCATGCCCTGGATCACGAAGGAAGGCCGCACCGTCACCGAAGCTTCGGACGCCGCCGTGGCCGCGGCCGGATTGCCCGCATCCGACCTCGACATCGAGGTCGTCAGCGAGGGAGCCAAGGGTTTGTTCGGGCTCGGAGGCGAGCCGGCCGTTGTGCGGGTTCGTCCCAAGGACGAAGCCGCCGATGTGCGACATGCCTTTCGCGACGACATCGCTCCGGTGCGCGACGAAGGCGCTCAGGTAACCGAAGAGCGCCAACGGCGTTTCGGACGTAAGGCCGAAGTCCAAGACGTGCGCGCGGAACCCACCGACGCGCAGGACACATCGCAGGATAAGTCCGCGTCAGACGACGGCGAAGACGAAGACGACAAGGTCTCCTTGTCGGAGCGGCAAGAGCAGGCGGCAGCCCTGGGGGCCGAGATCGTTCGCGGCATCCTCGAGCGTATGGGGCTCGAAGGGGAAGTGAACACACGCGTCGCGACCGGCACCGTGTACGTGGAGATCTTCGGTGAAGAGATGGGCATCCTCATCGGGCGCAGCGGAACCACGCTCGAAGCACTGCAAGAGCTTGTGCGCGCGGGTGTGCAGCGAAGACTGAAGACGCGACAAGCGCTCGTCGTGGACGTCGAGTCGTATTGGGAGCGACGCCGCAAACCGGGACAACGCGAAGGCGGCGATCGTCGACGCGAAGGTGGCGGTCAGCGTCGTAGGAACGGTAACGATCGACGTGGGCGCGGACGCGGTCGTTCTGACCGCGGACGCGGAGCAAGGCCGGGCGATCGCGAAAGCGAACCAGACGGCAACCGGCTCCCCGACCCGGAGGTCGAACCGCCGGAGCCGGACGGCAACCGGTAAGACGCTCTACCTCTTACCGCCGTCCAATCGAGGCACGTTCAGACCAGATAGGCGCCGCGCAACCGTGTCCTTCGCGCGATCGGGCAACAGTCGCGAGAACGTTCCGATGACTTTCGCGTCGGCGCCGACGAGATAACGCGCGCGGGGATTCGGAACGAAGAGCGCACGTTCGACGACCTTCGCGACGCGATCGGGTCCGATGCCCATGCGGTCCTGTCGTTCGATCAGCCGTCGGACGGCCGCGAAGAGCGAACCGTAGCGCTCGTGTGCTTCGGGTGGAAGTGTTTGTTCGAGCCGGTTTGCCTGCGCGCGGCCCTTGTCCCAGATGTCGGTCTTGATTGCGCCGGGTTCGATCAGCACGACTTTGAGGTTCCACGGACGGAGCTCTTCCCGAAAGGCCTCGGCGATCCCTTCGAGAGCGAACTTCGAAGCGTTGTACGGGCCCATGAGCGGCGTGCCGAGGCGACCGCCCACGGAACCGATGAACAGGACGCGACCCCGTGCGCGACGGATGAGCGGCAGCAGCGCCTTGGTCACTGCTACCTGCCCGATGACGTTGACCTCGAGCTGTGTACGCCAGTCGTCGATCGGCAGGTACTCGAGCGGACCTCCCATCGCCACGCCTGCGTTGTTGACCAGGCCGCTCAGCCCGCCGCCGCCGACCCGTTCGTCCAGTGCCGCCGCCGCCGCGCCGATCGCCTCGGGGTCGGTGACGTCGAGGATGACCGGGGTGAGGCCGCTGCGTGCCTCCTCGACCAACCCCTGGCCGTCGGAAGCCCGGCGGACCCCGGCGAAGACGGTATGGCCGCGTGAGGCCAGGTGCAGTGCGCACGCCCGGCCGATGCCCGTCGAAGCGCCGGTTACTAGGACGGCTCGGCCTGACCCCCGGCTCATCTCCTCAAGTGTTCCAGACCCGGGGGCCGGCGGGTCAAGGGCTGGGATGTCCTGGGGCCGGTGCCAGCGACCGGCGGTATTGCTCCTTCATCCTCCTGTATCGCTCGGCGGCGTGGGCGTCCAGGGACGAGGTGAGGCGACGGTCCAGCGTCGGGATCAGGCGCCGGAGAGCCGGGCCGCGGACCAACCACTGGAAGTACGATCGCCCGGAATGGTGGTAGGGCCCATACAGACGCGAGCCGGGCACGATCTCGACGAGGCGCCGGAACATGGCCTCGTGGCGGACATGCATCCGCACGGTGATCGAAGCCTGGCGCCCGTCACCCCCGAAGCTGCCTTCTCCGACCAGGATGCCGACGAGGAAACCGAGGGCGAAATCGTCTTCCATCGCTGTCATTTACCCCAGTTGACCAGCAGGTGTTGTTACACCGTATGGTAGCACGTGAAACGTCTATCCGTTCCTGGCTGGAGGCGCAGGGCGTGTTCCCGATCCCTCCGGATGCCCCCGAACGCCTGAAGAAGCTCACCGATCTGCTGGAAACGGAGGGTGTTTCACGTGGAATCATCGGACCGAACGAGAAGTCCAGGCTGCTCGCACGCCATGTGCTGGAGTCGTGCGCTCTGCTCCGGTTCGTGGGCGATGAGGGTCTTCTCGTCGACGTTGGCTCCGGCGCCGGGCTTCCCGGGCTCCCACTGGCGTCTATCCGCCGTAGTCCGGTGACGATGATCGAGAGCCAGGCACGACGCGCGGCCTTCATCCGCTACACCATCGCCGAGCTGGCCCTGGAAAGCGCTGAAGTTCTGCACGCACGCGCCGAAGATGCCGCCCGTGGGGAACTTCGAGAGACGGCTTCGGCCGTGGTGGCGCGCGCGCTGGCGGCGCCGGCGGTTGCGCTGGAGCTGTGCCTTCCTTTTGCGCGAGTCGGCGGTGTCGTGGTGATTCCCGTTGGTGGTTCGCGTGGTCCGGAAGCGAACGACATGCGGGGGGCCGCCGAGCCCTCGGGGGCCGGCCGATCGGGGGCCGGCACGCTGGCCCGGGTGGCCGCCGAGCTCGGGGGCGGGGAGCCGAGATGGGAGCCGATGGGGCGGCCAACCTCTCAAAGATCGATTGGAATCCTGGGGCCGAATGAGTCAAGATTGGTGCTGGTCGTGCCGAAGTTAGAGCCAACGGCGGAAAGGTACCCTCGCCGAGTAGGCGTTCCCAGTCGGCGCCCCCTCGGCTAGGTGTTACTGGTGTTAATTAGTGAATGTTATTGGGGAGAATGAGATGCGTGTAGCCGTCGCCAATCAGAAGGGCGGCGTGGGCAAGACCACAACCGCGATCAATCTGGCCGCGGCTCTGGCCGCGCTCGGCCGTCGTGTCCTGCTCGTGGACCTGGATCCCCAGGCCAACACCACGACCGGCGTGGGCATCGAGCATCGCGAGCTGGAATCCACGGTCTACGACTGTCTGATATCAGGCGCCGACCCGCGCGGGATCGTGCGCGAAACGGGCTATCCCAACCTCGACATCCTCCCGTCCACCATCGATCTGGCCGGGGCCGAGCTCGAGCTGGTATCGGCCCTGGCGCGTGAAACCAAGCTCAAGGCGGTATTGGACCGCGTTGGCACCTACGACATCATCTTCATCGACTGCCCGCCGTCCCTGGGCCTGCTCACCGTGAACGCGATGACCGCCGCCGACGGCGTCCTCATCCCGATCCAGTGCGAGTACTACGCCCTCGAGGGGCTGAGTCAGCTGCTTCGCAACATCGAGATCGTTCGCACCGGGCTGAACCCGACGCTCAGCGTCGTCGGGATCGTCCTGACCATGTACGACGCGCGCACCAAGCTGTCCGAGGAGGTGGCCCGCGAGGTGCGCACGCACTTCGGTGACCAGGTGTTCTCGACGATCGTGCCGCGCAGCGTCCGGCTCTCGGAGGCGCCGTCCTACGGTCAGCCGGCCGTCGTTTACGAGCCGTCGGCCCGCGGCTCGAAGGCCTACGTGTGGCTCGCCGAGGAGTTCGATCACAAGGTGCTGGGCGGGCCGGACACTCAGAGTGGCGAGACGACCACTGCTGGTACTGGGGAGGGGGCAGCATGACGCGCAAAGCGGGGCTCGGCCGTGGACTGAGCGCTCTCCTGCCCGGAGCCGACGCCGCTGTCGCACCGGGCGAGGCCTCGGCGGCCGGACTGATGGAGATCGCGGTCGAGGAGATCCATCCCAACCCCCGGCAGCCGCGCACGGTCTTTCGTCAGGAGGATCTGGACGAGCTCGCGTCGTCGATCAGGGAACAGGGTGTGCTGCAGCCAGTCGTCGTGCGGCCGCGGACCCAGGGCGGGTTCGAGCTCCTGGTCGGGGAGCGCAGACTGCGCGCGTCGAAGCTCGCGGGTGCCACGAAGGTGCCGGCGATCGTCCGGCAGGCCGACGACAGACAGGCCCTGGAGCAGGCTTTGGTCGAGAACGTCCAGCGTGCGGACCTGGGCCCCCTGGAAGAGGGCGTGGCCTACCGGAACCTGGTCGAGTTGTTCGAGCTGACGCAGGAGGACGTCGCCCGGCGCGTCGGCAAGAGTCGTGTGCACGTGACGAACACCCTGCGGCTCCTCGATCTACCCGATGAGGTCAAGGCCTTCATGGAAGAAGGACGGCTGCAAGCAGGCCACGCGCGGGCACTTCTGGGTATCAAGGATCCCGGGCGTCTCGTCGCAACCGCGCGCCGCGCCGTCGAGCGCGGACTCACCGTGCGGCAGATCGAAGAGATCGCACGCGAGGCCGACACTTCGCAACGGGCAGCCGAACGGGAGCCGCGCAAACGCCGATTCCCCGATCTCGAGGAGTCACTGTCCGATCATCTGAACACGGAAGTGCGCATCGAGTCGGGCCGCGGCCGCGGCCGCATAGCGATATCTTTCGGCTCGCGCGACGACCTGCACCGCATAGTCGAGCTGCTTCTCGGATACGAGTAACAGCTACGCGCGCGCGGTTGGCGTACGTGTCAACGCAGCGCCGGCGACGTTGCCGACGAAGTCTTCGAAACTGGAACCGCTCTGAGCTACGGCGAGCGGAACCGTCGACGTTTCGGTCAGGCCTGGACACGTTTTGACGTCGAGGATGGTCGGACCGTCATCGCCTATTCGTAGATCTACACGCGCAAAGTCTCGGACGCCGAGAACGCGGCACGCCTCGGTCGCGATCCTCTTTGCCAGATCCCGCACGTCGTCGGCGATGTTCGCGGGGCAGATGTATTCGTACATGCCCGGACTAACGCGCGTCTCGAAGTCGAAGACGCCGTTCTTGGTGCGTATCTCCACGGGCTCCAGCGGATCGAGATCGGCGCCGAGCACGGGGATAGAGATCTCTATTCCGTCGACGAAGCGCTCGACGAGCAATCGATCTCCGTGGTTGAGCGCAGCCATGGCCGCCGCCGAGAGCTCGCCGGGATCGCGCACGACGCTCAGGCCCAGTGCGCTGCCCGCCGCTGCTGGCTTGACGGCCAAGGGATAACCGAGCCGGTCGGCGGCCCGCCGGAGGGCCGTACCAGCCCCCATGTGTCGCACGGCTTCGTCTGACAGAACGTACCCCGGGGGGGTAGGGAGGCCCGCCCGGTGCAGCACACCTTTGGAAAGACCCTTGTCGAAGCACAACCGGCACGTCAGGGGCGCCGAGCCCGTGTACGGGACCGCGAGCGCCTCGCATGTGAGCTGCACGGTTCCGTCCTCGCCGTCGCGGCCGTGCAGCGCGATGAAGGCAACGCCGCTTTCTTGAAGTGACTTCGCGAGTTCTTGGTCGACGTCGATCTCGTGGACATCGTGCCCGCCGTGCCGGAGGGCGGTGGCAACGTGGTGACCGGACCGGAGGGAGAACTCCCGCTCGAGTGATCGTCCGCCGCGAACGACTACTACGCGAGCCAACTCAGCTCTCAAAGGAGCGGGCCAGCTCCAACTCGTCGGACACGACCGATCCCAGCCGCCGGATGCCCTCGTCGATGTCGGCCACGGAGGGGTACGAGAAGTTGAGGCGCATGGAAGTCTTACCGTCGCTCTTGCGTGGATAGAACGCCGTCCCCGGCACGTACGCGACGCCCTCGTCGAGCGCTCGTGCGAGCATCTCTTTCGTATCTATGGGTGCCGGGAGTGTTACCCAGAGGAACAGACCACCTTCGGGCACGCTCAGAGTCGTTTCGCCCGGGAAGTGAGCGTCGACCGCATCGAGCATCGCGTCGCGCCGTTCCTTGTACACCTTGCGCACCATCTCGAGGTCCTCTTCGATGTGCGGTGAACTGAGGTATTCGGCTGCGACGAGCTGTGTGAAGGGCGAGGAGCAGAGGTCGGCCGCTTCCTTGGCCAGAAGAAGTCGCTCGCGCACCGGCTCCGGTGCCAGCACCCAGCCGGTTCGGATCCCCGGGGAGAACACCTTCGACAACGTGCCGAGGTAGATGATCCCGTCGTCGGTCAACGCGCGCAGCGGCGGGACGGCTTCGCCTTCGAAGCGGATCTGTGCGTACGGGTCGTCCTCCACGATGAGCACGCCGCTTCGCTGGCATATCTCGATGACACGCGGACGGCGATCAGCAGCGAGCGTGTACCCGCTCGGGTTCTGGAAGGTCGGCACGAGATACAGGAACTTCACCCGCCGCCCGCCGGACGATATCTCCGTAAGGGTCTGGTCGAGCGCCTCCGGGACGATGCCGTGCTCATCGGTTGCGACGGCTTGCATCTCCGCCTGGAATGAGGTGAAGGCGCCGATGGCTCCGACATAGGTAGGGGCCTCGGTCAGAACAAGGTCGCCCGGCTCGCAGAACACCTTGGCCATGAACTCGAGCGCCTGCTGCGCGCCGTTGGTGACCACCAGCTGGTGCGGGTCGGCTTCGATGCCCTGGGCGGCCATGAGTCCGACCAGTTGGGTGCGCAAGGCGAGGTGTCCCCCGGCCGCTCCATATCCGAGCGCGGCGCGGGAATCCCGAGAAAGAACGGCGCGCACGCAGTCGACTACGCGGTGGGCGACGATGTCGGTGTCGGTGTTGCCGCCGGCCAACGAGATGATCTCAGGGCGTTCGAGCACGGAGAAAAGCGCCCGGATCTCGGACCCGGTCATACCCGCCGCGCGCAGGGCGTACCGGTCGCTGTACGGATCTACGGGGTGCGCCATCTACCCATTGTGCGGGACGACCTACCCGCCCGCGAGCGTTCGTGGTCTACGCAGCGGAGAAGTAGTGCCCGATGCCGCCGGCAACGGCTTCGCCAAGAGCCGTCAGGTAGGGGTCCTCGGCGAGGAGTTCCTCGTTGCCCTCACTAGCAAGGTCGACGATGACCGCGGGCATGCGCGTCTGTCTGAGGAACGGAAGATTACGTCCGAGGATCTGCGTCCGTCCGAGTCTGGGCCGGAGCGCTTCGCCGATTATGTTCGCGAGCTCGCGTCCCATGGTCGATTGAGTGCTTTCGACCGACCAGAAGGCGACGGTCGGACCGGGGTCGGTGCGGCATGCGAGGTGGAAGGAGATCGCGAGGTCCGACGTAGAGGAGTTGGCGGCTTCGCAGCGACGCTCGACATCGGGGCCTTGCTGCACGGCTCGGGACAGCACGGGGCTGGCGCCGTAACGACCGAGGTGCGCGGCGGCGGCTTCGGCGACCCGGTAGACCACGTACGCCTCGGGTATACCCGGTGGCGTGAGGATCCCGGTGTCGGGACCGCCGTGGCCGGGGTCGAGGAAAACCGTACGTCCATCCAGACCCGGCGTGAGCTCACGAGCGATGCGCTCGCGCAGCTCGGCTTTCGATCCGGGGCCGATGCGTCGTCGGAGACGGTCGAGCGCGTCAAACGTTGCGTGTCCGGCTATGCCGTCGGCGGGCAGAGCGACGTTGCGCTGAAAATCGTAGAGCGCGTCGTGCGTCTCCATGCCGAAGATGCCGTCGTCCTTGCCCGCGTCGAAGCCGAGTGCATTCAACTGGCGCTGGAGATCACGCACGTCGTCTCCACGCATGGGTGGGCGGCGCAAGTAGAGCGTCCGCCCGCCGAACGTCCAACCGGCTTCGACGAGCTCTCGCCACGAGTGTTGGTCGACGATTCCGTCGGGGCTCAGGCCGCGACGGATCTGGAAGACCTTGACCGCCGACTCCGTGTGCTGGCCGAAGACCCCGCGCTCGTCGTCGGCGATCGGGTAACCCAGCGCCACGAGTCGGGCTTGAACGTCGAGAACCGGGCTTCCGGAATCGCCTAAACGAAGCGACGGCGGGGGAGTGACAGGCACGGCTGCAGCCTAGCCCAGGGGGTAGGTCGGCGCCTAGAAGCTAAAGGTGGGGGTCGATGTCTTTGAGGAGCTGCTGCTTGGCGCGCGCTCCGACGATCCGGGCCTTCTCCTCGCCCTTGGCGAACAGGATGAGGGTGGGGATGCTCATGACGCCCAGTCGGCGCACAACATCCGGGTGATCGTCGGCGTTGAGCTTTACCACTCGAAGCTTGGCCTCGTACTCGACGGCGATCTCTTCGAGGATCGGCGAGATGGCGCGGCACGGTGCGCACCACTCGGCCCAGAAGTCCACCAGCGTGGGTGTCTCCGATGCAACGGAGTCCTCGAACGTCTCGGTTGTCAGCTGCGCGATGTCGGCCATAGTCGATGCCTTTCGGGTAGAGAACGCGGATCGCGGGTCATTGTATTCCCGTACCACGACGACTAGTGCGACAGATCAGGACAGGACGTCCCCGTGAGCCCGGACGACTTCCCAGAAGACGTCCACACCGAGGCTCGGGTCCTAGGCAACGCCGACCGACCGTCACTGGCTTTGCGATGCTAGCGTTGGGCGTCGAGGCCGGGGACACTCGATGTCATGACTCCGTCCGTCGTCCTCGCTCTGCTTCGAGAGGAGCAAGCTCGCGCGATCTCGATGGTTGCCGGGCTGAAACCGTGCCCGCTCAAAGTTTCGCGCACGACCACCGAATTGGGCTCGATCATCGTCGACCAAAGCAGCGGCAAGGTCGTCGAGATACGCGTCAGCCGGCACCTGGCCGACGAAGCCCAGGTGCGAGAGACGGCGCGGCACGAGCTCGCTCACCAGGCGGCCTGGCATCGGTACGGCGATCTCGGGCACGGAGCGCTCTGGCAGACGATGGCTGCCTACCTCGGGTGCTCACCCGTGCCGTGCAGTGATCGAGCGCTCGATCCCGAGGTGATGCGCAAACGTCAGCGTTACGCGATCAGCTGCGCAAGGTGCGGGTGGAGCACGAAGCGTCAGCGGCGTTCGCCGTTGGTCGCCAGACCCTGGCGCTTCGGCTGCGCAACGTGTGGTGGATCGCTGAGCGTGGCCGTCCTGGCCCTGGGCTGAGATTTCGCCACGCGCGTTCGGTGCTATTGGTGGGACTGAGCTTCCAGCCAGCGTTCGGCGTCGATGGCGGCCATGCATCCCATCCCCGCGGCCGTGACGGCTTGTCGGTAGAAGTGATCGACGCAGTCTCCGCCGGCGAAGACACCCTCCACCGACGTGTAGGAACCGTCGTGGACTTTTATGTAGCCGGTCTCGTTGAGCTCTAATTGCCCCTCGAAGACCTTGGTAGCGGGATCGTGCCCGATGGCGATGAACAGCCCACCTGTGGGCCTGGTCGATTCCTCGCCCGTCTTGACATTGCGAAGGCGCAACGCGGTGAGCTTCCCGCTTTCCCCGAGGGCCTGCGTCACCACGGTGTCCCACGCGAACTCGATCTTCGGGTTGTCGAACGCGCGCTGCTGCATGATCTTCGATGCGCGTAGCTCGTTACGCCGGTGTATGACGATGACCTTGCTGCCGAAGCGCGTGAGGAAGAGCGCCTCTTCGATCGCGGAATCACCGCCGCCCACCACGTCGATCTCCTGATCACGGAAGAAGAAACCGTCGCACGTGGCGCAGTACGAGATACCGTGTCCGGCGTACTCGTCCTCGCCCGGGATACCGAGGTGCCGGTACGCGGCCCCCGTAGAGATGATGACGGTCTTGGCGAGCTGGAGCTCGGAACCGACCCAAACTTTGAACGGTCTTTCGGAGAAGTCGACCTTGGTGACTTCGGACGACACGACTTCGGCGCCGAACCTCTCGGCCTGCTTGCGGAAGAGCTCCATGAGCTCGGGGCCCTGTATGCCGTCGGGGAACCCCGGGTAGTTCTCGACCTCGGTGGTCTGCTGCAACTGTCCGCCCCACTCGATCCCGGCATAGACGAGCGGCGCGAGGTTGGCGCGAGCGGCGTAGGTCGCGGCGGTGAAACCAGCGGGGCCCGAGCCGATGATGATTACGTCGCGTACGGTGCTCATAACTAGATCGCTGACTCCTTATATGCCCGTCCAACCCACCGGCCGGACGGCTATTCCCGCAAGCTTACGGCGCGAAAAGGTCCGCCTCCGAGATCGCGCACGTGAACGGCGGCCGGCCTTCGACCGTGCTCGTCAGACGCGTTATCCACACCATCCAGAAGCGCGCCTCGGCGGCCTCGAAGATGATGGCCGAGGACAACGGGCTTCGTTCCACGGTTGCGGCCACGTTCCAATCGTCTATGGGGGCCGTGCCCTCGTCGGAGTAGCGAAGCTCGAACGAGCACCCGGCGGCGTGGAACAGGACCTGAGCCTGGCCGACCTCCCTCGCTTCGCCCAGATCGAAGATGACGCCGACACCCGGTTTCCTGCCGTTGAAGTCGGCGCTCCCGCTGTAGCGTTCCGTCGTCCAGAACGTCTGCGGATCGCCGTCGATGGACCGTGGAAGGCCTTGCGGGTTCTCGTCGTCGTCGCCTCCGAGGGCGGCCGGGTCGAAGTCGTCGGCGGACGCTATCGTCAGCGGATTCCCTTCGATCTTCCCCCCGGGCGCGAACTGCGTGCCGGGCGATCGTTCTCCGAGCCGTGTCAAACCGAAGATCGCTAGCCCGATGAGGACGGCGACCGCAAGCACGATCCACACCCGGCGGATCTGTGGGGTACGTGGTTTCGCGCGGGCTCCGCGAAGCTGACGCAGGTCGGTTAGCGCCTCGGCCGCCGAATCGTAGGCGCCGTTGGCAAGACCTTCGACGACGCGGTCGAACCCAACCGGCGCTCCGGACGGCATGCGAGATACCCGCGTGAGCATCGTGCCGAACGAGCGAAGGTCGTCGCTGCGCTGCGCATTGTCGTCCAGTCGCGCAAGCGCGAAATCGGCAACCTTCGCGCCACCCTCGGAAAGCAAGACGTTTCCCTCGTGAAGGTTGCCGTGCACGACGCCGCGTTCGTGCGCGTACTGCAAGGCCTCGGCCACATCGATGGCCGTTTGGACCGCTGCGTCGGGTGCGAGGGGCAGACGAACCGTGCCGAGTGAAGTCTGGAGCAGCTCGCTGACCGTGAAGAAGCGATTTCCGTCTTGTCCAGTGTCGAAGACGCGCACGACTCGAGGATGTGTGAGAGACGCAGCAACCCCCGCGCGCCTGACCAGTGTTGGTCTGTCGATCGAGCTTTCGAAAACGCGAAGAGCTACCGAACGACCGAGGCGTTCGTCCAGGGCTTCCCACGTGACGCTACTGCCGCCGCTACCGAGCTCCCGGATGAGCTGGTATCGATCCCCGACCCGTTGGCCGCGGGCCAGGTTGGTCTCCATACGACAACCTCGGGCCGATCTTAGAGGGGGGCGCTACGCGCCATCCGGACGGGTTAGGTATGCGACCCCGATGACACCGGGACCGGCGTGGGCTCCGACGATCGCACCGAGCGTCCACACGTCTGCGGGATCAACGGGCGCGACATCGGCAAGGAGCTCGACGAGCCGATCCGTGTCGGGAGCGTCGCCGCTCAAAACGACGAGCCGCTCGATGCGATCCTTGTGTTCACGGACGAGGGAAACCATGTGCTCGAGAGCTTTCGCGCGGGTGCGAACGCGGCCCACGGGCTCGACGACTCCATCGTCCAAGCTGATCACGGGTTTCACCTTGAGCATCGTGCCGAGGAGCGCCTGCGCACCTCCGATTCGTCCGCCGCGACGAAGGTACTCGAGAGTGTCGATCGCGCCATATAGATGGACACGTTCGCTTCTGGACTTCACGTCGGCTGCGATGTCGGCGGCGGAAGCGCCACCGGCGGCTTGATCCGTGGCATGCAGGGCAAGAAGCCCGGTGCTCGCTGAAACGGCGAGCGAGTCGACGACCTCGACCGGTATCGACGTGATCTCCTTCGCGGCCACAACCGCCGACTGGTACGTCGCCGACAGCTTCGAGGACAGATGCACCGAAACGATTCCTGTGGCGCCCTCGGCTACGAGCTTCTCGTAGGCAGTTTGGAAGTCGCCCGCGCTTGGTGCGGCCGTTGCCGGGGGCTCATTGGTCGACTGAAGCTTCGCCCAGAAGGCCTTCGCGTCGAGGTCGACGCCCGAGACGTAGGTGTCGTCACCGAATCGAACGGTGAGAGGGACGACGACGATGGCCTTGTCGCGGGCGAGGTCGGGCGGTATGTCGGACGCGGAGTCGGTCACGATCCTTACCCTCACCCGTGTCCTCCTCGAAGCCGGCGCCCGAGGGGGCCGAGAATGATGAAGCGCTCCTCGACACCCGCGACCTGCGAAAACGCGAGGTAGAGGATAGCACCGGCCCCAACGCACGCCCCGACAACCGCGACGTCGCCACCGGGGATCACCCGGGCCAGGGCCCATACGCAGGCTCCCATCGCTGCAGAAGCGGCGAGTATCCGCGTCACGGGGCGGGCAAGGGAGCCGAGGTGGAGGCCGCCGGGTATCCTCCGGCTGAGCGTGGCCATCAATAGGATTCCGCCCGTTGCGTAAGCGATGGCGTGTCCGTAGGCAAGGCCACGCACGCCCAGCCATGCGTATAGAGGAACGTTGACACCGATGTTCACCGCCACGGCCGCGGCGTTCAGCATCGTCGGGGTTCTGGCATCGGGCAGCGCGTAGAAGCACCGCGTCAGCAGATGGAAGGTCGAGAAGAACGCCAGGCTCCACGCGAACCCCTTGAGGACGGCAGCCACGGCCGCGGCGTCTCGTGCGTCGGCGACGCCGCGTGCGAGCAGCAAGCGGGCGATGGGATCGGCGAGCAGGCCGTACCCGATCGCGGCCGGAACCATAAGGAATGCGACGCCTCGAACGCCTCGAACGAAGCCGTCACGGTACGCGTCCCAATCTCTGGCGGAGGCAGCTCGTGACAGATCGGGGAAAAGCGCCGTGTAGATGCTCACCGCGAAGAGTCCGTGCGGGAGCTGGAAGAAGATGTAGGCGACCTGCCACGACGTAACCCCGCCCCGAACGCCGTTGGCCAGCGCGAGGACGAACCACAGACCAAGCTGATTCACCAGGACGTATCCGGCTACATAGGCGGAGAGGCGAAGCATCTTCGCGACGGCCGGATCCTTGAAGTTCGGGCGGAACCTGAGACGTTCTGAGCGGAGATAAGGGAGAAGGACCAGCGCTTGGATCACGACCCCCGCAGTTGTGCCGGCGCCGAGGAGTGTCTTGGCGGCGGTCGATAGCTCGAGGCTCTGCGCACCGATGACGCGTGCGTAGGCGATGAGAATAGTCGTAACGATGAGATTGTTGAGAGCGGGCACAAAGCTCGCGGGTCCGAAACGACCTCGGAGGTTGAGGAGTGCTTGCGCGATCGCCCACAAACCGTAGAAGAAGATTTGTGGTGCGAACCAGCGCAACAGGTACGTAGCGAGCTCGAGTTGCGCGGCGCGCACCGTGGGATCGGCAATACGGAACGTGTAGATGCGCATGATCAGCGGCGCACCGATGGCCGCCAGCGCCGAGACGATGGCCAGCGCGATCAATGCGACTGATACCAGCGCGGAATCACCGTCGGTGTTCGTGTCCGATCGCCCCTCGCGAGCTTCGATGAGCATGGGGATGAAAACGGCGGTGAGGATCCCGCCGAGGAACAGCTCGTAGATGATGTTCGGCGTGGTGTTGGCCAAGTTGTAGGTGTCGGCGAGACGGGTGCCGGTGACACCGAGGGCGTATGTGAGTGCGGCCACCCGTGCCAGGCCGGTAATGCGGGAGAGCGCCGTTCCGGCGGACATCACTCCGGCTGCGCGCCAGAGCCGGCTGGTTTCAGAACGCTCGGGGGTGCCGTTCGGTTCCCGCATCAGGCCGCCGAGCGCCGGCGTGCGCGACGGCGTGCGAACCACCCGAACAGGAAGATGGCACCGCCCGCCGTGAGAACGATGGCTGAGAAGTTCACCGCGGCCGAGCGAACGGAGAGCACAGCGCGATCAAAGACCACAGATCGATCGGGGCTGGTAAGGGTGACGATCATCGGGAAGGTTCCAGTGGACCGTGTGATCGCGACGAACGGCCTTATCGGTTCGCCGGGTGGGTCGATCGTGACCACCCGGCTCGACCCGTCGGGGAAGTCGAGCTTCGGCGACGATACGGTCACTAGCACCCGAACCCGATAGTCGGCGGCATTGGTGACAGTCACCGGCACCGAGCCCCGGCGAGATGTGAACGTCACGGTTTCGCCGGACGTCGTTAGCTTCCGTTCCTGATCCCGGATGGCGTCGGCGAGTCGCTTGGATGCGCGTTCACCACTCGTACGATCCGGAGTGGGACCGGAGTTGAATTCCTGGAACCACTCATCCGACGTCGTCGCCAGGGCGCGGGCGTAGGCTGCACGGTAGACGCGGGCGAGCATGTTGTCGGCCAGCGTGTAGCTCTCGAACGAATCCAGCGCGCGTCGTGCGCGATCGACGGCGCGACGGCGGCCGTCGCCTGGCATCGGGGGCGCGGGGAACTCGACGAACACCTCTGGAACATCAGCGGTGAGCGCTGAGACGGCAACGGTTCCTACCGTTCCGGCGGCCGCGGCGGTAGCGATCCTGCTCGCCCATGACGGCTCGCTTGCATCAACGATGAGGGCTCCGGACGCCGGACGACCCGAGCTGAAGGCGGATGGGTTCGCCGGAGGGATGAGCGTGATCGCCCCGTGCCCTTCGGTGGGCCGGCTACGTACGGTGGTCCCGGCGAGGTCCGAGACCGAGACATCGATCCCCAGCGATCGGGCGGCGTCAACCGTGCGCGCGTCGATCGCGAGCATTGGTGGCATGAGCACGTCGATCGGCGTGCGATCCATGCACTCCCGCAGAGTGCGTATCCCGTTCGCGAGCTCGTCACGGATGTCGCTCTCGTCTTTCAGATAGAGGAGCCGTACGTCGGCGTAGGGAGCCGCCAGCACATCCGATCGACGCGCGAGGGTTTTGATCAAAGAGAGAACGCGACGAGCCTGGGGTGTATCGAGAAGATCCAGTTCTTCGCACAGGACGGGACTTACGGCGAGGGCGAGGGGAAACCCGGTATCGGGCTCGCGCCAGGTCTCGAGCGACCCGGCCAGTCTTGACAGCCTCCGGTTCGCCGTTTCATGCGGTGTTCCATCGAGCTGCACGATCGGACCGGTGGCGATACGCAGAACAACTGCGATCGATGTCGCTGGAGGGCCGGGGTCGGATTGGGCCACGGCTGAAGTCGTCGTGGGATAGGCGAGGACCAGCGTGAGAGCGAGCATGACTCCCCAGCGCGTGATCATTGGCTCAGTGCGCGGATCTCAGTGACAGCGAACGCGACGGCAAGCGCGGCCATAGCCAGGGCGACGACCGTGCGGAGCTTGCGGTCTTCGGCGGCCACCGCTATGCGAGATCCGATCCACGCACCCGGGATAACGCCGAGGACGAGCCCGCCGGCGATGCTCCAATCGATGTTGCCTATCAGCGCATGCGTGAGCGTGCCGGGGACCGCTTGAGCTGCTACGACGGCAAGTGATGTGCCCAGCGCACTCTTGACGGGAAAACGTAGCAATACCGTGAGCACGGGGACGAGGATCACTCCGCCGCCGACGCCCAAGAGTCCGGCCACGAACCCCGACACCGAACCGACCACGAGCAGAACCGGGATCGTCGGTTTGAAGCGCGGAGGACGAAGGGCCCCGGCAGATGGAAGCATCCTGATCGAGAGAACGAAGATCAACGCCGCCGTCGTAACGAGCAGTGCCTCCCCGGACACGACCTGAGTGGTAAGCGCACCGACGATCGCGAACGCCCCACCTGATGCGGCGGCGACGGCGGCACTGCGGATGTCGACGAGCTCTTCCCGGACGTACGCAACCAGACCCGTGAGAGCCGTCGGGATGATCACCGGCAGCGTCGTGCCGACGGCGATCAGCGCCGGCGCGTCCAGAGCCCAGCGGATCCCGGGAGTGGAAAGGAGGGCGCCGCCGATGCCGAACGCTCCCGAGGCGATGCCCGAGGCGAAACCGATCACAGCCGCGACGAGTGTTCGCAAGCAGTCAGCTCACCATGCCGGCGGCAAGCTCCGCGGCACGCTGGAGCACCCGGCGATCCGTCTTGTAGGTAACGAGGCGTTGCGCCTCGGACATGGGAACGAATCGCACCTCCTCGACCTCGTCGTCGTGGTCGGCGATGTCGCCACTCGTTGCGTGCATCAGATAGATGTGCACGGTCTTCCGATAGCGCACCTGCTCCGGTGGCCAAACGAACCAATAGGTGATGTCGTCGAGGTGTCCCACGATCTCGGCTTCCAGCCCCGTTTCCTCACGGACTTCCCGGAGGGCGGCGGCTTCGGCGTCCTCCCCCTCTTCTCGGCCCCCCTTCGGAAGGGCCCATACCGTCTTGTCGCGCAGGCTTCGCACCCGGATCAGAGCAACCTCCAGCTCGGAGGCGCCCGGACGGAAAACCACGCCCCCGAACGACTCCGCTCGGCGAACGGGCCATCGCCTGGGGTCCTGTTTCGAAGCCCCGTCTTGAGGCGGATCCTGATGTCCAGGGTCGCCTGAAAGCGGATCCGTGCTTGAACCCCTTTGGGTGGGGGTCATGGCGAAAGTATGCCATTCGCGTTTTCTTGCCCGTACCTTGGACTCAAGCCGCCCATGGAAAGCGTCATCGACTTCGTCGAGCCGTACTTCGAGCAGTGGGGCTACCTCATTGTCTTCACCCTTGGCGTGCTCGAGAACTCGGCCTTTGTCGGAGCCGTGATCCCCGGCGACGTGGTACTGCTGCTTGCCGGGTTCTACGTCGAACGCAGTGATCTCGACCTGGCTCCGGTGGTGATCCTGGCCTTCGTCGGTGCGCTCATCGGCGACTCGATCGGGTACTGCATCGGAAGGTTCTGGGGTCGGCGGGTGCTCGATCGATGGGGCAAGCGTTTCTTCCCCGACGAGAGATTGGCCCGCGTCGATCGGTACTTTCAGGAGTACGGGATGTGGGCCGTCACCTTCGGCCGGCTAACGCCGGTCATACGCACGGTCAACACGTTCGCCGCCGGCATGGCGAGGATGCCGTTTCCGGCGTTCCTGGCTGCCGTCGCCGTTGCGGCATCCATATGGGCCGTAGCCGTGCCGGCTGCAGGTTTCGCCTTCTCGGGTTCTCTGGAGCTCGTCCGGTCCGCTCTGGGTTGGGCCGGCGTTGGCATCTTCGTCTTGTTCGTCGCGGGTCTGTACATCACTTATCGCAGGATGACGAAGCGTCTGTCTCGTGAGGCGCTTCGGCCGCGGACCCCGGAGTGACGTCACGGTCCGCGAGCCGGGGGCCCGCAGCGCGTCCATGTGGGTTCGTTTCGCACCCAAGCTCGCTGGATCATCAAACGACGCCCGGCCATCCCGAGAGCGCCGATCGCATCCGCGCGATCAGCTCTCACCTCGAGGTCTGCGGACTGATGGACCGGATGCAGCGTCACTATCCGGAGCCGGCATCGCGGGAGCTCGTCGAGCTGGCGCATGAGCCGGCGCACGTGGATCTTCTCACCGAGCTCAACTCTCTCGGGGGCGGGCGCATCGATCTCGACACGTCCATGGGACCCGACTCGCTAGAGGCCACGTTGCGCGCGACCCAAGGATGCGTCGATGCCGTTCGGTTCGTGCTCGACGGGATCTGGAGCTCGGCGTTCGTGTGCATGCGTCCACCGGGTCACCATGCCCGCCCACGGACGCCCATGGGCTTCTGCCTCACCAATCACGTCGCCGTCGGTGCTCGCTGGGCGCTCGAGGAAGGAGGCGCCCGTCGCGTCGCGATCATCGACTGGGATGCTCATCACGGGAACGGCACACAAGAGATCTTCTGGACCGACCCCAACGTG
The DNA here is from genome assembly GCA_040905525.1 of Actinomycetota bacterium. GTDB lineage: Bacteria > Actinomycetota > JAICYB01 > JAICYB01 > JAICYB01 > JBBDRJ01. Next base: position 30,831 of record JBBDRJ010000008.1, read on the forward strand.
TTGTACGTGTCGTTGCACCAGTACCCCTGGTACCCGGGGTCCGGCGACGCGACGGAGCGGGGGGAGCGAGCTGGAGCCGGGTACACCTTGAACGTCCCCCTTCCGGCCGGAGCCGCCGAGGATGCCTATTCGCAGGCCTTGGAGACGGTGATCGAACCGGCGGTGACCGCGTTCGGGCCGGACATCGTCCTGGTGTCGGCGGGCTTCGATGCCCACCACCTGGACCCGCTGTGCATGATGCGCCTGAGCGCCGGGGCGTTCCACCGTTTCGCGGAGCGAGTGTCCCGATGGGGGCCGGGCCCGGTGTGCGTGCTGGAGGGCGGCTACGACCTCGACGCCCTGGCCTGGTCGGCGGCCGGGACTATCTCGGCGTTGCTGGGCGAGGCCGTCGTGACCGGGGTTCCCCTCTCAGAGCAGGCCCTCACCAGCGGTCAGGCCGAAGCGCTGCGCTGGGTCGAGCGGGCGGCACGCCTGGCTGAGGCGGATGGCTGAGGCCGACTCAAGCGCCGGCCCGTCGGCCCGATACCTCAAGGGAGTGGCGCTGGGCGTCCCGTCCTTTCGTTCGGGGCGTCCGCCAGGCATCGGAGGTTGTATGAGCGATCTCAACACGTTTCTCAAGAAGCTGGTTTCGGCTGGTGGATCCGACCTCCACCTAAAGGTGGGCCACCCTCCGGTCGTCCGCACCCAGGGTGCGATCCAAGAAGTTCCCAAGATGGCGATCCTCGAGCCCGAAGATACGGAGGCGATCGCGCAAGAGATCCTTCCGACCTCACTTCTGGCATCTTTCGAATACACGGGTGGCGCGGACTTCGCCCACGCGGTTCCCGGCCTCGGCCGCTTCCGTGTGAACGTCTTTCGTCAGCGCGGCGTCGTCGGCATCGTCATGCGCCGGGTTCTCCCAGCCCCGCCGGTGCTCGATTCCTTGCACCTTCCCGAAGTCGTGAAGCGGCTGGCTTCCGAGCCCCGCGGCCTCGTCCTCGTGACCGGACCCACGGGCTCGGGCAAGACGACTACCTGCGCAGCGATGATCAACCACATCAACTCCACTCGGGCGTGCACGGTCGTGACGCTCGAGGACCCGATCGAGATCCTTCACTCGGACAAGATGGCCCTCATCAGTCAGCGCGAAGTCGGGACCGACACGGAGTCGTTCGCCGCCGGACTGCGGCACGTCCTGCGTCAAGACCCCGACGTGATCTTCGTCGGAGAGATGCGTGACCCCGACACGGTGTGGGCGGCCTTGGCTGCGGCCGAGACGGGCCACTTCGTCATCTCGACCCTTCACACCACCGACTGCCAGGAGACGGTCAACCGCATAGTCGAGTTCTTCCCTTCCGAGAGGCAAAGGCAGATCCGTCACTCGCTCGCCGGTGCTCTCAACGGGATCGTGTCCCAGCGATTGGTGGCACGCAAGGACGGCAGCGGCCGCCTTCCGGCCATCGAGACCCTCGTCTCGAACGGACGAGTTTTCGAAGCGATCGTCGACCCGGATCAGACGAGGACGATCCCGGAGATCATCGAAGAAGGCGACTTCTACGGCATGCAGACGTTCGACCAGCATCTGCTCGAGATGTTCGAATCGGGCGAGGTGACGATGGAGGACGCGCTGCACGCTTCGACCAACCCGCACGACCTCACGCTCGCGATGCGTAAGGCCGGCGTAGCGTAGCCCGCGCATCATCGCTTCACCGCCGGCGTTCGACGCGCCTGGTTGATCGGGAGTTGGGCTCGCGCAGCGTAGGCTTGTTGCGTGAGCGATCAAGCCCCCCGCATCCCTGAGCTGGTCGCCGACGGCAGCGTTGCACACGAGCTCGGCCAACGCTTCTCGCGCGCCGGTTACGAGATGTGGCTCGTCGGCGGCTCCGTACGCGATCGCCTACTCGGCGCGTCCCCAACCCGGGACGCTGCGCTTCAACCGGCGGCGGACCTCGACATCGCTACCGATGCGAAGCCCTCCCAGATGCTGCCGCTGCTGCGCGGGTGGGCCGACGAGCTGTGGATGCAGGGTGTGCGATTCGGCACGATCGGCGCCTTGATCGCCGGCCAGCGCGTCGAGATCACTACGTACCGCGAGGAGTGGTACCCGGAGGACTCACGCAAGCCCGAGGTTCATTTCGCGCGCGACATACGTTCGGATCTTTCGCGCCGCGACTTCACCGTAAACGCCATCGCCGTCAAGGTCCCGACCGGCGAGGTCTTCGATCCGACCGGTGGTCTGCAGGATCTTCGCCGGAAGACCTTGCGTACGCCCGCCGAGCCCGACCAGGCCTTCACCGACGACCCCCTTCGCATGCTGCGTGCATGCCGGTTCGCAGCGGTGCTCGGCTTCGAGGTCGCCGACGAGGTGGTCGACGCGATCCAGCGCATGAGCGCGCGCCTGGCGATCGTGTCCCGAGAGCGGGTGCGTGACGAGCTCTCGAGGCTGCTGGTTGCTTCGCACCCGGCCAAGGGCCTCGAGCTCATGGTCGTATCCGGACTCGCCGACCACGTGATCCCCGAGCTCCCCGCTCTCGCCATGGAGCAAGACCCGGTACATAGGCACAAAGACGTGCTGCACCACACCTTCGCCGTCGTGGAAGGCGTGCCTCCGATCCTTGTGCCGAGGCTCGCGGCCCTGTTCCACGACATCGGCAAGCCTGCTACGCGGGCGTTCGGAGACGACGGTGTGACTTTCCACCACCACGAGGTGGTCGGCGCTCGGATGACCAACGAGCGTCTGCGCGAGCTGCGCTATCCGAACGCGGTCGTCGAGGACGTTCGTGCGCTCGTTGCCCTGCACCTGAGGTTCCATACCTACCGACTGGGCTGGACGGATGCAGCGGTGCGCCGGTACGTCCGCGACGCCGGGCACCTGCTCGATCAACTGAATGCGCTCGTCCGCGCGGACTGCACGACGCGCAACAAGCAGAAGGCTCGGGAGCTCCAGGAACGGATGGACGCACTGGAGGAGCGCATCGCGGAGCTGACGGAGCGCGAGGAGCTTTCGAAGATCCGTCCGCCCCTGGACGGCCACGACATCATGGCGTTCTTCGACCTCAAGCCGTCGCGTGACGTGGGCGAGGCTCTGACGTTCCTCACCGAGCTCCGCCTGGAGCGTGGCCCGATGGGACGTAAGGAGGCCTTCGGCGAACTCGAGCGCTGGGGAGCCGAGCGGGGGATCGTCCCCAAGCGAACCCTCGGAGAAGCAACCGAGCTGGCCGAGGCGGCTCGCGCGGCGGCCGACGAGGAAGAGTCTTAGCGGCCGCATCCGATTGGCGACGGCTACGTTGCCTCGGGCACAGTTGCCCGCGTGAGCGGTCTAGCGGTTTCTCTCGCACCCTCGGGCCTTTCGTTCCGTGACAACGTCGCTTTCGCGAAGGAGGCGGAGTCGCTGGGCTACGACTCGGCTTGGGTACCCGAGGTCGGTGGTAACGACGCATTCGCGCTGGGGGCCGCCGTCGGGCTGTCCACGGAGCGTCTGCGGATCGGAACTGCGGTGGTGCCGATGAACATCCGCGGACCCGCGCTCCTTGCGATGGCCGCCTCGACCATGGACGCCATGTCCGGCGGCGGCCGTGCGATCTGCGGCATCGGTGTTTCTTCCCCGCAGATCGTCAGCGACTGGAACGACGCCGACTACGGCAAGCCGTTAAAGCGTGCCGGCGAAACGATCGAGGTCCTTCGTCAGATGTTTGCCGGAGAGAAGGTCACCTTCGACGGCGAGTGCGTGAAGGTTAAGGGCTACCGGATGATGCCCGGCCCCCGTCAGCCGATCCCCATTTACCTGGGTGCTTTGAACAAGAAGATGCTGCAGCTAGCCGGCGAGAAGGCCGACGGCGTGATCATCAACATGCTCGGCGAAGCCCACGTCCCGAAGGTCGTGGCCGAAGTGCGCAAGGGAGCCGAGCGCGCGGGTAAGGATCCGGATGACATCGAGGTCGTGATGCGCGTGCAATGTGCGGTGACCGACGATCCGCAGCAGATCCGCGAAGCGTTCGCTCACGGCTTCGGTGCGTACATCGTCGCGCCGGGTTACGACAACTTCTTCATCTGGCAGGGCTACGGTGACGTCGTCGAAGGCGTTCGTGCGGGAAGAGCGGCCAAGGACCGGGCGGCATCGCGTGCGGCAGTCTCCGACGACATCTTGGACGCCTTGGTCGTTGCGGGCAGTGCCGACGAGGTACGCGGGCGCTTGAAGGCGTTCATGAATGCGGGCGTGACCACACCAGCCGTCCACATCTTCTGGCCCGACCCCGAAGTTGCGTGGCGCACGATGCGTGAGCTTGCGCCCGGCGACTAGTCCGGTAGATCGCAGATCCACGTCCACTCTCGGTCGCGCAGGCGGCACCGGCAGTCATCGCCCGGCGGTTCCCCGCCGCACCGTTGCTCGGCGATGCTGGGTCGCTGCGTTTCGTCCGGCTCCGGCGATCCGGTGGGTGAAGACCCCGGACTGACCGATGCCGACGTGCCCTCCGACGGCGCCGCAGGAGGTGGACTCGAGACCTCGAGGCCTTCACCGACGACGGCAACCGCGACGTCGTAGCGCCGCGAGAGGGCGTCCTGGAGCTGGGTGCCCACGAGCCATCCGACGACGGCGGCGAGGATGACGCCGGCAAAGATGATGGAGATCCGGCGGCCCGTCATCACCCGAATGAAAGTTGTTGTGTCGTGATCACGACCGCGTCCCCCCGTCGTTCGGCCGCTATGACGCGCAGATTGTTGCCGCGAGCGATGAGCAGCGCCCCGCCATTGCGTGCGGGAAGCGCGATCGTGATCTGTTGTCGGAAGGTGAGGTCGCTGGGTTCGAATGAATAAGCGGAGAGCTCACCGCGGCCGTAGGTGATCGGCGGCTGACCGTCACCTCGGCTCAGCCGCACCGGCCGGTCGATGCGAACCCGCCGTACCGTGATCGTGGTTGGTTCGGTCAATGCTCCCGGCGGGATCTCGATGCGGCCTCCGTCGTCGAAGGTCAGACCTCCCCCGGCGCTGGTAACGCGACCGCGCACGACGACGTCCCGTTCGTCGTTGGCGTTGGCGTAGCCGAAATACCCGCCTCCGAGGAGGGCGACGAAGATCAGCGCGATGCCGACCAGACCGAGCCACCGTGCGCGGCGATCGGGAGGCATGGAGAGTCGTTGGGTCGGCGGCGGCGCTTGGATGTCCGGCCCGGGAAACCTGCGGGTCGGAGGACCGCCTTCATCGAGGGGAGGCGGCGGCATGCTTTTCGTCTCCTCGCCTGAGTCCTCGGGCTGGTAGTGATCGGTCACAGGCGCTGGCTCACCGGCAGACGATCACGATTCCGCCGGCCGGGTGCTGACACTCGCAGCCGGCCGGGCAGTTCGGGTCACGAGGACGAGAACGTGATGAGGACGAAGACGGGGAGCTGGTCGGTTCGGGCGTCGGCGCGGGACCCGGTGTCGGCGTCGATGGCAAAGCGACGACGCTCACACGCACCGGACTGAACGGCGCGTCCGGTGCGATCTCGCGCGTTACGAAGAAACCGAGGACGCATGCGAGCAGAGCAACGATGATGAGCGGAACGACGAGTCCGGACCGCACGATATGGCGAATCATCGGGGCGTCCGCTCTGGTGAAGCGCGGGCCGGCGAAGGGCTGGGCGTGGCTTTGGGAGAGGAGCGGGCGCTCGGCTCGCCGTCGAAGCGGAAATCGCTCATCTCGATCGTCGCCGTACCTCGAGCTTGATCGACCGTTCCCGTTAGCAGAAGGATCTCGTTGCCCGTTCGCGCGAAAACCGTTCCGTTCCGCACACCGGGCGGCAGCCGGAAGGTCACCTCGACCGGTTCTTTGAAAGTCACGTCGCGTGGCGCGAAAGAGAAGGCCACGAGGCGCCCCGGCTCTACGACGATCGGATCACCTTCGGCTCGAACACGAACTCGATCGCGAACGATCGATCTGCGCACTACGAAACGCATCGGGACGGACACCGCTCCCTCGGGTACGCGCACGTCGCCACCATCGAAGCGGACCAGCGCCCCATCCGGGCCGACGGTTTCGGAGGCGATCACAACCTCGTCGGTGCTCGACCGTGTTGCCGTCGCCACCCCGATCCCCAGCAGGAATGCTCCCGCCGCAACGGCGCAGAAGACGAGACCTATGTAGGGGCGCGCTTTTGCTCCTGCCGGCGAAGGGAATTCGTCGGTCGTCGCGGCCTGCTCGACGTCACGGGTCGGATCGGAGCCTTCGGACACCACGACCAAACCTTCCCCTATGCCAGGGGACAGAAACTACTCGGGTATCTCGACGCGTGTTTCCGTCTCGATGAAGTCCTCGGTCATCTGCCGGGCGACGTCGTCCGGGTACTGGA
>JBBDRJ010000009.1:0-125697 GCA_040905525.1 Actinomycetota bacterium
CCAAGCCCAAACCCAAGCCCAAACCCAAGCCCAAACCCAAGCCCAAGCCCAAACCGGTGGACGCCGCAGCACGAGCCGGGCGCGTGTTCGTCATCCCCGGCCGCGAGCGTTATCACGCGCAGGACTGTCGGTATGCGCACGGCGACGACTTGCGCGAGGTTTCGAAGGAGCTGGCCAAACGCCGTGGCTATACGCCGTGCGGGCTGTGTCTCAAGAAACGGTAGTCGTCGGCGTTATTCCGCTTCGGTCTTGCCCAGCACAAGCGACACCGGATCACCGTCCACATCGATAGTGCGGCTGCCTTCGCCCGCCGTTGCCGCAAACTGAACGTCGGTCGCCAGGAGCTCCTCGGCAACGTACTCCTCGTATTCGCGCAGTGCCTCTTCGACCTCCGGAGGGCCGGCGACCACGACGTGTACCCGGTCGGTGACCTCCAGGCCGAGGTCGCGGCGCACGCTCTGTGCCTGGTGCACGAACTCCCTGGCCATACCTTCGCGGCGGAGCTCCGGTGTTACGGCGAGGTCGAGAGAGACACCGAAGGGCGGCTCATAGGCGAACGCCGTGCCTTCGGCCGGCTCGCGCCGGATCTCGATCAGCTCGGGTGCCACTTGCAGCTTCTGGCCATCGGCCAACTCGATCTCGACAACCGATCCCTCATCCAGCTTTGTGGCCAGTTCGGCTGTGGCTTGCGCGTCCAGGGCTTCGAGCGCCTTAGCGAGGTCGCGAACCCGATCACCGAGCTCGGGACCGGCCGTGCGGTAGTCGGGACGAAGCGTTGCGCGGACGACCTCGCCGGCGTCCTCCGCGAAAGACAGCTCGCGCACGTTGAGCTCCTCGGCGAGGAGCTCGGCGACATCCTCCACGGCGTCGCGGAGGTCCCACGGCACGAGCAACACCGCGTGTCCCAGAGGCTGGCGAACCTTCACCCCCGCCTGACCCCGGGCCGAATGCCCGAGGGAGGCAAGCTCGCGTGCGGCAGCCATGCCCGCCGCGAGCCTGGGATCCACCTGCTCCGGGTCACCGATGGGGAAGTCGATGAGGTGCACGCTCGTGGGAGCCGAGGGATTCACCTCGCCCACAAGGTTTCGGTACAGCGACTCAGACAAGAAGGGGGCGATGGGCGCGAGCAGGGCCGAAAGATCGACCAGGCACGTCCACAGCGTCCAGTAGGCGGAGCTCTTGTCGACCTCCTCTTCGTCGGTTTCTGCGGCGCGCCAGTAACGGCGGCGCGACCGGCGTACGTACCAGTTCGACAGATCGTCGATGAATTCACCGATCCGGCGAGCCGCACGCAGCGCGTCGTAGGTCTCGAACGCCTCGTTCACCTCGAAGATCAGCTGGTGGAGCTCCGACAGGACCCAGCGGTCGAGCTCTGGCCGAACGCGCGGCGAGATGAGCTCCCAGGTATTCGGATCGAATTCGTCGATGTTCGCGTACATCACGTACAGGCGGTAGACGTTCCACAAAGTGAGGAACGGACCGCGCAACACCTGCGTGAGCGGTCCGTCTCCGATGCGCCGGCTGTCGCTGGGCCCGCCGCCTCCGAGGATATGGAAACGCAGGGCATCCGCTCCGTATTTGTCGAACACATCATCCGGCTCGACGCGGCTCTCCTTGGATTTCGACATCTTCTTTCCGAACTCGTCCACGAGATGCCCATGGCAGATCACGTTTCGGTACGCGGTGTCGTCGAACAGCATCACGCCCTCGGCCATGAGTGAGTAGAACCAACCGCGCGTCTGGTCGATGGCTTCAGCGATGAAGTCCGCAGGGAAGCGGAGCTTGAATAGGTCTTGGTTCCGGCGTGGATAGCCAAGCTGAGCGAAAGGCATAGCGCCGGAGTCGTACCAAACGTCGATCAGGTCGGGGATGCGACGCCCTTCCGCGCCACACGTCGGACAAGGAAACACGATGTTGTCGACGTGCGGCCGGTGCAGGTCCAAGTCGGAAAGATCTCGTCCGGCCAGTTCGCTGAGCCGCGCGCGCGACTCCACGGCGGTGTCGTGGCTCTGGTCGCAGCGCCAGATGGGAAGTGGTGTGCCCCAGAAGCGGAAGCGGGAGAGTGACCAATCCACGTTGTTCTGCAGCCAGTTGCCGTAGCGGCCGTCGCGGATGTGCTCGGGGATCCAATTGACGGTCGCGTTCACCTCGAGCATTCGATCCTGGTAGGCCGTCGTACGGATGTACCACGACTGCAGCGCGTAATAGAGCAGGGGAGTATTGCAGCGCCAGCAGTGGGGGTACGAGTGCAGGTAAGATTCTGAACGCACGAGGCGAGCCGACGCGCGCAGACGCTCGACGATGTCGGAATCGGCGTCTTTGACGAAAGTTCCCGTGTACTCGGGAACCGAAGCATCGAAGCGACCGCTGGCGTCGACCGGATTGTATATGCGTATCCCCGCCGAACGAACCGCTTCGAGGTCGTCTGCTCCGAAAGCGCCGGCCAGATGGACGATCCCTGTGCCTTCGTCGACGTTTACGAATTCAGCCGCCAGCACATTCCACGCATTGGGATCGTCCCCGATCTTGTTGCGCGCATAGTCGAAGGGTGCTTGGTACCTAAGGCCGACTAGATCTCGGCCCGGCATCGCGCGCAAGGTCGGCGGCGGCGTCTCGAGCGCCAACGCCGATGCCGCCAGCGCCTCGGCCACGATCAGACGTCTTCCTTCGTGCTCTACGAGCACGTACGTGATCTCGGGATGGACGGCACAAGCGAGATTGGCGATGAGGGTCCATGGTGTGGTCGTCCATACCGCGAACGCTGCGCCCTCGAGCCCCGGTGGAGGTTCGGTGAGGGGGAGCGCGAGCGTTACGCCGGGGTCGCTGACGTCCTGGTAGACATCCTCCTGACCCAGCTCGTGGTCGGAGAGCGGTGTCTCGCAGCGCGGACAGTAGGGCGCGATCCGATCCGCTTCGAACAGCAGGTCCTTTGCGTGCAGCTGGGCGAGCGACCACCAGACGGACTCGATGTAGTCGTCGTCCATCGTGTGGTATGGATCTTCGTAGTCCAGCCAGAAGCCCAGGCGCTCGCTGAAGCTTACGAACGCGGAGACATACTCCGTCACCGATTTGCGGCAAAGCTCGTTGAAGTGCTCGATCCCGTAGTCGATGATCTGCTGCTTGTTGGTGAAGCCGAGCTTCTTCTCGACCTCGATCTCGACGGGCAGGCCGTGGCAGTCCCAGCCGGCCTTCCGCGGAACGTATTTCCCCCGCATGGTCTGGTAACGGACGAAAACGTCCTTGTACGTGCGGGGCCACGCGGCGTGGAGCGGGGGTGTGGTGTTGGCCGTGGGCGGGCCCTCGTAGAAGACGAACTCCTCGGCCCCCTCACGGTGCGTAAGCGCCTGCTTCTGTATGCCGTTCGCGTTCCACCACTCGAGGATCTCCTCCTCGAGTGCGGCGAAGCTCGGATTGGGCGATACGGGTTTGTGCAAGTTGACGGTCTTTGACGAGGTCGAACGCCCATGCTAGCGTCAGGCGCCCTTCAGCTGGAGGGGCTTTTTCGCCTCTGAAGCTTCAGAGGCAGAGTTCGATGGCAAAAACAACGAAGCGTCCCAAGGACTACTCAGCCGTCGAAGAGAAGCTCCGCGCGGAGCGAGAAGACCTCGTTCGCCAGATCGGCGAGATCGAGGCGCGCTATTCGGGCGACGAAAAGGTCGACCAGCGCGACGACGAGGGCGAGCCCGAGACGATCACCTACGAGCGAGAGCGTGATATCTCGCTCCTTGACAACGCTCAGGATCTGCTCGACCAGGTCGACCGGGCCCTGCAGAAGATCGAGGCCGGCACGTACGGGGTCTGCGCGAATTGCGGCAAGAACATCGAGGCGGCCCGGCTGCGGGCGCTCCCACATGCGAGCCTGTGCATCTCATGCAAGCGGAAGGAAGAGCGCCGGTAAGCGATGACCGCCGCAGTGACTGCGGCGGTCTCGCTTGCCAGTCGCTTCGCTCGTGGTAACGCCCGTGGTGCGCCGTTCACGGCTGATTGCGCTCGGCGCCGCCGTCGTGGCCCTTGACCAGATCACGAAGTCCCTCGTCGTGTCCGGGCTGCGCGAGGGGGAGTCGGTCCGGGTCATCGGAGACTTCCTACGGCTGAGTCATATCCGTAACTCCGGCGCGGCCTTCGGCGCTCTTCGGGGCTTCTCCGGTCTGATAGCTCTCGGCGCTCTCGTCGGCGTGATCGTGTTCATCGCCATCGTCGTGAAGCAGCCGGGTTTGCGGACGGGGATCGGCGCGGCGCTGGTAGCCGCCGGTGCCACCGGCAACCTGGTCGATCGCTTCGTCCGGGGGCCCATCGGGCGAGGCACGGTTGTGGACTTCGTCGACTTCCGGTTCTGGCCCGCGTTCAACGTTGCCGACTCCGCGATCACGATCGGGGCTCTGATCCTGGTCTGGGTGGGAATGACCGACCGGCCACGAGCCAAGACACACCCGGGTCCGGGAGCTTCCCCCGATTAGATGAGCGCTCCTATCGTCGTCACGGACGAGCATCAAGGCGAGAGGCTCGACGTCTTCGTTGCTCACGCCGAGGGAATCTCCCGCGCGCGCGCCGGCTTGCTGATCGACGGCGGATCGGTGTCCGTCAACGATAGGGTGCAGCGGAAGTCATATCGCCTGGCCGCATCGGACGTGGTTCAAGTCACGGCCCCGAAGGCGGCGGCGCCGGCACCACCGCCGCAGGGTGTCGAGATCGTGCACGAGGACGAACATCTGATGGTCGTCTTCAAGCCGGCCGGCGTAGTTGTCCACAAAGCGGCGGGAGTGCACGACGGAACGCTAGTAGACGCGCTCCTCGCGGCGGGAAAGGAGCTGGCTCCAGGCGCCGGAGTGGATCGTCCGGGGATCGTCCACCGTCTCGACCGGGACGTGTCGGGTCTGCTGATCGTGGCCAAGACCGACGAAGCTCACGAGCAGCTCGTCGCCGCGATGGCGAGCCGGTCGATCGAGCGGCGGTACATCGCGCTCGTCCATGGTGTTCCGACCGTAGATCGGGGCAAGATCGACGCGCCGGTGGGCCGCCATCCACGCCACAGGACCCGTATGGCGGTCGTTCCCGAGGGTCGCCCGGCGGTAACGTGGTTCGTCGTTACCGAGCGGTTCTCGAACGTCAGTCTGCTCGAGGTGCGATTGGAAACCGGCCGGACACACCAGATAAGGACGCATCTGGCCTCGATCGGCCACGCCATCGTCGGGGACGAGGCCTACGGCCGCGATCCCGCCGTGGCCCGAGGGCTGGGCGTCGAACGGCCGTTCCTCCACGCCTACCGGCTGTCGTTTCCTCACCCGGTCGGCGGTGACCGACTCGAGTTCGAAGGTGAGCTGCCGGTCGAGCTCGCCGACGTTCTCGATCGGCTGCAGGTTGGATCGTGAAGCGCTTATACCGGTACCGCTTCATCGCTCTCGCCGTTGTTGCGGCGGGTCTCATCGCTGCGACGGTGATCCTCATGCTGTCGAACGAAGAGTCGGGTCTCGCGGGTCGCCTCGGGCCCACCCCGGGCCCGGATTCTCAGGGCCACATCGAAGCCCGGCGCGCATACCTGACCCGGATCGCGTCCGAGGACCCCGAGCAGGAGGCGGCGGCGCTCGTCTCGCTCTCTGCGCTCACATCGGCCCGTGACGCGACGTCTGTACTCGGCGATGCCGCACCGACCGCCGTCTTCGTCCAGTTCCCCGGGCACCAGGCCGAAGCCCTCCCGGTCGAAACCACGATCGAGTCGACGGTGGGCGACCGCGCCGATGAGCTGACGGCTCAGATCCAGGCCGAGATCGACGCGATCACCGACGAGGCCGAGAAGGAGAAGCGTCGCGACGCCCTTGCATCGTTGGGACCCGGGTGCGCATGTGTGTTCGCGATAGCACTCGAGGACACAACTTTGGGCGACCTTGCGGAGATCCAGGAACTCCCGGAGGTGCGCCTCGTAGACGTCCCCGACCCTGTCGTGGACAGTCTGGAAGGGTGGGAGCTCACGCCGATCTTGCCTCGTGGGACACCGGCGCCGAGCACCTCTGCGAGTCCTTCTCCGCAAGCTCCCTAGCCCTGTCGCAACGCGGCGATACGATGCCCGTGTGCCGACCCAAGTCCGTGTATCTGCGCGTCCCGGGCCTCATCTAAGAGGGCGCAGATGAGCGGCAACTCCTTCGTCCACTGTCACGTTCACACGGAATATTCGATGCTCGATGGCGCCGCCCGCATAAAAGGGCTCGTCGCCGAAGCCGCCCGGCTCGGAATGCCGGCCCTCGCGATAACCGATCACGGGAACCTCTACGGTCTTGTCGATTTCTACGAGACGTGCGGCGACCACGGAGTGAAGCCGATCCTGGGCTGCGAGCTCTATCTGGCGCGCGGGTCGATGACCTCGAAGCAGTCCGGCGACGACAACCCGAAGACCATCCAGCACCTCACCGTCCTGGCGCGCAACGAGACGGGCTACAAGAACCTCCTGAAGCTCGCGACCGAGGCTTCGCTCACCGGCTACTACTACAAGCCTCGGGTGGACATGGACCTGCTGGCCCAGCACTCCGAAGGCCTCATCGGCACCACCGGCTGCCTGAATGGCCAGGTTCCGCGTCTGATCCTCGAGGAACGGATCACCGAAGCGCGCTCCTCCGCCGGCCAGTGGCGGGAGATTTTCGGACCCGAGAACTTCTTCATCGAGCTCCAGGACCACGGGATCGACGAGCAGGACGTCGTCAACAAGCACCTGGTCGAGTTCTCAAGCGCGCTCGGCATCCCGCTCGTCGCAACCAACGATCTTCACTACACGCGTCGCGATGACGCCGAATCGCACGACGTGCTGCTGTGCATCCAGACGGGCTCCATGGTCGACGAGCCGGGACGCCTCCGCTTCGACGGTGACAACTTCTTCTTGAAGTCCCGCGAGGAGATGGAAGCGGCCCTCGGCCAGTATCCAGAAGCTCTCGACCGCACTCTCGAGATCGCCGAGATGTGCGACGTGACCCTTTCCTTCGGCGAGCTCCAACTGCCGGACTTCGTCCCTCCGGACGGAAGCACGCTCGACGATCACCTGTCGAAGATTGCCTACGAGGGCGCGACGCAGCGGTACGGAGCAGCGTTGCCGGGCGAGGTGCGCGAGCGGCTCGACTACGAGCTGTCCGTGATCCGCGGGATGGGATTCGCCGGGTTCTTCCTCATCGTCGCCGACCTCGTCAACTGGGCGAAGGGCAAGGGCATCCGCGTCGGCCCCGGGCGTGGATCGGCGGCTGCTTCCATCACCTCCTACTCGCTTGGCATCACGACGATGGAGCCACTTCGCTACGGGCTGGTCTTCGAACGATTCCTTAATCCCGAACGGCGCGAGATGCCCGACTTCGACATCGACTTCGACGAGCGCTACCGCGGCGAGGTGATCCGGTACCTCCGTCAGAAGTACGGAGAGGATCGCGTGGCGCAGATCGTTACGTTCTCGACGATCAAGGGCAAGAGCGGTATACGGGACTCCGCACGCGTGCTCGGTTACCCGTACGGGCTGGGCGACCGCTTGGCGAAGCTGTTCCCCCGGTCCGACCTGGGGAAGGATCCGAGCCTCCACGACTGCTTCGAGAAATCCACTGACCCGCGGTGGAAGTACGCGTTCAACGAGGGCGCAGAGCTGCGCAAGGCGCACGAGAACGAGGCCGACTCGCGCCGGGTGCTCGATGCCGCGCGCAAGCTCGAAGGTCTGCGCCGTCAGACCGGCGTGCATGCAGCGGCCGTGGTGATCGGTCGCGAGCCGCTCATCAACCACACCGCCCTGCAACGCACGGACAACGACGACGTTGTCACCCAGTACGAGATGCACGCTATCGAGCGACTCGGACTACTCAAGGTCGACATCCTGGGCCTGGGTAACCTCACGGTCATCGATCTCACGATGGGTTTGCTTCGTGCCAAGGGCGTCGATCTCGACATCGACAACGTGTCGCTCGACGACCCGAGCGTGTTCGAGATGCTCCAGCGCGGCGAGTCCGATGGCGTGTTCCAGCTGGAGTCGGAAGGCATGCGGCGACTGCTGAAATCACTCGGCCCCGACCGATTCGAGGACATCGTTGCGCTCATCGCCCTCTATCGTCCGGGGCCGATGGCGGAGATCCCGAAGTACATACAAGGCAAGCACCATCCCTCCAGCGTTTCGTTCCCTCACCCGCTGCTCTCCGACGTTCTCGGTGATACGCACGGCGTGATCGTGTACCAGGAGCAGGTCCTGCAACTGCTGCAACGGATCGCCGGATACACCGCAGGTGAAGCCGACCTCGTGCGCAAGGCCGTGGGCAAGAAGGTGGATGCGCTCATGCGGGCCGAGGAACCGAAGTTCCTCGGAGGCGCGATCGCCCAAGGCTTGAGTGAGGAGTTGGCGAAGCACCTATGGGAGCTGATCCAGCCCTTCGCCGGGTACTCGTTCAACCGCGCCCACGCCACATGCTACGGGCTGATCGCCTACCAAACCGCATACCTGAAGGCGCATCACCCGGTCGAGTACCTGTCGGCGCTCCTGACGTCTGTGCGGGATTCGAAGGACGAGAAGACGAAGTACCTGGCCACCGCTCGCAAGATGGGGGTCGAGGTCCTGCCACCGGACGTGAATCTCTCGCAGTCGGAGTTCGCGCCCGATCCGCAGGCGCCGAAATGCGTGCGCTTCGGCCTGGCCGGGATCCGAAACGTGGGTGAGGGCGTGGTCGAGCACATCTTGCACGCCCGACGCGAGGGTGGTCCGTTCACGGACTTCTTCGACTTCTGCTGGCGCGTTGAGGTCGCGGTCCTAAATAAGCGCACGATCGAATCCATGATCAAGGCGGGCGCGTTCGACCTTTCGAGCCCGCCCACCCACGAGCGTGGCGGTCTGCTCGAAGTGTTCGAACAAGTCGTGGAACAGATCGCGTCCGCGCGCCGCAAAGAAAGCGAGGGGTACGTGTCGTTGTTCGATGACGACAAGGCCGGTGGCGATCGGACGCTCGTCGGGTCGCAGCTGCGCGTACCGTCCACGGAGCTGCCCAAAGCCGTCCGCATGACCTACGAGAAGGAGATGCTCGGCAACTACGTGACCGACCATCCCTTGGCCGGCCTCGAGGACGTTCTGGCCTGCCAGACCGATTGCTCGCTCGCGGCGCTCGTCGAGGTCCTGGACGGAGGGACCGTGACCGTGGCAGGGATCGTCCACCGCGTAGGCAAGAAGTTCACGCGCAAGGGCGAGCTGATGTTCATCCTCGAGATCGAGGATCTGGAGGCGACCTGCGAGGTCATCGTCTTCCCGCAGGTGGCGGAGACGGCCGGGGAGCTTGTCGCTATCGACCGGGTGCTGTGCGTCCGGGCGCGCGTCGACCGCAAGGAAGACGTGCCGAAGCTCGTCGCGCTCGAGCTGGCCGAGCCCGATTACAGCGTGCTGGATGCTCCGGTACGCATCCGTCTACCTGCCCCTGATTGCACGCCGAAGCTCGTCGCGGAGCTCAAGTCCGTTCTTTTAGATTTTCCGGGCACGCGGCCGGTGTTCCTGCACCTTCAATCCGGCGAGAAGGAAACCGTGCTGCGCCTGGGCCCGGAGTTCCGCGTCGATCCGGGCAACGGGTGCGTCGACCGGCTCAAGCTCCTGCTCGGCCCCCCGGCCGTTTCCGTCTGATTCCGCTCAGGCTCCCTGGCCGTGCACGGCACAGTAGGCGTCGCGATCGTTGGCGTCGAAGCTCGACAGCGCGTTGTAGCCGAAGAGCGTCTTGAGGGACTGTGCCGTGGTGGCGGCGTAGCTCTCGATCGTCGTCGTGACCAGGTACCGGAGCAAGAAGTTGTTGCCGGCTGCGACGAGGAGCTCCGCATTCCGCCAGGCCGTCTCGCGCCAGGCCGGGATTATCTGGAACTGGAGGAAGTTGTCCAGGGACGTGCCGTTGATCTCCAGATCGTCGGCCGTTGGGTCGAAGCGCGCGGCTAGCTCGGGGAACACCGAGTCCGAGATCCGGTTCAGGAACTCGTTGACCTTGTCGTGGTCGGCTTTCCGGCTGGTGCCGTCCGGCGCGACCATCCCGATCGAGGCCAACACGTAGGGAAGGTCACGGTTGATGTGTGCGTTCATCCCGAGGAAAACGCTGCCTATGCCCGAGACCTGCCGGCGGTCGCTGGCATCGAAGGCCACACGCCAAGCTTGCGACACGGCGCTCTTGTTTCCGCTGTCCCAATTGTCGAAGGCGTCGAAGTAGTAGTCGGCGAAGACCGCGTCGTAGTGGTTCAGCCAGTTGGGCTCGTTGAAGTGTCCTTCCTGCCAGAAGCGGTAGTACTCCTCCGTTGTTCGCAGATACGTAAGGCCGAACACGGCATCGTGGTCGCAATCGGCGGCCAAGCCGTCGAAGCGCTGAGTCATCTCGTGGATCGCCGCACGGACGCAGGACTCGTGGCCCTGCTTGCACAGGTTGACGCTGGACGGTTCGTAGCCGGCGGTGAAGCCGGGCAGGAGGCTGGTCCACGGCACGAATAGCGGATCCTCGGCCTTGGCGATACCGGGAACGAAAAGGACAAACGCCATACCCACGACGAGCCAGCGACCGATGCGCCTCATGCCGACCTCCTGTGTCGCCGGAGAGTCGCCCGCTGAGCGTAGGTCTTAAGTCCCTCCCTCCTTAGGTTTGGCTTAGGGTTCAGTTAGGGGTTGAGTCGGACGTCTGTGGTGAGCGGGAAAACCGCGGAGACGCCTTCCCGTACGCTAGTCAGCCCATGCCTCTCGAAGTCATCGATGTGCGTACGGAACGCGACGCGTTGCCCTCGCTGCGCAAGCGTGCGTTGTGGGAGGGCCCAGAGTTCACGAAACACGTGGCTCAGGTCCGGCGCGTCGTCGAGGAAGTCCGCGAGCAGGGCGACGAAGCGCTGTGCCGTTACTCGCGCTCGGTCTACGGGGCCGATCTGACCCCCGACCGCATCGCCGTGAGCGTGGAGGAACGCGACGTCGGAGCGGCCAAGGTCGATCCGAAGGTCATCGCGGGTCTGCGGGGGTCGGCGGAGCGCATACGCGAGTACCACGAGAAGCAACATCCGGCCGACTGGTCCATGTCGCGCGACGGGGCCGTGGTGGGTCAGGTGTTCCGTCCCATCCGGCGCATCGGCGCGCACGCACCGGCCGGTGGCTACCCGCTTCCTTCTTCCTTCTTGATGACGGTTGTGCCGGCACAGGCCGCCGGGTGCGACGAGGTCGCCGTGTGCTGTCCGGCGGGTCCCGACGGAGAAGCGCCGGATGTGATGCTCGCCGCCGCGCAGGTCGCGGGGATCTCCGAGCTCTACCGGATCGGTGGTGCCCACGCCATCGCGGCAATGGCCATAGGAACCGAGAGCGTGCGCGCGTGCGACAAGGTCTGCGGGCCCGGAGGTTTGTACACATCGCTGGCCAAGCGCGAGGTGCTGGGCACGGTGGGCATCGACGGCTTCTATGGACCGTCCGAGGCGATCGTTGTGACCGACGGAGATTCCAATCCGGCATATGCCGCCGCCGAGCTGCTCAAGGAAGCCGAGCACGGACCCGACTCGGCCGTCACCCTCGTGACGACATCCGAAGGCTTTCTGCACGCCTGTCTCGAAGAGATCGAGACGCAACTTCGACGGCTGAAGGAAGCGACGAGGATCAAGGACACATTGGCTACGCACGGGTTGGCTGTAGTCGTTCGCGATCTCGAGCAGGCAGCGGACGTCGTGAACGAGATGGCGCCCGAGCATCTGTGCATCCACGTCGGCGAACCTGCCGTCTTCCTCGAGTCGGTTCGCGCGGCCGGAACGGCACTGCTCGGCGGAGAAACCCCGGCGACGTTGTCCGACTACTGCGCCGGACCTAGTGCCGTCCTGCCGACCGCTGGCGCGGCTCGTCACACATCGGGTTTGTCCGTGCTCGATTTCCTGGTGGCCATAAACACCGTTTCCTACGAGCGCACCGCTCTGTTTCGGGACGCCTCGATCGCCGACGCGCTCTCCGAGGCCGAAGGGATGGCCGCCCACCGCGCTGCCCTCCATCTCCGGCTGGAGGAACAGTGAAGAGGCCGGATCCCCGGCCCGATCTCGACAAGCTCCAGCCTTACTACTCGTCGGAGACGGCCGGCGGCCGCATCTTCCTTCACGCTAACGAGAACCCCTACCCGCCCCCCGACGATGTACTGAATGAGATCTTCGAGGCGGCGGCGAAGATCGAGCTCAATCGCTATCCCGACCCGGAACCGATCGAGCTGATCGAAGAGCTCGCGTCGTATGCCGGTGTGGATCGGTCGTGGATATGGATAGGCGACGGCTCGAACGAGGTGTTGTTGCAGGCGTGTCTTGCGTACGGGGGGCCGGGCCGGACCGCGCTGATGTTCGAGCCTACGTACGTCATGCACCAACGGCAGGCGCGCATGTCGGGGATGGACGTCGAAGTCGTAGCCCGCGAAGCCGACTTCTCGATCGACGTCGATCGAGCGACGAGTGCCATCAAGGAGAAAAGCCCGGCGATCGTCTTCGTATGCACGCCGAACAATCCCACCGGCACAGTTACGCCGGTTGCGGATGTGCACCGCATCGCCGAGGCCGCTTCCGGGGCGCTGGTCATAGTGGACGAGGCGTACTTCGAGTTCTGTGGCCTGACCGTCGCCGGGGACCTGCCCGACTTTCCGAACGTGCTCGTGGCCCGGACGCTGTCGAAGGCATTCCGCTTGGCATCCGTCCGGCTGGGCTACGGGATCGGCGATCCCGTCCTGCTCGAACAGATGCGCCGCGTTCGGATGCCGTATGCGCAGTCCGCGTTTACCCAGTTGGCCGCCACGGTCGCCGTCCGTCGCCGGGCCGAGATGCTGCCGATCGTCGATCAGATCGTGGCCGAGCGTGACCGGCTCATCGAGACTCTGGCGAAGGTAGCCCGGGTCGAAGTGTTCGGTAGTGGCGCAAACTTCGTGCTGTTTCGCTACCCGGAGGCGGCCCGGCTGCTGGATGAGCTCGCGGGCCGCGGGATCGTCATCCGGGACTTCAGCCACCTGAAGGGCTGCGAGAACTGCCTGCGTGTCACGGCGGGCACGCCGGCGGAGAACGACTCGTTTCTTGAGGTCGTCACAACGCTCGTTTAGGCCCCTTATCCTTATTCTCCCCAGATGCGAAGTGCACGCGTCGACCGACGCACCGGCGAGACGCAGGTCACGGTCGATCTCACCATCGATGGGAGTGGTGAGACTTCGGCCTCCACCGGCGTGCCCTTCTTCGACCACATGCTTTCCCAGCTCGGCCGGCACGCCGGGTTCGACCTGACCGTCGAGGCCAAGGGCGATCTCGAGATCGACGCACACCACACGGTGGAGGACGTCGGACTGGCGCTGGGCGATGCGCTGAAGGAAGCCCTAGGCGACAAGTCCGGGATAAGCCGGTACGGGTCGGTAACTGTGCCGATGGAGGAGTCCCTCGTCCGTGTTGCCCTCGATCTGTCCGGGCGGCCCTTTCTGTCGCACGATGTGCCCGTCCCGGTTGCGCGGATCGGCGAGTACGATCCGGCGCTCACCAATGAGTTTCTTCGCGCGCTAACGAATCGTGCTGGTATAACGCTGCACGTCAAGCTGCTCGACGGAAGCGACCCGCACCACATCGTGGAGGCGGAGTTCAAGGCGCTGGCACAGGCTCTGGGCCAGGCCTGCGCGCCGTCGGGCCGGGGAGGAGCTCCCTCGACCAAGGGCGTGCTCGAATGAGAGCCGCCGTCATCGATTACGACCTGGGCAACCTTCCCAGCGTGACGAAAGCCGTCGAGCGCATCGGCGTTGAAACCACGATCGTCGACGGCCCGGACGGTTTCGACGACTCTTTCGATGCCGTCATCCTTCCCGGCGTCGGGCACTTCGGCGCCGGGGCACGCAATCTGGCCGAGCGCAAGCTCTCCGATCCGCTTCGGGATTGGGCCGGCCGGGGACGTCCGCTGCTTGGGATCTGCGTCGGTCTGCAGCTGCTCCTCGAGACATCGGAGGAGGATCCGGACGCGCGCGGGCTCGGCATCGTGCCGGGAACAGTCTGCCGCCTCGATGGCGGAACCGATCTGAAGATCCCGCACATGGGGTGGAACAGTCTGGAGGTCTCCGAGGATGCGGAAGTCCTCGACGCCATACGGCCGGACGATCTCGTCTACTTCGTCCACTCCTATTACGTGGAGCCCGAACTGGAAAGCGTCGTAGCAACGACCACGTACGCACAGCGTTTCTGCAGCGCGATCGAGCGTGACAACGTCGTCGGCGTGCAGTTCCACCCGGAGAAATCGGCCGACGTCGGTCGCCGCGTTCTGCAACGTTTCTTCGACCGGATAGGGAAATGACCTTCGAGGTCATCCCGGCGATCGATCTGATCGAGGGAAAGGTGGTCCGCGTCGAGCGGGGCGAGATCGGTACCAAGACCGTTTACGGCGACGATCCGGTGGCGACCGCGAAGGAGTGGGAAGCGCTGGGCGCACCGCGTCTGCACGTGGTCGACCTCGAGGGCGCTGTGGCGGGGGAGCCTCGCAATCGAGAAGTCATCGAGTCGATCGTGCGGTCGCTGATGATCCCGGTCCAGGTGGCCGGCGCCATTCGATCTATCGAGCTGGCGCTGGAGTGGTTGGGAGCCGGCGCCGACCGCGTCGTGTTGGGCACGGCGGCGCTCACCGACCGAGACTTCTTGGCCCTCTCGATCGAGCGTCTGGGCGCAAGTCTCATGGTTGCCCCCGACGCCCAGGGACGTGAAGTTCGAATCTCGGGATGGCAAGAAGGGACGGGCGAGGACGTTGTCGATGCGGCCAAGCGTTTGGCTTCCGCCGGCGTCCCACGGCTGCTCGTCACCGATATCCGACGGGACGGAATGCTTGCGGGCCCCAACACCGAGATCCTGGGCGAGGTTGCGTCGGCAGCTGGGATCCCGGTGGTTGCTTCGGGCGGAATCGCGAGCATCGATGATCTTCGCGTTCTTAATGAAGTGAACGGGGTCGAGGGAGTGGTTGTTGGAAAGGCGTTGTACTCCGGCGCCATCGAATTGTCCGACGCGCTCGAGGCCGTGGCGTGACCCTGGCCAAGCGCGTCATCCCATGCCTCGACCTCGACGGCGGCCGCGTCGTGAAGAGCATCCAGTTCGTCGACACCCGCGACGCCGGTGATCCCGTCGAGCTCGCGCTGCGTTACGACGAACAGGGTGCCGACGAGCTCTGTTTCCTGGACATAACCGCAACGCCCGAAGGCCGTGAGACGACGTACTCCGTGCTTCGCAGCGCAGCCGAGCAGGTGTTCATCCCGCTCACGATCGGTGGTGGTGTCCGCACCGTCGACGACGTCCGCTTGAGACTTCGGGCCGGTGCGGACAAGGTCGCGATGAACACCGCGGCCGTGCGCAACCACGACCTCGTTCGTGAGGCCTCCGACGAGTTCGGCGCCCAATGCATCGTCGTCGCCATCGACGGACGGAAAGTCGCAGGATGGAGCGAAGCGACTCCCTCCAACAAGCGTTGGGAGGTCGTTCTCGAAGGGGGACGCGGCGCCCGCGGTGAGCAGCCGATAAGAAGTGGGATCGACGCTGTCGGCTGGGCCGTCGAGGCGGAGAAGCTCGGCGCCGGGGAGATCTTGTTGACGTCCTTCGACCGGGACGGCACGAAGGAGGGCTACGACCTGGAGCTCACCCGCGCCGTCTCCGACGCCGTGGGCATTCCGGTGATCGCTTCCGGCGGTGCCGGTTCGCCGGAGCACCTGGCCGATGCCGTGATCGAAGGCCACGCGGACGCCGTGCTGGTCGCTTCGATCGTTCACTACGGCCAGCACACGGTAGGTGACCTCAAGAACGTCATGGCCTCGCGAGGAATAGACGTCAGGCGACTTGGATGAAGATCTCCGACCTCAACTTCAACGAACAGGGACTGATCCCGGTGATCGTCCAGGAGGCCGACAAGGGCGACGTCTTGATGTTCGGCTGGGCCAACGAGGAGGCGATCCGGACGACGTTCGACAAAGGACTGGCCACCTTCTGGTCGCGCTCGCGTGACGAGCTGTGGACCAAGGGCGACACCTCGGGAGACCGCTTGCACCTGATCGAGATGCGCTACGACTGCGACGAGGACGTCGTGCTGTACCGCGTGCACCTCGAGGGGAAGGGCGCATGCCACACCGGGAACTACTCCTGCTTCTACCGGACACTCGAGGCACCGACTTGAAGGAAGGACTGTACAGGCCGACGCTCGAGGAGTTCCGCGTCCTCGCCAAGGAATACACGGTCGTGCCCGTGTGGCGAGAGGTTCTGGGCGATCACCAAACGCCCGTATCTGCTTTCAAGCGCTTGGCGCGAGGCGACCACTACTTCCTGCTCGAGTCGGCCGAGCACGGCGAGCGCTGGAGCCGGTACTCGTTCATAGGTGTTGATCCGTTCCTGGTCGTGCGCGCCAAGCACAACGATGTGGAGTGGGACGGCACGCCGCCGCCCTGGGCCACGGGCGACGATCCGCTCGAAATCGTTCAGAACACGATCGAAGGCTTCCGCGCGCCGCGACTCGACGGGCTCCCGCCTCTTCACGGCGGCGCCGTCGGGTATCTCGGCTACGGCATCGTCCGCCATATCGAGCGCCTGCCCGACACGACGACCGACGACCTCGACCTTCCGGATCTGCAGCTGCAGTTCACGAACCGCCTGGTGGCCTTCGATCACTTCCGGCAGGTCTTGAGCGTGATCGCCAACGTGACGCCCGGCGACGACGTCGACTCCGCCTACGAAGAAGCCATTCGTGGCTGCGAGGAGCTGGTCGGTCGGTTGCGTGAGCCTTTCGTCGAGGAGCCAGTCGAGCCGCCGGAGATCGTCCGGCAGGAGGCGCCGCCGTCCAACACGACCCGCGAGGAGTGGCGCGTCATGATCGAGCGAGCGCGCGAGTACATCTTCGCCGGCGACATCTTCCAAGTGGTGCTTTCGCAGCGCTTCGCGCTCGAGGGTCTGAAGGCCGATCCCGTCGATCTGTACCGGATGCTGCGACTAGTCAACCCGTCGCCGTACATGTTCTTGCTGCGGTTCGGTGACGTGTGGGTGATCGGGTCGTCGCCCGAGGCCCTCGTTCGCGTCGAGGATGGGATCGCGATCTCTCACCCGATCGCGGGAACGCGCTGGCGGGGGCTGACGCCTGTGAAGGACAAAGAGCTGGCGGAGGAGCTAGCGGCGAACCCCAAGGAGCGGGCCGAGCACATCATGCTGGTCGACCTAGCGCGCAACGATCTGGGACGAGTGTGCGACTACGGATCGGTCCGTCCCACGCGCTTGCTCGAGGTGGATAAGTACTCCCATCTCATGCATCTGGTCTCGGAGGTAACGGGCAAGCTGCGTCCCGACGTGACGGCTTTCGACGTGCTCCGTGCGACGTTTCCTGCCGGTACCGTCTCGGGTGCCCCAAAGGTCCGGGCCATGGAGATCATCGACGAGCTCGAAAAGGCCCGGCGCGGTGTGTACGCAGGGGTGGCCGGATACATCGACTTCTCCGGGAACCTCGATATGGCCATCGCGCTGCGCACGTCGGTGTACAAGAACGGGACGGCCTACATCCAGGCCGGGGGCGGAATCGTCGCAGACGCTGATGCCGACGACGAGTACCTGGAGTGCGTGAACAAGGCCTCGGCGCTGATCAACGCCTTCCGCGCGGCCGAATCGATGGGTACCTGAGCCGCCCTTACGAAGTTCTTACAAACCGCAGACATCCTGTCCGCCTGGCGGGCCGACGCTTACTCAAAAGGAGGCAGGTAATGGATCTGATCAAGCGACACATCGGCTCGTTGATCGTGGGTGCCTTGGTCGTCGGGGTTGTGTCCTACGCCGGGGCCAGCGCGTTGACCACTTCGGACGAGGGTGCCTTGCTCACCCAGTCGGAAGGAGAGCAGGCGCCGGATGCCGAGGCCGCGCCACGCGAACGGCCGGGACGCGTGGGCCGACGCGGAATGCGTCATGCGATCCGCGGTGAGGCCGTCGTTCCGGACCGCGACGGAGAGGGATTCAACAACGTGAAGTTCGACCGTGGACTTCTCGACCGGGTCGACGGAACGACTCTCGTCATCAACGAGGAGGACGGCACGACGGTTGAGGTCCCCACTTCGGACGACACCAAGATCGGACGGGACGGCCAGCCGGCGACACCCGGCGACCTAGAGGCGGGCGATCACATCAACGCCGTTCAGGTCGACGAAGGGGATGGCTTCGTGACTAAGCACGTCCGTGCTGTCTCTGCGGATCGTTTCGAGGAGATGCAGCAGAAGCGTGAGGAATGCAAGGAAAACCCGGCCGAGTGCCGCCGCGAGCGCCTGGGGAGGATGCGCGAGCGACGGCAAGATCGAGCTGGTTAGCACCACTACACATACGCTGAGAAGATGCCGGGGACAGTCCTAGTTGTCGAGGACGAGCAAGCCATCGCCGACGTCGTCGAGATGTATCTGGAACAGGGTGGCTTTCGAGCGCGCATCGCCTCAACGGGGGCCGAAGCCCGCAGGCAGTTCGACGATCCGGGAATCGACGTCATCTTGCTCGATCTCACGTTGCCCGACGTCGACGGCGTCGATCTACTGAGAGAGATAAGGGCGCGCCGGCCGGTTCCCGTGATCATGGTCACGGCCCGAGGATCCGAAGCCGATCGTGTCCTCGGTCTGGAGCTCGGCGCCGACGACTACGTGACCAAGCCCTTCAGTCCTCGTGAGCTCGTTGCGCGCGTTCGCGCCGTACTGCGCAGGCACGACCACGAAGAGCCGGGTGCCAACCCGGTTGCCACCGGCGACCTGCGCGTGGATCCCGCTTCGCGTGAGGTGACGCTGGCCGGTGCGGCCGTCGACCTGACGCGTAAGGAGTTCGATCTGCTCGTCTATCTGGTGTCGCGACCCGGTCGTGTCATGACGCGGTCCCAACTGCTCGAAGCGGTATGGGGATACCCGGGCGACGTCGACTCGCGGACGGTAGACGTTCACGTCGCGCAGCTGCGACGCAAGCTCGGTGCTTCGTGTCCCGTGCAGACGGTGCGGGGTGTCGGATACAAGGTGACACCCGGTTGAGCAGCCGGGGACGCGCGTCTCTCGGACGCGTGCTCGTCCTGGCGATCGGCGGAGTGGCGCTCGGGGCTGTGATAGTGACGGCGCTCATCACGGTCGGATTGACGAGACTCGGTGCGCCGCAACGTCTGCTCTCGGAGCTTCGTGTCGAGGCATCACGTCTGGCCGAAGTCGCAGCGGACATCCCGTGCTCGGAAGGAACGCGTCCGGCTCTGGCTGCGCGCGAGCTCGGCCCCCAAGCTCGCTTCGTCCCCGATCAAGCCCGCGCGCGACTCCGCGAATTCGAAGGTCCCGAGGGCCGGGGTGTCGTGGCCGGCCGCGCGGTCGTTTATGCGTCCCAACGGACCACGCTGTGCGGGCGACTCGGCGCGGTCTACGCATTCCGTCCGGCCGGTGAGGCGCAATCGCTCCCCGAAGGATTTGGCGCGCGGTTGGCCATCGCCGTCGTTGCCGCGCTTGCCGTGTCGGCCCTGGTCGCCTACGCCGTCGCGCGACGCGTCTCGCGTCCCCTGCGTGATCTCGCGGGATCGGCCCGGTCGTTCGCGCGTGGTCAACACGCCGAGCCGATTCCTTCGCACGGCTCGGACCCGGCGGAGGTCGCAGAGTTGAAGGAAGCGTTCGACGGAATGGTGGACGATCTTCGCTCGGCTCGCGAGCGCGAGAAGACGTTCTTCCTGTCCGTGTCGCACGAGCTGCGTACACCGCTTACGGCCATCCGGGGATACGCCGAGGCTTTGGCGGACGGAACAACGCGGCGCACGCGTCACGCCGGTGCCGTGATGCTCGGCGAGTCCCAACGCCTGGAGCGGCTAGTCCAGGACCTCTTGGATCTCGGGAAGCTCGAAGCCGGAGAGTTCTCGATCGATCGCCGCCCGGCCGACCTCGCCGAGATAGGCACGGCCGCCGTCGATGCTCTGAAGCCGGCAGCCAAGGAGAGCGGGGTCGTCCTGGCGTTGAGCAGCGACGGTCCGTCCGTCGTCAATACCGATCCCGACCGTGTCCATCAGATGGTGGCGAACCTCGTCGAGAACGCGATAAGGGTCACACCGGACGGAGGACGCGTTTCGGTCGACGTTCACGACGGATGGCTAGAGGTGTCCGACTCGGGCCCCGGTCTGGATCCAGCCGACGTGGACCACGCGTTCGAGCGCTTCTATCTGTGGCGCAAGTACCGTGGCGAGCGCTCGGTGGGAAGTGGGCTTGGCTTGGCCATCGTCGGCGAGCTCGCCCAGCGGCTCGGGATCGGCTTGGACGTGGCCAGCGACGCCGAAGGCAGCAGATTCGAGATGGCGTTCCCCGATGCGTAGAGCGGTTCTGGCGACGTTGCTCGCTCTGTCGTCCGCGTGCGGCTCGACGCCCCGCGAGGCGACGCCGCAGTCGCCAGCGGCTGCGCCGTCGCCCACGCAGTCATCGGCGCCAACTCCCACTCCCGCACCGACTCCGGACCAGAGCGTGATCGATCTCGGCCGAGCGATGGACCATGTGCGCGCGCTGGGGGCCGAGATCGGCTACCGGCAGGCGGGAACCGAAGGCGACGCTCTAGCGGCTCGGTACATCAGCGAGCAGGTCGAGCTGATCGGCTGGCAGGTGGCCGAGCAGAAGTTCGCGCTGCCGCAGGGTGGCGAATCGTCGAACGTCATCGGGAAGCCGCCGGGGTTCGACGAGCGGGCGCCTTACCTGATCGTCGGCGCGCACCGGGACTCTCTGCGGGGGCCCGGCGCGAACGACAACGCGACCGGCGTCGCCTTGGCCCTCGAGATCGCTCGTGCCGTTGACGCCCGTGCGGCTGCGCTGCCCGTGGTGTTCATCGCGTTCGGCGCTGAAGAGCGCCAGCCTGCGAACGGGCGGCCCCACCACATCGGATCCCGGTATTTCGTCTCCCTGATGTCCGAGCAGCAGAAGCAAAACCTCGTGTCGTTGGTCAACATCGACATGGTCGGCCGGGGCGATCTGATCACGTGCGGTCACATGTCGGTTGGGCCGACGGAGGGGACGGAGCGGTGCGTCCGTCTTGCAAAGGAGTTGGGGATACCGGCCAAGGAGCGGGTGACCCCCGACTGGTCGGACAACGGCTCTTTCCTCACCAACGGTATGAATGCGTCGTGGCTCTGGACGGGCGACGACCCGTGTTGCATCCATTCGCCGCGCGACACATTCGATCGGGTGCGTTCGGCCGACGTCGAGCGCTCCGGGAGGCTCGCTCTGGCCATCGTCCGTTCCTATTCGTAGGGCGCGGCTGCTCCGAACGTAAACGTTCGCCGCGGTAGCCTTGGTCCACGATGGGGCTCCGTGAAGCGCTCGACAAGGTGCTCTCGCGCTCCGACCTGAGCGGGGACGAGGCGGCCGCCGCGCTGCAAGAAATCGTGACGGGCGATGTTCCCTCTTCGTTGATCGCTTCCTTCCTGACAGCGCTGCGGATGAAAGGCGAGAGCCCAGACGAGATAGCCGGATTCGCCCGGACGATGCGCGATAACGCCGTTGCCGTCTTGCCGAAAGCGACCGGTCTGGTCGACACGTGCGGAACCGGCGGCGACGGAACGGGTACGGCCAACATCTCAACGGCCGCCGCCTTCGTTGTTGCGGGGGCCGGGCTCCCGGTGGCCAAGCACGGGAATCGTGCGCTGTCCTCGCGTTCGGGGTCGGCCGACGTGCTCGAGGTGCTGGGTATCCGCCTCGATCTCGATGCCGACCAGGTGGCGAGGTGCATCGACGAAGCCGGGATCGGCTTCATCTTCGCTCCGGCGTTTCATCCGGCCATGGCCAAGATGATGCCGGTTCGCCGGGAGCTGGCGATACGAACCGCGTTCAACATCCTCGGTCCTCTGACGAATCCTGCTCGTCCGTCCTTCCAGCTCGTCGGCGTCGGTCACCCGGACCTGGCCGAGCTCGTGGCCGGAGCGCTGGCCGCCCTCGGCGTTCAGCGAGCACTCGTTGTAGCGGGAGCCGGAGGCCCCGACGAACTCACGTGCGCCGGCGAGAACGTCGTTCTTACCGTGGAAGACGGCGGCGTTACGCGCAGCGTTCTTTCGGCAGGCGACGTCGATCTCGACACCAATCCGCTGGACGCGATCCGCGGCGGAACTCCTGCCGAGAACGCGGAGACGCTGCGCTCCGTACTAGAAGGAAAGCCGGGTGCAGTGGCCGACTGCGTGCTCCTCAACGCCGGTGCCGCATTCGTCGCGGCCGGACGCGTTGGTTCGATCGGGGAAGGCATCGATGTCGCTCGCACCGTGATCTCGTCCGGGCAGGCGCTCGCGGCCCTCGATCGGCTCGTCGCTCTCTGCGCATCTTTCCCGAGCGCCACTACCAACTAGATGAGCTCGTTCCTCGAGCAGATCCTCAGTGGCCGGAGGCGCGCGGTCGAAGCACTGCAGCCGGCCCTGGCCGCTCTCGAGGAGCGCGCACGCAACGTTCCGACGTCCCGCGACTTCACGGGGGCTCTGCGGCGCGACGGGATTTCGATCATCACAGAGATCAAGCGACGATCACCGTCGAAAGGTGAGCTCAAGTCCGATCTGGACCCGGCTGAGCTTGCGCGCGCGTACGAGCGGGGTGGAGCGCACGCGATATCCGTCCTGACCGAACCCGATTTCTTCGACGGATCAGGCGCCGATCTCACCAGCGCGCGAGAGGCGACCCGGCTCCCCGTTCTGTGGAAGGACTTCATCCTCGACCGTGCACAGATCGTCGATGCATGCGTGCGGGGAGCCGATGCGATCTTGCTGATCGTCCGCATCCTGGGAGAGGACCTCGGCGACCTGGTTGCGGAGAGCCGGCGTTGGGGGCTTACCGCATTGGTCGAGGTGTTCGACGAACAAGATGTAGAGCGCGCGCTCGACGGGGGCGCCGACGTGATCGGTGTGAACCATCGCGACCTCGAGACCTTCGATGAGGATCCGACGGCGACCGCACGACTGCGGCCCCTGATCCCCGATGAGGTTGTGGTCGTCGGTGAGAGCGGGATCTCGGAGCGCAGCGACGTCCAGGCACTCGAGGCGATCGGAGTGGACGCGATCCTCGTAGGAGAGGCCCTCGTGCGTTCGGCGGACCCGGCGGCGAAGATCCAAGAGCTGCTCGGACGATGACGATCTCCGATGCCCGCGGTATCTGGATCAAGTTGGACGGCGTTACGCGCGCAGAGGACGCGGTTGCAGCCGTCGACGCCGGAGCGTCGGCCGTCGGCATGATCTTCGCGCCATCACCGAGACGCGTAACCGTTGCCCAAGCCAAGGAGATACGGGACGCGATCCCCAATGACGTGGCTGCGTACGGAGTCTTCGACGATTCGGCCCCACGCGAGGTCGGCGAAGTGGCCGAGCTCCTGCGGCTCGACGGCGTCCAGTTCCCGGCCCCGCTGGTAGCCGGCCGTTTCCTGCCGAACGCCGTGGCCGTGTTGCGGACCGTTCTCGTGCGTAATGTGGAGGATCTCACCGAGCTCGAACGCTTGAGCTGTGACGCCGTGCACCTCGACGCCTTCGTCGAAGGGAAGCTCGGAGGAACCGGTGTGCAGGCGCCGTGGGACGTGATAGAGGCGAACCGTCCCTCGGTGCCCTTCGTTATCTCGGGGGGTCTGCGTCCCGACAACGTCGCAGATGCGATAGCCCGGCTGCGACCCGCCGGTGTGGATGTGTCGTCCGGCATAGAGAGTGAACCCGGGATAAAGGATGCCGATCTGATGCGTGCGTTCGTCGAGGCGGCCAGGTCGTGAGTCCCATCCGGGCCGAGGCTCCTATAGAGATACTTCCCGACGCCGAGGGCCGTTACGGCTCGTACGGCGGACGGTATGCGCCCGAGGTGCTGATGCCGGCCTTGATCGAGCTCGAGGACGCTTGGCGTTCCTTGCGCGTCGACGCGCTCTTCCTGGCCGAGCTGGATGCCCTGCGACGCAACTACGCCGGACGTCCAACGCCCATGTACCGAGCCGACCGGTTCAGCGACCGCGTCGGGGCCACGGTCTGGGTCAAGCGGGAGGACTTGAACCATACGGGTTCGCACAAGATCAACAACGTCCTCGGGCAGTGCCTTCTCGCCCGCCGGCTGGGCAAGACTCGCGTGATCGCCGAGACGGGGGCCGGTCAACACGGTGTGGCCACGGCGACGGCTGCGGCTCTGTTCGGTTTGGAGTGCGTCGTGTACATGGGTGCAGTCGACATGGAGCGACAAGCCTTGAACGTGTTCCGGATGGAGATACTCGGTGCTCGGGTCGTTCCGGTCGACTCCGGGAGCCGCACGCTCAAGGACGCGGTCAACGAAGCCTTCCGCGACTGGGTCACCAATGTCGAGTACACGCACTATGTGATCGGGTCGGTCGTCGGACCTCATCCCTTCCCTTGGATGGTCAAGGAGCTTCAGAAGGTGATCGGTGAGGAGTCCCGAACCCAGATCATCGATCAGCTCGGCCGGCTGCCCGACCTCGTTGTCGCATGCGTGGGCGGTGGGTCGAACGCGATCGGGATCTTTTCCGGCTTCGTCGGGATAGGCGGCGTGAAGCTGGTCGGAGTGGAGCCCGGAGGCCATGGTGTCGACACCGATGAGCACGGCGCTTCCATCTCCGCCGGTACGGACGGCGTCCTGCACGGCGCGCGTACCCGCATCCTCCAAGAGCCGGACGGATTGATCCATCCCGCACATTCGATCTCGGCCGGTCTGGACTACCCGGGCTCTGGGCCGGAGCACGCCTATATGAATGCCGAAGGTCTTGCGTCCTACGTTTCGGCGACCGACGACCAAGCCCTCGCCGCCTTCCAAACCTTTTCCGAGCTCGAAGGAATCGTGCCTGCACTGGAGGCCGCGCACGCGATCGCGTGGCTCTTGCGAGAAGGCGAAGCCGGGAATCTGCCGGGTGACGTGTTGCTCCTTCTTTCGGGCCGAGGCGACAAGGACGTTGAGACCGTCAGGAGCCTGCAGCGATGAGGATCTTCTCGTTCGACCCCAACAGCGGACGCCCGCTCACGCAATGGATGGACACCGAAGGCAAGTCGCATCGTGTGGATCCGAAGGCATCCAAGACGGTGATCAGTCC
Source organism: Actinomycetota bacterium (assembly GCA_040905525.1). Lineage (GTDB taxonomy): Bacteria > Actinomycetota > JAICYB01 > JAICYB01 > JAICYB01 > JBBDRJ01. The sequence continues at coordinate 25,000 of JBBDRJ010000009.1, forward strand.
CATCTTCCTTACGCAGGTGCCGTCACAGTTCGCGTGCTTCCATGTCGGCGCCGGCGGGTTCATCCCGCGCCATCCGGCCACCGGGCCGCAGCTGTTCGTCGTCGTCGAGGGCAGCGGATGGGTCTCCGGTGAGGACGGGAAGAAGATTCCGATCCAGTCGGGCCGTGCCGCGTTCTGGGAGCCGGGGGAGAACCACGAGTCTGGAACGGACAAGGGCATGAAGGCGATCGTGGTCGAATGTTCGCACTTCGACCCCGCGGCTTTGATGCGCGAGGTGAAGGCTTGAGTCTGGAAGCTCAGCTTCGCGCGTTGCGCGACTCCGGACGCAAGGTCCTCGCTCCGTACCTGATGTGCGGTTACCCGTCGCCCGATGCTTTCCCGGATCTGCTGCGCGGCCTCGTCGACGCCGGCGCGGACGTGTTCGAGATCGGTGTGCCGTTCTCGGATCCACTGATGGACGGACCCGTGATCCAGCGCGCGTCCGACACGGCACTGCGGGCCGAGGTTCGTCCTGCCGCAGTGCTCCGAACGATGTCGGGGCTCGCCGCGGCCGTCCCTTTTGTCTACATGACGTACGTCAACCCGATCCTCGCCATCGGTGAAAGTGAGTTTGCTGCGCAGGCGGCGGCGTCCGGTGCGTCCGGCGTAATCATCCCCGATCTCCCCGTGGACGAGGCTGCCACGTGGCTGCATGCGTCGAGGGCGCATGATCTGGAGACGGTCTTTCTCGCGGCACCAACCACTCCGCGTGCTCGTATCGAGGCGATCGCGCGTGAGGGAGCCGGTTTCGTCTACTGCGTGTCCCTTCTCGGCGTGACGGGCGTTCGGGGTTCGCTCTCCTCGCGCGCACGAAGCGTCGTGGAAACGGTGCGAGAGGTGACCGACCGTCCGGCATTGGTTGGCATCGGGGTGTCGACGCCGGAGCAAGCCGTCGAGGCATGTGACTTCGCGGACGGCGTCGTCGTCGGCAGTGCGGTTATCAAGGCCGTGCAGGACGACGGTGTTGAGGCGGCCGTCCGGCTCGTCAAGGCCATGCGTGGAGCGATCGATGGGTAGGTGGAGCGACGTCGAGCTCGGAGAATCGATCGGGCCCATGGAGTTCCGGTTGTCGGAGAAGCTGCACAGCCGGTACATCGATGGCGCACACAACGAGCTGGCGGAGCACGTTGACGTCATCGATCCGTCCGTGGCCGGGAACTTCGCGATCTTCGTCCTGGGATCGAAGTATCCGGGGCCGATAATCCATACGCACCAAGGCCTAAAGTTCTTCGCGCCGGTGAAGGTCGGGCAGACAGTAGTGGCCACCGGCACCGTTTCCATCAAGGAGATGCGGCGAGACAAGGCTTACATCGCTATCGACTGCGATTTCCTTCGGGGAGTCGAACGAGTGTGGTGGGCGCGCATGACGTGCATCTGGCCCGAGGTGCACCTGCGAGGGGAGGCGTGATGGAGATCACCAAGCACGTCACCCAGGACGACATGACGCTCTATTCGGGGCCGGGCAATATCCACTCCGACATCGAGGTAGCGAAGCGAACCGGCTTGGACGCAACCATCGCGCAGGGGGTGATGACCCTGGCTTTTGCCTCGGAGCTCATGACACGCATACACGGGTCGCACTGGCTGGAGCGCGGCGAGATCGAGGTCAAGTTCACGAAGCCGGTCTTCGCCGATGACACCGTGACGATCAGGGCGACGGAGCAAGGTGAAGGGCACGAGGTGACGGCCGTGAACCAGGACGGCGAGACGCTGATGGTGGGGACGGCCCGTTTGCGGTGAGAGCCGTCCCTATAGTGGGTAGCGCGCCGGCGTGGCGGAATTGGTAGACGCGATGGATTCAAAATCCATTGGGCCAAAAGCTCGTGGGGGTTCGAGTCCCTCCGCCGGTACGTTCTTCAATCGCTTTCGCGATGGTGGCAACCACTAAGTCCGGCCGCTTGGTTGATCTTCCGAGCCCAAACGCGAAACTGGCGCGAGGACGGGGGCGCCAACAGCACCGCGACACCGGCACGGCTCGGGAGAGGCCTGGAGGCGATGTATTTCCGAAGAGATCTAAGTGTTGTCAATCGGCGCGACAAGGACAAATCAACCATTGCCTCAAGCCTTGGCCTGGCGATGAATGCAAAGGTCCACCAGCGTCCGTTCGGGTGACGTAACCGGAATGTCGTTCAAGGTGCGGAAGTCGGTTCGGGCGAAGTATCGAGATCGCTTAACGATGACCCCGCTGATTCTCGGCGCCCGCTTGTCATGGGCAATGGTGACGTCGATCAACGTGGGCCTGCGTGGTCCGAGTCCCCAGGACGCGGCGGCGCTCACGCCGGAGACTGCGCTGATCGGGCCGCATTGAAGTCCGGCAACCTTCGCTCGTTGTTCCCAAGTGTCAGCAGAGCCTGACAACACGAATACAACCGGCCCTTTTAGCAACCAGCGACCGCACCGCTGGCGGTGACGAATCATTGCGTCCGTGAAGCCGCATGCCTTGGCTAGCGCCCGGGTGAATGCGCTGTGTTGATGGGCCGCGACTTCGGCGATCCGCTGGTCGGGACTCCGAGGAGACATCTTCCTCCAACCGTGAGCTGGAGGGGAAGGCGAGCTCAGTTTCTCACGCGAGGACGACACTGGGTGCAATTAGTGCTCTCTGGTGACAGAAAATGCACCCAGCCGGCTGCTGTATGGGCACGCGGTTGTGCCTGAGCTTCGCTACCCTCGCAGCATGGAATTGCGGATCGAGCACCGCATCGACGCCCCCGTAGATGAAGTCGTGCGCGCCAGCATGGAGGATGCCTTCGACCAGCGCCTAACCGAGCTCCCGAACGTGGCCGAGCGGACGGTAACCACCTTCGACCGCCGGCCCGACGGCTCGATCCATCGAGTCGTCCGTTACCGCTTCGCCGGCCCGCTTCCCGCTCCGGTCCTCCGCGCGATCGGCGGCTCGACGATTTCGTGGGACGAAGAAGGCACCTTCGATCCGGAAAGCAACGCTTGGCTTTACGAGATCCACCCCCACGTCATGAAGGGGCGCTTCCGCTGCAACGGACGCTATGCATTCTTAGCCGAGGGCGAAACCACGAACCGAGTCGTCGAAGCGGATATCCGCGTGAGCATTCCGCTCGTCGGAGGACGCGTGGCCAAGTTCATCGCCGACAGCATGAAAGACACGTTCCAGGCCGAGGCCCGCATGCTCAACGACTACCTGGGCGTCAGATCGTGACGAACGCGACGTCGGACGACATCCCTCGCGTCGTCGTAGCCGAGGATGAGGCGATCATCCGCATGGACCTGTGCGAGATGCTACAAGAGGAAGGCTTCGATGTGGTCGGCGAGGCAGCTGACGGGCGCCAGGCGGTCGACCTGGCTCGCGAGCACCGGCCCGATCTCGTGATCCTCGACATCAAGATGCCGGGCATGAACGGCATACGAGCGGCCGAGATGATCACGCAGGAGCGCATCGCACCGGTCCTCATCCTCACCGCCTTCAGCCAGCGCGATCTCGCGGCCCAGGCCGCGCAAGCCGGCGCTATGGCCTATCTCGTCAAGCCGTTTCAGAAGAGCGACCTGCTTCCGGCGATCGAGGTCGCGCTCGAGCGCTACAGCGAAGTTGCGCGACTGGAGGGCGAAGTCTCCGAGCTCGCCGAACGCCTCGAAGCGCGCAAGCTCGTCGAACGCGCCAAGGGCATCCTCGTCGGCGAAGGGCTCGGGGAAGCCGAGGCGTACCGGTTCATGCAGCGCGCGGCGATGGACCGGGGCCTCAAGCTCGGTGAAGTAGCGCGCTTCGTCATCGACGGCAACCTGGGCGATCTACCGACGACGACGTAGTACCGGCGAAACGAATCGGTCCCCGCTGTATGAAAGGATGACGCTGTGACCGAGTCCGATCACAAGGGCGCCCGAAGGGCGATCCTGCATTCGCCTTTGCACGCCGCCCACACCGATGCCGGGGGCCGGTTCGTCGCGTTCGCGGGGTGGCGGCTACCCGTCCACTACGGATCGATCCTCGACGAAGCCCGGGCCGTCCGGACCAAGGCCGGAATGTTCGACGTCTCGCATATGGGCCGGACCCGGATGCGAGGTCCCGGCGCGCTCGACATCCTCCAACGACTCGGGACGAACGACTTGAGCAAGATCTCACCGGGCAAGGCCCAGTACACGTTGTGGTGCACTCCGGACGGGGGCGCCATCGACGACCTGATCGTGTTCTGGCTCGCGCCGGAGGAGTTCATCGTCGTCATGAACGCATCTCGACGCGCGGACGATTCGGAACATCTCGAGGACAACGCGTCCGGCCGGAACGTCGCCATCGTCGAGGAGACCGAAGGATCCGTGCTCATCGCCGTGCAAGGTCCCGAGGCTAGAGCCAGCGCCGCCGCGCTGGGAGCCGACGAGATCGGTGACCTGCCGCGGTTCGGTGTCGCGCGCACGACCGTGGCCGGCGTGAGCGCCGTTGTTTCCCGGACCGGGTACACGGGCGAGGACGGCGTGGAGATCATGTGCGAAGCGGGCGCCGGCCCTCGGGTATGGGAGGCGCTCCGAGAGAGCGGTGTCGTTCCGTGCGGGCTCGGCGCCCGGGACGCCCTTCGGATGGAGATGGGTTATCCCCTTTATGGACACGAGCTCGGTCTCGACATCTCACCACTGGAGGCCGGCCTCGCCTTTGCCGTTTCCATCGCCACGCGCGAGTTCATCGGGCGCGACGCTCTCGCCAAGCAAGCCGAGCACGGAACAGCGCGGAAGCTCGTCGGCTTCGTCTGCGAGAAGCCGGCCGTACCGCAACAGGGCGACCTGATCGGGCCCGGTGTAGTGACGAGCGGCGGCACGTCCGTTGTGCTCGAGGCGCCGATCGGTCTGGCCTTCGTTCCCTCCGACGCCGATCTGGGCCCGGCCACTATGCGAACCCGTAACAAGGAGATTCCGACACAACTGCGAGCCGTGCCGCTCATCGAACGAAAGCGACCCAAAAAGAAGTCATGAGCAACGCCGGAGACTTCGTACCTCACACAACCAACGACATCGACTCGATGCTTGCCGTCGTCGGGACGAAGTCCATCGACGACCTCTTCTCGGTTATCCCCGATGCCCTGCGCGATCCGGCGATCGACCTTATCCCCGCGCTGGCCGAGCCGGAGGTCGTAGCGCACGTCGCGGCTCTCGCGTCGCGGAACGCACCGTCGGGCGGTGGGCGGATGTTCCTCGGTGGCGGACTCTACGACCATTACGTTCCGGCCGCCGTCCGGGCATTGGTCAGTCGTGGAGAGTTTGCGACGGCCTATACGCCGTACCAGGCCGAAGCGTCGCAAGGGACGCTGCAGGCCCTTTTCGAGTTCCAGACGATGATCGCCGAGCTCTTCGGTCTGACGGTGTCCAATGCGTCCCTGTACGACGGAGGGACGGCGCTGGTCGAGGCGATCAACCTCGCCGCGATGCGCCGGGAGTCGCGACGCGTTCTCGTGTGTCCGGGGGTGAACCCGAGGTACCGCCGCGTCCTGGACACCTACGCCGGAGGTCTCGGGATCGAGGTCGTTGTCCTGCCCGAGACCGACTTCGGCACGGAGCCCGGCTCAATCGCTGAAGCCACGCGGGACGAGCACGTCCTTGCCGTCGTGGTACAGCAACCGAACGTCTACGGGTTCCTCGAGGACGCTGCGGAGATCGCCGCCGCAGCATCGGAAGCGGGGGCCGTGGTGATCGGTCTTGCCGACCCGATGACCCTCGGTGTGGTCGCGCCACCGGGTGAATGGGGTGCACAGATCGCCGCGGCCGAAGGGCAGGCTTTCGGCAATCCCTTGGCCTTCGGTGGGCAATGCGTCGGTCTGTTCGCATGCGACGACGCTTTCGCCCGGCACATGCCCGGGCGCCTCGTCGGCGAGACGGTCGACGCCGACGGACGTCGCGGCTACGTGTTGACGTTGCAAGCGCGTGAGCAACACATCAAGCGTGAGAAGGCGGGATCGAACATCTGCACCAACCAAACCCTGTTCGCCCTGAGCGTGGCCGTGCATCTGGCTTGGCTCGGGCCCGAGGGCCTGCGGAAGATCGGAGAGATCTCGTCGGAGCTTGCCCACGCAGCAGCCGAACGCATCGAAGCTGAGACCAGCTTCCGCGTCGCGTCGTCGCGTCCCTTCGTTCGCGAGCTCGCCCTGCGCGGCCCGAAGACGTCGGACGAAGTCATCGTCGAGCTGCGTCATCGCGGGGTCTGGGCGGGTCCGCGTTCTGTCGATCACGCGGACGTGTTCAACATCGCTTTCACCGAGCGGCGCACGACCGACGATATCGACGCTCTGGTCGAAGCCCTTCGCGAGGTGGGGAAGTCGTGAGCCCGACCGACGGCGGACCGGCTGCTTTGGGCCGGCCGATGCAAACGATCTTCGAGCGCTCGCGCCTGGGACGCCGCGCGTGGTCGCTGCCCGCGCAGAACGGCCATGCCGCCCAACTACCGGAACGCTTTGCGCGGCGAACGCTGCCCAAGCTGCCCGAGGTGAACGAGCCCGCACTCGTTCGCCACTACACCCAGCTTTCGGAGCGGAACTTCGCGATCGACAACTCCTTCTACCCGTTGGGCTCGTGCACGATGAAGTACAACCCCAAGGTGCAGGACGAGCTCGCGGCACTGCCGGGGTTCCGCGATCTGCATCCCGATCAGGTGGACTCCGATGTGCAAGGAGCGCTGGCCCTGCTGTGGCAGTTCGAGCGCGACCTGTGTCAGATCGTCGGGATGCACGAAGGTTCCTTCAATCCCGCCGCCGGAGCGCACGGCGAGATCACGGCTCTGTTGATGTGGCGGAAATACTTCGCCGACCGGAACGATCCTCGCGACACCGTGATCATCCCGGACTCTGCACACGGTACGAACCCGGCTTCGGTGCGGCTGGCGGGGTTCAAGGTGGCCGAGGTCCCGTCGGGCCCGGATGGGCAGGTCGACGTTGACGCGCTTCGCGAGATCGTGGGCCCGCACGTGGTGGGACTGATGATCACAAACCCGAACACTCTCGGCGTGTTCGAGCAACGGATCCAAGAGGTAACGAAGATCCTGCACGACGCGGGCGCGTTCGCTTACTGCGACGGAGCGAACCTGAACGCGCTCGTCGGACGGGCCCGGCCGGGCGACATGGGTTTTGACGTCGTGCATATCAACCTCCACAAGACGTTCTCCACGCCGCACGGTGGCGGAGGGCCGGGGGCCGGACCCGTGTGCGTGAGCGAGGCGCTCGCGCCTTATCTGCCCGTCCCGCGCGTACGAAGGCTCGGGGACGGAACGTTTGCCTGGGCGCACGACGAGCCGCACTCGATAGGCCCGGTTCACTCGTTCTCGGGCAACTTCGCGGTCGTGGTCCGGGCCTACGCATATCTAAGACGGCTCGGCCTCGAAGGCCTTCGACGTGTGAGCGGGATGGCCGTCCTCAATGCGAACTACCTCAAAGAGCGGATCGACGGGCGTTACCGAGTCCCGTACTCGGAAGGAACCATGCACGAGTTCGTCGCGTCTGGGGATTTCCTTCGCAAGCACGGAGTCCGTACCTTCGACGTGGCCAAGGCTTTGCTCGACTACGGTTTCCACGCGCCGACGGTGTACTTCCCGCTGATCGTGCGCGAAGCACTGATGGTGGAACCGACGGAAACGGAGAGCAAGGAGACGCTCGATGCCTTCGCCGAGGCTCTGCTCGAGATCGCGGACGCGGCGGCCGGCGGCGAGGAAGAACGACTGCGCACCGCGCCGCACAACCTGCCCGTTTCCCGACTGGACGAAGCCCGCGCGGCGCGCCAGCTGAAGCTCCGGGCCTGAGGATCTACGTCAAGATGGGCGAGAACAGGTAAGGAGCGCCGATGCAAGCTGATAGGCCATCAAGTCCAGCGGCGGGGACGCCGCTGGCAATCCTGGCTGCGGTTGCCATCCTGGGGACGGCATACTTCGTCGTCGACATCGTCGGTATGCACTTTCTGAGTCCCGAAATCAGCCCAGTTCATCGACCGACGAGCGAGTACGCCACCGGGCCTTTCGGTTACCTCATGACGTCAGCCTTTGTCTCCTTGAGCTTGGGTACTTGGGCCCTCGTCCTTGGGCTCCGTCGAGATCTACCCAGCGCTGGGCCGCATCGGGTTGGTCTCGTGTTCTTGGGAATCTGGGGCATCGGCCTCCTGGTCGCAGCAACGTTCCAGATCGACCCGGAGGGGGCATCAGATACCGTCTCGGGGACCATCCATAGCATCAATGGGCCATTGACCTTCTTGAGTCTGGTCATTGGCACGAATCTCGTGTCGCGGGGATTCAAGCAGGATGTGAGATGGAGTTCGATCCACCGATTGGCCTCGGGGCTGGCGCTATTTATGATCCCCGCGTTCGTCGTCGGCGGCCTGACAGCCGCCCGAGAATCGGGGGCTGGTATCGCACAAAGGGTGTTGATCGTCACGTTCGCGAGTTGGTTCCTGCTCGTGGCTGCGCGGCTTTGGTCCAACGCCGCTTCCACGCGGTCGTGAACGTAGCGTCACTCAGCGAGGACTCGAGCTGCTCCGCGATCGGATCGGTCCGAGCTCCCGATCTCTCCGGCAGTCGGAGGTGCTCGAGTGAGGGCCCAAGGGACTGACTTTTCGCCAACCCCGACGGCTAGAGGCTGCTTGAGATCCGCTCGGCCGTTCGCGTGGCGAACGCCATGATCGTCACCTGCGGGTTCACGGCGACGCAGGTCGGGAAGATCGAACCGTCGGCCACGAAGAGGTTGCGCACGTCGTGGTGTTCGCCCCAGGAGTCGACCACGCCTCGTCCTTTGCGGCCCATCCGCGCCGTTCCCATCGGATGGAACGCCGTAGGGCGCAGATCCGTCGGCTTCCAGTTCCCCTCCGTGATCTTGTCCAGCTCGTCCCGTGATGAGATACCGGGCAGGCCCGGCAAGCCGACGAGCGCCATCATCGCTCCCGCTGCCAGATGGATCTCGGCGGCCAGACGCATGCCAACTAGCAGCTTTCGCAGGTCGGTTTCGTTGAGCTGGTAGGTGATGATCGGCTCCCGTGAACGAGGCAGCAACCGCACGCGGCCGCTCGAGGTGTCGGACACGTAGAGCCCTATGGACGCGACGTGACGCATGCCCGGCAGCATGTTCGTCGCCTGCGCGCCGACTCCGGGTAGCGCCGCTGCGGCCAGAGCGGGAACCGGCGCCGTCGTCTCCAGCATCACGTCGTGTGAGTCGAAGAGCTCGTCCACGAAGTACGGCTGCAGCGTCCCCTTCCAGGCATCGACCTGTTCCGGGTACGCGCCCCCGACACCGACGGCCGGGTGGATGCGCAGGTTACGACCGAGCTGCCGCGACCGACCGGAGAGTCCGGCCCGTTTCAGGACGACCGGAGTATGGATCGTTCCGGCCGCGACGACGACCACGGGTGCATGGACGGTGAGTTGCGCACGGACTCGTTCTGCGTCATCCAGGATCGACGCCACGACTCCCGCTGCGCGGCCCCGCTGGACGAGGATCGACTCGGCCCGCGTCCGCGCGTAGATCCTCGCTCCGGCGCGCTGTGCGAGCGGCAGGTAGCTGATGTGCATGGCTTGCTTGGCGTTGGTGGCACAACCCATCGCGCAGGTCCCGCAGCCATGACAGTCCGTGATGTTCCGCAGCAAGGCTCCGCTCGAAACCCCCAGCTTCATCGCACCGGCGTGGGTGAGCTCGGCGTTGCGTCCCCAGACCTCTTGCGGAGCCGGCCGGATGTTGAGGATGCGCTCCACCTTTTCGAAGTACGGCCGCATCGCGGCCGGGTCTGCGCCCTCCACGCCGTGGCCCGTCTCCCACTCGTTCAGGACCTTGTCCGGCGCACGCCAGCACGTGCCGGAGTTGATCACCGTTGACCCGCCCACGGCTTTGCCGACGGGCAGTGGTATCGGACGCCGGCTGAACGTCTGGGTCGTGCCGGCGTCGCGCGCAACCTTCTGGAAGCGGGCCATCGGTGAACCGACGAAGTCGTCCTTCGTGAAGTACGCCCCCTCCTCGATGACGATCACCGAGCGCCCGGCTTCGGCGAGCTCCTTGGCGACGACGGAGCCTCCGGCTCCCGAGCCGATGATCACGACGTCGCAGTGCTCGACGTGGTCGCGGTCGACGTTGCCGAACGTGATGACGTCGAGGCGAGGATCCGGACCGAGGACGGCGCCGGCGCTGCCCGCGCCGAATGCGTCGCGCTTGCTCCACAACTCCACCGGATAGGCGCCGCCTCGGGTCGCCGGGCCGACTTTCGTTCCCCAAGGTGTGAGGTCGCTGGTGCCCGGGGTGGGGTCCCTAGTGATGGACACGTTCGCCTTCGGTGACGGCGATACCGGCGCGAGGCAGCAAGCATTCGTAGCGGTAAGCGACTACGGCTTCGATGTCCGGAAGCGAGATGAAAGCTGAGTACACGACCTGCTTGAGGAGAGAGACGATCAGTCGTCGCAGAGGAGATCGTTTGTGACGACCGTTGCGCTCGAGCACGCTGTGCTGTTTGTCCGGCTCAAGGCGCCGGAAGCGCCGAACGTGTCCGCTGACCAGCGGCAGGTACTCGGTGGCCAGAAGCAGCAACCGTATCCGCCGCCGCGCGCGCTTTGGGTAGCAGTCGACTTCCTCGTACAACGCGTCGATGAGTCCGAGCTCGTCCGCGCCTTGCGGTATCGACGCGCCGGGCGGAACCAGGGTCCGCGCTACCGCCGCGAGCGTCGCTCGTTCCCGTCGATTGAGGCCCACGATTGATGAGGGTACCTGGGGCTACACTCGCGGCGTGAGCGCCGAGAAGGCCAACTCGCGGCGGAAGCTGATGCTGCTCGACGGCCATTCGCTGGCCTACCGGGCCTTTTTCGCGCTGCCCGACACCCTCGTCACGTCCTCCGGCCAGATCACCAACGCCGTCTACGGCTTCACGGCGATGCTCATCAAGCTCATGACCGACGAGAAGCCCGACGGCGTGGCCGTCTGCTTCGACCGCGGCCGTCCGGCCTATCGCCATGACCGCTATTCCGAGTACAAGGCGAACCGGCGGGAGACGCCCGACCAGTTCAGCGAGCAGCTTCCGCTGATCCGCGAGGTGCTCAAGACCATGCGCGTCCCGATCATCGAGATCGAGGGCTACGAGGCCGACGATCTGCTGGCCACGCTCGCCGAGCAGGCCCGCTCCGAGGGGGACGAGGTCGTCATCGTCTCCGGCGACCGGGACGTCCTACAGCTGGTTCGCGATTGCGTCGCGGTGATGATGACCCGTCGCGGCATCAGCGACATGGCCACGTTCGATGCCGAGGCCGTGCAGGAGAAATACGGAGTGACGCCGGCTCAGTGGACCGACTTCGTCGCTCTGAAGGGAGAGACGTCGGACAACCTGCCCGGGGTCCCCGGAATCGGCGACAAGACCGCGGCGAAGCTGATCCAGACCTACGGCGACATCGATGGAGTGATCGAACACGCCGACGAGCTGACCCCGAAGATCCGCTCCGGAGTGGCCGAGATGGCCGAGCAGGTTCGCATCAACAAGGAGCTAGGTCATCTGCTCACCGACGTCGAGCTGGACGTCGGCCTCGACGACATCCGCCTCGAACCCTGGGACGACGAAGAGGTTCGCAACCTCTTCAATTCCCTCGAGTTCAAGACGCTCTACGAACGCCTCAAGGACATCGACGTGACGGCGACTCCGAGCACGAGTACGGCTATCGAGCTGTCTCGGGTCGTCCCGCTCGAGAAAGGCGGGGCGCCCGCGGAAGTCGCCGGTGTGTTCTGGGACGGCCCGTGGCTCGCATTCTCGACCGATCCCCATACCGCAACCGTGGGCCGGGTCGAAGAAGCGATGTCCACGCTGAAGGACTGGCTGTCGGACTCCGAGCGCGGGAAGTACGCGCACGACGTCAAGTGGCTGCACCGGCGTGCGCTCGAGACGGACACGACCGTCGAAGGCGTCGTGTCCGACACCTTCCTTGCTGCCTATCTCCTGGACCCCGGACAACCGGCTGGCTACGCCCTGCACGACATCGCCGAACGCTATCTGGGGATTGCTCTCGACGAAGCCGCTCACGAGACGAAGAAAAACAAGCAGGCCACGCTCGACATCGACGACGACAACGGGGACCGAGCCGCGCGCGGCGCATCGGCCGTTCTCGGTCTCGCACCCGTGCTTAATGACCGTCTCCGCGACCGCGGGATGTGGGAGCTGGCCACCGAGCTGGAGTTCCCGCTAACGGCCGTCCTGGCGCGGATGGAGCACGCGGGGATCCTCGTGGACCGCGAATACCTGGAGGACCTGAACTCCGACCTCGGCTCCCGCATGCGCTCTTACGAGAAGCAGATCCACCAGCACGCGGGCGAGGAGTTCAACGTGAACTCGACGCCGCGGCTCCAGCGCATCCTTTTCGAGAAGCTCGATCTTCCGAAGACCAAGCGCATCAAGACCGGTTTCTCCACCGACCAGGCCGAGCTGGCCAAGATCCGTGAGGAACATCCGATCGTCGAGGCCCTGCTCGAATACCGAGAGGTCGCGAAGCTGAAGACCGGTTTCACCGATGCGCTCCTTCCGCTCATCGACCCGAAGACCGGACGCATACACACCACGTACCTCCAGGCGTCGGCATCGACCGGGCGTCTGGCGTCTACGAATCCGAACATGCAGAACATCCCGATCAGAGGAGAGCTCGGCCGACAGATCCGGCGGGCGTTCATCGCACCCGAGGGCCACGTCCTCATCTCGGCCGACTACTCGCAGATCGAGCTGCGCGTGCTTGCGCACCTGTCCGAAGACGAAGGGTTCCTCGAGGCCTTCGAGTCGGAGCACGACTTCCACGCGTCGATCGCGGCCAAGGTCTATGGGACCGATATCGCCGACGTGCAGTCCAGGATGCGCGATTACGCCAAACAGTTCTCGTACGGGATCGCGTACGGCATGACGGCTTTCGGGGTGTCGCAACGGCTCGGGATCGACTCCGAGGAAGCGCAGGCGTTCATCGATGCCTACTACGCGCAGTTCCCCAAGGTGAAAGCGTTCCTCGAGGAGCAGGTGAAGCAAGCGAGGGTCGAAGGTTTCACGACCACGATGTTCGGCCGCCGCCGGTACATCGCGGAGCTTGGCTCCTCCAACTATCGGATGCGGGCGATGGGTGAGCGGATGGCCCTCAACGCCCCGATACAAGGCAGCGCAGCCGACATCATCAAGCGGGCGATGATCGACGTCGACGCTCGGCTCAGCAAGGAGCCCGGCCTGGCCCGCATGCTCCTTTCGGTGCACGACGAGCTCGTCTTCGAGGTTCCCGAGGATCGCGTAGATGAAGCTTCCAAGGTCATCCGCGAGCAGATGGAGGCAGCGGCCGACCTGCGGTGCCGGCTGGTGGTCGAGCCGCACACCGGCCAGAACTGGTCCGACGCCCACGCCTGAGGGGCACCGGTACCGCGTGGCCGCTTGGGGTAAGCTGAAAACGCCTCGGCGGGCCCTGGTCGGCCGGGAGCTTCTATAGGAGGCGTTTCCCAACCAAATGGCTGACGACGTTGCGACTACCGCTGCCCCGGATGCGCCGGCAGGCGCCCCCGATGATCGGGAGGACCTTTCGGGCGAGGAGCTGGCAAGGGCTTACGAAGAAACACTGAAGGAGTTCGACGACGGAGACGTCGTTACCGGGTTCGTCCTGCGGATCGACAAGGACGAAGTCCTCGTAGACATCGGCTACAAGTCCGAGGGCGTCATCCCCCTCAAAGAGCTTTCCATCCGTCACGACACCAACCCCGACGAAGAGGTCAAGGTCGGTGAGGAGATAGACGCCCTCGTTCTCCAGAAGGAGGACAAGGACGGCCGCCTCATCCTCTCCAAGAAGCGCGCTCAGTACGAAAAGTCCTGGGGGCGCATCGAGGAAGTCCGCGTCAAGGGCGAGTCCGTGATGGGAACGGTTATCGAGGTCGTCAAGGGCGGCCTCATCTTGGACATCGGCCTACGGGGATTTCTTCCCGCTTCGTTGGTTGATATTAGGCGGGTCGGCGACCTGCATCCCTTCGTAGGACAGCAGCTCGAGTGCAAAGTCATCGAGCTCGACCGCAACCGCAACAATGTCGTTCTCTCACGGCGGGCCTTCCTCGAAGAGACACAGGCGGAATCGCGCAAGGAGCTCCTCGACGGCCTGAAGAAGGGCGAGATCCGGCGCGGCAAGGTCTCTTCCATCGTGAAGTTCGGCGCGTTCGTGGATCTGGGCGGCATCGACGGCCTCGTCCACGTCTCCGAGCTTTCTTGGAAGCACGTCGAGGACCCGGCCGAAGTCGTCGAGGTAGGTAAGGAAGTTGACGTCGAGATACTGGACGTCGACCTCGACCGCGAGCGCATCTCGCTGTCGCTCAAGTCGACCCAGGAGGACCCGTGGGAGGCGTTCGGCCGTCGCAACTCTCCGGGCGACGAAATCGACGGGAAGGTCACGAAGCTCGTCTCCTTCGGCGCCTTCGTTGAAGTGGGTGAGGGCCTCGAAGGCCTCGTGCACATCTCCGAGCTCGCGCATCGTCACGTAGAGGCCCCGGCCGAGGTCGTGGCCGTCGGCGATCCCGTAAGTGTGAAGATCCTCGACATCGAGCCCAAGCGGCGTCGCATCTCGCTCTCCGTGAAGCAGACGCTCGAAGTGCCGGAGGGTATGGAGGTTGACGCTCCGCTGAGTCAGGAAGCGTTCCTCTCCGACCCGGTGGCGGCCGCCCAACCCGAGATCGCACCGGAGCCCGAGCCGGAGATCTCACCCGAGCCAGAAGCCAGCGCCGAAGAAGAGAAACCGGCGGAGGAGGAGGAGAGCGAGGAGACCGAAGACGGTCCCAAGCCTCCGGCCGACACACTCGAGGCTTTCGTCGAAGAGATGAAGCGCGGGTCGTAGCAACCGAAGACCTGTGGCCTACATCGTCGGTCTCACCGGCGGCATCGGATCGGGCAAGAGCACGGTCTGTGCGCTCCTCGCTGCGCGGGGCGCGATAGTCATCGACGCCGACGCGATCGTCCACGAGCTCCAAGAACCGGGCACCGACGTCTTCAACGACATGGTCGAGGCCTTCGGTCCCGACATCGTCGGTTCCGACGGCCGACTCGACCGCCCGAAGGTGGCGACGATCGTTTTCTCCGACGAGGACAAGCGCAAGCAATTGAACGACATCGTTCATCCGCGCGTGGGCGAGGTAGTCGCCGAGCGATTGTCCGCCGCCGGTCCGGAGGACATAGTCGTGATCGACGTGCCCCTGATGGCGGAGTCGCCGCGGAGCGGCCGGACGTACGGGACGGTGATAGTCGTCGACGCCAAGCCGGAGACGCAGCTCGAGCGGCTCGTCGGTCGGGGGATGGAGGCCGATGACGCCAGATCCCGGATGGCGTCGCAAGCGTCGCGCGAGGATCGCCTGAAGCTGGCCGATCACATCGTGACCAACGACGGGAGCGTTCAGGACCTCGAGCGCCAGATCGACGAGCTATGGCCCGAGCTGCAGGATTCGGCGAAGAGGGCGGCGTCGTGATCGAGGCCGTCTTCTTCGACGCCGGTGAGACCCTGCTCAGCCCCCAGCCGTCCTGGTCGGAGATCTGCGTGGACATCCTGCGTGCGCGCGGTCACGAAGTGACCGTCGATGAGATGCGAGGCGCTTGGGTCAAGGGCGGCCAGCGATTCGTCCAAGCCGCGGACGAGGGACGCACGTTCTCGACTTCGAAGGGGGAGTCGATGCGATTCTGGATCGCGCTCTACCTCGAGCTGCTCGAGGTCATAGGCATCAAGGACGACGAGGCAGCGGAGCTCATGTACCGGACATTCTCGGATCCCGAGACTTACGGCTTGTTCCCCGACGCGGTGCCGACCCTGGACGAGCTGAGATCACGGGGTCTGCGTCTCGGCGTGATCTCCAACTTCGAGAGCTGGCTGCGGGACCTGCTCGACCATCTCAAAGTCACGGAGCGATTCGAGGTCATCGCCGTCTCCGGTGATCTGGGCTGGGAGAAGCCCGACCCGAGGATCTTCAAATGGGCGCTCGAGGACATGGGCGTCCTGGCCGAGCGGAGCATGTACGTCGGGGACAGCCCTCACTTCGATCCCGGACCGGCCCGCGCAGTCGGCATGCACGGCGTTCTACTCGACCGTCACGGCCGTTGGGTCGACCTCGAAGGTGACTACCCGAGGATCGCCAGCCTGACCGAGCTGCCCGGCCTCATCGATTCGCTCGACTGATCCGCGTTCGTCCGCCGGAGAGCGAAGCGGCGTTGCTGAGCCGGACGTGTCTGTCGCGCTGGCGACAGACACGCCCTCATCCTTCGCCCACACTGCAACCGTCGATTGTCCGCGTGTCCAAGAGGAAGGGATGACCATGACGGTCCAAGCGGTTGATGAGGCAAAGGTCGAGCAACTCATGGGGACCCTCGTCGGGTACATGACCGGCGGGGCGATGTGCCTGGGGATCTGGCTGGGCGACGAGCTCGGGTTCTACACCGCCCTGGCCGGGGCGGGTCCGACCAGCGCCGAGACACTCGCCTCCAAGACCGGCTGCAACGCCCGGCTCGTGCGCGAGTGGCTCGACAGCCAGACCGCAGGCGGGCTGATCACATACGAC
This sequence comes from Actinomycetota bacterium, assembly GCA_040905525.1. GTDB lineage: Bacteria > Actinomycetota > JAICYB01 > JAICYB01 > JAICYB01 > JBBDRJ01. The sequence goes on from JBBDRJ010000009.1 coordinate 41,523, forward strand.
GCCGCCGCCGACGCTTACACCCTCACCCCAGAGGCGTCGTTGCCGCTGGCCGACGAGACCGCACCCGTTTTCGTCGCGCGGGCGATGAACGCCATCGGGTCCTTCTACCGGGACATCGACAAGTTCAAAGATGCATTCCGGACGGACGGCGCGCTGAGCTGGGCCGACCACGACCACACGCTTTTCCAGGGCACCGAGTGGTTCTTCCGGCCCGGATACCGCGCGGCGCTGCCGGGAGAGTGGATCCCGGCCCTCGACGGCGTCGTGGAGAAGCTCCAGGCCGGCGGTAAGGTGGCCGACATTGGCTGCGGCCACGGCGCATCGACGATCGCGATGGCGGATGCGTTCCCGAACTCGAAGTTCTGGGGCTTCGACTTCCACGACGCGTCGATCGAGACCTCGAAGGAGCGCGCCGCCGAGGCCGGCGTGAGCGATCGCACCACGTTCGCAACGGCCGATGCCAAGAGCTACGACGGGACCTACGACCTGATCTGCTTCTTCGACTGCCTGCACGACATGGGCGATCCGGTCGGCATCGCGCGCTATGCCCGTGAGCACCTCGCCCCGGGCGGCACGGTGCTCCTGGTCGAGCCGTTCGCCCTGGACGATCGGGTCGCGAACCTGAGCCAGAACCCGATGGCGCCCTTGCTGTACCTGGCGTCGACGGTCATCTGCACGCCGAACTCGCTGTCGCAGGATGTCGGGCTCGGCCTCGGCGCCCAGGCCGGCGAGGCTCGCCTCCGCGAGGTCTTCGAGCAGGCCGGGTTCTCGACTCTCCGCAAGGCAGCCGAGACGCCGTTGAACCTGATCCTGGAGGCCAAGGCGTAGGGCGGTCTCGGAAGGCTCACGCCTTTCCGGTAAACCCCAGAGGAGGGAGAAATGAACCGCAGGGACGGCAGCTTCCGGATTCGTGGTCGGGCGGCGGGCGTCCTGGCCGCGGTGATTCTCGTCGTGGGGGTTCCGGCGCGCGCCGCGTTCCCGGGGCCCAACGGCTCGATCCTGTTCGAGTCGGACCGGGACCCGGGAGACGTCTGGTCGATGGAGGCGGACGGTAGTGCCGCTACCAATCTGACCAACTCTTCGGCGGGCTCCACACCCGTCCGGGCCGAGGCCTCGCCGGACGGCGCGACCATCGCCTTCGACACGAATCGGGACGGAAACCGTGAGATCTACTTGATGGCCGGCGATGGCAGCGGACAGCACAACATCACGAACGAGCCATCGGGCGAGATTGGCCCCGCCTGGTCGCCGGATGGCAACCGGATCGCCTTCCTTACGGACAGAGACCATGCGGGCGTCACGACCGAGCTCTACGTGATGAACGCAGACGGAAGCAACGCCATCCGACTCACGAACAACGAGGAGATCATCGAGACGAACCCCGCTTGGTCACCCGACTCCTCGAAGATCGCTTTCCAGGCGACCGAACCCGGCGTCGGGATCGACATCTTGACGGTCAATCCGGACGGGACCGGGGCCGCGAACCTCACGACGGACATGTCCGAAGCGGCGGGGGAGCCGGACTGGACACCCGACGGCAACGCGATCTTCTTCTCGCACGCCGAGGAGATATGGAGGATGAACGCAGACGGGACCGGCAAGACCCCTGTGATCACCGGTCATTTCGACCACGCTCCGCAGGTCTCGCCGGACGGGACCAAGCTCACCTACCAGCGACTAGTGCCTGCAGATGACGTGCTCGACTCCGAGGTCATCGTCGCGAACATCGACGGGAGCGGTCAGGTGAACATCACGAACCGTGCGGGTTTCGACGCGCCCGACGACTGGTCGGTGCGTCCCGGGTCACAGTCGGAAGGTCCGATCACGGGTCTGCTCCGTTCGCTCGGTCTGTCCGCGGTGGCAGATCTCCTCTGCGGGTTCGGTGTGTGCATCTGATCGAGAGCTGACCCACGCTTCGAGGAAGCTCCGGCGTCCCCGACAGGTAGATGTCGGGAACGCCGGTAGGCTTGCGTCCAGTGGCGCCTACAAAGTTCTCGTTCACTCCCGGCTTCGAGATGGCCGGGGACCAGCCGAACGCCGTGGAGGGTCTCGTAGAGGCTCTCGAAGCCGGTGATCGGTTCACGACCCTGCTCGGTGCCACCGGAACCGGTAAGACCGCGACGATGGCCGCAGCCATCGAGAGATTGGGGCGTCCTGCCCTCGTTATGGCGCCTAACAAGACCCTGGGGGCCCAGCTGGCCGCCGAATTCAGGGAGTTCTTCCCGGACAACGCCGTCGAGTACTTCGTGAGCTATTACGACTACTACCAGCCCGAGGCTTACGTCCCATCGTCCGACACCTACATCGAGAAGGACTCCTCCATCAACGACGAGATCGACCGCCTCCGACACGCGGCCACGGCCGCGGTTCTCACCCGCAAGGACGTCATCGTCGTGGCCTCGGTGTCGTGCATCTACGGACTGGGCTCCCCGGAGCAGTACGAGAAGCAGATGCTGTACCTGCACACGGGGAGCGAGATCCCGCGCGACCACATCGTACGCCGGCTCGTCGATCTCTCTTATCAGCGAAACGACTCGGCGGTGACGCGCGGACGGTTCCGCGTCCGGGGCGACACCCTCGAGCTCCACCCGGCCTACGAGGAGCAGGTGCTTCGCATCGAGATGTTCGGGGACGAGATCGAGCGCCTCCAATGGGTGAACCCGGTCACCGGCGAGGTCATCGGCACGCCCGACGGCCTCCGCATCTACCCGGCCAGTCACTACGTCGCCGGCGACGAGACCATGCGCAAGGCCATCGCCTCGATCGAGGTCGAGTTGGCCGAGCGGTTGGCCGAGCTCGAGTCTCAGAACAAGCTCCTCGAAGCGCAGCGGCTGCGAATGCGGACGAACTACGACCTCGAGATGATGCGCGAGATCGGCTCGTGTTCGGGCATCGAGAACTATTCGCGACACATCGACGGCCGCAAGCCGGGGGACCCTCCCTACACTCTGCTCGACTACTTCCCCGACGACTACCTGATCTTCATGGACGAGTCGCACATCAGCGTTCCTCAGGTCCACGGGATGTACGAGGGAGACAAATCGCGCAAGGAGACGCTCGTCGAGCACGGGTTCCGCCTGCCCTCGGCCCTCGACAACCGTCCCTTGCGGTTCGAGGAGTTCATGGAGCGCATAAACCAGGTGGTGTTCGTGTCGGCGACGCCGGCCGACTACGAGATAAAGCGTTCGAAGACCCTCGTGGAGCAGATCGTGCGCCCGACCGGATTGGTCGACCCAGAGGTCATCGTGCGGCCAACTCGCGGACAGATCGACGATCTGATCGCCGACATCCGTGGCCGGGTTGAAAAAGAGCAGCGGATCCTGGTGACGACGTTGACGAAGAAGATGGCGGAGGACCTCACCGATTACCTCCTCGAGATGGGGATGCGCGTGCGCTATCTCCACTCGGAGATCGACACCGTTCAGCGGATCGAGATCCTGCGTGACCTGAGATCGGGCGAATTCGATGTACTCGTGGGGATTAACCTTCTGCGGGAAGGTCTCGACCTGCCCGAGGTCACCCTGGTGGCCATCCTCGACGCGGACAAAGAGGGCTTCTTGCGGTCGGCCACGTCGCTGATCCAGATCATCGGGCGCACTGCGCGAAACGTCGAAGGTCAGGTGGTGATGTATGCGGACAGACTCACCGACTCCATGCGGGAGGCCATCGAGGAGACGAACCGCAGGCGCGAGATCCAGATCGCCTACAACGAGAAGCACGGCATCAAGCCCGAGACGGTTCGGAAGAACATCACGGACTTCATCCTCCAGACGAGAGCGGGCGGCATGGGCCCGGTTCCACAGAAGCCGTCACGGCGCAAGCGCCGAGGCGACGACACGGTCGAGCTTCCCCTCGACGAGCTGAAGCGGCTGATCATGGTCCTCGAGGAGGAGATGAAGGACGCCGCGCGCGATCTGCGGTTCGAGTACGCGGCGCGGCTACGCGACGAGGTCCAAGATCTGAAACGCGAGCTGCGCGAAGTTCACAAGCAACCCGTCTAGCCGTAATAGTGGGTCCATGAGCGATATCCAGCTCGTCGTCCAATGCGACGACTTTGGAATGTGTCATGCCGGCAACGAGGGCGCAGTCGGCGCCTTCCGGGATGGCATCCTCACGCAGGCGTCGGTGATGGTCCCGTGCCCCTGGTTCAGGGAAGCCGCCGAGCTGGCCAAGGAGCACAAGATCCCGGTGGGTGTGCATCTCACTCTCACGGCCGAGTGGGACTACCTGCGCTGGGGTCCGCTCACCGGGAGCCGGTCGCTCGTCGGCGAGGACGGTCGCTTTCCGCGAACGATCCAAGCCGCGCAGGACAAGGCGACGCAGGACGAGATGCTCGAGGAGTTCATCGCGCAAACGGAGTTGTGCCGTTCCGAGGGTCTCGAGCCCGAGTACTTCGATTGCCACATGGGTGTCGTCACGCCGGAGCCCTACGCGGCCGTCTGCGAGAAGTACGGCAAGCCCTTCGACTATCCGATCGGCGACGTGGCCGTGGGTTTCGACTCGATCCACATGCTCAGCGGCCGGCCGAGCGAAGACAAGGTTCCGTACCTCATCGATCGCATATCGCAGATGGAGCCAGGAAAGCATCTCATCGTGAGCCATTGCGCCGTCGACTCGCCCGAGCTTCGTTCGATGACCAGCGACTCAGCGGAGAACGCCGAATGGGCCCTGCAGTACCGAACATCCGACCTCGCCGCGCTTACGTCGGACGAAGTAAGGGGCGTCGTCGAGGAGCGCGGCGTTCGCCTGGTCAGCGTGGCCGGGTTGACCGCATAAGGCCGACCGTCTCAGGGCGTGGACGCATCGAGTCAGACACCGATACACGTGATCGTGCCCCACGAGCATCCGTTCCCGCCAGAGCTCAGCCGTTGCGCTGCGCCGCGAGAGCCTCGCGTGCCGCATCGGCCAGACGCAGGAACTCAACGGGCAGCGGGAAGATCAACGTCGAGTTCCGCTCGGCCGACACCTCCGCCATCGTCGAGAGCACACGGAGCTGCATGGCCGCGGGATGCTCCTCGAACCGAACGGCGGCGTCCGCAAGGGTCTGTGCGGCTTCGAACTCGCCCTGGGCGTGGATCACCTTCGCCCGGCGCTCACGCTCGGCCTCCGCTTGTCGAGCCATCGCTCGGCGCATGGTCTCCGGCAGCTCGACGTCCTTCACCTCGACGAGGGTGACCTTGACCCCCCAGTGATCGGTGAGCCCATCGATGATCGTCTGTAGCCGCTGATTCACGTCCTCGCGGCCGACGAGCAGCTCGTCGAGATGTATCTGGCCGATGATCGAGCGAAGCGTCGTTTGCGCTACCTGTGAAGTCCCGAAGACGTAGTCCTCGATGTTCACGACGGACCGTACCGGGTCCATCACGTTGAAGTACACGACGGCGTTCACCCGGAGTGTGACGTTGTCCTGGGTTATGGCCTCCTGCGGCGGGACGTCCATCGTCACCGTCTGCAGCGTGGTCTTCACCATTCGGTCGACGATCGGGATGATGAAGAACAAGCCGGGCCCCTTTGCTCCCATGACGCGGCCCAGCCGGAAGATCACACCGCGCTCGTACTCCTGCACGATGCGTATGGAGGAGAGGAACAGAATCAGCAGTACTCCACCCGCTGCCAAGAGTCCCAATGTCATCCCACTCATGCGTCCTCCTTTTCGTCGGCCACCGGTTCCACGATCAACATCAGACCCTCCACGCCGACCACCTGCACCGGACCGCCCTCGGTCAGCCGATCACCGGACCGCACCGTCCACCATGTCCCTTCCAAGAAGACGCGGCCGGTATGCCCGTCGGCCTGAGTGACCGTCGCGGAGAGGCCGCTGAAGGATTCCGGGCCCGTCGTCGACACCGCCTTGCGCGCGCGCCATGACAGTCGTCCCGCGACGACGACCGCCGCCGCAACGACAACGGCGGTGGGGATGAAGACGAAGGCGTCCACGCGGAGCGATCCTCTGACGAGGAAGAGGGCGGAGAGCACGAGCGATATAGCACCGCCCGCGCCGAAGACGCCGACCCCGGGCACGAACACCTCGGCGACGAAGAGGCCGGCGGCCAGCGCGAGCAGAAGGATGCCTGCCACGTTCACCGGGAGCACCGCGATCGAGGACATGCCAAGAAGCAGCAGGATGACTCCGGCGATACCGCCGAACCCGACGCCGGGGTTGATCAGCTCGTAGATGATCGCGAGCGTGCCGAGCGAGAGGAACAAGTAGGTGAGGTTCGGGTCGGCCAGCCGTTGCCGAAGCCCGGCCAGCCACCCCATTTCGTGGGTGACGAGCGCGGCGCCGGCGGTGCGGAGAACGACCTCGTCGTCGCCGGGAAGCGTTACCTCCGTTCCGTCGATGTCGTCGAGCAACTCGCCGACGTCGCCGGACACGAGATCGATCGCACCGATCCGCACGGCTTCGGATGCCGGCTCCGACCTGCCGTCGCGGACTATGTCGCGTGCGAAGTCCTCGTCGCGTCCGCGCTCGGCGGCTATGGCCACGGCGTAGGCGGTGGCGTCGTTGGTCACCTTGTCGCCGACCTCTTCGCCTTCGATCGTCACGGGTGTGGCGGCGCCTATGTTTGTGCCCGGGGACATCGCGACGACGTGAGCGGCAAGGGCGATCACGGCTCCGGCGGAAGCTGCGCGTGCTCCGGGCGGGCCGACCCAAACGATCACCGGCACGCGTGCGTTGAGGAACACTTTGACGATGTCGCGCATGGAACTGTCGAGTCCTCCCGGCGTATCCATCCGTACGAGGAGGGCGGTGTGGCCCTCGCGCTCGGCGATCCCGACGGATTCCCGTAGATAGTCCGCGACGACCGGCGTGACGGGTCCGGTCAGCTCGGTGTCGAGGACCGTTGCGCTGGATTGACCGAGTCCCCTCGACCCGCCAACGAAGGCTACTGCGATGACAGTCGCCAAGAAGAACACGCGTGCACGTTTGCGCACGCCTTCATCGTTGCACACCAGCGAGAATGGCGCCGGGGCGCCCTTGTTCCACGCCTTTCGATGTGGGCCGATGGGCTGCCGCACATCTTGGGCGTGCAGGAAGACGCAGACGGGACCCTTGGATAAGCTCCATCTTGAACGCGTGCCGAAGGGAGAAGAGAGCGTGATGTACAAGAACATCGTTGTCGGGACGGATGCCGAGCGGCTAAGTGCGGACGGGCTTACAGCGAAGACCTACAGCTCGGCCGGGGACCCGTCGGACGCCCTGCTGGACGTCGCCGAATCTTGTAAAGCCGACCTCATCGTGGTCGGGAACCGCGGGATGGGGGAGCGAAGCGCTTCATCCTCGGAAGTGTCCCGAACAAGATCTCGCACCACGCGCCCTGCAGCGTGCTGATCGTCCACACCACCTGATCGGCTCTGCCGAAAGGCGCTAGACCGGAGGCGCCGGCTCGTACTGGATCATCCGCTTCACTTCGCGCGCCCGGTCGGCCGACTTCAGGCGGACGATCAGATGGAGCGCCATATCGATCCCGGCCGACACTCCGGCCGATGTGATCACGTTGCCGGCGTCGACGAACCTGTCGTCGGGGCGAACCTCGATGTCGTTGCCCAGGCCGGCCAGCTGATCGAGGACGAGCCAGTGCGTCGTCGCGGGTTTGCCGTCCAGGAGCCCGGCGTCGGCGAAGACCGTGGCCCCCGAGCAGACGCTGGTCATGAGCGTCCCGGCATCCACCGCCTTGCGTAGCCAAGCTCGGATGCTCTCGTCACCCAGGTGCGCGTTCGTGACGACGCCCCCGGGGTAGACGAGCACGTCGAAGTCGGGAGCGCTATCCCACGTGTGGTCGGGGATCACACGGGTCCCCAGGGCGCATCTGATCGTTCCCGGCTCCCGGGCCACAGTGAAGACCTCGATCTCGTCGTCGGGGAAGTAGAGCGCCCACATCCCCAGGACCTCGAGAGGCCCGGCGAAATCGAGCTCCTCCACCTGGTCGAACAGGTAGATGGCTATGCGGGTGGTCATGGCTGCGTGGTCAACTGTTAACGGCCCTCACGCTTCTCCTTCTTGGCCCGTCGCTTCTCCTTGATCGACTTGCCCTTCTTCTTCTGATCCACGGCCTTCTTCTTGGGCTCGCCTCGACCACGCATTACAGCCTCCTTCGATGTCGTGTTCGGCTAGATGTTAAGCGAGCGGAATCGGCATTACGTCCGAACCCGGACGCCGGGTTGTCGGGAATCCGCACGTACACTGTCGGGCCCGTGGTTACAATCGGGGCTCCCGAGCGAACGGGCGTTCGGGTCCCGGGGTCCGGGGTGTCCCCGGTAGAGACGGCGAGGGCCAGTTGTCGAGCGAGACGATCCACATAAGAGGTGCGCGGGAGCACAACCTGCGCAACGTCACCCTCGACCTGCCGCGGGACGCACTGATCGTCTTTACGGGCATCTCGGGGTCGGGCAAGTCCTCGCTGGCCTTCGACACTATCTATGCCGAGGGCCAGCGCCGTTACGTCGAGTCGCTGTCCGCCTACGCCCGGCAGTTCCTGGGCCAGATGGACAAGCCGGACGTTGACATCATCGAGGGTCTCTCGCCGGCGATCTCTATCGATCAGAAGTCCGCTTCGCGCAACCCCCGGTCGACCGTGGGGACGATCACCGAGGTCTACGACTATCTGCGTCTCCTGTACGCGCGGATCGGCAAGCCTCACTGCCACCAGTGCGGACGCCCCATCCAGCGCCAGACCGTCGAGCAGATCACGGATTCGATCCTCGACTGGAACGCAGGGACGAAACTCCTGATCCTTGCGCCGATCGTGAAGGGCCGGAAGGGCGAGTACGAGTCGATGCTCGGCGATCTCGCGCGAAAAGGATTCTCTCGTGCCCGGATAGACGGCGAGATGAAGGATCTTTCGGAAAAGATCAGGCTTGCGCGCTACAAGCAGCACACGATCGAAGTAGTGGTCGACCGCATAGTCATCCGGGACGACATCCGGTCGCGCCTCGCCGATTCGCTCGAGACGGCCATGGGTCTCACCCAAGGCGTGGTCGACGTGGAGATCCCAGGCGAGCCGGAGAACGGGAACGGGAACGGAAACGGGAACGAAGCGGAGAGGCATTCGTTCTCGCAGAACTTCGCGTGCTTGAACTGCGGTATCAGCTTCGAGGAGCTTGCGCCGCGCCAGTTCTCGTTCAACACCCCGTACGGTGCGTGCTCGCGCTGCGCCGGGCTCGGATCGAAGCTCGAGGTCGACCCCGAGCTCGTCGTGCCCGACCCCGATCTGTCGGTGTCGGAGGGCGCGATAAGTCCGTGGGCCGGCGCACGCTTGGAGTATTTCGACCGGATGCTCGAGGCGGTGTGCGAGCACTTCGGAATCGACGAGACGAGGCCCTGGAAGAAGCTGTCCAAGTCGCACCGCGACATCCTGCTCTTCGGCTCGGACGAAGAACAGATCTACATCCGGTACAAGTCACGTTACGGACGCAAGCGCTCGTACTACACCTACTACGAAGGTGTGATCCCGTGGCTTCAGCGGCGATACGAGGAGACGGAGTCAGATCACGCCCGCGAACGCGTCGAGCAGTACATGCGGCAGGTCCCGTGTCCGGCGTGCAAGGGTGCGCGGCTGAAGCCGGAGTCCCTCGCCGTCACGGTGGGCGGCGTCCACATAAGTGAGCTGACCGCCCGGTCGGTGCAGAAGGCCGTAATCTTCATCAACGAGCTGGAGCTGTCCGATCGCGACCAGCAGATCGCCGAGCGCGTTCTCAAGGAGATCCGATCCAGGCTCGGCTTCTTGGTCGACGTCGGCCTCGACTACCTGACGGTCGACCGCGCGGCGGCCACGCTGGCCGGCGGCGAGGCACAGCGGATCCGCCTGGCGACCCAGATCGGATCGGGTCTTGTCGGCGTTCTCTACATCCTCGACGAGCCGTCGATCGGTCTTCACCAACGGGACAACAAGCGGCTCATACAAACGCTCATTCGTCTGCGCGATCTCGGCAACACGTTGATCGTGGTGGAGCACGACGAGGAGACCGTCCGCACAGCCGACCACGTCGTCGACATCGGCCCGGGAGCCGGTGTTCACGGAGGCGAGATCGTTTACTCGGGTCCGCTCGGCGGTCTGCTCAAGAACAAGAAGTCGATCACGGGCGACTACCTGTCCGGGCGGCGGGAGATACCGATCCCGCTGATCCGACGTCCGGCCGACCAGGGCCGGGTCACTGTCGTTGAACCGCGCCAGCACAACCTCAAGGGTGACGATGCTGCCTTCGCGCTGGGGTGCTTCAACGTAGTCACCGGGGTGTCGGGCTCGGGGAAGTCGACTCTCGTCTACGACATCCTCTTCGAAGCCTTGATGCGCTCCGTGTACCACTCGAAGACCGTTCCGGGTAAGCACAAGAAGATCACCGGGATCGAGAAGCTCGACAAGGTCATCTGCATCGACCAGTCGCCCATCGGGCGTACACCTCGCAGCAACGCGGCAACGTACACCGGGGTCTTCGATCACGTCAGGAAGCTCTTCGCTCAAACCCCCGAGGCGAAGATGCGCGGCTACAACCAAGGCCGCTTCTCGTTCAACGTGCGCGGCGGGCGGTGTGAGGCGTGCGCCGGAGACGGGACCATCAAGATCGAGATGCACTTCCTTCCGGATGTCTACGTGCCGTGCGAGGTGTGCAAAGGGAAGCGATACAACCGCGAGACCCTCGAGGTGCGATGGAAGGGCCACAACATCTCGGAGGTGCTCGAGATGACGGTAGAGGAGGCATGTGAGCTGTTCGACGCGTTGCCTCCCATCAAGAGGCATATGCAGACGCTCGTTGATGTCGGTTTGGGCTACATCCACCTGGGTCAGCCGGCGACCACTCTGTCCGGTGGCGAGGCGCAACGGGTGAAGCTGGCGAGCGAGCTCGCCAAGCGAGCCACCGGGAAGACCTTGTACATCCTCGACGAGCCGACGACCGGCCTTCATTTCGAGGATATCCGCCGGCTGCTCGAGGTCTTGCATCGACTGGTCGACCAGGGGAACACCGTGATCGTGATCGAGCACAACCTCGACGTGATCAAGACGGGCGATTACATCGTCGACCTCGGCCCCGAGGGCGGCGATGCCGGCGGGCACGTTGTCGTTGTCGGCACGCCGGAGACCGTCGCCGAATGCGAGGCGAGCTACACCGGTCGGTATCTGGCTCCGCTCCTGCGCGGATCACGCAGCGCCGCCACCGCTTAGTCTCTCGGCGTGGAAACACGTCCGATCACAGCCGACGAGCTCCCGGCGTTCCATCAGAACTTTCGCCAGACGCTCGGTTTCCCGCCGCCGTCCGAAGCCGATCTCGAGCGCGACGCGCGGAGCTGGGATCTGTCGCGCACGCTGGCAACGTTCGACGACGGGCAGATCGTCGGGACAGCACATTCGCATCTCTTCGACTTCGCTCTTCCGGGTGGCAGGAGTGTCGCGGCGGCAGGAGTCACCGGTGTCGCGACCCGGACCACACATCGACGCCGAGGGATCGTGTCCGGGCTCATGAGGCGTCAGCTGCGTGAAGCGTCCGAGCGCGGGGAGCCGGTAGCGATCCTCGTGGCCTCAGAGGGAGCGATCTACCGTCGGTTCGGCTACGGGATCGGGTCGTGGGCCATCGACATAGAGGTGGACCCGCGCGAGACACGGGGGATCTCGGCGCCGGCGAGCGACGGCCGGGTGTGTGTAGTTGACGAGGCCACGGCCGACGACCTGTTGCCGGATATACACGAGCGTGCCAGGCGGGAGACACCCGGCGGCATCGCGCGCCCGAAGTACTTCTGGGAGTCGATCACCGCGGAACGCAAGGCTGGTGCTCAGACGCACATCGTCTACGAGAGCGCGTCGGGTTCCCGGGAGGGCTACGTTCGGTATCAGATCGACTCGAAATGGGAGGCGGGCCTCCCGCAGCACCGGCTGAACGCGCAGGAGTTCGTCACGTGCACGAACGAGGCATCGGCAGCTTTGTGGCGGCACCTGTTGAGCGCCGACCTGATCCGTTTCGTCGACGTATGGAACCGGCCGGTGGACGAGCCCTTGCGGTGGTGGCTGGTCAACCCCCGCGCGATGCGCGTGAAAGGCGTCCGCGATCATCTTTGGGTGCGGCCGCTGGACGTCGCCGCTCTCCTCGGCTCCCGTCGCTACGCGACCGACGTCGATCTTGTTATCGAAGTGGCCGACGACTTCGGCGATCACACCACCGGACGGTACGCGCTGTGTGGGGGCCCGGAGACAGCCGAGTGTTCACGCACCGACCGCGCCGCCGACCTCGAGCTGCACGTGTCGGACTTGGGATCGATGCTGCTGGGCGGCGTATCCGCTCTCGAGCTGGTCTCGGCCGGCCGGCTCCTGGAGAGATCCTCGGGCGCCGCGCTATCCGCGGACTTCGCGTTCCGCTGGTCACCCCAGCCCTGGAGCAACCAGTACTTCTAGGCGTGCCGTGAGCTCGCTTCGTCGCTGAACATCCAAGTCTCGGCCCAGCACGCTATGGCCTCCACGACAGGCACGAGCGCGTTACCCATGGCGGTCAGCTGGTACTCGATGCGAACGGGCGTGGACGGGGTGACCCTCCGGGCCACGATGCCCTGACCCTCGAGCTCCTTGAGCCTTTCGGACAGCAGGCGATCCGATAGCCCGGGAACGGTCGATGCGATCTCGTTGAACCGGGTCCGGCCGGCGAGCATCGCCCTGAGGATGGCGCCGGTCCAGCGCCGGCCGATGATCTCCAGCGCCTCGCTGTACATCGAACAGTAGGGGGAGAGGTCTTCAGATGGGCCGGCTGACGCCGTATCCGGGTCCATGGCTTAAGTCTTCTCCTTCGTAAGCCGCTTGACAAGGAATAGCTACATATCTATAGTTGCTTATATAGGATAAGCTATTAAGAGAAGAGAGGTGGTCGAGAATGAATGTAGGGCTGTTGATTCTCAGAGTTGTCGCCGGTCTGGTGTTCGCAGGCCACGGTGCGCAGAAGCTGTTCGGCTGGTTTGGCGGCCCGGGCTTGGAGGGGGCCGGTGGGTTCTTCGAGCAGATCGGTTACCGGCCGGGACGGCGGATGGCCGCCGTCGCCAGCCTGACCGAGATAGGCGCCGGTCTTCTGCTGGCGAGCGGCTTCCTTACACCGCTGGCCGCCGCGGCGATCATCGGCGTGATGATCAACGCGTTCTGGACGGTCAAGCGCCCGCTGGGCCTGTACAACGGATATGAGATCGACATGATCTACGCGACCATCGCGGCCGCGCTCGTCTTCACGGGCGCCGGCGCGTACTCGGTGGACGGTGCGTTGAACTGGAGCCTCGCGGGCACCGAATGGGGCCTGGGCGCCATCGGGCTCGGGCTCGTTACGGCCCTCGGCGTGCTGGCTTCCCGGCGCGTCCCGCGTCCGGTCGAGCAGTTTCCGGCCGACGAGGAGCGGAGAGCGGCTTGAACCACCCTTATTTGTCGGGTTCGTCCGGACCCTGCTCGCGCCGCCGTAGCTCATCTTCGAGGCGCCTCAGCTCCGCTTCGCGGGCTTTGAGCTCCTCCTCGCGTTCCTCTTGGTGGCGACGGATAGCCTCCTCGCGGCGACGCTGGTAATCGGCATCCGGGATAGGACGTTCGGGGAAGCCTTGCGGCGGCTCGGGCTGGGTCGGGGACGCATCGGGTCGGTACTCGGTCGAGCGCGGGCGGAAGCTGGCCCCGCGCGGACGACCGAGCAGAAGCCATGCGATGGCACCGATCGCGGGAACGAAGACAACGATCAGGAGCCAAACCATCTTGGGCAGGTTCTGGATCTTCGACTGGTCCGTGCTTATTACGTCGAAGATGCAGTAGACCCACAGCGCTAGGGCGATGAGCCCGAAGAGCCCCTGTCCGAGTATCACGGCTCAGCCCCGTCGCTAGAGTTTCCCCGTCACCTCCCACGCTACCGCCTGGGCCGGCACAGAGCGACGCCGAAATCCTCCGCCTCGTCCGTCCACCAGCTATGGAGCTGCAAGCCCGCGTCGGCGAGTTCGCGCTCAACGCCGCCACTCCTGAACTTCGCGCTGATCTCCGTTCGCATCTCCTCGCCCGCCTCGAACGTGACCTCTAGTCCGAGTGGTGGCAGTGAAACGACCTGGTGCACCTCCGAGCGCAGGACCATCTCGATCCACTCGGCCCCCGGATCCCAACGAGCGATGTGCTCAAAGCGATGAACGTCGAAATCGGCGGCGAGCTCTCGATTCAGCACGCGAAGCACGTTGCGGTTGAATTCCGCGGTGACCCCGGCGGAGTCGTTATATGCGGCCCTTAGTCGTTCGACGTCTTTCACTAGGTCGAAGCCGAGCAGGACGAAATCCTGGTCGTGTGTCGCGTCGGCCAGTTTCCTCAGGAACCGTGCCCGGGAGGGCGGCGAGAAGTTCCCGATCGTGCTTCCTAGGAAAGCGATGAGGCGCCGTCCCGTGTCCGGAATGGTCTCCAGGTGGTGCTCGAAGTCGCCAACAACGGCGTGGACCTGGACGTCCGGATAGTCCGCGTTGATCTGATGGGCCGAGGAGCTCAGGACCTCCTCACTTACATCGAAAGGGACGAAGCGGCGCAAGCAGGCCTCGCGCTCGAGGGCCGTCAATAGGATCCTGGTCTTCTCGGACGTGCCCGACCCGAGCTCGACCAAGGTGTCGGCCCTGGTCACCGACGCGATCTCTGCTGCGTGCTTGTCGAGGATCTCGCGCTCGCGGCGGGTGGGGTAGTACTCGGGAAGGCGTGTGATCTCGTCGAACAGCCGCGATCCCCGTTCGTCGTAGAACCACTTGGGCGGAAGCTCCTTTGGGTTCGACGTCAATCCACTTTGAGCGTCCGCCCACAGCGCACGATGAACATGGTCGGGCGCGAGATGAACGTCGATACGTGCTGTGGTTGTTTGTGTCATCTCACGAGCTCCCATCAGAGGGAGCGCCTGACGGCGCATCCTGGGCGCACCGGAAGCCACAGAAGATCTGGCGCCGTATCGGGTAGTCCCAGTTCCGGAACGTGTTTCGGATCGAGCTTCGATGGGTCGCCCACGAACCACCGCGTAGCACCTTGTACGCCGTCCCGTAGAAGACCTCGGAGTACTCGCGATATGGGAACCACTCGTAACCCGGATAGGGCTGGAAGTCCGACGACGTCCACTCCCAGACATCGCCGAGCATCTGGTGACATCCGTAGGCGCTAACGCCATCGGGATACGCGCCGACCTGCGCGGGACCGAACGACC
Organism: Actinomycetota bacterium; assembly: GCA_040905525.1. GTDB lineage: Bacteria > Actinomycetota > JAICYB01 > JAICYB01 > JAICYB01 > JBBDRJ01. The sequence goes on from JBBDRJ010000009.1 coordinate 56,685, forward strand.
TCTGACCGAGATTCGCACGTCCGGCGTCGGGCTCCGCTTCGCCCCAGGGGTGGCGACGTTTGTGGGAATCGGGTCCCCACGAGGCCGCCTTTTCCCATTCCTGTTCGGTCGGCAGCCTCTTTTCGGCCCAGCGCGCGAAGGCGTCGGCCTCGTACCAGCAAACGTGCTGCACGGGTTCGTCGGGATCGACATCGTTGGTCGTGCCGAACCGGGAGACGACCCACGAGCCGGCGTCACGCGCCCAGAACTCGGGAGCGGTCACGCCGGACTCCCGTCGCCATTCCCATCCGGCCGTCGCCCAGTACCGGGAGTCGTCGTAACCACCGGCTTCGATGAAAGCGATGTACTGTCCGTTCGTCACCGGCGTGCGGTCGATGCGGAAGGACGGCACGTCTACGCGATGAACGGGCCGCTCGTTGTCGAACGCCCACGGATCGACGCTCGTCCCCATGTCGATCGCTCCGCCCGGTACGAGCACCATGTCCAGCGCTATCGCGGTCTGCGTGCGCGGAGCGGCCGTGGCGGGTGCATAGGGCCGCTGCTTCATGAGCTGGATTGTGGCGAGCATCGTCTCATCGTGCATGTGCTCGTGCTGAACGACCATCCCGTACACGTATCCGCGATCAAGGAGCCTGGATTCCGGCGTCAGCTCCACGCGCTCGAGCACGTCGAGGGACTTCGACCGCACGTCGTGCATGTAGGCGCGTGCTTCTGGGGGGCCGAGCAAGGGGAGTGATGGCCGCTCCCAACGTGGGTGTTCGAAAGCGTTGTAGATGTCGTCGAGATTTGGATCGGTCGGCTGATGCCCCGCGATGTTCCGAAGGAGCCAGAGCTCCTCGTAGTTCGCGCAATGACCGAGGTCCCACACGAGCGGGGACATCAGCTTCGAGGGTGATCGCAGCAGCTCGGTGTCGGCGAAGGGTTCCACGAGCCCAAGCGTGCGCGCCCGCCCGCCTTTCAGCTCGGTAGCGATGGACTCTTTGAGATCGTGTTCGGTCATTTCGCTCACGTGGCCTCCATGATCGGGATCCGTTTCGATCCGTCGTGTCCGTTTGATGGGCTGTGCGACAGCCGGCTTTCCAGCCGATCGTCGGCCGGGCATCGTCCGCGAGCGATGTAGCGCTCGTAGTAGCCTGCGGCGGCTGCCCTTGTTCGCGGGTCGCGGCCATCGCGATCGAGGGCGTCGATGGCCGCTTCGAAACACTTCATCGAGGACTCCCTCAGCAGGGGATGGCGAAGTCCGAAGCGCGCCGCTTCGAACCACATGTCCGAGGTGCGCCGGGTCGCGTGGTCGGCGATCGACGACGCCTGCTCGTCACACATCAGGGCCGTGGTCACGGCCGCCGCCGCTCGCCACCAGGGATCCGGAACCATGTCGATCATGCGAAGCTCCAGCCACCCGCGCGGCCGGACGGGCGGGAACAACGTCGTTAGGTGGTAGGTGAGGTCGTCGGCCGTGGGATGGCCGAGCTCGTGTCCTCTTTCGATCCATGTCTCGAACGGCAGAGGTTCGGACAGCGGTTGGAACCTTCGAGGTGTGCGAAAGAACATCACGTTGGCCCTAAGCGCGTACGACGCCCAGGCGTCGCGCGGGTCGGCTCCGTTCAGCGCCGGTGCCGCTCGAGTGTGGTCGATCGCCAGCCATGTGCCCATACGCGCGGAGAGCCAACCGCTCGGCCGGCCCTGAACCATCGGCGAGTTGGCGAAGGCTGCAACCAGCATCGGTCCGAGCTGATGGGCGAGCTTCCACCGGCGCCGGCCTTCGGCGTCGCGGCCCGCGTCGAGGTTCACGTGGACCGCCGAAGTTGTGCACATCATGTGCGCACCGGCGTGGTTGGCCTCGTCGAAGTAGGCCTTCATTGACACATAGCGCTGTTCGTCCGTGACCAGGCGAAGTGGCCGGTCGGGATCGATCCCGGACGCGACGAGACCGATGCCGCGATCCTTCAAGGCGCGGCGGACCGTCCCGAGATCACGAGCGAGGGCGTTGCAGGCGGTGCCGCAGCTGTCCATAGGACGTGATGAAAGCTCGACCTGGCCGCCGGGCTCGAAGGTGATCGTCGAGCCACGGCGGAGCGGAAGCTGTGGTTCGAGGATCCTCCGCAGGGTTGAAACGCTTGCCGGCGAGCGTGAGGGAGTGGTGAACCATTCGATCTCGATGCCGACGCGGTTCCCGGTGGTCTCGGGGAACGCGGCCTCGCGGATCAGATCGCGGGCCGCCTCCGTCGTGAGAGTAGGCGTCGGCGACGGCATGGACTAGGGGTTCACCAGCCGGATGGCCATCCACCCGACGCATTGGGGCTTCTCGCACCGCGAACCGTTGGTCATAGAAGCATCGGAACCCTAGCAGGCCTTACGGTCAGTCCTATGTCGGGTTCCCTCAAGGTCATGACCTTCAACATCCGCCACGGCCGGGCGTTCGACGGTCCGAACCGTTGGTATCTCAGGCGCGATCTCGTCTTCGAAGTCATCAAGGCCTCGTCTGTGCACGTCCTCGCCCTGCAGGAAGCACATCACTTTCAACTCGAAGAGCTGCTGGCCGAATTCCCCGTGGTTGGCCTGATCGCCGGCCGGCGTTACGGGGGACCGCGGGGCACGCACGCGGCGATCCTCTTCGACGCCGAGCGCTTCGAGGCGTGCCAGAGCGGCGACTTCTGGCTGGCCCCCGATCCGGACGGGAGCCGGGTTCGGGCCTGGGACGCCGCCGTGGCCAGGGTGTGCAACTGGGTCGTGCTGGCCGACCGGTCCGCCGACCGGGCCCGGTTCGCCGTATTCAACACCCACCTCGACCAGGCGGGCCCGGTCGCGCGCCACGAAAGTGCGCGCCTCATCGCCTCGCGGGTGACCGCGCTGTCCCACATCCCGCGCCTCGTGGTGGGGGACCTGAACGCCGGCGAGTCCAGCGACCCGGTTCGGACCTTGCGGGGGGCAGGGTTCCGGGACAGCTTTCGTGTGGTACGCCCGGACGAGGAGGCCAACACCTACCACCGGTTCCGGGGCAAAGGGGTGAAGAGGCTGGGCAAGATCGACTACATCCTGTGCGACGACAGGTGGGGCGTCATCGACGCTGCCGTCATCCGTAGCGGACGGGGCGGCCGTTTCCCATCCGATCACTTCCCGGTCACGGCCGAACTTGCGTTCGGGCCGCAACGCCGCCGGTAGCCTGGGAGCAGTGGGGACAACGGACCTCGATCTTCAGCGGCTCGACTTCGGCGCGGGCGAACGGCCGGCTCTGGGGTCGGTGCCCGATCGCCCGGGTGTGTACCTGTTCCGTGATGGCGACGGCCGCGTCCTTTATGCCGGTAAAGCGCGGAGCATCCGCAAGCGGCTGGCCAACTACTTCGGAGCACCGTCCTCTTTGATCGCGCGCACGCAGGCCCTCATGGCGACGGCACGGCGCGTCGAGTGGGTCGTTGTGACCGGCGAGGTCCAGGCTCTGCTGCTCGAATACTCCCTGATCCAGGAGCACAAGCCGCGCTACAACGTCCGGTACCGCGACGACAAGTCCTATCCCTACCTCGCCGTTACCCTGAACGACCGCTGGCCGAAAGCGACCGTTATGCGCGGCCGCAAGCGCCGAAGCACGCGCTACTACGGTCCCTACGCGCACGCTTACGCGATCCGGGAAACCGTGGACCTGCTCACGCGAGTCTTCCCGATGCGGACGTGCTCCGAGTCACTGTTCAATGAGTGCAAGAAGCTCGACCGGCCATGCCTGTACTTCCACATCGGCCGCTGCCCGGGACCGTGTGTAGGTGAAGTGACAGAAGAGGACTACCGGTCGAACGTCGACGCCTTCTGCCGATTCCTGGACGGTGACGTCGAGGACACGCTCGCGCGCCTCGATCGGGAGATGCACGAGTCGGCCGAGCGCCGAGAGTTCGAGAACGCGGCGCGCCGCCGAGATCAGCTCTTCGCCGCGCGCAAGGCCATCGAGCGGCAGGAGATGGTTGCAAAAACCAGGATCGACGCCGACGTGGTCGGAGTCGCCGAGAACGATCTCGACGTGAGCACGCAGGTCTTCTTCGTGCGCGGGGGCCGCGTCGCCGGGCGCAAGGGCTATCACGCCGAGGTGGTAGAGGATCAGACCGCCGCGCAGCGCCTGACCCTCTTCCTCCAATCTCTCTACTCGGAACAAGAGGACGTTCCCGGAGAGGTCCTCGTTCCGTACGACCCCGACGAACGTGTCGTACTCGAGACCTGGCTCTCCGAGAAGCGAGGACGCCGCGTGCGGATCCGCACGCCGCGGACCGGTGAACGAGCCGGCGTGCTCGAGATGGTCGGGGAGAACGCCGGGCAGGCTCTGCGCGAGCTCTCCTCGAAGCGCCGCACCGACCTGGCCGCCCGATCGCGGGCGCTGGCCGAGCTGCAGGCGGAGCTCGGTTTGCCGGAGGCGCCCCTTCGTATCGAATGCTTCGACGTCTCGACCCTTCAGGGCGACGAGACCGTGGGCTCGATGGTCGTGTTCGAGGACGGAGCGCCGCGGTCCAGTGATTACAGGAAGTTCCGTGTGAAGCGCAGCGAAGGCATGGATGATTTCAAAGCCATGCACGAGATCGTCCTGCGCCGGTTCCGGCGTTACGTCCAGGAGCACGATCGGGAGCCCGAGCCGGGAAAGCGCCCCCGTAAGTTCGCGTACCGCCCACAGCTCGTGCTGATCGACGGCGGTCGTGGACAGCTCAACGCCGCGCTCAATGCCGTCGAAGAGGCCGGGGTGGAAGGCATTCCCGTCGCCGCTCTAGCGAAGCGTTTGGAGGAGGTTTACGTACCGGGTCGGCCCGATCCGATCGTCATTCCGCGGTCGTCGGAGGCGCTGTACATCCTTCAGCACGTACGCGACGAGGCGCATCGATTCGCCATCGGGTACCACCGAAAGCGAAGGGAAGCCGCACTGCGGCGATCCGTCCTCGATGAGATCCCCGGTGTAGGCAGCGGCCGGAAGACGGCGCTCATGAAATGGTTCGGGTCCGTCGAGGCGTTGCAGCGCGCGACCGTCGACGAGATCCGCGCCGTGCCCGGGATCCCGCGACACCTCGCGGAGCAGATCCATCGGAAGTTCCAGAAGGAAAGCGCGTGACCGGTTTGGAAGAAACGCCGTTCGAGCTCGTCGTCATCACGGGGTTGTCGGGCTCGGGGATGACCGAAGCATCGAAGTCCTTCGAGGACATGGGCTACCTCGTGCTCGACAACCTCCCGCCGTCGGTTATCGAGCAGGTTGCCGACCTGGTGGGACGAACAGGCGTGCGCCGGACCGCCGTCGTCGTCCGGCCCAGCGGGCGCGAGTTCTTCCAGGAGTTCTTTACCGACCTGGGTCATGCGTTCCAGAGCTTGCGCGACCGCGGCGTCGATTTTCGCATCGTTTTCCTCGAGGCTTCGGACGAGGCGCTCGTTCGCCGCTACGAAGAGAAGCGGCGGCCGCATCCCATGGCGCACAGCGAGCGCGTCCAGGACGGGATCGCGCGCGAGCGACAGCTCCTCGAGGTCTTGAAGGACGACGCCGATGTGGTGGTCGACACCTCAGGGCTTACGCCACACGAGCTCCGGGACCGGATCAGGTCGATCTTCCCGTCCACGGGCGCGTCCGACGCGAAGATCCAGGTGTCGATCGTCACTTTCGGCTACAAGTACGGTCTTCCGATCGACGCCGACCTAGTCTTCGATACGCGCTTCTTGCCCAACCCGCACTGGGTCGCCGAGCTGCGTCCGCTGACGGGAACCGACGAACGGATCCGGGAGTACGTGCTCATGCACGGCGAGGCCAAGGGCTACCTCAACCGAATCGAGGACATGCTCGAGTTCACCGTCCCCGCCTTCATCCGCGAGGGAAAGCACTACCTGACCGTGGGTATCGGCTGTACGGGCGGCCGCCATCGGTCGGTCGTGTTCGGCGAGGAGATCGCACGCTTCATGCGTGAGCTGGGATACCCGGCGAGCGTCCACCACCGCGACGTCGAGCGCGAGTGAGCCGGCGGGCGGGCCGGAGATAGAATCCGCACAACAGAGAATTGAGGAGGTTCAGATGACCGTCCGCGTAGGTATCAACGGATTCGGACGGATCGGGCGCAGCTTCTTCCGCGCGATCCTGGCTCAGGGCGAAGGCGACGTCGAGCTCGTAGCCGTCAACGACCCCTTCGGCGACCCCGAGGTGATGGCTCATCTTTTGAAGTACGACTCGGTCGCGGGCGTGCTTCCGCACGACGTTAAGACCACGGACGACGGCTTCGCGGTCGACGGACAGTCGGTTCGCAAGCTGGAGAACAAAGATCCGGCGGAGACTCCCTGGGCCGACCTCGGCGTCGAGATCGTCATCGAATCGACCGGCCTGTTCACCGCCCGGGAGAAGGCCGCGGGACACCTCACGGGTGGCGCAAAGAAGGTCGTCATCTCTGGCCCGAGTGGTGACTCCGATCTGATGGTTGTACTCGGAGTCAACGACTCGAGTTACGATCCCGGGTCGCACAGCGTGCTTTCAAATGCGTCGTGTACGACGAACTGTCTCGGCCCCATGGTCCGGGTCCTCCACGATGCGTTTGGGATCGAGCGCGGACTAATGAACACCATCCACGCGTACACGAATGAGCAGGCACTGGTTGATGTCGCGCAGCTCACGCGCTCGGGTAAGCCCGACCTTCGTCGGATGCGTGCTGCGGCATTGAACGTGATCCCGAGCTCAACGGGTGCCGCGAAAGCGATAGGCGTGGTTATCCCCGAATTGAACGGGAAGATCGACGGCCTCGCGTTGCGCGTCCCCGTGCCCGACGGATCCATCACCGACTTCACCGCCGTCGTGTCGAAGACGGCTGCGAAAGAGGACGTCAATGCCGCGTTCCGCGATGCAGCCGGGTCGTCGAGGTTCCAGCGCATCCTCGAATATTCCGAGACGCCGCTCGTATCCCAAGACATCGTCGGAAACTCGCATTCGTGTGTCTTCAGCGCTCTCGATACGGTTGCCAGCGACAATATGGTGAAGGTCCTGGGCTGGTACGACAACGAGTGGGGATACTCGAACCGGCTCGTGGATCTCTGCCGGTTCCTCGACCGGGCCGGGCTATAGCCGCAGCACTTCCCAGGCTCGACGATCTGGACGTCGCGGGTAAGCGCGTCCTGATACGCGCGGACCTCAACGTTCCGATCGAAGACGGCCGGATAACCGACCTGTTCCGCATCAAGGCCTTCCTTCCGACGCTGGAACGCGTGCTCGAGCGTGGGGGACGGGCGATCGTCTGCTCCCACCTCGGACGTCCTAAGGGCCCCGAGCCCAAGTTCACGCTGGCTCCCGTCGCGGCGGCGATGTCGCAGGCGCTGGCCGGTGACGTTCCCCTGGCCATCGATTACGAAGCGGTCCCGGACGTTCGCGTCACGCTCCTCGAGAACGTCCGCTTCCACGAGGGCGAGACGAAGAACGATCCGGCCTTCTCGGCGCAGCTTTGCTCCCTGGCCGATGCCTATGTGAACGATGCTTTCGGGTCGTGTCACCGGGCGCACGCTTCGATCGTCGGCCCGCCGGCCCGTCTGGAGTCCGCGGCCGGTCTGCTCCTGGCCCGGGAGGTCGAGAACCTTTCAACACTGCTCGGTACCCCGGAGCGTCCTTACGTCGTAGTGCTCGGAGGCGCGAAGGTAGCCGACAAGGTCGGCGTGGTGCGCAACTTGCTCGAACGGGCCGACAAGATCCTCATCGGCGGCGGGATGTGCTTCACGTTCCTGAAGGCCCGGGGGATGGACGTTGGTCGATCACTCGTAGACACCGATGCCTTCATCGAGGTCTCGTCCATCGTTTGGGATGACAAGCTCGTCTTGCCGAGCGACGTCGTCGTTGCCGACTCCTTCGACGCGACCGAGGCGCGGGCGACCGTGCCCGCGCATTCGATCCCTCCGGACACCCTTGGCCTGGACATCGGACCGCAATCGGCGGATGCGTTCGCGCTCGAGATCGCCCCGGCGAAGACGGTGTTCTGGAACGGCCCCATGGGTGTTTTCGAGAAGGACGCCTTCGCGGCGGGCACGCTAACCGTGGCGCAAGCCGTCGCCGACTGTCCCGGCTACACGGCCACCGGCGGCGGCGACACGGCGGCCGCGCTGGCCTCCGTGGGGCTGGCCGGAGCAGTTGACTTCGAATCGACGGGCGGGGGAGCCTCGCTCGAGTTCCTCGAAGGCAAGACGTTGCCCGGTATCGCCGCACTGATGAGACAGGAGAGCTGAACGTTGGCCGATCGGAAGCCCATCATCGCGGGCAATTGGAAGATGAACCAGACGCACATCGACGCGATATCTCTCGTTCGCACGCTTTCCTACGAGCTGAGGGAGCCGGACTACGATCGTGTCGAGGTCGTCGTCTGCCCGCCGTTCACGGCGCTGCGATCGGTGCAACTCGTGATCGAGGACGAGTACATACCGATCGCTCTGGGAGCCCAGAACCTCCACTGGGAGGACGAAGGCGCGTACACGGGCGAGATCTCCGGGGTGTTCCTGAAGGCGCTGCACTGCACCTACGTGATCATCGGGCACTCGGAACGCCGCAAGTACTTCGGTGAGACCGACGAGACGGTGAACAAGCGGATCCAGGCAGCACTTAGGAACGGACTCGTCCCCATCGTTTGCGTTGGTGAGACGCTCGAGGAGCGCGAAGCCGGCCAAACCGAGAACGTGATCGGGACGCAGCTCCGTGACGGGCTCGCCGGATTTGAGGCCCAAGCGATCGGATCCTTCGTCGTCGCCTACGAACCGGTATGGGCGATCGGGACGGGACGGGCGGCCTCACCCGAGGACGCGAACGCGACGATCCACTACATACGAGCGACGCTCGCATCGATCGCCTCCGGCGGCGTGGCCGATGGGATCCGGATCCAGTACGGCGGGAGTGTGAGCGCCGGGAACATCGCGCAGCTCATGGCCCAACCCGAGATAGACGGCGCGCTCGTCGGTGGTGCGTCGCTCGATGCGAAGTCCTTCGCGATGATCGTGAAGTTCTAGACGGATGAAGAAGATTCTTTACGTCATCCTCGACGGCTTGGGGGACGATCCCTGTCCCGAATTAGGCAATCTCACACCCTTGCAAGCAGCCAAGACGCCGAACCTCGACTCGCTGGCGCAGCGCGGTCGATCCGGTGTGGTGACGACGGTGGGCGAGGGTATAGCGCCCGAATCGGACATCGCCGTCTTTGCGATCCTCGGCTACGACCCGCACACGCAGCACGCGGGCCGCGGCCCCCTCGAAGCGTTGGGAGCCGGACTCGAGATGCGCGCTGGTGATCTTTCGTGGCGTGCCAACTTCGCCGCGGTCGACGAGGAGGGAACGATCGTCGACCGCCGCGCCGGCCGTGACCTTTCTACAGAAGAGGCCAAGGCGCTGGCCGATTCCGTTAACGCGGCCGTTTCGCTGGACGGCGGACGAGCCACTCTGATCGCGACATCGGAGCACCGGGGCGTGCTGCACATCAGCGCTGACCAACCGCTCCATGCCGACATATCAAATTCCGATCCGGCCTACGAGCGCCGCGGTTCCCTTGGGATCGCTCTCGAAACATTCGAACCTCGTGTGAAGCCGTGCGTTTCGCTTACCGACTCGGACGGTTCGCGTCTGGGAGCCGAGCTGACGAACGCGTGGAGCGAAGCCGCACACGCCGTTCTCGACGATCACGAAGTGAATAGGGCGCGCGAGAAACGGGGACGGCCTCCGGCCAACATCGTTCTCGTCCGTGATGCCGGCGACCACATCCCTGAAGTCACACCCTTGGTCGATCGCTTTGGGATGCAGTTCGCGTGTTTCGCCGAGATGCCGGTGGAGATCGGCATCGCGAAGGTGACGGGCATGGAGCCGATCCTCGTTACATCGCCTCAGGATCCCGAAGGCTATTCGCGGCTCGCCGAGCGCACGATCGAGGCGATGGACGGTTTCGACGGTCTCTACGTGCATCTCAAAGGTCCGGATGTGCCGGCGCACGACGGCCGCGCGGGCGACAAGAGAGACGTCATCGCCGAGATCGACGAGGGCTACTTCGGCACGCTGCTCCCCGAGCTCGGAGGTGGAGTGGTCCTCGCGGTTACGGCGGACCATTCGACCTCCTGCGTGCGCATGGCACATACGGCCGACCCCGTTCCGCTCGTGGTGTGGACGAAGAGCCTCACCTCGGACGGGAGGAAGGCCTATTCGGAAGCCGAAGCCGCGTCGGGCGCGCTCGGCGCCCTGCTCGGCGTCGACGTTCTCCCCATGCTGGTCGATCTGAGCAGGTAGACTCTCACCTCATGATCAACATCGCGCTCGTGGTCGCGCACGTCATGGCCTCGCTGCTCCTTGTGCTCTTCATCCTGCTGCACTCGGGTCGGGGCACCGGTCTGTCCGATGTCTTCGGCGGCGGCGGCGGATCGATGGGTGCCACGGGAGCCGTCGAACGCAACCTCGATCGGATCACGATCGCCGCTGCCACGGTGTTCGCGTTCACGACGGTCCTTCTCGGCCTCCGCTTGCGCTGAGCTTTTCTCGCCGGTCCCTCCGCCTCATCCTCGCGGTCGGGATCCTGGCCGTTGCGTGCGGGACGGAGAACACTCCCGCGCCGGCCCCCACGCCGTCGGACGAATTTCTCAAGTTCGGCTATCCGGCTGAGCCGCCGACGCTGGACCCGCTGGCGGCTGGCGGGGGATCGTCGGCTACGCGGGACATCCTTCGGCCGGTCCTTCCCGCGCTGTTCCGCCTCGATTCCCGTTTGCGGCCCCAGCCCGACCTGGCGGCGGCCTGGCCGGCAGCAGACGACATCGACTTCGATCCGTTCTCCGTAACGCTTCGGTTACGACGAGCTTCGTGGAGCGACGGCAAGCCGATCTCGGCCGAAGACGTTCGCTTCAGTCTCGACAAGCTGCGGGACGGGCCGACCGGATATCGCTATCGCTTTCTGAGCGGGGTCGATGTCCTCGGTGCCCGGAGCATGCGCCTGCGGTTCGACCGTGTTGTGCGGCGCTGGTGGTCACTTTTTTCTCTCGACGACATGGTTCTTCCGGCGCACGCTTATTCGGATGCGTGGGACCGCGGCCCGACGGTTTCCGGTGGGCCCTTCGCGTTCACGGAGTGGACGGACGGGCTGCGCGTCACACTTCGGCGCAACGACCGCTACTGGGGGCCGACGGCGATCCTCAGAGGGATCGAGCTTCTCTTCGTGCCCGACGACGAGACCCGGCTCCAGCTCATGGATCGCGACGGCCTTCACGCGTTCTTCGCCGAAGGCGATATCAACTTCGGCCGTCGCGTTCGCGCGCGCGACTATCAAGTGACGGCTCGTCCGCTTTCCGGACGCCGTGAAGCGTCGGATCGATGGTCGCCCATGTGGTGGGAGCTGGACCTGGATGCCGAACGCTTAGGTGGGGAGGTCGCACAGGCCGTGGTCGAAGCTCTCGACCCGGCCCTGGCAGTCGAGATCTTCGAGGACTCGGGACGACCCATCGACGTTATCCCGAGCAGCTTCGTGAACGAACGGGAGACCGGCGGCGAGCAACCGTGGTCGGGACGCGGAGACCTCGACGAGGCGAAGAGCATCCTCGAACGATCGGGCGGCCGCCGACAGTTTCAGCTCGCATACCCGCGCGTGTCGGGCGCGGGCGCGCTCGCCACTTTCATCCATTTCCGTCTGAAGGAGCTGGGTATCACCGCCGAGTTGGTTGGGCTCGAGCCGAAATCCTTCGAGGGCTCGTGGCTGCCTACCAAACGTGCCGCTGGGATGCTGCGCTTGAGACGAGCCGGCGACGCCGTCGACGCCTCGAGCTACGCCACGTTGTCGGGACAAGCGGGAGCCGGTCCCATCGACGAACTCGCGACGCAAGCGGAGACGACCGTCACAACGTCTGCGATGGAAGACGGACCCGTTACCGGTATCGACGCATCGTCGTGGTTGGAGGCGCAACGCCGCCTGGTTGACGCGGCGACGGCGGCACCACTTGTCCGCACGCGAGCCTGGATCGTGGGAAACGTCGGTGTAACGGGTCCGCAACCCGCAGATGCGCTTTCCGGACCGCTGTGGAACGCGGCGGTTTGGCAGCTGACGCGACAAGCCTGATCGGTCGCACGCAAACTGTGCCCTGCTAGTCTGAGCGCTGCTCACTTCGGGACCGACAAGGGGGATTGGATGGTCGGCAGGAGCACGACTCGGGCCTCGACGAAGCGCTCGAGCCGGTCCCGTCCGCCTCAGGCCAAGGGCTACTCGGTCGGAACGATGAACGCCAAGCGTTTCTCGCAGGCGTTCGGCGGCATCGTCGATAACGTCGAGACCGTCATCAAGGGCAAGACCGACGTCATCCGTCTGGCGCTCACGGCCATGCTGTGCGAGGGCCACATCCTTTTCGAGGACGTCCCGGGGACGGGCAAGACGATGCTTGCTCGAGCCCTCGCGCAGTCGATGCACGCCACCAACGCACGTGTGCAGTGCACGCCGGACATGCTTCCCGCCGATATCACCGGGTCGTCCATCTACGACCAGCGCAAGACCAAGTTCGAATTCATGGCGGGACCGGTCTTCGTGAACGTGCTGTTGGCCGATGAGGTAAACCGAGCCACGCCGAAGACGCAGTCGGCGCTGCTGGAGGCCATGGGAGAGCGGAAGGTGAGCGCCGATGGCGTCACGCACCTGCTCCCGCGTCCGTTCTTCGTGCTCGCGACGCAGAACCCGGTCGAGCTCGCCGGAACCTTTCCTCTTCCCGAGGCTCAGCTCGACCGTTTCCTCTTCAAGCTGTCGATGGGCTACATGGACCGCGACTCAGAGTACGAAGTCATGTTCGACAATCAGGTCCAGCTGGCGATAGAGGATCTCGGCGCCGTTGTGAATACCGCGACGATCACGCAGATGATCGCGTATACGACCACCGTGAACCTGTCGCCGGAGGTGGCGTATTACATCATCGATCTGATCCAAGCGACGCGGGACGACCCCGCGCTCTCTTTAGGAGCTAGCCCGCGAGCGTCGATCGCGCTGCTGCGGGCCTCGCGTGCGCTGGCGGCGAGCGACGGTCGCACGGACGTTTACCCGGACGACGTACGCGAGGTGCTGAGGCCCATCCTGGCCCACCGGATCATGCTGAATCCGGACGCGATGCTGCGAGGCGAGACCGTCGATGCCGTGATCGAGCGCGTGGTGTCGCGGGTCAAGCCGCCGGCCACGGGTGGACCGTCCCGCTCTCGAACGTCGGCGAGCTCATCGGGCGACGGTGAGACAAGCGCGCCGACACGACGAGCGACACGTCGGGGTCGATCGAAGGCCAAAGCCGGCGTTCGCCGGTAACGCTACTTCGGGCCCAGCCTTCCCGATTTCAGGTCGGCCAAGTCGGCCAGATCGTCTGCGTCGAATGCGTTAGGTGGTGGTCCGTCGAAGACATCCGCGATGACGCTTCCGCCTTCCACCGCCCAGTACATGACGGACGCCTTGTTCTTGGAATGGCCGGGATGTTCCGCATCGTGGTGGTCGCGTGGTGACTGGTATCCGTTGTTGACCATCCTGAGCAGGTGACCGACCTCGTGCACGAGCACGGCACCTTCGATCTGGGCCCGCGAGACCAGGGCGGTCGCGCCCTGGGAGGCCGCCTGGGCCATGATCACAACCGATGAGGCGTGGTACGCCCGTCCGACGAATCCGCTAGCTGAACCATTTAGGTAGAGCATGTGGATCACGGCCGTGCCGCCGGTCTTACCCGAGAATCGCGTGCGGTAACGATTCTCGAGTGCGGCGATGTCGGACATCGTGTACGTGGTTTTGGTCGACTCGAATGTTCGGACCGGAGGGATCTCGATCCCGTCGCGCTTGTCGAGGACTCCGCCGATTCGGGCACGAAGTATGTTGAGCGCCTGCGGATCCGGACCCCATCCCTTGGCCGCGTTGATCTCGAGGACGAGCTTGGTGTAGCGGGTTCCTCTGAGGTACACCGCCGCGTTTCTGCCCGTTCCGCCTAGGTCGGCTGCCTTATCGAAGTCGGTGCGCACATCGGGGCCGCCTGCGCTCTCCGATGTGGGCGCGGGTTGGTTGTTCGCGGGCTGGTTGTTGACGGAGCCGGCGGGCGCGGCCTTCGGTGCGGCCGTCTTCCGTCCGTCGAGGGCGTCGAGGTCTACACCCGACCCGTACCGTCCGCTTGTGGCTTCCGGGGTGACCTTCGACTTGCTGGAGCTGCATGCCGAAGCTGCGAGCAGGGCAACGAGCACCAGAACCAACCCCCGGATCCCCACACCGCGTGTGATCAGATCGTCAGCCCTCCGCGTCCCGGTGGCGGGATCGAACTATGAGAAGCCAGATCGATCCGGCCAGAACCAAAGCTCCGGCGATGCTCGCCGAGATCCAGGGTGAGAGGCCGCTACCGGATGCGGCCACCAAACGATTACCGGCCGCGTAGAAAGGAAGCTCGATGTCCCGCAGCTCACCGTCCGGGCCGGGAACCAGGATCTTCCGTGGCGTCGCACTTGGCTGCTCGGAGCCCGTCGTCGCTTCGGTGATCGCGAAGTCGAGGGGGCCCGTGACGACCGGCGTCTCCGCGCTCGTCTGGATATCGGGCCGCTCGAACTTCGGCTGGGGCGGCAGCTCGAACGTGTACCACTTAACGGTGATCTTGTACCCGATGTTGATGCCGGCCTCGCTGACCACCGTGAACCGAAGGGGTTCGACGTCGTCGGGGGTCGTGTCTTCTGGTTCGGTGATTGCGATCGTCTCCGACGTGAGGTTGTCGCACGCGTCTTCCCTCGGAGTCTGACAATCGCTGGCGGGAAATCCCGCCACGGGATCGTCGTCGCCTAGGAACAGGAAGAGATCCAGATCGTTGCCGGTGGGATTCTGCTGCGTGCGTGGGTTGTCCCACGTCAGTGTCACGGATACGCCGAAGAACAGTCTTCTGAATCTGTCCGGATAGTCGACGTCGAGCTCAAAGGCGTCGCAGTAGGTAAGGGTCCGGCATACCGTTGGGCGGAAGATCGCGATCGGCTCTACGGGGAGGATTGTCCCGGGGTAGATTCCCGTGAGAGGGAGGAATTCGCGCTCGATCGTCTGGTTCGTGGGTCCGATGGTTCCCAGATGTCCCTGATCGATGGCCTGGGTCGTCGCAGCCTGGAGCGTCATGATCATCGTGACGAAGGCGAAAAGGATCGCCGTGCGCACCCGAGAGCGTGCGCTAACCGGCTGGGCCATAGGGATTGATATTCGATGTGTTGTCTGTGGGCGCGTTACACGGAACATTTGGCCCACGCTTGAAGGCGCCATCGGCTTGGACGAAGCGTCCAGCGAGGTGCCGCTGACCTCCGTCCGACATGCGCCAGCATCCGCGCTGGCCGACGTTATTGTTTGGGTCGGGAGCTGTAGCATCCCACCACGACTCCTGCGCGTCTTTCACGCACGTGTAGTCGCCGGGATCGAAGAAACACGACGCGATGTACGGATTGTCGCTCTCCCGGCGGGGAATGGTGTGGTTGCCCTGATCCACCGCATCGGGTGTGAGGAACGGACCGGCGACCTGGATGCCGCGGAAGAGCATGAAGAAGCTCCGATAGACGCCGCATGATGCAACCTCGTCTGCTGAGGAACCCGTTGGATTGCCTTCACGAAAGGCCTGGCGGCATGGCACGTCGGCCGTCTTGTCCTCTCGAAGCTGGTTGCTCATGATGCGCGCGTACTGCCAAGCCGTTTCGTCCTGCTCGCCCGCCTCTTCCGTCTGATCGTTGCCGACGTCGCCGGCCACGATCCATTCCGGGAACCAACCGGCCGAGTTGGACGCCTTGCTATGAGCAGTCTCGTAGCCGCCGAGCCAAAGTATCGACGTTACGCCGTCGGCTTGCATCCGCTGGATGTTCTCTTGCGCCTTGGCGATTGCGTCGGGGTGCGTATCCGTCGAGAAGTTGTCGCGGGGATATGTGTACTCACCTACGACATCAAGCTCGGCACCATTCGGACATCCGCGCCGGAGCCTGGCTTTGGCCAGTTTTGCGAAGGCCTGCTGACCCTCGAAGAGTGGGTCGGTGGTTGAAAGGAAGCCGTACTTCCTTTCCTTCCCACGGTCCTCGGCGACACCGGTATGGCCGACGGGGAAGGGAGCGACGCGCTTGCAAACGTAGTCGTGGAACAACGCGACTTGGTGCTCGACGTCCGGCCAGAACGACCAGAGGAAAGGCGCGTTCTCACGGAATATCCGGTTCTCCAGTAAGGCGTAGCTCCCGTAAACGCTCACGCCGCGTTTGACCATCGCCTCGATGAAGGCCTCGGCCTCCCCGAAGACGGAGTAGTCGATTACTGCGAAGGGACGGAGCTGCTCGAAGAGGTCCTGCGCGTCCGACCGTTTGTCCGTGGTACTGCCTCCTAGCGTGCCCCAGTAGATGTAGAAATGGGCACGACGGTTGTACGTCTGGAAGCGATCGTTGAAGTACTTCGCCAGCGTCCGGACGATGGCTACGTTGAAATGGTCCTCTGTGCCCTCACCGTTGATGCACCCGGCGTTGTCGGGATCGTTGGGGGTGGAGTCGATGTCACAGATCGTGCCCGCCCCGGGTGAGGTTTCCGCGCCGCCGTCTCCGCCGAGTAGAAGAGTATTCCCGTCGACGTAGACGACGATGGTGATCTCATCCTTTGTGACTCCGCGCCAGGTGGTTCCGCCGTTATCTCCCTGGAAGAACGGGACGCACGGCGGTGAGTTCAGGTCCTCGGTCTGTCTGGGTGGATCACCCACGCACCGCTTGACGATGGGTGCTTCCCCGGGCGGGCCGGGAAGCGGGATGTCGCCGGCGAGGCCTCCGGCCTCCGTTGTGACGGTGTCGGAGGTACCGAGTCCGAGCGAAGAGAGCGACCCCTCCGATTGCGGCGGTGGGTCTTCGTCCTCGGGAGGGATAGGCGCGTATTCCAGGACCGTCGTGGGATTTGCCTGGGGCAGGTTGAGAGCCGACGGCATGATGACGAGCATGATCAGCACCGCGGCGACAAAAGTTACGAGCGGCGGATATCGGCGCAGCCACTCCCTGATCGACGATCGCTCGGGTGGGCGCGGTGTTTCAGCCATGTGTCAATGGTTTAAGGCGCAATGGGACAAGCGCATGATATCCGAACCTCTCGGCTCTTCCCCGCGTCTGTACTGGTCAGGGCGGCAGGGCTGTAAGCCCTCGACGCCTCAACGCCGTCGTTTCCGCTAAGGTTCCAGACCGTTGGGAGTCCCCGGGAGGGTCCGTAAGCTGATTCGTAAATGAAGGTGATCGAACGCCGCCCGGCCAGTGACGGTTCTGCCCGCGGCACACATCGCCGGGGGCGGCGGAGGGCGCTCGTCATCCGGGACCGGATAGCCGACGCTCTCACGGCAGCCAGCGTTCGGGAGCGCTGGCGGTCGTTCCAGCGAAAGATCCACCTCACTCGCACCGGGCAGATCGCGGTGCTTGCCGCGGTTGTGCCGTGGATCGTCGCGTATCTCGTCGCCGGCAAGGCTCTGTACATCTTCGCTTACGGCACCCTTCTGCTGATCGTCGCGAGCTACCTGCTCGCGCCCCGTGGCCTGAAGCTCGAAGCGTCGCGCACCGGCCTGATGCCACGCGCCCAGCAAGGCGACCGTCTCGACGTCGAGGTGCGTTTGCAGGCGCAGCGCGGTGTATCCACCTTCGTCTTAGAAGAACGCGTGCCCGAGCGGTTGGGTTCGACCGTGAAAGTTCCGGTGCCCAGGCTGGGCCGCGGCAACACGGTCACGCACCGGTACGGACTCCGCTGCCAGCGCCGGGGCGTTTACACGATCGGCCCCCTGGTCGCCGTCACGAGCGACCCGCTTGGGCTGACGGAGCGTGAGACCCTGCTCGCACCGGAGTTCGAGCTGCTCGTTCACCCCCGGATCGAGCATGTGTCGGACCGTCCGCTGACCAGACGCTACGAGGATCCGCCGATCCGTCCGCCCGTCTCCAAGCCGTGGCCGTCCGGGTTGGAGTTCTACGGTATGCGCGAGTACCGCCCGGGCGACGAGTTGCGCCGCATCGTCTGGCGGGCGTCGGCCAAGGCGGGCAAGCTCATGGTTCGGGAGGCCGAAGAGGGCATCACCGACGCGATCACGATCATCCTCGACACGGATCGCGGCTCCCATAGCTGGGAGGGGGATCATTCGGAGTCCTTCGAGACCGGCGTCCGCGCGGCAGCTTCGTTGGCCGTGCGTCACATCCGTCAAGGCTACGAGGTCCGATCCGAGTCCAACGCTGGATCACTGACGCGCACATTGCGCGGGACCGGGACGCAGCTCGAGATGCTCGACGCTTTCGCTCGCGTCGATCTCACGCGCGAGTCCCTGCGGGAAACGGTCCGCCGCCTGCTGACCGATCCGCGGCGCGACACACACGACATCCTCATCACGCCGCACCTCGACGAGCAGACCGCGGCCCAGCTGAAGTTCCTTCTCAATAAGGGTGTCTCGTTGCTCGTCGTGGCTCTCTTGTGGGACGAACGCGGTCACGAATCGCTGGCCCGGGCCGCCGCTCTCGGCTGCCAGGTCGCGGGTGTCGAGCCCGGCCAAGACCTGGCCAGTGCGTTGCATCACGACATAGGCCAGGGGAGCCGCTGATGGCCGTTGGGACCGACGTCCAGACCGCCGAGCTCGAGGCGATCCAGACGGCACGAGGAGAGATTCCGGGCGGGCCGGGAGTCGGTGTGCAGCAAACGGACGCCCCGATCGGCGACCTCCCCGTGCTGCGGCTCGCTGTAGCCGCGGGCTTCGCGACGCTAGCGGCCGCGATCATGGTCGGCGGCGTATTCACCGGAGTATCACCGCGGATATGGGGCGCCGTGGCGGGGATGCTCGGCATCGTCGCCGCTGCACGCATCCGTTCGATCCGCAACCCGTACGTGATGAACGCGGCCATCGTGCTCGCGCTCTTCTTCATCGGGATCCTGATGACGATCCCTGCCGGATCTGCCAGCGACATCGTCAACATCGGACCGTTCCTGCGTGAGGCCGTCACTTCCGGTGATGTTCAGCGTCCTCCCGTCGAGTTCACGTTGGGGTGGCGCGCGATCCTCGGCTGGCTCATGGGGGGCCTCGGGTTCGCCTCGGCGTGGATCGCAACGGAAGTCCGGCGCCCGGCCCTCGGCTTGCTCCTTCCGCTACCGATCGTCGCCGTCGCTGCGATCAGCGTTCCCGACGAAGCACGCGTAGCCAGCGGCATCGGGAGCCTGATTCTCTTCGCGGTCGGGCTCGGTCTGCTCTCCGGGATCGACCTCGAAGGAAGGCAAGAGCAACGATCGGTCGCGTTCGAGCTGCGACGGGCCGCGCGTGCTCTGCCGATGCTGGGAGCTCTGACCGTAGCTTTGGTGTTCCTATCGCAAGCAGACTTCCTGTTCCCGCAGCCGGTGTACGACCCGACCCAGTCGGCGCAGAAGCCGAAGGCGATCCCGCTGAGCGACGTCCCCGACCGGGTGCTTTTTGCCGTGCAGAGCTCGGTGAGTGGTCCTTGGCGCATGGGGAGCCTGGACGTATACGACGGGGCGGATTGGCGGCTACCGCCCTTCGCCGACAACCGCATCGAAGAGGTGCCCTCCGACGGCATCCTGGACACCGAGCTCGAGGCCGGCGTGAAGGCCACGTTCTCTGTTCAAGGACTGGACGGCGCCGTTCTTCCCGGCCTGCCCAACCTGGTCGGCCTGATCGCCGAAGGTCCGCGCCTCGCACACGACGGCCGGACGGGCGTGATCAGGCTGGCGTCGGGCACGATCCAGCCCGGCCTCGAGTACACGGTGACGGCAGCGCGGATCCCCTCGGTGCAAGAGCTGCAACGCATCTCCCAAGGGCCGCCGGACGAGATCGAAGGCCTGCCCGCCGAAAGATTCCTCGACATACCGCCGCCGCCGGCCCGCATCCAGCAGTTGTTGAATCAGACGCCGAAGACGTCGGCTTGGGACGCTCTCGACTTCCTGCGGAACCGTTTGCTCGACACCGTTGCGGCAACCGGGTCCGGTGCTCCGGTGAGCGTGCCGCCGGAGAAGGTCGAGGACATGCTGTTCGGCTCGAAGGAAGGTTCGCCCTTCGAGATCGTCGCCGGACAGGCGCTGCTGGCTCGATGGGCGAGCATACCTTCACGGATCGGATACGGGTTCGACGGAGGAGAAGAAACCGATCGCGGATTCGAGGTCCGGCCGAGGCACGGAGCCTCGTTCCTCGAGGTGTATTTCCCGGGACACAAGTGGCTTCCGCTGATCGGAACTCCGCGTCAGGCCAAGACGTCGTTCGGTGACGAACCAACACAGAGTGACGCATCGATCCTCGCGAGCGACGACTTTGCCGTGCAGCTCTATATTCCGTTCGAGCGTGAAGGAAGGAACTTCCTCTTCGATCAGGTTCGCGCGATCCTGATCGTCGTCCTGCCGATCATCGGTGGGGTCCTTCTCGTGTACTTCTTGTGGCCGATCGTGCGGAAGTCGTTCTTGCGTGCGCGCCGCCGGTCGTGGGTGCGGGACCAAGACCCTTGGGCCCGTGTAGCGCTTGCCTACGCTGAGTTCCGCGACCTCGCGACCGATTTCGGATACCGACATCACTCTGATACACCGTTGATGTTCCTCGACCGGGTCGTACCGGACGAAGAGCATTCTCAGCTCGCGTGGCTGGTCACGCGCACGCTCTGGGGCGACCTTCGCGAAGACGTCTCGGAGGAAGACGCTTTGGCCGCCGAGGAGCTCTCCCGTGCACTCCGCAAGCGCATGAGTCAGGCACATTCGTGGACGCTTCGGGCGATCTCGGCCGCGTCGCGCTTGTCCCTCAGGCACCCATACGCGCCGATGCTCGATCACCCGGATCGGCGAAACGTCGCCGCTCGCACCGGAGAGGACAGTCATGTCTCGACGGTTTGAGCGCCGACTGGTTACGGCGGTCGTTGCGCTGGGTCTGCTGGGCTCAGCGTGCGGTGCGGGGACATCCGAGTCGACGGTCAACGTCAAAACCGTTGCCACCGACCTCACGTATGGGATCCCCGAGCCCGTCACTCCGGCTGCGCCCGCGAACGTGAACCCGGTTCCGGTGAATCCTCTCTCGGTCGAGAAAAGTCCGTCCGCCCCCGATGTCATAGAGACCCCGGCTAAAGGCCCCGTGAGCCCGTGTCCGGCGGCGCCCCTTACGGCATTCCCGGACGCCGCGACAACGGAAATCACGAACAAGCCGAAGGCCGGCGATTACAAGTGGAAGGTGGTCGGCAATCAGATGGTGCCGTCCGTCGGGAAGGTCGTCCTTCCGCCGTTCGTTACGCGCAAGGTCTCGGACGTCCAGGACACCGCTGCCGGATTCAGCTTCGCGGTTTCAGAACGCGAACTGGTCTTCGGGTCGGCCTTCACCGTGAAGACGACGTACGAAGTTCGTCGTCGGCAGGTTACGGGTTCGAGCCAGGAGCCTGGGGTCTATCTCACCCGGATCGAACGCACGCACTCGACCGACTCGGGCTCTAACTCCGTGTTCAATCCGAGCCCGGCCGTTCTGATCCTTCCCACGCCGGTGATCGTCGGAACCACCATCGAGTCGACCGGCGTCGACGCCGCCTCGCTCGAAGTGCTCCGGAACCACGGACTCGTCACCGGCCGCAAGCGCGTGGATGCTTGCGGCGAACCCGTCGACACTTTCTTCGTAAAGGCCATCCAGGAGTTCATCGGTGGTGAAGGCGGGCTAACGCGTCGCGAGTTCCGGTACGGCGTGGCCACGACGAAGGGCGGCCTTCCGATCATCGAGCATATCGAGTCGCCCTGCGTCGACTTGGAAACCCCCGGCACATGCCAGCCGGATCTGGTCACCTTCTTCATGGACGCCCATATCGGCCAATTGGAGCCGAGCTAGTCGATGGGGACGAGACAGACCGGCAGGCTCGCCACGCTTCGGGCAGGAAGCGGCGTCGAAAGTCGGATCGGACCGACTGTCGTTGCCGCGGGTGCTATCGGGGCATCGTTGCTCATCACGCAGCTTGTTCTGCCGGGGACGGGCGGCGGTGGAACACCCACGGCGATCCTGTTCCAGGGCTTGGTGCTCGGCGTCCTGAATGCACTGACGGCCGTCGGCATCGTTCTGATCTACCGCAGCCACCGCATCATCAACTTTGCCCAGGCCGCGCTCGGAGTCGGCGGCGGAGTGTTCACCGCAAACCTCATCCTGCTACTCAACTGGAACTACTTCCTGGCGCTCACGGCCGGCGTCGTGGTCGCTGCCGCGCTCGGTCTGATCTTCCAGCTGGCATTCGTCATTCGGTTCTACAACGCGCCCCGGCTGACGCTTACGATCCTGACGATCGCCGTCGTCCCCGCGATCCAGTTCGCGGCCGGATTCGTCACTGCCCTCCCGATATTCCCGCCCGTACAGGATCGAACTCAAGAGGAGTTGTTCGGCCAGCTCATCTCGTTGCCCTTCGACGACTTCAGCTTCACGCTCGGATCTTTTGAGCTGAAGTTCGGGTTCGCACACCTATTGGCTCTCGGCTTGTCGATCCTGGCGCTGGGCGGTCTCTATGCGTTCTTCCGCATGTCCCGTATCGGTGTGGCGATCCGGGCCGCAGCCGAGAACAACGAACGCGCGCGCATCCTCGGGATCAGCGTGATCACGCTCTCGATGGTGGCGTGGACGATCTCCGGGGCCTTCTCTGGACTGGGCGTGGTGTTGCAGGGCTCCATCCAGCGCCAATTCTCACCCGGGATCGTGCCGCCGCAGCTCATCATCATCCCGCTGGCCGCCGCCGCCATCGCGCGATTCGAGAGGTATCCCGTAGCTGTGTTGGGCGCTGTACTGCTCACCGGTCTTCGGGAGGCCTTGCGTTTCAGCTACGAAGCCCACACGGCACTCATCGATGTCGGTTTGTTCGTCGTAATCCTTGGCGCCTTTCTTTTGATGCGGCCGCGTGGTCAACGAGCCGAAGAGGTTGAGGCCACGGCGTTCGAGTCCGCCGGGGAGCAGAGGCCGATACCGCGCGAGATGCTGGCGCTGCCATCTGTGGCGTTTGCGCGTCGGGCGCTCGTCGCCGTCGTCGCTATAGGACTGGTTGTGTTTCCGCTCGCCGCGACCCCTGGGCAAACAAATGAAGCCGGATACCTGATCCTCGTGACGATCGCCTTCCTTTCGCTCGTCGTACTGACGGGATGGGCTGGCCAGGCAAGCCTTGGCCAGTTCGGATTCGTGGCCGTCGCGGCGCTTGTGGGCGGTTCTCTCACGGCGCGGGTGGGGCTCCCGTTCTGGGTCGCGCTGATACTCGTGCCGTTCTTCACCGCAGGCTTCTCATCGTTGATGGGATTCCCTGCCCTTCGCATCCGGGGTCTCTTCCTTGCCGTAGCAACGTTCGCCTTCGCTATCGCCGTAGAGTCGGCCTTGTTCCAGGAGCGCTACTTTGGCTGGCTTCTTCCCGGCGCCGTGGAGCGTCCGAAGCTGTTCTTCATCGACTTCGAGGACACGCGGAGCATGTACTACTTCAACGTCGTGATGCTTGCGTTCGCTCTGTTCATCGTCGTTGTGCTCCGGCGCAGTCGAACGGGTCGAGTGCTGATTGCCCTTCGAGAGAACGAGAACAATCTCCGTTCCTTTGGAGTCAACCCCACGCGGATGCGCCTTGCGGCCTTCGCGATCTCGGGCTTCCTTTGTGGACTCGCAGGTGTCCTGCTCGTGCACCACCAGCGAGCGGCGACGGCTGCCGACTTTCCGGCGAGGCTGAGCCTGGACATCTTCCTGTTCGCCGTTGTCGGCGGTGTGGGCTCGGTGACGGGGGCCATGCTCGGTGCCCTGTATTTCTCCCTACAGCGGTTGCTGACCAATCAGTTCTGGCAATTCGTAGTCGGTCCCTTTGGCGTTCTCGTCGTTCTTTACATCGCGCCGGGCGGGCTGGCCTCACTCGTGGTGTCGATGCGCGACGGCGTTCTCAAGATCATCGCTCAGCGAAGACAGATGGTCGTACCGTCACTCTTCTCGGACATCGATGCAGCCGCCCTGGAGCGTCAATTGATACCGCTGGCCGAGGCGATCCCCGAGGAGGGACTCGGCGCACTGCCGCACGAACGCCGGTACCGCGCCGGTTCGGACCTCTATGGCGATCGGGGCCGCTTGGCTGACGGCGACCGCCGGCGTGGTGAAGAGGCGGCCGCCCTGGGCGCTGCGGTTGAGGCGCTTGGGGGGGACGACTAGCTCATGGGAGCCGAGCGGAGCAGGGAAGCGCTCGAGGACGCCCGTCGGCGTCGCGAGATGACACTTTGGCAGCGCGGGTGGGACAGCTTCAGGCAAACGCTGCGCGAAGCGTCCCAGTACAAGGAGATAGCCAAGTCTCCCTACGGGTTGCGCCCGGTCGCCGTGCTCACTGTCATCAGCGCGATCACCGCAGTTGACGTCCGTATCTTCGGACTTGCGCTGCCGGAGATCATCCGCGACCTCGATCTGGATGTGGTCGCTCTGATAGGGATCTTGAGCATCGTCGGACTTTTCGTGATCCTGATCGCCCTGAGCTTCGCTTGGCTGGCCGATCGCGCTAAACGCACTCCTTTTGTCGGTGCCGGTGCGGTTGTCACGGGCGTGTCCAGCCTGGTGGCGGCGAGCGCGCAGAGCGACGTTGCCTTCGGTGCCTCACGCGGAGTCGACGGCATCGGAGCCGGCCTCGTGAATGTTCCGATCGCGTCGTTGAATGCCGACTACTATCCGGTGCACGTCCGGGGCAAAGTGTTCGCGCTCACCGGCGTTATAAGCCGCGTTCTTGCGATCACCGCTCCACTGCTCGTTGCCTATCTCGTGACGGCTACTTCACTGACCTGGCGCCTGCCGTATCTCATAACGGGTCCGCTTTTGATCCTCGCCGGGCTTGCCGCGTTGGTTGCGTTGCGGGAGCCGATCCGCGGCTACATGGAGCGTAGAGCGCTCGGGCTGTCAGAGGAGGCGTCCAGGCAACCGGAAGATCCGGTCAGCTTCGGTGAGGCGTGGCGGACGATCTGGTCGATCCGCACGATCCGACGGCTATTCGTATCGACGATCCCCGGCAGCATGGGCGATTACATCTTCGGGATCTTCTTCCAGCTGTTGTTGTTCGATCGTTACGGACTGGCCATTCGCGACAGGGCTTTTCTCTCTGCCGGGCTGGCTCTAGCGGCTCTTCCGTTCGGGTTCTACGCGGGAGGCATCGTCGACGTTCTCGTCCGTCGAAGGCCGCAGCGGGTCTTGATCTTCACGGGCCTTTTGAGCGTCGTATCGAGTCTGTTCCTATTCGTTATCGCCGCCGCACCGCCGTTCGCCGTCTTGGTCGGAGCGTTCGTGGCTTTCGGGTGCGCGGGCGCCCTGTTCGGGCCGGCGCGAAGCGTGCTGTTCATTCAGATCCTTCCGGCACACATTCGAACCATGGGGTCGGCGGTGTTCCTACTCGCCGAGATCCCGGGAACCATCTTCCGCGTCTTCCTGATCGGCTTTGTCGTGTCCCGCTGGGGGATCCAGGGAGCGCTGTTCGCGGCAGCCCCGCTGGTCCTGGTTTCCGCGCTGATCGAGCTGAGTGCGGCCGGTCTGTTCGAGCGCGACATGCGTTCGGCCATGGCATCCCAGTCTGCAGCGGCGGCGTGGCGTAGGGCCCGGTCGTCTGGTCGGAGCAAGCTTCTCGTCTGCCGGGATGTCGATGTGGCTTACGACGGCGTCCAGGTCCTCTTCGGTGTCGACTTCGACGTAGAAGACGGCGACATCATTGCCCTGCTCGGTACGAACGGTGCCGGCAAGTCGACGCTTCTGCGGGCGATCAACGGCACCCACGAGGCGTCGTCCGGGGCCATCGTTTTCGACGGCCGGGATATCACCCACATGCCTCCGCACGAGGTAGCGGCCGGAGGCGTCGTCTCTGTGCCTGGGGGCCGAGGCGTCTTCCCCGACCTATCGGTGGCAGAGAACCTCATGCTCGGCAACTGGCTATCCGACGATGAAGAAGCGTCACAGCGGCTGGACGAGGCATATGAGATCTTTCCCATCCTCCGCGAACGCTCGAACGAGCGCGCACAGCTGCTGTCCGGTGGCGAGCAGCAGATGCTATCGCTGGCGATGGCTCTCCTTAACAAGCCGCGCTTGTTGATCATCGACGAGCTATCGCTTGGTCTGTCGCCGGCCGTCGTCGGACAACTCGTCGATATCGTCCGTCGTATACACGCTCAGGGAACGACCGTGATCGTCGTAGAGCAATCGGTGAACGTGGCCCTGACGCTGGCCGAGCGTGCGATCTTCATGGAGAAGGGCGAAGTTCGTTTCGTCGGGCGAACCGAGGAATTGCTGCGTCGTCCCGACATCCTGCGTGCTGTCTATGTAAAGGGCACCGGGGCACTCACCTCGGCTCCGCGTTCTGCGGTCAAGCGTGAAAGAGACCGCCGCCGGTACGCGATCGAGCAAGCGAGGCCCGTCCTTCAGGTCCAAGAGGTGTCGAAGTCATTCGGCGGCGTGAATGCTGTGTCCGATGTGTCGTTCGATCTTCGCGAAGGAGAGTCGCTCGGTCTGATCGGGCCGAACGGAGCGGGCAAAACCACCGTCTTCGACCTCGTGTCCGGATACCAAACGCCGGACTCCGGCCGGATCTCATATGAGGGTGTAGACATCACTCAACTGTCTGCGGAGGAGCGGGCGAGGCTCGGACTCGTGAGGCGCTTCCAAGATGCACGGATGTTCCCGTCACTTTCGGTGTACGAGAACGTCCTTGTCGCTCTCGAACGGCACGCGGAGGTCCGGTCGATCTTCCTCACGGCGTTGCAAGTGCCACAGGCTCGACAAGCCGAGGGACGGCAACGCCGGCGTGCCGACGCTCTCATCGACTTACTGGAGCTGGGGGCGTACCGCGACAAGTTCGTGAAGGAGCTCTCAACCGGATTGCGCCGGATCACCGATCTTGCCTGCGTGCTGGCAACCGAGCCGAAGTTGTTGTTGCTCGATGAACCCTCGACCGGGATCGCTCAAGCGGAAGCGGAGAACCTCGCTCCACTTCTACGGAGAGTTCGCCACGAGACCGGCTGCAGCATGCTCGTTATCGAGCACGACATGACCTTGATCTCGGAAGTAGCCGACGAGCTGCTCGCGATGGACCAAGGCGCCACGATCGCTCGCGGGATCCCTGATGAAGTCTTGAATGATGAACGCGTGATCTCGTCGTACTTAGGGACATCAAAAAACGTGGTTGAGCAGGCCGGGACGAGACGAACTCGACGCAAGGCGGCGCAGCCTCGATGAGCAGGTTTCAACGAGCGTCGGCCTTTTTGCTGGTCGTCGCTTGCGTCCTGGTCGGGGGATGCGGTGAGGGACAGAAGGTTGGATCCGAGCAGCTGCTCGAATTCCAAGAGCAGGAAGGCGGAGGACGGCTTGGCGAGCGCACGGCCGCGCCCTCGGGCACGCCGTCCTCGCTGACCGTTGGGGAGCGGACGCCCGCGCCCACTCCCAAGCCCCAACCGAGCGCCGCGGCTAACTTCCTCGACGTTGCGCTCGTAAAGGACAGTCCCTATTACGACCCCATCAAGCCGGGTGGCAAGCTGTCCATCCCGGCCGGGGTCACCTTGCGAATCACGAACAAGGACATGACGCCCGAACGATCGAAGGGCCGGAGCTTCACGGAAAAGAACGGCCTATTCCACTCGGGTCTGCTCAAGCCCGGCGAGAAGTGGACGTGGGTGTTCCGGCAGCCGGCGAACTTCGAGATCATCGATCTGGGGTTGAACTTCGCCACGGCGACCCTGGAAGTTACTCCGTGAGGAAAGTCGCAGGGCTCGCGGTCGCCGCTTGCCTGTTGGTTGCGGGAGCATGCTCCAACGATGTCGAGCAAGCGTCCACCGTGGACCGGGCCCGTCTGCGGCTGCCGCAACAGATCGCCGGTCTACGAGTGGTCCGTGAGGACATCAAGTCGAAGCTCGAGGGCATCGATCGCCCGTACGTAGATACCGTAGCCGTGTTCAGTCTGCGAGATGAAGAGCTTCTGCGCGCGAGCCTGCAGGTGAATCGCTTCAACGGCGCGGCGAATCCCGAAGACCGGAAATTCACCGACTCGATCGTCAGCACGATCGGGGGTTCGTCGCCTCAGAAGTTCCGCGTGTCCGATAAGGACGTGTTTGCGACGGCGGCGTCGGATCAAGTCGTGTTCACATGGTTCCACAGCGACGGGATGTTTGTGCTGGCCATCCAGCGGGACTTCGAATTCCCGCGGACCTTGCTCCGGCGCGTTCTGAAGAGCGAGCTGAGCGCATGAGACGTGCCGTGATATTCGCTTTGGTTGGTGTGTTATGCACTGGAGCAGCAGCCTGCGGAAGCAGTGCGGGCGAGGAGACACGGAGGGTAATCGGCGCGCTCGAACGGACCGGCGGCCGCTCCAGGTCCTTCTCATACGTCGACGCGACATTGGATGACAGTCGGCGGGTCTCCGTTATCGGACGCGTGCAGGACGACTTTCTGTATTCGGGCACAGTGAAGGTCGGGGGAAGGGACCTCTATCAAATGGTGGTCAGCGACGACGCCGTCGCTCTGCGTCTCATCGATCTTGCGGGGACCCAGCGCGTCATCGATCTTGCGCGCACAGTCGATGTGACCACCGCGGACGCCCTTGCTCAGGGGCGATGGGTGATCGATCACACGGCGGCGCCGGCACTTCGCGCTTCGGGTCGGCAGGAACCGGCCGACGATGAAGAGAAGGCGGAAGGCATCGGAGCAGTGGCGCAGGTCAACCCGATCGGGGACGACCCGTTCTTCGATGCAGCTTCCGTCCTCCAGTACGCCGAGCGGAGCTTTCGTGCGGCGACGGTTGCCCGCTTCAACCCGGAGGACATCGAATACAACCCGGCCGACGATCCGTGGCGCAGCGACTCCGAGCGAGAACTTGAAGACCAGGGAATCCGGCGCTTCGACATCGTCCAGCCGTTCTTACCCTCGCGGGCGGAACGGGGGCAGCAGCAGCGTCTGCCGAGCCTCGCTCACTTCCGGAAGATGGTCGTCTACCTAAAGGGTGAGGACGCGATCGAGGTTCAGGAGCAGGTCTCGCTTGCCGACCGCAAGGAGTTTCGCCGAGCCGAGGTCGGACGTACGGCGCAGTACAACCTCAAGATCCGAGACGATGCCCGGCGAGGTGCGATCGCCGAGCCCTTACGAGAACGACGGATGGTCTTCCGAGTCGAGGAGTTCGAAGACGTGACCATTTCCCTGCCCCGTACGGCCGAACCGGGACTGCTGCGTGAGGTCCTGGGCGAGGGTGGTCTGAAGTCGTTGTTCGATTTCAAGACGATCGGCGGCGGGCCTGCGGCGGTGCTGCCCACCAGCCCTCTGCCCACCAACCCGGCTCCCACGAGCCCGGGTCCGTCAGTTTCGCCGGGAATCGGCGTAAGCCCCTCACCGGTGACGCCGTGATCACGCGCATCTTCTTGGCCTTCGCGGTCCTGGCTGTCGTCGGCTCCCTGGGCGCGTGCTCATCCGACACGGGCGTTCTCGAGAGCGGAGAGCCGCGCATCCCCGATGATGTCGGCATCGTCAGCGACGCCACGCTCGATCGCATCCAGCTGGATGGAGAGCGCGCATACGAGATCCGTGAGGACGTCGAGAGCTTCAAAACGCGCAGCCACGCCATCACCGCGTTGCTCTCCTGGGAGGGTAAGTACGTCCATATCGGTCTCGCTGAAGACGAGAAAGTGCGATGGATCGCCGGGATAGGCACGGTAAGCGGCGATCCCAAGACCGTGTTCTACTCCGGCGTCTTCGAGCGTCTGGGAAGCGGCCGGCGCGCGTACTTCGAGGACGGCACCGTGCTCCGGCTGGCGGCCGGAGTCGATACTCCACGCAAGGACCAAGAGGTCGTTTGCGAGCTCGACCCGGTCAAAGATCTGGTGACGAAGCTGGCATAGAGTTCTGAGGTCGAATGCGATGAGGAGGGGCGATGTCCTGGGACTTTGAGACCGAGCCGGAGTTCGAATCGAAGCTCGAGTGGATGCGCGGCTTCGTTCGCGAAGAGATCATGCCGCTCGAAGTGCTCGAGCTCTCGGCCGAGCAGATGCGCCGGGCCACCGACCCCCTGAAGGAAGAAGTGAAGTCTCGCGGGCTCTGGGCCGCTCACTTGGACCCCGAGCTCGGCGGACAGGGGTTCGGTCAGGTGAAGCTCGGACTCATGCACGAGATCCTCGGCGAGTGCATGTATGCGCCTTCGGT
Source organism: Actinomycetota bacterium (assembly GCA_040905525.1). Classification (GTDB taxonomy): domain Bacteria; phylum Actinomycetota; class JAICYB01; order JAICYB01; family JAICYB01; genus JBBDRJ01. The sequence continues at coordinate 86,769 of JBBDRJ010000009.1, forward strand.
GTTCGGCAACAACGCCCCCGACTCCGGCAATGCCGAGCTCATCGCCATCGCGGCCACCGACGAGCAGAAGGAGAAGTGGCTCTGGCCGCTGCTCGACGGACAGATCCGGTCGGCGTTCTCGATGACCGAGCCCGGAGCCGGTGCCGACCCGACGATGATCCGCACGCGTGCCGAACGCGTGGGTGACGAGTGGATCATCAACGGCCACAAGTGGTTCACGTCCAACGGAGCGACCTCCGACATCCTCATCGTGATGGCCGTCACGAATCCGGACGTCCACCCCTACCAGGGCATGTCGATGATCGTCGTCCCCACCAAGACAGCCGGCGTGAACATCAAGCGGAACATCGGAACCATGGCCGAGCCCGAGCACTCCTTCGACATGCCGGGCGGTCACGCGGAGATCCTCTACGAGGACGTCCGCGTGCCCTATGACAACCTCCTCGGCGATGAAGGGCAGGCCTTCGTCCTTGCTCAAAAACGGCTCGGCCCGGGGCGGATCCATCACGTCATGCGTTGGATCGGACAGTCCAATCGAGCGTTCCGGATGCTGTGCGAGCGCGCCGTGTCTCGTGTGGTGTTCGGGGAGCCTCTGGCCCGGAAGCAGACGATCCAAAACTGGATCGCCGACTCGGCCACCGAGATCCACGCCCTTCGGCTGATGACGTTGCACGCCGCGTGGAAGATGGACAGGGAAGGGTCGTCGGCGGCTCGCCGCGAGATCTCCCAGATCAAGTTCTGGGGCGGCAAGGTCCTACACGATGCGATCGACCGCGCGATCCAGGTGCACGGGAGCCTCGGCTTCACGACCGACCTGCCGTTGGAGGCGATGTACAAGAACGCGAGGGCCGGCCGGATCTACGACGGCCCCGACGAGGTGCATCGCCAGACCGTTGCCCGTCATATCCTCAAGGGCTACGAAGCGCGTGAGGTTCCGTCCGAACACGTTCCGACGCGACGAGAAGAAGCGCAGCGCAGGTTCGCCTGGCTGCTCGAAGAGGCGACAGCGAACCTCTGAGAGGGAGTCGTGCCGACGCGCTCGTTGCTACCGACCTTGAGGGGCGTCAGAGATCTCTGCGAAGCATCGGCCGGACCATGTATGTCCACACGTCGCTCTGTTTGGCGAGCGAGAATCTCAACCCTTCGCGTGAAAGCGATCCGGCTGCTCCGCTCCGATCGGCTGCGTGAAGCGTCGAGAGCTCATTCGCGAGCTCGACGACCGCCGGGTCGGTGGGTAACGGGTTGGAGGGGAGCGTCGCCGTAGCGAGGAGGCGCGGGATCAGCGCGCGCGTGGCTGCGTTTGGGGCGAGCGGCCCGGGTTCACCTTCGTCCAAACGGACGGTCAGCTGCTCGAACGTTCCGTGCGGCCCAGCTCGTCCGGTGACGGTAACACCGCTGGCCAGATCTACCGATACCGTTTCCCGGTCCGACACCGGCCACTGTGCTATCCGGAGGTAGTCGGCCTGCCCTTGCGGGGCCAGCTCATCAAGCGCGTCGTTCCAACGCACGCGAAACTCCTCTGGGGTCACACCGAGAGAAGCAGCGGGCCCCGCCGGCGAGGTAGCACCGGCTTCTGGTGAGGTTTCCTCCACGCTGGGGGAATCGACGACGCCATCCCCCGAGGTAGATGGTCCACCTTGACAGGCGACTGTGGCCAGCGTGAGGAGCGCGACGGAACCGAGCAAGCGTCGTGGAATCATCGATGGAAGGCTAGCGACGTCGATCCACCCGGCCCCGCGAACGTATCCCATGAGAAACCGGTGGGGGACGTCCGCGACGCGGAACGTCCCCCACCAGCTCGCGGTCACTCGCGCGATCGATCGGGCTAGAACCTGAACACCAGGCCGAAGAAGCCCGTGAGACTCAGATGGTTGTTGCCCGGGGCCGAGGGCAGGCCCACGGAGCCGTTCACCAGCTGGTCGAACACGTTGAGCTGCCCCAGCCCGCTGTCGTTGAGGAGCGCCCCCGTGCCCAGAAGCCCGCAGTCCTTCGCGGCCGGGATCGAGAACTCGTCGTCGACCAGCTCGACCGGCATGAAGTGGTCAAGCCCGCTCAAGTCGTCGGGCGGGATGATTCCGACCCCGTCCTCGATGATGATCAAATCGAGGTTGAGATCGATTGGATCCTCCGGACTGCCGATGGTGCAGGTGTCTCCGAGCAGCAGGTTGTTGATCTTGACCTGCAGCGGGAGGTTGGCCGTTGTGATGACGTGCCCCACGTTGATCGATCCATCGCTGGTCGTGATGTCGTAGAAGAAGTCGGGAGCGGTGTTGGTGAGCTCGCCGGCCGTCAGCAGCGTGGCCGAAACGCCGGTGACCGGGTCCGTGATCGGCTCCAGCACCTCAAGGCCTGTGCCGGCAAGGAGCCCACCCGGTACCTTCACGGTCGGAAGCGACACGCCGCCGTCGGCGCCCTCGTCCGGCAACGGCTCGAGGACGATCTCGGGGAAGAGCTGCGTCACGGCGAACACCTGACGGATCACAATGGGACCGTTAACGTCGGACTCGACATCACCGAACTTGGCCTCCCCGTCGTAGAGCTGGATCTCCATGCAGACCAGGATCGAGCCCACCGGGCGGTTCGGGTAGTCCTCAGTGTTGCATTGGATCAGTTCGGGGGGAGCCTCGGTCCATGGGACCCCGGCCACTGCGGACTGTGCGAATGCGCCGCCCAGGAGCATCACGGCCGTCACGAGCGCGGCGGCACCACGACGCCGCGTTCGTGACCTTGGTGTGAATCTCATAGTCGCTCTCCCTTTTCGCGTGTTCGGTCGATGTAGTCCGAACGCCTTATCGGCGGGCTCCTCGGCCTTGTCGCGGTGAGGCGTGGGTCCGACGACGCATCTCCCGTCATCGATCCGCGTCCTGCACACGTGGCGCGAGGGTCCACTGATCGCGGAAGGCGAGGAGCAAACCGTCGACGAGCGCCAGATCCTCTGGGTCCGCGCCCCAAGCTCGGAGCGTGTCGGAGAGATGGAGCCGTGCGTGACGGTGGCCGTCGAACAAACCTTCGTCCCAGCGGGCGAACTTCGATATCAGCGTGATTCCGGTGAGCCCCGACACGAGCGCGATCGCTCGCTCGATCCCGTTCCCTGGAGCGAGGACGCCCTGCTCGACCGCCTGGTCCAAGCGCTGACTCCCAAGTCCGAGAAGGCGAAGCGCGGCGGGGAGGATCCGAGTTGCCTCTTCGGTAGCGACGACGATCTCGGGATCAGTGAAGAGCCCGCGGGAAAGCTTCATCTCGTTCGGGTAGGTCTCATCGGCGACGATCCAGAACGTAGCGGCGGCGACGACGCGGGCCAGCGCCGCGTGGCGGGATTCGACCTCGCGCTCGGCGAGGAACGCGTCGAGCTGGGACTGCCCCAACAGATAAGAAGCTAGGAGGAGATCGAGCGCGGCCCGTTGCACCTCGGCGACGAGGGCATCCTTGGAGGGGAAGTATCTGTAAATCGTGCCGACGGCGCAGTTGAGCTCGTCGGCTACCCGCTGCATCGTGAGCGCCTGCTGCCCATCCGTCGTCACAATGCGCATGGCGGTCTCGAGGTACTGGCTGTGACGTGCCAAGCGATACCTCTCGCGGTGGACTCCGGTCGCCGACGGCGAAGCGGAAGTTCCACCCTGCCCCCCCTGAACCATATTCACTAGAATGAACGCTGTTCACCAAGCGGTCAAGTCGAAGCTGGGCAGGTGGCTCAAACGTCGGTCCCGGCTAACCGAGTGACGTCGGGAGACGGAGCTAGCAACCCCGGGTGAAGCTACTCAGCGCCAGCGCGAGCGCGCCTTGTCCGGTGCCTCGCCGCGCGCCCATACGCGGCGCCAGCGTGCGACGTCGGGACCGGACGGATCGCCGTCGGGCGCGCGCATCGACGTCCACCAGTCGGTGGTCGCTTCCGCGGCCAGGCGCATGAGCGATTCCTCGAGCCGCGCGTGCAGTTCCCGCGCGTCCTCCCCGTCCCGCGGGTAGAGCGGGTCGCCGATCAGGACGTCCACTTTTCCCCGCCGCAGCCTCTTGGCTCCCCGCGGCAGAAGGTGCTCGGATCCCGTGATCCATATCGGAACGAGCGGACGCTTCGCTCGAGCGGCGACGAAGGCGGCGCCGGGCTTGAGCTCCTGCAGCCAGCCGTCCGGTGACCGTCCTCCTTCGGGGAAGAGGATGAGGTTCCAGCCCTCCTCCACGAGACGTACGGCCAGTCGTGCCGACGTCGCACTAGCACGCTTTCGCTCGACTGGGAAGGCGCCGATCGCCAGAGCGGCCAGCGTCCCGCGGATCTTGCCGGTGAAGAAGTAGTCGGCCGCCGCACCCACGGCGAGCTTGTGCCGGAAGTGAAGGGGGAGAGCCTCGACCAGGACGCCCGTGTCGAGGTGCGACGCGTGGTTGGAAGCGACGACGACCGGCTGTTGCAGGCCGCGTATCCGCTCGCGGCCACGGATGGTCGGGGACGCGAGGTAACGGATGGCCGGCAGCATCACGAGCTCCTGAACCACATCGCGCGTGGTGTTGGCCATAGGTTTCCGCGCCCACTCCGTGTCGAAGGAGCCTTCTGTCTTCAACGGGGGCACGGGAGCGCTGCGTGGCAGCGGCGGAGGGCGGAACCAGCGCCAACCCCGCGCGACCTTCCGTAGCTCGCTCACGGCGTCACTTCGGGCAGAAACAACGGCGGGCAGTGCAGGTGCGTGATGGACGGATGGCGCCCGACCGTCTCAGTGGCCATATCCAGTGCGTCGTGCATCGTCGTCGCGGTTCGGAACCCGAGCCTGGACACAACGTCGGGGTCGCCGCCGAGGAAGATCACGTCGCCCAAGTAGTCCATGGCGTGTGCGCACCAGTACCACATGTAAAAGGGGTGTACTCCGTGGTATGCGTGCGAGGTCCGGTAGAGGTGGCGGTACCACTCGTCGTTGGCGAACTGCTCCTCGTAGCGCTCCTCGATGATCTTCGGTTCGGTCGAATCGGCCAGCACGACATCGAAAAAGTCGATGTAGCTCGGGTGATGGACGGGGTGGAACTCGCGCCGCGTCGGGTGGGCCACGATCATCACTCCGCCGGGGCGGACGAGCGGTGCGTTGCGATAGAGGTTGAAGAAGTACCCGAGGCTCATGCACACGGCGAGGATCGGGTTCATGATCGAGTTGACGTTGTAGGGCCCGATGTACGGGATGCCGCACGTGAGCACGTCGGCCTGACCTTCGACCGGCACGACCTGCTGCTTGTGCAAGTGGCCGAGTGTCGATGCGTGAACGGCTTCGGTCTCGCCGGCCTGCACGCTGGCTATAGCGTGCGGCGCTTCGATCGAGCGGAAGAGCCTCTGTCGCATGGTGCCGGGCATTCGCTTAAGGCTCTCGGAGGCGGCCAGGTACGTCGCCTGGTCCCGCAACGACCATTCGAATTCCCTCTTCTGCAGGAAGTCGAACGGCGAGGGGAAAGTCGCGTTGTTCAGCGTCGTCTCGACCGTGAAGATGTCGAGTTTGTCGGCCAGGAACTTGCCCATCCGGCTCGCCGAATGGTGCAGCGCGGACCGCTCGGGATGCATGTACGACTTGGACTCGAGAAGGGTGCGGACGTTGTGGTGGTGGCGGAGTGACTTATAGGTGCCGAGTCCGACGGGAACCGACTTGTGTCCACCGTCCATCGCCACGAGGTTGATATTGGAGTAAACGAGCAGATCCGACTCCATGGCTCGCTTGCAAAGCTCGACCTCTTCGCCCTGTTCGGTCGTTCCCACGAACACGACGTCTTCGGGATCTTCGGCGTCGAAGTTGCGCAGCCTATCGGGCCAGAAAGCCCGGAAGACCCGCTCGCCGACCATGTGGCGAATCTCGGACTCCGTCATGCGCCGGTGCAGGGAGTTCGCGGCGACGATCTCGACGTCGTCCACCCCAGCTTCCGCCGCGAGGGTGAGCACGCGCTCCAGCACGAGCTGCCGGGCGTCGGGAGCCTGCATCGGCGGCAGAGGCAATGAGATGTCGTCGAACGCGATCGTGAGACGCATCCCCGGTCGGAGCTTCGACCGCAGCGGGTCGGCGCCGAGGGGTTCGTCCAGTGCTCGCGTTATCGACTCCTCGGGATGTTTGATCGGTTCGACGGCCTCCGGCGGATACACGATGCGGCTCCCGCTCGGGAGACGCTCGAGTCGGAACCCCTCGCCGAAGTGGAACAGGACCGGCGGCGTGCGCCGGTCGACCTCGAGGACGAGACCGGGGCGGCTACTTCTTACCAAGATCGAACACCACCTTCACAGATCCGAGACGACCCGCATCCATCGCGTGGTCGATCGCTTCCGCATACCGCGTGAGTGGGTAAGCGGCCGATACGAGTGAGGAAAGGTCGACGCGTTTGGCGATATCGATGGCGATGTCGAACGTTCGCGCTCGCGCCCCGCTGCGGTCCTCGAGGCCATAGGTGTACGCGCCCATAAGCTGGAGCTCCCGATGCCACACCGGCGCGAGGTCGATCCGCGACGGTGCCGGTAGTCCGACCAGGACGACCCGGCCCCGGGCGCGTGTGACACGCAGACAGGTGTCGAGCGAACCCGCGTTGCCGCTGCATTCGAACGACACGTCCACGCCGCCGGCGAGCCAAGGGTCTCCTTGCTCCGGTTCGTGGAGGAGTGCACGGGTTGCGAGACGAACGGTACGGGCGACGCTATCCGGCCGGGCGATGTCGTCCGCGCCCAGCCTGGTGGCCTCCGCACGCTGCCGATCGTGCTTGGCCACCGCGATGACTCGTGCGGGGTCGGCGAGCTGGCGAAGAGCAGCGATCGTGAGAAGTCCCATCGTTCCGGCCCCAGCGACCAAGACGGTTTCTCCGGCTCCTACGTTTGCCCGCAGGACGGCGTGCACCGCACAGGCCAATGGTTCGATGAGCACGGCCGTCTCGTCCGAGATCGCATCGGGGACGGCGTGGATCTGACTGCTGTGGACTATGAGCTGGGTACCCCAGCCGCCACCGGTGTCTTCACAGAAGCCGGTCTGCATCCCCGGGGCGATGTGACCCATGGCCGTACGTGTGCACAAACCGACGTCGCCGCGGGCGCATGCTTCGCACGGCGGGTCGATGCCGCGCGCTGCGCAGGCCAGAACGGGCTCGATCACTACGCGCGTCCCCGCAGAGAGACCGGCGGTTGCGTCCAGTAATGTCCCGACGATCTCGTGGCCGGGCACGAAGGGCATCGAGACGACGGGGGAGAAGTAGAAGGACGCGTGCCCGGCGAGCATGGCCAGATCGGATCCGCAGATCCCCGACAAGCTAGGTGCAACGCGCACCCATCCTTCGGCCGGAGCTACCGGGTCGTCGTAGTGCGCGAGACGCAATGGAGCAACCCGTGGGATGAGTCCGGGGGCAGCGCGTCCGGCGACGCGGGACGCCGCGTACCTGGGAACCGAGCGCGAATAGCGGAGCGCGATCATGCTCGAGTCCCCACGCCTTCGGGAAGGGTGAAGCGAGGATTGCCTTGTGCCGGCCGCCAGCGCTCCACGGCCCAACGTCGCTCGCGAGCGATGCGCCGGAGCCTGGGATCGGGGTTCACGGCTACCGGGTGCCCGACCGATTCGAGCATCGGAAGGTCGGAGATGCTGTCTCCGTACGCGTAGCTCGCCGAGAGGTCGGCGCCGACGTCTTTCACCAGACGCCGCAGGAATCCGGCCCGCGCGTCTCCGGCGTGTGGAACCTCCTCGAGCTCGCCGGTGTACCGATCGCCGTCGATGCGCAGTCGCGCCGCTGCGACTATGTCGGCCAGCGGCGCCATCGGCGCGATCGTGAAGTCGAGGGCCCCGGTGAGGAAAACGACGCGGTGCCCGGCGGCGCGATGTTCGCGGATCCTGCGCAGGCCCGCCGGGAACGACCGTGGCAAGACGACTTCGTTGAATGCCTCGGCTGCGACGCGTCGTATCTCTTCGACCGGCGCACCTTCGTAGCGGCGGTAGAAGCGTCGAAGGAACTCGCCGCGGTCACGCCGTTCGGTGGCGAGCATTTCCGGGACGCGACGAGCCAGGTCGAAGATGCGCCTGGGCCACTCGTTTCGCGGCGACGCCGCGAGCCTGATCCACAGATACGTGTCGACGACGTTTGTTCCGAGAACCGTTCCCTCAAGATCGAAAACTGCGATGACCTCGTTACCTCCCGCGGCGACGCTTGATCGCGGCGAAGGCCTTGAGCGACGACGAACCGTTCCGCGACGGCGAGTGATCTCCGGCAGATGAAGGTCCGTTAGATAGCTGCGCCAATTGATCTCGGTTGCGTCAAAGCCGAACATCCGCTGCTCCTCGCCCGCCAGCCGGTCGTGCAGGGCGGACGCGCGCTCGTCGTCGAAGACGGCTTCCGACTCTGCGTAGCCGCCGTAGAGCTTGGCGTAGCGATCGGCCTGCCTGAGCTCGTCCAGCTGCTCGTCGATCCGTTCCGCCCGGCCCGCGAAGCGCTCGCCCTTCAGGTGGTCGAACAAGCGCGACGCTGCTTCGAGCGACTTCAGCGCGATGCGCAAACGTCGCTCGATGGAGCGGCGGCCCGGGAACGTCCAGAGCTCGGGAAGGATGGGCTGTCCGTCCTCGTCCGTGTAGGGATGTTCGTGGAAGTAGTCGTGGACGTGCTGAACCAGATCGCGGTAGAGCATCGGATTGCGAGCACCTGTGGTCGCGTGCACGACGCGCTCCGGCGGATCGGCCGCCGCACAGGCAAGGATCGCGTTCACGACCATGTCGACGGGCACGACGTCCACGATGGCGTCGGGGATGCCGGGGAACTCGTCCAGCGAGCCACGGCCGTAGGCGAGGATGATCGGATCGGTCATCCGGAAGCCACGGATCCATCCCGGCACGGGCTCGCGCAGCGCAGACTCGATGATCGAGGGTCGAAGGATCGTGAGCGGGAACCCGTCCGTGCGTTCGAGGACCGCCATCTCGGCGAGCGCTTTCGTGAACGAGTACACGTCGGGCCAGCCGAGAGCTTGGGCGCGGCCGCGGCCCATATCGACGAGACGTTCAGATACCCAGTCGCGGCGGAGCTGTTCGCCGCGAGCCGCGATGGACGGCGCTCCCGCCGGACCCGTATGACGACGCGCCTTCTTCGCGAACTCCCGAGCACGCTCGGGCGTTCGCGACTCCGCTTCCACCGACGCTCTCGATTGGCGGGCCGAGGCCAGCTCGGCCCGCCAATCGAGCCTGGGCCGCCCCGGTGTGTCCGTCCACGGCGCTTCCGGAACGTGGCCTTTGACGAGCCCGGCGACGTAGGCCGTGGATACGTGGACGATGCGCTTGGGTTTGGCGTTGGCCGACTCGAGGGCGTCGAGCAGGCGAAGGGGGCCGAGCAGGTTTGTCTCGAAAGCTTCGTCCACCGGTGCATCGAAGGCGACGGTGGCCGCGCAGTGGATGACGATGTCGACGGACGCGAGGACTTCGAGATCCGCGGGGGATAGGCCGAGAGCGTCGTGTCGTAGGTCTCCGTCGATCGTGTGCACCTTGGCAGCTAGCCCTTTCCAGTCCTCGCGTGCCCGCAGTTGCTCGAAGGCGTTGGATCCGAGGACGCGTCTGCTCACTCGATCGGCGGCCGGCGCTCCGGGCTTGGATCGAACGAGGAGAAGGATGTCGGATACCTCGGGCAACGAGGCGAGGATCTTGGCGACGAGGGCCGTGCCGAGGAAGCCGCTGGCTCCGGTGACGAGCACGCGGGCACCCCGGAACGCGTCGCGGACGCGCACCGTTGGCAAGGCGGCCGGCGGAGTCCCTCCCTTATCTACCAATTGGTAGATTATGGAGGCGAACAGCAGGGAGTGTCCAATGGCGCGAACGGGTGGGATCAGGACCAAGGCCAGGATTCTGGCGGCTGCCGTCCGCCTGTTCGGGAGCGACGGCTACGAAGCGACGAGCCTGGACGACGTGGCCAACGACGTCGGAGTGCGAAAGCAGACGCTGCTCTACTACTTCCCGACGAAGGCCGACCTGTTCGCGGCGGCTGCGGCCGATGCGGCCCAGGCCGTATACGAAGGTTTGGACACGGCGCTGCGCGATAACGATCCGGGGGGCCTGGAGCGCCTGCCCGTGTTCGTCGACGCGATGACCGTACTTGCCGCGAAACGCCCCGAGGTCTTCGGACTGATTCGCGAGGTGGCGCGGGCGGGTCCGCCGGTTTCGGACCGCGTGGCCAAGGCGCTTAGACCATTGGTCGATTCAGCGGCGGCATGGTTCGAGCGGGGGATAGACGAAGGTGTGCTCCGGAAGCAGAACCCTAGAGTGGCGATCCTCACGATCTACAACGCGGTGATGGGGCACCTGACCGAGTCATCAGTGCAGCGAGCGTTCCTCGACACACGAGCGCGGAAAGCGGCATCGAAGGAGCTCGTCGCCTTCTTACGGGCCGCCCTCGCGCCGTAGTGGGGCCGTCTAAAGAAGGAGGACGCATGAGCGTTAGCACGAAAAGGTCTTTCAACCGGTTCGCCGCCGGCTACGCCGTTACCTCCGCTGTCGGATTCGGCGCTGTTGCGTTCTGCATCGCCCGACTGTTGGCAACCAACGATCCGGAACCGTTTCTTGACGCGATCTTCGGGAATTGGACGTCAACGATCCTGATGGTTGACCTCCTTATCGCTGCTGGTGCAACCATCGTTTGGGCGGTGACCGAGGCCAAGCGCCTGGGTATGAATTGGGGTCTATGGCTCGTTCTCATGGCCACGACGCCGTTTGCCTTCAGCCTTCCGCTCTTTCTTGCCTTTCGAGAGAGAAGGCGCGATCTGGTGATGAAGGCCTCGTCCTCTATATGAAGCTGAGATGGCGCAACGTCCCGATCCCAGAGGCTTAGAGACTCAATGAAAGAACCAGGCCGGCTTGGCCTATGTGGTACGTCACCATGATCACGACTGGGGCCCAGGACAAAGGCTTCACGAAGCGGTTCCAAGCGATCAGCGTGTCCGACGCCATGAAAACCAGCGCACCGGTGGCTGCGAAGGGCTCGCCCGTTGCGAGCGCCGCTGCAACCATCACGGAGATGACGGCGATATAGGCCGACACCGGGGTGCGCATGTCGGGTTTCATCGACGTTACTCCGGCGAGGATCGGCCGCCCCACGACGGCCGCGAGGAAGAACGCGACGGCGGCCCCCATGAGCAACGGCGTGAACTCCGTCTGACCGATCCGCAGTCCCACGATGTATGCCACGTGTGCGAGGAAGAAGGCGCCCACACCTCCGATGAACAGGTCCCGCGGGAGCATGAGCAGTACGTCACCGATCAGCGAGAAGCCGAGTGCTGCGACGAACGCCCATGCGCTGGCTTCCGAGCGGGGGTTCATAGCAACCGTCGCCGCGATCAACGCGACCATCGTTGCCGGCTTGAAGAAGTACTCGAGCCACTTGGCCTTCAGCGCGACGGCGATCCAGTTGCCGACGGCCAAGACGCCGGCTGCCGCCAGAAGCAGCCAGGACAGATCGGTCAACGTCGGCTACTCGGAAGGACGCGGGAACTGCATCGACATCATCGCGTCCCAGATCCGATCGGGAACGAACTTGCGCGTCGTTAGCGTCACGCGGGCTCCCATGGTGATCCGGTAGCGGGTGCGCGGCCGCGACGACGAGATCGCGCGCTCGATGACCCGGGCCACGGCCTCGGGTCCCGCCGCCAAGCGCCCCATCATTCCTTCGTACGCCCCACCGACCCGCTTGATGACCGCTTCGTTGAACGCGGCGTACGGTCCGGCCCCCGCGGTATCGATCGGATCAGTCGCCGTGTCGCCGAACGCCGTCTTGATCAGGCCGGGCTCGATGATGGAGACGCTAACGCCGAAGCGTGCAACCTCAAAGCGCAGTACGTCGCTGAAGCCCTCAACCGCGTGCTTGGTCGCGTGGTAATAGGCGCCACCGGGGAACGCCAACTTGCCGCCCACCGAGCTGACGTTGACGATGCGCCCCCAGCCTTGGCGGCGCATGCGCGGCAGCACGAGCTGACACATCCTGATCAGCCCAAAAACATTGGTCTCGAACTGCCGTCGGATCATGTCCATAGCTGTCGGCTCGGCCGCACCCTCGACGGCGTAGCCCGCGTTGTTCACGAGGGCCCCGACCGCGCCTTCCTCCGCCTCGACCCGAGCTACGGCAGCCGACATCGAGCTGTCGTCGGTGACGTCGAGGGCGATCGTCCGGCATCCCTTTCTCTCGAGGTCCGCAATCGAGCCGAGTCGTCGCGCGGTGGCGTACACCGTCCACCCGTGGCCGGCCATGCGTTCGGCGGTCGCGCGGCCTATTCCCGTCGAGCAGCCCGTGATGAGGACGGCTTTCGAAACGTTACTCATCGTGAGTGCCCCTTCCGAGCGGTGTGTGGGCGAGACTATTCGAGTGGGATCGGAACTAACCACAACACTGGTCGACCGGGCCCTTCACCTCGTCATGTTCGTCGCGGCCGCGGCGGCGATCGGACTTGGAGCACTGGCGGTGATCGAGCGCCTGGGGGAGAGCTCCCGGAAGGCGATCTCGATCCGGGCTTTCGCCATCGCCGCCGGCGTCACCGTCGCGCTCTTCGTAACCGAGCGCCTGTACCACGCCCTAAGCTAAGCTCGGCGCTCATGGGGGCGGCACCGATCGAGCGGCCGAGTCTGGCCCAGCGCATCCGGTCGCTCGGCGGAGGCGCACCGATCGTTCCGCTTCTAATCCTCTTCGGCCTGAACGCCGTCGACGAGCTCGACCGGGCGGCTTTCGGCGTCCTGCTTCCGGAGATCCGGGACCACTTCGACCTCAGCCTCACCGGCGTGACCACGCTCTCGGCCGCAGTCGTTCCTGCCGCGCTGCTCGTCGGGTTCCCCATAGCGCGTCTGGCCGATCGGCGCCGGCGCCTCCCGATCGCGATGATCGGGGCATCGGCCTGGGGGGTTTTCTCCGTCCTGACCGGGTTAGTCCCCACCATCTTCGTCCTAGGTCTGACGCGTATCGGGGCCGGTCTCGGGCGCGCCGTCAACGATCCGATTCACGGGAGTCTGCTCAGCGACTACTACCCGCCGTCGGCGCGGGCGAAAGTGTTCGGGTTCCATCGCTCGGCGAACACCGTTGGGGCTTTCTTCGGACCGTTGATCGCCGGCTTCATGGCCACGAGCTTCGGCTGGCGCCTGCCGTTCATCATCCTCGCCATCCCAACCTTCGCGCTGATCCTGTTCGCCGTGAGCCGGCTGCACGAACCGCCTCGTACCGGGAAACGCATCGTCGAGGGAGACGTCAGCCTGACGCACGCCTTCCGGATCCTCTGGGGTGTTAAGTCGCTGCGCCGGATCTGGCTCGCGTTCCCCTTCATCTCCTTCTTCGCGCTCGCCCTCGGTCAGATCATGGCGCTCTATTACGACGAGATCTTCAACGTCAACGCCGCGGGCCGCGGGGTGATCCAATCCCTCGACGCGCCGTTCATCGTTCTCGGCCTTGTTCTCGGCTCACCCCTGATCGATCGCGGGATGCACAGCGACCCGGGGCGGGTCATGCGCATGATCGGCCTCGCTGTGCTCTGCGTCGGCGTGTTCATCCTCGGGATCGCGATCGCTCCGGCGCTCTGGGTCGCGGTTGTATTCACGTACGCGATCAACGTTCTCGGGACCGTGCTCTACGCCGGCGGCTTCGCGCTTGTCTCGCTCGTTGGTCCGCCGGAAGTGAGGGCGAGTGCGTTCGCGTTCTTCAGCATCTCGTCGCTGCTCGGCGTCGTCGCACTCCCGCTCGTCGGCATCGTCGGCGACGCCCTGGGTTTGCGCTGGGGTCTGTCGTTCCTCATCCCGATGGTCTTGATCGGCAGTGCGATCTTGGCAAGCGCCGGACGGTTCGTTAACGAAGACATTGCACGCGTGAATCCGTCCGGACTCGAGAAGACACCAGAACCTCATGTGATCCCGCCGCCGTCCCCGCCGGGTCCCGCCGAGTAAGCGTGGTCATAGACTCATAGCAACACCCACCGAAGGAGGCCGCACCATGGCACGCGCCATCGAAGACATCGTTCGCGGGGTAGAAGAGGCCGACGTCACGGGCCTCGGCAAGGTCGACATCGACGATGTGTATCAACAGATGGACCACCTCCTTCAGTCGCGCCCATCTCCGCTTGATCTCTACAACAGATGGGAGAAGCAGCAGTGGGCCGTCGCCGATCTGGACTTCACACAGGACAAGGAGCACTGGGCCAACCTCAAGGACTTCCCCGGCATCGGCGAGCAACTCCAGCAGACGTGGACCCTCTTCTTCATCGGTGAGCAGGCCGTCACGGACACCCTCGGCCCGATCCTGCACGCGGCTCCCACGGAGGAGGATCGGATCTTCCTGTCGACGCAAGTCGTGGACGAAGCCCGCCACACCGTTTTCTTCATGCGGTTCTTCGACGAGGTCCTCGGGATCTCCGGCGGTCTGGGCGCGGCGCTCGACGCGGTCCGCCCCGACGCCGTCAAGGGATTCCAGAAGATCTTCCAGACGCATCTGGCCGACGCTGTCGACCGTGTGCGACAGGACCCGACCGACTACGCGACGTGGCTGCAGGGCATCACGATCTACCACTTCGTCGTCGAGGGGATGCTCGCGCTCACCGGCCAGAAGTTCATCCTGCGCACGATCCGCAACTTCGGGATCATGCCCGGCTTCTACTCCGGTTTCACCGCGGTAACGCGGGACGAGTCACGTCACGTGAACTACGGCGTGGGTGCATTGCGCGACGGGATACTGAAGGGGCTCAACGAGCCTGTCGAGGCGATGATCGAAGAGACCCTCGAGCCCGCGTGCTGGACGATCCTGGCCCCCGATCGTGAAGTGCCGATCGAAGACCCCAGCATGATCCCGGCCGAGCTTCAGATCTCACCGATCGAGATCCGCGACTTCTCCCTGCAATCGCTCACCAAGCGTCTGCGCGTGGCCGGAGTGTCGAAAGAGTTCTGCGACAAGGTGATCGTGGACGGCAACCGTTTCTACGACAACGGGATTACCGAGTACGAGGAGCGGTTCGGCAAGGAGCACCCGATCCGTTACTACGAGAAGCTCGCCGGCTAGCGCTCTTCGAGGGAGTCACCGATCCGCAACACCTCTCCCTCGCTCAGGCCCGAGCTGAAGATGGCGTACTGGACAGCGCATGGGTCTCCGAACTTCGGCTCGTACCAATCCACCGTAAGGCTGCCTCGATCACCCGCCACCAGCTGGGCTGGGTGGTCACGAACCTCCACGTCTCGAATCGTGGGGTCATCACCGTGATCAGCTGATATTCCACCCACCACTTCGACTCGCGCGCCACCGTCCGCCCAGGCCTTGTTCCAAGCTGACCCGGGTTGTCGAGGGCCCGCCTCCACCTGTTGCAGGCCGGCGGGCAGATAAGTGGGCTCAAAGATCAGGATCCCTTCGCATCGCGACGGCGAAGTCGGTTCGGTCGTCGCTGCTGCGCGGATATTGGTGCCTTCTTGGCCGCAACCGAACGCGATCAGGGCCAATGACGAGGCAGCAACAAGAACACGGATGTTATGTGTGAACGATGGGGTCCTCGGACGTTTCATGGTGTGGCCCACGAAGATTCCGCTAGCAGTCGGAGTGTTGGTCACAGTACCAAGACTTTCCGGCCCAATGAAGTCGGTCTATGTTGCGCCATCCCTTGTCCTTGAGGGCGCTCAGGCTTCTCTTGCTCACCACAACTCCGGTGGTCTTACCGACCGCTTCATACGTCTTCCACGTGCCGTCCGAGTTCCGAGTCCAGAACAAGCCCATGTGACCCGGGTATACGAAGATCTCCATCCAGTAGGGATTGCTCCCGGGTACGTAGGTTGTGGACTCACCCACCCATTGGGTTCGAGTGCCGTTGGGAAGGCGACCTCGCTGGCCGGGTAGCGTTGGATAGAAGTGCGATGTGCTATAGGGGTGGTCGTAGTCGGTCTGTGATGTGGTGTTGGGTATCGCATACACCTTCGACGCGAAGCCGGAACAGTCGATACCCTCCCTCGCCGAGTTGCACGGAACCCATTGGGTCCCTGCTCCATTGACGTAGGCGCACCCTGGATCCCATCGGTTGTTGTTGATGAACTTGCCACCACCCCACGTATACCGCTCGTGCACGCCGGCGATCGCATAGGCATGTGCCGAAGTCCGCGTCAGACCTCGGTTGTAGGCCGCCGCCGGCGGGGCCGCCTGGATGATCAGCCAGGATGCCAAGACGGCCGCAACGAAGATCCGCGTAGATGTTTTCATGATCCCCTTCCTCAGAGAGTGTTGTAACGAGTGAATTCGAGCGAGTCGTTGTCACCTTCCAGCAGCACGACTCCGCTTTCGAGCGGTGCGAGCTGCCGCGTCGCGTCGCCCGGCACGGATCCGTCGACTTCGCGTGCGATCACTGTCCCGTGGAGCAGGTCGATCTTCAGGAGGAGCATCGTGAGCTCATCGGTCGAGTCATCGATGACCCCTCCCAGTGCCCACAATTGGCCGGAGAGATCGAGCACATGGTCACGGACGTCCACGAGTCCCGGCAGATCGACGCGTATACCCCTCGTCGAGCCATCGGAACATGCTCGCTTCGCATGGCCCCAGTCGAAGCCGCATGTATCGGCCACGACGAGCTCGTCCTCGCCGACCTCGACGTTGATCCCGTTTCGCGTGTCGGTGGTTGCCCCACCCTTCGCGTCGGAAGCCCTGGCCTGCGTCGTCACCGGTTTCATGTCGCGGACGGCGGGAGCATGCTCTCCCTGCGAAGCTTTTCGGACGTAGACCTCTTCACCGTCGGCGGCGAGTCGCATCGAACGCGGCTCCCGTTTCACCTCGGCGTTCTCGATCACTGTCTGACCGCTCGAGTCCCACCTGATGATCTCGTTCTCGGTCTGATCCACCAGGTAGCGCCGGCCCGTGCCGGGTTCGACCACGATGTCCGTTACCGTTTTGCTTCGAGTCTTCAACGGTGTTTCACTCACGCGCCGGCCGCCGAAGTCGTAGCTCACGATTCGGGCTTTAGCGGTGTCGAGGATGTACAGGCGCTGGGCCCCCTCGTCGGCCGCGAATGAGGCCGGCATGACGGTGGCCGATTCGTTGCCGGGTACGAAGCCCAGCTCCTCGGGTGCGGTGCCCAAAGGCGCCGAGACCATGGGCGAACCCTCGACCCTCGAGTTCTTCGGCGACGCCGTCGTGAGCTGATCCAGGAAGGTCAGGAAGTACTCGTCGCTGAGCTCTGCGGTGCTGTCATAGGTCGCGCGCACGCGGTAGTGAACGTTGTTGTGCGACGACAACCGAGCACCGGAAAGCTTGGCCCGGTAGACGGATGCGTCCGACGGCTCCGCGGACATCGCAACGGTAGTCACCCCCCGCCCGCCCGGCGTTTGTACGACAAGCTCGACTCGATCGGGCCGCCCGTCGACAACGGCCGTGACCGACCGTGCCCCGTCGCGCGGCACGAATCGTGGTGGGCTATCCACGGCGGGCGGAACGTGAGGTCCGGCCGCCACGGTCGAGCCCGAGAGTGAGATGGTTAAGACCAATCCTGCGACCGAGAGACATCCGGCAAGCGCGGACAGCGAGCGACGCCATGAGTGCATTGCGACTCCCATCTAAGGGACCGCCGCCGCGGGGAAGAGGACGGCCGTGGCCCGGCCTCTGTGGGAAGGAGGGAAGGAAAACGAACTACGCAAACATAGCGACCACTGCCGACAAAGATCGTCGCCTACGCTGTTCTTCCTCCGAGCGAACATGAAGGAAGGAAACACTTGAGTCCCAAATCGCGGCCGTCCACCGGCGAGGAGCTACCGCCGGTTGTCACCAGCGTTCTCGAGGTCGTCGGCAGGACCGTGATGGTGTCCCTGGGCGCCGAGCCCGGATGCGCCGAGATCCGCCTGAAGGTCGAAGGCGACAACCCGTCCGGATCCATCAAGGACCGCACCGTCCTCGCCATGATCGAAGACGCCGAGCGCCGCGGTTCCCTAACAAGAGACAAACCGATCGTTGAGGCATCTTCGGGAAACACGGCCACGGCGCTAGCCGTGATCGGCCCGGCCAAGGGATACCGCGTCGTGGTCGTCGCGCCGTCGGACATGGCGGAGATCCGCCGCGCCAACCTCGAGACCCTGGGCGTGGACCTCGTCCTCACCGACGCGGCGGAACGCATGTCCGGAGCGATCGAGCACGCCGACCGGCTGGCCCGGGACGGTGCCGTCGTGCTTCGTCAGTTCTCCAATCCCGCGGCCGTGACAGCGCATCATGCGACCGCCGAGGAGATCTGGGCCCAGTGCGACGGACAGGTCGATGCGTTCGTGGCCGGCGTCGGAACCGGCGCCACAGTCTCCGGATGCGCGGAGGTGCTGCGCGAACGCAACCCCGAGTGCCAAGTCGTTGCCGTCGAGCCCGCCGAGTCGCCTGTGCTGTCCGGCGGCAAACCCGGCCCTCATCGCATCCCCGGGATCGGCCCCGGGTTCGTCCCGACGCTTCTTCGTCGCGACCTGATCGACGAGGTCTATCCCGTCCCGTGGTGGGAGGCGCACGAGGCCGTGCGCGAGCTCGGCCGGCAGGTCGGGTTGTTCTTCGGTCCGTCCACGGGCGCCGTCCTGATCGCCTCGCGCGCGCAGGCGCGCAAGCTCGGCGAGGGCAAGCGAGTGATCGGTGTCGCGGCGGACTGGGGCGAGCGCAACGTCGGCGTGATGATCGAGCCGGTCTAGGTGGCTCTAGTCCAGGAACGTTCCGATCAACCAGATGTGCCCGAACGGATCCTTTACGCCGCCTTGGAGCATGCGGAAGATCGAGCCGGTCACCGTCGTGTGTGAGTGCCCGGTGACCGCCGTGGCGTCGGTCGCACCGGCGGCCACGGCCCGCGCGAGTGCGGCCTCGGGATCGTCGACGAAGAGCTCGATCCGGACCGTCGTGCTACCGGCCGTATCGGGGCCCATCGTCTTCGGCGGGTTCTCGTCGGCCAGGAAGAACTCGGCTCCGTCGACCGTCAGCCCTGCGACGACACTGCCACCGGCGTCGATCCTCCATTGCTCGACGGCCCCGAAGGCGGACTTGTAGAACTCGATCGCGGCGGCGCCGTCACTCACCGCGAGCATCGGAGAGATCCTGGTCGTGGCACTCATTCTCGGTCCAGGGTACGACGCTTGAGAGCGTGAAGGAGCCCGTAAGCTGGGACGATGCGGCTCCCGAAGTCTATGGCCGACGCCATCATCGAGCAGGCACGCTCGGAACACCCCAACGAGGCGTGCGGACTTCTTGCGGGGACCAACGGGGAGGCCACAAAGCTCTTCCGCACGACCAACGCCGAGCGCTCACCCGTCATCTACCGGATCGAGCCCGCTGAGCAGTTTCGTGTCTTCAATCAGATCGAGGACGAAGGACTCGATCTCGTGGCGATCTACCACTCCCACACACGTTCACCGGCTTATCCGTCGGCTACGGACGTCGCACAAGCCTTTTACCCCGAGGCCGTGTACCTCATCGTGTCGCTCGGGGACGAGACTCAGCCCGACCTGAGAGGTTTCCGGATCACCGACGGCAAGGTGACCGAGATCGAAATCGAGATGACCAACCCATGAGCGACTTCACCGACGAGCAGGTCCATCGCTACGCCCGGCACATCATCCTTCCCGAGGTCGGAGGAGAGGGACAGCGCAAGCTGCTCGGCTCCCGTGTCCTCGTCGTGGGCGCCGGGGGTCTCGGCTCCCCGGTTGCGCTCTACCTGGCGGCGGCCGGGGTGGGGACGATCGGCCTGGTCGACCACGACCACGTCGACATCACGAATCTCCAGCGCCAGATCCTTCACACCTCGGCCGACGTCGGACGACCGAAGACCGAGTCGGGGGCCGAGGCCATCGCCGCGATCAACCCCGACGTCGACGTCGTTCAGATCGACGCCCGCCTGGACTCGTCCAACGCGCTCGAGCTCATCGAGTCCTACGACGTCATCGTCGACGGCAGTGACAACTTCCCGACGCGTTACCTCGTCAACGACGCCTGCTACCTGACCAAGCGTCCGCTCGTACACGGCGCGATCTTCCAGTTCGAGGGTCAGGTCTCGACCTTTGATGCCCGGCGTGAGGATTCACCGTGCTACCGGTGTGTCTTCCCGCTGCCCCCGCCCCCAGGGTCGGTGCCAAATTGCGCTCAGGCCGGCGTCTTCGGTGTCCTCGCCGGAACGATCGGGACCATCCAGGCCACAGAGGCCATCAAGCTCATCTGCGGCATAGGCGTACCGCTGGTGGGGTTCCTGCTTCTGTACGATGCGATGGACGTCAGATTCACCCGTGTGCGGGTCACCCGGGATGCGTCGTGCCCGCTCTGCGGGTCTTCCCCCGAGATCACGGAATTGATCGACTATGAGGAGTTCTGCGGAGTGACGACCTAGGTGCCCGTTCAGGTGAAGATCCCGACGGTGCTGCGCAAGCATGTCGACGGCCAGGCTGCCGTCGAAGCTAACGGCGGCACCGTCCGGGAGCTCGTGGACGACATCGCCGGCCGCTTTCCGGAGTTCCGGCAGAAGGTCATCTCGGACGACGGCGCCCTTCACCGGTTCATCAACGTCTACGCCAACGACGAGGACGTCCGCTACCTAGATGGACTCGATACCAAGGTGGCCGACGGCGACGTCGTCGCGATCCTCCCCGCCGTCGCCGGAGGCTGATCCATGCGGTTCGAGGACGCGATCAGCGCGATCGGCGAGACACCCCTCGTGGGGCTCCCACACCTTTCGCCGGAAGGCTGCCGGCTGTACGCCAAGCTCGAAGGACAGAACCCGACGGGATCGGTGAAGGACCGCATCGCGAAGCAGATGATCCAAGATGCCGAGCGCAGCGGGCCGCTGGCCGACGATCGCATCCTGCTCGAGCCGTCGTCGGGAAACACGGGTATCTCGATGGCTATGATCTGCCGGCTCAAGGGCATCTCACTCGAGATCGTCATGCCGGAGTCGGTGTCGATCGAACGGCGTCGGATGCTCGAGATGTACGGAGGCACCGTGCACCTGTCGCCCGGCGATCAAGGAACGAACGGTGCCATCCGTGTCGCAACCGAGATGGCCGAGGCCAACCCGAAGTACCTGATGCTTAACCAGTACGAGAACCTCGCGAATCCAGCTGCGCACGAGAATGGGACGGCCGAGGAGATCATCCGAGACTTACCGGAGCTCGACATGTTCGTCGCCGGGCTCGGCACGGGCGGGACATTGACCGGGGTCGGGCATCGGCTCAAGAGACACGATCCGAACATCCGAGTCATCGCGGCCGAGCCGCCGGCCGGGGATCTCGTTCAGGGTTTGCGTTCCTTGGACGAGGGCTACATCCCACCCGTGCTAGATCCGAGCGTCATCGATCGCAAGTTCATCGTGAACTCGCGCGATGCGTTTGCCGCAACTCGTGCGCTCTTCGAGCGCGAGGGCGTCTTCGCGGGGATCTCGTCCGGGGCTGCCCTGCACGTTGCGATACGTGCGATCAAAACGGTGGGTTCCAAGGTCTGTGTGGTACTGCTCGCCGACGGGGGATGGAAGTACCTGTCAACGGGCGTGCACACCGAAGACCCAGAAAAGGTCGAGAAGGATATGGAAGGTCAGATCTGGTGGTAGACCAAGGAGGAATAGGTGCCGGCTGACAAATTCGTTGCGCAGCTGAACGCTCAGATAGGACGTGAATTCGCCGCGTCGCAGCAGTACGTCGCGGCCGCCGTTTACTACGACGGCGACACGCTTCCCAGGCTCGCCAGCTTCTTCTACGAGCAGGCCAAGGAAGAGCGCGTGCACGCGATGATGATGATCCGGTACCTGCTCGATACCAACGTGCGACCCGTTATCCCCGGTATCGACGCGCCCAAGACGTCCTTCAAGAACTTCATAGAACCGATCCAGGTCGCGCTGGCGCAGGAGCAGGAAGTCGGCCGGCAGATCTCGGACCTCGTCGGTGTAGCTCGCAAGGAGAAGGACTACCTGAGCGAGCAGTTCGTCCAATGGTTCCTCAAGGAGCAGATCGAGGAGGTCGCTTTGATGCAGTCGCTCCTCGATGTCGCCAAGCGCGCCGGTGACCAGCCGTTGTTCATCGAGGAGTACCTCGCGCGGGAGACCGTTCGGGGAGCAGAAGATCCCACGGCGCCGGACGCCGCGGGCGAAGCCTGACCTTCATGAGTCAGCGTCCCATCGGTGTCTTCGACTCCGGGCTCGGCGGACTGACGGTCACGCGGGCCGTTATCGACGTTCTGCCTCACGAGTCCGTCGTGTACTTCGGCGACACCGCGCGCACCCCGTACGGACCGAAGCCCCTCGACGAGGTCCACTTGTACGCGAACGAGATCATCGACTTCCTGATCGAACAGGACGTCAAGCTCGTAGTCGTCGGATGCAACTCTGCATCGTCGGCCCTGGCGCAACTGGGCCGTCCGAAGCTTCCGGTGCCGCTGGTCACGGTGATCGATCCGCCGGCGCAGACGGCCGCGCGCCTCACCAGAAACCAAAAGATCGGAATCATCGGCACGCAAGCAACGATCTCGTCTCGCCAGTACGAAGAAGCTCTCGTCCGCACGCGCCGGCCCATCGAGGTGTTCGCAAAAGCCTGCCCCGAGTTCGTCGATCTGGCCGAGCGCGGCGAGACGACGGGGCGGCGTGCGCTCGAGGTGGCCGAGGGTTACCTGACGGAGCTGAAGACGGCCGGCGTCGACACGCTCATCCTCGGCTGCACTCACTACCCGCTGCTCGCGGCGACCATCCAGTACGTCATGGGCCCGGACGTCCTCCTCGTATCGTCGGCCGAGGAGACGGCGAAGGACGTGTACACCGTCCTCATCGCCAACGGCTTGCTCCGCGAGGACAAAGACGCTGGATCCCACGAGTTCTACGCATCGGGGGACGAGGACCAGTTCAGCCGCCTCGCGCCGCGATTCCTCGGCCCGGTCGTCGCCGGAGTCAAGCGCCACCCGCTCGGCTAGTCTCGGTTTACATGGACATCACGGTGCTGGGGAGCGGCGCTGCGTATCCGCGGCCCGGGGGAGCCTGCTCAGGTTTCCTGGTCCGGAACGGCGACACCAACGTTTGGCTCGACGCCGGCAACGGCACGTTCTCCCGCCTCCAGCAACACATCGAGGGCAGCGAGGTCGACGCGGTCGTTCTGTCCCACGTGCATGCCGACCACATCGCCGACATCCTTCCGTTCATGTACTGCCTCGGCTACCTTCGCGAACCGCCGCTTGAACCCATCCCCGTGTACACGACGGACGAGGTGCGCAAAGCCGCAACGATGTTCGTGGGTCGTACGTCGATGGAGATCTTCAGTCGTGTGATGGAGTTCCGACCGATCGCGGAGAGCTTCGATGTGGACGGGATCCGCTTCGATGCGTTCCGGACCAATCATCCTCCCGAGACCTTCGGTGTCCGTATCTCTTACAACGACAGCGTGGCCGTATACACGGCGGACACGGCGGCCTTCCCGGAACTGGCACAAAACTGCGCCGAAGCCGATCTGCTCATCACCGAAGCGACGTACGTCCGCTCGGTTGAGGCGACACCGGACATCCACATGTGGGCGCACGAGGCCGGCTCAATGGCGCAGGAGGCGAAAGCGAAGCGCGTCCTGCTCACGCACGTGTGGCCGACGATCGAGATCTCCGAAGCCATATCGGAGGCGGCCGAGACCTATACCGGCGATCTCTCACCGGCCGCCGAGGGCGAGCGGTACACCGTCTGAGGGCCATGGGCTCCCGAAAAGACGGCCGTACGCCGAATGATCTTCGTCCCGTTCGGATCGAACGCGGATACCTGGACTTTCCGGCGGGTTCGTGCCTCATCGCGTTCGGACGAACCCGCGTCGTCTGCGCGGCGACCGTCGAGGAGGGTGTTCCGCGATTCCTCGAAGGAAAGAGTCAGGGCTGGATAACGGCTGAGTATTCGATGCTCCCGAGCTCGACGTTCGAACGCTCACCGCGTGAAGCGGCACGGGGCCGGCTGTCGGGACGCACTCAGGAGATCCAGCGTCTGATCGGCCGCTCGCTGCGATCCATCGTCGACATGGGCGCGCTCGGCCCGGTCACGATCACTGTCGACTGCGATTGCCTGGTCGCCGACGGCGGCACGCGCACGGCATCGATCACCGGGGGATTCGTGGCTCTGGTGGACGCGATCCGATCCCTGCAGGACAAGGGCATAACCAAAAAGGACCCGATCATCGACCACGTGGCCGCCGTCAGCGTCGGAATCATCGGCTCCGACGTATGTCTCGACCTCGATTACTCGGAGGACGTTCGGGCCGAGGTCGACATGAACGTCGTGATGACCGGCGTGGGCAAGTTCGTGGAGGTTCAGGGGACAGCCGAAGGCGAAGCCTTCGAGCGCGCCACGCTCGACCGGATGCTCGATGTGGCGAGCGCCGGCATCGCGGAGCTGGTTTCGGCGCAACGAGTAGCGCTGAACGGCTGACGCGTTGGAAGTCGTCCTGGCGACGTCGAACCCGGGCAAGGTCCATGAGGCCCGGGCGATCCTGGCTCCGAGCGGACTCGAGATCGTGACCCGCCCCATGTGGTTAGGCGAGGTCGAGACCGGAGTGACCTACCTCGAGAATGCGCGCCTAAAGGCGGCGGCGACCCTGCGGATGGTTCACACAGCCGTTCTCGCCGAGGATGCCGGACTGGAAGTGGACGCGCTGCGCGGGGCTCCCGGTGTTCGCTCGGCGCGATTCGTCCGAGGTGGTGCAACGGCAGAGGAGAACAACGCCAAGCTCCTGCGCCTATTGACGGATGTGCCCGCGGCGCAGCGCACGGCGAGGTTCAAGGTCGTGGCCGTGTTGTTGCTGACCTCCGGTGAGGAGATCGTCGGGGAGGGCGTGTTCGAGGGCTCCATCGCGACAAAGGCGCGAGGCAAAGCCGGCTTCGGCTACGACCCGATCTTCATCCCGAAGGGGATGGACGTAACGGCGGCTGAGCTCTCCGACGAAGACAAGAACCGCATCTCGCATCGCGCCCTTGCGCTGCGAGCGATAGCGGAGAGGTTTGGCCGGCGCTAGCTACTCGTACTGAAGCGCGTTCACGACGTGCAGGCGGGCCGCGCGTCGCCCGGGCGCGATGGCCGCGATCACCGCGATCACGACACCGAAGACGAAGACGAACGGGATCCAAAGCCACGGATACACGGTTGGAATCGCCGTGCCGAAGCCG
Organism: Actinomycetota bacterium; assembly: GCA_040905525.1. GTDB lineage: Bacteria > Actinomycetota > JAICYB01 > JAICYB01 > JAICYB01 > JBBDRJ01. The sequence goes on from JBBDRJ010000009.1 coordinate 111,825, forward strand.
TCGCCGGCAACGTTCACGACAAGGAACGTGAGAAGGAACCCGAGAGGCAGCGACAGGACGAATGCCGTTAGCCCCATCGTTGCCGATTCGACGAGCACCATCCTCCAGGTCTGCGAGCGAGTCACACCGATTGCGCGCAGGATCCCGATCTCCCTGAACCGATGCAGGACGGACATAGCCAGTGTGTTCGCCAGGCCGAGCAGACCGACGATCGCAGCGATCAGGAGGATCGCGTAGATGATCTGGAAGAACGTGCCGACCTCAGTGCTCGCTTCCTTCTGGAGCTCAGACTGCGTCTCCGTCTCGAGCTGGCGGTCGGGCAGCGCTTCGAGCTGTGCGGCGACCTCAGCCGGATCCTTGCCGTCGGCGACGTTGACGAGGTAGCCCTCGGGCCGTCCTGCCGACAGGTGCTCGCCGGCATCGCGGATGCCCATCGTGATCTCGGGGGGGCCGAAAGAGGAAGTGTAAGTCGCAGCAACCTCGAATCCGACGATGCCCTTGGCAGTTTCGATCTCGAAGTCCTCGCCGACGTCGACGTCGAATGTGCGTGAGATCTCGTCGGACAACAGGATCGCGCCGCCGCGCCCTAACGCGGCCTTGGCCGAGTCGTCGTCGCCTTCCTTCCAGTAGAAGCTCGATACCTCGAAGTACGTGGCCGGCTCGACGGTGTTGACGAAGATCTCGTCCTTCTCGCCTTCCGGGTTGGTCGAGGAGGCGATGCCTATCCGGATCGGCGACACGACGTCGATGTCGGCCCGTTCGTCGAGGACCCCCTGCAATGAACCGTCGTCGGGCGTGCGCGAGTTGACGAATAGATCGGCGCCGAACTGGCTCTCCACGAGCTCGTTGATGCCGGCTCGAACGGACAGGAACATCCCGCCCGTCGCGAAGAGCATGGCCATGACCACCATGACGAGCGCGAGGGTGTAAGCGGACCGGCTCCGTTCCTTGGCGAGGTGGAGGACGGCAATTTCGCCGACCCCGCGCGCCAGGCGATTCGTGACACGTCCGAGTAGGGACGCGAGCGGACGCAACAGCAACGGCGTGAGTAGCACGGCACCGAAAAGGATCCCGATGACGGCGACCGACCCGGCCTGGCCCGGAAGGAGGAACTGCAGCACGATTGAGACGAGCATCAGCGCGGCGCCGGCCATCCACGCGCGCCCAAGACGCGTATCGCGCGCGTAATCGCCCTTCATCGCCTCGACCGGTGCGAGCCGACCAGCGCGAACGGCCGGAACGAGCGCCGAGATCGTGGTGACGATTAGTCCTACGACGACGGCGGCTATGGCCGCAGCGGGTGAGACGACGAGGCCGGGTAGGTCGAGCTCGAAAAGTCCGCCGATCAGCTGGAGCAGACCGAGGGCCAGGCCAAGACCGAGCAACAGTCCGATGACGGACGAAACGAGACCGAGGGCCAACGCCTCCGTCAGCACGACGCGTCTGACCTGCTTCCGGGTCGCTCCTAGCGCGCGAAGGGTTCCGTACATGCGGGTCCGTTCTATGACGGCCATGGAGAGCGTGAGGTAAATCAGGAAGGCGCCGACGAAGAGCGTGATAGCCGCGAAGAACGTCAGGAACGTTCCGAACACAGTGAGGAACTCGCGGAAGCCCCGCGCAAGCGTTTCGGCGTTCTGAAAGCGCACGCCGGGGACTGCGTCGCGGTATTCGTCGATCCAGTCGTCTACATCGGTTCCGGACGCCAGGATCACAGAGGCACCGTTGAACACGTCGGCCCCCTCGCCGTCCATCGCGCGAACGACATCGACCGGTCCGTATATCCCGTGCCCGTCGCCGGCCCGCCCGGCTCCCTTCTTCTCCAGCAGACCGACGATGAGGAGATCGCGCTCCTGAGCGCGCCCGCGCAGCTTGATCTTGTCCCCGACGTCGAGCCCTATGTCCTTAGACAGCGCCTCGGAAAGGGCGACCTCGTCGGCGCCCGGACGCGCGAAGCGGCCCTCGCTGAACGCGAAGTTCTGGATCTTCTGCGCCTCCGTTGGAACGATGCCGGAGACGAAGACCTCGTCGAAGCCGCCCGAAAAGCCGTTGCCCCCGCGATCAGCGCGCTTGTCCTCGGGAATCAGGGCGTCCGGAAGAACCGTGCCGAATCCGAACTCCCCAACGACGTCGCGAACCTCGGGCAGGGCGCGTAGCTTCTCGATCGTCCCCGGCGGAACCTTGGCGTCGAACGCGCCGATGGGCATCGTGACGACATCGGCTCGTCCCGTGAAGTCTTCGATCAGGTTGTCGACGCCCTTCTGCGTCGTTGCGTTCGATACGAGTACGCCAAACAGGATCGCTACCCCGAGGACGATGCCGAGACCGGTTAGGAGTGAACGGCCCTTCCTATGCGCCAAGCTTTTGGAGCCAAGCGAGGACAACGCGCGCACGAGCCTCACCCCCTCGCGTCCCGTCACGAGAAGGCGCACCCGCGCGGGTTGATGCAGTGCGCGTCTTGCTCAGGTCGATCCGGCTCCTGATGCGGCCGTCCTCGAGATACACGACCTCGTCGCCGTAAGCGGCGGCGCGTGGGTCGTGAGTGACGATCACGATCGTTTGGCCCAGCTCGGTTTGAAGCCTCTTGAGGAGCTCGAGGATCTGGCGTCCGGTTCGCGTGTCGAGGTTTCCCGTCGGCTCGTCGGCCAGGATCACGGCCGGCGACGGGAAGATGGCCCGAGCGATGGCCGTCCTCTGCTGCTGACCTCCCGAGATCTGGGACGGCAGCTTTGTGCGGCAATCCTCGAGCCCAACTTGCGCTACGACATCGTCGAGGCGGGCCTCGTAAGAGGCGGGACGCTGACCGGCGATGACAAAGGGAAGCGCGATGTTCTCGTCGACGCTGAGGACGGGGACGAGGTTGAAGAACTGGAACACGAAAGCGACGGAGCCGCGGCGGGCCAGGGTGACCTCTTTGTCGTCGAGACCGGAGATCGCGTTCCCCTCGAGCAGAACTTCGCCCGATGTCGGCACATCCAGCCCGCCGAGAAGGTGGAGCAGCGTCGATTTGCCCGATCCGGAAGGGCCCATGACGGAGATGAAGCGGCCGGGATCAACGTCGATGGAGACGCCGTCCAGGGCTCGGGTTGCCGTTCCGTTGGTCCGGTAGTCCTTGACGAGGTTCCGGGCGGCCAGGACGGGATGCGCGACCGCCGTCTTGCGTCGCGGTGCGCGTTTCATTGCTTTCTTCCGAGTCGGTTTGGGCTTGCTCACGCCCGAATGGTGCCCGGAAGGCCGACTACGCGCAATCGGTGACCGCCCCGTCCTCGCCCCTACCGTCCCGGGGCAGTCTCAGGGATGACCCTGAGAAGAGGACTTAGCGACGAGCAACGGCGACGGGCTCGAGAGAGCCCGATGCGTACTGCTCGCGGCATGCGCCGCGCTGGCGTTTCCCGGACGACGTCTTCGGAAGCGTCCCCGCGGCTACCAGGACGACCTCTTCCGGCCCCCGGGGAAGTGAGCGGCGCAGAGCTTCTAGCGCGAGCCGTGCGATCGATTCGGCTTCGCCCGCGACCGCCGATGTCTCGGCGACGACGACCATCCTCTCGCGCTCGGGCAGGGCAAAGGCGATCACGTTCCCGCGACGAACGCCCGGCACCCGCTCGGTGTGGAGCTCGTATTCCTCGGGATAGAGGTTGCGGCCGCCGAGGATGATCATGTCCTTCTTCCGACCACAAACGACCAGTCCGTTGGCGCCGAGGTAGCCGAGGTCACCGGTGTGCAGCCAGCCGTCGCGAAGCACGTCGTTCGTTGCGTCCTCGTTGCGCCAGTAGCCAGCCATGATGCTCGGTCCCCGGACGCAGATCTCGCCGACGCGGCCGCCGCCCAGCGTGTCGCCTTGCTCGTCCTTGATCGTCACTTCGTGGCCCGGGATCGGGTAACCGCACGCCGCGAGCGCGCGAGATCCCTCGTCCAACGGCGACGCCGGCCGAACCTCACCCGTCTTCTCGAGGGCGTCTCGTTGGACCCACTCGACGTGAACGGGCTCGTCGGTTCGCGAGAGAGTAACGGCGAGCGTTGCTTCGGCCAGACCGAACATCGGCGACATCGCATTGGGTTGGAATCCGTACTCGGAAGCGACGGCGCAGAACCGATCGCACGTTTCGATGTCGATGGGCTCGGCCCCGTTGGCCGCCAGTCGCCAGGAACTGAGATCGAGTGCGCGCGGCTTGGCAGCGAGGTCGCGCGCGGCAAGTCCGTAGCCGAAGTTCGGCGATGCCGTGATGGTTCCGCCGAAACGGGACATCGCGTCGATCCACACGCCTGGGCGTCCTAAGAACTCCTCGGTTGGGATAAGCACGAGATCGGCTGTGTATACGAGAGAGCCGAGCAGCATGCCGATCAGTCCCATGTCGTGGAAAAGAGGGAGCCAGGAAACGAACACGTCGCGCTCGGCGTCCAGGGATACCATCTCGCCGGCCGATTCGAGGTTCGTTACGAGGTGACGATGCGTCAGCGCGACGGCGCGGGATTGGGTCGTCGTTCCCGAGGTGAACTGGAGGTAGGCGAGGTCGCCGGGGAGAGCTTCCGGCAGCTCCGCGTATCCGTCCGCGGATGCGAGCTCTTCCATCGAAGCGATGCGCGCGGCGGTCTTGATGGGAGGTGCTTGTTCGAGCAGGAGGTTCGAGACGGCCAGGAGCGTCGCCTCAGCCTTCTCGGTTCGGACGACGACGTCGGCGATGAACTCGTCCAGCTCGGAGATGCGGCGGGGGAGTGACAGGACGACCGGGACGGCTCCGGCCGCCCAAGTGCCGAAGAGGGTTATGAGGAGCTCGGGCGTGGTCGGGCCAAGGAGGCAAATCCGGTCGCCCTCGTTGACTCCCCGATCCCGAAGACCGGTGGCGACGCGGCGTGCCGCGCAAGCAAGATCCGCATAGGTCAAAGGGTGCTCGCCCAGGTCCCGGTCGAGGATCGTGATCCCGCGGCCGGTAGTGGCTGCCCGGTCGAGGGCTTCCGGGATCGTGCCCAGCCGTTGGGACGTCTGCGTCATGGGGTGCCCTCCAAGCGTGCGGATGCAGCTTCGAAGGGAGACAGACCAGGTTTGGGTCCGGGAGGTTACGGAACGGGTGGCCGATTTCGCCCTGTACAGGTAATCTGGCGATGGGTCGGGTGACTAGTTCGCGGAGGCTAGTGCACCCCTTGGGTCACTGACGAAGGAGGACTCCGTGCAAGTTACGCGTTCACGGCAGGACGAGAAGTTCTTTTCGATCGTGCAGAACCTCCACTGGAGGCTGGACGACGGGAGCGGAGGTCCTCCTCCCCCCGGCGAGCCCGAGTTCGATCACGGCGGTGGCGGCGGAGTTTGGCCGCGCTGGGCCACCCATGTGATCGCGTTCCTTATGGGCGGGCTCACATGGGGATCCCTGTTGCTGGCGCCTCCGCTGTTGCCCGTGGTTGCGCTCATCGGCCTGGTCTCTTTTGTGGGCCTCGCCTGGCGCAAGCGCTGGCGCTAGAGGGTCGGTTCGCCGCACGTCTGCACTACCCTTTCTTTCGCATGCCGTTGCGGGCGTGGCGGAACCGGTAGACGCGCGAGATTTAGGATCTCGTGGGGCAACCCGTGGGGGTTCGAGTCCCTCCGCCCGCACCCATCACGGCGCTGCGGCGGCGATCTCCACGCGAGTGGCTTCGTCCACCGATCTGCCGGCCGCCGGGTTGGTGCTGATCACGCGGTCGGGCTCCCGGTCCGGCTCGTTCCGGTAGACGACATCGCCCGGCTCCAATCTTGCCTGACGTAGGACTTGCCGCGCCTGGTCGACCGGCATCCCCTTCACGTCGGGCACCGTGACCTGACGCGCCCCCTTCGTCACGAAGATCGTGACGGTCCCGCCGCGGGCAAGGGCTTCTCCCGGCGAGGGGTCCTGCTCGACGACGGTTCCGGCTACACCGCCTTGAACGCGGGTTTCGACGATCGGCGTGAACCCTCCATCGACGACGCGCGCCTGGGCGTCGGCCGAGGAAAGTCCTTTGACATCGGGCGTGAACGCCGTGGCCGTGACCGACCGGCTCATGGCGAAGATCATCAGGACGAACCCAACGGCTACTACCGGGCCCGGTGGGATGCGCTTTACGAAGACAAGCAGCTGATCCATCGGCGGCAACGGTACCTGTCACGATGACCGCATGTCGGTGATCTGGCTAAACGGCGACCTCGTTGCGGCGGAGGGAGCGCGCATCTCCGCGCTCGATCGCGGCGTCCTGTCCGGGTACGGGCTGTTCGAGACGCTCCGGGCCTATAAAGGGTTGCCGTGGGCGTTCGACGATCACTACGAGCGGCTGCGGGTGGGAGCCGAGCTGATCGATCTCGTCGTGCCGGAGGCGGAGACGCTGCGCGAGGCGATCGCTAAGACCCTCGCCGCAAACGATCTTGCCGATGCTGGTGTTCGCTTCACCGTGACGGCGGGATCGGGTCCGGCGGACGCACAAGCCGATCCCGACGACCGGCCCAACGTGATCGTTCTGGTTTGGCCGTTGCATGACTACACCGAGCTCTACGCAAGGGGCGCCACGTTCGTCACGATCAGCGAAGGGGGTCGCCCTCTGGCGGCGGTGAAGACGACGTCCTATGCGGTGAGTGTGGCCGGACGCGTGGCGGCCAAACGTGCCGGAGCCGACGATGCGCTGTTCCTCGGCGGACACAAGCGTGTGCTGGAAGCCACGGGCTCGAACCTGTTCGTCGTCCGGGGCAAGGAGCTGCTCACGCCGACGACGGCCGACGCGATCCTGCCCGGCGTGACGCGGCGCCACGTCTTCGAGGTCGCGTCCGTTGAGGGCTTCGAGGTCGGCGAGTCGACGCTTTACCTGGACGACCTGCGGTCCGCCGACGAAGTGATCTTCACGTCCTCACTTCGGGAGGTGTACCCGGCCGGTGCCGTCGACGGGGAGCCGCTGAGCATCGCCGGTCACGCGACGCGACTACGCACGGCTTATCACGACTACGTCCTGAGGTCGCTCGGCGCCTAGTGCTTGGAGGGGATAAAGATCCCCTCTTGCCACGAGACGCGGCCCTCACCGGGGAGCTCCTCGAGCGAGGAAGGGTGGACGAATCCGACCGCGCGCCGGGCTCCCGAGATCGCGTTGAGAAGCTTCATGAGCTGCATCGTTGTGATGTGACCGTCGGCCAACGCGCGTTCGATCGACCCGTCCTTCAGGAGCGCTTCGCGGATCTGTCGCGCGACGATGATGAGGTGCTCTTCGAGGTCGGCATCATCGCTTGCGGGCCGTTGGGCGCCGGTGTCGTCGGTCATGTGATCTCCGCAAGCAAGTCTAGTGGGCCGCCCGGGACTCGAACCCGGAACCTTGGGCTTAAGAGGCCCCTGCTCTAGCCGGTTGAGCTAGCGGCCCAGCGCAGAGAGTGTAGTCATGACGGAACCCCAGCTTGTGCAACAATCGCTGCCCATGGCTCGGCTCCCGAAGGACGCGAACGAAGCCGTCGACTCGCTCGGCGTGAACGCCGGTGCCACCGTGCTCGCGGTCGGTCCCGATCACGGGTTCGTCGATGCTCTAGTCGAAGCCATCGGCGCCGAAGGAAAGCTCATCGTTCAGGCCCCGCCGCCGGACGAGGAGACTGCTTCGGCCGCCGAGGTGGTCGAGACAGTTCCGGACGACGTCACGGCCGACGCGGTCCTGGCCTGGGTCAGTGTCGTGCCGGTTCACGCGGCGCGTGAGCTCGGCAAACACGTGCGGGACGGAGGCGCGCTCTGGGTCGTCCTACCGAAGGTGGATCGCGACGAGCGGGCCTCGGTCACCGAGGGTGACGTGAAGCGCGCGATGCTGTCGGCCGGATGGCGCGAGGAACGCGTGGTTCCGCTTTCGACGGATTCCTTCGGCGTGTCGTTCCGCCGCCGCCGCTAAGCGCTAGACGTCGTCGAGAGGGATAAATCCCCGCGGGGGCTGAGCTTTCTTCGCCGGCTTGCGCACGACCTTCTTGGGCTTCGGCTTGGCGCGGCTGGTCGTCTTTGCCGCCTTCGACTTAGCCGTCGCTTTCGGCTTGGCACTGGTGGCTTTGCGCGACGGTTGCACGGAGCGAGCCGGTTGGCGGGAACGCGAAGGTGCAGGACGCGAACGAGCCGGCGGCAGATCCTCGTCTTCGTCCTCATCGTCGTGGTCGAAATCGATTCCGTCTTCTACGTCGTCGACCTCGACGAGCATGTCGTCGTCGAGGAACGGACGGTCGTCTTCTATGGTTCGAACAGTTGTCGATCGCCGCTGGCGTTCCACGACGGGCACTTCACCCGTCCGGCTACCGGGCCTTCCTTCGTCCGGTCTCTCGCCGAGTCGCTTGATCACGGGTCTGGAGGCTTCGGGGACCGAGTCCTGTTCGTCTTCGACGGGCTCGATATCGCCGGCCGGAACGACTGAGTCCTTCGGACGGCGCGCGCGCCGCGTTCCGATGAAAATCACGATGAGCGCAACGAGCAGACCGATGCTCGCAACGATGATCCATGGCGACCTAAGCAGCAACGGACGGACCCGAACCGATGTTGACGGGCTTTCTGCGGGCGCGGTGCGGACGAGAAGGCTCAAACGATTGCTGTCGGATTCCTGCGCAACGCTTTGACCCGTGGGCTCGACGACGATCGCGCCGACAGCGGGTGATGGATCGGCGGACTCCACCTCGACGCGGAACGTGATGGACATCTCGGCCCGACCTGCGAGGGTCAGCTCGTCCTCCGGTAGATCGATCCACGCACCGACGCCCTGGGGTTCGGCATCTCGAGGATCGACCGTCACCTGAGTATCGGCACCGGGTGAAGCGTCGACGGCATAGATCTCGACCTCGAGACGCTGGTCGGTCCTGTTGTAGATGCGGATCGAGTCCTCGAACGTCGCGCCGGAATCGAGAGGGATCGAGAATCCGTTGCGATCGTCGTTATTGACTCGTTCGGGCTGCGGCGTGATACCGAAGATCTCGTTTTCCACGGCGTGGGCGCCTGGTGCACCCCAAACAACGGTCGACAGGGAAAGAACGCAGAGCGCAGCCAACTGCGCGCATCGCTTCATGTGAACACTTAGGTTACCGGCGCTGCGCACGAGACAACACGAGCCGCGCCAGCACGGCCAGGTCGCGGCGGAAGGTCCGGACCATGAGCGGTCGGAAAATACGCATCCCCACGGCTCCCAGGGGGCCGAGAGGTGTATGGAGCTCCTCGCGCCAGTCCACCCGCGTGCTGTCGCCGAGAGGCGTCAGGTGCAGATCGCCCCGACCCCCGACCCATCCGAGGTGGACGATCCCAAGGTGGCGCTCGGGCTCCCAGACGTCGACGCGGATGCGGTCGCGCGTGCTGATACCCCCGATGCGGACCGTCGCCTCGGCCTCAACCCCGACACCGGTTCGATTGGGCGAAACGACGACGAAGTCGCTGGCCTCAAGCATCCACTCACCCTGGTGCTCCCAGTCGGTGAGAAGCTCCCAGACGATGTCGGACGGTCCGGGCAGGTCCGTGGACAGCGCCATGACGATCGGCTTCACGAGAGAAGGCTGAAGTGCACGCGCCGGACGGGGTTGTCGGCGTTTCGATCCACGAGCACGACGTGCTGCCACGTGCCGAGTTGTGGTGCACCGTCGACCACGGGAACGACGAGTGAAGGGGAGAGGACCGTGGGGAGGAGGTGATCTGCGCCGTGTCCTGGCGAGCCGTGGTGGTGACTGTAGGAACGGTCCTTGGGGAACAACCGGTCGAGCAGTTCTGCGAAGTCGGGCTCCGATCCATCGCCGAGCTCGATCACGGCCAGTCCGGCCGTCGCGTGTGGCACAAAGACGTTCGCTAGTCCGTCTCCTTGGTCCTCACAGAAGCGGCGAAGGTCATCCGTGAGGTCCACGAGCTCGCGTCCGCTGGTGTCGATCTCGATCTCGTGTTTTCGCATGGATTGGGCGATCCAGGTCCGGAATGAAACTTGGCGAGCGCTTTGAAGTGCTTCGCCGATGGGGTGGCCGAGGGGACTTGAACCCCCGACCTCCTGAGCCACAGTCAGGCGCTCTAACCAAGCTGAGCTACGGCCACCACGTGCCGGACAAGCATACGGTCGCCGTAGGTACCTAGGGAGCTTGGGTGTCAAGTACCCATGTCCAATGCCGTGAAGTTCACGCCGACCGGTGGACGCATAGACGTCAGCGCCCGTCCGGGATGCCGGATCGGGTATCGCGATCCAGGATCAGTCGCGGATCTTCGAAGAGTTCGCGGGTGCGAAGACACCGGGAGTAGACGACCAAGAAGGAACCGGTCTTGGCCTTCCCCTCGCCAAACGCTTCGTCGAGCTGCACGGTGGACGCATGTGGGCAGGCCCGTTCCACCCTAGGCCTGAAAAACGTTCCTTCGGCCCCAAACCCGCGGCCAGGCTGCTGAAAGGTTTGGCGAGGCTGCGCGTATTAAGAGGTGAGGCCGGACCGTCGGGGACCGGCCGCGTAGAAGGGGACCGTATGAGAACCCTGCGAGAACGCCCCACCGTAGGGAGGGGAATTCGTTGGAGCGCCGCGACGGCCCTCGCCGTTGCGGCTTTGTTGGTTGCGGGGGCCTTTCCGGCCCGCGCGCAGGTGCCGGCCCTTCCAGAGGTACCTCCGGAGGTCGAGGGCGCGATCCAGACTGCCCAGGACACCCTCATACCGCTGCTGATCCAGGCGTCCCAGGCCGCTCAGCCGGTCGCGAACGCGCTGGGCTTTGCCCTGCGACCCCAGTGCGCTCTGACGGGTGCCGCAGTGCTCGTGGTCACGGTAGCCGGGGGAGCCCTCCCGGTCAGCCCGGGATTCGCTGCGACGCCGGTCCTCATCTTCTGCGCGGCCGCTTTCAGTCCGGGCCCGGCCGACCCGATCTTCTTGGACATCGACAAGCAGTACGGGAAGCAGATCCAGAACGACACCGTCAAACCGTTCATCAACATCATTGCCGACGCGCTCGACCCGGTACGTCCCGAATATCAGGACGTGTGTGGGGTCTTGGCGCTCCTCGGCTCGGCACCCAGGCAGGTGCCGCCGCCGTTCCACCGGTTCGATCTGATCCAAAGAATCTGTAAGGGGTAGGGCCAACAAGCAGTAGTTCCAGTAGACCGAGGGTCGAAGAGGGGCGCTTCGGCCCTCGGTCTGCTATTTCCGGCCAGATGTGAGATCCGGCTCCGCTTGAATGGGAGCGGTGGTGTACCGTACGGCCCGGGGAATCGTATGGGGGAAGTGCGAATGAGCTCCATGAGCACCGGGGAGTTCGAAGATCTCATCCTGTTCGTCACGCTCCGCTACATCCAGAGCGGGAAACCTTCCGACGTCGTAGGTGCGCTCAATGAGCACAACTTCCGCGTGCTCGCTCACGTGGACGACATCGCCAAGGGTGAGGAGCTCAATGAGGCCGACTACGAGCTCCTCAAGACCATCGCGATCCTGCACGACGTCGCCAAGGCCGACTCGCACTTGATGCTGCATGCCGAGGTGGGCGCTCAGATCGCGGCGGACAAGCTTCGCGAGATGGGCAAGGGAGAGGACTTCATCCGAGCCGTGGTGAGAGGGATCCAGTGCCACATGGGTCCGCCGCCATTCATCGAAGAAGAGACGCGCAAGTACAACGAAGCAACCGGCGAGGAGGTCGTTCACCCCCAGCCGGAATCGCGCATCGAGCAGGTGTTCTACGACGCGGACATGCTCGCCCTGATCGACGTGGAGGGTGTGCGCAAAGTCGTCGTCCTTCGGACGAACACTCCGCAGTTCATAGAGGAAGACATCGCCACCGCCGCAGCCGACGGCGGCTCCCCGCGTGCGGCTGCGTATCGATCGGCGTTCCAGAGCGTTCAGCGCGCCGCGGACTCTCTTTACAGCGAGACGGCTCGGGAGATCGCCGAGCGACTCATCGCCGAGGCCCGGCTCTACGTCGAGGAGTCCTTGGCAATGGAAGCGGCCCGGCCCGGCTGACGGGCCTCTGACCTGCCGTGTTTCTTGTGCGCGTGCACTCGAAGCGGTTTACTTGACGCGCGGCCATACCGCTGCGGACACGGGAGGATCGATGCGTCGACATGGGCGGGTGACGCTCGCCGGACCGACCCCGACGCGAGCGGGCAGGTGGACGGCCGCATCAATGGCCACCGCCCTGCTCGTTTCAGTCAACGTGCTCGCTGTCGCCAGTGCGCAAGCACAGTCCGATACGCCGGCGTGCCCCGAGGGCACGACGGCCACTAGCACGGGGTGCGTGGCCCAGGGCGGCGACAACGCCGGCAGCTTCGAGGTCGATGGAGAGATCGGTGGCGGGGACGGGTCCGGTGGCGGCCAGGTCATCGGCACGAGCGGAGTCACCGGCAACGTGACCATCACGGCCAACAACAACTCGCGGTTCGCCAACGCCCGCGGCGGGGATGCCTCCAACCAGCTCGAGCTAGAGGTCGACTCCGGTCCCACCCTTGAGATCGAGGGTGACGAGGTGTCGGTGGACGCCAGCGCTGCCGGTGCGGCGCGGGTGAGTCAGGCGGCAGCCCCCGAGCTGTCCATCACTCTGGAGCAGTTCTCCAATCCAACGGGCGAGATCGTGCTGTCGAACACGGCGGCTTCGCTCACCAGCCTCACGTCGATCTCGACGGCGACGGGTTCCGTCTCCGATCCGGGCAACCCGCAGGAGGGCTCCTCGTCGGTTACCACGTCAGCGGCGCCCGTGCTGTCTCTCGACGGTTCCAACAATGCCGACATGGCGGGGGCGGCCCCCGTCGCGCAGTCGGCGGTGGCTGTGACCAATCCCGTGGCGGTAGCTACGGTCGGGGGCAGCGTGGACGTCCCCGGTCCCTCCGCCGTGGCCGAGGGCGGGGCGGGGTCGGCCGGGCAGCAGAGCGCGGGCGGCCTGGCCGAGGCCGTCGGTGTGACGGCCCCGGCCACAACGGCTGGTGGGCCGGCACTGACCCTGGACGCCTCCAACACCGCAGCCGTGGCCGGCTCGGCTCCCGTCGCACAGTCGGCGGTGGCCGTGGCCTCACCCGTCGCCGTCGCCTCAGCTCAGTCCACGGCTCCGACGGCCTCGGTTCTGCAGGACGGGGACAACGAGTCAGAATTCGACCCCGAGGTCGTCCTAGCCGCGGGGGACGGAGTGGCCGGCAGCCAGGTGTTGGGACTGGCCGGCGTGGCCGGTGATGTCACCATCGACGCTTCCAACCAAAGCCGCTTCGCCACGGCCCGCGGCGGGGACGCTGCCAACGAGATCGAGGCCTTCGTTGACTCCGGCCCGGGACTCACGTTGGGCGGCAACGAGATCGTCGTCACAGCCGCCGCGCAAGGCACGGCCGTAGTGGAGCAAACGGCGGCGCCCGCGTTGAGCCTGGACCTGTCGCAGACGAGCTCGCCCACAGGCCGGGTGTCGGTTACCAGCCTCAGCAGCGACACCTTCATCCAGACCCTGACCACGGTCACCACAGGCGGAGGCGACGACGGAGCCGGTGACGGCGGCGACGACGGTAACGGGGACGACGACGGCAACGGGGACGACGACGGCGTTCCGCCCGAGCCGCCTCCCGGGCTGCCCGATGGGGACGCCGACGGGGTGCAGGACGTCTCCGACAATTGTCCGCTCGTCCCCAATCCCGACCAGATCGACACGGACGCCGACGGGTTGGGCGACGCCTGCGATCCTGCCCCGAACGATCCGAACAACACCGACGCCGACCAAGACGGCGTGCCTGATGAAACCGACAACTGTCCTTCCGCCTTCAATCCGGGCCAGGAGGACGCCGACAACGACGAGATCGGCGATGTCTGCGATGTCGCGCCCCTCGACCCCGTTCCGTGACGCGGCGCGCGTCACCCGGCGGTCTGGGACGCGGGGAGCGCGCTTGAAGAACTGAGCGCCTTGAAGAACTGAGCGCGCTTGTTTAGTTTCACCTGACGCTCTACGAAACGTGTTCGGTTGAAGCTTTACGCCTG
>JBBDRJ010000010.1:0-16529 GCA_040905525.1 Actinomycetota bacterium
AGGTTGGGGCATAGCTACCGGAGCCACTTGGAGACACGGGTGGTGAGACTTCACACGAAGACGCTGACCTCCCCGAACGCCCAGTACCCCCCGGCGGGATAAAATGTTGCGTGAGCAATCCTCCGCTCCCTATCGGTAGGCGCCTCAGCGTGGCTCTCGATCTTCACGACACGGGTGTGCGAATCATGCGTCAGAATCTCGTCCGGCAGCATCCCGGCAGCTCCGACGAAGAGATCGACCAGCTCCTGGCCGTTTGGATGCGCTCGAGACCTGCGGACGCGCCTGGGCGTCCATCTCGTCGCATAAGTGGCTGACGCCGACAGGTTCCTCCGGCAGGTGGCGGCGGATCTTCAGTCCCTCGACGCGCGATGGGCATTGGTCGGCGCGTTTGCCGTCGGAGTCCGAAGCGAGCCTCGCTTCACTCGCGACGTCGATCTCGCGGTCGCGGTTGACGACGATGCGGGGGCCGAGCAATTGGTTTTGGCCTTGACGCAACGGGGCTACGAGACGATCGCGAGCATCGAGCACGAAGCCTCTGGCCGTATCGCCATGGTGCGCTTGATCCCCGCCAACGCAGAAGCCGCGACGACGATCGTCGACCTTCTCTTCGCCTCGTCCGGGATCGAGAACGAGATCGTCGATGGAGCCGAAGACCTGGAAGTCCTGCCCGGGTTCCGCGCGCGTGTCGCCGGGACGGGCCATCTGATCGCTCTCAAGCTGCTGGCCGCCGGCGACGATCGGCCACATGACATCGGAGACCTCCGCGGACTCGTCGCAATCGCAACGGAGGCGGATCTGGATGACTCTAGGCGTGCGCTCGGACTGATCACCGAACGGGGCTACAACCGCGGTCGCGACCTCGCTGCCGCTCTCGACGACGCGATCGCCCGCTGGCGTTGAAGCCCAGTTGACTTATGACCGCCGGCCATACCATTGGAGCTGGCCCCGAAGCGTGAGGAAGGGACTAGCGCAGATCAGCGGCGCTGCAGGGCGTCCATGCAGACGGCCATCCCGATGAGCAGGCGCCGGTCGATGTCCTGTCCCTCGTCGGTCACCGTCAGGCGATAGCGGTCGCGGATGCTCCAGATTCGCTCGACGCTGGCCCGGAGCGTGCCGTCGGCGGTTGCGAAATCGAAGTGGTAAGCGATCGGCATCAGGCCGAGGAACTCACCGATGTACGGCACCAGCGTCGCGAAGCGGCGGAACACTGCCGCGAAGAGGTTGCGCTCCTTGGCGATGCCCGTCTCGTTGCCGTCGGCGTCCTGGAGATGCCAGGTGCTGCGCAGGAGGCTCTGGCCGAAGCTCTTCTTGAAGCGGGCGACGATCGACCCCGACGGATCGAGCAGCTGATAACGGCCGCGCGGATCCATGATGTTCTCGGCCTTGACGGAGAACAGCGGCTGCGTCTTCTCGCGGTCGGCGAAGAAGTAGATCTCCTCCCGAAGCTTCATCCGCTTCTGCTCGACGAAAGCCAGGAGATCGCCTTCCTCTTTGCTCCCCGGCGCAACCGGCTCGTAGAGCTCGTAGCGGTTGATCATGAGAGTGATCCGCTGACGCAGCAGGAACTCCGACCGGTCCCGCAACGCTTCGGCTCGAGCCATGCTTTGAACCTAACGACATCGAGGCAGGTTTCGCCCTCAGTCTTCCTCCGGTGCCGTTAGCCGATCGGCATCGGTGCTGCGCAGAAGACGGCGCGCCCCGGCTGCGATCGCAGCAAGCGCGAGGCCCCAGAACCCGATCGCGCCGCCGGTGATCGGCAGATTCCCGCTCGGCCCCGGAGACGAAGGCTTCTGACCCACGGCACCGAGGACCACCGTCGAATCGTCTGTTCCGTCTCCTCCGCCGCCCCCGTCTCCTTCGGGCCGCGATCCGGCTTCGTCCGGCCGGGAATCGGAGGCGGCCGAGGATTCGACGAGCCAGAAGGGGCTGGCGTAAGCGAGCGCGCGGTTGTTGGCCGCGTGACCGTCCGGTCCCTGCTGGTCGTTCGGTTTCGATGGGTCGGCCACACGCAGCACGACCCAATCGCCGTCCGCGCGGTCCAGCGCTGTTGCGAATCTGATCGGGGCTCCGACGCCGACGACCGCATGCTCGGTGTACACCACTCTTGGGAACGCGGCGTCGGGACGCAGGACCTGGATCTCCACGCGCTTCCCCTCACCGGCCGGGCCGAGGTCGAGGTCGACGGCGAAGTTCACCGGGCCGCTGCCGTGAGGAACCTGCATACCCATCTGGACGCCGTTGGCCGTGGCGTCCAGGCGCAGACCCGCCTCTCGTGTCGCGAACACGCGACGCGCTTGCATCGCCTCTCTCACCCCGCCACGGGTGAGTCCGAGATCCTCGCGGAGCCACAGTCCGGTCCGTCCCTTGCCCTGGTAGGTGCCCCAGTTCGTCCCGTGCTCGTCGGTGACGCCTGTGAGCCCGACGCGCCATCCGGCGTTAAGGCACTCGACGAGCGGTGAGTACTGTCCATCTCCGTAGCCTTCGAAGAGGTAGTCGTCGTTGCGGTTCATGATCTCGAGCGCGACGATCTGCTGCCGGTTCTCGGGAAAGTAGCGGAAGTAGCCGAAGCGTCCCGGTTCGCGGCCCGGATGGTTGAACGATGCGATCCCGTCGTTGCCGCCGCCGAACACGGGTGCATCGGGGGCCGAGCGCAGCCACTGAAAGAAAGGCGCCATGCCTGTGCCGCGCAGCGGGCTCTGGCGTGTGATCTCGTCCAGGAGGGGCTGGAGGAGTTCGGGGCCTAGCTCGGGAAAGGCGTGCGCCTCGGCTCCCACACCCTCCGGGCCGACCCCGCCGGTGTGCAGCGGATCGATCCAGCGTTGCGAGAACCAAACGTTCATGTGACCGAGGATGGGACTCGACCATTCGAAGCCACGGATCGCGACGAACTCACCATCCCGGTGGAGCTCGTCGGCCAGACGCGCCGTTGTCTCCCAGGCCGCTTCCGTGATGCCGAGAAGCTGCCGGCAGTCGTGGCTGCTTCCGCTTTCGGCCTCCGGGAACAACGGCTCGCCGCAGATGTCGAGCAAGCTGAACGCACCGAAGCTGAGCGTCGAGTGGTCGGTCAGCGACGCGACGTCGAGGCCGTGGACCCGCATGGACGGGAACGCATCCTTCGGATCACCTGCTCCGTCGGACAGGTGGCTGTGGTTGTGGAGGTCGGCGTGGGCAAGACGCAGTCCGGCGTGAAGCCTCGACGCCCGATCGGCCCCCGGCCCTGTGATCGTCCCCAGCGGGGCCGCCAGCGCACGAAAGGGCTGAGCGGCGAGGACTATACCCCCGGCCCCGATCCCCGCGAGGAAGCGCCTTCTCGACAGCACCACAACAAGGAGAGACTACCGGCGTCACGTGTCCAGCTCGTGAACACGTCGCCGCCGGTCTGAACCCGAGAGTGTTCGGCGGCGCTACTCCCTGATCGTCTCCCCGTCCGGCCCAACTACGTACCAGTTGCCACCGATGCCTTGGCCCTCGGTGTCGCCGGTCTCCTGGTCGGCGGAGTAGTGGTAAAGCGGCTGTTCGTTGTACGTGACCTGCGTGCCACCGTCCGGGTGCTCGATCGAGTCCAGGAGCGCCTCGTCGGCGCCGTCACCGGCCGTCGGCTCGCCGTCCACCGTTAGGGGGGGCCACGTTACGGCGCAGTCGCCGGTGCAATTGCTCACGCCTGCGTCGTCGTTGAGGAACACGTAGACGGTGCGGCCTTCGGCGTCGGTTAGGATCTCGCCCAGGTCGGAGTCGGTGGCTTGGACGGTGCCGCCGTCGGCAGCGTCCGTGGACATAGCCTCCTCCGTCGTCTCAGGGGGGGTCGCGGTCGTCGGGTCCTCGTCCGCACAGGCTCCGAACAGCATCAATGCCCCGAATGCTATCGCTGCCAACTTCATCCGTCGCACGATCTCCTCCTCCGTCACCGGGCCGAGTCCGCTGCCACGCTAACCCATATCGCCAACCACATGGCCGGCGTCCTCCTGCAGCTACGCTGTCGGTTGAATGGACCCGCGGACTCCCGTCATCGTCGGCGTCGGACAGATCACCAACCGCCGCGCGCGCATCGCCCACGTCCTCGACATGCTCGAAGAGGTCTCGCACGCAGCCAACGCCGATGCGGGCGGTCACGTGCTCGACCGGATCGATGCCGTTCAGGAGGTAAGCCAGATCTCGTGGCGGTCCCCGGCCCCCGCCTCGCTTCTCGCCCAGCGTCTCGGCATCGAACCGCGCGAGCGCACCGTCAGCACCGTCGGTGGCTCAACGCCGCAGTCACTCGTGAACTTGGCCTGCGACCGGATCGTCGCCGGCGAGATCAACGGAGTGCTCATCGCCGGTTGCGAAGCCTTCGACTCCGTGCGCCGGGCCACGAAAGAAGGTGCCAGCGACGACCGCGGGAGGAGTGACGACCTCCCTCCGGATCAGACCATGGGCGACGACCGCTCGCCCGTTTGTCCCGAGGAGCTGGCTGCACGGCTCGTCGCTCCGGCTTCGATCTACCCCATGTTCGAGCAGGCCCTCGCTCACCGCGATGGCCGCACACCCGACGAGCAGCGCGTGTGGCTCGGCGAGCTCATGGCGCCGTTCACCAAGGTCGCGGCCTCGCATCCCGACCTGTCCTGGTTCCCGACCGAAAGAACGGCGAAGGAGCTCTCGGAGATCTCCGACGACAACCGCATGGTCGCCGAGCCCTACACGAAGAACCTGAACGCGATCCTTCAGGTCGACATGGCCGCCGCGATCATCGTCATGTCGATGGAAGCGGCCGGGGCAGCGGGCGTCCCCAAGGACCAATGGATCTTTCCGTGGGCCGGCGCGAAATGCGACGACGTCTGGTTCCTCGCGCAGCGTCCGAACTTCGATCGCTCGGTTGCCCTCGAAGCCGTCGGCGCTGCGGTGTTCCCCGCCGCGGGCATCGGCGTCGACGACGTCACTCACATCGATCTGTACTCCTGCTTCCCGTCCGCCGTGCAGATGAGCGCCGATGCGCTCGGCATACCGCTGGACGATCGCCGCGGACTGACACTGACCGGCGGGCTCCCGTACTTCGGGGGTCCGGGCAACAACTACGTCACGCACTCGATCTCAACGCTCGTGAGCAAGTTGCGCGACACATACGGCGACGAGACGGGTCTGGTCACCGGAATCTCGTGGTACTGCACGAAGATGGCAATGGGCCTCTACGGCGCTTCGCCGCCGCCGAACGGCTGGCGTCACCCGGACATGAAGGAAGATCAGGAGCGCATCGACGCCACGGCGCTCGATGTCGTCGCCGAGGCCGAAGGTGTTGCGACGGTCGACGGGTTCACGGTCGAGCACGACAAGGACTTCGGCCCTCTGCGCGCTCCGCTCTACGCGAAGCTAGAAGATGGGCGCCGCGTGGTCGCCGTCCCGGCCGACGCCGACATCCCGAAGCAATTGTCGGGACGCAGCATCATCGGAGAACGGGTCAAGATCCAGACCGGCGAAGGGAGCCCGGTCTACGAGCTCTGAGCTCGCACGTCGAGCTCGGCGATCAGCTTCTTCGGCGCAACCTGGCGGTAGGCCTCTTCGACTATCTCGGCGATCTCGACCCAGTCGAGCTTTGGAACATCGAGACGCACGCCGAGCCAGCCCTTGCCTCCTACATACGCAGGGACGAAGAACCGCTGCGGCTCGGATCCGACGAAGGCTTCCTGGGCCCCCGGTGGCGCTGGGCACCAAAAACCGACGCGATCGTCGTGGTGATGGTCGGACATCATCACGAAAACCTTCTTGGCGAACCATGTCGCCTCACCGTGGCTGAGCTTCTCCGTCGCGCCGGGAAACGCCATGCAGATCTTGCGCAACCGAGCAACCGAAGGCCGGGCCTTCTTAGTGGGTCGCTCCAGCGTCATCGAGCCGAAACGCAGAGGGCCTGGCCTGGAATGCGATACCCGTCCCCAGATCGATAAGGCTCCGCGACGGTACGGAGGTTCTCCCGGACGACTTCGACCTTCTCCTCGGGAAGGGTCATGATCTTCGCCGCGAGTGGACCGGCAAGCTCCGACATCGTGGCCCACAGCCCATCGAAGGTTTCGCTCTCCATAGGGTTGCCAACGGGTTCGACAACGACATCTCCGAAGCCGGCACCGGCTATCAGGGTGCCCAGCACGTCGGGCTCGCCCAATGAGAGCGGACCACCGGGCTGGCTGAGATCGACTTGGGGCATCTCCACGCCGCTCTGCACGAGCGCCATCGGCAGGATCGCGAGCCACGGATTCTGTTCCGGAACGGCCCACACCGCGGCCACGTAGCGTCCTCGCTGCCGAAGTGCGCGCCGGACCTCGCTCGTGTACGAGCTTTGGTCATTCATCAACATCGGTCCGTACTTGTGAAGGATGCCGTCGACGGAGTCGTCCGGCATATCTATGTGCTGCGCATCGATGACGCGGAACTCGACGTTGTCCACGCCGAACTTTGCGATGCGGCGCTTTGCGACTTCGGTCATCTCCGGCGAGCCGTCGCTCGAGATCAGCTTTCCCTCGGCACCGAGCTTCTTCGCCACCTCGAAGCCGGTGTCTCCGGGACCCGCGCCGAGCTCGAGGATCGTCTGGCCACCCCGGGGGCTCAGGTGGTCGATCATCCAGGCCATGACGTGCCTGCTCCCCTGGGCGATCCAATCCGCGTGATGCTCCCAACTGGCGACGGTCTTCAACCAGGCGGCTCTCATCGGGTCGCCGGGATCTTGAGTATCGGGCGGCACCATCGGATTCTAGAGAACGTTGTCGCCGAGCCGACACGTGCCGGCTTCGCGAGGGCGTAGCATCCGACCTAAGCGACTACGGGGGTCGAGATGGATAAGGCCAAGGTCAACGACGTCGAGCTCGCGTACGAGGTCCGCGGCGAGGGAGAGCCCGTCCTTCTGATCCACGGAGCGATGATCGCCGACGCGCTCAAACCTCTTTGGGATCACTCACTTCTGGGCGGCTACAAGGTCATCCGCTACCACAAGCGCGGTTACGGAGAGTCCACCGGCGGCCCAGCGGATATCGCCACACATGCGCGCGACGCGAAGGCTTTGATCGATTTCTTGGGGATCGCGCCCACCCACGTCGTCGGGCACTCCGCTGGTGGAACCACGGCGATGCAGCTAGCGTCCGATGCTCCGGACGTCGTTGCTTCGCTGTGCCTCCTCGAGCCCGCCATCGCCGCGCAGATCCCGAGCGCCGCCGAGGTCGGCCGGGTACTCGGCGCGATGGTCGGCATCTTGGCGGAAGGCAACGCTGAACGGGCGACCGACCTCTTCCTGCGCTTCGTGTGCGGCGAGGACTACCGGAAGTCGATGAGCGACAACCTTCCGTCCGATGCCTGGGATCAAACGCTGCGCAACGCGGCCGACGTGGGTTGGGGCGACGTAGGGGGCGTCGGTGAGTTCATGTTCTCGCCGGAGCAAGGTGCGGCCATCAGTTGTCCGGCGCTCGTTGTCCTTGGAGGGTCCAGCCGCGACACGGGCAAGCCGGTGCTGGACGAGCTCGGCATCGTTATCAAAGAGATCGACGCGTTCGGAGAGATGGTCGACCGGGCCAAAGCGTGGCTGCCTCAGGCTGAGAAAGTCATCCTTGCCGGCGTCAATCACCAGATGGCATTCGGTTACCCGGACGAAGTTGCCAACGCCGTCGCGAAGTTCTTGGCCGTCCACCGCCCGACCGTCAGCGCCTAAGTCGCCGCAACAGACGCGGGTGTAAGACAGTAGGGGCCTATGGCCGAACCGATCCGCGTCGCCAACTGCAGCGGGTTCTACGGCGATCGCCTCGCCGCGGCCAAGGAGATGGTCGACGGGGGGCCGATCGACGCCCTTACCGGCGACTGGCTGGCCGAGCTCACGATGCTCATCCTTGCCCAGCACCGCATGCAGGATCCGTCCCGCGGCTACGCGCGCAGCTTCATCCGACAGATGGAGCACGTGATGGGAACGTGCCTAGACAAAGGGATCAAGGTCGTCTCCAACGCGGGCGGACTCAATCCATCGAGCTGCGCCGAAGCGACACGGCAGGTCGCCGACAAGCTCGGCCTCCGCCCGAAGATCGCCTACGTCGAGGGCGACGACTTGATGCCTTTCATGGAGGACCTGCGCGACAAGGGACACACCTTCGACAACCTCGACACCGGTCAGCCTCTAGGTGACCGGCAGATCCTCACGGCGAACGCGTACCAGGGCGGCTGGGGAATCGTCGAAGCCTTGAACCGAGGTGCGGACATCGTCATCACCGGACGCGTCACCGACGCTGCCGTGGTCATGGGTCCGGCGGCGTGGCGTCACGGCTGGAAGGGCGAGGACTGGAACGCGCTCGCCGGCGCACTCGTCGCCGGACACATCATCGAATGCGGCGCGCAGGCGACGGGCGGCAACTACGCGTTCTTCCAGGAGGTGCCCGGCCTCGAGCATCCCGGGTTCCCCATCGCCGAGATCGCCGAGGACGGGTCGTCGGTGATCACCAAGCATCCCGATCACGGGGGCCTGGTCTCGGTGGGCACGGTAACCGCGCAACTCCTTTACGAGATCGGGGGCCCGGAGTACCTGAACCCGGACGTGACCGCGCGCTTCGACACGATCCGCCTGACGCAAGAAGGTGAAGACCGGGTGAAGGTGAGCGACGTGAAGGGCCAGCCGCCACCGCCGACGACGAAGGTCTCGATGAACTACGCGGGCGGTCTCCGCCAAACCTTCTCGCTCAAGCTCACCGGGCTCGATATAGAGGAGAAGGCGGCCCTCGCGGAGCGCACGATCTTCCAGTCGTTGCCGAACGGTCGAGAGACGTTCGAAGAGGTGCACGTCCAGCTCATCCGGAGCGATCACGAAGATCCGCCGACCAACGAGCAGGCCGTCGCCGAGCTGCGCTTCGTCCTGAAGGATCACGACGAGACGAAGTTCGGCCGGACGATCAGCCAGAAGGTCATCGAGATGGCGCTGGCGAGCTACCCGGGCTTCTTCGGGGGTGAATTCGGTGCCGCTCGCCCGTACGGAGTGTTCTGGCCGGCGCTCATCCCGTCGGACCTGGTATGGCAGGAAGTCGTCATGGACGAGGAACGCTCGAGAGTCGAGTGCACGATCCCTCCGACGACGTTCGCGAACGTTTCGCTTCCCTCTACTCGAGTCCATCACCCCCCTTCTAGGGAGACGATGGACTCCGATGTCACCCAGGCGCCCCTTGGCCGCATAGTCGGTGCACGATCCGGTGACAAGGGGGGCAACGCCAACCTCGGTGTGTGGACGAGAACCGAGGAAGCGTACGCGTGGCTCGACAACTTCTTGGACGCCGACACGCTAAGGACGCTGATGCCGGAGACCAAGGATCTGGAGATCCAGCGCTATGCATTGCCGAACATCCGCGCGATCAACTTCGTGATCGTCGGCCTGCTCGGCGAAGGTGTTGCCTCTTCGGTGCGCCTCGACCCGCAAGCGAAAGGACTCGGCGAGTACCTTCGGGCGAAGGTCGTGGACATCCCGGCAGCGCTGTTTAACGGATGACGGCGGACATCGCGGAACGAGTCAGACGATCTATCGTTCACCCGTCGATCAGGTCGGTCCGTCTCATCGGCTCCCGCGCGAACGGCGATGCAACGTCGTTCTCGGATTGGGACTTCAGCGTTGAGACCGACGACTTCAAAACCGCAGCGGAGGCACTTCCGACGCTTGCTGAATCGCTCGATCCTCTCGCTCAGCTCTGGGACCCCTTGGCCGACATCGCGACGTACATGGTCATCCTGTCCGGACCGACCAAGGTCGATTTCCTTTTCGTCGATCAGGTGGCCGAGCACTCCCCACCGCATGTTGTGCGGCGCGACACCCTCGCCGATATCGACACCCATTTCTGGGATTGGTGTCTGTGGCTCACGAGCAAGGTCGCGTCCGGCAAGAACGAACTCGTCGATGAGGAACTGTCGAAGATGGCAACGCACATCCTGCAGCCGATGGCGATCGACCGCCGTCCTAAGGGACTACGCGAGGCAGTAAAGGCCTACCTGGACGCGCGAGAAACCCACGAAACGAGATTGGGGGTGCAGGTCCAGCGTGAACTGGGCACCGAGGTTGCGCGTGTAGTCGAAGCGACGACCGGGCGGCTAGCCTGACGACATGGGATCGCTCGTTGGCTACGCGCTCGCCGATGGCATCGCTACCATCACCCTGGACGACGGCAAAGCAAATGCGCTCTCGCCGAACATGCAGGCCGAGATCAACGACGCGCTCGACCAAGCGATGAAGGACGAAGCCGCAGTCGTACTTACCGGAAGGGACGGGATGTTCTCTGCGGGCTTCGATCTAAAGGTGCTTGGCTCCGGTGGCATGGACGCTATCGGGATGGTCAAAGGCGGCTTCCTGCTCGCCGAACGGCTGCTCTCGAACCCGAAGCCGGTCGTCATAGCGTGCACCGGACATGCGATCGCCATGGGCGTATTCCTTCTTCTTTGCGGCGACTACCGAGTCGGCGGAACCGGTGCGTACCGGATCATCGCCAACGAGGTCGCCATCGGCCTAACGATGCCGCTACCTGCGATCGAGATCTGCCGGCAGCGTCTTAATCCCGCACACTTCAGCCGGGCCATCATCAACGCTGAGCTCTTCTCGGCGGACAACGCGGTGGAGGCGGGCTTCCTCGATCGTGTTGTCGCGCCCGAGGATGTAGCCGGCACGGCTCGCGACAAGGCGGTCGAGCTATTGCAGCTCGATCAGAACGCGCACACGCAGACCAAGCTCAAAGCGCGCAGCGAACCGCTTAAGGCGCTCCGGTCGGCTATCGAGGCGGAGTTCGGGGCATAGAGCCATGACCGACACCAAACTGGCCATCCGTTGCGCGAAGAACGGGGAATTCGACAGCGTCGTGGGTTCTATCGTCCTGGCTTTCGCCAAGGATCCCGTGATCCGTTGGTTCTTTCCCGATCCACATCGCTTCCTCGAAGCGTTCCCGGCCGTCGTACGAGCGGTCGCCAAACCTGCTTTCGAAAGCGGGACGGCTCATCGCCTGGACTCCTTACTCGCAGCGGCGCTCTGGCTCCCACCCGGGGTCGACGCCGACGGCTCCTCCATCAGAGCGGCGTTCGAGGAGCACATCCAGGCCGGCCATCTGACGGAGGTGCTCGACTTCATAAGGGAGAAGAACACATACCACCCGGGCGACGAGCCGCTCTGGTACCTCCACATGATCGGCGTAGATCCGCGCTTCCAAGGAAGCGGTTACGGCTCTGCCTTATTGCGATACGCGCTGGAACGGGTGGACGACGCGCACCTCGCCGCTTATCTGGAATCGACGAACCCCGCCAATCTCCCGCTTTACATGAGGTACGGCTTCGAGCTTCTCGCGACGGTCGAGGTCGGCTCGTCCCCACCGATCTTCCCGATGCTTCGTCCGCCTCGTTAGGCTCCCAGGAATGCCGGACATGCTCTCGATCTGCGCGGACCTCCGGGCCGAGCACGACGACCTCGACGCCCTCGTCGCGCACATGGACGAACCGACCTGGGACACACAGACGCCGGCCGAGGGCTGGTCGATCAGGGACACCATCAGCCACCTGAACTACTTCGACGAGCGAGCGACGCTGGCCGCCGTGGAACCCGAAGAGTTCATCGACTGGCGGAACACGAGCGCGACCGAAGAGCTGACGCGCACGGACGGAGATCCCGCCGACGTCGCCTTCGGCCGTTCCACCGATCTCAACACGCTCCTCCAACAATGGCGAGCCGACCGCGCCCAGATGCTCACAGCCTTCGAGGTTCTAGAAGCGAAAGCGCGCATCCCCTGGTTCGGCCCGGACATGAGCGCGGCGAGCTTCGCCACGGCGCGATTGATGGAAACCTGGGCTCACGGACAAGACGTAGCCGACGCGCTCGACACGCAACGCGCACCGACCGATCGCCTCAAGCACATATGTCACATAGGTGTACGAGCGCTTCCTTTCGCCTACACGATCCGGAAGGTCGAGATCCCGACGGAGCCGATCTACGTCGATGTGAGTTCGCCGTCCGGTGAGAAGTGGACGTGGGGACCGGAGGAAGCAGAGAACAAAGTGACGGGAACGGCGCTCGATCTCGCGCTCGTGGTGACGCAACGGCGACATCGCGACGACACGGACCTGAAGGCGATAGGACCGGTAGCCGATCAGTGGCTGTCGATCGCGCAAGCCTTCGCTGGCCCGGTTGGCCCGGGACGCAAGCCCGGACAATTTCGATGAGCGAGCCGACGACCTACGCGCTGGACAAAGGGATCGCGACGATCACCCTGAACCATCCGGATAACCGGAACGCGTTGAGCACCGAGCTGCTGAACAGCCTGGGCGACAACCTCGAGGAGTCGATGCAGTCGGACCACGTCCGCGTGATCGTGCTTACGAATGAAGGGAACACGTTCTGTGCGGGGGCCGATCTCAAAGGTGGCGGAGTGAATGTGCCCTCGCGCTACTCGCTGGTGGACATCTTCCAGCTGATGATGGACGGCCCCAAGCCCGTCGTGGGAAAGATCGCCGGCCATTGCATGGGCGGCGGTGTAGGTCTTGCGGCGGCCTGCGATATATCGATAGCGGCTGACGATGCGATGTTCGGTTTCACCGAAGTCCGCATCGGAGTGGCGCCGGCGATCATCAGTGTGGTGGTACTGCCGAAGATGCGCCGAGCCGACGCGCTGGAGCTGTTCTTGTCCGGAGAACGGATTCCGGCGAGCCGAGCGGTCCACGTGGGCCTGATCAACGCAGCAGCGCCGAGGGAGTCGCTCGACGACACTACCGACGAGTTCCTCACAAAGATCGCTGCCGGCGGACCGCTGGCACTAGCGGCCGCGAAGGAACTCATCTACAAGGTTCCGTCCGCGGCTCGGGACGAAGCCTTCAAATGGACGGCGAAACTATCGTCCGAGCTGTTCCGATCCGACGAGGCCGCGGAAGGCATGAAAGCCTTCCGCGAAAGATCAATGCCTCCCTGGTCGGGATAGTGAAGCCCGTCCACAGGTGCTGATGGAAGAAAAGCTGGCGCTCGCATGGAGACACCGCACTGACATTGGGGAGGAACCGGGACCTGAGGACCAGCTCGTAGTCATTCCCGGAGCCTAGGCTGCAATATGGAGGACAGACCTACGCGAACAAGAGGGAGGGAAGAGAAAGGGTGTCAGTGCGTCAGCGGATAGACCGAGCCGAGCTCGCATCGCAGGCACCACGTACACTTTCGGCAGTTCCCCGAGCGTTTCTCCGGTGGGCAGGCTCAAAGCGGGCTTTGCTGGACCAGATCGTCGAGTCTCTTCCCGAGTCCTACGGAACCTACTACGAGCCATTCCTGGGCTCTGGATCCCTGTTCTTTCTTCTTCAACCGACTCGTGCGCGATTGAGTGATCGATGTGAGCCCCTAATCGAGACCTTCTGCGCGGTTCGTGATGGTGCAGACCGCGTCTGGGCTCACCTCAAACCCCTCGCCCCGAGTCGAGAGCTGTACTACCGACTCCGCAGTGAGGACAGCAGGGGGCGCTATAAGCGAGCAGCCGTATTCATCTATCTGAACAAGACGTGCTGGAACGGCCTATATCGCGTCAACAGTGATGGCATATTCAATGTGCCCTATGGCCTACCCAAATCGAAGACAATCGCAAGCCCAGAGAACCTCAAGGCATGCAGCGATCTCTTGGCACAGCCGCAGATCAAGCTGCGCTCCTGCGATTTCGAGGCTGCTCTAAGGAGCGCCAGCAAAGGAGATCTAGTTTTTCTCGACCCCCCATACGTGACCCTTCACAACAACAATGGGTTCGTCGACTATAACCACACAATCTTCTCGTGGGACGATCAGTTGCGTCTCTCACGTGTCGCCAAACAGCTCGCGCGGAAGGGCGTCAATGTCATCGTTACCAATGCGTATCATGACGACGTTTTGAATCTTTATCGAGGGTTTAGTGTTCAGCAACTGCATCGTAGATCGACGATTGCGAGCGAGTCTTCGCATCGTCGCAGTACCACGGAAGCACTGCTCACATACGTCAGCGACTAAGTACCACCAAGCGGGGGGCGATCTCATTGACTGATGTCGTTCTCTCGGTCAGCCCACGGAACCTTCGAACAAATCCTGAGAATCCTCGTCTCATATTCCACGAGGAAGAGCTTCAAGAACTTCAGGCGAGTATTGCCGAGCAAGGCATTCTGGTACCTCTCACGGTTTATCAGAAGCGCGGATCGACAAGTACGTACACAATTCTTGATGGCGAGCGCCGTTGGCGATGTGCACTGAGCCTAGATCTTCCCCGAGTTCCAATCGTCGTTCAACCACAGCCTACAAAGCTCCAGAACATCATGATGATGTTCGCAATACACAAGCAGCGGCGCCCCTGGGATCCACTTCCTACCGCCTATAAGCTTCGGGATTTAGAAGCCGAATTCGAACGAACGCAAGGTCGCCGACCTACCGAAGAGCAATTGGCACAGCTTGCGTCCATGAGTCGCGGCGAAGTTCGGCGGCTCAAGATCCTGCTGGGTTTACCTCATGCAGAGCAAGAGATGTTGATGCGCGAGCTGAACAAGCCGCGGTCCGTACAACGCATCTCAGCCGATAACATGCTGGAGGCCACGCGCGGTGCGGCGGCACTTCGCAAGCGCGACATTATTAGTGCTGGCGAAGAGACGCGCCTTCGACGAGAACTCATCAGCAAATTCCGTGATGGAGTCATCCAGAACACCACTGATCCTAGAATGCTTGCCCGGATCGGTCGAGCCGTCGATCGTGGTGAGCTCTCTAAGGCTAACGCCCGCAAGGTAGCCGTTCGGCTCATCGAGAGTCGATCGTACTCAATCCGAGATGCCGTGGCGTCTTCCGTCGAACAGGTGGACTTCGAACACGGCACCGAACAACTCGCGCAGCGGCTCGTGAATAGGCTCGAGGAGCATCTCAAACGCCGCTACGAAGTGGGCGCCTCGCTCGCGGAGCCGCTCGCGCGTATTCAAGACCTCATCAAGCGCATACTTCCGCGGTGATATGCCCGGCATCTCGTATCGCACGATTAGCGAAGAACTAATCGAACACGCCGAAGTCTTCAGAAAGGCGTTCAAGCATCGTGGCTATAGCGTAGGAATTGAGCCCTCGATTCTCGGCGCGCCAGCAACGCCGACGCTTCGCTGCACTCGATCTCCGACAACGATGTATATCGATGTTGTGGCAAGAATCGACAAGACTCGAGCGCTTTCATGGTGGCAGTTTTGCAGTTCCTGTTCGACCGATACTCGCTACGCCGTTGCCTATGTGGAATCAGTGAAGCCATTAGGAATCCCTCGCACATCATTAGAACAAGTGCTCACAAAGCTTAGGATTGGCCTTTGGATATTGCGGGCGGATGGCTCACTCGTGGAGCGAATTGCCCCCCACGATCTTGCGCTCGGCGTCGAATTGCCAGCGCTTAGAACTATGCCAACAAAGCTCCGGAAGAGTCTCGCAACAGCTTACGAAGCTTTCGAGGACTCTGACTGGCGCGGAGGCTTTCGCGAATCTTGCGATGTAATCGAAAAGGAGGCCCGCTCCTACCTCTGGCGTGGAATTCGGCAGGAGCGGATACACCTCGTCTCCGACGCGGGAACTCCCCGTAGTATGACGGCCGGCCAAGTTGATCGCTTGACGCTCGGTGGCTTGGTAAAAGCTTTCGCCCAAATTCGAGCTCCCAATCAAAGGGACGCATTGATCGGGAAGACACTCGCGTCCATAAATCCGGACAGGATACTCGCCACCCACAAGGGAAAGCGCGGCGCGGAGAAGCGACTGCGGACAAATGTAGGAAGACAAATGCATGTGATAATTCAAGGTCTACGCGAGCTGCTCTCATAAGCGCCGCGCGGCGTAAGACGTTCCCAGATTTCATTCAGGAGCGACGAGCACCACCCATGCATAGGCAACCCTGCCTGTCACGTGCTCGTTAGAGACACGCGGCTTCCGAAGATGTAACCGCTTCACCATTCGCAACACGTGACTGCAGAACGCCGCTTCAGTGATCAGAACAAGCGATATGCCTATGGCGCGCAGTGCTCATATGCGGCGCTGTTCCTCAGCAGACCCAGCCGAGTTTCTGAGCCGGGCCCGTTCACGCACTCTCTAGTGACTGCGTTCACGGTGCCCGCATTGGCCGTCGATGGCTCGCTACTCGTTTCAGCCGCATCTAGGCCTTCCTCGGGCTCGGGCGCAGTGGCCGGGTTCTCGGACATCTGCAGCGGCACGCGAACAGTGACATCCCTTGCAATTGCGTCACCGGTCTGACCTCGCGCCAGGCCGGGCGCGAACGAAAGCCCTCCCGCGAGCCCTGCGAGGAGAAGCCTCAGTAAGGCGCGCTTAACCAACGGTTGCATCGAACATCACCTTCCCCCCGCGACCGTGCGGTCGTCCCTTCGTCATCTAGTTCCCGCCAAAAACGTAGCGCAAACGACACTTTCCACTCTTGGGCGGTCGCCCGAAGCACGGTATCGCCCGAAGTCCAGCTCGCAAAGCGACGTCCTACCCACGTTCTAGAGTCGCTAGGAACAGATTTCTA
This sequence comes from Actinomycetota bacterium, assembly GCA_040905525.1. Classification (GTDB taxonomy): domain Bacteria; phylum Actinomycetota; class JAICYB01; order JAICYB01; family JAICYB01; genus JBBDRJ01. The sequence goes on from JBBDRJ010000010.1 coordinate 16,476, forward strand.
GGGAAGGGTAAGTATGCCGAGGCGGCACGCCCCACGGAGGAAAGCAGTCAAGCG
>JBBDRJ010000010.1:16629-268751 GCA_040905525.1 Actinomycetota bacterium
CAAGCCGGCCCGGAGGAAAGCAGTCAAGCGCAAGCCGGCCCGGAGGAAAGCAGTCAAGCGCAAGCCGGCCCGGAGGAAAGCAGTCCGAAATGGACCTGGCGGGGGCAGGCGTGGCGCGAATGGAATTGGCGGAGGCCGAAGGCGTGTCAAATAGAGGTCCGGCATCCTCATCATCGGGACGCAAAGGCTCGCGAAAAGACGCTCTGTATCTGACCCCCGGTGACGCGCACCGGGCGGTTCAGGACGGTTTCAACTATTGGACCGGGCGCCTAACCGACAGCAGCTTCCATTTATCCCTCGCAGTGATCGCTGCGAACTGGGCGGCCTTTCGATCCATCGACGGAGTACTCGCGGAACCGTGGGCGAAGACCTCAATCGCGATTGTGTTGGCAAATCTCGCACTGAATCTGGTCGGGGCTAAGGTTCTTGGGAATCTCCATCTAAAACAGGCCAAACGCGCATCTCGCGACCCGATTCGCTGGAAACGCGATGCAGACAGTGCTCTAGCAAGCGACGATCCATGGCCGTTCACCGAATGCATCGAGACCGTCGCAAGCGCAATGCGGGAGGTGAAGACTTGGTTCCCGTTCGTTGCTGGCGCCGCATTGCTTGTTGCCGTTCTTGTCAACTGACACTGACAACTACTACATCGCTTTGATCCGGTAGCGTGCGCGCCAGCCGCTAATTCAGGTCATTCGGCTCGATCGTCGCAAGAATCGAACCGCGATCCACCTGTTGATTCGCCTTTACTAAGATTGCGCTCACGACACCGTCTTCTGGGCTCCCGATTGGGTGCTCCATCTTCATCGCTTCGAGCACCACCAGCGTTTGGCCCTTCTTCACTTCGTCGCCGACTTTCACGTCTACCGATACGACCGAGCCCGGCATCGGCGCCACCAGGCTCCCCGACACTTCTTCGATCTCGGATGACGGGAACGGCGACTTCTCCACCACTTCCACGTCGCCCCAGGGCCCGTGCACCCACCATGTCTCGCCGTCTCGGTCGGCCGTTACGTGATACGAGTGGTCCCCGATCTCCATAGTTCGTTCCAAATCACCCGGCTCCCCTCCCAGCCACGCGGACACTTCACCGCTTCCGGCGTCCAGAAGGATCGTGTCGTCGCGAGTCCGTCGGTACGACACCGTCGTCTCTTCGTCGTCGATGGACAGGATCCGTCTCTCCGGCGGCATCTTGCTGTTCCGCCAGCCGGCCGGGAACGTCCTCAGCACCTCGGCCGCATCGGCTGATCGCTCGGCCCCCGTGAGCGCCACCGCGGCCAGGACCGCCGTCTTCTCCTCCGGCGACAGCTTTCGGCGGGGCTCCAGTGCCACCCGATCCAGGAAGTCCGTCGTCGTCTGACCGTTCAGGAACTCGAAGTCGCGAAGCAGGTTCACCAGCAGGTCGCGGTTCGTCTGCACACCCTGAATGGCCGTCCACTCAAGGGCCCGCGCCAGGATCGCCGCTGCCTCGTCTCGTGTCCTTGCGTGCGAGATCACCTTCGCCAGCAGCGGGTCGAACGACGTCCCCACCACCGTCCCCTTCGCCACGCCGGACTCGTAGCGCACGTCGGCCTGCTCGTCCTCCCGCCAATTAATCAGCGTCCCCGCCGCCGGTAGGAAATCGTTGGACGGATCCTCCGCGTTCAGCCGCACCTCGATGGAATGTCCGTCGATGGACAGATCGTCCTGTTGGAAATCGAGCCGCTCCCCCGACGCATCGAGGATCTGCTCGCGGACGATGTCGATCCCCGTGATCTCCTCCGTCACCGGGTGCTCGACCTGCAACCGCGTGTTCATCTCCAGGAAGAAGAACTGGCCGTCCTCCGCCAGAAGGAACTCCACCGTCCCGGCATTCCGGTACTTGATCGCGCGCGCGAGCGACAGGGCCGCCTCGCCCATTCGCTCGCGCAGGTCGTCGTCCACCACCGAGCTCGGCGCCTCCTCCACCACCTTCTGGTGGCGGCGCTGGATCGAGCACTCGCGCTCGAACAGATGGACGAGATTTCCGTGTCCGTCACCGAGCACCTGGATCTCGACGTGCCGGACACCTTCCAGATAAGGCTCGATGAACACCCTCTTGTCGCCGAACGCCCGCTCCGACTCCCGCTCGGCAGCGGCGATGGCCTCGTCCAGCTCCTTCTTGTTGCGCACGATGCGCATCCCCTTGCCACCGCCGCCGGCCGCAGCCTTCACCAGAGCCGGCAGTTTGATCTTGGCCGGGTCCATCGGCTCGAGCATCGGCACGCCCGCATCGCGGGCGATTCGCTTGGACTCGAGCTTGTCGCCCATCGTCCGGATCGCCTCCGACGGTGGGCCAACCCATATCAAGCCGGCTTGCGTCACCGCGCCCGCGAAGTTCGCGTTCTCCGCGAGGAATCCATATCCGGGGTGGACGGCGTCCGCGTTGACTCGCTTGGCGACCTCGATGAGGGCGGCCGAGTCGAGGTAGGCCGCAGCACCGGTTCCGTTCAGGAGGACGGCTTCGTCGGCGCCGTAGACGTGAGGGGCTTCTCGCTCTTCCTGCGTGTACACGGCGATCGACGAGATCCCGAGGTCGCCGGCGGTGTCGCGGATGCGAAGAGATACCTCTCCGCGGTTGGCGATGAGGAGTCTGCGGATGGTCACGACCGAGACCAGTTCTTGTCATCGCCCATCGCTAAGATGCGAACGCACGTTTGGGGAAGGCAATGATCAACACCTTTGAAGCTGTCGCGGTCACGCTCATCGCGCTCATTCCCGGGGCTACTTACGTCTGGGCCGTAGAGCGTCGAGTAGGACAATGGGGCGCAGGGCTGCCGGACATGCTTCTGCGCTATCTCGGAACGTCCGCTGCGCTGCACATCCTTCTGGCACCGCTCACGTATTGGCTGTGGAGCCAATACGCAGCGACCGGTGTCCTTCGCGATGGCCGCCCGGTTCCTTGGGCTCTGTGGGGTTACCTGACCATCTATCTCGCCACTCCCTTCTTGCTCGGCTCGCTGAGAGGGATCGCCCGCGACTGGCCTGTCATAAAAGCACTGACCACGATCAAGTCGCCTACGGGCTGGGACCACCTGTTCGGTCGAGAACCGCAGGGCTGGATAAAGATGAAGACGAAATCGGGAGCTTGGATCGGTGGATGGTTCGGGAAAGCCTCGGGAACCGAAGCCTTCGCGGGTGGCTACCCGCATCCCAGAGAGTTGTACGTCCCTAAAACCGTCGAAGTCGATCAGGCGAGCGGCAAGTTCGTAGTCGACGAACGAGGACGTCCGTACGAACTGGGCCCCGGTATGCTTGTGCGGTGGGATGAAGTGGAATATCTCAAGTTTTCCGAGGTGAACGCATGAAGAAGCGACGCGATAACGGCGAAGTGCGTGTGATGATCGGCGTCCCCCATTACTCAGGCGGCCTCGACATCTCCGAGGCAGGGCCCATTCCGGAGTCGGCTGGTGTGATCGTGCGGCGGCGATCCACTGCCGCCAAGCCGCTTCGCAAGCCAGCCGTCCGCAAAAAGTCCCGCGCGTCCTAGCGCCGCCTTCAGCTTCGATAGTCCCCGGGTTCGCCACGGGGCAATCCTAGGCGGGTGCGACCTCCTCCTTCATCCCGACGGCTACATAGTCAACCCTATCTACGGAGTCTCGAGGAGTCCTCCGCGAAGCGCCTCGAGCGACTCGCCGGCCAGGCCCTTGGCCACCAAGTAGTCCGCGAAGGAGCCGTAGTCCTGTCGGACGTGCGCGATGACACGCTCCATCGTCTCCGCGTAGGGAGCGAAATGCGTCGGCGGCAGATCGCGGTACATATCGGGCGAGCCCGTCATACCTGCGAAGCGTTCGATGATCCGGACGATCGAATCGTTGGTTAGGACGTAGTCCTGCACGATGTCTTCGTCTCGCACGTCGAGGGAGCCGAGGATCACAGCGCTCAGGACCCCGGTGCGGTCTTTGCCCGCAGCGCAGAAGAACACTGCGGGAAGGGTGTCATCGCTCGCAATGGCCCCGACGGCATCTACGAGCAGGTCGCTCGAAACCTCGAGCATGCCGAGGTAGTTCTCGACCATCTTGTCCGGCGACCGGTCGTTTATCGAAGCGTCCGACTGGGCTCCGTCGATGATTCCGTCGCGCCGGCCGGTCAACGGAAGGTGGTGGCGACCGAGGCCTGCATCTGCGAGCAGACCCTTCCCCGTGAACTCGACCTCTAGATCACTTCTCAGGTCCAGCAGAGTTCGAAGGCCGATCTCATCTCGTGCTCGCACAACATCAGCGGGTGTAAGAAGGTGGACGGAGTCGGCGCGGAAGACGCGTCCCCAGCGGACGGCTCGGTCGTCCGCGGTACGCCAGCCGCCGAGGTCACGGAAGTTGAAGCTGCCTTCGAACTCGATCTTGCGCATCAGAGCCTGAAAACTCCGAAGTTCGCGGCGCCCTTTACCTCGTTGTTGTGGCAGGCCGACAGCGCCATACCAACCGCGTGCCGCGTGTCGCGCGGGTCGATCATCGCGTCGTCGGCCAGGCGCCCGGTTGCGTAAAGGCCGAGCGACTGCGCCTCCGCCCCCGCTTCGACCAGCGCACGAATCTCCGCGTCCGCCTTCTCGTCGAACTCCTCGCCACGGCGCTCGGCCTGCCCCCGCCGGACGATCGACATAACGCCCGCGATCTGCTTCGGCCCCATCACCGCGATCTTGGCCGTCGGCCACACGAACACAAAGCGCGTGTCGTAGGCTCGGCCGCTCATCCCGTAGTTGCCCGCGCCGTAGCTCGCGCCGAGGATCACCGTTATGTGCGGCACTTTCGAGTTCGACACCGCGTTGATCATCTGCGAGCCGTGCTTGATGATCCCGCCCGCCTCGAAGTCCTTGCCCACGATGTAGCCGGTGATGTTCTGCAAGAACAGCAAGGGGACGTCGACCTGGTTGCACAGCTGGATGAACTGCGCCGCCTTCTGCGACGACTCGCTGAACAGAACTCCGTTGTTCCCGATGATCCCCACCGGGAACCCATGCACCGACGCCCAGCCGCAGACCAGCGTCGGTCCGTACAGCGGCTTGAACTCCTCGAAGCGCGAACCGTCCACAACACGCGCGATCACCTCGCGCACGTCGAACGGCGTCTTGAGGTCCTTGCTCACCAGACCGAGCAAGCCGTCCGGATCGTGGATCGGTTCGTCGGCCGGCATCGACGGTCCGGGCCCGAGCTTGCGCCAGTTCAGATGCCGGACGACGTCGCGGCACATCCGGATCGCTTCGTGCTCGGTCTCGGCGAGGTAGTCGGCCAGACCCGACTGCATCGCGTGCAGCTCGGCCCCTCCGAGCTCCTCGTCCGTCGAGTCCTCGCCGGTCGCCACCTTCACCAGCGGCGGCCCGCCGAGGAAGACCTTCGAGCGCTGCCGGATGAAGATGTTGTAGTCGCTCATCCCTGGTTGATACGCGCCGCCGGCAGTCGAGCTCCCGAAGACGACGGAGATCGTCGGGATGCGCATGGCCGAAAGCTCGGTGATGTCGTGGAAGAGTCGTCCCGACTCCGCGAAGTGACCCATGTTGCGGCGCATGGCCGCTTCGGGATCGCCGCCTCCCCCGCCACCGCCGCGCAGGTCGGCGCCGGCCGACTCGACGCCCATGATCAGCGGGAGCCGGTTCATCCGCGAGACTTCGAGCGCGCGCTCGATCTTCTTCATGACGACGCCGGTTATCGCGCCACCGAGAACCGACGGGTCGTTGAACATCAGCGAGCACTCGACGTTGGACACCACGCCGATGCCGATGAGCATCCCGCCGCCGACCGGCGAGTTAGTCATGTAGCCGGCCAGGGGGCCTATCTCGAGGAACGGTGAGTCCGGGTCGAGAAGCAAGGCGACGCGTTCGCGGACGGGTAGCTTGCCCCGGCCCTTCAGCCGCTCGAGCGACTCCGGCCCGCCACCCTGGGTAGCTTCCTCGAGTAGCTCCTCCATCTGAGCGATGGCCTGGAACATGTCGTCCCGGTTGCGGACGAACGTCTCCGCTGACGTGTCCAAACGGGACTGAAGTGCTTGCATCCCCATACGTTAGAGGGCGCCCATGCAAGCGCGTCCAAACGAGGTCTACTTCGAGTCCCGCAAGTGGCCCGACAAGCCGCATTGGCGGATGCATCTCGACGTGCTCGGGTGCGACGAATACGGCACGTCGTCACGACCATCGATCTCGACCTGGACGTGATCCGCTTCCGCGACGGGCGTTTGCTGCTCGACGATCAAGACGAGTTCGAGGAGCACAAGGAGCTCTACGGATACCCGGAGGACTTCGTCGAGAAGGCGGTCGCCACGGAAGACTGGCTCATGGAAGCAGTCGAGCAGCGCCGGGAGCCCTTCGGCTCGGCCGGGCAGCCATGGCTCGAGATGCTGGCCTGATGCAGATCGAAACCGACCGGCTCATCCTCCGCGAGCTACGGTTCGACGACTGGCCCTCGGTTCTCGAGTACCAGAGCGATCCGCGCTACCTCGAGTACTACGAATGGACCGAGCGCACGCCGGAAGCCGTCCAAGACTTCGTCCGCATGCTGGCCGACCTGCGCCGCGAACACCCACGCACGAAGTACCAGCTCGCTATCGTCCCGCGCCCCCGGGGGCCGGTCATCGGCAACTGCGGCATCAGGATGGCGTCCCCCGAAGCTCGCGAAGCCGACATCGGTTACGAGCTCGCGCCCGATTACTGGGGCCAGGGTCTGGCCACGGAGGCTGTGCGCGCCATGGTCAACTTCGGATTCACCGAGCTCGGCGTTCATCGCATCTGGTCGTGGTGCCTGGCCGACAACGTTCGCTCTGTCCGCGTTCTCGAGAAGCTCGGCATGAAGCTCGAGGGTCGCAAGCGCGAGAACGAGTTCTTCAAGGGCCGATGGTGGGACACCCTTCTGTACGGGATCCTCGAGGACGAATGGCGGGTCGGGACGGTGTGAGGATGCCGCAGGCTAGCTAGCCCGGTCCTCTATCTCCCACGCGTGATCGAGCGCGTGCCACGCCGACCGTCGGACGCAGTAACGCACCGTCCACGGCGGGGTCCTTCGCTTGTTCTCGATCGGCTCCCCGCGCGCGTGCGACTCGAGCCGGCGCAGGAATGCCTCACGCATCTCGACCATGTCGGTGCCCTTGTACCGGGCGCCGATACACGACAGGTAAGAGATGTCGGCCTCCAGCACGTGGCCCGTCATCTTCTTCAAGTCGCGGCCGCCACCGCGCGGGCCTTTGCGCAAGGTCTTCTTGGCGTGCTTCTTGGCCATCGCGTCGAAGGTCGCCCACCCCGCTTGCAGTAGCGCCATCTGTCGCTTCAGATCTTTGGCGCTCAATGCACGATCGTCGGCCCTGGGTGAAACCGACAGTGCTCCGAAGTCGGTGCCCGCACCACCCTTGACCCGGTCGACCACGCGGACCGAGCTCGGCGGCTTGAACCCCTGCCGGGCCGAGGCGATGGCCGACGCGTAGCGCTTTCCGTACGACTGCAGCGCCTCGATCGCTTCGTCCTCGGTCTTGCCGATCCGCGCCCAGCCCGGCCAATCGACTGCGCTGGCGAATACTCTCTTGCTTCCACGCTCGAGGTAGACGTCCAAGAGCTCAGAGATTCTCGATCGCTACCGGCTCGATCTCGTCGGCGGGGTCGAACCCGAACACGCGGCCGAAGAAGTACAGCTCCGACTCGAGCGAATGGATGATGTTCTCGGCCTTGCGGAAGCCGTGCTGCTCGCCTTCGTAGACGACATACGCGCAGGGGATCTTCTTCTTCCGCAACGCGTTCACGATCTGCTCGGACTGCGACGGCGGCACGATCATGTCCTCGGTTCCCTGGAACGTTATAACAGGCACGCTGATCCGCTCGACGAAGTTGGCCGGAGACCGCTCGTAGTACAAGTCTTTGCGCTCCGGGTAGGGACCGACGAGCGAATCGAGGTACCGCGACTCGAACTTGTGCGTATCACCGACGAAGGTCTCGAAGTCGGCTACCCCGAAGTAGTTCGCGCCGGCTTTGAAGACGTCCTTGAAGACCAGCGCTGCCAGCGTCGTGAACCCGCCGGCGCTCCCACCCCGGATCGCCAGCTGATCCGGATCGACATCGCCGCGCTCGGACAGGTACCGCGCGGCGGCGACGCAGTCCTCCACATCGACCACTCCCCAGTTGCCGTTGAGAAGACGCCGGTAGTCGCGTCCGTAGCCGGTGCTTCCTCCGTAGTTCACGTCGACGACGGCGAAGCCGCGCGAAGTCCAGTACTGGATGTTCAGGAGCAACGTGGGACGCACGCATCCCGTCGGCCCTCCGTGACTCCACACGACGAGGGGCGGCTCGGCCCCCGCGGGTCCCTCGAAGTCGGGGTTCGTCGGCGCGTAGTAGAGAGCGTGCGCCATGTGTCCGCTCTCGGACGGGAACTCGATCTGCTCGGGAACCGAGACGTACCTCGCCTCCGGCTCGGTATCTCGCGAGCGCTTGATCACCTCGACCGAGCCCGAAGACGGATCGATAGAGACGATGGCAGCGTGCTGCGTCGGCGACGCCGCCGTGCACAGGATCCGATCGCCGAAAGCCGTGACGTTCGTGTACACGGTGTACGGCAGACGGAGGTCCTCGAGCTCGCCGGCACCGCCCCGGATGACCCCGAGCTTCTGGCTGGCGCGTTGCTCGAACATGCACACGATGTCGCCGTTGGGAAGAAAGGCATAGGTCGACAAACCGAACACCCACTGCGGTACGCCGAAGTCGGCCTCCATCTCGAGGACGGGCTCGACTCGCCCATCGACGTACCGGTAGAGGTTCCACCAGCCGTTGCGATCCGAAACGAAATGCAGGACTCCGTCCGGGCTCCACCGAGGCTGGAATATCGACTCGTCCGTCGCGCCGGCCACGAGGGCCGGGTTACGGATGCCCAACTCGTCGGTGAGTTCACACGTATAGAGGAAGGTTCCGTCCCACGGAAGGTTCGGATGACTCCATTCCGTCCACGCGAGCTTGGAGCCGTCCGGCGAAAGGCGCGGAAAGGAGTAGAAGTCGTTCCCTTCGATCAGATCCCCAGGCTCAGCGGAGGCGTCCATCGACATAGCGACGATCGCGTTGGTCGCCTCGCGGTCGGCGTGATGGCTTTCGCGAATGCACAGAATCGTGCGGCCGTCATTCGTCACCACGCCGTCGGCGTATCGAAGTCCCCGCTTGATCTCCGGCTCTCGCGTGATCGGGATCGGAGCGGCGCCGTCGTCCTGCCGGTAGAGACGCTGATCAGTCCAATTCGTGAACAGCGCGGAATCGTTGTGGACCCACCAGGAGCCGCCGCCGTACTCGTGCACGGCCGTACGCACGTTGAACCCTTCGGGGGTGATCTCCGTGGTCGATCCGTCCTCGTTTCGACGAACGATGGCCGTTCGTCCACCCTCGGCGGGGCGCTGCTCAGACCAGTACAGTTGGTTTCCCGAGACGGCCACACCGGAGAGCGTGACGCCCCCCCGCGCGACGGAAGCCGCAGTGATCGGGGATTTCCAGGATCCGAAGGGGGCAGCCGTAGACACCTACGCAGCTTATACAGGCGCAGCCGGGCCTCCCCGATTCGACTTTGGCAAACTTCTCGCATGACCAACTCCAACGGGAAGGTCGTCGTCGTCATGCCCGCCCTCAACGCGGCGTCTACGCTTGCCGAAACGCTGGATACGATCCCTCGCAACGCGGTCGATGAGATCCTGCTCGTTGACGACCACTCCTCGGACGAGACGGTTGAGCTCGCGCGGTCACTCGGTCTTCACGTCATCTGGCATCCGCACAATGTGGGCTATGGAGGCAACCAGAAAACGTGCTATCTCGAGAGTCTTCAACGGGGAGCAGACGTCGTCGTGATGCTGCACCCAGACGGCCAGTACGAGGGCGCACTCATCCCCACGCTTATTGCTCCGATCCTTCGCGGAGACGCCGACCTAGTACTGGGCTCCCGCTTTCTCGAGCCGGGGATGGCGCGACGAAGCGGCATGCCGCGCTACAAGATCTTGGCCAATCGCTTTCTGACCACTGTCGAGAACATGATGCTGCGCACATCGTTGTCGGAGATGCACACGGGCTACCGCGCCTACTCCCGGCGCCTTCTGATGACGGTGCCGTTCCTGCGCAACTCCCCGGGGTTCAGCTTCGACTCGGAGCTGCTGATGCAAGCTGTTCACTTCGGCTTCAAGATCGCAGAGGTGCCGGCCAAGACCAGATACTTCGACGAGGCGTCGTCCATCTCATTTGGACCCTCCGTGGCGTACGGCTTGCGGACGCTAGGCGTAGGCGTTCGCTTGCTCCTTCATCGTTCGAAACTTCTAAATTGCCGGCGATTCGAGCCGTGAAGGTCACCGGGGAGCGGACCAGCACAGCGTCAGGCGGTTTCAATCCGACGTTTCAGCGCCATGCCGCCGGTTACGGCCTCGCTTCGCGATTCTTCACCGGCGGCGGGCGAATCATCGACCTCGGCTGCGGTGTGGGTCACAGTTATTCCCTGTTGCCTGCGCCGACAGTCGGATTCGACATCGACCGGCCTTCTCTACAGGGCCAAGGACGGCCGGTTACCCAAGGTGACATTAGGACCCTCCCCTTTCGGGAAGACTCGTTCGATGGCGTCATGTCCGCACAGTCCATCGAGCACGTTCCAGATCCGAGACGCGTCGTCGACGAGGCCCGTCGCGTGCTTCGTCCACGCGGAGTAGCCGTCTTCATCACACCGAACCGCCTCACCTTCGGACGCCCGGACGAAATCATCGATCCGTTCCATTTCATCGAGTTCGATCCGCAGCAGCTCTCTTCCCTTTGTCGAGAATCGTTCCGAGACGTCGACGTATGGGGGATCCGCGGGACTGAGCGCTACGCCGCGTTCGATGCACGCGAACATCTGAAGCTCGAACGGCTGCTCCGTCTCGATGCGCTACACCTTCGGCGACTGGTTCCGCTGCGTGCGAAACAGGTCCTGTACGACCGCGGGGTCACGTGGCTCAGACGGAAAAGCGACACGCTGGCCGCGTCGATAACAACCGACGATTTTTACCTATCGCACGAAGACCTCGACTCCTGCCTCGACGTCGTCGCCGTGTGTCGCTGATGCCGCAACCCCTGTTCGTCGGTATGGCCGCGCTGTCGCTGATCGCTCTCGGTTCGGCTGGTTCGCGCGTGGCGAGAGCCATCACGCCATCCGTATGGGATCGCCTTCTCATCGTCCCGCCACTGATCGCCGCCACGATGACTGTTCAAGCACTGGGTCTGGGCCTCTTCGGCTGGGGAACACATCCGGTCGCTCTAGCCGCCTCGAGCGCCGTTACCTGGGCTATTGCTCACGTGGCCCGACCGGCGCCGGGACCAGGACTGCTGGCCATCGGTCTGGAGAAGTGGCGTTCCATGGACGCGCGCGGACGAGCTGTCTTCGGCGCGCTTGTTGGTGCCGGGCTCGTTTGGTGCCTGTGGAGCTTGCGCCGTCCCGTCCTCGGGCCGGATGCCCTGAACTACCACATCCCCGAAGCCATCCAATGGTTCCACGATGGCCGACCAGGATCCGTGCATGTCTTTCTGCCTGAAGTTCCGGTCGGCTCCTATCCGCTTACGAACGAAGTTCTCATGTCATGGCTCATCGGGCTCTCACGATCGCTGCTTCCGCTGACGATATGGACCTTTGCAGCCTTCAGCTTGTTTTGCGCGGCGATGTGGCGAGCCTTTCGGCTCCTCGGAGCCCCCGCCTGGGTTGCCGGACTAGGAGTATCCGCGACGGCACTGGTTACGCCGGCTGTTGTGCAGCTGAACGGCCCCAACAACGACGTGGTCACGGTGGCGTGGCTGGCTTGCTGCGCCGCGCTCTGTCTATCCGCTTTACGAGATCAACCGGGTCTGATCGCTCCCGCGATCGTGGCCGGCTCCCTCGCCGTCGGTACGAAGACAAGTGCTCTTCCACTCGCGCTTGTCGCCATCGGCTTTGCACTTGCATCCAACCGTCGCCGCCTCCGATCCGCGCTGGCGCCGATCGCTGCGGCCACGGCGGTCGCTGTCGTCGTTGGAGGCGTTTGGTACATCCGCAACCTGATCGATCACGGGTCGCCACTGTGGCCCTTCGTCGCGGCTCCTTGGGGCACGGCCGAGCCGCCGGCCTTCGTCAGGCTCGGCCGCAGTCTTTTGGGCACGCCACCACAACTACTCCGTCCGTTCCTCCGTCCATTGATCGTCGACACGATCCCGGGCGGTGTTCTGCTCCTTGCGGGCGTTTCGATCGTCCTCATCGCGAGGATTCGTCGCGCGCTCGTCCTCGGTGCCCTGGCCGTGGTCGCGCTGCTGCTATGGATGAATGCGCCGTTCACCGGTGTGCCCGATGACCCCGCGTACGCCTCGGTCGTCCTTGGTGGAACGCGTTACGCATTGCCGGTCTTCGCGGTAGCGGCCGCGGCTATCGCTGCTGCCGCGGCGAAGCCGAGTATCGCGCGCTGGCTGGCCGCAGCCGTCTTCTCATTGGCTACTCTCGCGAGCCTCGTTCGCATCCAGCAGATCGGTTCGCCTCTGGTTCCCGAGCTGCCCCTGCTATTGGTCGGCATCCTCGCCGGTGCGGGGATCTGCACCGTGATCGGAATCCGGCGCATCTCTGCTCCGGTCATGCTTCGTCGCATCCCGCAGCCCGTATATGCCGTTGTTCTGGCCGGTATCCTGGCCGTCTTGTTCGCCCCGGTGGCAGACGGTTATGCGCTTCGGAGCGCCGCGGCGTTAGCGGACACGAACGTCGCTCCGCTGGTCCAATGGGTCAACACGCGTCCAGACTGGGAAAGCAACGATGATCAGTTGTGGATGACGAACCAACTCATCGGCACTCTGAGTGGTGACGAGGCTCAACACCTGGTGAGCCTCGTGCCCCCGGGGGAAGATTGCGAAGCGACCTTAGAGCGAGAAGGTTGGGTCATCTTCAGTGCGATACCGGGCCGGCCTGCTCTGCCACCAAGATGTGAGGACCTCTTCGAACCCGCCTTCGCGAGCGACTCCTACGTCGTCTTTGCGCCTGATCGATCTCGCGCGTCTTCAAAACCATCGTGACGCTCCAGAGCGTAGTCCGCATGGCGTTGTTTGCCGTCAGCGCCTTGGCTCTCATCGATGCCGCTCTTCGTGTAGCCGAGCGCTTCACAGACCGAGGGCTCGAACGCGTCGTCGCAGCAGCGCCGCTAGCCGCGGCAACGGCCGTAACGCAGTCGCTCGTACTCGGTCTCTTCGGTCTGGGGACACACCCAGTAGCTCTGAGCGCCGTCGCGATCGCTACTTGGTCCGTGATCCGGCTTGTCGTTTGGCGCGAAGCAACGCGGCCTTTGACGCAATTCACGAACTGGTTGTCGACCCTCGAACGACGTCAGCTCGCCGGGTTGGGCGCCATCGCCGCCGTGGCACTGATCTGCATTGCCGCCTTCGTTCGCTCCCCGTACATCGGTCACGACAGCCTTGCGTACCACCTGCCCGAGGCTATCGATTGGGTTCACAACGGCCGTCCGGGGTGGTCTCAGGTCCCCGTCCATCTCGGACTCCCGGTGGAAAGCTATCCGCTCACCGACGAAGTGCTCCTGGCATGGCAGTTCGGTCTCGCCGGCAGCCTCGTCCCCCTTGCGGCTTGGCCGGTAGCGCTGACGGCACTGGGCGGAACGGCCGCGTTTCTCGGTTTGCGACGACGAGGAGCCACTACCCTCATCGCAGCTCTCGGCATCGGCGCCTTCGTCACCGTGCCGCACCTTTTCTCCAACCTCAACGGGCTGTCTTCGGACGCAGGGTCTATCTCGTGGATGCTCGTAACCGCGGCGCTATGCGTGTGCTCGCGCGACCGGCCGGCCCTGCTTTGCCCCGCGGTCATCGCGACGAGCCTGTCCGTCGGGACGCGAACTACAACAGCGCCCATACTCGCGGCGTTACTCGTCTGGTCGTTCTGGAGCGCACGCAAAGAGCTTCGCTCCTTGGTCAAACAACTGGTGGCTGCGGTCCTGCTAGCCGTGGGCGCCGGAGGCGTTTGGTATATCCGCAACCTCATCGTGCACGGGTCGCCGTTCTGGCCTCTGGTCCCCGCACCCTGGGGCGATCCCGGCCCGGCGATCCTCGAGCAGAGCCGGCGGTTCATCGAGGTCCCTATCGAAACCGCGCAAGCCTTACGCAGCTACAGCCGCTTCCTGGCCGGCGGGCTCGTCCTCATCGTCGGTGGTCTGTTGGCTCCTTTGATCTCGCGTACGCGCGATGTCTTCATCGCCGCTACGGTGACGCTAGCGACGTTCGCCCTGTGGACCAACGTTCCCTTCACCGGATTACCCAAGCCACCCCTCGGGATCCTCGTACCGTTGGCGACCAGTCGCTACCTACTCCCCACGATGGCGGTCGGCACGGTTGCGTTGGTGATTGCCGCGCGATCGCGCCGCGCGGGACCGGTGGCTGTGGCCACTCTCGGCATCGCGATCGCTTGGAACGTGGCGGTGATGCCATCGTTTGCCGGACAGGTCCCGTCGCTCCTCACCCTCGTTGCCGGCGCAGTGATTGGCGCCTTTGCCGCTAGTGCGTTCCCCGTCGGGCGTTTGCCGTCGTTAGTGCCAAGGGTGCCGGGCCTTGCCCGGGCCGCAGCAATGGTCGGAGCCGCCGCGCTAGTTCTGGCCTTCGTAGCGCCGGGCTATGTCCTTCGGCACGCGGAGGTATCTCCCCTCGCCCCCGAGCTCACGCGCTGGTTCGCCGAGCAACCAGCCTTCAAGGAGGGCGACGAGAAAGTTGCAATGACCGAGCGAGTCCTCGGACCCCTCGCCGGTGATGAGCTCAAGCACGACGTGGAACTGATATCCGAAGAGGAGTCGTGTTCCGACATCCAGCGGCGACTCAACGACGAGTGGGTGGTCGTGTCCGCCCGTGACACCGCCGGCGAGATCGCCGACGGTCCGGCGGTGAGCGGATGTCTTGGGGACGCGGTCCCCGTCTACGAGGATTCGGAGCACAAGGTCTACTTCAACGGTCCGACCGCACCGGTGCCTACGATCTCGCCGCTGCCCGCACCCACGCTCAAGCCCCCGGTAGAGCTCCCGACCCCGGTCGCCAGCCTCGTCCCCTCGGTCTCGCCGGTACCGGGTCTGGTCCCCTAGGTCGCCCCCACCAGGAACAACAGTTAACAACACTGACGTTTAGCAACACGGAACGGTACCATTGGCCCGTGGGTGGGTCTCCAATGACCAATACGGGCACGGCAAGCGATCACCGGATCGGACTCCGATTCGGGTCGCGCTATCGCCTCGAGGAGCGGCTGTCCTCGGGGGGGATGGCGACCGTCTACCGGGGGCGGGACGAGATCCTCGGTCGCGACATCGCCGTCAAGGTCATGCATCCATCTCTGGCCCCCGACCCGACCTTCGAGCAACGGTTCCGGGCCGAGGCCCAGAACGCCGCCCGCCTGAGCAACCCCAACGTCGGGGCCGTCTACGACTGCGGTGAATGGGAGGGTGACCTCTACATCGTCATGGAGCTCGTGAACGGCACGACCCTGCGTTCACTTCTCGAGCGCTTCGGGCGCCTCGACCCTCCGACGGCGCGTCATGTAGCGCGCGGTGTGGCCGCGGCGCTCGACCACGCGCACATGAAAGGGATCGTCCACCGCGACATCAAGCCCGAGAACATCCTCGTCACGCCCGACGGTCAGGTTCGCGTCTGCGACTTCGGCATAGCGAAGGCTCTCGGCCCCCAAGCCGCGCACCTGACGAGCGACCGCCCGATCGGCACCGTTGCCTACGTCGCGCCGGAGCAGATCACGCAGTCGAATGTGGATGGACGCGCCGACGTCTACGCCCTCGGCGCGGTGACCTTCGAGATGCTCACCGGACGCCCACCGTTCCGCGGCGACACACCACAAGCCGTGGCCGCTGCCCGGCTCTACGAGTCCGTTCTGTCCCCCGGCATCTCGCCGTCGATCGACGCGGCCGTGGTCAAGGCGACCTCGTCCAAGCCAGAAGATCGCTTCAGCACGCCGGGCGAGTTCGCGCGCGCTCTCGGCGAGGGCGGGGCTACACCGACGTTCCTCGTATCGACCGACAACCTTCCGGTGCCGCCACCCGTTCCGGTCCCGCCGCCGGCGCCGCCGGTCACAGCGCCCGTGCGGCCGTCTCCCAAGCCGGCCCCTCCGCCAGACGTTCTTCCTTTGCAGATGCGCGTGCGATTGCGCAAGAAGCGACGCCTACGGATCATGCTCGCCGTCGGTCTCGTCCTCGCCATCGGTGCCGGCGCGGCGTACGCATTGATCCCTCGCCCGCTTTCGGTGCCGAACCTTCGCGGGCAGACCTTGGAGGAGGCACGTGTTGCCCTAACGCGTGAGGGACTGAAGCTGGGCGATGTGACCGAGGTCTACCACGACGTCGCACCGAAGGGCAGCGTCGTCGGCTCCGAACCATCGGCCGGGATGTCCGTCAAGAAGGAAACGCCCGTCGCGTTATCGATATCCCGGGGAGCCCAGCTCTTCGATGTCCCGAACGTCGTCGGAAAATCCGTCGACGAGGGGCGCAAGCTCATGGGTGACATCGGCTTCTCGCTCGTCGTCGAGCGCGAGGTGAACCACGACACCGTTCCCAAGGGCTCGATCATCACGATGGAGCCGAAGATCGCGCGGGCCAAGCGCGGGACCTCTTTCACGGTGCTCGTAAGCAAGGGCCCGCCGTTGCTCGGAGTGCCGAATCTCGTCGGCAAGACGGCGACGGAGGCCCGGACGACCCTTCAGGGCATCGGCTTCGTCTACGTGAACATCGGTGAGTTCTCCGAGACGGTTCCGGCGGGCGAAGTCATGAGCACCACGCCGGCCGCCGGTCGGCTCGCGCCCAAGGGCTCTCAGGTCTCGGTGATCACCTCGAAGGGCCCGCGGACCTTCCCCATGCCGGAGCTTGCGGGCAAGACGCTCGAGGGCGCGAAGAAGATCGCCAAAGATGCCGGCCTTCTCGTGAAGAACGAGTACCCGGTTCCCGGCTCCGGGGAGCCGAAGGGCCAGGTGCAGGGTCAGAACCCGCCGGCCGGCACCAGCGTGCGCAAGGGAACCGCGGTCGACATCTACTATTCGGCCTAACCGGGTCGCGTCCGGTAGCGTGACGTTTGTGCGAAAGGTCTCCCTGGCTATATGCGCGTTGGTCGTCCTCGCGGCGGCCTGCAACTCGACGCCGGAAGCCGTTCCGACTGAGGCGCCGCTCAACCTGAGCAACGACGATCTGGCCGGCGCCGTCCTCGAGACCAGAGAGGTCGGCGACGAATGGACGAAGGAGACGGGTCCTCGTCCATCCACCGTTCAGATCGGCGGCCGGGTGGGCCCAGCCAACATCGAACCGACGAACGCAGCCGCGACGTCCGCCTTCGTCAAGAAGGACGCATCTGGCTACATCTCGAACACCGTCTACCTCCTTCAGAGCGAAACTGCGGCTCGAGCCGTGATGGACGCGCATATCGAGTTCGATGCCACGAATACCTGGAAACAGGATCGCGACGACGGGGGCGAAGCCAGCTACGAGCGGCTGGGCCGGGTACCGGGTGTGGCCAACCTGGGCGACGAGCTGTACACGGCCCGTCTCAAAGCGACGATCCGGACACCCTCGGACGAAAGCGTGGAGCGCACCATCGACTACATCGCGTACCGATTCGGTCCTTTGCTTGCGTTCGTCGTCACGCAGGACGTTGAAGCCGGCACATACGCGCGCCGGCTGGAATCGAACGTCGCGAGGCTACAGGGATGAGCCCACGGGACCCGTTGACGATCGGCGAAGCTCTCGAGCTTCGCCGATCGTCACCGCGCGGAATCACCTTCCTCGGCGAGGAAGGTGTGACCGATCGCTGGACGTGGGGCCACCTCGCGGAGGTCGCCCAACGTGCGGCCGGCGCGCTCGCTGATCTCGGCATCCAGCCCGGCGACCGCGTCGGGATCCTCGGCTCGACATCGCCCGAGCTCGTCGCTGCGGTGTTCGGTTGCTGGGCATCCGGTGCTGTCGCTGTTCCTTTGGCCGTACCGCTCCGCATCACGTCGACGGAAGCGCTCGTCGAAGAGATCAGCTCCCGCGCCGAGAAGGCGAGCATCTCCGTCCTCGTAGCCGATGGGATGGTTCGCTCGATCGTCCCGCTCGACGGGATCGCGCCACAGCTCATATCGCTGGACGAGCTGCAGGACCGCAGTCGCGAAATGCCTATCGCGGATTGCGATCCGAGCTCACCCGCCCTCATCCAATTCACGTCGGGATCCACCGCCAGTCCCAAGGGCGTAGCTCTCGCACATCGCACGCTGATCTCCAACGGCCGCGCGGCCGCCGACCAGGTCGGGCTCGGACCGGACGACGTAGCCGTCAGCTGGCTCCCCCTCTACCACGACTTCGGGCTCATCGGGCTCACGCTCTGGCCGCTCGTGCTCGACATGTCGACGTATCTGATGCGTCCCGAGACGTTCATCGCCTCGCCCAAGCGCTGGGTGCAGGCGCTCTCCGACTACAAAGCGACGATCACGGCGGCACCGAACTTCGCGTTCGGTCTCGCCGCGCGCGCAATCAAAAGCATGGACACCTCGCTGGACCTGTCGTCGCTGCGCTTCGTCGGCAACGGAGCAGAACCGGTAGACCACAACACGATGGATGCCTTTGTGGAAGCCGCCGGACCGGCGGGCTTCCGCATCGAGGCATTGTGCGGCGTGTACGGACTGGCGGAAGCCACGCTCGGTGTCTCCTCACCGCCGCCGCTCGATCCTCCGCCATCGTGGTGGGTCGACAGCCACCGCCTGGCCGGCGAAGGCATCGCCGAAACGTGCGAGCCGTCCACGGCGGGGTCGCGTCCGCTGGTCTCGGTCGGGCGGGCCATTCCCGGAGTCGAGGTCCAGATCCGAACCCAATCGGGTGATCGCATACCGGACGGCCTGGTCGGCGAGATCTGGGTCAAAAGCGAACACGCGATGCTCGGTTACTGGGACGATCCGGTCGCCACTGCCGAGACCATCGTCGACGGCTGGATCCGCACGGGCGACCTCGGCGTCATCGGTCCCGACGGTCTCTACATCACGGGCCGCGTGAAGGACATGATCATCGTCGGCGGACGCAACCTCTATCCCGAAGACGCCGAGCGCGCCGCGCTCAGCGTTCCCGGCGTGCGTCTCGGCAACGCCGTGGCGTTCGGGATCGTGCGCAAGGCGCGTGAGGGACTGGTCGTCATCGCCGAGACCCGACTTCATGGAGAGGAAGCGGCGCGCCTGGCCAAGCAGATCGCGACCGAGGTGCGGAAAGCGATGCGAATCGCTGCCGACCACGTCGTGCTGCTCGTTCCCGGTTCTCTCCCGAAGACCCCCTCCGGGAAGCTCCAGCGACGACTGACGCGCAAGCTCTATGAAGCGGGTCAGCTCGTTACCAACGCTGTTGCTACGGCCGGACGCGCCCTCGGCCCGGGGCCGGGCGCTCCCGAGCCCGCGGTCTGATCCCCCGAGGGTGTACGAACCACTCAATCGAGGGGGTGGAACCTGCACCGTCACCCGAACGCCCGAACCGGACGGCATACGGGAAGCGATTCACAAACACCGTCGCGTTGTGGTGACGGTGCAAGATCCGAGTACGGATGTGGCCGAAAGCCGTCGCGAAGGTCTCCGTTAGCCGATCGGCGCACTCGCCTCCATGGCGCGCAAGATCTGCGCGGCATGATACCGTCGCCCGCGAGAAAGCTCATCGACCAGCTGCAGATCGAGTGGCGCCACCGGAACCTCGAATCCTTCCCAAGCGACTAGTTCGATGCGGCTCGCCGCCTCCGGACCGAAAGGACGCGGCTGCGGATCGTCGGCGGCCGGCCGCACGTTCCCAACGATCTCGATCCGCGCGTGCATGAACGCACGCCCAACACGCTCACAGATCAACCAGCCGCGGGTGTCGAGCACCGGTGACAACAGGTGCTCGCGCAAGACCTTGGCGAGGGCACCGATCCCGTCGGCGTCCGTCGCGATATCGATGTCGCCTGGAGCCACGTCCAAGCCGCGCACGGCGAGCGCAGCACTACCGACCAGGAACCACCAAATACCCGATCCGTCCACAGCAGACATGAACGAGCGCAGCGCCTCGGCCCACGGAACCGGCTTCAACCCCGCCGCCTGGAGGACGATCTCCCGACCATGGCTGTGCCAGTTCTCGACGACGCGACTTGACGTCTCATCGTCCGCCTTCACGTCGAGGACGAATTCTTCGTCGCGATCGGTGAAGCCCATAGGGCGAAGCAGCAGCTGCAGCTCGGGCTGAAGTCCGAACACCTTTACCTGAGCAGTTCCGTCATGCGCTCCGCTTGACTCGAACCTCACGAGAGATCTACATGTCCTCTCCGCGCTTCGGCAACAGCGCCTCAGCGATTGGCCTTCGTTACCTTCCACGTCGTCGTACCCGGGACCATAGGAATAGTTCCCCGACAGCCTGGTGTCGGGAATCTGGGAGCATGATTCCGGTGATGAACAGGACGGACCGCCTGTACGCCATCGTCGAGGAGCTTCGCGCCCGCTCGCCCAGGCAGATGCGGGCCCAGGAACTCGCCGAGCGCTTCGAGGTTTCGGGTCGCACGATCGAGCGCGACATCCTGGCTCTCCAGGAAGCCGGCGTTCCCATCTGGTCGCAGCGCGGCCCCCGCGGCGGGTACGCCCTCGACCCGCGCCGAACGTTGCCGCCGCTCAACCTCACGGCCGAAGAGGCCGTGTCACTGGCCACGGCTCTCGCCGTTGCCGGTCCGATGCCCTTCGAACAGGCCGCCCGACGCGCGCGCATGAAGCTGGCTGCTGTCATGGGTGCCAGCGAGGCCGTGGAAGCCGAATCGCTTGCCGGCCGCATACGCGTCGCCCCGCGCGAGATCGCCGAAGCCGACATCCTGCGCGCCGTCGAAGAAGGCGTGCTGCGTCACGTCGTGCTCGAGCTCGATTACGAAGACCGGTTCGGCGTGGCAACCAAACGTGGAGTGGAAGCGCAGGGTCTGTTCGGATCAACGCGCGGCTGGTACCTCATCGGCTGGTGCCGCATGCGCGATGGGGGCCGCGTCTTCCGCCTCGATCGCATCCGTCACGCGACGGTGACAGACGAGAAGATCCCGGAGCGCAACGTGGACGATGTGCTCGACGTTCCGTTCGACGTGCTTACGCCATCGCTGGTGGAGTGAGGTCAGAGCTTCCAGTCGACAGGAGCGCGAGGGTCCGGTGAGTAGACGCAGTAAGTACCGGTCCGCACGGCCCGGTCGAGATGCTCACCGAGGTCCTTGTTGTTCTCCTTGATCCGCGCCATGGCGTGCCGGACGGCTTGGGTGACGCTGGCTCGTGCGCGTTCGGACGCCGAGCCTGCGCGTCGATCACGACCGCTGAGTCCGACGGCGCGCGACAGCTCCCGGACGATGAAGTCGCGCTCCGCAGCGGCCATCGCCGCACGTTCGGTGTCTCCAAGAGCGCGTGCTTCCTCTACGTCCTCGTCGATGTCGGCCAGCCGGCGCCTGTATTCGTCCTTCGCTCGTGTGTCCAGCATCTCGCCGGCGTCTCCCGTCGGAGCGGAAGCCGCGTCGAAGTCGGCCGATACACCGACGGACCCCTCGCCGACGGCGGTGACGAGGTCGACGACGTGGAACTCACGACCGGGATCGGCGAGCAACCGACCCAGGTAGTGCATGCCTCGTAGATCGCGGACGCGGCATGTGTGCTCTTCGAAGCCGACGCACCAGTAGTCGCCCTCGCGACGGAAGACGGCGGCGTCCGCTTCGACCTTGACCGGTTTGGCTTCCCCGACCGACTGCCTTGCACTGTCCGCATGGTACACGGCTCCCACGCGCTCGAAAGTAGACGTCGCGGCCCGGAACTCCATGAGTGCGCGGTCCTCGTCACCTTCGGCCCGGTGCGCCTGCGCAAGCCCGGTGCGTGCCAGTGCGGCCTCGAACGGCGCATTGATCTCGCTCCAGATCTGCAGAGCTTCGTCGAATGAGATGCGCGCCGCGGAAACCTCACCGTCCGCCAGCTGTACCCGACCACGCGACATGGCCGCGCTGGCGAAAAGGGACCGGCTCTGGAAAGAGGCCGCCACCTTCTCGAGCTCGCCGGCCGCCCACCGCGCCCGCTCGAGATCACCGGCTGCGACGGCGATCTCCACCTGCGCATCGAGGAGTGGAGCGCGCCGCAACTCCGTGTTCGGCGGCAACTCCTTGGACGGAACGTTCATCGGGTGATCGATGGCGTCTCTTATGGATCTCGCCGCGGCTTCGATGTCGCCTTGGGCCAGACGCAGCAGCGCAAGGCCCGGCTGTGGATCCCAACCGACCTCGTGCGCCGACAGGAACGCTTCCTCGGCACCCTCCAGATCTGCCGTGCGCAATCGGATGCGGCCGAGCTCGGTCAACGGCCAGCCGAATTCCCGTCGCAGGTAAGGACGAAGCTCCTCGCACGCCAAGAGCGCCTCGGTCTCAGCTTCGCCACAGTGCCCACGGAGCCGAAGGAGCTCTGCGCGATGAACCCGGCACCGTCCCCTCAGGCTGCCCACGCCCTGCTCGTTGCGCCACCGCTCGTAAGCTGCAGTCCATTCCTCGGCCCGGTCGTACTGCGCGAGGGCCTGGCACGCACACAAAAGCTCGCAGTACAACATCCCCACCGAGACCGGATCGAGCTCGCCCGAAACCGTGGCCACGGCTGCCTCGTCGAGGAGGTTCAGACCCCGTTGGACCTCGCCCTCGTAGATGAGGGCGCGGCCTTCGGCCACCCGTCCGAGGGCAACCGCCGCGGGCTCGCCTTGCCTCGTGCCGATCTCCACGGCAAGCCGAGCCCACCGCCGCGCCGTGGAGAAGTCACCCGAGAGCAAACGTTCGTAGTTGCGCGCCACGGCCAGCCATGCGTGGACCGGAGTTTCGTCCAGGCCCTCGAGAAGTCGTTCCGCTCTTTTGGTCCAGCCCCGGACCGGAGCCATCAGGCCGGTGTCCATGAGCAGGTGCATGGCAACGCGAACCGCGGCACCGGCTGCTCCCAGCTGGTCGCCCGTGCTCAGATTCGCAGCATGAACCCGCTCCCAGGACTCGATCGCCCGATCGACGTGACCGGCGGCGTAGGCGGCGTCGGCCAGGAGCGCGAGATCGTCCGGGCCCAGGGGCTCCGCGTCGTCGGCCGCCACGAACAGGTCGTAAGCCGAGACCAAATCGCCCCGCGATGAGGCCTCTTGTGCCTGTTGGAAGCTCGATTTCGTGGTCTCGCTCATCACCCCGCCTGTCCGCACTCAATCTAATCGCCGCCGGTCTTCCCGCCGTAAGGGCCTTCCTTACGCACAAGAAGTAGGAGCCGACAAGAGGAGGGAGCCGACGATGACAACAGAGGTGGTGCTGCAGGGTTCGGTCATCCGGGAGAAGCTCGAGATGCTGAGGGAGCTGTTCACCGACGTCCCAGAGGCCGCTCGTGTTTACGGTCCATCAGCCACGGCGATCCTCGAGTCCGGCCTCTCCGTCCGGACGGTCGACGACGACGGGGCGAGCATCGCGACGGACATGCCTTATGCCCTCGGGGGCGCGGAGGCCGCACCGAGCCCCGGATGGCTGCTCAGCGCGGCAGCGGCCTCTTGCACCGCGACCGTGATAGCTCTGCGCTCGGCCGCGCTCGACATCGAGCTCACGAATCTCGAGGTCGGCGTGGACACCGACTCGGATGCCCGAGGTCTGTTGGGCATCGGGGACGACGTTTCGGCCTCGATGGCAGGTTTCAGGATCCGCGTCAAGATCGGTTCGGCCGACGCGACCGCCGAAGAGCTCCGGAGCATCGTTTTGTGGGCGCATGACCACTCCCCGGTCGTCTCGACGATCCGGGCCGCCCTTCCGGTCGACATTGAGGTGGACGCCGCCTGAGAAAACGACCGAGCAAATTTCGAGTGCAAACGGCGATCAGGAGGAGGAGCGCGACATGTCAACAAGTCCAACGGTCTTCGATGTGTCGGACATGACGGTTGCGATGGAGGCAGATGGTGTCGAGGTCCGGAGTGCCTCGGCCGGCGACTCGATGACGTTGATCTGGATCTCATGTCCGAAAGGATTCGACTTCGGTCCGGCGCTCAAGGGTCTCCCCCATGACATGTGCCCGTGCGAGCACTGGGGCATGGTGACGAAGGGACGAATGGATGTCGTCACCCACGACGGCGAGTCGCTAACACTTTCGGCGGGACGGCCCTTCCATCTGCTGCCTGGTCACAGCCCGGCGTTCCCCGAAGACTGCTCGTGGTACGAGTTCACACCGAGCGACCAAGCGCAACACCTCTTCGAGCACTTGGGGATCGCCTAGAGCGCTCCCTCCATCCGGAGCAGCGCTTCCTTCATCGGAAGCCCGCCGCCGTAGCCGACCAGGTTTCCTCCGGCGCCGATAACCCGGTGACACGGGATGACGATCGGCACCGGGTTGTTGTGCAAAGCGTTGCCGGCGGCCCGTGCGGCCCGCGGGCTTCCTGCGTCGTGGGCCACCGTCCCATAGCTCGTGACCGAGCCGTACGGAATGCGAGCGGTCGCGCGCAGCACGCGTTCGTTGAAGCCGGACACAAGGGACCAGTCCACGGCCAGATCGAAGGAGAATCTGCGTCCCGCAAAGTATTCGTCCAGCTCCCGTCGCACCGGGTCGAGCTTCGACGGACGTTCGAGAACGCGCGGCGACAGTCGCGTCGCCAAATCTTCGAGGATGTCCTCTGTGCGGTACGGACTAAGGGCCAAACGAACCAGCCCGGAATCCGTGGCGGCCGCGACCCACGTACCGAACGGTGAGTCGATCGTGGCGTATGCCACCGCTATCAGCTCTTCGGAATCGGCTCTATCGACGAATCGCGCCATCGACGACTCCGGCGGTGCACTTATCCTTCTTGCGGCGTTCTTGATCCTCGATTCGATCATTTCTTCAGCACCTCCCTCAGTTTTCGCACACCTTCGCTGACGTTCTTGCGAGCAGCTGCCTCGGAGCTCTCCATGACCAGAGCGATATCGCGATATATGAGGTCGCTGACGAAGCGATGAGCCACTGCTTCGCGTTGCTTGTCGGGCAGCGCGCGAACCGCGTCCCACAATTCCGGATCCTCCTCGGCGGCCGGCGGACCCGCGCGCTCGGGAAGCACGTCCGAGGGGCGCACCTTCTGCTTCGATCGGTGAACATCTACGGCCTTTCGGTGGGCAATCGTCATAACCCACGACTTCAGATTCCGCCCGTTGCGCAGCTCCGGATACGCTCGCAACGCCGCGAGGAACGTCTCCTGGAAGCAGTCCTCGGCGTCGTGGCTGGGCAGGACCGCTCGAAGGAACCGCCACACCCGGTCGCGGTGGTCGTCCATGAAGGCCTGGAAAGGGGGCAGCACGTCCTCTATGCAACGTCATGGGTGCCCGAAACGTGATATCGCCCCGATTTCTTGTCCGTTGTACGTGTTAAGATTTGCTCACTTCTGAGCCTGGTGATGGTAGTGTGGTCGGACCATGGTGTGGGCCGTCCTAGGCGCTATCGGCGTCGCCATCGTCTCGATGACGATCTTCGGCGCGCGCCTGACCCGCAGATCCCACCCCGACACCGTCGTCGACCACCTCGACCACCTGGACCACCTGGACGAATCCCCCGACCCTTCCGACCCCTGGGCGGCCTGGAAGCCCCGGCCCTTCGAGGAGCTGGACCGGCCCCGCCCGCGCATGTGGCCCGTGCTCGCCGGACTCACCGGCCTGGTTCTCGTGGGAGCCGGCTTCGCCGGCGCTCGGCAGACCCTGAGCTCGGCCCCCGAGCCCACGCCGGGTGACCCGACTCCGGTTCCCGGCCTCGTCGAGGTGAAGGCTGCGCCGACGCCCACACCCGCCACGCCCACGCCCAGACCGGCCACGCCTCGTCCCGCTGTAGCAGCCGCGCCGGCGCCCGCAGCCACCGCCGCACCGGCCGCGGCGTCCGGCCCGTCGATCTCGGCCACGCCTTCCTGTACCGGCGGAAATCTAAAGATCTCGTACACCGTGACCGCCCACGGGGCGAACCTGTCTTGGGTGGCCGTCTACGTCGACGGCAAGGTGGCCAAGGGCGGACCGGTCGGCGGAACCAGCCACATCGGCATGTACAGCATCCCGGCGACCTCGGGCGATCACACCTTGGAGGTCTCCGTTGAGGACAAGGCCGGCAAGACGGCCCGCCGTCAGTTCCAGGTCCACTGCCCCTAGGGCTGGACAACCGCCTGTTTCCACGGTCCCTCTAGCGGGTTATCCTGCTTTCGAGCAATGGCGCTCCGTACCCCGGTCGAGCGGGGGTGCGGGCGCCTTTTTTAATGCGATCAGCCGAGGGGGACGAGTGGGCGTTCCCCGCGACCAGGGTCAGGCGATGGATCACCCGTACCTGTACGACCCAAGAAGAGAGCGCGATGCCTGTGGCATCGGCTTCGTCGCCGACGCCCGCGGAGAGGTGCGCCGCAACATCGTCGAGGCGGCGCTGGGCGCCCTGTGCCGGGTCGTGCACCGAGGCGCGGTCGCCGCCGATGCCCTGACCGGCGACGGCGCCGGCGTGCTCGCGCCCATCCCGACCAAGCTGTTCGGCGAGCGCGGCGTAGCGGTGATCTTCTCCCGGTCCCCCGAGATCGAAGGATTGATCGAGGACGCCGCCCGCACTGAAGGCCTGACCGACCTCGAGTGGCGCGACGTGCCCGTCGATCAGTCCGCGCTCGGCGAATACGCCAGCGCAGCGCAACCCGATATCAGCCAGCTCCTGTTCTCATCCGAGGTGTCGGACGACGAGGAGCGCGAGAGACAGTGCTTCCGCGCGCGCCGTCGCGCCGAGCAAGCCGCGCGCACCGCCGGCGCCGACGTGCACTTCCCGTCCTGGTCGTTCCGCACCATCGTCTACAAAGGCCTGGTGGCCGCTCCTGAGCTGCCGAACTTCTACGCCGACCTCGCGGATCCCAGATTCGAGGCGCATTTCACGGTTTTCCATCAGCGATACGCCACGAACACGACACCAACCTGGGAACGTGCGCAGCCGTTCCGCTTCCTTTGCCACAACGGTGAGATCAACGCGATCCAGGGAAACATCAACCAGATGCGCGCGCGCGAGATGCGCCTCGGCGCCGACGCCCTCGCGCCGGCGGAGTTGCTGCACCCGGTCCTCGACACAACGCTTCAGGACTCGGGTCAGTTGGACAACGCGCTGGAGCTGCTCGTGCGCGGGGGCCGGGACGTGCGCCACGCCGTCCACATGCTGATCCCCGACTCGTGGGAGTCTCGCGACGACGTCCCGGTCGATCTTCGAGGCTTCTACCGCTATCACTCGTGCCTCATCGAGCCCTGGGACGGTCCGGCCGGACTCATATTCACCGACGGCGTTCGCGTCGGCGCATCGCTCGATCGCAACGGCTTGCGTCCGCTGCGTTATCAGATCTGCGAGGACGGACTCGTCGTCGTCTCCTCCGAGGTCGGCACGGTCGACGTCTCGGACCACGGCGCGGTGCGGCGAGGAAAGCTCGCCGAGGGTCAGCTGATCTGCGTCGACCCCACCCTGGAAGAACAGGTGCAGGAGGACGCGACGCTCAAGGGCTTCATCTCCTCGGCCCAGCCGTACGGCGAATGGGCGGAGCGTTTGCGGCGAACCTCGCCGGGCTCCGCCAAGGTCGACGTTCCCTCGGATCTCATCGCAAGGCAGGGAGCGTTCGGCGTCACCAAGGAAGAGATCACAGTGATCGTCGAGCCCATGGCGAAGTTCCGCAAAGAACCGACGTCGTCGATGGGCGACGACACGCAGGCGCCGTACCTGACGTCGTTCACGCGCCCGCTTTTCAACTTCTTCAAGCAACGCTTCGCTCAGGTCACCAACCCGCCGATCGACCACCTGCGCGAGCGCGTTGTCATGTCCAAAAGGACGCTCCTCGGTCCGCGCTCACCGCTGCTGAGCGAGCGACCGGAAGCCGCTGACCTGCTCGAGTTCGAGTCCTTCTTCATCTATCCGGACGGAGTCGACGATCTATTCGTCGACGCGCCGTGGCCGGCCGCGCTCTTGGACGCGACGTTCCCGGTATCCGACGGTCCCGACGGACTCGAGGCCGCGCTTCGCCGTTTGGGCGAGGAGGCCGAGGACGCCGTGAACAAGGGTGCGGCCATCCTCGTCGTATCCGATCGCGCCACTGGGCCCAAACGGGCGCCGATCCCGTCCCTTGCTGCCGTCGGCGCCGTGCACCATCGTCTCGTGCGCGCCGGGCTGCGAACGCAGGCTTCGATCGTGTGCGACTCGGGCGAGCCGCGCGAGACGCACCACTTCGCCTGCCTCGTCGGCTACGGCGCCGATCTCATCAGCCCCTACCTCACGCTGGCTCACCTGGCCGAGCGTGCCTCCAAGGGGATGGTCGAAGGACTGAAGCCCGATGAGGCGATGGAGAACTACAAGTACGCGATCGAGGACGGCGTCCTGAAGATCATGTCGAAGATGGGAATCTCCACCGTCGACTCCTACCGAGGCGCTCAGATCTTCGAGGCGTACGGCCTCGGACAGGACATCATCGAGCTCTGCTTCGACGGGACGTTCTCTACGATCTGGGGTATCGGCTTCTCCGAGCTCGGCAGCGACGTGCTCCGCCGCCACGCCGATGCCTACGGCAAACCTCGGGCGCGCCTGACGTCGACGGGATTCATCAAGCACAAGCACGGCGGCGAATACCACGCGGCCAACCCCGACGTGGTCGACGCTCTGCACGATGCCGTCGGATCGGGAACCAACCGCAGGCAGGCCGACCTCGAGCGCGCCGCACACGCACTCCGTATCGCGACGCAAGGCCAAAGCGACGAGCACTACGACAAGTTCGCGCGGCTGGTGAACGAGCGCCCACCATCGACTCCGCGCGACCTCTTCGAGCTGGTCACCACCGGTGAGCCGATCCCTCTCGACGAGGTCGAGCCGGCATCGGAGATCTGCAAGCGCTTCTCGTCCGGCGCGGTTTCGCACGGGGCCATATCGAAGGAAGCCCACGAGACCATGACCATGGGCTTCAACATGGTCGGCGGTCAGGGCAACACCGGTGAGGGCGGAGAGGACCCGTACCGGTTCCGCACCAAGGGCCAGCGCCGCGATCGCAACTGCAAGATCAAGCAGGTCGCGTCCGGACGTTTCGGTGTCACCCCCGAGTACGCCTCGTGGGCCGACGAGCTCCAGATCAAGATGGCCCAGGGATCCAAGCCCGGCGAGGGCGGACAGCTACCGGGCCACAAGGTGTCGGCCGAGATCGCGCGACTCCGTCACACGCAGCCCGGCGTGTCGCTGATCTCGCCGCCGCCGCACCACGACATCTACTCGATCGAGGACCTGGCCCAGCTCATCTACGACCTCAAGCAGGTGAACCCGCGTGCGACGGTCTCGGTGAAGCTCGTCGCCACAACCGGCATCGGCACGATCTCCGCCGGTGTGGTGAAGGGGCTGGCCGAGGTCGTCATGCTCTCGGGGGCCGAAGGTGGAACCGGCGCCTCTCCTCTGTCCTCGATCAAGAACGCCGGGCTCCCCTGGGAGATCGGCCTGGCCGAGACGCAGCAAACCCTCGTGGCCGAGAACCTGCGCTCGCGAGTTCGCGTGCGCGTTGATGGCGGCTTCCGCACGGGACGCGACGTAATGGTCGCGGCGCTGCTCGGCGCCGACGAGTACTCGTTCGGCACGGCTCCCCTCCTCGCCGAGGGCTGCATCATGGTGCGTACCTGCCATCGCGACACCTGCCCGGTGGGGATCGCAACGCAGCGTCCCGACCTCCGGGCGAAGTTCCAGGGAACGCCCGAGATGGTCGCGGCCTACATCACCTTCGTCGCCGAGGAGGTTCGGCGACTGCTGGCTTCGCTCGGCCTTCGCTGCCTGGATGAAGCCATCGGCCGTACCGACCTGCTTGGCCGTCGCGAGACCGGCGACGGGCGTGCCGACTCCGTCGACCTCGACTGGCTTCTGCACGATGCACGCACGAGTGAGGACTCACCGCGCCGCTTCGTCGAGCACATCGACATCCAGCGCGCCCGCTCCGAGCTCGGGCAGCGCGTGCATGAGGACGCGATCTTCGCCGTGCGCACGGGAGGCGAGGTCGAGCTGTCCTACGACATCACCAACGCCGACCGCACGGTGGGAGCCGAGCTCGGCGGCGAGATCGCATTCCACTTCGGCGAAGAGTCGCCCCCCGGTGAAGCTCGCGTCTCCTTCACCGGACAGGCCGGACAGTCGTTCGGTGCGTTCCTCGCCTCAGGTGTGGAGTTCACGCTCGAAGGCGAGGCCAACGACTACGTGGGCAAGGCGATGAACGGAGGACGCCTCATCATCCGCCCGCCGGCCGACGACGCGGGCGATCCCGTCCTCATCGGGAACACCGTCCTGTACGGCGCGACCGGCGGCGAGCTGTATTGCGCGGGCGCCGCCGGCGCGCGATTCGCGGTGCGCAACTCGGGGGCTCTGGCTGTGATCGAGGGTGCCGGAATGCACGCGTGCGAGTACATGACCGGTGGATGGGTCGTGATCCTCGGTGAGGTCGGCAACAACCTGGGGGCCGGTATGACCGGGGGCCAGGCTTTCGTCTACGACCCAACCGGGGCGCTGCCGACTCGGGTGAACCAGGAGCTCGTGTGGGTAGGCAAGGCCAACGCCGATCAGTTGGAGATCGTGCTCGAGTTCGTGGAGAACCATGAGCACTACACGCACTCGAAGAAGGCGCGCGAGATCCTGAACGACTGGGACCGGGAGTCGACCCACTTCTTCGCCGTCGTGCCGAAGACGGACGTGGCCAAGATCGAAGCCCGCAAGGACGGCTTGGGACGCGAGGACGAAGCCGAGCTGGTCGCCTCGGGGGCCGAAGCGCCCTAGCCGCCGGCGGCTGTAGTCAGATCCGATCCCTCGTCGGCCAGTGTGCGCGGATCGACCTTCTCGCCCTTGCGTATCAACGGTACGCAGGCCGCAAGCTCTGAGTTCGGTTCGGCCTCCGGGTCTCCGCCGCGATCGAGACCCATTGCAGCAAGCACGACTCCGTCCTTGAGATAGAAGCCGAGGAATCCTCCCGACTCGAGGTCACCGCGCACGACGAAGTCGTCCCACCGGCTCGCGTAGCCGACGTACTCGATCTTGTGGTCGTACTGGTCGGACCAGAAGCTGTGCACGTAATCGTACGGCTCGATGCTTCCGAGCATGGACCGAGCGACGTAGCGCGCCTGCTTCTCGGCGTTGTTGTAGTGCTCGACGCGGATCCGACCGAAGAGCGGATGGTCGTGGTTCGCGATATCCCCGGCCGCAAAGACGCTCTCGACGCTCGCGCGACAGGTCACATCGACGAGGACACCGTTGTCGGTGGCGATCCCGCTTCCCTCGAGGAATTCGACGTTGGGTTGCACTCCGAGGCCAACCAAGACGAACGTGCAATCGACGGCCCGGCCGGACTCTGTTACGACCTGCTCGACCTTGCCGTTACCGCGGAAGGCCGCGACCTTCTCACCCGAGAGCAGCTCGACACCTTTGGAGCGATGGATGTCGGCCATGCGCCGGGCGACGTGGTCTCCCAGAACGGCTGCCATCGGACCGCTGCCCGGAAAGATCGCGCCCACGTCGACACCGAGCTGGCGAAGCGACGCCGCCACCTCCGAGCCGATGAAGCTCATTCCCACCACGACCGCTTTAGCACCGGGCGCGGCCGCACGCTCCTTGATCTCGTCGCATTGAGACTTGGTGCGCAAGGGCAGAACACCGTCGAGATCCATTCCGGTTAGATCCGGAATGCGCGGTCGGCACCCCGTCGCGATGCACAGCCGATCGAAGCCGACCTCGTCTCCGTTGGCCAAGTCGACTTTGTGCCCCGCGGGATCGACGCTTTCGACGCGGGCTTCCGGACGGAGATCAACGTCGTTCTCCGCGTACCAACCGGCCGGCTTCGGGAGCCAGGCCGAGAGGTCCTCCTCGTCCCGCAGATAGGTCTTGGACAGGGGCGGTCGTCCGAACGGCACGCCGGGCTCGTCCCCGAGAAGAACCACTTCGCCGTCGAAACCCTCGTCCCGCAGCTCCGCGGCGACGTTTCCGCCGGCCAGCCCGCCTCCCACGATCACGATCCTCATACTCTCTTCGTACCCCCAAGCAGCGACCGTACGATAACGTATTCGTTATCATTTCGATAACACTTCTGTTATTATACGGTCATGGATAGCGGACGAATACTCCGGCAGGCCCGGCACCGAGCCGGACTCACCCAGCGCGAACTCGCGGAGCATGCAGGCGTCCCCCAGCCGGCCATCGCGCGCATCGAAAGCAACCGCGTCGAGCCGCGCGTCGACACGCTGGACCGGCTCCTTCGCATCTGCGGCGAGCGCCTCGATGCCGTGGCGTGGTCCGACGGTGGCGTGGACCGCAGTCAGATCCGGAAGCGACTGAGCTGGAACGTCGGCGAGCGGCTCGAAGAGGTCGTGTCCGCTGCGAACACACTTCGCAAGATCAGGGTGTTGCCGAAATGAGCGAGGATTTCGACCCCGCTCGACTCATCGACGCATTGCAGGGCAACGCCGTCACCTTCGTCGTCATCGGCGGCATCGCGGTGGCGGGTCATGGTGCGCCGCGCGTAACCCTCGATCTCGATATCTGTTATGCGCACAACGCAGATAACCTCAAGAACTTGGCGGCCGCTCTACGCGAATTGAACGCGCGCCTTCGCGGGGCTCCCGCCGACGTGCCTTTCCTCTTGGACGACCGGACGCTTGCTGCCGGAGACCACTTCACGTTCTCGACCGATGCCGGGGATCTCGATGTGATGGCTACACCAGCCGGCACCAAGGGGTATGGCGAGCTTGCTGTGAACGCCGATCGTGCCGAACTCATGGGGAGGACGTTTCTGATCGCATCAGTCGAGGACCTGATCAGGATGAAACGCGTTGCCGGACGCCAGAAAGACTCGGACGCTCTCTTCTACCTCGAAGCCATCCGTGACGAACTGGAAGGCCGTTAGTCGATCTTCGGCGGGCCCCGGCGGATCCGTTCGCGCATCGGTTCTGGGTCGCCGGGATGGCGGTACATCGACCACCACACCGCTTCCAGCCACCACGTCGCGCCGGCATCGGCGAAGCCGCGGATGTGTTCCGGGTCTGCGTTTACATCTTCCTTCTCGCCGCCGCCTTCACAGACCACGTCGAAGGATCCCGGGTGTTCGGCACGGATCCAGTCGGCCATCGCGCGAATGTCGTCGTTGGTCGTTTCGTAGGAAACGCCGGACCTGTCGAACACGTTCGGCAACACACCGTCGACCCGGAGTGCCCGCCGCATCGACGCCTTCTTCGGCCACGCGGCTTGATCCCGATGCCACGCTCCAACGACCCAGATCGGGATCTGACGGACCGGCTTTGGGAGAAAGAGTACGTCCTTCAGCCTGTAGTGCTCACCGATGAAGGTGAAACGTTCGCCGCTCCAGCAGCCGGCCAAGATCTGAAGACCTTCGTCGAGCTTTCTCGCACGCGTCCTGCGGTCCGGATCCTCGCCGAGCGCTGATCCGCCCTCGGGAACCCAACCGAGACCGACGCACAGCACGAATCGGCCCTTCGAAAGTCGATCGAGCGTCACCGACTGCCGGGCGACCTCCCAGGGGCGCCGCCACGGCAGCGGAGTGATCATCGTGCCGATCAGCACGCGCTCCGTCTGCTGCGCGATAGCAGTCATCAGCTGCCAGGCGTCGAACGTCTCCTGCACTTCGTCTTGGACGTCGGACGCGTACGGCGTGTCCCAGATGAACACTCCTTCCCACCCTGCCTCTTCGGCCTCGCGCGCGAGCTCGACGATGGTGTTGGGGTCGTCGCCGACACCCAGATTGGGAAGGGTTACGCCGAAGCGCACATTGCGAGGCTAAGCGTTCGCAGCGACGGAAAGCGTCACGCGCCCTTGCTCCGGCCCTCCAACGCTTCAACAACGGCAGCGCGCGCATCGCGCAACGCTCGCCGGAGCGCTTCGAGGCGATCACGGTCCAACCCGTGCCG
This sequence comes from Actinomycetota bacterium, assembly GCA_040905525.1. Lineage (GTDB taxonomy): Bacteria > Actinomycetota > JAICYB01 > JAICYB01 > JAICYB01 > JBBDRJ01. The sequence goes on from JBBDRJ010000010.1 coordinate 50,507, forward strand.
GCGGGCCGCCGAGAGCACATCGCTGACGAACCCGTCGAGATCGCCCTGGATCGAGCGCAACAATCCGCGCATCTCATGGGACACATCGCGAGCCACCCGAGAGGCACGAACCCGCTCGCGCGATGCGTGCCGCACCTCTCGAGAGGCTCGTCTTTCATCACGTCGTACCTCTACGGCTGCGCGGCGCACCTCGGCCCGGAGGTCCCGCACCGCCGACTTGACGTCGTCTCGGATATCGCGGGCTATGTCCCGCGCGGACTTGGCTAGCCGGTCACCAAGCTCGAGCAGCTCGTCCGTCCGGGCTTTGAGCTCGGCGCGGCCCTTATCGGTGAGCTCGTAGATCTTGCGGCCGTCCTCTTCCTGAACGACCTGGATCAACCCTTCCTGCTCCAGGGCGGACAGGCGCGGGTAGACCGTGCCGGGAGATGGTGAGTAAACGCCGAGGAACTGCTCCTCGAGGCCGGCGATTATGTCGTATCCGTGCCGGGGGCGCTCGTCGATGAGCTTCAGCAACCACAACCTCAGGTCGCCGTGCCCGAAGAGCTTGCTCACGCAGCCGCCCGTCCGCTCAGCACGCGCAGGTCTCCCGAAACCGTCTTGACCCACAGGCGAGCGCCACCCGAGCCGATCGTCTCGGAGGTGTGCCGCCGTCCCGGCCGCTGCTCCCAATTCAGATCGAAGTCCGAGACGAGGTGACCGGACACACTCGTCGCTTCTACCGCGAGATTCGGTTCGGAGATCGTGCGCAAGGAAACGTTTCCCGACACCGTGGTCACGTCGTAGGTGCCTTGAGGGTCGAGGTCGAGATCGAGCAAGACGTCGCCGGACACCGTCTTAGCGTCCACCCATCGGCACGATCCGTCGACGATCCCGATGTCACCGGACACGGTCTTGAGCTTCATGCCGGCCGCGATGTCCTTGGCCTCGATGGCACCAGAAACGGTCTTGACGTCCACCTCGTCGCGCAGGCGCGAGAGGGTCACCTCGCCGGGCACGGTGTTGACGTCGGTTCCTCCCGCGAACCCGGAAACGACCGCGGGGGCCGAGACCGTCGAGACCTGCACGCGCGCGGCGGGTGGTGCAACGATCGACACCGTGCACCGGTGTCTGCGTCCGTCCGTGAACATCCTGAAGAAGCGCTCGATCGGCGCTGCATCAGGGTCGGGCTGTGAGACAAAAAGTGTTCCGTTCTCGAACTCGACGTGGACGTCATCTCCCGACTCGCGACGCACGTCGATGTGGGGTTGGCTTCCCGAAGTCACGGTTACCTCACCGGCAACGATGCGAACGACGACCCGTTGGACCTCCCCGAGGTCGGTGGACAGCTCGTCGGCTACTAACCAACGGTCCATGAACCCTCCTTCTCCCCTGAAGAAGGTCACGATATATCGCGTCTGTGGCCGAAGTCAAGATATATCGCGTTACTCGAGCAGGAATATCCGCACGACCGACGCGGTTCCCCGCCCGACGTGACGCAGGCTCCTGCAGTCGTCAGGTACGGCACACCAACGGGACGGTGGGTCATCCTCTCCGCGGTGCTCGGCTCGGCCGTCGTCTTCCTCGACGCAACGGTCGTGAACATCGCCCTGCCCGCGATCGGCGACGACCTGGATATGGGCTTTGCCGGCCTGCAGTGGCTGATCACCGGTTACCTCGTCACGCTGTCGGCTTTGATCCTGCTCGGTGGCGCGCTCGGCGACCTGTACGGGCGGCGGAGGGTCTTCATCATCGGCACGGCATGGTTCGCGGTCGCATCGCTGCTGTGCGGCATCGCGCCGAACGCGAGCTCCCTCCTGATCGCACGCGCCCTGCAGGGCGTCGGCGGGGCGCTTCTAACGCCGGCGAGCCTCGCGATAATCCAGTCCGCCTTCCACCCCGACGACCGGGGCCGGGCGATCGGCGCGTGGTCGGGACTTGGAGGGGTTGCCGGCGCCATCGGGCCGTTCCTCGGCGGCTACCTCATCGACGTCGTGTCGTGGCGGGCGATCTTCCTGCTCAATCTGCCGCTGGCCGTCGTCGTGATCGTCGTGGCTCAGCGGCACGTGCCCGAGTCCGCCGATCCTTCACAGTCGGGCCAGCACCCGGACATCGCGGGCGGACTTTCAGCTGCCTTAGGGCTTGCCGGACTCACCTACGTACTCACGGAGGTTCGCTCTCAGGGCTGGAGCTCGACGAGCATCCGCGCCGCCGCGCTGGCGAGCGCGGCCGGGTTCATCGCCTTCTTCGCGATCGAGATCTGGGAGCGGCACCCAATGCTTCCCCTCGAGATCTTCTCCTCGCTGGCCTTCAGCGGAGCTAACGTATCGACGTTCCTGATCTACGGTGCCCTCGGCGGCTACTTCTTCTTGTTCGCCGTCTACCTGCAGGAGGCGCTCGGCTACTCACCGCTCGAGGCCGGCGCCGCCGGACTGCCGGTGACCGTGATCATGCTCTTACAGTCCGCTCGTGCGGGACGGATAGCACAGCGGATCGGCCCCCGCTTCCCCATGACGCTCGGACCATTCGTGATGGCCCTTGGGCTGCTGCTGGCCCGTCGCATATCGCCCGGCGGCAGCTACATCGTCGACGTGCTGCCCTCGGTCCTCATCTTCTCTATCGGATTGGTGCACACGGTGGCGCCGCTGACGACGACGGTACTGGCCTCGGCCTCCCAGGACCACGCCGGTGTCGCGTCCGGAGTGAACAACGCCGTCGCACGGGCCGGTGCCCTCATCGCCGTCGCCGTACTCCCTGCTCTCGCGGGCTTTGGCGCCGGCCGGCTGCCGGAGGCGCCGGCTTTCACCTCCGGCTTTCACACTGCGATGACGATCGCCGCGATCATCACCGCCGCCGGTGGACTGGTCGCGTGGCTCACCGTGCCTATGAGAATGCCGGATGCGTCGGCACTCGGCGAGGAGCACCATTGCGCGCTCGGCGGACCGCCCCTGCGGCCTGCGCACAATCGCTACGGCTGCGAAGAAGAAGGCGCCGCTGCTTAGCGGACCGAAGGCTCTTCGTACGGAAGCTCGGTGGGCAGCACGTCGACATGCACGGGGCCCTGCGCGCGTATCACGGTCACGCTAACGGTGCGATCGATGCGATCGTCCGTCATCAAGCGTTGCAGATCGGCGACGTCGGCCACCGTCACGCCGTCGACCTCAACCACGATGTCGCCGCGCTGGATTCCGCCGCGCGCGGCCGGGCTCGACTCGACCACCTCCGTCACCTCGATGCCGCGGTCCCGTCCCACCACTCGGACGGCCTTCGGCGGCAGCGGTCGCGTTGCGCCGGCGATGCCTAGATAGGCGCGCCGGACGCGGCCGTCGCGCATGAGGTCGGCGATGATGCGGCGGGTCGTTTCGTTGATGGGAACGGCCAGGCCGAGTCCCTGTCCGATGAACGGACCGACGACGGCCGTGTTGATGCCGACCACGCTTCCGTCACCGGTCGCCAGCGCACCACCGGAGTTACCGGGGTGCAGGGCGGCGTCGGTCTGGATCACGTTTTCGACCACTCGTGCGGCTTTCCCGGAGTTCGTGGTGAACGAGCGTCCGAGGGCGCTGACCACACCGGCACTGATCGACCCGGAGAACCCCAGCGGATTGCCGACGGCCACCACGAGCTGGCCGACGCGCAATGCGTCGGCATCGCCGAGCGTCGCCGGCGTCAGATCTGCTCCCTGTACGCGGATCACGGCCAGATCCGACAGCGGATCACTTCCCACGACGCTGTAGGCATGTTCGGAACCGTCGGCGAACGTGGCCGTCCCGTCGGTGGAGTTGTGAACCACGTGGGCCGAGGTCAAAGCGAACCCGTCCGGGGTGATCGCAACGCCCGATCCCGAGCCGCGTGGCCGGCGGCCTCCTCTAACCGACTGCATCACCTTCAGGCTCGCGACCGAAGGGATAAGAAGATCCGCCACGCGAGTGACCACGCGTGAGTACGCGTCGAGCGCTTCACGCTCGTCGACAGGCATCTGCAAAACGCTGGAAGCCATTTTCGTTTTACTCCTCTGAGCTGAACACCACCGTGACCTTCGATGTTTCCGTTCCCCGCAGAACGTCCATCTCGAGGGATCCTCCGGCCTCGACCGAGTCGAGTGCCGCGAACAGATCCTCGACCGTCTTCAGATCGCGCCCTCCGGCCTTCACCAGCAGGTCGCCTTCGCGTAGGCCCGCCTGGGCACCCGCGCTGCCTTCGCGCACACCGCGGACGAGTACGCCGTCCGCGTCGCTCAAGCCGACGGCACGGCGCAGCCGGTTGGCTACGTGCGACGGGGCGACGGCCACGCCCAGGTGCGCACGCTCGGGTGCGTCCCCGCGTGCCAGCGCTTCGGCGCGGTTCTTGAGGACGTCGTCGGCCGGGATGGCGAGATAGAAGCCCTCGCCCAGTCGGTGAGTGTTGAGTCCGAGGAAACGGCCTTCATCGTCGACGATCGGCCCGCCGGACGACCCGGGAAGAAGCGGCGCCGTGTGCTCGATGCCGCCGCCGATAGTGCGTCCGCGCGGCCCGCTGAAGGAACGCTCGGTCCCCGAAACCAGACCAAACGTCACGCGAAGTCCCCGACCGCCGGGGTTCGAAAGGGCAAAGACCGGAGCCCCGATCCCAATGTTGGCGGATCCGTTCGCCCACTGGATCGACTTCGTGTCGCCGGTGGGCACTTCGAGCACGGCCAGGTCCTTCTCGGGATCCGCGGCGATGATCGTCGCGGCGGCCGTGCGACCGTCTGCGAAGGAAACCGTGAGCTCGCGCGGATGACTCCTCCCACGCGGCATGTTTCCCGAGCGCGGGTGGACCCCGCTGAGATTGTGGGCGTTGGTGAGCACGCGGTCCTTGCCGATCACCACGCCCGAGCCGGAGGTCCGGCCCCCGGAAACGCCCACGACCTGCGGCCCTACGCCCTGGGCCACGCCGGAAACAGCCTCCTGCACGTCCTGGATCGTTGCCATCTCGTCCTCCTACGTGGTAACTTGTGACTTGCAAGTTACTACTCTATCCAGAAGGAGTCAAGACGTGGCCGTTCCCGATCCCCTCGATCCCCGGGCGGCGCTCGCCGAAGCCGTCGAGTGCGTGGGCGATCGCTGGACCCTTCTCGTCGTCGACGCGCTGCTGGCCGGACCCCGCCGCTTCAACGACCTCGCCGAGGACGTCGCGGGCATCGCACCGAACATCCTCTCGGCCCGGCTTCGCCGCTTGGCCTCCGAAGGCATCCTCCGGGCCCGCCCCTACTCGCGACGTCCGCTCCGCGTCGCCTACGAGCTCACGGGTTCGGGACGTGAGCTCGCGGGGGCTCTGCGGCTGCTCGCCCACTGGGGGGCCGGACGATCCGAGGATGTCGAGCCTCCGCGACACAACGAATGCGGAACACCGATGGAAGCGCGTTGGTACTGCCCAACATGTGCACGCTTCGTCGACGAGTCGCACGATCCGGGAGCCGAGCTCCGCTACGTCTAGTCGCCCTCGGACCATCTCACCGCGAGCAGGTGCCGCGGTTGTGCCAGCCCTTTGAGCTCGCGCAGTCCCTTGTCTTCGAGCTCGAGCTTGCCGATGAGCTGATCGGCGACGGGCTCGGTGACCAGAATCTCCCCCGGTGATGCCTCGTCGGTCACGCGCGACGCGAGGTTGATCACACGGCCCACGAGGTCGCCATCCTCTTCCACGGCCTCTCCCGCATGTATGCCGATGCGCACCTCGGGGACGAACTCGCTCGTCGTGCGCGCCTGGGTCAGCTCACCCTGGATGTCGACGCCGCACAGAACGGCGTCGGCGGGACTGGCAAAGCGTGCCAGCAACCCGTCGCCGGCCGTGCCGACCTCGCTGCCGTTCCGATCGGCGATGGCATTGCGCACCAGCGTGCGCATGTCCAACAGGATGCGGCGCCACTCGTCGTCCCCAAGCCTTTCGTTGTGACTGGTCGAATCGGCGATGTCGGTGAACATCACCGTCACCCATTTCCTCTGCGGCTCCATAGGCGGTACATCCTCTGCCGCCATCCCAGGGGTAGCGGGGAACCCGGGTGGGCGTCGTCGGGAACGCGGTCCTCGACGGCGACGGTCTCTCGCAGGTCGTGCCTCGTGAGCTTTTTCGATAGCCGCAGCGACCTCTCGCACGATGTCGCGTCCGGTCTCCGCCGCACCGATGGCCATGTCCAAGGGCTTGCGTGCGGCTTCGATCCTCTGCTGCTTGCGCTTCTCTCGTTCGCGCCGGTCCATCCATCCGAACAGGAAGTGGGACAGCGTCGAGCCGGCATGGATCACCAAGAGCGTCCCCCAGCCGAGGATCGGCCAGATCGGCCAGAATCCCGCGCTTATGGCTGTGCTCGGATTGTCGGCGATCTCGCGCAGCTGCTCTGGGGACCCGCCGCCGACCATCACCCAGATCGCGATGACCAGGGCCATTACCGCGACGTACGTGATGACGTGAGAGATCAGCTTCGCCACGCGCCAAGCATGGGTGACTCCGCGTCTGGCGGCAAGACAGCCCGGGAGGACATGATTGCCGTCATGCCGAGTCACCAATTCGAAACCCTCGCCCAGATGATGAAGGCGGGGCGGTCGGAGATCGTCCCTTCGATCCCCGAGTTGCGCACAGGATTCGCAGCGCTGACACAGGCGGTTCCGCCCCCACCGGCCGACATCGAGGTGACATCGTCGGTCGTCGGGACGATCCCCGTGGACCGCGTGACGGCTCCGGGCGCCAACACCGATCGGGTGCTCCTTTACCTGCACGGCGGCGGTTACTGCATAGGCTCGCGCGCAACTCATCGTCACGTCGCCGCGAGATTGTCGGCCGACGCGGGGATGGTCGTGATCGTGCCGGAATACCGTCTGGCACCCGAGCACCCGTACCCGGCCGCCGCGGACGATGCGCTTCTCGTCTACCGGCGCCTGGTCAGCGGCGGCACCCCGGCCGACCGTATCGCCGTAGTCGGGGACTCGGCGGGAGGCGGTCTGACCCTGGCACTACAGGTCGCCCTGCGAGACGCCGGCGACGCGGTGCCGGCTGCTTCGGCTCTCTTATCGGCCTGGGCTGATCTTTCCGATCTGGGTCCTGTCTCGGACGAAGCGCTCGAGATTGATTTCCTGCGTCCCGAAACACTCGAGTTCTTCGCGCAGAACTACCTCGGCGACGGCGACCGCACGGCCGTGACCGCGTCGCCGGCTCTCGCAGATCTCGCAGAGCTCGGCCCCATGCTGGTGCAGGCCGGCGAGTGCGAGATCCTGCTCGACACCGGCCGCCGCGTGGCGGCGCGCGCCAAGGACGCCGAAGTCGACGTGACGCTCGAGGTGGAGCCCGGCATGTTCCACGCCTGGCACCTCTTCGCGGGCTGGGTGCCGGAGAGCGACGAAGCTTTGGCGCGGGTGGGTGCCTTCCTGCGCGACCGCGTTAGCTGATTCAGCCGGCGAGACGGTCGAACAGATCTATACGCTCGCGCACGACGTCGAGGCTCGAGCGCCAGAAGTCCGCCGAACGTATGTCGATGCCGAAGCGCGCGCACAGCGTCGCGGCGTCCGCCAGACCCGTCGAGGACAACAGGTCGTCGTAGCCGGCGCGGAATCCGTTGGGGTCCTGTTCGTAGCGCTTGTACAGACCCAGCCCAAAGAGCAGACCAAAGGTGTACGGCCAGTTGTAGTACGCGGAGCTGTAGTAATGCGGGCTCACGGCCCACATGTACGGATGCACCTTGTCGTGATCGAGCGCGTCGCCGAAGCACTCGCGCTGAGCGTCCGCCATCAGGTTGCACAGCTCGGTCGGCGACAGCTCACGGCGTTCCCGTCCTTCGTAAACGGCCTTCTCGAACAGGAACCGGCTGTGGATCGCCATGACGATCAAGCTGTCGCGGACGAGATCGCCGTTCAGGATCCCGAGGCGCTCCTCGTCCGACGCACGCGCCATCTGCGCTCGCGTCACGATCGTCTCGCAGAAAGTGCTCGCCGTTTCGGCTAAGGCCATCGGCGTGCTCCGCTGATAAGGGGTGCGATCGACGAGGTTGACGTTGTGGTAGGCGTGGCCGAGCTCGTGCGCGACCGTCGCGACGCTTTGGAACGAGTGTGTGAAGTTCACGAGGATGCGCGACTCGTCATGCCGGACACCCATGCAGAACCCGCCGTCCCGCTTGCCTTCTCTGGGCTCGGCGTCGATCCACCGTTCTAGGAAAGCACGCGCGGCAACGTTGGCCAGGCGGTCGGAGTACGTCTGGAACTGCTCGACGATGAAGCTCGCCGTTTCGTCCCAGTCCCAGTGCAAGCCTTCGACGCCGATGGGAGCACCGAGGTCGAACCATGCGAGGCGATCCTTACCCAGCACGCGGGCCTTCGCCCTAAAGTACCGGCGAAAGTCGGGGAACGACTCGGTGCACGCCTCCTGCATTGCCTCGAGCGTTGTTCGGTCCACATTGTTGAAGAACAGTGCCGGCTCGATCGAGTCGGGCCATCCGCGACGCTTGTTGGTCTCGTTCTGCCAGCCTTTGATGCTGTTGAGCGCCGCGGCCAGGGGCACCTCGACCGTCGGCCACGCGGCCATCTGCGCGTTCCAAGCGGCTTCGCGAACGGCCGGGTCGGGATCGTCGCCCAGGCCACGAATCGCAGCCATCGGGAGGCGTTCGACGGTTCCGTCGGGGCGGTGAAGCTCACCCGTCACGCGGGCCGTCACGTTGCCGTGAAGCTTCGCCCACGCACCCTGACCGGAAGGACCGAGGCTCGAGGCGAGGTCCTCTTCTATCTCGCTCATCAGATGCTTCGCGGACTCAGCCGACCGACGAACGAAGAACTCGTGATCCTTGGCGATCTGCGAACGCTCGATGAGCGTGTCGACGTCCAGGGAGCCGAGCCACGCCGTGAGTCTCTTGGAAAGCTTGTCGACTTCGACGAAGTGCATCTGCAGCTCGGAGTTTCTTCCTTGTGCCAGGTCGTTGCGCGACTCGGTCGTGATGTGTGCGTGCAGATAACCACGGACCGTGCGTCCGAGCTCGGCTATCTCGTTCAGCTGGGTCAGAACGTCGTCAAAGGCTGCGACCACGTCGCCGGTGACTTCCGGAGAATCGGTTTTGCGGATATCCGCGGCGTCGAATCGCGGACGTAGATCTCCGATGCGTCGTATGAGCTCCTCGAAGGCCGCGACGAACGCCGGCGAGTCGAGCGCCGGGTAGAGCGGCGTCATGTCCCAATGCGGAAGGTCGACCCTGGTCTTGGTGTCCGTCATCTCTCTCCCCTCGTCCCTGCCTATGACTCTATGCGAGTGTCACGTGCCTCCCATCCCAATCCGCCTTGACATTTGGCGAATCGGAGCGGAAATGCACGCCGCGGCTCTCGTCCCGAGCGAGGGCGGATCGGCAGATGAGCCCGGCCGCCGTGGCAGCTGCGCGCAAACCACCCGTTGCCGACGAGGTGATCTCGTCCACGATCTTCTGCGTTTCGACTAGTGAGGCCTCTTCGCGGATCAATCCTGCACCGGCCGTCATCGCAGTTCGGAGTCGATCCCATCCTCCGGTGTCGATCAAACGAACCGAATCCGAAACCGAAGCCATGTCCAATGAAGTTGGTGCCGGAGCTTTCGTTTTGGAATCGGTTTCGCTCGTCATGGCCATTGCGGCACGGCGACCGAAGACGACGGCTTCGGCGAGCGAGTTCCCGGCCATCCGGTTTGCTCCGTGCACGCCGGTGGCCGCGCATTCGCCCGCGGCGAAGAGACCCGGAAGCGTTGTGCGTCCGGAGGTATCCGTTGCGACGCCTCCCAGGAAATAATGGGCGGCCGGCGCAACCGGGATCGGTTCCGACGTCATGTCGAAGCCGTGCTGCGACACCGCTTCCGTGATGTGCGGGAAGCGGCGGCGGATCGCATCGGCTCCGATAGGACGCGCGTCCAGGAACACCTCACCGCGGTCGGCGATCGCGCGAGCCACAACGTCGCGCGGTGCGAGCTCGCCGTCGGGGTGGACGTCCAGCAGAAAGCGCTTGCCGGATGAATCGACCACGATCGCTCCCTCACCGCGCAGTGCCTCGGTCAGGAGCACTCGCCTGAGACCCCCCACCGCGAGCGCGGTCGGGTGGAACTGTACGAACTCGCAATCCGCTAACTCGGCCCCCGCGTGGAACGCCAGGGCCAAGCCGTCACCGGAGGCCGACTCCGGATTCGTTGTCGCCGAGTACAAGGCACCGCATCCGCCGACGGCGAGCATCGTCGCCCGACCGACCACGTCCACGTCGCCGTGGCCGGTCGACACCGTCACACCGAGGCATCGGCCATCGGCCACCAACAAGCGCATAGCCGACCCGACGAGACGGCGGGCGCGTCGTTGTGCCTCGGCCACGACGACGCGCATGATCTCCCGTCCAGTCGCGTCGGTCGCGTGCACTGAGCGCGCGACCGACTGTCCACCTTCGCGGTTCAGATCCAAGGTCCCGTCTGCTTTGCGATCGAACTCGCATCCCAGCGCCACCAACTCCTCGAGAGCAGCCGGAGCCTCCGACACCAAAACGTGCACGGCGTCCTCCCGACACGCTCCGACACCTGCGCGCATCGTCTCGGCCGCGTGCAACTCCGGTGAGTCGTCCGGCGAAACGGCGACGGCCATGCCACCTTGCGCCCACGGGGACGATCCGAGATCGGGCCCGGACCCTTTGTCGACGACGAGGACGTCCCAGTCGTCGGGCAGATGCAGAGCGGCCCACAAACCGGCCAACCCACCGCCGACGACGACGGCGTCCGCGCGCAGCAGTCCCGCGCTCACTAAGCAACCACTTCCATCAACAGACGCTATCGCGACGGATGAGCGCGACTTAGAGGAGCCCGCCGACTATGTCTTCAAGAAGTGGTGTTGGTGTTGGCGTCGGCTTCGGTGGCGGTGGCAGTGGTGGTGGATCCCGCTTCTCGTCGCCGTCGGCAATGGCGTCGGCACCGATGTCGCGGAAGAGCGCTTTCGCCTCGTCATTCAGCACGATCACGCTTTGCCCGCTGATCGTCTCAGAGCTTCCGGACGCGACCACGTTCCCGAGGTTGGAAGGCGAGATCTGGCGCGCGAGCTTCCCGAGCTCGAACGCATCCCCGATCGACATGTTCAAGCTCGCGTGCTTGTACAGGATCTTCAGCCACTTCATGATCCCGTCGCCCGACGACACCTCCTTCCGCATCTTCTCGAGCGTATGCAGGATGACGCGGCCGTGATTCTCTGATCGCCCGAAGTCGCCGCCGGGAACCCCGTACCGGGCGCGGCTGAAGGCAAGTACCTCTCGTCCGTTCATGTGGCGTTTCCCAGGCTCGAAATCGGCTCCCGAGTACTTGTCCTTCATCTCGTACGGCACATCGATGTCGACGCCCTCGAGCTCGTCGGTGATGCGGGTCATCCCCTCGAAGCCCGTCACGGCGTAATGCGACACCGGCAGTCCGGTCACGTTCTTCACGACTTGTCCCAGAAGATCCGGGCCGCCGAGCACCAAGGCAGCGTTGATCTTCCGCTTCCCGTGACCGGGGATGTCCACGTAGGAGTCGCGCGGGATCCCCAAGATCGTTCCCTTCTTAACCAGTGGATCGACGGCGGCGATGTGGATCGAGTCGGCGCGCGCGCGGGTTATGTCCTCCCCCGGCCTCGCGTCGCTACCGATGACGAGGAAGAATTTCAGATCCTTCGGGATGTTGAGCACGGGCAACGCGGCCGCCACGGGCGGTGGAGGAGCCTTCCTCAGAAAGGGCGCCACCTGCGATACGGGTCTGGCCGGTGGCGCGGGCGGGGCAGGCTCGGTCGTCGGCGCGGGTCCCTCCCGGATCTTCTCGACGTTGCGCAGCTTCCCGATGACGAGGGCCGGTTCGCCCGTCCGTGAGTAGACGTTCAGGACGGCGGCAACGACGGCGAGGATCGAGAAGACGACGACGAGCCGTTCGTAGCGGCGGCTCAGGCGTCGCACCATCCCAGGGAACCGTAACCCATGGCCCAGGCGAGCGGACGGACCCCGGGACCCGTTGACACTTCCCTTCCGGATCCATACGTTAGGCGGGTCGCGACTGGCGTAAGTAGGTGGAATCGACCACCGGGAAGCGACAACAGGGCCGCCAGCCGAACGCCTGGGCGCCTCGGCGGCCTGCCCGGGGTGCGGGGTGTCCCCGCACCGAAGGAAGAAGGAGGCGCCATGGTGACCGCTATCGATTCGGACCGCCTGCTGGCCGCAGTCGACCCCGAGATCGCCGAGCTGATCGGCGCGGAGGCCGAACGGCAGGCCGAGAAGATCCGCTTGATCCCGTCGGAGAACTACGTCTCCAAGGCCGTGCTCGAAGCGACGGCCTCGGTGCTGACCAACAAGTACTCCGAGGGTTACCCGGGCCGCCGCTACTACGAAGGCCAGCAGATCATCGATCAGGTCGAGACGATCGCGATCGAGCGCGCGAAGGCCTTGTTCGGGGTCGAGCACGTCAACGTCCAGCCGTACTCCGGCTCCCCCGCCAACCTGGCCGTGTACTTCGCTTTCCTCCAGCCCGGCGACACGATCATGGGCATGGCCCTCCCGATGGGCGGCCACCTTACTCACGGTGCGGCGCCGACGCTATCCGGCAAGTGGCTTCGTCCCGTGCAGTACGGAGTGCGCAAAGACACCGGACGTGTCGACATGGACGAGGTGCGGGATCTTGCACTCAAGGAGCGTCCCAAGATCATCGTCTGCGGCGGGACGGCCATCCCACGCGTCATCGACTTCGCCGGCTTCGCTGCGATCGCCGAGGAAGCCGGAGCGATGCTACTCGCCGATATCGCGCACATCGCCGGTCTCGTCGTCGGCGGCGCCCACCCCACGCCGGTCGGTCACGCAACCATCCTCACCACGACAACTCACAAGACCTTGCGCGGTCCACGCGGTGCGATGATCCTCTCATCGACGGCCGAGCTCGGTAAGAAGATCGATTCGGCGATCCTTCCCGGTCTTCAGGGCGGACCGCACAACCACACGACGGCCGCGATCGCCGTCGCTCTAAAGGAAGCGGCGCAGCCCGAGTTCGCAACCTACGCGAACAACATCGTCTCCAACGCGAAAGTGCTGGCGGCCGAGCTCGCAACCCGCGGTTTCGATCTGGTTTCGGGTGGCACGGACAACCATCTGATCCTCATCGACCTCACCAACAAGGAGATCCGCGGAAAGCCGGCGGCCAAAGCACTCGACCGCGCGGGCCTCGAGCTCAACTTCAACGCCGTGCCCTACGATCCGCGCAAACCGGGCAACCCCTCAGGCCTTCGCATCGGCACGCCGTCGGTAACGAGCCGCGGGATGGGTCCGGCCGAGATGCGCGAGATCGCGCGCTGGATGGACGAGGGCGTGGACGCTGCCAAGCGCGAGGACGAAGCCGATCTCGAGCGGATCTTCGCCGAGGTCAAGGACCTGACGAGCCAGTTCCCCGCGCCGGGTATCGACCGCTAGCGCCGCACTAAGCGTCAACGATGCAGAACTCGTTGGCTTCCGGGTCCTGCAACGTCGTGCAACCATCAGTTTCTTGATAGATGGTTGCGCCGAGTGCGCACAGTCGCTCGACCTCCGCGGGCCGATCGCTAGCGCTCAGGTCCAGGTGTAGACGGTTTTTGACGGTCTTGGGCTCGGATACCTCTTGGAAGCAGATGTTGAATCCCGGGCCGTCCACAAAGACAACGGGATCGGTGTCCGGGGTTAGTCCCCGAGCAGCGAGCTTTTCGATCTCAGCGTCGTCGTAGGGACGAACGGCGTGCTCGTCGAGCACCGCTTCCCAGAATCGCGCCAGAGCGGCCGCGTTGCGGCAGTCGAACACCACATCCTTGGTCGTCGCCATCCGCGCTACCTTCTAGGACGATTCGTCCAACGTTTTCAGCGCTTCCTGCGCTTCGTCGAGCGCCTTCGTTGCCTGCTCGGCATCTGCACGTCGCGCATCGGCGGCGCGCTTCGCGAACTCGGCGGCCTCTCGAGACGCCTTCGCGCGCCGTTCTGCTTCGTCTGCTTCCCCGGACAGACGCCAGGCTTCAGCGTCGGCATCCCTCACGGCATCGTTGGCGCCCTTCAGCTTCTGACGCGCTTCGTTGACCGCGACACGTGCGGACTGGATGGCGGAGAGGTCTCGCTGCGTCGGTGCGGCGCCTTCCTCCGCTTCCTCCGGCACAAGAGTGAGGCCGCCGACGTCAACGATCGCGCCGGGTCGCAGCTCGCGCGAAAGGCGTCCCTTCTTGAGCAGCTCGGCTCCCACCTCGTCGGATGCGATCGCGACGAACGAGTCGCTCACTGCGGCCAGCGTCGCGGTCGCCGCCGCATGACCGGCGTCCGTGAGGACGAAGCCGGCGAGCTTGGTCAAGCGGGAAACGACTCGATTGCGCTCGTCGGTGGCTTCGCGCAGGTCCGTCGCCTTACCGCCCGACAGTGCTCGGCGGTGTGCGCGACGGACGCGATCGGTGGCGGCGACGAGCTCCTCCAGCTCCGCTGGGTGGTTACGCGCCAGCTGGTTCAATGCCCAGGCGGCGAGGTTCGGCTTCTTCAGAGCTTTGATCTGGGTGCTCGCCCGGGCGTCACCGGCCGACGCGAGCTCGAAGGCCAGTGCGTTCCTCGTCGCCGTGAACTCATCGAGGCCGGCTGCGTAGAGTTGGTCGAGTGCGCTTTCGACGTTCATCAGTACCGGAGTGATACCACACGGCCTGGGGGGCTAAGCTCGGAGTCCGTGTACAGCTTCGCGCGGCGGCCACGGTGGATCTTGCTGCACATCTTCGTTCTGGGCGTGGTTGCAACCTGCGCCGTCGCGGGTGTCTGGCAGCTCACCCGACTCGTCGAGCGCCGAACCCGCAACGACGAGATCCGAGAAGCGCTCGATCGGACCGAAACCGACCGCACCGACTTCGTGCTCGCGGGGGGAAAGGGTCTCCGCGAACGGGTCCGCGTCACGGGCCGCTACGACACGGAGAACGAGGTGATCCTGCGCAATCGCAGCCTCGATGGGAGCCCGGGCAACCACGTGCTCACACCACTGGTCACGCGCACCGGCGCCGCGTTCATCGTCGATCGCGGCTGGGTGCCGGCCGAGCTCGACGATCCGCCGGTTGAACGTGCAGCACCACCGTCGGGACGCGTTACCGTGCACGGCCTCATGGTCGACGCCGAACCCAGGCGGCCGCTGACGCCGGACGATCCAGGTTCGGGACGTCTCGAGTCGGTCCGGCGCATCAACCCCGCACGTCTGGACAAGCAGATCCCTTACCGGGTGCATCCCGTTTACATCCAGCTGCGATCCCAAGAGCCGGCGTCCACGAACGATCTTCCCCGGGTCGTGCCACTCCCAGAGCTATCGGACGGACCTCATCTCGCCTACGCGTTCCAGTGGTTCGCGTTCATCGTGATCGCGCTCGCCGTATACGTGATCTTGCTGCGTCGAGAGGCCAAGAAGACCCCAGCTCGATCCGCCGGGTCGACTACGGGTTAGAAGGGTCCTCGGTTCGCGTCGCGGCACACCTGGTTCTCGGACACCGCCTCCTTGCCGGGGCAGCAGCCGCCGACCAACGCCCGATCATCGAGCGGCGCGTCGAGCGTGACTGTCGCGCTGCTTTCCCGGATGTCGGCCGTGCAGGCAAAACCTTTACCGGTTCGGACGAACTTCCACGCGTCGACAACGACCTTGTCGGCCGACTCGTCCGCTATGGCCCCACCGTCACGATCGCAACCGCCCGTCTGGTACACGATCTTGAGCGTTCGGTTGTCGTTCTCGAGGTGCGGTCGGCGGTCCGAGGACTCCGAAGTCGCGACTGCGCTGGAGATCCCGGCATACCGCGCCTTCTGAGGCGTCGGTTGACGGCGGCCGGCATCCGACGAGAGCACGGCTGCCGAGCGGTGCTTCCAGGGCCACCGACTCATCCACGTAGGCTGCCTCTTCCGTGCACGGGCGATCCCTATCCGTCGTTACGGACTTGAACGCCTTGATCGCCGCCTTCGCGTCCGTCTCCTCCACCTTCGCTTTGCCGGCCCGCTCACACCCGGAAGCGACACCGCTCATCATGTAGACGAACGCGACCTCCTTACCGTCAGTGGAGATGGACTTGAGGTACCACTCGACCGCTTGATCCGTATTACCGGACGTTGATCGCGTCGGCGTGCGATCGGCCGTCACACGCGATGCCCCCTCCGTGCCGCAAGCAGCCGCGAGTAGCGCGAGGAGGATCGGGGTCAGCGCTCGCTTCATCTCTGGATAACACCACGACCTGGGCACCCGGTTCATAGGTATTGCTATCGTCGGCGCCCATGACCGACTTCAAGCACCGGATACTAGAGACCAACGGCATCAACATGCACGTCGCCGAGATCGGCGAGGGCAAGCCGGTGATCTTCGTCCACGGCTTCCCCGAGCTGTGGCGCTCCTGGCGCAAGCTCATGCCCGCCGTGGCCGCCGCCGGTTACCGAGCCGTAGCCCCCGACATGCGCGGCTACGGACGGACCGACGCGCCGAAGAACGTCGACGACTACGACATCCATCAATTGACCGGTGACCTGTGCGGGCTGCTCGAC
Organism: Actinomycetota bacterium; assembly: GCA_040905525.1. GTDB lineage: Bacteria > Actinomycetota > JAICYB01 > JAICYB01 > JAICYB01 > JBBDRJ01. Next base: position 66,970 of record JBBDRJ010000010.1, read on the forward strand.
GATCTCGAGGTCGAGAAGGCCTTCTTCGTCGGGCACGACTGGGGTGCGTGGGCCATGTGGTTCATGGCCTTGCTTCATCCGGACCGGGTCGAGGCCTTCGCCAACATCAGCGTTCCCTATATCCCGCGCTCGCATTTCCCGCCCATAGAGCGCATGACCGAGCTGTTCGGGGACAACTTCTTCTACCAGGTGTACTTCCAGGAAGTGGGTCCTGCCGACCGGGAGCTGAGTGAGGACGTGCGCAAGACCGTACAGCGCTTCGCCTGGTCGGTATCTGGTCAAGCGGCGGGCGACGAGTTCAAAATCCTTCCGAAAGAGGGCACTGGCTTCCTCGAGCAGATGAACGATCCGAAAGCGCCGATGGACTGGTTCACCGACAAGGACCTCGATTACTTCGTGCAAGAGTTCTCACGTACCGGCTACTTCGGTCCGCTGTCCTGGTATCGCAACATCGACCGTAACTGGGCATCGACACCGCAGCTCGACGGCGCCAAGATCACGCAACCGGTCGTCTTCATCGCCGGCACGAAGGACCCGGTCATCCGAATGGTTCCGCCGGACGGAATGAAGGATTGGGTGCCCGACCTGCGCGACACGGTGATGATCGAAGGGTCCGGGCACTGGGTACACATGGAGAACCCCGACCCGGTCAACGAGGCGATCCTCCGGCACATCAAAGACGTCGGTTACTAGCTTGGCCGTCGTTGCCTGAGTCGTTTCCATCGGGCATGATCAACAAGACGTTTCCGAAGCGATCCGAAGGGGGTGCCAGCAGATGACCGAAAGATACGTTCCTGCACGGGCGCTCCCTCGCACGTCGTAACCGCGGCACTCGTCGCGCGCGGAGCGCCTTCCATCCATGAGCTCAGGGAGGTTTCCGCATGCCACAGACTCGGGCCAAACCCGGGTGGGTCATCGAACACGGCGACGACGAAGAGCTCGGCACCTTGCGATCGGGCAAGGAGGCCGGCTGTTTCCTCGTCCGCCGGAGCAACTCGGATGGACGATGGTGCCTGCTCGTCCGCAAGGACTACCGGCGCCGTTCGGATCGCGAGTACTCGGCCCCCGTTCGCGCCGGCGAGCGGGGACTGAGGCGCGACACGTACTCGGGAAACGTCTTCATACCGATGGCGCGCGACCGGAGAGCCGTCGCGAAGCTAACGGCGCACGGACGCGAGGTTCGCGAAGGCGCCATGGCCGGCCATGAGTTCCACACGCTGCGCCGCATGTGGGAGGCAGGCACCAGCGTGCCCTATCCCGTCGAGATGACCGATCACGGATTCCTTATGCAGTACGTCGGCACTCTCGACGGTGCCGCTCCCCGGCTCGCCGACGCGCGTCTCGACAGCGAAGGGGCCGCGAAGGTATTCAACCACGTAGTCGAAAACCTCCGTGTACTTGCGCGCATAGGGATCGTGCACGGCGACCTGTCGACCTACAACATCCTCGTCCAGCACGGACGCCCGTGGATCATCGACGTACCGCAAGCCGTCGACCTGTTCCTGCACCGGGCCGGACGGGAGCTGTTCGAGCGCGACGTCGCAAACATCTGCGGACAATTCGCGCGCCTGGGCGTCGAATCCGATCCGGAGCGGCTTACCGACGAGCTGCTACTCGACGCCCGTTAGGCGAAGCGGCGCTTGTCCTCGCCGGCGTACGTCGCAACGGCCGCGTCGGCCTGAACCTTCTGCCGAAGAGCATCGACGACCTCGCCGAGCTGGGCTGCCGGGATCGCGCACGTCATCTCGTCCGGCTTCATCGCCGTTCTCACCCGCGACAACGCACAGCCGACGCTCGCGGCCACCGTACCGCCGGCGGCCATCGGGACGATGTGGCACTGCGGCTTGCCTTCGACGTGCAGATCCGGAATTGCGTCCTTGATCGTCATTAGCTGCTTGCCGTCGACTCGGATGAACACGACATCTGGATCGACCGGCGTTTCCGCCAGCGGTCCGTAAGTGATGAAGTTCGGCTTGCGGTCGAGGACGGGGATCTGTGGGAACACGTCGGGGGTCACCCAACCGGCTTCGACGAGCGCGGCGACATCGGCGCGACCGGCGGCCTCGGACAGGTCGATCAAGCCGTGCGTCAGGCTGCCCACGCTGCAGTTGCCGTGGTCCTCCGGCACCGTCGTAAACGTGCGCTCGGCTCCCTTCATCCAGAACACGCATCCCGCCGGGACGCGGCCGGTGCGCCCGTCGGCGGTCGGCTCGGGCATTGCATCGCCGAAACGCTCCACGCCGGCCGGCTCTTCGTCCGAGAACGTGATCCCGATCGGCGGCGCCGACAAACGCAGCAAAGACTTCAGCTCTTCAGCGAGACTTTTCCATCCGTTGCTCGGCATCCGTTTTCCTCCTCAAGGGACGAGAACTGCAGATCCGTTGGCTCGGCGCAACAGAACCAAGTCTCCGTGAGCCGTGGCCGTCCTTCGCCGGTCGCTCGCAAGATCGAGTCACGTTCACCGCCGACCTTACCGGCGGCTGCGTACACGGCGTCCCGCACGTCGCAGAAGATCTCGGCACCGGCGGCGCCCCTTTCCTGCGCATGCTCGACGATCGAGGCCAGATCGTGTTGCAGCTCGGTCGTCGCCGGGTCTGCGGGACGCCACTCGTAGCTCAGAGTGTCGTGGTCGAAAGACCCCAGATAGGGTTCGAGCTCCGGCACCGACAGCATCAGCGACCCTTCGGGGATCAAGAGCTTGATCGTCAGCTGCACCGGATCGACGTTGCCCACGAGGTCGTGATCCACGATGAAGTCAACGACGTCGATGACGTCATCCACGGTCGTCCACGGCATAAACGGGAGCCAGGACGGACGCGGCTCGATCCCGCGGGAGCGCAGCAAAGTGATCGCCCGGGCGGCCTCGGCAGCCGTGTGGCCTTTGTCGAGATAGCGAAGGATCTCGTCGTTCAGGATCTCGAAGGCCGACACCACGAACAGACAACCGGTCCGGCTAAGGTCCCCCAGCACGTCCCGATGCTTGATGATGTGCTCGACCTTCGTCGTGACGTCGTAGGTCAGGAACGGGAATCGCGCGTGCAACTCCTCGACGACCTGCATCGAATGAGCCCACCGATTCAGGAAGTCGGGATCACCGATCGTGATGTGCTCGGCCCCCTGTGCGACGAGCTGCTCGACGTCGGTGAGGACGACATCGATCGGGACACGACGAGTGCGGCCGTCGTAAACCACCGGAACCGGGCAATGACGGCAGCGATGAGAGCATCCGTGAGACGCCTCGACGTAGCCGACGAGTCGTTCCTCTGAACCGATCGCAAGCTTCGCGTACCGGTCCAGGGCCGGCAGACCGCTGCGGACGGGCAAGTTGAATCGCTGACGGTCCCGGACGAAACCGTTCGATGCCGAGCCCGTGCCGTTCGTTAGACCCTCGACCCACGCCACCAGACCAGGCTCGTACTCCCCGGCGATCACGTGATCGACTCCGCTCAGCTTCTCACTGCTACGCGCGTACAGACCGAAGAAGCAGACGGGCAGATTGGGGCGCGTGCGCTTGGTCGCTTCGGCCGCCTTTGTGGCCAGCCGCGTAGCCGTGTGCATGGGAACCGAAAAGGCCAACGCCTCGGCCCACGCGACGAGGTCCGGATCCCACGGCTCGACCGAGATGTCGAGCATCCGGACGTCGTGACCCTCCTCGGTCAGGGCGGCAGCCGGGGACGCCACGTGCAAGGGCTGATGGCCGAGCTCGTAGGTGGAGACGAGGAGCACCCGCATGAGATGCCAGCCTAGCGGTGCTGGATCACTCGATCGTGATGCCCAGGGCGAAGTGGGCTTGCCTGAGCGACGCTTCGACCCTCTCGGGCGTTTCGCCTGAGGCAAAAACGAAACCCAAGTAGCGGTCTCCTTCGGGCAGCGCGACGACGTCATGCCCAACCGGGATCATGATCTCGATACCGTCGACGCCGGCGACGGCCCGGGCATCGTCGATACCTTCGACACTTTTCAACGCTCCGGTCTTCGGGATCGGGATCATCATCACTCCCGACGCAGAACCCGAACGTTGCAGGTCACCAAGCTCTAGTCCCAACCCATGGCGAACGATGACCTCTTCGAGCGAGATCCCCGCGCCGAACTTCAACACTCGGGAGCAAAGTCCACCGATCGAGCGCGCAGCGATCTCGAGCACCAGCGGGCGATCGTCGGGCAACCGGACCTCGGCGTGGATGGGCCCCTCGACCAGACCCATCGCACGACAGGCGCGTGCAACGGTCTCGACGACGGCGTCTTGCTTGGACGCCGGAAGTCGCGATGGCGTCACGTAGATCGATTCCTCGAAGTACGGCCCCTCGAGAGGATCGGGTTTGTCGAAGATCGCGAGCACCTCGAGCGAACCGGACCGAAGCAGACCCTCCACGGCGACTTCTAGTCCCGGGACGTAGCCCTCAACCAGGAACGGCTCGATCTCCTCGTCGCCGTCGGGAGCGATGATCGAGGTGACGCGCATCGCCGCGCTCGCGAGCTGGTCGGGGTTGTTCGCGCGGATCACTCCGCGGCTGCCCGCCAGACCGATGGCCTTGACCACACAGGGATAGCCGACGGCGGCCGCGGCGAACTTCACGTCGCCGTCGACGGTCACCACGCGATGAGCAGGCTGATCGAGGCCGGCATCCGACAGGACGATCCGCGTCAGGGCCTTGTCGCGGGAGGTCACCACGGCCCGGACGGGGTTATGAGGGATGCCCAGCCTGGCCGCTACGTGGGCGGCGAGCAGAACGCCCTGCTCGTCGACCCCGATGGCGGCGTCGACGTGAAGGCCCTCGCCGACCAATCGAGCGGCTTCGGCCGCCGGCTCGCACAGGTCGACCCGAGCGAAGCGCTTCCCCATCTCCCCGGCCAGGGCCTGCTGCTCCTCGGAGGCCACGACGACTTCTGCCCCCACGGCCCGGGCTGCGTTGAGGAAATCCGCAGCTCGGTAGGTGGAAGACGGTAGAACAAGAAGGACGCGAGGGACCCGGGGGTTGGGGGGTGTCGCCTCAGGAGATCGGCGCATTCGTCTATATGATGGACGTATCCATGGCCGACAAGATTGTCACCGTTACCGATCGCGCCCGAAACAGAGCCCTGAGTGTGCGCGCCGAAGAACCCGACGGCGACAAGCTCGCTTTGTTTCTCGAGGTTACGGAGCCCAACAACTTCGAGTACGGATACGACCTGTACTTCGACGACGAAGGCGCGATCCGCGACGGTGACCTTGTCCAGGAAGAGGGCGAGCTGAAGCTGGTCATCCCCGCCGCTTCCGTGGACAAGCTGGGCGGCGCCACCCTCGATCTCTCCAAGAATCTCCTTAACCCGGGCTGGGTCGTCGACAATCCCAACACTCCGTCGCCGTCTCCGGCCGTCGGGTCTTCCTTCCGTCCCGAAGAGTTGTCGGGGACGGTCGAAGAGCGTGTGGTCACCGTCATTGATCAAGTGGTCAATCCCGCGATCGCAGCGCACGGGGGCCAAGCGAGCCTCATCGCCGTCGACGACGACGGCACGGTCTTCGTTCAGCTGTCGGGTGGCTGCCAGGGCTGCGGTATGGCGTCGGTGACCCTGACCCAAGGCATCGAGGTATCCCTCAAGGAGCTCGTGCCCGAGGTACAGCGCGTGGTCGACACCACCGATCACGCGTCCGGAGAGAACCCGTACTACCAGCCCTCCAAGAAATAGCCGACCCAGCTATGAGTCGGTTCGGTTCGTGACCGACACCCAATACGCGCGCAACGGCCGCGTTCACATCGCCTACCAAGTCTTCGGCGATGGGCCGCTCGACCTCGTCTTCCTTCCCGGAACGTTGCTCCAGATGGACGCGTACGACGAGCACCCCTTGATGTCCCGATTCGTGCGCAGGCTTGCATCCTTCTCGCGCTTGATCGTCCTCGACCGGCGTGGTATCGGGCAGTCCGATGCAGTTGGGACGAGCGAAGTCCCGGACGAGTTCGAGTCGGCGGAGGACTTACTCGCAGTTATCGATGCCGCGGGCGCGGACAAACCGTCCATCCTGGCCGGGTTCGATTCGGCGACAGTCGCTATCGTGCTCGCCGCAACCCAACCCGATCGCGTGCGCTCGCTCGTCCTGGTCAATGCCTTCGCGACGTTTCTGCGAGCCGACGACCGTCCCTGGGGCGTCGATCCGGGCCGGCGCGATGAATTCGAGCGGCTGGTGGAAGGAGAGCAGGGTCCAGAGTTCGATCTTCTCGGCCTGGTGGCACCGAGCGTCAGCGGTGACTCTCGGTTTCGCGATTGGTGGGACCGAGCCGGGCGTCGCGCGGCCGGACCGGCCACCGCCCTGGCCCTGACCGACTTCATGTTCCGTGTCGACGTTCGCGAGCACCTGGCCCGCGTTGCCGCGCCGACGCTGGTCGTACACAAGAAGACGAATCACTTCGTCAACATCGAAGAGGGACGAAATTTCGCCGCGCATATCCCGCAAGCCCAGCTTTTGGAGCTCGAGGGCGAAGACCATTTGATCTGGGTGGAGGCCGACGGAATCCTCGATGCCTCCGAGGAGTTCCTCACCGGTACACGCGGGGCTCCGGTCGACCGCGTCCTGTCCACGGTGTTGTTCACAGACATCGTGGACTCGACCAAGCTGGCCACCGAGCTCGGTGATCGTCGCTGGCACGAGCTGCTGGATACCCACGACCGAACGAGCGCCAGATCTATCGAACGCAACGGCGGCCGGCTGGTCAAGCAGACGGGTGACGGGCTGCTCGCGACTTTCGCCGGACCCGGTCCCGCAATCCGTTGCGCCATCGCGTTGCGCGAAGAGCTCGCGTCCGAGGGTGTGCGGATCCGTGCGGGGATCCATACCGGCGAGGTCGAGGTCCGCGGTGACGACGTGGGTGGTATCGCTGTTCACATCGCCGCTCGCGTGATGGGCGAAGCCGGTCCGGACGAGATCATCGTCTCCAGCGTTGTACCGCCGCTCGTCGTGGGTTCGGCGATCGAATTCACCGACCGCGGGCGCCGTGAGCTCAAAGGCGTGCCGGGCGAGTGGCGGATCCTGTCGGTCGACAGCTGAACTTCACAAGGGTCGGCTAACCTTCGCGCGTGTGCCGTCCGCTGACCCGCAGGCAGTTCCTGAGCTACGGCGCGCTCGCTCTTCTGCTCGCGTCCGCGTGCGGTTCTCCAGCTGCGCGCACAAGCACACACTCCTCATCGCCACGTCCCACCGGAAACGCGAGCGTGGCGGTCATTACCGCACCGCCGGCACCCACTCGAACCTCACCACCGGCCCCGGACACGAACGACGATCCGCCGTCTCAACTAGTGTCCGGTGCATCGATCGGTGGGTGCCCGCTGTTCCCTTCGGACAACCCGTGGCGCCGCGACATCTCCTCCGATCCCGTCGATCCGAGATCGGCATCGTACGTGGAGAGCATCTCCGAAGGTGGATCGTTCCTACATCCGGACTTCGGATCCAGCCCGGAATACGGCATCCCCTCTGAAATCGTTGCGGAGTCACAGAGGAAGGTGCCGATCACCTTCACCGACTACGGCGACGAGAGCGATCCCGGCCCCTACCCGATCCCGCTCGACGCGCGAGTGGAAGCCGGCGGAGACCGCCACGTGCTCGTCGTGCAAAGGGGCGCCTGCAAGCTCTACGAGCTGTTCGGTGCGGAGCGCCGTGGTAGCGGATGGGCGGCGGCCTCGGGCGCAGTGTTCGATCTGCGCTCCAACGCGTTGCGTCCTGCCGGTTGGACCTCGGCGGATGCCGCCGGGCTCCCGATCCTGCCCGGTCTGGTGCGGCGGGACGAAACCACCGCCGGTGCCATCCGGCACGCTTTGCGCTTCACCGCACCGTCCACGCAGCGTGGGTACGTGGACCCGGCCCGGCACTTCGCCTCGGATTCGAGCAGCGCGGACCTCCCACCCATGGGGCTGCGCCTTCGGCTCAAGCGATCATTCGACATCTCGCGCTACACGGGTCATTCGCGCGTCGTGCTCGATGCCCTGCGCACCTACGGCATGATCCTCGCGGACAACGGATCGAGCTGGTTCATCAGCGGCGCCAACGACACCGGATGGAACGACACCGATCTCGAGCAGCTCAAGCGCGTACCGGGCAACGCTTTCGAGGTGGTCAAGCATGGGACTATCCATCGGTGACCGATTTCGGGCTGTTCGAGGCGATGTACACGTCGCGCGCTCTGCGGCGCTTCAAGCCCGACCCGGTGCCCGAGGACGTGATCTTCCAGCTGGTCGACGCCGGCATCCGCGCGCCGACCGGCCATAACGCCCAGGACTGGCGCTTCGTGGTGGTGACCGACGACGAACCCAAGAAGAAGATGCAGGAGTGGTCGAAACGCGCCTGGAAGTTTGCGTTCCCCGAATACCAGACCGATGAAGCGATCGGCGCGCTCCCCCGAACCCAGCGCCTGTCGATCCGCAGCGTGAAGGACCTCGCGCACAGTCTGGCCTCCGTCCCGCTGATCGTCGTCGTGTGCGGCCTCAAGGGAAAGCACTCGAGCCCGGGCGGCAGCCACTTTCCGGCCGTGCAGAACATCTTGCTCGCCGCGCGGGCGCTCGGTCTGGGCGGTTCGATCTTCAATCTCCCGATGGTCGGGGGCAACGAGCTCCACGATCTGCTCGCCATCCCGGCGTCGAACGAGATCTACTGCTGCGTCCCGATCGGATACGCGACGGACAACCCGGGCCCTCTGTTGCGCAAGCCGGTGAAGAAGGTTGCCTACTGGAACCGTTTCGGAGAGCCCTGGCCGTTTGCAAACGAGCAACCCGACGAGGGCTGGGGTGAACGCTGGACATCCAAGGAGGAACGATGAGCTACGAAACGATCAACTACGACGTCGCGGACAAGGTCTGCACGATCACACTCAACCGGCCCGATCGTCTCAACGCCTTCACCTCTCAGATGGCAGTGGAGCTCCTCAAGGCCCTCGACGCCGCGGACGCCGACGACGACGTACGTGCCGTGATCGTCACCGGCGCTGGGCGCGGGTTCTGCGCGGGCGCTGATCTCGGAGCCGGTGGAGGCACCTTCGACAACCGCGAACGCGGCGGTGCGCAGGACATCAACGAGCACCGCGACGGCGGCGGAGTGGTGGCTCTCCGTATCTACGACATGTCCAAGCCCATGATCGCGGCGATCAACGGGGCGGCCGTCGGCGTCGGCATCACGATGACGCTGCCCATGGACATCCGGCTGGCCGTACCCGACGCGAAGATCGGATTCGTGTTCGCGCGGCGCGGGATCGTCCCCGAAGCCTGCTCGAGCTGGTTCCTGCCTCGCGTAGTCGGGATCGGGCGCGCGACCGAGTGGGTGTACACGGGGCGCGTGTTCCCCGCCACCGAAGGCCACCAGGCCGGGCTCATACAACACATCTGCGAGCCCGGCGATCTGCTCACGAAGGCCAACGCGATCGCACGAGAGATAGCGGACAACACCTCGGCCGTGTCTGTTGCCCTGTCCCGGCACCTTCTGTGGAAAGGGCTCGGCTACGACCACCCGATGGAGTCGCACCGCGCCGACTCGAAGTGCATCTTCTGGATGGGACGGTCCGCCGACGCGGCCGAGGGTGTCACGTCGTTCCTGGAGAAACGCGAAGCGCGCTACCCGATGACGGTGCCGTCGGACCTTCCCGATTTCTTCCCATGGTGGGAGGAACGGAAGTTCTGATCCGTGGACGCCGTCTTCCAAGTCGGATTCTCACCGCATGCGTTATTGGCCAAACGCCTGGGTGCGATCCACGTCGGTTCCAGACCACAACCCGCCTGCCTGTGGAGTAAGCCGACCGGCTACATGAGCCCGGGCCTGCTACGACACGAATTCGCGTGTGCTGAAGAGTTCGCATCCTTGCCGAGAGCTCGAGACGAAGCCCTACCCGCCAGCGGGCGGACTCCTTCGCAGAAACGACGCGACGCCGAAACCGCCGAGGAACGCGCCGCCCACCCCTGTAGCAAGGGCGAGCACGCCGATGCCTGTGCTCGGCCCCGTGTCCTCGGCCTCTTCGACCTTGCCTCCCCGGGCCTGCGTGGGGTCGGGCGCACCCGGTGCGGCCACCACCAGTACCGCTCGCATCTGGGCCGGGTGGACGTTGCACCGATAGCTGTAGTTGCCCGGCTCGGCCGGCGCCACGAGAGCGCCCTCGCTCCCGGGTTCCAGGTTGCCCGTGTCCAGCTCGACGTCGTCGAACGTGGCCGTGTGTGGAGCACCGCCCGTGTTGTTCCACGTAACGGTTCCCCCGGGCGCGACAGACGCCTCCCCCGGCTCGAAAGCGAAGTCGACGATGTCGACGTCTGCGCTGTTTGGAGCGGCCGATCCTTGCTGGGGTCCGGTCTCGGGCGGATCCCCGGTCACACGCAATACACCCGTCATCACCTCGGGATGCACGTCGCAATGGAACGGGATGTCGCCCGATCTGGTCGGCACCACCGACGCGTTGCCTCCGGCGAACTTCCCTTCGCCCGCACCGGGCGGAACTATGCCGGTGGTGAACGACCCGTCGTCCGCGGTCAGGGTGTGCGGCTTGCCGCCGACGTTGGCCAGAACCACGGGCGTGCCCGCTGCCACGTCGACCTCGTTCGGGTCGAAGCCGAGCTCCTGTCCCTCCCGGGCCGGGTCGACGGCCTGGATCCGCACCGCGCTCGGCGCACCACTTCCCGGGCGCACGGTGATCGTTCCGTTCATCCGGCCCGGATTGATGCGGCAGAAGAAGTAGTACTCACCGGGTACGGAGAGCGTCACCTTCCCGGTGGCGTCCGGCTGGATCGGTCCGGTGTCGAAGGTGCCGCCACGGTCGGTGAAGGTGTGAGGACGGTCCCCCGTGTTCGTCCACTCGACCACGTCGCCGGCGTCGACGGTCAGGTTGTTCGGCGAAAAGTCGAAATCCACGATCTCGTTCCCACCCGTCTGAGCTTGCGCGAGCTGCGCTCCCAACCCCGGACCGGCAATGATCCCGGCAACGATCACGGCCAGCGACAAACGTGCGATCAGACGCATGCCATCACCTCGATACGTAGTCTGCGACGCTCGTCGCCCACACGGCGGCGAAGCAAAGGAAGAGCGTCGTTCCGAAAACGGGCAGCCACTTCTCACCCTTGCGAAGCACGCGAAGGATCGCGAACTTGCCGACGATCGCCACAAGGACCGCGGTACCGAAGATCGAATGGAAGAGAGCCCGCGGTGGTGACACGGGCCCGGCCGGGCCGGCGATACACGATATTGCAACGGCTATCCCGACGAAGAGTGTTATGCGGCCGAGCCATCGATGCACGGTTGCCGATGACTCTTGCGTGCCCGACGCTCCCGCCTTGCCGTACATCCGCGCGGCGAAGAAAACCTGCGTCCCCGCACCGAGGAACACGATCGTGGCGGCGACTACCTTCCAGAACAGGAGGTTCCCGCCGGTCACATCGTTGAGGAAGCCGATTATGTCCATCCGAAATCAGCCCTCCAGCTCGACGGCGGCCTTCATCGCCGGATGCACTTCGCAGTGATATTCGAACGCTTCTGCGACCTTCAGCCGGAAGGCTTTGCCCGGATCGATGATCCCCGAGTCGATCGAGCCATCGTCGGCCGTGACCGTGTGCGGCGCGGCGTCCTTGTTGTCGAACACCAGCTCGGTTCCCTGAGCGACGGTGATCGTGGCCGGGTTGAACTCGATGTCGGACATCTCGACGGTGTCGGCGGCGGCCGCCTCGGCGTCGTCGCCGCTGACGTTCTCCCGCACGATCGTCACCACCGCGAGGACGGCGAGGACGGCTACGAACGGAACGAGAATGGTCCAGACGCCACGGCTAACACGGTCGCTGCGCCCCTCAGCCACGGGCGTCACGCTACAAAGCCTCTGACCTGCGGGTCAATCATGCGGCGTGGGCCTGGCTAGCATGAGAGCGATGGCCACCGGTCCAGTCATCGCTCCAGAACGGATCGACGTCCCCGATCAGGACGAGTCGACCAAAAGGGATCGACCCTGGCTCGTCATCGTTCACAACGATCCGGTCAACCTCATGTCCTACGTGACGTGGGTCCTTCAGAAGCTGTTCGGCTATCCGCGCGCCAAGGCCCACAAGCTCATGCTCCAGGTCCACAACGAGGGCAGGGCGATCGTGTCGTCGGGGGCACGGGAGAAGGCAGAGGCCGACTGCTATCGGCTGCACTCCTACGGCCTGTGGGCCACGATGACCAAGTCGGACTGATGGCGCCGGAGCTGAGCGCGGCACTTGGAGGCGGGGCGAACCTCGTCCTCGATCCGGCGGAGACCCACGTGCTTCGTCGGCTCACCGGCGAGCTCCGGGCCCTGCTCGCAAACGACAGCGATGCGCAGGACGACCCAGTGCTCCGGCGCCTCTACCCGGACGCTTACGAACATCCCGGTGACGAGGCGGCGTACCGCGAGCTGATCGGTGGCGACCTCGAAGAGCACAAGCTCTCGTCCCTCGACAAGGTGTCAACCGCCCTCGGAACGGAAGGAACCGACGTCACCCTGGGCCCGGACGCCGTCGAAGCCTGGCTCAGCTGCCTAACCGACCTTCGTCTCGCGATCGGCACGAGGCTCGACGTCGACGAGGAGCGCATGGGAGCCGGGATCGATCCGAACGACCCAGACGTGGCGGCGCTGAGCATCCTGCATTGGCTGGGCTGGCTTCAGGAAGAGATCATCCGGGCCGTCTCCAGCTGACGACCGTTATCCTTTCCTCGCTTCGGCACACAGCGCCTCAGCGATGGTTGGCGGGGAAGGGAAACGCATGGCATCGGCATACGAAGAGCTGATCAGTCGAGTTAAAGAAACGTCACTGCTGCGATCGACCGCGGCGATCCTCGGCTGGGATCAACGCACGAAGATGCCGCGCGGTGGCGTCGAGCACCGCAGCCGTCAGATGGCGCAGCTGGCTCGCATGATCCACGAACGCGCGACCGATCCGCGTGTCGGCGAGTTGATCGCCGAGTGCGAAGCCGACACCGGCCTCGTCGCGGACCAGCACTCGGACTCGGCGGCAAACCTGCGCGAGCTTCGCCGTTCCTACGACCGCTCGGTCAAGCTTCCCTCCGATCTGGTCGAAGAGATCGCGCGGACGCGCAGCGTCGCCGAACACGAATGGGAGCAGGCTCGGGCCAAGTCTGACTTCTCTCTTTTCGCACCGTGGCTGGCCAAGAATCTCGAGCTGTCGCGCCGTGTCGCCGAATGCTACGGCTGGGGGCCGGAGGACGAACCTTGGGACGCACTGGCCGAGGGCTACGAGGTCGGCATGCGCGCCCGCGACATAGAGCGAGTCTTCACACCGCTTCGCGACCGACTCCAGTCACTCGTTTCCGATCTGATGTCCGGCTCCCGGCGCCCTTCATCGAAGATCAGAGAGACCTCGCTGCCGGTGGACGCGCAAAAGGCGTTCGTGCATCGCGTCGCCGAGGCCATGGGTTTCGATTTCAACCGGGGCCGGATAGACACGACCGTCCACCCGTTCTGCTTGGGGACCCATCCGGGCGACGTTCGCATCACCACTCGATTCGCCGAGCACATGTTCTTCGACGCGCTCATGGCCACGATGCACGAGGCCGGTCACGGCCTGTACGAGCAAGGGTTGCCCACCGATCACACGGGAACACCGCTGGGCCGGGCGGTATCCCTGGGAGTCCACGAGAGCCAGAGCCGCATGTGGGAGAACTTCGTCGGCCGGTCTCTGCCCTTCTGGAAGTGGTGCCAGCCCCAGGTCTCCGAAGCCTTCGGCGGCCAGACATCCGGACTTGCACCAGAGGAGATCTACGAGGGACTGAACATCGCCGAGCCCGGCTTCATCCGCGTCGAAGCCGACGAGGCCACATACAACCTGCACATCATGGTTCGCTTCGAGCTGGAGCGAGCCCTCGTCGCCGGCGATCTCGACGCCGACGACGTGCCTCACGAGTGGAACCGCAGGTACAAGGAGTACCTGGGTATCGACGTGCCCGACGACGCGCGCGGCTGCCTGCAGGACGTGCACTGGTCGGGCGGCTCCTTCGGCTACTTCCCGACGTACACGCTGGGCAACCTGTACGCGGCGCAGATATTCGAGAGGGTGATCGAGGATATCCCCGATGTCTACGACGGCTTCGAGCGTGGCGACTTCTCACCGCTCAAGGAATGGCTCAACGCAAACCTGCACGCACACGGGAGCCGGTACACCCCGTCCGAGCTGTGCGAGCGGATCAGCGGGAAGCCTTTGAGCTCGGAGCCGCTGCTGCGTCACCTCGAGACGAAACTGCGTCCGCTCTACGACGCGTAGCCCGCACGCGCGCGCTCCGGTATGCTGACGACCTCGAAGGAGGGTGATTTCGTGACGGTCATGGTGGTCCTCCGTGGGCGATCTACGTCCACGCTCTGCCGCGCCGCGGGGTCAGCACTTCCTTCGTCCCCGCGTCGCCGCTGATCTCGTTCGAAACTCCGGCGTAACTCGTGGCGACCTCGTCGTCGAGTTCGGTGCGGGCAACGGCGTGCTCACTAACGAGCTGGCCTCGCGGGCGCGCAGGGTCATCGCCATCGAGATAGACGGCCGCTTGGTCTCGGGACTTCGCTCGCGGTTCGTGCGCTCCGGCCACGTCCGGGTGGTCCAAGCCGACGCGCTCGATGTCTCGCTTCCGCGCGAGCCGTTCCGCGTGGTCGCGAACCTTCCGTTCGCTCATGCCACACCGATCCTTCGCCGGTTGCTAGACGACCCGGCCGGACCGCTTCTGCGTGCCGACGTCGTCGTCCAGTGGGGTGCCGCCGTGAAGCGCTGCTCGCAGCGGCCGAGCACGTTGCAGACGATCTCGTGGACACCGTGGTTCGAGTTCACGCTCACGCGCCGGCTGGCCGCCTCGTGCTTCCTGCCGCCACCGAGCGTCGACGCCGCCGTGATGACGATCACACGCCGTCCGGACCCATTGTTGAAACCGGACGAACGTCCGGCGTTCGTTGCATTCCTCCGATCCCGCTTCGGTCGTCCCGGCGGCGGCACCTTCGACGTCTGGGACTGGACCCGCCGGTTCGCAGACGGGACCAGACCAACGCGACAGGCGCGGAGACGGGCTACAACTCGCCACCGGCGGAGCCGATGACTTCTTGGGAACTTCGGGGAACTTCGGGGGAACTTCGGGGGAACTTCGGGGGAACTTCGGGGGAACTTCGGGCCTCGAGGCGCCAAATTTCTAGCGTTGTCGACCGGCCGCGAAGGACCTAAGCCTCGAGCTTGAATCCGATCTTCACGGCGACCTGGAACTCGCCGACGTCGCCGCCCGCGATCGTCCCCCGGATCTCCGACACCTCGAACCAGTCGAGGTTTCGCAGCGTCTCGTTCGCCCGCTTCAAGGCGTTGCGAACGGCGGCCTCCACCGAATCCGTCGACACACCAACCACTTCACTGACGCGATAAACGTTGCCATCGGCCATTCCGGCTCCTTCCGGTACGCGAATGGCTAACGGTACCCGCTTCGGCTGTTCGCTACGCCCGCAGACTCTCGATCAGCGCCCACAGAGCCGCGCTCATCTCTTCGGTCGCTCGTTCGGAGTCTTCGGCCCGGGCGATCTGATGCGCGGCTTCCGAAAGCGCGGCGAGAAACAGATGAGCCAACGGATCAACGGGTCTTTCGACGAGCAGGCCCAGCTGCATAGCTCCTTCGAGGCTCGCCTTCACGAGCGCGAACCCGTACCGCTCGTCGATCTCCCGCCACGTCTCGGCCCCCAGGACCGAGGGTCCGTCCACGAAGATGATCATGCGGACGGCCGGATCGACCGCGGCTTTCAAGAACGCTCCCACCCCCAGCCGCATCCCCTCGAGCGGGTCGGGTGCACCGTCGGCGGCGACGATCACGGCCTCCACCAGCTCCCGCTCGATGTCCTCGAACACGGCACGGAACAGATCGCGCTTGGTCTTGAAGTGGTGATAGAGCGCGCCCTTGGTCACTCCGGCGCGTTCGACGACCTCGTCCAACGGCGTCGACGCGTAGCCCCGCGTGGCGAATAGCTCGCGCGCGACGCCGAGGAGCTGGCGCCTGGTGGACTCGGATCGTTCCGACTGGCGTCTTGACATACGTACCGTAGGTATGTTAGATACCTTCCAACGGTATGTTAACGAGCCGAGGAGGTCAAGGTGGCGAACGTAGACCAGCAGCAGCTCGTGGCCGATCTGAGGACGCAGCGTGAGCACCTTGTCTCGTATCTGAAGACGCTTCCGGAGGCCGCCTGGGACAAGGAGTCGCTGTGCGAGGGCTGGCGCGTCCGGGACGTCGTCTCGCACCTGGTCGGCAATGCCCGGGACCTCGCGACCCAGAACCTCGAGGGTGTGGGCACGGTCTCCTACAACCAGCGGCAGGTCGACGAGCGGACGACGAAGACGATCGACGAGCTTTTCGCCGAGTGGGACGAGCAAGGACCGGCCTACGAAGCCGCGATCGCGGCCCTTCCTATCCAGATGTGGGAAGCCGACTACCCGGCGTGGGGCACCGTCGGCCAGGCTCTCGAGCGCATGCTCGAGGACATCTGGGTGCACACCCAGGACATCCGCATCGCGCTCGGCGACGCCATCGAAGATGGGCCGGGCATCGGAGCGGTCGTCCACGTCACGGCCTTCGAGATCCCGGTTCGCACCAAAGAAAAGGGCGTCAAGGTGGGGTCGGTCGACATCAACGTCGGCGGGCACCAGGAGTCGGTTGCCACCGGCGACGGACCTGCACTAAAGATCACCGGCGACCCCGCGACTTTCGCTCTGGTCGCCACTGGTCGCATCTCGCTCGACGACGCGCTCTCCGACGGCAAGCTCTCGGTTGATCCTGCTCCGCCCGCCGGATTCGCGAACGTCCTCAACATCTACGCAGGATGACCGTGGTTCAGGATGCGCCGATAGGCGGCCCCTCAGACGGCGACGAGCTTCGAGATCTGATCCCGCTGGCCAAGACTCTGGGCATCGAGGTCGACTACGTAGGCAAGGACCAGGTGCGCGCTCACATGGCGTGGCGCGAAGACCTTTGCACGACCATGGGGATCCTGCACGGGGGTGCGCTGATGGCGTTCGCCGACACAGTGGGAGCCGTCTGCGCCTCCCAGCATCTGCCCGAGGGCGCGCTCACAACGACGATCGAGTCGAAGACGAACTTCTTCCGTCCCGTGACGGGCGGCGAGGTGCATTCGGCGACCATCCCGTTGCACGTCGGACGGCGGACGATAGTCGTGCAGACCGACCTCACGAAAGACGACGGCAAGCGCGTGGCCCAGATAACGCAGACGCAGGCGGTGATCCAAAGTGACTGAGATCTCGACATCGGCCGGCGTCGTCGACGTTCAGGACACGGGATCCGGCGAGCCGATCTTGTTCCTGCACCCCTTCGCAACAAACTCCAAGCACTGGCGGCACGTCGTGGCCAAGCTCGACGGCGAGTTCCGATGCATCGCTCCGACGATGCCCATCGGTTCTCACGTCAAACCCATGAGCCCCGACGCCGACCTCACTCCCCCGGGTCTGGCACGGATCGTGATCGACATCCTGGACGCCCTCGGTATCGAGAAGGCGACCGTCGTCGGCAACGACTCCGGCGGCGCGATCACTCAGATCGCCGCAACGACCTACCCCGACCGGGTTTCGCGCATGGCGCTCGTGTCCTGCGACGCATACGACGTCTTCCCTCCGCGCTTGTTCGGCTACCTCAAGGTTGTCGCGGCCATCCCCGGCGCCACGTTCTTGCTGGCCAAGTCCATGAAGATCCCCGGCGTCACGCAGCTGCCCATCGCCTTCGGCTGGATAACCACCAAGCCCATCCCCAAGGACGTAATGGCGACGTATATCGGCCCCCTGAACTCCTCTGCGGGCGTCCGTCGTGACACGGTCAAGGTCGTTAAGGGACTCAACAAGAAGTACACGCTGGCCGCCGCCGAGCACTTCCCCACCCTGACGACGCCGACGCTCGTCGCGTGGGGCTCTAAGGACCGATTCTTCCCGCGACGGCTGGCCGACCGATTGGTGCGGGAGCTTCCGAACGCGCGGCTCGAGATCATCGAAGGCTCGCGCACGCTGGTTCCCGAAGACGCACCGGACACTCTGGCCGACGCCTTGCGCGACTTCGTCAATACGACCTAGCTTTGGCGCGATGAGCATCGCGCCGATCGATTGGGACGCAGTTCGTACCGCGCTCGATCACACGGCTACCGCCGTCGCAGCGCGCCTTCGGCAGATCCCCGACGCGGCCACTCGGGTTCCGGGCCTCGAGTGGTCGGCCGGCGAGCTCGGCGCCCACCTCGTCAGCGAAGCACGCCGCTTCGAGCGCTTCGCCAACGGCGGCGGCGATCCCCTGCCGACCGCGGGCGTGGCCGGCTACAACGCCAAGGAGATCGCCGAGGTGGGCGAGACCGACCTGAGGCGTCTGGCCGACCTGTTCGAAGCCGACCACGCGATATTCGCCGCACACGCGGCAAGGCAGGCGAGAGACGATCCCTTCACGTGGTTCGACGCACCGATCACCTGGGCCGAAGCCGGCTGCATCTACCTCGGCGAGCTCGCCGTCCACTCCTTCGACCTGGGTCGCTCCGTCGGCCGGAAGTACAAGATCGATCGCGCAGCGGCGATCCAGATCTCCTACGGATTGCTCTCGATACTCCAGTCGTCCGTCGATCAAGAGGCCGCGCGTGGTTTCAAAGGTACGTTCGAGCTGAAGCTTCGGGGTGCGGTTCCCATCGTCCTTTCCTTCGACGACGGAAAGCTGATGGCTTCGCCTTCCAACGGCACGAAAGTGGACTGCAAGATCTCGGCCGATCCCGAGGCCTTTCTTCTCGTCGGCTACGGCCGGATCTCACAATGGGGGCCGATCCTGCGCGGCAAGCTGATCGCATCCGGCCGCAAGCCCTGGCTTGGCCTCAAATTCTCGCGCTTGCTGCTTAACCCCTAAGTCCTACCCAACGGTCACGGTCAGTTTGTCCATCACCGGCGGGTCGAAGGCCGCGTGCGTTCCATCGCCAAGGACAACCCAGATGATGTGCACGCCGGCCTCGAGTCCTTCGACCGTTACCTCGGACTCAGCCGTGTGGTAGATCTTTCCTGCTTCCAGTTCGGGAATGACGTCTCCAGCTTCCGGCGGGCTCTCGGGGTCAACGAGCACGTGGAAGTGCCCGGAGTCACCCGAGTTATCACCGTCTGCGGCAACGATCTCGACGCCTTCGGCTTCGAACTCCACGGTCAAGTCTTCGCCTTCATCGATGGTTGCCGGAGCGCTTCCCTGAACGGACGGTCCTTCGACATCCACCGTGACCGAGTCCTCCACGCCTTCACCGATGCGCGTGTGCACTCCATCACCGAGAACGACCGTGAACTCGTGGGAGCCCGGCTCCAAGCCCGAGACCACGACGGGGTTGTCCGCCGAGTGGACGGTCACTCCCTTCTCCATCGGTATCGTCTCTCCGACGTCGACGGGTTCTTCGTCGATGAACACGTGGAGGTGGCCCGTCTCGCCCGAATCGTCGCCGTCAGCGCCAACGATCTCGATGCCTCCCACTTCGATCGGCAGCGAAACGACGTTGCCTTCGACGCTGTCGGGAACGTCGCCGATCGAAAGTGAGAGCTCATCGCCGTCGCCTTCGGTCTCGTCGCCCGGATCAGATTCAGCACAAGCTGCACCCGCAACAGCCAGGATAACTACCAGAACGGCAATTCTGAGCTTTCGAACCGGCATGACTACCTCCTCATAGGGAAGCTGCTGCGGCAGTTATACGCGACTGACCGTCCCGGAAGCGTTACGGACCGTCCTGGGGAGCGGGTCGGGCAGAGCATCGACTGCACACCGCTACACAGCAGCGTTCCGTCCTGGGACCACACCCGGGCGTCGCCGCCGACGATCCAGTGGCGCCAGATCGGGTCACCGCCCGGCCTCTTCTGCCACACGCCGGCCGCGTGAAACACGTGTGCGCGACGGCGGCTACATAGCCGCCGTTGGGGCCCCAGATGTCCCAATCGCGCACGAGCGTGGCGGTGTACCGGCCGTCACCGCCCTGGACCTGTGAGTCGATCGCCAAGTCACCCATGGGTGAGGGAGCTTAGAAGACGGCAAGGACGCGCTAGCGAGCCGCGCGGACGTCGGACTGAGAGCGGGTCGGCATCGCGTGATCTTCGCCGGGCGCGCCGGAGGGGATGAACCGGTTCGCCACGATCCCAGCCACGATTGCGAAGCCCGCGCCCACGACGAGCGCCAGCCGGAAGCCGCTGAGGAACGATATGCGGAAAGCCTCTTGAACGATCGATGACTGGTCGGGACTAAGACCGCGAAGCGTCGCGGGGTCGAGCCGGCCGTGACCCGCGGACGTCAGGATCGCCGAGTACTGCGACTCGCGGATCCCCAGACCGCTGATGGACGAAGTCAGGGATTCGCGCAGCTGCGTCGTGAGCAAGGTCCCCAACAGCGCTACGCCGAACACACCGCCGAGCTGGCGCGAGGCATTCGACATCGCCGAACCCAATCCCGCGCGCTGGGGTCCGACGGCGCTCATGACCGCGGAGGTCATCGGCGCCATCGTCATCCCCATGCCGATGCCCATCAACGACAGGACCGGCGCCATGACGCCGTAGGAAGTGTCCACGCCGGACCGGCTGAGCAGAAGCAGCCCCACGCCCGCGAGCACAGGGCCGACGCTCATCGGCCACCGTGATCCGTGACGCTGTGCGAAGCGTCCGGCGATGGGTGCGACGAAGAAGATCATCCCGGTCAGCGGCAGGTATCGAAGCCCCGTGCCGAGGGCCGAGAACCCGCGGATCACCTGCATATAGAGGCTGAAGAAGAAGAAGGTTCCGAACATGCCGAGCGACAGCGAGAAGGCGACGAGGTTCCCGGCCGAGAAGGCCGGGATGCGGAAGAACTGAAGCGGCATCATCGCCCGCGGCGTCACGTGTTCCCACCACAGCAAGGCGGCGATGAGGACGACGCCCGCGCAAAGTGTGCCCATGATCAATGCGTCACCCCAGCCACGCTGGTTGGCTTCGATCAAGCCGTACGTGATCGAGAAGAGTCCGGCCGTACCGAGGACCAGTCCGCCGAAGTCGAGCTGGCGCGATTCGTCCGTCCTGGACTCCTTCACGACGCGCAGCGCCACGGCGAAAGCCCCGACACCGATCGGCACGTTCAGGAAGAAGATCGCTTCCCAGCCGATGTGGTCGACGAGCAGTCCGCCCGCCGTCGGACCGAGGGCCAGCGCCAGCCCCGAGACACCGGCCCATATGCCGATAGCCTTTGCTCGCTCGGAGGGCGGGAACGTCACGGTAAGGATCGAAAGGGTGCCGGGCATCAACAGCGAAGCACCGACTCCCTGCAGAGCACGGAAGGCGATGAGCTGTCCCGTCGACTGGGAGAGTCCGCACAGAAGCGACGCCAGCGTGAAGAGCGCAAGGCCGGAAAGGAACATCCGCTTCCTTCCGAAACGGTCACCGGCTATGCCTCCGGTCAGCAGCAGCGAAGCGAAGGCGAGCACATAGCCGTTGATGATCCACTGCAGGCCGCTTACTCCTGCACCGAGCTCGTCGCTAATCGTCGGGAGCGCGATGTTGACGACCGTGTTGTCGAGCATGGCCATGAACAGCGCGAAGCACATCGTGAGCAGGACGGCGACCTTCTTACGCGAGTCGCCGGAGAACAACGGGCTCATCTAGGAGGAGCTCCCTTCCTAAAGTCCGCGGCAGTAAGCATCAAGGCAACCCTCGATGAACGCCTCTTGTTCCGGCCACGGGAAGAACGGCTTGGAGATCAACAGCGAAGTAATACCGTGCACACCGGTCCATAAACCACAAGCCACGGTGAAAGCATCACCTGATGCGAACGCTCCGTCATCGATGCAGCGCTGAACGGCCGTCACCAGCGATCCGAAGCCCGACAGCCCCTGGATGCGTTCGCGGACACGAACGGCGGCCCACTCGGGCGTCACGGACATGAACAAGAACCGGTATTCCTCGGGGTGTTCGAGCCCGTAACGGATGTAAGAGCGTCCCATGGCCTTCACACATTCGACGGCGTCGTCACATTCACCGGCCGCGCCTCGGATGTAAGCGTCGAAAGCAGCGAATTGCCGCTCGCACACTTCGAGGATCAGCTCCTCTTTGTGAGCAAAGTGCAGGTAGATCGACGGCGGCGTGACTCCGACGGCCTCGGCCACTGCGCGGATGGAAACGGCGTCGATATCCTTCGTCGCGATGAGGAGCTTCTCCGTCGCGTTCAGGATCTCCTCACGCAGACGGTCGCCCTCGCCGCGTCGTGAACGAACGCGACGAGGGCTACGAACGTTCATCAGCGTTTGGCCTTGGAGGCGCTCAACCGGCCGGTCGATTTCCGAGCCGCCGGTTTACGAGCCGGCGACTTCCGCGCAGCCGGCTTACGTCCATTCGTGCGTGATGCCGGCTTCCGGCCGTTCGCACGGGTGGTCGCGGGCTTGCGCGCCGCCGTCTTGGGCTTGGGCCTGGGCTTCGACCGTGGGCGGGCGCCCGGCTTCGTAACCACGTCTTCATCGACGCCGGACACCTCTGTGATCTGGAAGCGCTCGTAAACAGGCTTGAGGAAGGAAGGCAGCCACCAGTTGGCGTTACCGGCCAGCCGCATGAACGCCGGCACGAGAGTGCCCCGGATCACGAAGGCGTCCATGAGCACGGCGAGCGCCATGCCGATGCCGAACAGCTTTATGAAACGGATCTGCGAGGTACCGAAGAGCAGGAACGTGACCGAGATCAGAACGGCAGCTGCGGTAACGATCCGTCCCGTACGCTCCAAGCCCACGGCGACGGAGTGTTCGTTGTCACCGGTCTTGTCGTACTCCTCCTTGATGCGCGAGAGCATGAAGACCTCGAAGTCCATGGATAGTCCGAACGCGATGCAGAACATCAGGATCGGCGACGATATATCGAGGATCCCCGTAGCGGTGAAGTTCAGGACACCGGACAGGTGGCCGTCCTGGAAGATCCACACCATCGCACCGAAGGTTGCCGTCAGGCTCAGCAGGTTGAGCACGAGAGCCTTGAGAGGAACGAGCAGGCTCCCGAACATCAGGAACAGCATCACGAACGTCGATACGGCGATGATCCCGAGCGCCAGTGGGAGCTTGGAGAACAAAGCGTCCTTGGCGTCCACGAGCTGAGCGGGCGAACCGCCGACGAGGACGTCGAACGGTTGGTCGCCCTCGCGGATGTCCTTGGCCAGGTTCTCGGCGTCCAGAGATATGGGATCGACCGATGGGATCACTTGGAACCAGGTCGAGTCGACGGTCGCGAAACGCGCGTTGAACGGCGTCGGCGGCGTGGTTAGCGCACCGTCGGTGAACTGGCCGGCGAGCGAGTCGACGTGGGCCACGCCGTTTAGCTTGGAAAGGCTCGCCGCGTAAACGCCGATGTCGGCTGCACGCTCGGTCGGGTTGCCGATGTCGGGTGCAACGACCCGGATCGAGTTCACCTCTTCGGACGGGAACTCATTGCGAATGGTGTCGTGAACCTGGCGGGTCTCGCCCCCGGGTGGGAGCACGCGGTCGTCGGGCAATCCGAGATTGACGTGCAGGAAGGGGACGCCGAGCAGCAGGAGCACGGCGATGACGGACACGGCCACCGTGATTGGGCGGCGCATGACGAACACGGCCAGGCGGTGCCAGAAACCCTCACCGACCTCCTTGTGATGACGGTCCTGCCAATCCCGAAGTCGCCTCATCCACAGGAATCGCGGCGACCAGTTCACGCGGGGGCCGAGCGCCGCGAGCATCGCAGGCAAGAAGAGGACCGCGCCTATCACGGCCGTGAACACGACGCCTATGCCGGCATAGCCGAACGACTTGAAGAAGTAGAGCGGAAAGACCAGGAGCGCCGCGAGTGAGACCGCGACAGTGATACCGGAGAAGATGACCGTTCGCCCGGCCGTCCTCAACGTCTTGACGATCGCGGCCTCGGTATCCAGGCCGTTGCGCAGCTCTTCTCTGAAACGCGAAACGATGAACAAGCTGTAATCGATGGCGAGACCGAGCCCCATCGCCGTCACCATCGAGAGCGCGAACACCGACACGTCGGTGCCCATCGCGATGAGACGCAGCACGAGGAAGGTTCCGAGTATCGAGATGACACCGATGGCGACCGGGAGCGTCGCTGCAACGAGGCTGCCGAACACGATGATCAGCAAGATCAGCGTTACGGGGATGGCGATCGACTCGGCCCGGGCGAGGTCCTCCTCGATCTTGTCGCTGACCTCGGCGAAGAGCGTTTCGAACCCGCCCACGCGCGATGTGATTTCGACGGTATCGGTCGTGTACTTCGGAGTGAGCCGCTCGGCGATCTCGTTTCGTTCTGCGTCATCGCCCTGGAGCTCAGCGAGGATCATCCCGTGCTTCTGGTCGCGACTCTGCAGTGGTGAGCCCGGGCCGATCGCCCAGTGCGACACCAATTGACCGACGCCCTTCTCCCCCAGCAGCTCGTTTGTCAGTCCTATTCCCGCGCGCTGGACCGCTACGTCGTTCACGGTCCCCTGCTTGGCCGTGACGAGTAGAAGGAAGTTGGGCGGAGCCTGGTTGAACTTCTCGCCCAGAAGATCTGCCGCGCGCTGCGACTCGACGTCCGGAGAGTCGAAACCCCCTGCTCTCAGGTACTGGGAGACGTTGCCCCCGAAAACACCCGCGAGTAGAACCACGACGAGGGTGCCGACCAGCACCAACTTACGTCTCCGGTAAACGAAGTGGCCGAGCCGCTCGAGCATGGCGTCCCCTTTCAGGTGCTTCGGCTAAGTTAACCGCGATAACTTATCGCGGTCAAGATGCGGGGACTGTTTTCCACCGGGCAGGGCGGGGCGATGTGACCTACTTCACACTTCGCGAACTATTCGAAAGCCGCGAGGGATCCCCGCTGGGCCGCCCACATCTCGTCGAACAGATGGTCGATCTCCTCGAGTGAGCAGACGGCCGCCGTGAGCGGGTCGAGCATGAGCGCGCGCTTCGCCTTCTCGCGATCTCTTTCCAGGAGGGCCTGCGCCACCAGCTCGTGCACGGCCATGTGGGCGCGGTTCAGCGCCGCCACCTGTTCGGGCAGGGGGCCGAAGGCCACAGGCCTGATCCCGCGAGCGTCGACCACGCAGGCGACCTCGACGCAGCCGTCGGGCAAGTTGGAGATCAGACCGGCGTTGGCCACGTTGCCGTAGATCACGCGCGTCTTTGAGAGCTCGCACGCCTGGACGATGGTCGATGCGTACTCGGCGCTCCGGCCCGAGGGAATCTCCCGCGAACCCGCCACCATTTCCTGGACCGTGGCCTTGGACTCTTCGCGCCATTTCGGCCAGTTGTTCGCATAGAAACCCGACTCGCCGAGGTAACCGCCGCGTCCGTACTTCCAGAGCAGGTCGGGTCGCTTACGGAAATACGGAACGTACTCCGAGAAGTGACCGGACGATTCCGTGACGAAGTACCCGAAGTGCTTCATCACTTCGAAGCGAACGGGATCGCGTTCGTAGACCTGAGGATCGCAGGCCAGCTCGCGAAGCCGCGGATACATGTCTTCCCCGGCGTGCTCGAGCTTCGTGAACCACGCGTTGTGGTTGATACCGGCGCAGTCCCAAACCAACTCGCCGTAAGGGACGCCGAGATACTGCGAAAGCTGCCACGACGTCCCCTGCACCGAATGGCACAGGCCGACCACGTGGAGATCGGTGGCGCGCAAAGCAGCGAGGGTGAGGATCGACATCGGGTTGGTGTAGTTGAGGACGATCGCGTGCGGCGCCAACCGTTCTATGTCGGCACAGATCGCGAGCCATTCCGGTCCGGTGCGCAGGGCCTTGAAGATCCCGCCCGGGCCGATGGTGTCGCCGATGCATTGGTCGACGCCGTACTTCATTGGTATGTCGTAGTCGTGCCGGACGTTGTCGAGCCCGGCAACTTCGATCGAGTTGACGACGTAGTGGCTGCCGTCAAGCAGGTCGAGACGATCCGTGGATGAGGTCACCTTCCAGTCCTTGCCCGAACGCTCGACGAGCTTGGAGACGAGCTTGCGGGCAAGATCGAGCCGCTCGGGATCAATGTCGACGAGCGCGAACTCTCCGTGATCGAGCCCGTCGACCTCGAGGATGTCCGTGATGACCTGCCGGGCGAACACGGCACTCCCGGCACCGACATACGTGACCTTTGGCATCAGTCGATGGAAATAGTAGGCCGTTCTGGCGAGTCACGGACCTGGGCCTGCCTAGGGGGACAAACCTTCAGCGCTCGGAGATCACCGACGTCGGGAGGATGAGACCAGGTCGCTGGGGCCGCCGCGCATAGCCTGTCCCTCCTCGACCGCATCATGTAACGCTCAGGTGGATACGGGAGTTCTCACGCTCGACGCGGTGCAGCAACGGGTCGTCGAACACGACGGCGGGCCGCTGCTCGTCCTGGGTAGCCCGGGCACCGGAAAGACTACGGTCCTGGTGGAACGCTGGGTCCGCCTGGCCACAGACGGTGTCGAGCCCCATCGCATCCTCCTTCTGCTGCCGACCCGGGACCGGGCCCTCGCTCTGCGAGACGAACTGCCGTACCGCCTGCCTAGCCAGGCCGTGCTCGAGGTTCCCGTGCACACGTGGCATGCGTTCGCCTATCACCTCGTGACCCGCTACTACAGACTGCTCGGCTTGACCCAGCCACCCGTCCGGCTCAACAGCGCCGAACAGTGGGCGGTGGTGAGCGACCTGCTGGAGGAGGAAGATGCGAGCCGATGGGGACGCTTTGGCGAGCATCTCTCGACAGAGGCCTTCACCAGCGAGGTTGCCGACTTCTGCGTTCGGGCGGGTTACCGCGGATTGTCCGACGCCGACTTGCGCGAACTCGCCGACAAGCGGCCCGAGCACGTGGCTGTCGCGGGGTTCGCAATCAAATATCGCGAACACCTTCGCAAAGAGGCGATCTTGGACTACCCCGAGCTGATCATGGCCGCTGCGCGGCTCCTCTCCGACGACGCCGATATCCGCGCATCGGTTAAGCGCCGCTTCACGAACGTTCTCGTCGACGATGCTCAGGAGCTCTCGCCGGCACAGCTGAGCCTTCTCGGCTCGCTTTCCCTAGAGAACCTGGTCTGCGCCGGCGACACGGGCTCTGCCATCGAGGCCTTCCGCGGCGCAGATCCTCACTGGCTCGATCGATTCGACGCACTTGCTCCTTCACATGAACGTGTGGTGCTGCCGATCGCACATCGGTTCGGCAAGGCCATTGCCGACGTCAACGGCAACCTAATCCAACATCAGGACGGAGCCGACCACCGCGCGAGCGGGTTCGCAGCCCACGAGAGCACGGCGGATGTCCGCTGCTACTCCACGATGGCCGGAGAGATCGAAGCTGCCGCCCGGGAGATCCGTGCAGCCCACGTCATCGACCAGATCCCTTACGACCGGATGGCCATCCTCCTGGCCCAGCCCTCGACCTATGTCCACCCATTGAAGCGAGTCCTCGGCTCCCTCGAAGTCCCGTACCGGATCGATTCGGGTGACCGACCACTGATCGAGGAGCCCGGCGTTCGCGCTGTGGTCGACCTGTGCCGCGTTGCGTTTGGCGAGGTGGACGACGACCTGACCAAAGCTGTGCTCAATTCGGTGCTCGTTGGTCTCCATCCCTACGAGATCCGCGACTTGGAGCGCGAAGCTTTTCGTATCGACCAGCCACTCGTCACATTGCTGGACGCCAGTGATCGTGAACGCGTCGCTGAGTTCCGGGTCATTCGTGGCGCAGCTGCGGCCGATCCTTCTGAGAGCGCCGATGCGACCTTTGCGCGCGTTTTCGAAGCGTCGGCGTGGTGTCAAGACCTCGTCGCAAAGCGAGCTACCGATCGCGACTGTGCTCATCACATCGACACGTTGGTCGCCTTCTCGCGGGCACTCGCCCACTTCGTGGAGCGCCGTCCGGGCGCAACGATGGCCGACTACATCGCTTCGTCCGCTGAGGCAGGCTTCTCTGCTGACACCTGGGTTCCCACCTCCGACAACGACGGCGTTCACCTGTTGTCGTTCCATGCCTCCAAGGGTCGGGAGTGGGACCTCGTATGCGTAATCGGAGTTGCGGAAGGCTTAATCCCGCGAGCACATCGGGCTCAGGGTCTCTTCGACCCATGGGCGCTCGAGTCAGGTGCACCCGTGGACCGCGATCTCGCACAGATGGCCGAGGAACGTCGCACGCTCTATGTAGCGCTGACCCGCGCACGCATGCGCCTCCATGTCTCGAGCTCTCCCGGCACGCGACGAGCAACGCCATCCCGTTTCCTGGAAGAGGCGTTCGACAAGGTTCCCGATCCCGTATCGCTCGGAGACGACCTCCCGCCGCTCACTTTGGTCGAAGCGACGGCACGCCACCGCCGCACGCTGGCTCTACCCGACGCATCTTCTGCGGCAAAAGCCGCTGCGGCAGCAGCCCTGGTCGCCATCCCCGACATCGACCCCACCTCGTGGTGGTGGCGACGCGACTTCACGCCGGGAGCACGTCTGACCCCAACAGGCAAGCTCTCGACGTCGTACTCACGCATCGGACGCTTCGATAACTGCCCGCTGCAGTACGTGCTCGAGAACGTGCTCGGCCTCGATCCCGCCTCGACATACCAGATGAAATTCGGCTCTCTCATCCATCGCATCTTCGAGCGCGCGGACCTCAAAGAGATCACGTCAGTCGAGGACGCCATCGCCTATTACAAGGCCGAGTTCATGTCCCACCACCGCGAGGACTATCCGAACATCCAGTTCGCGCGCACTTACTACACCGCCGGCGTACGGATGCTGAAGCTCTGGTGGAAGACGGAGAAAGACCGTGGGGACGTTGTTGCCATCGAGTACACGTTCAACGACCTGGCCATAGACGGCCACACCATCCGCGGCCGCATCGACCGCATCACCAAGGAGCCGGGAGGCCTAGTCCTCACCGACTACAAGACGTCGAAAACGGCGGTCTCGAAACCGGAGGCGGAGGAGTCATTGCAGCTCGCGATCTACTATCGCGCCGCCCAGGTAAACGAAGATCTGATGAATCACGGCGAGCCAGCGCGCATGGAGCTCGTGTACCCGGGTATCGAGTGGAGTGACTGGGAAGAAGGTACGACCTGCGCGCGCCGCACTCAGCACCCGGACCAAGCTGAGGAAGCGTTGTTGCAGCTGAAGAGGTATCTCGACGCGGCGGCCGCCGAAGATTTCGATCCGTCGCCGAAAGCGGACTGCCGGTGGTGCCGGATGAAGACGCTGTGCCCTCGGTGGCCCGAAGGCCGGGAGATCCCGCGGTGACTGGCAAGGTCTCCGATGCCATGCGCGCCGCGCTGCGCGACAACGATCCGTCCGACGAGCAATGGGACGTAATCACCGCGGACCTCGAACCCGTAGCGATCATCGCGGGAGCCGGATCCGGGAAGACCGCGGTGATGACGGCGCGCATCATTCATCTCGTCGAGCAGAACCTGGTCCGTCCTGCCGAAGTGCTCGGCCTCACCTTCACGAACAAGGCGGCCGGCGAGCTCGAGGACCGCCTATCCGAGGCTCTCGGGGCGATCGTGCCCCGACCCCACGAGCACCCTACGGTCATGACCTACCACGCTTTCGCCGCCAAGCTGGTTCGCGATCACGGCCCGCGCATCGGCGTCGACCCCGAGGCCGGGCTATTGTCCGACGCGCAGAAGTGGCAACTCCTACTCGGCTTGGTGGACGAGTTCCCAGCCTTCGACGAGGTCGAGCTGCGCCATCCTCTTTCCTTCATCCCACAAACGCTCTCGCTCGCCGATGGTCTTGCAAACCACCTTGCCTCCGCGGACGACCTCGTGAAGGCCTGCGAGGCCTTGCTCGAAATCGTGTCCGACAACTGGTCCATCGTGAACACGCGCAAGCGATGCGACTTCGCCAAGATCATCGAGAAATACCAGGCCAAGAAGAGCGACCTTCACCGGATCGATTTCGGCGACCAGATCCGCCTCGCCGTCGACATCCTCGAGCGCTACGAGGAAGTCGTCACGGAGTTGCGCCAGCGTTACCCAATCGTCCTGCTCGACGAGTATCAGGACACCAATCCGGCGCAGAAGGTGATGCTCCAGAAATTGTGCCCCCAGGGCTCGGGCGTTACGGCGGTCGGTGACGCGCGACAAACGATCTACACCTGGCGCGGCGCATCGATGTTCAACCTGATCTCGTTCAACCAGGAGTTTCGCAACGAAGATGGCACCCCGAGCCGCCAAGCATCCCTCTCCCAGAACTTCCGCAGCGGCGCGCGCATCGTGGCCCTGGCCAACCGTGTCATCGAGAAGGTGCCGCCGGAACGCCGTCCGGGATCGGGCCTCGTATCCGTGCCGGCCAACGGCGATGGATGGGTCGGCGCCGCCCTCTTCTCGGACCAGGAAGCCGAGGCCGTCTTCGTGGCCGACGAGGTGGATCGGCTGCACAACGAAGGACGCGAGTGGCGCGACATCGCAATTCTCGTCCGCAAGAAGCGCTACATGGACCGCATCGTGGCCGCGCTTGACACCCGCGACATCCCGGTCGAAATGCCTGAGCTAGGCGGCCTCCTCAGGATCCCGGCCGTTGTCGACACGATCGCCTGGCTGCAGGTGCTCTCCGACACCGGCCCCGCGACTAACCGTTGGGCCGCTCGCATCCTGATGGGCCCGCTGTATCGGATCCACTACGGTGACCTCGCACCGATCGCGCGGCGCGCCGTTGACCGCAACTACGAGCTGATCAAAGACGCGGCCAAGACCATGGGGATTGAAGAACCGGACCCCGGCGAAGTGGCGTACTCACTCGTCGAATCGCTGGCGGAGGCAGACACGATCGAGGGGGTCTCGGACGAGGCGCGCACCCGGATCCGCGAATTCCTCGCTCTGGTCGACGAGCTTCGCCCATCCGTATCGGAAGGACTGCAGGAGTTGGTTCAGACGGTGATCGACCGCACCGGCATCGGGGACGCACTCATGGCTTCGACTTCGCGCACATCCGCGGCGATGCGCGAGAACCTGAATGGGTTCGTCGGCGTTTGTGCGGAGTTCGCGCCGCTGGAAGGCAACGCTAGCCTGAGCACGTTCCTCGATTTCCTCGATGTCGCGGAGACGTCGGAAGACCCGATCCCACTGGCCTCAACGGCATCAACCGACTCGGTGAAGCTCATGACCGTCCATGGCGCGAAGGGGCTCGAGTTCGACACCGTCTTCCTGCCCGTGCTTGCGGCCTCACAAGAGGTCAACCGGTACGACGGTGACCGCAAAGGCTCGGTGTTCCCCGACGTCCGCGCGTCAAGCCCCATGTCATCGACCACCGAACTCCCACCGGCTGTTCGTCGCGACCGCGACTATCTGCCTGTCTACAAAGGCAATAAGTCGAAATACAGAACCGAACTCAAGAAGCGAGCCGAGGAGGATGAGCGTCGCCTGTTCTACGTGGCGATCACGCGAGCGAAGCAGCGTCTGTACTGCACCGCCGCGCACTGGTACGGCGTGGACGAGAAGAAAGGCCCATCGATATTCCTGTCCGAAGTTTGCGGCGAGATCGGCATCGTCGAGATGATCCGGCGTGACGAGCCGGCGGACGAGAATCCAGTGCTTGAGGCTATGCGCCGCGACCTGGTGTGGCCGCCACAGCAAGCGCGGGTCGATGACGACGTGATGGATTGGATCGCTCGAGTCGAGGAGATCCGCTCGGGCTTGGCGTCGGTAGACGCGGTGCTCGCCGAACCTGAGGCGCGGACGCTGTACGCCGAGCACCTGGGCACCATCGAGGCGCTGCGGAGGCAGGATCGTCCCGCGGAACCGCCAAGTCGGCGTCGCGCTCTCGCGGCAACGGCCGCGGTCAAAGCCGCTTCGGGCGAGGCTGGCGTCGACATCGTGATGAATCCGCTCCCCCAGAGGCCCACCGAAGCTCAGCGCTTGGGGATCGAGGTTCACTCCTGGATCGAGGAACTCCACCGGGGATTGATCGGTCTAGCCGAAGAGGACGCGCTGGACGAGGCCTCCCTTTCTCCCGACCGTAAGACGGTGGCCGCTTTGCAAGCCAACTTCAAGTCAATGGGCTTCGAGGACCGGCGACCCTTCGAGCTGCCGGGCGGAGAGCCGGCAACCGAGGTCCCGTTCACGCTCAAGCTCCACGGCGACGTCATCGTCCGAGGACGGATCGACGCCGTCTACCAGCTCGCTGACGGCAGCTTAGAGATCGTCGACTTCAAGACCGGCGCCGTACCCGAGCTGAGCGAGACCGACTGGGACCAACTCAAGATCTATGCCGAGGCCCTGGCCGCGCTCGGCTACGTCAAGGGTGAGGTCACGCTGACGTTCGCATTCCTCAAAACCGGAGAACCACGCTCGGAGCGCTATGCCCCACGGGGCCTGTCGTGGCTGGAAGACGGCCTGGAGACCCTGGCCGGCGCCCGGTAAAGGCCTGATTCGTGGTCGTGTCCGGACCCCGAACGTAAGCTTGTGAGATGCGCCGACTCCTATTGATGCTCCTGGTCCTCGGCCTGGTTGGTGGCGGGATCGGAGCGCTGGCCGCCACAGCTTTCTTCGATCCCACAGAAGAAGATCCCTCGACCCCGCTGACCGACAACGACCTGATCAACGCCCAGGAGCTCGATTCATTGGAGTCGCCGACGCCGTCGCCCAGTCCATCCGCTTCGCCCTCACCGCGGCCGGTCGTCGGGGCCGGTCCGGTGGCCGCAGCTTCGCCGACCCTCGACCCCAACCGCGATCCGCGCGAGCCGCGCACACCTCGCGGCGCCCCCGGGGCCTTCCCGGAGAACACGCCGGTTCCGAAGGAGCTCGCGGCCGAGCTCAAGGAATGCCAAGAAGAGGAAACCGAGGAAGACATCGAGAATTGCGAGGACGAAGCCGAAGCAGACTACGAGAAGGACCACCCGAGCTGACACGTCGCCCTCACCGGCCCAGAACGGCTGCTGCATCATCGGTCCATCGATAGGCTCGTCCGCACATGAAGCCCGCAGCAGCTGTATCCGGTGCAGAGTCCAGCCTCAGGCTGGCTTTCGTACTGGCCCTGACCATCTCGATGGCGGCCGCGGCGACCCTATATCAATCCAACGTCTCTGAGACGCCTTCTGAATCTCGCCGCGGCAACGGCTCCGGCGACGGCCAGACTCAGGTCGTCGATGAGCAGCGCGGTACTCCGACCCCGCTGCCCACGCCGCGGCCCCGGTCGCAGGCCGTCATAACCGCGCCGGAAGAGTCAGCCGACGACCCGTCGAGCGAGTCTCCCCCGCTGCCTTCACTCGGCCGCTACATCTACAGCGTCGTGGGGACCGAGCAGGGCTCTTTCCTTGGTGGAGGAAGCCGTGGCTACCCAAGCGAGATGACGATGACGGTGAATCGGTCGACCGATGACCCGAGCATCCGGTTACGGCCCGACGAGGTCGTGTTCGACCTGAACTTCTCGACAAACCACACCGAGAGTGAGGTCGTTGCCTACCGAAAGGACGGCATCCATTTCACTTCTGAGTCTTGGTCGATCTCGTTCGGCGGAACGAGCTTCGTCAACGATGGGACTTACACACCTCCGATGCTCCAGATCCCGATCCCACTGGACGAAGGTGTCGAGCACACGGGCACCAGCCGAGTCGAAGATCCTGCCGGTAACGAGTCGCGCACCGAGGAGTGGACCGTGGAGGTGCAGGGGCCCGAGCGGATCTTCGCGCTCGGAGTGGAGCTCGACACGTGGATGGTCCGCATCGAGCGCAGGACCCGCTCCGGCTCGCAACCTGTGACCCGCTCGCGCACCTACTGGCTGTCGCCGGAAAGAAGCATCTGGGTGAAATGGCAGGAGACGACGAACATCTCCCAGGGTTCCGGTCTGACACGCTCCAGCTACGTCTCCGACTACACGGCCACGCTCGACCGGATCGAACCGCTGTAAGGCGCTAACCGCGGACGAGAACCGATGTGGCCGGCGCACCGGCCCACCGGTGCATGATCCAGCGGGCGGCCGTGAACAAAGCGATGACCGGCGCACTGACCGGCCACACAAAAGCGAGCACGATCCCGGCGAGTAGATCGTCCGATCCCCGCTGCTTTGCGTTGTGGGGATTGAGGGCGAGCACCATCGGCAGCCACAGCGATGCAGCGCCGGCCCAGTATCCGAGCCCAATCACCCACGCCACGTGCGACCTCGCCTTCACTCGCGTGAGTCGGAAGGAACCAGAAACAGGTTAGGTCGGACGCGACGGACAGGGACACACCAATCAGGGTTTAGAAATCCCCCCAATCTTGGGGGCGTTCTGGCACGACGGCCACGGCTAGCGCGACAAGTGAGGCAGCAGGCCCTGATGGATGGCCTCGACGACGGCCTCGAGCTGACTGTGGCTCCCTAGTTTGCCCAGCAGGCTCTTCACGTGCCCACGGCACGTATTCAAGCTGATCTCCAGACGCCGGGCGATGACGCTGACGTCGAGCCCTTCACCGAGCAGCGTCAGCACCTCCTCTTCCCGGGCAGTGATGGCCGCCTTGGCCGAGCCTCCTTCGATCGGCCGCCGAGCCGAGCTGCGCAGTCGTTCAACGAGCGGCGCGATGAGCTCCTGCTCGACGAACATTCCGCCCCCTTTGGCCGTCCGTATCGCCTGGCAGATGTCTCGGAGATTGGTCGTCTTCGGCAGGAATCCGCAGGCTCCGGCGGCCGCTGCTTGTGCCATCGTGTCCAGCTGCATGTGGGCGGTAAGGGTGAGCACCCGCGTTTCCGGCCGAACGACCTTGACCTGCTTGGTTGCTTCGATGCCGTTGAAGTCACCGCTACCAGGTGTCGCCAGATCGACGTCGATGACTGCAACGTCGGGAGCCTCGAGGGTAGCGAGCTCCACCGCTTCCTCCGCGGTATTCGCCGACCCGACGAATACCAGATCAGGCTCCGTCGAGATGGCCGCTCCAAGCGCTTCGCAGAAGATGGGGAACTCATCCACGAGAATGACGCGGACGAGGCTGGGGACAGCTGTTGTCTCAACGGGCCGCTCTGCAACCATTTGCAATCTCCGAAGCGTCTCGGCCATTAGCTGGCAGGGATCGCGCCCGGCCACCGCCGATGCCATCGGTTCACCTACGCGTCCCTTTATACCCAGCGCAGCTGAGGATTACCCACCAGGTATCCTGACCCATTCGGCGGCGTGGCCGAGTGGCTAGGCAGGGGACTGCAAATCCTCTTACCGTGGTTCGATTCCGCGCGCCGCCTCGGTGAAGAACGTCTCGATCGTCGGTGCCGGTGCCATGGGCACGGCTCTCGCGATCAACTTCGACCGGGCTGGGAAGAGCGTGACGTTGTGCGCCACGTCCTTCGACGACTCATTCGTCGAGGCGATCGAAAAGACCGGCGTGCATCCCTCGCTCGCTCACGAGGTTCCCGGATCGATAGCAATCGTCCGGCCCCCGGAGTGGGGACCGGTAATGAAACGAACCGACATCGCCGTGTTGGCCGTCGCATCGGGCGGCGTGCGAAGCACACTGGCGCAGATAAGCGGGACTCTCCCCGAAACATCAACGGTTCTGGTCGCAACCAAGGGGTGGGACCCCGAGAGCGCGGAGCAGCTTTCGATACTGCTCGCCCGGTCCTCGCCCGGTCACCCGCTGGCGTTCATCGTCGGGCCGACCCTCGCCGGCGAGATCGCCGGTGGCCGCCCCACGGCTCTGGTTTGTGCCTCGGCCTCGCTCCACACGGCGCAGGAGGTGGCCGACTTCTTCTCGTCCCCGACGCTTCGGATCTTCGTCACAGACGACGTCGTCGGTGTGGAGGTGGGCGCCGCCTTGAAGAACGTGATCGCCGTAGCCATCGGGATGTGCGACGGGTTGGCCGAATCGGGAGCGGTCGCGTTCACCAACGCCAAGGCCGCCTTGTTCTCGCAAGGGTTGATCGAGATGAGCCGGCTGGCGCGCGCGCTGGGTGGAAGAGAAGAAACCGTCCTGGGACTAACCGGTTCGGGCGACCTGTTCGTGACCGTCATGGGCGGGCGCAACGGTCAGTTCGGCCGCCTGATAGGCAGCGGCGTCAAGCCCGACGACGCCTTGGCCCAGATGGCCACTACCGTCGAAGGCTTCGAGGGATCAGTGCGGGCAGTGCTGCTTGCCGAGCGCCTCGGCGTCCACATGCCTCTCGTGCAAATGGTCTATTCGGTCCTGTACGGCGGAGTGGAACCGTCCGCGGCTCTCGTTTCCTTCTTCTCGACATGGACCGACAGCCGCTGACGCCTAGCTCGGCTCCATCCGATTGTTGATCTCGTCCGGATACTCGGGGAAGTAGCGCTCGATCACCGACAGATCGAAGCTCCGCATGATCGACTCCTTCGGCTCCCTCTCGAGCAGGAACTCGAACGACCGCTCGACGAGCCCGCGACGGTCGGCATGGTCCAACCCGAGCCTAGACACGTAGTCATCGGCGACCCGGACGATGTGTTCCGTCTCACCGGAGCCATCTCGGACGGTGACATGGAAGTCCGGCGACTCATCGCGCACAACGATCTCCGCCATTGTCGATCGGTCTAGCACAGGTACGTCTCGGCCCGCTCCGTAGAGGTACGGTGCTGGATACGATGAAGAAGCACGTTGTGATCCTCGGAGCCGGTTTTGCGGGCCTGGAGCTCGCGACCCAGCTGTCGAGCACCCTCAGAGACCACGTGGACGTCACGCTCATCGACAGCAGCGACTCGTTCGTCTTCGGCTTCTCTAAGCTCGACGTCCTGTTTGGTCGGACGACCACGGAGAACGTCCGACTCTTCTATCGCGACATCGACAAGGCAGGAGTCGTGTTCCGTAAAGAAGAGATCATCTCGATCGAGCCCGAATCGCGCAGGGTTCGGACGGACGCGAACTCCTACGACGCCGACATCCTCGTCGTCGCCCTCGGCGCGGCATACGACTACAGGGCAACTCCGGGCTTTATGGAAGGTGGCTTCGAGTACTACTCGTTGGCGGGAGCCGAACGGCTGCGGGATGCACTTGGCTCCTTCGATAGCGGCCGCGTTCTCATCGCGGTGCTCGGAGAGCCGTACAAGTGTCCGCCGGCGCCCTTCGAGGGCGCACTGCTCCTACACGACTACTTCAGCGAGCGGGGCATCCGCGGTTCCGTGGAGATCAACGTGGCGGGCTACATGGCGGCGCCCGTTCCCATCGCGACGCAGGTTTCGCAAGCGATCCACCGCGCATTAATTGAACGCGGTGTCGGATTCCTCCCCAAGACGACGGTTACCAGCCTGGACGTCGAACGCCGATTGGCCGCGACCAAGGACGACTCCATCCCCTACGACCTATTCATCGGGATCCCGGTGCACAAGGTGCCGGATGTCGTCAAGACTTCGGGCCTGACGGGGGATGGCAATTGGATACCCATCGAGACCGCGAATCTGAGGACGCCGTTCCCGGATATCTATGCGGTGGGTGACGTGGCCGGTGCTCCTATGGCCAAAGCCGGGGTCTTCGCGGAAGCCGCAGCGCGCGTCGTGGCCGGCGACATCGCCGCGAACCTGCGCGGCACCGCTCCCCCACCGCCGTTCGACGGCGCGGGAAATTGCTACATCGAGTTCGGCGGGGGCCTCGTAGCCAAGGTCGAGGCGAACTTCCTCGGCGGACCCAAACCGACAGGTCGCCTGGTGGGCCCTTCACGTCAGCTCGCGGCCGACAAAGCCGAGTTCGCGTCGACGCGCCGGCAGCTCTGGTTCGGCAGATAGCCGGCGCCGCAGATGGGTAAGACGAAGGCAGGACGAACGTGAGGGGCGAAGGAGGCAGCCATGAAGAGCATCCTGATCGTGGCCAATCAGACGGCCGGAGGACGTCATCTGAGGGATGAGGTCTTACGCCGTTCAAAACAGGAACCGCACTCCTTCACCCTCCTCGTCCCGGCAACGGCCCCATCGCGAACCATGACGTTCACCGACGGCGAGGCTCATGCCCTGGCTGAGGAACGTATGAACCAAGCGATCGAGTCGTTGCGAGGCGTCGACGTTGAGATCGACGGGGTCGTCGGCGTTTCGGTTCCCATGGATGCGATCGCCGACCTTCTTCGCACTCGGCGATTCGACGAGATCATCGTCTCGACGCTCCCCCACCGCATCTCGCACTGGCTGCGGTTAGACCTGCCGCGGCGAGTCGAGAGCCGTTTCGGCCTGCCGGTCACGCACATCGTGGCCGACGATGACGAAAGCCAGACCGGCGACGGTTCGCATAACGTCGCGTAGCTGCAACATCGAGTAGCGTCTAAGCCTCGATGACCGAGGTCTTCGTAGCCGACGCCGTCCGAACTCCGATCGGGCGTTACAACGGAGCGTTTGCATCTGTGCGGCCCGACGATTTGGCCGCGGCGGCGGTGCGTGGACTGGTCGCCCGCAACGAGTCGCTAGATCCGGCGCGCATCGACGACGTCGTTTTCGGCGACGCCAACGCTGCCGGCGAGGACAACCGCAACGTGGCTCGTATGGCCGCCTTGCTCTCCGGGCTCCCGGTATCCGTCCCGGGCGCGACCGTCAACCGACTTTGCGGTTCCGGGATGGAAGCCGTTATCGACGCCAACCGGGAGATAGCCGTCGGAGACGCGTCGATCTGTATCGCGGGCGGTGTCGAATCGATGACGCGCGCCCCGTGGGTGCTTCTCAAGCCCGAAACCGGTTTCCCTCGTGATCACCAGCAGCTGTGGTCGACCACGCTGGGCTGGCGGATGACCAACCCCGCCATGCCGTCCGAGTGGACGGTGAGCCTCGGCGAGGGAGCCGAGCTGCTCGCGGATCGCTACGAGATCGCCCGCGAAGCGCAGGACGAATTCGCGCTCGGAAGCCATCAACGAGCGGCGGCCGCCTGGAGCGCCGGACTGTTCTCGGACGAGATCGTCGAGGTTCCCGACGTGGATCTGGCGTCCGACGAATCGGTGCGCGCCGACACGACGATCGAAAAGCTCGCGCGACTTCGCCCGGTGTTCCGTTCCGAAGGCACGGTCACGGCGGGAAACTCTTCACCTCTCAACGACGGCGCCAGCGCACTGCTTCTCGCCGACGAGGGAGGGCTCAATGCCATCGGCGCCACACCGCTCGCGCGCATCGCGTCACGAGCCGTTTCGGCCGTCGAGCCTCAGTATTTCGGGATCGGTCCGGTCGAGGCGGCCGCGCTGGCTCTCAAACGCGCGGGGATCACGTGGTCGGACCTACGGGCCGTCGAGCTGAATGAAGCGTTCGCGGCACAGTCGCTCGCATGTCTGGCCGAATGGCCGGACCTCGACACCGGAGTCGTCAACCCGCTCGGCGGCGCGATCGCTCTCGGTCATCCCCTCGGATGCTCAGGCGCACGCATCCTCACAACGCTGGCTTGGCAGCTGCACCGGGCCGGCGGCGGCTGGGGCCTGGCCACGATGTGCATCGGCGTCGGGCAAGGGATAGCAGTCGTTCTCGAAGGCATCTGAGCCTTATCGGGAGGAAGTGCCGGAGCTCTGGTTTACTTCGGCGACAACGTCCATCAGCCGCCCGAGCGTTACAAGCCGCTCCGTTACATCGGATCCCGAAAGTCCCGCGCGGATCGTCGTGATGCCCACGTCGCGGTAGATACGGAGCCGCTCCGCGATCATTTCGGCCGTCCCCAGCAGATTGGTCTTGAGTCCGATCTCTTCAGGCACGAGGTCACGTGCTTCGTCGCGCTTCCCCTCCAGCCAAAGACTCTGGATCTCCGTAGCAACCTCGGCGTAACCCTGACGCGAGAACGCGTTCTTGTAGAAGTTACGATCGCGGGACCCCATCGCGCCGAACGTGAACGCGTAGCCTCGCGCGTGCCGCTTCGCCGCCTCGTCGACGTCGTCGGTGAACTCGACGGATGCCGGCACCTGGAGGTCGAGATCGTCCAGAGATCGCCCGGCGCTCACGGCACCCGCCTTCAGAGGGTCCAAGAAAACATCCGCGGTTTCCGCGATGAAGGACGTTCCGACCCATCCGTCCGCGAGCTCTCCGGTCATCCGGAGGTTCGCAGGACCCAGCGCGGCGACGTAGATCGGCACGTCCACGGGCGGTGCGGCTGCACGGATCGACTTCCCTTGTCCGCCCGGCAACGGGAGCCGGTAGATCTCGCCGTCGTAAGCGAGCTTGGATCCACTGGCGACCTGCTTGACGATCTCGATCGTCTCGCGCGTGCGCCGGATCGGTGAGGAGAAGGGCACTCCGTGCCATCCCTCCATCACCTGAGGGCCCGACGTCCCAAGCCCGAGGATGAACCGGCCGCCCGAGAGCGCCTGCATGGACATCGCCGACATGGCAAGGTTCGCCGGTGTGCGGGCACCCACCTGTGCGATGCCGGAACCGAGCCGGACGACAGACGTCATAGCAGCCAGGTACGCCAGGGGCGTCAGCGCGTCGAACCCCCATGCTTCGGCGCTCCATACCGAATCAACGCCAAGCCTCTCCGCTTCTTGGACGAAGGCCACTGCGTCCTCGCCGTAGGCCGACGCGAAGACGGCGATGCGCAAAGGTTTAACCATCACCTTCCTCAGCCATCGCTTTGATCCCCGCGAGGGTCGCCGTCATGTTCGCGCGGTGCTCGGCGAGCCGGCGCTCGATGATGCGCTCCTCCTTGTCCGGCATGGCGTCGATGGCGATATTCAGACCAGATCGACCCGGGCCCATGCGCATCCACTGCTTCAGCCGTGTGCCGCTTCCGGCCGGTTCGATCTCGAACCGCCAAGACGCGGCGGGTTGGTCCGGATCTGTAACCGCCCACTCGAGGCTATGCTCCGGATCGCAGGCCACGACGAAGCTCGTCGTAGCCCATTCGCCGATCGCCGCATGCTGGTTCCGTCCCGCGAAACGCGCACCGAGCTCCGCGCGCGTTGCGCCATCCAGCCACTCGGCTCCCAGGAACTCAGAGGAGAAGCGCGCAGGTAGGTTGATGTCGCTCACGAGCTCCCACACGCGAGCCGGCGCTGCGTGGATCTGTGTTTCGACCTCGACCGTCGGCCCGTCGGCGTAGCGCATCGGATCTCCTCTCGTCGGCCGATCAGCCCAGCGCGCCAGAAGAACGCAGCGCTTCGATCCGTTCGTCGTCGTAACCCAGCACCGTTCGCAGGACGTTCTCGGTGTGCTCGCCCACGGTCGGTGCCTTCGTCGGGAGCGGGAGCTCGCCGTCCACGACCTTTAGCGGATTCGGCAGCTGCTCGGCCCCCAGTCGCTCCCGCGCGATCCACTCCATCCGCGCGGCGAACTGAGGGTCATGGCCCAGCGTCTGCGGTGTGTTCACCGGTGCGATAGGCGTGTTCACCTCGCCACCGAAACTGAGCCACTCCTGCGATGTGCGCGTGCGAAATATCTCCTGGAGCTCCTTCTGCAACCCCTTGTTCCCGATGGCGTGATCCGCGTACTTCGAGCCCGGGTGGTGCTCGAACAGATCCGGCCGGCCCACACCTTCACAGAAGTTCTTCCAGAACTCCTGCTCGGACGCCATGAACAGCACGTATGAGTCCTTGGTCTCGTAGATCTGGTAACGCACGCCTTCGCGCATCCCCGCGGTGCCGGGCGCCCGGCGCCGGTAGTCGTCCGACTTGTTGCCCGTAACTTCGCTCTCCGGACGCTCATAGGCCTTGTGAGTCTCCGATCGCAACCAATCGACGGCGGCGGCGGCGTCCGACTGAGCTACCTCCAGCTGCACCCCTTGTCCAGTTGCTCTCGCTCGCACGATCCCAGCCAGGATCCCCAACGCGCCGTACAGGGGCGCGGCGTTGATCCCTATCGACACATGCTCCGGGATGTAGGTGAAGCCATCGTCGTCGCGAGCGGGTGTAACGATTCCGGCCCATGTGTCGTAAGCGATCCCGTGGCTCGGATAGTCCTTGTACGGCCCGGTCATTCCGTATCCGGAGATCGTGATGAACACGATCCGCTCGTTGACCTCCCGCAGCCGCTCGAAGCCGATCCCCAAACGGTGCAGTGCTCCCGGGCGCATGGCTTCAACGACCGCGTCGGAGGTGCGTGCCAGGTCGACGAATACCTCGCGTCCACGCTCGGATCGCAGGTCAAGCACAAGGCTCCGCTTCCCCCGATTGACGTGGAGATGCATGAGCGAGGTGCCCTCCACGATAGGCCAAGTCATGTCGCGCACATAGTCACCCTGGGGCGGCTCGACCTTGATCACATCCGCGCCGAGATCGGCCAGGTTGGTCGTGATGGCGGCCGGGCCGAGCATCGAGCACTCCACGACCCGGACGCCGGACAACAGCTCGGTCGGCTCCATTTCGCGGCTACCCTATGCGGTCGCGGGTATCTTCGGTGGTCATGACCACACTGGATCCCACGCCACCAACGCAGTCCCCAGCCCGGACCGAGGCGCCTCGTGGCTCCCGGCGCGCATGGCTGGGCGCGGCCGGGATCGCGATCGCCTCTCTCGCCTTCGTCGGAGGCTTCGTCGCGCGCGAAGCCGTGCGCACCCCGGCGCCCCCCACTCCCACACCGCGATCTCCAGAGCCGGCGGCCGAGGTTGCGCGCAAGCTCCTGCCCGCAACCGTTTACATACGGTCGGGGCAGACCGCCGGCTCCGGAGTGATCTACGACGCCAAGGGACTGATCCTCACGGCGGCGCACGTCGTCGAGGATCAAGTCGAAGTCACCGTTCGGCTTTCGGATGGAACACCGCTCGCGGGCAAGGTGCTCGGGCGTGACGCCGGCCGGGACGTGGCCGTAATCAAGGTCGAGCACAAGGGACTTCACGCGGCCGAGCTCGCACGCAACCGGCCCGTTCGCGTCGGAGAGCTGGCGGTCGCCATCGGCAGCCCGTTCGGTGACCGGGAGACGGTAACGGCCGGTGTTGTCAGCGGCATCGGCGGAACGCTGCCCACACTGGAGGGTGCCGTCGACGTGATCCGAACCGACGCAGCTATACATCCGGGCAACTCGGGCGGGCCGCTGGCTGATGTGGACGCTGGGGTGATAGGGATCAACATCGCGAGGCGCGGGTCTCTCGGTCTCGCCGTGCCCATCGACGTCGCGTTCGATACCGCGTCCTACCTCACCCGGGGGAAGCCCGCGCCTCCGGTCGCTCAGCTCGGTGTGAGCGGTACCGATCCGGCCGACCCTCGCTCCGGTGCGTTGGTCAAGGTCGTTGAACCGGGTACGCCGGCCGCCGCAGCCGGCATCGTGGAAGGTGACCTCATAACGGCCATCGACGGCGAACAGCTCGAGGGGATGTTCGAGCTGGCCGCCGCCATCCGCAAGCACGCTCCGGGTGACGAGGTGACATTGACCGTCGTACGCGACGGGACCAGCCGCAAGATCAAGGTGACGCTTGGTGAGCACACCTAGCCCGCGCTCGGTTGACACTCCTCGGATCGACTTCGTGCGTGGTGATTTCTGGGCGGACAACCCACACGCCGGGCTC
Organism: Actinomycetota bacterium; assembly: GCA_040905525.1. GTDB lineage: Bacteria > Actinomycetota > JAICYB01 > JAICYB01 > JAICYB01 > JBBDRJ01. Next base: position 110,209 of record JBBDRJ010000010.1, read on the forward strand.
GCGTGGTTGCGCGCGAACAGGCCCGTGTGCTTCGACGAAGCCAGCGGCGCGTGGGGCATCACTCGCTACGACCACATACGCGAGATCTCTCGCAGCCCAGAGATCTTCTCGAGCGCAAACGGCATCCGTCCGGAGTCCGGACCCGTGCCGATGATGATCGACATGGACGACCCCGCCCACTGGAAACGCCGCAAGCTGGTCAACAAGGGGTTCACTCCACAGCGGGTGCGCGATCTGGAAGCGCGCATCACAGAGATCGTCGACGGGCTCATCGACGCCGTCGAAGATCGCGAGCGATGCGACTTCGTCTGGGACATCGCCGCCTGGCTCCCGCTGATAGTGATCGGTGATGCCCTGGGCGCGGAGCAGCGCCATCACGCAGACCTGCTGTGGTGGTCGGACGACCTGATGCGCGGCCTCGGCACGGCCGATCCTGAGCTGCTCGCCAAGATGTCGGCGGCCTTCGAGGAATACCGGGCCTACTTGGTCGGCGTTATCGAAGATCGGCGTGTCCAGGCCCGCGACGACATCATCAGCGTCCTTGTACACGCGGAGGTCGACGGCGACCGCTTCGACGACGACGAGCTCACGTTCGAGACCCTCCTGATACTCATCGGAGGTGACGAGACGACCCGGCATGTGATCACCGGTGGCGCCTACCAGCTGCTATCGGCGCGCGCGAACTGGGACCGGCTCGCTTCCGATCGTTCGCTGCTGCCTTCCGCGGTCGAGGAGATGCTGCGCTGGGTCACACCGATCAAGAACATGGCGCGCACGGCCACGCGGGATGTGGATTTCCATGGGGAGCTGATACACGAGGGACAGAAGCTGGTTCTCCTCTACCCGTCGGCCAACCGCGACGAAGATCAGTTCCCCGACCCGTTCCTTTTCGACATCGAGCGATCCCCGAACGACCACGTCGCCTTCGGCATCGGGACTCATTTCTGTCTCGGAGCGTCACTTGCGCGCCTCGAGCTGAAGGTCCTGTTCGACCAACTGCTCGACCGGCTCCCAAATCTGACACTCGCCGAACCGGGTGAGCCTGCGTCGCGGCCGGCCAACTTCGTGAGCGGCTACGAGACGATGCCGGTCATCCTGCGCTGACGGACCGCGGTTAGGCGATCCCTGTCGCGTCGAAGAGCCACGATAGATCCGCCGTCGCAAGACGCTCCTGCCAATCGGCCGGGGCCCCGCTCATCAGCGTCTGGTAGTCCCAGTAGTCCTTCCACAGCACGATCTTGCTGTCCAGGATGCGCTGGACCGAAACGAACGGCAGTGTAACCGTCTCACCCGCGGGCCAGTGCCACGTCTCTAAGTGCTCGGTGACAACCATCTCGCCGTCCGCGACGACAGCACCATTTTCGTGCTCGTAGCCGGAAAGGGTCTCCAGGCCGAGCCGGAGGCGAGCTTCGATGCCATCCGGACCCTTCGCGGCGGTTGCCGGACCGGTGGGGACGTCGTAATAGATCGAGTCGGGTGAGAAGAACGACCGGATGCGCTCCCAGTCCCTGTCGTAAAGAGCCGCCCAGAACGACGCAGCCACATCCTTGGGCGGCGTTGTGCTCACGGCCGGAACAGTTTGCCGCTGCAATTGAAGCCCGACGACGGCGCGAGCCTCACGAACTTTCCGCCCTTCACTTGAACGTGCAGGCTGCAAAGCGACGGGACCTTGGCTCCCGTCTGATGGGCGCCGTGTAATCCATTCCCATTCCACTCCCTCGTGGCCTTGAGAGCCGAAAGCATCTTCGGCCGAGTGAGATCGGGTCCGATACCACTGGCCAGCACCTGGAAGAGTCGGAAGGCCGACCAGGTATGGATGCCGAAGTAATCGGGCACCGCACCCGGTGAGCCGCGCTGGAGCCAGTCCGCGTACAGCCGCATCTCTGGGTTGGAGGCGGACTCTTCGACAAGTGCGGTGCTCAGGAAGACGAGGGAGCCTTCGACGACGGCCGGTTCGTTGAGGTAGTCCGGGTCGTACGCGACTGAGTCCCAGTCCCGGACCTTCGGGACGAAATTCTGCTGGCGCATCGATTTCTGCAAACGGACGACGCTCTGGAAATCCGACACCATCGTCACATATTGGACACCCCGGCTCTGCATCTCGATCACGAATCGTGTGAAGTTCGCTTCCAGAACTTGAACCTCTTGCTGGTAGATGAAGTTGTACCCGACCGACTGCCAAGCCTTCTGTCGCAGGACCGCGTTGTTCTTCGTCACGGCTTGGTTGAGCCAGAAGATCGCGGCCTTCTTGATCACATCCGGGTAGCGCTTTGCGATCTCCTGAGCAGACGTGGTTGCCAGTGCTCCACCATTCGGAAAGATCGGGAACACGTTCGGAGAGTTGAACTTCGTGGCGTTGGTCGTGATCGCCGAGATGTCGGGGATCCCGCATTCACGTCCCGGCGCCGCGCTGCCGTCGTCGAAGGCCGAGATCGAGCCGACGACAGCGAAGGCCTTGGCGCAGGCATCCAGCATCGCCGCGCGGTTCCCGCCGGAGTCCGTCTTGCTGTCTAGAGGAAGCACCTCGAGCTGGCGGCCGCAGATGCCGCCTCGGCTGTTGATGTAGGCGGTAGCCGCCCGGGCGGCTTGGTGCGCCGACTGAAAGAGCCCGGGCTGAACGCCGCTGATGTCGGCCAGCGTCGCTACGGTGAGCTTGTTGGCCGTCGCTCCGGTCGCCGTGGCCTTCGTCGCATCCGGACACGCTGCCAATCTGATCCCGCCGATCAACTCTCCCGCGTCGGTGGACCCGTTGTCCTGCGTACCGGCATTCGAGCCGTCGTCGTCGGCCGCGCCGTCCGCGGTTTCAGTGGTCGTCTCGGTGCCGGCTCCGGTTGCACCCGTCGTATCCGTGCCGTCAACCGTTCCCGGACCCGTTCCCGTCCCGCCGGCGCTCTTCATGGCGGTGATCAGGTCGGCGCGCTCTTGGTCGCTGAGTTGTGAGCCGCAAGCCGTCGCGAACAGGGTCAGGACGGCGATGAGCGCAGCTATCGATCGATGACGGTTTCTTACCAATTGTCTCCCCGCTGCATCATGCCATCGAACCGAGTTAAGCGGGCTCCGCCACGACCTTGGTTTCCAGGTACTCCTCGAAACCGGCCAGCCCCATCTCTCGGCCTATCCCCGACTGCTTGTAGCCGCCGAAGGGAACATCGCCTCCGTACCAAACGCCACCGTTGACGCTCATGGTTCCGGTGCGAACGCGCTCGGCGATCCTCCACGCTCTCTCCGGATCTGAGCTGTGAACCGCACCCGAGAGTCCGTACGGCGAGTCGTTGGCCAAGCTAACCGCGTCTTCGTCGCCGTCGTGAGGTATGGCAACAAGGACCGGCCCGAAGATCTCCTCACGAGCAACCCGAGCGTCGTTGCCTAGCCCCGCGATCAACGTCGGTTCGATCCAGAATCCCCGATCGCGATCTGGCGGACGCTTGCCGCCGCTCTCGAACCTTCCCCCTTCGTCGACGGCGACCTGCAGATAGGCCTCGACGCGATCCCGTTGCCGGGCCGAGATGAGCGGCCCACACATCGTGCGAGGGTCGGTTGGATCACCGCAGCCGATCGCGGACAGTGCATCGGATGTCGCCCGAACGGCCTCGTCGTAACGCCGCCGGGGTACGAGCAGTCGAGTAGTGATCGCGCAACCCTGTCCGGCGTGTGTAGCGACGGTGAATGCCGCCGTCGAGCACGCCGCGTCTAGATCGGCGTCGTCGAGGACGATGAACGCCGACTTTCCACCGAGCTCCAGGAACACCCGTTTGAGAGTTGCGGCCGCCGCCGTCATCACGTTGCGGCCCGTTACCGTTGAGCCCGTGAACGAGACGAGGTCTACGCGAGGGTCGGCTGCGAGCTGAGCCCCCAGCTGGTGAGCCGAAGAGGTGATGACATTCACGACTCCGGGAGGGATGTCCGTCTCCTCGGCGATCAAACGCCCGATCGCGGCTGCGCACCACGGTGTGTCGGGTGCGGACTTGAGAACGATCGTGTTGCCGGTGGCGAGGGCCGGCCCGAGTTTCGCGAGGTTCAGCTGGTGGGGAAAGTTCCACGGCGTTATGGCTCCGACAACTCCGACCGGCTCGCGCAGGACGAATCGACGTGTTGAAACGCCCATCGGCTTCGCTACGCCGAGATCACTGCGCCATTCGTACGATTCGGCGAGATCCGCGATCCAGCCCAGATCCGCGATCGGCGTGTCGAGCTGAGGTCCGTGGGTGAGGAAGACCGGAGAGCCAACCTCGGCCACGGTTAGTGTCCGAAGCTCGTCTGCGTTGCTCTCGAGAGACTCTTTGAGCTGGCGAAGGCAGCGGACGCGGAACGCGGTGTCGGTCGTCCAGCCCGAGGTGTCTTCGTCGAAAGCTCGGCGAGCCGCTCCGATCGCGCGCTCGAGGTCCGCCGGGCCGGCATTCGCCGCCGGGCCGAGAACCTCCTCGTTGGCCGGGTTGATGGTCTCGAAGACTCCGCCGCTGGAGGCGGCTGTTAGTCGCCCGTCGATCAGGAGGACGTCGAGATCCCCGAGCATCGAAAGCGTCAGCGCTCCTCGAAAGCGAACTCACTGCCCGTGCTGATCCTTGTGACCGCAACCTCGCGCGACTCCCGGGCTTCCTCGTCGGCGACAACCGTTACGGACCAAGCGCGTCGATCTCCCGGCGCGGGTTCGATCGCGACGCAGCGCGCGCCGGGATGCACGGCGTGGACCATCGCATCGAGAGGTTGAGCGTTGCCGTCGGCGAGTACATCGGCCCAGGATCGTCCGGGACTATCCCCGATCGCTTCGCAGTCGCGAAGGTGGACCTCCATTGGGTCATGCACGATCTTCACATCGACGTACGAGCGTGGATGGAAAGCCGGGTGGAGCTCGAGCATCGCAGCGATGTCACCGACCGTCGATCCCAGCCCAAGCGCCTTGCCGATCCGCGATGCGGAAAGGCCGGCGATGCCCGTGAACTGCTTCACGAGGATCTGACTCGCGACGTCCTTGCCGAACCGCTGCTCGACGGCGAGGGCGAAGGACAGAGCCAGCAGATGCCACTGCAGAGCCACTTCCTGAAGTGTCGTGATCAGCGTGTGCCGCGAGAACTCCTCGAACCGCAGATCCGGTGCGAGAGGTCCGTCGTATCGAGCGCGACCTTCATCGTCGGCGCCGGACGGAGCGACAACTCCAATGTCTGCGGCCCGGGACTTGGCGATGCAGCGCGCCGGCTCAGGTTCGGGAACCGGATCGGCGTCGTCGGCGATCTCCACCGTCCAGTGGCAATGGGGCAACCGGTCGGCCGGTGTCCGGGGAGGACGATGGATGGGCCTCATGCGAGCGCGGGGGTTCGTAGCGGCCGCCGTCGCATCGAAGGTCGGGTCCTCGATGTGATGACACATCGTGACGACGTATTCCTCACCCATCGGCTCTACGTCGCGTAGTGCACCGCACGATGCGAGCACGAACTCTCCGTGCTTGCTGTCGATCACCTTGTATCGGAAATCCATGAACTGGGGCGGCGCGCCGATGTCGATCTGCATGGCTTTGAAGATCGCGCCGACATCGTCACCTTCGATGCCCAAAGCTCGCCGGATGCGTCTGGTGTAGATCGGGCTGGCGCCCATCCACTCCTCGATCGCAATCTCACGCATCGCGTCGATGCCACCGGCAGCCAGCACGTGGGCCATCCCGGAACGATCGATGAGGTGACCACACAACAGGTACTCGCGAACGAGAGTGGCCAGAGTCTCGCGGTCGAGGTCGTCGAAGACCGTAGCCACTACTCCGGTCCCCGAGTGGCCTGCCCCTGAGCCAGAAGCTTCTCCACGAGACCGTTCAGCTTGGCTCCCCGCGGCCAGCCGGCGTAATGCGTGAGGAACACGACTATCTCGCGAAGCTCATCGGGTTCGAGCTCGCCCAGGCGCAGGCCGCTCTCGAGCTGAAGCTCGACGACGTCGTCCAAGCCGTAGCCGACGAGCAATCCGATCAGAAGCAGTCTGCGTTCCCGGATGCTCATAACGTCGCGCGACCAGACGTCTCCGAAAAGGTGGTCGAAGGTCATCTCGGTGAATGCGCCTTCCGGATCGCCCACGTCCCATCCGTAGACCTTCTTCATCATCTCGATGCCGCGCTTGCGTCTTTCGGCGTCGCTCATCGCTTCACACCGAGGCTGGAGGCGAAGTACTCGAGCGCAAGGGAGCCGAACGGGAGGTCGACGCCCAGCTCCTCACCCAACTCCAGCGCGAGGCGCAGATCCTTCTCGCCGAGCTCGGCGGTGTGGTTGAGCACGTCGAACCACGGGTCGTCCGGCACCACGGGCTTCGTGCTGTCGCGGAACATGATCGCGCCGGGGCCTCCGGTGACCTTGTCGGAATGACGCACCACTTTGGCGAGGGCGGACAGATCGATCGAGGCCGCCTCGGCCAGTCGCTGAGCTTCTCCTGCCGCCGTGAAAGCGACGAAATGCATCAAGTTCCGGGCCAGCTTGGCTTTCGTGCCCGCGCCGACACCTCCGACGTGGACGAAGAGAGTTGCCCAGTGGCCGAAGGGTTCCCGGCAACGGTCGACGGCGTCCACGCTACCCCCCACCATCACGGCCAACGTCCCTTCGCTGGCTCCGATGAAGCCTCCGCTGACCGGAGCGTCGACAACGTGCACGTCGCCGGACCGTCCCGCGAGGTCTTCGGCCGTGCCAGGCGAGATCGTCGAGTGGATCGCGATCACCGTTCCCCGCCGCGCCACGGGGAGCATCTCCCTCACGACATCGCGCACCTGAGCGTCATCGCGAACCATCACGGAGATCACGTCCGCACGCTGTGCGACTTCACCGGCGCTGGCCGCAACGTCGGCGAACCCGTCGGTTGCCTGCGCAAGAAGGTCGTAAACGACAGGGGCATCAAGGCGCTCGGCCATCGGTCGTCCGATCTGACCCAGGCCGACGAACCCCACTCGCGTCATGAACGGAACACCTGTCCCCCGTCGACGTTGAAGATCTGTCCGGTGATCCACGACGCTTCGTCGGAAAGAAGGAACAGACACAACCCGGTCAGGTCTTCCGGGGTCCCTCGGCGCTTGAGCGCGAGCCCCTCGACCATCTCGTCGATCAGCACGGCGGGGACGACGTTTCGTGTGGCTTCGGTGTCGATCGGGCCCGGCGCGATGGCGTTGATGCGGATGTTCCGGCCGCCGAGCTCGTGCGCCAGCTGCTGCGTCAAACCGTTGATGCCGACTTTGGCCAGACCGTAGAAGTTCGCATACATCCAGGCAGCCGTAGACGACTGATTGACGATGGCTCCACCACCGCGTGCTGACATGTGCGGTGTGCAGGCCCGTGTACACAGAAGCGCACCGTCCATGTTCACGCGCATGAATCGTTGGTAGTACTCCCAGTCCACATCGAGCAGCGAGTCGAGCTTCATCCCGGCGTAGATGGCTGCATTGTTCACGAGCAGGTCGACACCGCCGAACAGTTCCACGGCCGCCGACGCCAATGCCTGCGTCGAATCCGGATCACCCACGTCTACGGCCACGAAGGCCGCCACGTCGCCGTCGGAGCTGATGCTCGTCGCGACCTTCTCCCCGCGTTCACGATCGAGGTCGGCTACGACGACGGCGGCGCCGTCTTGGGCCAGCGCACGCGCGTACGCTTCCCCGATCCCTCCGGCGGCGCCGGTGACTACGGCGACCTTCTCGGCGAATCGTCCGGTCACGGCACTTCCCAGATCTCTACGGGGAGCTCACCCCGCCGGTAGTGCCCGGGCAGATCGCGCTTGGCGCTCCGTTCCATCCGAGCCGTCATCCCCTCCGAAAGCGTTCCGTCCTTCATCATCTCGATGAACAGGGCAGCAGCGTTCCCGAAGTCGAAGAAGTCGCGTTGCCAAGACCACTGGAAGTTCCCGCCGTAGCGGAACCAGCTCCCGCCGACCCCCAGCACCTCGTACGGGGAGCCGTCCGCCCGCTTGGCATCGGCGATCTGCTTCCAGAGCCCGATGACCTGACCCTTCTTCTCGTCGATGAGCACCTCTTGGTACGGGTACTGCCAGCCGTCGAGGCCCCCCATCTCCATCCCGAGAGCTATGTCGCGGATCTGATCGCGGCCCACGGCCATGAAGTCGCCGCCCGGGCCGAGATTCCATCCATACGTGGCATCGGTGGTGAACAGCTCGGCCAACGGCCGCCAGTCCCCGATCTGCTCGCAATGCTTGTTGGTATCGAGCCACTTCTGGACCATCTCTTCGAGCTCCGCGCGCAGGAAAGCCGGCATCAGTTGTCCTCCTTGAGCTTGAGTGCCAGAGTCGGGCAGTACTTAACAGCCGCGTCGACCTGGGCACGAAGCTCGTCGCCGGGAGTTGGATCGAGGATCTCCACCTGTCCCGTCTCCTTGGAGACCTTGAATACCTTCGGCGCCTCGGACTCACACACTCCGTGGCCTTGACAAAGTCCGAGATCGACCTCAACTCTCATGATTCAGCTTCCTGAAGTTCGCGAGGCACGGCTGCTGGAGCTGCACGACCATCTTCGAGTGATCGTTGCGGTAGGTGTCGCCCGGCTGTGCGAGCTCGAGTTCCCACGTCCGCAGCAGTACGGAGAAGATCGCCTTCAGCTGCATCATTGCGAACGCCGCACCGACGCATCTGTGCTTTCCGGCGCCGAACGGGATCCAATTCCAACGGTTCTGGATGTCCTCGGCGCGAGGATCGACGTAGCGCTCCGGCATGAACATCTCCGGATCGGGGAAGGACTCGCGCAACCGGTTGGAGACGGCGGGCGTCGCGCCGACGAGCTTGCCGGGAGCGATACGCACATCGCCGACGACGAACTCCTGCTTGGCCAAGCGCAGCAGGAGGATGAGCGGAGGGTGCAGCCGCAGTGCTTCCTTGATCGCCGCCTGGAGCCGAGGCATCTCCCGGAGGACCTGATAGCTCACCTCGGCCCCCCCGGCGAAGAGCTCACCGAGCTCGCTTTGCACCGCGGCCATATGACCGGGGTTCCGCAGCAGCTCGATCAGCGTCCAGGCCGCCGTCCCCGATGTCGTGTGATGACCGGCGAACATCATCGATATGAACATCCCGGTGATGGTGTCCGCCGAGAAACGAAATGAACCGTCGGGCTCCTTGATCGACATCAGTACGTCCAGCAGGTCCCGCTCGTCGCCTTCCGCCGGTGGTTGCTGCGAGCGGCGTGCCATGATGCCTTCGACAAGCTCTACCAGCCCCGCGCGCGCTGCGTCCCGGCGGCGGAAGCTCTCGATGTCCGCGTAAGCGTCGACGTACGCGATGGCATCCGTTCCTCGCTCGAGATCGTGATAGAGCTCTGCGAACCGACGGTCGAGCTCGTCGCGGAACCGCCGACCGATCAAGCAAGCCGACGACGTATAGATCGTGAGCTCGGCGAACCAGTCGAGCAGATCGATCTGGCCTTCATCGCCGGCCAGAGCCACCATCTGCTCGACCTCGTTCGCGATCGTTGCCGCGTGACCACGCATGAACTTGTCGTGCAGAGCTTGGTTGTGCAGCATCTCCCGCCGCCGCTCGGGCGGCGCATCGAAAACTACGCCCTCGCCAAAGATCGGCTTCATGAATGGGTAGGCCTCGGCCTGGTCGAGCTGTTCTTCGGTGGCGCGGAAGAACGCTTCGTTGGCTTCGGCTCCCGACAGAAGCACGACTTCTTTATGCCCGATGCGAAACTCCCCCGCGTCACCGCATTCGTCTCGAACACGCCACATCAAGCCGATGGGGTCGTGGCGCAGCTCTTCGAGGTGTCCGTCGGGCGCGTCGCCGCCCGACACCTTCGGCGGCTCGCGAAGGTCGGTCGTCGTCGTCATGGGCTACCTCCTCTGAGATCTCTGGGGCCCGGGGCCTCCGGCTGCACCTCGAGCATTGTGATATGCGAGCCGCGCGGCATACCCACGATCGAAGCGATCGTCGACGCAACGTCGGATGGACGAAGGAAGCAATCGTGGCGAGCCAGGCCCCACCGTGCCCATTCGTCGAACAAGGGCGCCAGAGCCTCGGGATCCCAGTTGTTCCCCATCTCGGAGCCGGTCGGACCCGGACGTACGATCGAGGTTCGCACGCCGGTTCCTTCCAATTCGAGCTGAAGTACTCGCGCATAACCCTCGAGCCCGAACTTCGCCGTCAGGTAGGCGGCCATTCCCGGTCGCGGTTTGTCGATGCCATCGGTGGTGACGAAGACGAGGTCACCACGGTGTCGCTCGATCATTCCCTCCGCGACCAGCGATACGAGGTGGCGCGCACCGAGCAGGTTCACCTCGACTTGTTGCGCGAAATCCGCAACCGGCGTGTCGACGCCGTGGCCGAGCTGCGTGTCGCCGGCATTGGACACGAGAACCTCTATCGCGCCGACGGCCGCTTCGGCCACCGAGGCAAAGTCCTTGATCGAGCCTTCGTCGGCCAGATCGAGCCGCCCGGCCGCAGCCTCTCCGCCGCTCATGCGGATCTCGGATGCGATGTGTTCGCAGCGGTCAAGGCGGCGCGCTCCCAGCACAACGGGATGCCCGGCGGCGGCCAACACTCGAGCCGTAGCTGCACCGATCCCCGACGATGCGCCGGTCACTACGGCCGGGCGACGCTCGGGGTGTGCCTCGAAGCGCGGCATTCAGCGCACCTCTACCGTCGTGGGCAGCGACTCGAAGCCTCGGACGTTCACAGAGTGCACACGCCGGATGCCTTCCGGATCGATGTCGTAGGAAGCAACCGTGGCCACCAGCTCCTTCAAGGCGATCCGGGCTTCCAGGCGCGCCAGATTCGCCCCGAGGCAGAAGTGCGGGCCCACGCCGAAGCTGATCATGTTCGTGGTATCGCGATCGATGTCGTATCGATCCGGATCTGCAAAGACGCGCTCATCCCGGTTCGCAGCGCCCACGAGCAGCAGAACACGATCTCCGGCACTTATGCTGCCGCCGTGAAGCTCGAGGTTCGCGGTCGCGCTTCGCGCCAGCATCTGTGAGGAACCGTCGTAGCGAAGCGTCTCGTCGATCCAAGCCGGGATCCGCGACGGATCGGTGAACACCTTCTTCCGTTCGTCCGGAAACCGCCACGCCCAGTACCAGGCGTGCGCGAGCAACTTGGCGGTGGTCTCGTTTCCGGCAACGGTCATCAAGAACAGGAAACCGATGATCTCGTCGGGCTCCAACCGGTCGCCGTCGATCTCGGCGTCCAAGAGGGCCGAGGTGAGGTCGTCCGTCCGACGACTTCGCCGCTCGTCAACCATCCCGCCGAAGTACCCGGCGAGCGTCAGCGCAGCCTCCATCCCCGCTCGCGGAACGTCGACGATCCCGTCGTCGCGGTGTACGAGCAGATCTCCGAGGTGCCGCACCTCGTCGCGATCGGCGACGGGAACGCCCATGATCTCAGAGATCACGTCCATCGGGAGCTTCCCCGAGAAGTCGCTGACGAAGTCGAAGCTGCGGCGCTCGAGTGCGGGCTCGAGGTAGGACAGGGTGAGCGTACGCACCCGTTGTTCGAGCTCGGCCACTCGACGCGGCGTGAAGCCCCTAGACACTAGCGCCCGCATCCGATCGTGGCGGGGCGGATCGAGCGCGAGAAAGGACATGGTCTTGTACGCATCTGGCCGTGTCGCCGACGGTTCGATCGACACGCCGTTGGCACTCGAGAAACGAATCGTGTCCCGAAAGGCTGCTTCGACATCGGCGTGCCGGGACAGCGCCCAGAACCCGATCTCGTCGTTCCTGTACAGCGGAGCCTCGTTACGCAGCCGGGCGTAGGTCGGGTACGGATCTTCGTGGATCTCGTAGTCGTAAGGGTTGTAGCGAACGTCCGCCGTAGTTGCTGTCTGACCGAGGGCGGATCCCGGATCGGTCACGAGCGCGGCTCCAGCATCAGCGTGGCCACCTCCGCGATGCGCACCGGAATGTCGGAGTACGACATGTGCCCCGTTCCGGCCCGGACGAGCGCACCGGTCATGGCCAGATCCAACGCACGCAACACGGCGCGATCGGCGTCTTCCCCCAGCGCAGCGACGAACCGCTCGTGGATCACCTGCCCGATCCGATCGCGGAGATGTCTCACATCGGGATCGTCGGCCATCATCGCCACCGTGCAGGCCGCGACGAGCTCGGGCTCGTCGTTCGCAAGCTTCGTGATGTCGGCCAAGGCCGCCGTTACGCGGGCCGAGGGCCCACGCCGCCGATCGACCCGGGGGTCGGGCAGTGTGGCGATGCGCCGCCAGTACGCCTCGGTGACCAGGTGCTCCTTCGAGGCGAAGTAGGTATAGGCCGTTGCCGCGGCCACGCCGGCCCGGCGAGCGACGTTACGCACCGTCATCCCGTCGTAGCCGGTGGAGCGCAACTCGTCGATCGCTGCTTCGGTCAGGCCCTGCACGGTGCGGCCCTGCCGGGCGCTCAGCTCGCGCCTGGTGGGCTCGGTCAGCAGCTCAGATGAACTGGACATGTGTCCAGACTCTAGTCCGGCTTTTGGTTCGCCGGCAACTCCGGGGTGTCTGGTAGGTCCTTAAGACCCGGCCCGGAGCGCGACGGGATCGGGGAGCGGGGTCAAAACCTTCTCCAGTTCCGGACGCAGATGCTCGTAGTTGGGAGGGAGCGCGAGCTTCTCGCCGAGATGCTCCAGGGCTTCGTCGGCCGTGAATCCCGGACCCAGCGTCGCGATCTCGAACAGAACACCGCTGGGCTCCCGGAAGTAGATCGACTTGAAATAGAAACGGTCTATCACCGGCGTGGGCTCCATCCCGCCGGCGATCACGCGCTCGCGCCACGCCGGGTGGTCCTCGATCCTCGACGCCCAAGCGATGTGATGAACCGTCCCCGCTCCCTGGATCCCTCGCGTCGTCGTCTCGTCGTAGGACCACAAAGACCCGCGCTCGTCACCACGGCACTCGTAGTCCGAAGCACCCGTCGGACGGAAACCCATAGTCGTCTCGAGGAGGTCGCGGCTGCGCTGAGCGTCGGCCGTAAGAGCTCGTGCGCCGTCAAAGCCCTGAAGGGCGAAGTCTTCCGGGATGTCGGGGTGATGAGCGATGAGGGGTTCGTCGCTTGTCTGCACGACGCGGAACTCCAGACCCAGACCCTCGGGATCCTCGAAGCGGATGGCGTCGGGGCGGCGCTCGACGGTTGCGCCGGCGGAACGGAGCCGAGCCTCCCAGAAGTCGAGCGCCTCACTCGATGCGACCCGGAACGCGATCAGATAGATCATCCCGGCTCCGGCTCGTCCTCGTTCGGCCCCCGGGTACTCGAAGAACGTCAGGTCGGAACCAGCGTCACCTTCCTCGTCGGCATAGAACAAGTGATAGATCGTCGGGACGTCCTGGTTCACGCTCTTTTTCACCAGACGCAAGCCGAGGACGCCGACATAGAACTCGACGTTGCGCGGAGCATCGCCGGTGATGCAGGTGATGTGGTGGATGCCCTCGAGCTTCACCACACCAGATTAGCGCCGGTGGTGGGCGTCTTGGCTCTGTCGCAGCGAATCCCGGCCCGACTACGCTCATGGCGTGTCGCAGAAAGATCCCTTCGCCGGCATCGCCGACGCCCTCCGGCGCGTCGGGGTGTCCGACGAGGAGATCGAAGCCGCGCAGCGCGAGGGGCCTCGCGCACTGATCCTGCTGTTCGCCGACCGGGTCTTCGTCCCGGGAGCCGAGCGCATAACTCGGGTCGAGGCGGCCAAGCGAGCGGGCATCGATGTCGAGGAGGCGGCAGCCTTTTGGCGCGCGCTCGGTTTCCCCGACGTATCCGACAACGAATCGGTATTCACAGAGGCCGACGTCGACGTTCTCCGGCGTGTTGTCGAAGCGATCCGGTCCGGTGCCGTCGACCGCGAGATGGCTCTGCAGATGACCCGGGTCATGGGACGAGCGGCTGCGCAGGTCGCCGCGGGACTCGTGGACACCGTTCGTCGCGCGGCGGATAACAACGCCGGGGCCGTTCCCGAGCTACTCGGTGGTACCCCCGACCTTATCGATGACCTCGAGCAGTGGCTGGTGTACGTATGGCGGCGGCACTTCGCGGCGGAAGCCAAGCGAGCCGCACTCGAGATCGGCTCCGAGGAAGCCGGTACAGCCGTCGTCGGCTTCGCCGATCTGGTGGGTTTCAGCGGCATAAGCCAAACGTTGGACGAAGCAACGCTTGCCGCCGCGGTTTCGAGCTTCGAAGCGACCGCCGTCGATCTCGTCAGCCGTCATCGCGGACGCGTCATCAAGATGATCGGCGACGAGGTGATGTTCGAGGCGCCGTCCGCGCGCGAGGGGGCCGAGATCGCACTCGGCCTGGTCGACGCCTTCGAAGCCGACGAGCAACTGCCCGACATTCGCGTCGGACTGGCCGAGGGTCCAGTCACACGCAATCAGGGAGACCTCTTCGGAACGGCGCCGAACCTCGCGAGCCGTCTCGTGGATGCCGCCTACCCCGCCACGGTTCTGGTGTCCGACAGCATCCACGAAGGGCTCGTGGACGAGCCGGGGTTCGCGTTCCGCCCGGTTCGCCCCCAGAACCTCAAGGGGTTCGGCCGGACGCGGTTCTGGGTTTTGCGGCGTGAAGGTGCGCAGAAGCTGCGGCCCATGTGGAAGGTGCCTCTTCCACTTCGCGGGATCGAGATCGCCGAACGGGTAGAGGAAGCCGTAGAGCGAGCGACGAAGGGAGCCGACGAAACATGAGCGATGAAGGCCGACTGGTTTCACGTCGAGCACTCTTGATCGGCGGAGCAGCGGCGCTGGCCGCGGCGTGCTCGCGCAGTTCGCCGCAAACGCAAGCTACGGCCTCGGCCTCGCGGGCACCCGACACTTCACTGACGCCAACACCGTCATGTGAGGACGGCGACGAACCAACGATCGCGCAGACCGAAGGGCCGTACTTCACGCCTGATTCACCTGAGAAGTCGGACTTCACCAACGACGTCGACGGCGGGACGAAGCTGATCCTTACCGGTTCGGTGCTGAGCACGTCGTGCGAGCCCGTGGGGCAAGCACTCCTCGACTTCTGGCACGCCGATGACACTGGGAACTACGACAACGAGGGATACAACCTGCGGGGACATATGTTCACCGGCGACGAGGGCAACTATCGTTTGCACACGATCGTTCCCGCGTTGTACACCGGCCGCACCCGGCACATCCACGTGAAGGTTCAAGCTCCTAACGGACCGGTCCTGACGACGCAGCTCTATTTCCCCGATGAGCCGGCAAACGAGTCCGACTCGATCTACAGTCCGGAGCTCGTGATGGACCTGCGGGATACGTCCGATGGCAAAGCCGGAACGTTCACATTCGTCGTTGGGACATAAGTTGCTTTAGGCCCGAGTGGTGATCGCCTCAAGCGGCTCTTCGTTCCACTGGTGCGGCGTGGAGGCGTATCTGTGGTCATACATGAACCTGCCCGCGTCCTCGTCGTAATCGACGAGCTTGGGCAGCACGAGATCGCGGGGATTAGGGCACGGACCCGTCGCATGAGCCGCGAACTCTTGCGCGAAGGATTGGATCATGCTCAGCGCCAACAACTTCGTGCCCGTCGGAAGCGCGCATTTTTGTCCATCGGTGACGCGGTCCGATCGCGCTAAGACCTCCTCGAGGTCGCCTACGGGTCCGGCTCCGGTGTACATCTCCGACACGAGTTCGTAGATCGCTCCGGACTCCACCTTGCACGCCGGACACTGAGCGCACGACTCGACGTGAAGGAAATGCAGGAAGAGCCGAGCAACCTCCACCATGCAAGCCGAATCGTCGTAGACGGCGAAGCCTCCGGCCCCCAAGCCCGTTCCGGCGTGTCGCATCAGGTCGAAGTCGAGCTTCATGTCGATCCCCTCGTCTGTGATAACTGCGCTGGAGGCACCCGGAATCACCGACTTGACCATGCGCCCATCTCTCGTGCCGCCGGCCGAACCATCGATCAGCTCGCGCAACGGCGTGCCGAGCGGGAGCTCGTAGACACCTTCACGTTCGACGTCACCCGCCACGGTGAACAGCATGGTTCCGGGCGATTCCTCGGTTCCCTGCGATCTGAGCCAGTCAACGCCGAGCGAAAGGATCCAGGGCACGTTAGCCAGCGTTTCGACGTTGTTCACGAGTGTGGGGTTGTCGGTTGCCGACGAAGCACGAAGTCCATGCATGAAAGGGCGGATCTCCCGTGGGAAGGGTCCTCGGCCCTCGATCACACCGAGGAGGCCGGTTTCCTCACCGAACAGATAGCGGTCCGGACCTCGAACGATGTCGATGCGCAGACCGTCGAGCATGCCGGCGTTTCTCATAGCTTCGCAGGCGCCCACCAGTGCTTCGTTCTCCAGCGTGAACGATGACTTCAGCCCAACGAATGCTTGTTCTGCGCCGACAGTGTGCGCGGCGATGGCCACGCCCTCGAGGACTTGATATGGATTGCGGCGAAGGAGATAGCGGTCCTTGAAGGTAGCCGGCTCACCCTCGGCGGCGTTGCAAACCACGTAGCGATCGCCCGACCCCGACAACATGGACCGCCACTTCACTCCCGTCGGAAAGCCCGCGCCTCCCCGGCCGCGAAGACCGCTCTCGGTCAGGAGATCGATGATGGCATCGGGTGAGAGCTCCTTGGCGCGCTCGAGCCCTTTCCCGCCGCCGGCCCGCGTGTAATCGTCGAGAGTCTCGAAACGCTTGCTCAGGCGAGCTTCCATCTCCCACCCGAGATACCCCAGGTGGGAGGGAGCAAACGGTTATTCGAGTGCGATCAGGTCTGGCGGTACCGCCAAACACTGAGGGGTGCAAACACCGCGGTTATCCCGACAGCCCACGCCAGCGCTTTCCAAACAAACCCCGACGTCGGACCTCCGAGCACGAGCGCTCGGACGGCTTCACCGGTGAGGCTGATCGGCTGGTTGTTCGCGAAAGCCCGGAGCCAGCCGGGCATCGTCTGGATCGGAACGAACAACCCGCTGGCGAAGATGAGCGGAAAGATCCAAACGAATCCCGCGGCCTGCACGCTTTCCGGATCGCGGAGCATTAGACCGACCGTCGCCCCTATCCAGCTCATCGCGTATCCGAAAGCAAGCAGTAAGCCGAAAGCGGCGAGAGCTTCAATCGGACCGGTCTGGACCCGGAACCCGATCGCGCTGCCGACGCCGAACATGAGGAGGAGCACGAACACGTTGCGCACCAGGTCCGACAACGTACGCCCGGCGAGCACAGCCGACCGTGACATCGGAAGGCTGCGGAAGCGGTCGATCAGTCCTTTGTTGATGTCCTCAGCCAGCCCGATACCGGTATTCATCGCGCCGAACGAAGTGATCTGAACCAGGATTCCCGGCAATAGATAGTTCTTGTAAGAAGTCCCCGGCGTACTGATCGCTCCGCCGAAGACGTAGGTGAAAAGAAGGATGAACATCACGGGCTGAATCGTCGAGAACACAAGCAGCTGCGGCACGCGGACGATGTGGATCAGATTTCGCCGTGTCATGGTGACGGCGTCCTGAATCGCCCACTTCACGCGGTCCGACGGTTTTAGGGCAACGGGGATGGTGGCCATCTCAGACTCCTTCTTCTACTTCTTCGGCTGCGTGTCCGGTAAGCGTCATGAAGACGTCGTTGAGCGTCGATTCCCGAACGGAAAGGTCGACGATCTTGACCTTTGCTTTGTCGAGCCGCCGCACGGCCTCGGCCACGACGCCTGTACCGTTCAATACGGGAATGCTGACGTTCAGCTCTTCGAAGATCGCCTCACCACTAGTCAGAGGAGCGAGCGCCCGAAGGGCACGATCGACGTCCTTCTTGTAGCGGAGCTCCAGATCGATGAACTCCCGGCCGATGCGCCGCTTGAGCTGATCCGAGGTTCCCTCGGCGATCACCTTGCCGTGGTCCACCACGCTGACCCGGTGGGCCAGGTGGTCGGCCTCATCGAGATATTGCGTCGTGAGCAGAAGCGTTGCGCCCTCTTTCACAAGGTCATCGATCACCTCCCAAAGCCCAATACGGCTGGCCGGGTCGAGCCCGGTGGTCGGCTCGTCGAGGAAGAGCACGGGCGGACGATTGACGAGGCTCGCCGCGAGGTCGAGCCGGCGCTGCATACCGCCCGAGTAAGTCTTGGCCGGCCGGTCGGCGGCGTGCGACAAACCGAACCGCTCGAGGAGCTCACCGGCGCGAGCCCGCGCCTCACGCTCCGGGATGTGGTAGAGCCGGCCGACCAGCCAGAGGTTCTCGGCCCCCGTGAGGTTGTCGTCGATGGCCGCGCCTTGGCCCGTTAGTCCGATCGACCGCCGAACGGCTTCCGGCTCCTTCACGACGTCGTAGCCGAGAACGGTTGCCCGGCCCCCGTCGGGCTGGAGGAGCGTGGTCAAGATCCGCACGGCGGTGGTCTTACCGGCGCCGTTTGGTCCGAGTAGCCCGAGGACCGTCCCTTCGCGAACGGAAAGGTCGACGCCATCGAGGGCATGAACGTTCCCGAACGCCTTGTGGAGGTCTTCGGCGAGGATCGCTACGTCGCCGCCTCGCCTTCTTCGTCTGGGTCGGGCCATGGTGATTCCTTTCGGACGATCCTCACGTAGATGACGACGCATCGAGCCTACCCGCGACACATCCGAGCTGTTGGTGGAGGTCGTCGGCCACATGCATCAACTTTTCGCACGTGTTGCTCGGGCGCCTCCTCGCGCGCATGCTCGATCAGATGTAAGACTCCCCTCGTTCACCAAGGGGGTCGTCATGACGCGCGTTGCCGAGCGGCACAAGTGGAACGAGACGTTCGAATGGAATTCTGCGCCCGGGCCGTTTAGGCGCCTGACGCAAGACCAAGTGGATTCCTACGACGAGCAGGGATTCTTCGTCTTCCAGGACGCGTTCGACGCCGAGACGATCGAGCGGGTCCGCGACGAGATCGACCCCTTCGAAGAGAAGTCGACCGCCTTCTTGCGTGAACGCGGCGGAAGCGTCGCCATCTCAGATGCCGACGCGATCACCTTCACAACTCATCTCGTGAAACGGTCCGATCTCCTGCGCAACCTCGTCTCGACGGGAGTTCTGGCCGACATCGCACACGACCTAATCGGACCGGACGTGCGCCTGTACTGGGACCAGGCCGTTTACAAGAAGCCCGAGAAGCCGCGTCCGTTCCCCTGGCATCAGGACAACGGATACGCATTCGTCGAGCCCCAGCAGTACCTCACATGCTGGATCCCGCTGACAGATGCGACACCCGACAACGGGTGCCCGCTCGTCGTCCCCGGTTTGCACAAGCTCGGCACGCTCAAGCATTGGTGGACCGATTACGGCTTCCAGTGCATCGAAGATCCGTCCGACGCGGTAGCCGCTCCGGCCCGGGCCGGGAGCATCGTGGTGTTCTCGTCCCTCACACCTCATCAGACGGGACCAAACGTCACGAACGCCGTTCGCAAGGCGTACATCGTTCAGTACGCGCCAACGGGTGCCGAGATCTCGCGTGATCAGGACGGTGAACGGGTGCGCGAGACGGCCGACGATCCGGAGAGGCAGTTCGTCGTCCTCCAGGGTGGCGAGATAGCCGGTTAGCGACGAGCGGCGCGCGCGGGCTTTATGTCCCGCGTGCATTGCGAGCAGACCGTCGCATCCGCTGGTATCGAGCTCAGACAATGCGGGCAGTCCTGGACCTTCGGGTCTTCTTTTCCGCGCCCCATCATGTGGTTCAACGGCTTCACAACGAAGAAGAACACTGCCGCAGCGATCACCAGGAAGCTGATCACAGCGTTGATGAACAATCCGTAACGGATCTGTGCATCATCGACGCTCACGAAAGCCGTCTTGAAATCGGGCAGGTTGAGCAAGCCAAGGAGTGGCGTAACCATGTCGGCCACGAACGATGTGACGATCGCACCGAACGCCGCACCTATGATCACGCCCACGGCCAGATCGACAACGTTACCGCGAAGAACGAAAGCTTTGAACTCCTTGAGCACGATGGCCTCCTCTCTTAGCGCGGCGGCATCCGAAGCCCGCCGTCCAACCGGATCGTCTCTCCGTTGAGCATCGGGTTCTCGACGATGTGCCGCACTAAAGCTCCGAACTCCGACGGATCTCCGAGACGCTGCGGATGCGGGATCTCCGAAGCGAGCTTCTGGCGCTGATCCTCGGGTAGACCGGCGAGCATAGGAGTGTCGAAGGTTCCGGGCGCGATGGTCATCACGCGGATCAGTCGCGGTGCAAGATCGCGAGCAACCGGAAGCGTTATCGCCACAACTCCGCCCTTGGACGACGAATACGCTGCCTGGCCGATCTGTCCGTCGAAGGCGGCCACGCTGGCGGTGTTAACGATCACCCCACGCTCTTCCCCAACCGGATCCTGCGCCGACATCTGCGTTGCAGCCAGACGGATCACGTTGAAGGTGCCGATCAGGTTCACGCGGATCACCAGCTCGAAGACCTTGAGGTCGTGTGGTCCCGAGCGCGATGTGGTCCGTTGCGCCCAGCCGATCCCGGCGCAGTTCACGGCGATATGAACACCCCCGAATCGCTCGACGGCAAGATCGATCGCCGCCTGGACCTGGTCGGAGTCGGTGACGTCGGTCGGAGCGAAGGCCGTCCGGCTCCCGAGCTCGGCGGCCACGGCTTCGCCGGGCGATTTCGGTAGGTCGCAAATGATTGCGTTGGCGCCCGCCGCGAGGAGCTCCTCGACCGTTGCTCGCCCCAGGCCGGACGCGCCGCCGGTCACCAGTGCGGTCAGATCCTGAGCCTGCACCGCGACACTCTACGCTCCGCAGCCTCCGGCTCACATAATCGAGTCGTGAAGGAACCCATCTCGTTGGTGATGGCCGATGCACCGCTGGTCGCGGCGTTCACCAGAGTTGCGTGTCCATACGATCTGTTGACGACCTCCTCTGTCGAGCGATCGATCTTTGCGGACGACGACCCGCAGTGTGTGCTGGCCATCCACGACACCGGCCTCGAGGCCTTCGGTGCCGGCGTCGTCCGTGGAGCTCAGAGCTGGGTGAAGTTCCTCGCCGTGCATCCGCGTGTGCAGCGTGCCGGCCTCGGCTCGTTGCTTCTCGAACGCATCGAGGCCTTCTGCCGCGATCAGGGTGCGACTTCGATCCAGGTCGGCAACTCGGCTCCCATCTACGTCGTACCCGGTGTGGACGTTCGCGCTACAGAAGCCGTGTGCTTCTTCGAAGCGCACGGCTACAACCAGGCGGGCGAAGCCGTGAACCTGGGCGTCCCGCTTCGCGAGCTCGCGGAGCCACCGCTTCTTTGCGAGACCGCAGATTCAGAAGCTCTCGAAAGGATCCGGCCCTGGGTCACCGAGACGTACCCGCATTGGATCCCCGAGCTCGAGCGCGGTGTCGCATTGGGGACCTGCGTCGTTCACGAAGATCTGGGGTTCGCCTGCTACGACGTCAACCGCGAAGGATGGTTCGGCCCCATAGCCACGCGACCCGATCTCCACCAAAAGCGCGGTGTGGGAACGTCCACATTGCTGACCGCGCTGCACCGCATGCGCGACCGGGGACACGAACGAGCCGAGATCGCCTGGGCTACGGCGCTCCCCTTCTACGTGAAGTCCGTCGGAGCCAGGGTCTCCCGCGTGTTCTGGCACTTCAACAAGAGTTTGGCGTAGTCGTCTTTACGGAGCCGTACCGACGGCATCGCGGAGCTTTTGCAACGTCTGCGAAAGCAGGCGCGAAACGTGCATCTGCGAGATCCCCAGCTCCTCAGCGATCTGACTCTGGGTCCAGTCGCGGAAGAACCTCAGCACGATGATCTGGCGTTCTCGTTGCGGCAACGCACGTAGATGCGGTTCGAACTGAGCCCATTCCTCGGCGATATCGAAATCTCCGTCGAATATGGCGATGCGATCGACGAGCGTGGACCCTTCCGACTCCTCGTCGACAGGCGCGTCAAGCGAGATGCTTGCGTACGCGTCCTGGGCGTCCATGGCCTCGAGCACTTCCTCTTCGGTGAGTTGAGCGTGTCCGGCGATCTCGGCGATGGACGGTGACCGACCGAGCTCCTGGGACAACACCGGTACCGCGTCCTTTATCTGCAGGGTCAACTCTTGAAGCCGCCGCGGCATACGCACCGACCAACCTTGGTCGCGGTGATAACGCTTGAGCTCGCCCAAGATCGTCGGGATGGCGTAGGACTCGAAATTGACTCCGAACTCGGCGTCGAACCGATCGATCGCCTTGAGCAAGCCGATCGAGGCCACCTGCACGAGATCATCCAGAGCCTGACCCGAATGCTGATACCGCCGAGCCAGGCTTGCGGCCATGTGCAGGTAGCGTTCGACCAGCGTGTCCCGTATCCCCGGTTCGTCGCGCCGGTCGAACAGCGCATTCACTTCTTCTCTTTCGGCTTGTTCCATGACCTCGCTCGGGAAGCGCTATTTCCTGGGCTGTGGGACGGACTGGGTGCGCCGTTTGACCATCCGTATCGACGGGCCGTCCGCCGTGCGCTCAAACTGCACCTCGTCGATGAGCGTTTCGAGCACTCGTTGAATCAGCGCGGTCTGCGCACTCACTGGAGGCCACAGCTCGGTATCGGCGTCGCGCGACGCCGTGATCTCTACGGCTCCGTCGTCGGATGAGATCCGGACCGTAATCCGTTCCGGAACGGGCCGGGTGGAGATCAAGCCGGAGAATGCCTCGTCGATCGCGAGACACAGCTCTTCGATCTCGTCGAGCAGGAATCCGACGTTCGCCGCCCAGCTGCGCATAACCGAGCGGACGATCCGCACAGAGTCCGCACGGCCGGGCACGGCAAGCATGATCTTGCCGGGCTCGAGACCGCCGCTGGCCGGCAGAGCAACGGTCACCACTCGCTCCTGCCCGTCATTTGAATCGGACCCTAACACCCGCTTAGCGAAGGGTTTTCCATCCGTGGCGCGAGGGGTACCCAGAACCTAGAGACCACGAACAGGTCAGGAGTAGCTAGGGAGCAACGGACTAACATCAACGGGGTGAGCCAGGTGAACGAGTACGTACTCGAGATCGACCCCGAGCCGCAATTGATCCCGACCGCTCGGATGTTCGCCGCGACCGTAGCGAGGCAGCACGGCTACCCCGAAGAAAGCGTGCTCGACCTGAAGATCGCTGTTTCCGAAGCGTGCACCAACGCCGTCAACGCTCATCGCACGTCGGGCGTGGAGAGTGTCGTGCGCGTCACGGCCATGGCGAACGGACAGGACCTGCGCTACGAGATCACCGACGCCGGGAAGGGCTTCGATTACGAGCCGGAAGACCCGTCCGCCGTCTTCAGACGCGCGGCTGAAGATGCCGCCGATGTACCCGGGATGGGTCTCGCGCTCATAAAGACGCTCTTCCCGAGCGTCGAGGTTCAGCGCGAGTCCGAGGGCACGATCGTGCGTTTCGCGCTCACCCGCTGAGCGTCGTTCTCAAGGCATATCCCGTCGTTTGTCGACATCTCCGGCGTGGGTACCTCTACGTACGAGTACGAGAGAGGAGGTAGTCATGGGTCTTGGCGCAAGCATCGTGATCTTCGCCATCGGCGCAATCCTGGCGTTTGGAGTGACGGTCCGTCCGACGGGACTCGATCTCGACGCGGTCGGAGTCATCTTGATGATCGTCGGGATCGTCGGTGGTCTGGTTTCCGCTCTGTTCCTGATGAGCTGGTCTCCGTGGCCCTACCGAACGGTCGTACGAGACCGGTACGTCAGTCACACCCACGAACCCGCGGACCACAACCACACCACGAGGGAGCCAGGTTAGGAGCATCGAGCCCCCGGCTTGTGGAAAGCGAACCCGCAGGTCAGAGGACGATGTTTAGGCGCCGAGGGGCGCGGGTACCAACTAATCCCCATCCCTGCCCCGCACCATCAGAAGGCCGCGGCCATCGGAGCCGCGGCCTTCTGCTATCCGGGAGAACCGTTGTTCCAGACCGGTCGATTGTGTGGCAAAGTTGTGCCCGACCGCCGACAAGGGGACACGGACAAGGGGACACGGATGGATGGCTTCGAGCTCAACGTCGACCAAAGTGGCGAGCGCGCAACCGTGCGCGTAGGCGGCGAGATCGATCTGACGTCGGCTGGGCAGCTCGATGACGGGCTACAGGAACTGATCAACGGCTCCGTCACGCATCTGACGCTTGATCTGGCGGGCGTGTCCTTCATGGACTCGACCGGGCTGCGCGTGCTCCTCAAGACCAGCAAGCTCCTCGAAGGTGCCGGAGGAAAGCTTGAGCTTCGGGAGCCGAGCGATCCCGTGCGCCGTCTCCTCGAGGTGAGCGGCCTGGACTCGCACTTCGAGCTCAGCTAGTCGTTCACGCGAGCGATTACTCACCTTTCGCCGCTGGCGGCTAGAGCTCGAACCACACGATAGAGAGCTCGCCGCGCTGCTCGACGCCCCAGCGTCTCGACAACCGGTCGACGATCCTGAGCCCGTACCCTCCGTCCGCGCCGGGAACGGATCGAGGGGTGCGCTCGGGCGCGAATCCTCCTCCCCGGTCGGCCACGCTCCCGCGGACACGACCATCCTCGATCTCGAGAAGGATCTCGAGCGGGTCGTTGTCCGGAACGCCGGCGTGCCTGATCGTGTTGGTCATGAGCTCACTGAAAATGAGGACCAGCGCCTCGGCAACCTCAGGCCCGCAAACGTCGGCCATCGTGTACATGGCCCTTCGAACGGTTCCCAGCGACATCGCGTGAGCGGGGACGCTGAACTCAAAGCGCAGCGGTCCTACCGGAAGCCGTAACTCCTCGCGCCGGTCGTTCAATCCCCGAATCCCTGATAGGCCCCGGATCACCTAGAGCCCTCTGCTCATCCGCATGGTGTTACCCAGGATTAGCCGGTTTCATGCGCCCGACGTCCTCAAGTCTTGGTTAGGCGGGCTTTAGGGCCCTACCCGAAGAGGCTGTAGCCGCCGGGGCCGACTATCAGGCCCACCACTATCAGCGCGATCCCGGCGAGAACCGCACCCCGAAGCAGCGTGACGATGCCCCAGATCACAAGAACAGCGGCCACGATCCAAAGAAGGAAGTCCATACGCGCCTACCTCGCCAATAGTGCCCGTCTCTCTAAGCTCGCATCGTTAGACATGTGCGATGTATTCCCGCGCAATCTCGCCGGGTAAACCTTTCCCACAGAAGACGACGCGACCCGTGATGGAAGCGGTTTAGCCGATCATGACGAAGGGTATTTTCCAGCTCGAACCCAAGAGGAGGTGCCAAAGTGGGAATCGGCGTAAGCGTATTTCTGATAGCAGTAGGTGCGATTCTCAGCTTCGCGGTTAATGCTAGTGCGCCGGGCGCGAATCTCGACGTCATCGGAATCATCCTGATGATCTCCGGTGGACTGGGGTTGCTCGTGTCCCTTGCCTTTGCCGGGTCGAGCCGCCGCACAGTGGTCGACGAACACGTCGTCGAGCACGACCATACGCACCACGCGCGAGGTCAATAAGAGCTAATCAAGAGAACCAGCCCTCATGATGTTCAAGGGCTAGTGCGCGTCAAGCCACGCAACCACGTCGGCTATGACGGTTTCCTTCTCGGGCTCGTTCAGGACCTCGTGGTAGAGCCCGTCGTAGACCTTCAGCGTCTTGTCGCTCACCACGAGCTGTGCGTGCACCATGTTGGCGCCTTCGATCGAGGTTAGAACGTCGTCCGTCCCGTGCAGGAGAAGCACGGGGATCGTGATGTTCGGAATCGCTTCGGTTGCCCCTTGGATGGCCTCGGCCGCTCTTGCCATCATCTCGGGCGGTATCGCGTCGTTGAAGATCAACGGATCGTCCTCGTAGGCCTTCACCACAGACGGGTCACGCGAGATCGTCGCGGCCGGCAGGCCTTCGCCGGTCGTGAGCGATGTAAGGACGGCCTCCCCCGGGACCAGAGCCACGCCGGACAAGATCAAACCGGAAAGCGTGCTTGTCGGAGCTTGCGCCGTGGCCGGCAAGGCGAACAGCGTCCCCATCGAGTGCGCCAGAAGGAAGGTTCGCTCGTGGGATGCACGGGCAGCCACGCAGGCCTCGACCACGTCGAGGACCAGACGCTCGACGTCCTCACCCATGTCCCCGGGGGCCCCGATGCTCCGGCCGTGACCCCGGTGGTCGTATGCGTATGAGGCGTAGCCGGCTTCGTTCAATGCTCGACCGACGTGCTCGTAGCGACCGGAATGCTCGGCGATGCCGTGGATGATGACCACGGCTCCCTTTGCGTTATCGAGGAGCCAAGTGCGTTCGTGGAGATCTCCCATGGCGTGTATGCAACCGTAAGGGCGGACAGATAGCAAGACACGGCCGGCATCGGTGTTTGCGTAATCTCACTCCGAGATGGAACACCCCGACAGCTCTTTCATCCCGGACGCAACGACGATGATGCGCTGGATCGAAACGATCTGCGACTTCGGGATCCGGCGACCCGGTTATCCCGCCGACGTCAAGGCCGAGCAATGGGCAGAGGAACGATTCCTCGAGGCCGGCCTGCAGAACGTTCGACGCGAGCCCGTCGAGCTTCCGCGATGGGAACCCAAGTCGTGGTCGCTGGAAGTCTGGTCGGACAACGAAGCCGCGGTTCGCATCGAGCTCGACTGCTTCCCGCTCCCCCACTCGGCCCCCACGCCGGGCATCGAGGCACCGATAGCCAGGGACGGCGACATCTCAGGTTGCCTCGCCGTGAGCACGACGATGCTCACGCAGCTTCCACAATCGTTGGTTCGGGAGCGGGCGCTCGCATTCCACGATCCGGACGACGAGTTCTCGACGCTCGTGCAGACACTTCCCTTCGGTCGCGACATGCAGGCCGTGATGGAACCGGCGATGGCGGCCGGAGCGGCGGGCTTCATCGGGATCTTCGACGCTCCGTGGGAGACGTGCGACTACTACGTGCCCTACGACGGCATCGCGCGACCGATCCCCGGTGTGTGGATCTCGAAGGCGAGTGGCCAACGTCTAGACGACCTCATGGGGGCCGGGCCGGTGACGGGGCGGCTTGTCGTCGACTCCGTGCGCGAACCGGTAACGACGAACAACATCGTTGGTGAGTTGCCGGGGTCATCCGACGAATGGATCGTCATCGGCTCCCACCACGACGGGCCGTGGGTCTCCGCGGTCGAGGACGCGTCTGGGATGGCGCTCCTCGTCGCGCAAGCGAAATACTGGGCGCAGGTGCCGGAGGCCGAACGTCCGCACAACATGATCTTCACACTCAACTCCGGCCACATGGTGCACGGCGCCGGTATGCGGCGTTTAATGCTCACTCATCCCGACCTCATCGACAACATCGTTCTCGCCGTGCACCTCGAGCACACCGCTCGCGAGTGCAAGGGTGTCGACGGCAAGCTCGTCCCGACCGACGACCCTGAAGTGGCGTGGTGGTTCACGACGCGTAACGACTCCCTGATCGAGACCGTTCGAAGCGCACTCGAGTCGGAGGACCTGCGCCGCTCGTTCGTGGTTCCACCCGACCTGTGGGCACCGTTCCCAACCACCGACGGCGGCTTCTTCCACATGGCCAACGTGCCGCTGGTCGACTTCCTGGCCGCGCCGATGTACCTGTTCGATTCGCAAGACACGCCGGACAAGATCCACGAGCCGAGCCTGGTGCCCGTCACAAGAGCAGCCATCCGCATCATCGCGTCCGCACTCGGAACGTCGGCGGCCGCGATGCGAGCCGGCGACCAGGATCCCGCACGCGTCCTAAGCCCCGCCCTGCTTCACGCGGACGGGTAGACTCGCTCGCTAAGGGCCCTTAGCTCAGCGGGAGAGCACTGCCTCGACACGGCAGGGGTCACTGGTTCAAATCCAGTAGGGCCCACTGTGATCACCCGGCGACCGAGAAGAGTCGCCATTCGCCCGGGACGCCTTTAAGCGTGTGCGTCCCCCGGTCGTCGAAGCGAAGATCCGAACCGACGACCAGGTCCTTGACCGTGCTCGAGACGACGATCTCGCCTGGCCCGGCGATCGACATGACTCGCGCGCCGATGTGCACGGCGATCCCACCGACATCGTCCCCGCGCACTTCGACCTCGCCCGTGTGAATTCCCGCTCGGATCTCGATATCACGAGCTCCGAGACTCTTCCGCAGTTCCTTGGCGCACCCGATACCGCGGGCCGGTCCGTCGAATGTCGCAAGAGCTCCGTCTCCCGTGGTTTTCACGAGCTTTCCACGCGCTCGCGCGATGTGCTCGCGAACGCACTCGTCGTGCAGGTCGAGCAGTCGACGCCAATTGTTATCGCCGAGTTCCGCAGCTCGCTCCGTAGAACCGACGATGTCGGTGAATAGGACCGTCGAGAGCACTCGGTCCTGCCTCGGAGTAGGCCGGACGCCCGTGATGAATTCCTCGACGTGATCGACGACCACGTCACTGCCTTCCGTCCCGAAGAGGAGCTCGTCCGCTGTATCGAGCTCGATCACACGCGCGTCTGCCATTCGTGATGCCGATTCCCGCGGATCCTGTGTAAACGGATTCTCACCGTGCAGGAAGAGCGTCGGTGAGTGCACTAACGCGAGCAGGTCAGTGGCGTCGAAGAGTTGGTACTGCCCGATCAGCGCGGCAGCGAGCCGGGGGGTCGCAGCGAGACGTTGGGTCTTGGCCACCCAATCGATGTACCCCTCGTCGTCGACCATGCTCGTTGCAAGGCCCTGGGAAAAGGGCACGGTCCCCCATCCAGACGCGATGTACTCCTTGACCGCGTCGACGACAGCCGGATCGCCGCGCCGGGGAGACGCCTGGTAGAGCGCGAGCGCCGAGGTCCGCTCCGGGTAGGTCGCGGCGAAGATGATCCCGCTCGGCGCAGCCGT
The DNA here is from genome assembly GCA_040905525.1 of Actinomycetota bacterium. Lineage (GTDB taxonomy): Bacteria > Actinomycetota > JAICYB01 > JAICYB01 > JAICYB01 > JBBDRJ01. The sequence continues at coordinate 138,834 of JBBDRJ010000010.1, forward strand.
TCCTGACAGGAAGAACGCGCATCGCTGCGATCCGAGGTTGTCCAGAACCGCAAGCACGTCTCCGGTCCAATCCTCCCAGGTGGGGAAGCCGGGTGATTGCAAGCCGTCCGACGCCCCCGAACCGCGGAAGTCGAAGACGATCAGTCGACTGAAGCTCGCGAGGCGCTCGAGGAACCGAGCACTTGCCGGGTGATCCCAGAGAACTTCGCAGTTGCTGAGGCCCACCGAGAAGACAAGATCGAGCGGCCCTTCGCCGTCAGTTCGGTAGGCCACAAGGGAACCGTCTGAGCGCTCCGCATATCGCGTCGGTCCGGGCAAGTGTCGATTGTAGGATCCAGCGCCGGCGAACGTCGAAAGGCAGACAACGCCGTGATCCTAGAGTTCATCTAAGATTGCTCGGCTTCAAGCCAATCGGAAGCAGTGAGATGCTGGCTGAGGCTTCTGAACCCTAGAAGCGACATTTAGCGCTCGTAGGCCTCCATTAGCTGCGCGCCGCGTACCAGGGCGAGCAATTTCCACTAGAAGTTGAACCGCGCCGCCCCTGCTTCCTCCTCTACCGTTCCCACGACATGCGCCGTCTTAGCAGCGATGCGATAGACGAACCATGGCGGCGGCCCGGTGCCTGGGGCGTTGAACGGTGCGGTGAGTCCAGTCCCGGTCTCGTCGACCTCTGCGGGCCAGCCCTGGGCCGCGAACGCCTCGGCCATCATGGCAACGGGCATCGTATCGGTCACCTTCTGCGCTTCGCCCTCGATCACGAGATCGAAGTCGTGCGTCGCCACGGCGAGCGAGCAGCGAGGATCGCCAACGAGATTCTTCGCCTTCCGAGTAACGTCGCCCGTCTGAAACCAGAACGCGCCTTCGACCCACAGCGCACCCACAGGAGTGACATGAGGTTTCCCGTCGGAATCGATCGTCGTGAGCCAGCATGTGTGCCGGTCCGGACCGCCTGTGCCCGGCGCTTGCGAAACGGCAGACCTCAGTCCTGCTTCAACCTTTGCCCAGTCCATAAGCGGCGCTCCTAATGTCGTCCAGCTTCTTCGCTCTCATACCCAGTTCTGACGGAAGCTGACAGCGGAAGTCATCGGTGCCGTGTCTGACCGGAAAAAATACATGTATCAATCTGATTTGATATAATTGCCACTTGTCCAGAAGCGCCGACGAGATCTCCCCGCTGGAGTTCCTCCAGCTGGTGGCCGAACCCCATCGATGGCGCCTGCTGGGCGAGTTGACACGGAGCGACCGCCGGGTCGGCGAGCTTTCGGAGCTTCTCGGGGGACCGCAGAACCTCGTCTCTTATCACCTCGCCGAGTTGCGCAGGGCGGGCCTGGTGTCGGCTCGGCGTAGCTCCGCCGACGGGCGCGACAACTACTACCGGATCGAGCCGCAGCGCTGTGGCGAGTTCCTGCGCTCTGCCGGTGCCGCCTTGCAGCCGGGGCTCCGGCTGGTTCCGCTCCCGTCCGAGCCCGTCAAGATCAGTGGTCGGCGAGCGCCGAGGGTGCTATTCCTCTGTACCGGCAACAGCGCGCGCTCGCAGATGGCGGAGGCGCTGCTCGATCATCTCTCTGGTCATCAGATCCGAGCCCGCAGCGCCGGTAGTCATCCCAAACAGCTCCAACCCAACGCTGTGCGGGTGATGGCCGAGCGAGGCATCGACATCTCGGGGCGACCAACGAAGCATCTGAGCCGCTTCGCCCGCACGCGCTTCGACCGTGTGATCACGCTGTGCGACAAGGTGCGGGAAGCCTGTCCCGAGTTCCCCGGTCAGCCGACCACGGCCCACTGGAGCATTGCGGATCCAGCAGTCGAAGGGGACAAGGGCGACGACACATATCCGGTCTTCCTGCGAACCGCCGACGATCTTGCGAACCGGATTGAACTGCTCATCGCACAGATGACCGCATACGAAAGGAGAGCATCATGACCACCGAAGAGACCGTGAGTGTTCGCTACATGGTTGATGACGTCTCCGCAGCCGTCGACTTCTACAAGGCCCACCTCGGCTTCAGAGTGCTGAACAGTTATCCCGCATTCGCTGACGTGCAGCGGGGCAATCTGCGGCTCCTGCTCAGCGGCCCCGGTAGCTCTGCAGGCCGGCCGATGCCCGATGGCGCCGTGCCAGGTCCGGGCGGATGGAACCGGATCCATTTCATCGTCTCGGATATCGAGAGTGAGGTCGCGCGGTTGAGATCGGAAGGTGTCAGCTTCCGCAACGACGTGCTTACCGGACCCGGCGGCTCCCAGATCCTTCTGCAAGATCCATCGGGCAATGTCGTCGAGTTGTTCCAGCCCGCCGCCGGCCGATAGCCACGGTTGACCAGCCGCGAACCGTCGCTCGCTCGCCGACTGACGACGACAGACGCCGTCGTCATCGGTCTCGGATCGATGATCGGCGCCGGCGTCTTCGCTGCCGTCGGTCCAGCCGCGGCGGTCGCCGGAAGCTGGCTACTCGCGGGCCTCATCCTCGCCGGCGTCGTCGCCTTCGCGAACGCGACTTCCTCGGCCGAGCTCGCAGCCGTGTACCCCGAGTCGGGTGGGACGTACGTCTGGTTGTGTTCTCCTTGCCTTGACTTTGCCGCTCGACGCAGTAATTGGTGGTGCCGCTCTCCTCGTGGCGGGGTCTCTGGTTTGGGCAGTCCGGCTGCGGTGAGATCGCGCTCGCGGCAAGCCGCCTGATGACATCCCGGACCTCATGGTTCACAATACGTCCACTCGGGCCCACTCGATAGATCGATTTTCGGCATGCGGATTGTTAGAGGCTGATGACACCCATGACTGCGATCGCCGAGAGGTTTCGCAGGCGGGCTGATTCGTTCGAGGCGCTGATCGCGGTGACGCCGCCCGAGCGGTGGGCGAGTCCGTCGCCATGTGAGGGATGGGTGGCTCGGGACATAGTTGCGCACATCGTGGGGTTTTTTGGCGAAACGCTGCGCGACAAGGCCGGCATAGCGCCCGCTTCTTCTCGTCGCATTGTCGACGACCCGGCTAGCGCGTTCCGCGGGATCCGGGAGGCCGTACAGCGCGTGCTCGACGACCCGGCAACACCAGCCGACGTAGCGAAGTACCTCGATAGCGCGCTCAGCTTCGATCTCGTTCAACACTGGTGGGATCTGGCCAAGGCGACGGGACAAGACGCCACGATGGATCCGGAAGAGGTCGACCTCCTTTGGGTCACTCTGGCGCCGATGACAGCGGACTGGTGGAAGTGGCAGGTCGACAACGGGCACTACGCCCCGGCCGTGCCGGTCCCTGAGGATGCTCCCATCCAGGACCGCGTCCTCGGGCTCATCGGCCGCAAGGCGAGCTGGGCACCACCGAGCTAACTAACTAGCAGCGGTCGATTCAGCGGGCCCGCCGGTATCGGCAGACCTGCGCGCCGGTGCTTGCCGCCTTGGTCGAGACGAGCTCGAACGGCAGCGCCTCGCCGTTGTCCGGGAAGATGGTCTTCCCGCCACCGAGCACGATGGGCTCGATCGTGAGAAGGAGCTCGTCGACGAGGTCCGCGACCAGGAGCGCGCGCACCATCGATGCGCTCCCGTAGACGTAGATGTATCCGCCAGCTTGCTCGCGCAACTCAGACACCGTCTTCAAGAGGTCGTCACCGCGGATGATCGTCGTAGGGTTCCACGTTATGTCGGCCTCGGTGAGCGTGTCCGAGACGACGTACTTCTGGACGCCGTTGATCCAGTCGGAAAACCCGTCACCAGAGCGGTTCGGCCACGCGGCCGCCGAGACCTGGTACGTCCGTCGGCCCTGGAGCAGGGCGTCGCTCTGCTTGGCCAGCTCGTCGTACGTCCCGCCCATCACCTCGGGGTCGAAGTACTTCATCGACCACCCGCCGTGACGGAAGCCGCCGTCGGTGTCCTCTTTCGGACCGCCGGGAGCCTGGACGACGCCGTCGAGACTGATGAACTCGGTGATCAGTGTGCGCATAGCTTCCTCCGATCTTGTTGCCTAGTCCTCTTCAGGATTGTGGCAAACAGCGTCGAGGGATGAGCTGCGTAGCAATGCTCCCCGTCGTCGGGGAACTCTGGTGGTTCGTTGCGCCGATGAAGCGGGGCCAAGCACTTCGTTAAGCCGGGCCGGTGGAAGGCTTGCCGACGTTGGGGTCCGGTCCGAGGGCTCCACCTTCGGCCACGATCACGAGCCGGTCGAGGTAGTGCTCCCAGCCGTGGCGCACGGCCTCGAAGCCATCGGGAACCCGCTCCTGCGTGAGGCGCAGAAGCGTTCCGTCACCATCGGGGATGAGATCAATTACGACGAGCGTCGACCCGCGCGGAAGCGGGTGCTCGGGAATCTCAAAGCCCCAGGTGAAGGAGATACGCCGGTTCGGGACCACCTCGATCACCTCGCCCCCCGCGAAGGCGTCGCCCCGGATGTTCACACGGTGCACGCCACCGGGCCGGGGGTCGATGTCCGCCTCGACACCCTGCCATTCGAGCCAGCGGTCCGGCTTACACACGAAGTCCCAGACGAATTCGGGGGCCGCCGCGATGCGGCGCTCGATGACTACACGGGTGCTCATGACCGGCGCCGACGCCGTTGAGCGCGCTCCGCCCGTTCGGCCAGGCGGTCGAGATCACCGTGCCACATTGCCTCGAGCATCGGAGCGAGATCGGCCAGGGCGTCACGGTCGGCAGCGTAGAGACGCCGCCGGCCCTGTCTGTCCAACGTGACGAGGCCGGCCTCGTGGAGCTTGGCGAGATGCTGGCTCACGGCACCGATGGTCACCGGGACGCGGGCGGCGATCTCGGAGACGGCCAGCGGGCCGTTCCAGACCAGGCGCAGGATCTCGCGGCGGCGTGGCTCGGCGACGAGCTCGAGTCGGTCCATTCCGACATTTTAGCCAGGACTTGAATTTCGTCCAACCAGACTCTACGTTATAGCCGTCACTAAAGCGAGGAGCGTGAGGATGCCATGGCGCGGATCGTGTTCGAGACGACAATCGAGTCGGCACCGTCGGCGATCGCCGATGCGCTGACGACGGAGAAGGGCATCGCGTCGTGGTGGACCGACGATGTCTCGTTCGAGGGTGCTCGCGGGAGGACGATGCTTCTCGGCTTCCCGATCGCACCTGTCCCCTTCGAGCTCAAGATCGAGAAAGCGAACCGCAAGCAGGTCGTGTGGCGATCTACTGGCGAGTTCCCGCCGCACTGGGTGGACACGACGGTGACCTGGACGCTCACTCCCGAGAACGAAGGCACGACTGTGCACTTCAATCACGATGGCTGGGCTTCCGACGAGGGACCGCTCCCGATGTCGGCCTATACGTGGGGACAGCTCCTCGGAACACTCAAGCGACACGTCGAAACGGGCAAGCCCGTGCCGCTCTTCAAGAAGAGCGGCAAATCCGGAGGCCGGAAGCCCGGGCCGGGCAAGCCTCGCTGAAGGCGCGCGCGCTCGGTGAGCGATAAGGGGCGCACTCAGTCCAGCGCGAACGATCCTGTGACGATCTCGCCCGCTGGCTCGTAGGTACCGATCACTGTGCGGTAATGTTCGACAAGCGTCCCCCTCTATGCAGGACGGCGTTGCTCCACTCCAGCTTGGGACTACCTCGCGACGCCATCGCAGAGTAGTTCAGTTCACTCAGGAGCACAGGCCATTGCTCCAGCGAGTCGACCCGGCCGCGCGTTTTCGAGTGATCCCTTCTTCGCGGTAGACGAGCGCGGTCGAATCGAGTCGATGTGTATGTCTCCCGCGGAGAATCACGAGGCAGCCGAGGCGAACGTTCCGTAGCTCGTCGCGGAAGCGGCAGCTGGGCCCACGCTGAACACCTTCATTCGGTTCGGCTGTCGTTCGATGACCATTCGTCCGGCGCGATGGGCGAGCGCGATCGAAGGTGTCGCTCCAGGAGATCCTTGTCACAGCTCGGGCACACGTAGACGGTCATCGAGCCTGCGATGGACTTCTGATTGCCGCGCGAGGGTGCAGCCACCACCTTCGGAACCGGACGAAGCACATCCCCGCACTTGTCGCATCGCTTGTTGAGGTCGCGAGGCCACGTCTCGCCGCAGCGCTCGCACGTCACGTGGATGACGTCGCCGTTCCGCTCACCTCTGAGCGCTTCGGACTCCCCGCAGGTCAGACATCGGATGTCAGCCGGCACCGAGCTTCTCCAGGACGACACCCGATTCGGCTCGCTCGAGCCGCTCGAGCTGGTAACGGCTTTCGAACAGCGCAACCAGGGTTCCGTTCGAGCGCTCCAGGATCTCAACCGATGGCTCCCTCGCGAGCAGCTTCGCGCCGGAGGCATCCGTGATCCGGATGAACGTGTGTGGCATGGGGTCCACGACGACGGACGCGCCGAACTCCTGCTCGAGCCGGTATGCAGCCACGTCGAACTGAAGCGTCCCACACACGGCCAAGACCGGCGCCTGATCGCCGAGCGACGGCTCGCGGAGCACCTGGACGACGCCCTCCTCCTCGAGCTGGCGAAGCCCCCGACGAAACTGCTTGTAACGGGCGGTGTCCCGGCTGCGGATGCGCGCGAACCGTTCGGGCGTGAAGGACGGGATAGGAGGAAAACTCACGGGCTCGCCGGCGTACAAGCTGTCGCCGATCTGGAGCCCGCCCGTCACGACCAACCCGATGACGTCGCCCGGGAATGCGCGCTCAGCCGTCGACCGCTCTTGGCCGAAAAACAGGTGCGCGTGCCGCGTCGTGATCTTGCGTCCCGTCGGGGCGTGGACGAGGGGCATCCCCCGATCGAACACTCCCGAGCAGATGCGGACGAAGGCGATGCGGTCGCGGTGTGCGGGATCCATGTTGGCCTGGATCTTGAAGACGAAGCCTGAGAAGGGGTCGTCGAGCACGCGCTCTCGGCCCTGGGCATCCAAACGGAACGAAGGGGCCGGCGCCATGTCAACGATGGCGTCGAGCATCATCCGTACGCCGAAGTTCCAAAGCGCGGACCCGAAGAAGACGGGCGTCGACTCTCCGCGTAGGTAGGACGGGCCATCGAGGTCGGCTCCGAGCGCGTCGAGCATGGCCAGTTCCTCGGAGGCGGGGTCGCTCGAGGGGATGTGCTTGGCCGGGTCGAGGTGCTCCTCGATGGCTTCGGTCGCGCCGCGTGGCGTGCGCTCGAAGCGCACGTATCGGTCGCGTTCGCGATCGACCACGCCGCGAAACTTGACGTCGGCGCCGACGGGCCACGTGATCGGTGTCGCACGAACACTTAGGGCCTGCTCGATCTCGTCGAGAAGCGCCAGGGGCTGCATACCGGGGCGATCCCACTTGTTGATGAACGTCAGCATGGGGATGCCACGGCGCGCGCAGACCTCGAACAGCTTGAGCGTCTGTGGTTCGATGCCCTTGGCCGCGTCGAGCACCATCACGGCCGAGTCGACGGCGGTGAGGACGCGATAGGTGTCCTCGGAGAAATCCTCATGCCCGGGCGTATCGAGCAGGTTCAGCACGGTGTCGCGGTAAGTGAACTGAAGGACGGTTGACGTGATGGAGATGCCGCGCTGCCGCTCGAGCCCCATCCAGTCCGAGGTCGCCGAGCGCCGGCCGCGTCGCGCCTTGACCGCCCCGGCCTCGGCGAGGGCTCCTGCGTACAGAAGGAACTTCTCTGTGAGCGTGGTCTTGCCGGCGTCGGGATGAGAGATGATCGCGAACGATCTCCTGCGGCGAGCCTCGGAGAGCACGACACTCATCGCGTGATCGCGCCGAGGTCTCCGGACTTCGACGCGGCGTCCGCACGCAGGTTCCGAACAAATGCCTCAGCCGCCTCCAGACGCGCCCGGAGGACGGCGCACCGATCGCCGGCGCGTTCGACGTAGGACGCCAGACGCTCACGCAGCCGCTCCCGCTCGGCCGCTTCGAGCTCGGGATCGCGGAGTCGGTCCTGTGTCTCGAGTAGCTCGCGCATCTCCTCGAGCGTGAAGTTGAGGGGCTTCATGAGCTTGACCACGAGCAGGCGGGCGAGGTCGCCCTCGGTGTACAGGCGGAACCCGCCGTCGGTCCGTCCCGACGGAACGACGAGCCCGACCTCCTCGTAGTACCGCACGGTGCGCAGAGACAGCCCGCTCTGGGCGGCTACCTCGCCGATCTGCATCATCCGAGAATCCCCATCCCTCTCATGCGGCTGATGGTCACACACCTCACACCGCAGCCTGCCCGCCGGAACTGAGCCAGCCGACCCGCATACTGCGCATGATTTGGGTCTACGTTGTTCGAAGATCGCTTCACCACCATGACGTAACGGTCGGAAAACGAAGGAACCCAGATGCTGTTCCGCATGAGCTACCTTTACGTTACAGTAGATTTGGACTGAGACAGGAGACAGCGATTGAAACCACCGGTCGCGCGAGCCGAGTTGCTCGATCCGCTGGTCCTGGCTTTCTCCGACGACGTCAAGCCCGACAGGGAGGAATTGCCCGAAGGACCCCTCGAGCCCAGCCCGCAGCGTTGAAGTTCGGGGCGCCGAGACGAGGTGCCCTCGCCATCCGAGGCGCGGGGCTCACCAACCGGGGAGCGGTCCGGCGGGTCAACGAAGACGCCTTCCTCGTTTCGCCGCCGCTCTTTGCAGTTGCCGACGGGATGGGAGGTCACGCCGGCGGCGAGATCGCCGCCGAGATCGCTCTGCACGAGCTAACGCAGTGGCTCAGCGATCCAGGACCGAAGGGTCACGATGCACTCACCAGGGCCGTCGAGGGCGCCAATCAAGCCGTCCTTTCCGCAGGTAGCGCCGTCCCCGCGCTCGGAGACATGGGTTGCGCACTGACCGTGGCCTGGTTCCATCGTGGAAAGGTGACGATCGCCCACGTGGGGGACACCCGCGCCTATGTGTTCAGCGGTGGTCGCATCGAGCAGCTGACGACGGACATGACGATGGCCACCCGCGCGGCTCAAGAAAGCGATGCAGCCAGCGAGGACGTAAAAGGCCTGCCCGGAGGCAATGTGCTGACCGACGCCATCGGTCGGAAGGACATCTCGATCGAGACCGTCACACGGCGCCTCGAGGTGGGAAGCCGGGTTCTCCTCTGCACGGACGGCTTACACCGGCAAGTATCCGACGAGGCGATCGAGCGCATCCTTCGCGAGTCCATCGACACGGAGACGGCCTGTCAGCAACTCGTCGTGGCGGCGAAGCAGGCAGGAGGTAAGGACAATGTCGCGGTCGCGGTCGTAGATGTGACGCTCGTCGGCGCGCCGCCGGATCCCTCCCCGAAAGCGGCTGTGAGCATAGGGCACCGGTGGACGACGATCACACTTTTTTCCGTGGTCGCCCTATTCCTGGCTCTCGTACTCCTTCTCACTTTCATCCCCACCAATGATCGGCTAGTCGCACGCCTGGAGGGTGACCGCCTGACGGTCGTTCGGGAACGGTCGACGCTGGGACTCATCGGCAGAGGCGAGGAGATTCTCTCATCGGCGGATTTTGACGATCCGGGACTTCCGGTCTGGGCTGAGGAAATGCTCGCGCTAGGAGTTCCACTGACCCGACCGATGGACGCCAACTCGCTGGCTCGAGACCTGCAACGCCTCGTGTCGCCATCACCCCCACCGACTCCTGCTCCAAGCCCCCCATAGGCGCCGGAGGCCCCCTTATCTCCGTGCGAAGGACGACCGGAACCTTCTGCAGAAGCGGTTTTGGTCCGCCCTGATCGACGGGCATGAGAAGAACGTAGTTGTCGACGTCCACGATGACTTGGTAGCCGAGTGCTGCCGCCCAGAACGGCGCCAAGCGTTGCGGGTCGCGACTGTCGAGAACGAGCCCGAGCTTCCGATCTTTCGTCGACATTACGGCTAGCTTGACTCACCCGATGCGGTCGGCAGCCCCGACAATCGCCACTCGGGCAGTCCTTCGTCGAGTCGCCGAGCGCGGAACCCGTGAGCACGAAGGATCGCCACCGCGCGGGGAGCCAACACGCAGAACGGCCCCCGGCAGTAAGCGACGATCTCACGGTCGCGCGGAAGCTGGACGACTTTCGCGTCCAGCTCACTCAGCGGGATCGAAACCGCGCCCGGAATATGTCCGGCTTCGAACTCTTCAGGCGGACGCACATCGACGATCACCACCTCGTTTCGTTCGGCGCGAGCCAGTAACTCACTGTGGTCGATCGGTTCGAGATCATCCAACGCCGCGAAGTTCTCGTTGACCAACTGACGCACCTCCGCGCTTCGCGCAAGAGCAAGGTCGCGCAACGAGATCACCAAGTCGAGAACCTCGTTACCACTGAGGCGATAGAAGACGCGCTTGCCGTGACGTCTGCTTGTGACCATCCCCGCCTCGCGCAAGATCTTGAGCTGAGCCGACGTGTTGGTCACCGTCATACCGCCGGCGCCTGCCAGAGCGTCGACGCTCCGCTCGCCTTGCGCCAGGAGCTCGAGCAACTCCACCCGCTTGGGATTCCCCAGGGCCTGCGCGATCCGGGCCAACTGGGCGAACAGGGCGTCCTTGACGTCTCGGACCGCTTGCGTAGTCATGTTCCACAATCTATCTTGAATCGTTGGAATGTTCAACCGATGTCCCGGAGGTAGCCGTGGCCGAGGTCATACCCGTCGTGGACGAGGGGCTGGGAAACAGCTCATATCTCGTCGACCTGGGCGATGGAAGCGCCCTCGTCGTTGACCCGAACCGGGATCCGACGCCGTACCTGGACGAAGCTGCCCAGCGCGGACTTCGCATCCGGTTCACCGCCGACACTCATCTCCACGCCGATTTCATTTCCGGGAGCCGGGACCTCGCCGTCGAGGGCGCGTACATCCTCGCGCCGGAAGGGGCCGCGTTGAGCTTTGAACACCGCGGACTCCGCGATGGCGAGGAGATCGATCTCGGAGGGCTCAGGCTCAGAGCCATCGCAACACCGGGACACACACCCGAACACCTCACGTATCTCCTCTCCGACGGACCGGCTGTCCTCGCCCTGTTCACCGGTGGCGCGGTCATCGTCGGCTCCGTCGCTCGTACCGACCTGATCTCCGACCACGAGACCGAAGCGTTGACCCGCGCGGCTTATCGTTCGGCAAGAACGCTACTCGACGCCTACCCTGCCGAGCTTGACGTGTATCCGACACACGGCGCGGGCTCATTCTGCTCGGTGTCCGGTTCGAGCAAGCGCACGACGACGATCGGAGCCGAGCGCGATAGCAACCCCGTCTACGGCGGCGATGAGGACGTGTTCGTCACCGGCTTCCTCCAAAGTCTCGGCACCTTTCCCCCGTACTTCCTTCGCTCGCGCGCAACCAACCAGAGCGGCGCGCCGGTCGGCACGCATAAGCGATCGATGTCTCCCCTTGCACCACTACATGTCGCGCGAGCAGTAGCCGATGGCGCCGTCGTCATCGATGCACGTCCCTTCGAGGACTTCGGCAGGGGCCACATCCCCGGCTCCATCTCCGTGGAGCTGCGGCCGCAGTTCGCGTCGTGGCTCGGTTGGGTCGCGACACCCGACACGCGTCTCGTCTTCGTCGCGAACGAGAACCAGGACCGAGCCGACCTTATGCGACAGTCGCTGAAGATCGGATTCGACGCGATCGAAGGTGAGGTAGCAGGCGGCATAGAAGGGTGGCAGGTAGCAGGGTTCGATATTGCGGCTATCGATCTTCTCGACGTTCCGGAGCACGAAGGCGCGCTCATCGACGTGCGTCAAGTCGCTGAGCTCGCCGGGGGGATGATCCCCGGAGCGCTCAATGCCGAAGTGGGCAGCATCGTCGACACGCCGCTTCCAGACGGTCCATTGACGCTGTACTGCGGTCACGGTCAGCGCGGCATGACGGCGGCAAGCCTTCTGGAGAGAGACGGTCGCCGAGGGCTCAATGTGCTCGTCGGTGGACCAATCGAGTGGGCGGACTCGAGCGGCGAACGTCTCGAGTTCCCCACGTGACGACACCCCGTCAGCTGGGCCTGCGCGAGAACCTCGCGCAGTTCGTGCTTCTCGTCGGGGTAAACGCTTTGGTCGGCGGGATGGTGGGCCAAGAGCGAACGGTCCTCCCGCTCCTGGCGACCGAGACGTTTCAGCTCAAGGCGTTCAGTGCCGCGCTGACGTTCATAGTTGCGTTCGGGATCGTCAAAGCGATAACGAACCTCTTCGCCGGAGCGCTGTCGGACCGCTTCGGCCGCAAACCCGTCCTCGTCACCGGTTGGCTGGTCGGCATTCCGGTTCCGCTCATGATCATCTGGGCGCCGAGCTGGACCTGGGTCATCGTCGCGAACGCCCTCCTCGGCGTGAACCAGGGATTGACGTGGTCGACGACGGTCATCATGAAGATCGATCTCGTCGGCCCCAAGCGCCGAGGCACCGCGATGGGGCTCAACGAGTTCGCGGGCTACTTGGCGGTGGCCATCACTGCGCTGGTCACTGGGTACATCGCACAGCGCACCGGTCTTCGTCCCGAACCGTTCTTCCTCGGACTCTCGTATGCCGCGCTCGGACTCGCCCTTTCGGTCATTTTCGTTCGCGAGACCCGCGGATTCGCGCAGCTCGAAGGTGCCGGTCACGGGTCGACCGCTGCGTCTCAGCTGACGCTGCGTGATGTGATCCGTCACACCACGTACCGAGAGCGCGCGTTGTCGTCGTGCAGCCAGGCCGGCCTCGTGAACAACCTCAACGACGGTCTCGCCTGGGGTCTATTCCCGATCTTCTTCGCACAGAACGGTTTGTCGATCTCCGAGGTTGGTCTCCTCGCTGCCCTCTATCCGGGTGTATGGGGCTTGGGCCAGCTCGTGACGGGGTCACTGTCCGATCGCATCGGACGGAAATGGCTCATCGCGTTTGGCATGTGGCTGCAAGCGATCGCTCTCGGCTTCATCGCCGCCTCGCGCGGACTCATGCCTTGGGCCATCGGCGCCATCATGCTCGGCATCGGCACCGCGATGGTGTACCCGACGCTGCTGGCGGCGATCGGAGATGTCGCGCATCCGAACTGGCGCGCCTCCGCCGTTGGTGTCTATCGACTGTGGCGCGACGCCGGCTTCGCCGTCGGTGCGCTCGTCGCCGGCTTCACCGCGGATGCGGTCGGCCTCTCCGGCGCGATCTGGCTCGTCGCAGTTATCACCGCTGTATCGGGCGGTGTAGTGGCTTGGAGGATGTACGAAACCAAAGGGCGACCACCCAGTACGACCTCGTCATCGCCGGATCTCGCGAGGAGGCCATGACGCTGGCTCAATTTCGCGCAGTTGCTACGTGCGTCTCCTGTGGAAATGTAAGTCCGTCGTCGTCGAGATAATCCCCAAGCGACGCGGAAACGTCTGCAACGAGAGCGTCACGAGTCGCCTCTGGAAAACCTGCGAGCACTCCGCCAAGCGGTGTAGCGCCGAGATACGTCGCCACGTACTGGCCGACGGAGCCGAACCGGACGCTTGCGACATCGATACGAACATGGACATCGTCAAACCCGGCTTCGGTGAAGAACGCTTCGGCGTCCTCCCTTGGCGCGAAATGCTCGATCTCCGGACTGTCGTGGCGGCTCGGCGCGCAGGCGGCGAAGATCCCGCCGGGCTTGAGCACGCGCCGCGCTTCCGCCGCGACGAGATCGGGACGTTCGACTCTTCGGACGCCCTAGCGTTCGCCGGCGCGTTCGGTCACGATGGTGACGTGCGACTTTTCGCAGCGACGGGTGATGCCGTGGCCATCGTCGAAGGTGACGCGGTCAATGTCTCCCTCGAAGGCTCGGGGGCTCAATGCGTTTCCGCGGACCCCAACGATCCGAACCGCGTCTATGTCGGCACGTTCGATCGTGGTGTGTTCCGATCGCTCGACGCCGGCGAAACTTGGCAAAGCATCGGCGACGGGATCCCGCACAAACGGGTTTTGTCGATCACAGTCGGTCCGCACACAGAGAACGGACGCTCGATCGTCTACGCGGGAACCGAGCCGTCGAGCGTCTATCGCTCGACCGACGACGGCGCAACGTGGGATGACCTGTCGGCCCTCCGGGATGTGCCGAGCTACGACACTTGGTTCTTCCCGCCGCGCCCCGAAACGCACCACGTGCGCTGGATCGCCCCACACGAAGGCGACCGCGCCAAGATCGTCGTGGGGATCGAGCTGGGAGGCGTGCTTCGCACGCGCGACGGTGGCGCAACGTGGCAGGACCGACATCCAGACGCGGTCATCGACCCACACGTTGTGCACGCGCACCCGGCCTCGAACGACCGGATCTATGCGATCGGCGGCGACGGAGTCTCGTTCTCGACGGACGGCGGCGATTCGTGGACGCGCGATGTGGATGGCATGGATCGTCATTACACGTGGGGGCTCGCAGTCGATCCCGAAGATCCGGACCTATGGTACGTGTCCGCCGCACCGGATCCGTTTCGCGCACATGGCGAAGGGGACGCGCAAGCACGGCTGTTCCGCAAGCGAGGGGCGTCGCCGTGGGAGCCGCTCGAACTCGATGGCCACGGTGGCGTGACGACGACGATCGAGCGGATGCCGTACGCACTCGTCGTGCCGCGGTCGGCTCCCGGGACGCTAGTCTGCGGGCTCCGCAACGGAACCATCTTGTCTAGTGACGACGCTGGTGATTCGTGGCACACGAGCAAAGCCGATGTGCCCGGCATCCTCGCGATCGCTGCCGTCGGTTAGTTTCAGGCAACACATGCAAGGGCGCGGGGGCAGGTTTCAACTGAACCGGCGACGCCTGCTCGCCTTGTCTGTCGCGGCTCTGATCTTGATTGTTCAGCCCGCGGTCGCCCAAACCCTTCCCGGGATCCCCAAGATCGAGATCCCCTCTCTCGGTCCCGGACTTTGGGACCCACTCGATCCGCCGTCCTTCGCTCCCCTCGATCTCGGCCCCCCACCGAACGCCGACGCTCCTCACCCTCGCCTTCTCTTCTCGGCCGGTGACCTTCCGGCGATCCGCGCTCGCGTCAGCGATCCGAGCTCGGTTCCCGGAAGAGCGTTCTCATCTCTTCTCTCCTACGTCGCGACGATCGAACCGGGCGATCCGATCCTCGACCGTCCAGGGCGGCGCTTCGGTAGACAGGACCTCGCCGACCTCGGGCTCGCCTGGCTCATCACCGAAGACGAGTCGTATCTGAGGAAGGCCAAAGCGCTGCTCGTGTCGATCGCGGCCGCAGCGCCCAACTACGGCGCAGCCGAGGTCTTCGACGCGACCGAGTACTACAACACGCGCGCGCACATCCTCAACGGTCTCGCGCTGGCCTGGGATCTGCTCTACAACGACCTGGACGAAACCGAACGCGCGCTGTTGCTTTCGGCGTTGCTCGTCCTCGGCTCCGAACACTTCGCACATTCGTTGACGGCGTGGTGGGGAAGCTTGTCGGCAGGGTCCAACTTCACGGGCAACAACGGCGCGGCCATCGGAATGGCCGGGCTGGCAACCTGGGGCGACCTGCCCACCGCATCCTTATGGTTCGCTCGCGGGCGCCAACTCGTCCTTAGCTACTTCCAAGAAGGATTCGACGAAACGGGCGCCGGATACGAGGGCGTGCTGTACGGCAACTACGGCATGCGCATACCCACCTACTTCAGTGCCGCCGTCGAGCGCTCGGGACTTCCCAACCCGCTGCATCATCCGAAGATCCGCCGGCACACCAGATGGGTGGCTTACGAAGTGCTGCCGGGGGGCGGCGCCGTTAACCCGCTGAACGACGCCCGCTACTACGAGCTGAATCCGACGCAGATGCTGTGGGCGTCATCCCGCGGCGCCGACCCGGATCTGGCCGGATGGATCTGGCACAACGTGACCGACCGAATCTTCAAGGGTGGCGCGGTGGCCGAGCCCGTCGCGGCGATGCTCTGGCATCGAGCGCCGGATCCGGCCTTCACGCCGGAACAGATCCTGCCGCTCCGACAAGCATTCGCAGGACGAGGACTTTTCCATGCTCGAAGCGGCTGGGGTGCAGACGACTTGATGACCTCCTTCGAGTCGCGGCACAACGACTGGGGCGAGGCGATCCACCAGAACCAAGACGTGAACAGCTTCACCCTCTACGCGCACGGAGCGCGTCTCGTGATCGATTCGGGGTATGCGAACTATCTCGAGCAGCTCCTGCTGGGCCAGGACTTCGAAGGCGCTCGATCTTCGGAGACCGAGGCGCACAACTACATCGAAGTCGACCACCGCTCCCAGGACTTCTTCGGCAAGGGCCGGCTGCACACAGCGACGTCGAGCTCGTGGATCGACGTCGCCGGCGGCGACGCGCGGACGGCCTACATGGTGCTTCAACCGAAGCGAGCGAACCGGTGGTTCGTCCATCTCCGCGAGTCAGGTGGGTCGCCCGGGTCCGTCGTCCTCGCCGACGCTTTCCGTCAAGGCTTGGGCGAACACGATCATCGCTTCTACCTCCAGACCGAGCCCGGGAACGCGATCTCCATCGAACCGACAGGCTCGGCCGACGAAGTCCGCGCGACGTTCCACTCTCCCAACGGCGCCGCACTCGCCGTGTCCATGCTCGGCGCGCACGCCCTCTCGCCGGAGAGGGACACGTTCACGGCCGACTATCCCGACATCGGCACCCACCCCCGGTTCACCGCTTATTCGAGGGGTACGTCATTCCAGGCTCTGACCGCACTCGTTCCGACGGGCGCCGGTCGGCCGATCGCTCACGGTTCGCGGGTCGCGGCCACCAACGGCGTCGCCATGACATCCGGATCGGATCTGCTGCTTCAGCGCACATCTCGTGGCGTGGTGCACGCCGGCGGCCTGCACTCCGACGGTACGCTGACCGTTCGCCGAGACGAAGAGCGCTTCGCGCTCATCTCGGGCAAACGTCTGCGCTCGAACGAGCGGATGCTCGCGCAAATCAAGGGCGCGCCGGCCACCGTCATCACCGATCGGGACACGGTCGTCATCACCGGGCCTCAGGTGTCAGGCTTCCGCGTGTGGGCACCGGGGGCGATCTCGGTTCAGGTCAACGGATCCGGCGTCGACTGGGCATCTTGCGGCGGCTACGTCGTCTCGCCGCCGAGCTGCTGAGGGAGACTACAGTTGTAGAGCGATCCTTGGTAGCTCTACAGTCAGCTTCGTTGACGAAACTTCCCGACGAGATTCCACAGACGCCCTACGAGGCGACGGCCTTCCGCGTGCATCACTATCACGTCGAGGAAGGCGAGCCGGGTGCGCCCGGCACCCTGGTTCTCGAAGTTGCGGCGCGGCTCCCGGGAACCGAGGCCGAGCTCGTCGTGCCCTTCGAGATGACGACGGACACCGTCATCGGACTTATCGACGAGCTTCTGCACCAGTACCGGTGCGTGACCTACGGCCTTCCCGACGAGGAAGGAAACGAGACCGAAGACTAGCGCCCATCCGAAGGGGACGCTACGCGCCATCCTGAGTCCTGCGTTGCCACTCCTCCTCGATGGTCGTCAGCATCTCGAGCCGGCGCAGTGGCTCGAGCTTGGGGTCGTCCTTACGGGAATTGACCAGCTGAGCGATCTCTCGCTTCACCTGCTCGGAGACCTCACCGATGCGCTCGATGATCGCGGCCGCCGTACCCAGAGACCGCAGCTCCAACTCCATGTCACGCTCCGCGACGTCGGCGATGTCGATCGCGATCGTCATGTCGTCGTAGGTGTGAGCGGTCAGCACAAGTGGGATGCGAATCCTCCCCCGGTAACGGTGCGGAACGCGCGCGATGCGCACGTTGAGCATCAGCTCGGCGAGGATCATGGCGCGATAGGCGAGTGGCTCGTCCGACAGAAGCTCGACCTCAACCCCCGTCGCCTGCCCCCCGCCCTCGGCGGTAACGATGCCTCCGGCCAGGCGCACCGAGGTCGTCATGTCACCGGCCGCGGCCGACGCCACGGTTTGGCGGACGCGTTCGGGCGTCACGATGGTCGGGACGAAGCGGCGGCCGAACTCCCCGTAATCGAGTGGCTCGGGCATGTGGAGGGCGAGCATACGCGCGGCCCCGTTTGCGCCGTCGAGGAGCCGGGAACCGACGGTCCACCGGCGCCGTTGGTTGGGCGTCAATGTCGGCGACTGGAGGGGGTCGAAGCATGGGACCGATCAAGCAGTACTTGGCGGAGGAAGTGGGGATCGATCACGCGGACGGACTGATCAGCCGCCGCGAAGCACTGCGCCGTCTGTCGATGCTCGGGGTCGGTGCGGTGGCTGCGACCACACTGCTCGCAGCCTGCGCGCAGGACGGAGAGAACGGCGCCATCGGATCTCCGGCGGCTGCGACGACCACTCCGCGAGCCGACTCGGTAGAAACCGAGGCCATTACGTTCGACGGACCACGCGGCGAACTTCAAGCGGCCTGGGCCGAGGCGGCGAACCCGAAAGGCGGCGTCCTCGTCATCCACGAGAATCGTGGGCTGACCGACCACCTCCGTGACGTCGCGGGTCGTTTCGCGGCCAGCGGTTACTCCGCCCTGGCGCTCGACCTCCTGTCTGAGGAAGGCGGGACGGCGAGTCTCGGAGGCGAAGCCGAGGCCATGGCTGCTCTCGGTGCTGCATCCGAGCAAGAAGGGCGCTTCGTCGAAGACATGAAAGCCGGCGTCGACGAGCTGAAGCGACGGATGCCGGACGCCAAACTCGCCGTCACAGGGTTCTGCTTCGGTGGCGGGATGGTCTGGCAACTGCTCGACGCCGGCGAACCGCGCCTGGCGGCTGCCGCGCCCTTCTATGGCCCGATCGAAGATCCGGACTTCTCAGGATCGGAGGCCGCTGTTCTCGCGATCTACGCGGAGCAAGATGACCGCGTCAACGCATCACGCGAAGCAGCCCGGGCGGCGCTCGAGGACGCCGAGCTGACGCACGAGATCGTGACATTCCCCGGTGTCGACCACGCCTTCTTCAACGACACGGGCGAGCGCTACAACGCCGAGCAGGCCACTGCGGCCTACGACCGGGTCCTCGCGTGGTTCGAGGAACATCTGGCCTAGAGGGAGCCAATCATGTGGACGGACGTGTGGGCCGATAACCATCTACGTGCAGGCATCGAAGGCCAAGGTCCGGCCCAAGGACGTCGCCGTTGGTCTAGCGTTGGCGATCTTCGCGCTGACGCTGATCCGCGACGTCCGCGTACCGCTGCTTGGCTGGGTCGACCTCGGCTTCCACGAGCTCGGTCATCTGCTGACCTACGTCTTCCCAGATCTGATCACGGCTGCCGCCGGCTCGATCTTCCAGGTAATCGTTCCTCTCGGGCTCGCCGGCTACTTTCTCTTGATCCAGAACGACCGGGCCGGGTCGGCGCTCTGCCTGGGATGGGCGGCGACATCGGCCGCCGATGCCGCACGCTATGTGGCCGACGCTCCGTACGAGCGTCTGGAGCTGATCGGCGGCGAGCACGACTGGGCCTTCGTCTTCGACTCCCTGGGACACATGGAGTGGGCCGACGAGGTCGCTCTTGTGGTCCGCATCGCTTCGTGGTTGATGATTTTGGGGGCCGCGTCGCTCCTCGCCCTTCCCTACCTCGCGTCGCCGAGACGCTGACATGAGCGGCCGGCTCCGGCGGCTGCTCCCAGTGGTTGGCCTCTTGCTCGTCGTTTCGTACTCGTGTGCCGGGAACGGAACCGAAAGCTCGTCGTCGCCCACACCCGAAACGTCGGCGACATCGAGCGGTGAGCTGGCGATCGAGGAGTTCGACGTCCCCGCGGGATCGCATCCACACGATGTCGCGCCCGCCGCCGACGGCGATGGCGTGTGGTACACGGCTCAGGGTTCGGGCGATCTCGGGTTACTCGACCCGTCCGACGGATCCGTCCAAGAGATCGCGCTCGGCACCGGTTCACGCCCACACGGCGTGATCGTCGGTCCCGACGGAGCTGCGTGGATCACGGACAGCGGGCTGAACGCGATCGTCCGGGTCGATCCGGAGACCGAAGAGGTCGAAAGCTTCCCGCTCCCAGATGATGCGCCGGACGCGAACCTCAACACAGCAGCTTTCGGAGAGAACGGAATGCTGTGGTTTACCGGCCAGACCGGCGTCTACGGGCGACTCGACACGACGAACGACAGTCCCCAGGTTGAGGTGTTCGACGCGCCCGGGGGACGAGGCCCGTACGGCATCACGGCGACGCCGGACGGCGTCGTCTATTACGCATCGCTGGCCGGTGATCACATCGCTCGTATCGATTCAGATTCCGGTGAGGCGACGGTGATCGAACCGCCCGGCCCCCAGCGGGGGCCGAGGCGGGTGTGGTCCGATTCCGCAGGCAACATCTGGATCAGCGAATGGGACGCAGGAAAGCTCGGGCGATACGTGCCCGACCAGAACGAGTGGCGTGAATGGGATCTGCCCGGTGAGAACCCGCAGGCCTACTCCGTGTTCGTCGACAACGAAGACATCGTGTGGTTGAGCGACTTCGGGGCGAACACGTTGGTTCGTTTCGATCCGTCGAGTGAGGAGTTCACGAGTCTCGAGCTACCGGCATCTCCCGGCAACGTTCGCCAGATACACGGCCGGCCCGGTGAGGTGTGGGGAGCCGAGTCCGCCGCCGATGCCCTCGTGCGGATCCGAACCTAACGAAGGTTGCGGAAGGGCTCGGGAACGTAGTCGGCCACGGCCTTCACCCAGTCCGCCGGAAGCTCACCGCGCACCACCGAATCATCGTTCAGGAGCCAAGCCAGATGGCGAAGCCCATGCTCGAGCACCTGCGTGTAGTCGATAGACGACGGTGCGGCGGCTGGGCCACTTCGGGCGAGCTCCGAACGGGTGACGTCCACCGAGTCCATCTCGCCGACCAGCTTCGCGTCTATGACGCCGACGAAGCTCAGGATCACGGCCTCGCGCGATCTCCGCCACGACGTGGAATGCACGACGATCGGCTCACCGACGTTCGATCGCGTCAGGCGGTCTACGGTCTCGACGGGATCGTCGTCCTCACCCAGCTCTATGTACCAGGGCGCGGGACCGCAGGGTCCGGTGAGACGGATCCGGCCGTCGGCGAGGTAAAGGATGAAGACTTCGGCCTGGACGGGTCCCTCGACGTCGAAGCCGAAGATGCGCCGCCGGTCCATAGATGGACAGACTGTACGCCTTCGTACTGGAGAAGGAAATGGCCGAGCTAATCGTGAAATGCGCCTGCGGTTTGGAGATCCAAGGCGAGGAGGAGGACGTCGTCGCCAAGGTGCAAGATCACGGCCGCGAGGCGCACAACATGGAAGTTAGCCGCGAGGACGTCCTCGCGATGGCAACACCCGTTAGCGATAGGTAAACGCTCCCGCGAGGAAGGCTTCGCGCTCGAACGTGCCGCCCAGCTGGGGGCCGAGCCAACGAGCGGGCTCGAACAGCGGCGGCAACAACCCGGCTTCGACATCGAGGCCGTCGATGTACGGGACGACTCCGATTATCGGCACACCGCACAGACGCTCGAGCTCGACGGGGTTGGTCGCTTCGGCGGAGTTCGGCGAGGACGGATAGCCGGAGATCACGACGCCCAGAACCTGCAGACCACGTGAGCGCGCAGCTTCGATGCTGAGGGCCGTGTGATTAAGAGTTCCGAGAGCGGGACGTGCGACGACCACGAGAGGTAATGCGAGGTCGCACGCCAAGTCGGCCATCGTCATCTCTGGCGTCAAGGGCACGAGCAGGCCACCGGCACCTTCAACCACCACGACGTCGCGCTCGCTGCGCAGACGTTCGAAAGCGCGGGTGATCGAATCGACGTCAACCTCGGTTCCGTCGAGTCGCGCCGCGACCGAAGGAGCGAGCGGGTCGGCGAGCGCCTGGCCCGTCTCCGCCGAGCAAGCGGCGAGCCGGCCCGCATAACCGGCGTCGTCGGATCCGTCGATGGTTCCCGTCTGCACAGGCTTGAAGATCGCCGTGCGCAATCCCGAAGCCTTCAGATTCGCAGCGATCGCCGCCGTAACGAGCGTCTTGCCCACGCCGGTGTCCGTCCCCGTAACAAAGAAGCCCTTGGATCGTGGAGTCTCACGCGCTTGGACATTCCGACGGAGTGGTTTCGTTTGCTGTTTCGTTCTCTCAAACGCGTTTAGAACACGTTCCACGTGTTCGTCGGTGTGCGTCGCCATAAAGGTGACGCGAAGCCGCGACGTTCCGTCTGGTACGGACGGGGGCCGGATAGCCGGACAGAACACGCCTTCGTCGAGCAGCCGTTCCGACAACCCAACAGCTTCTCGTGCATCGCCGACGTATACCGGAACGATCGCAGCCACCGGATCGCCCGTCGTGAAACCGAGCTTCGTCAGCTCGGCGGCGGCGTCGCGCGCAAGATCGCGCACCCGGTCGTGCCGCCACGGTTCCGTCCCCACGATGCGAAGCGCTTCGCCCGCTGCGGCCACGGCCGCGGGAGCCGAAGCGGTATCGAAGACGTGTGTCCGCGCGCGGTTGCGCAACAACGTCGCTACGTCGCGAGTCGTTGCGACATAGCCCCCGGCCGATCCGAGTGATTTCGAAAGAGTTCCGACGATGACCGGCACGCGACCCGTCAATCCAAGCTCCTCGACCGCGCCGGCTCCCGTCCGGCCGAGGACTCCGGTCGCGTGTGCTTCATCCACGACCAGGATCGCGTCGCGTCGCTCACACAGTTCGGCGAGCTCCGCCAGCGGCGCGAGGTCGCCGTCCATCGAGAAAACGGTGTCGGTCACCACTACTCTGCGTCGCGCATCTCGTGAGGAAAGAAGGTCCTCGAGGTGCGCCATATCGGCGTGGCGGTACACCGCTACTGAGGCTTTAGAGAGTCGGCAACCGTCGACGATGCTTGCGTGGTTCAGCTCGTCGGAGAAGACGACGTCCTCCGCACCGGTGAGGACGCCGATAGTCCCGATGTTTGCCAGGTAGCCCGAAGAGAACAACACCGCATCCTGGGTGGATTCGTGCTCAGCGAGTGCTGCTTCGAGATCGCGGTGCAATCGTGCGGTACCCGACACCAATCTTGACGCACCCGCCCCCGCTCCCCACCGACGGGCGGCTCTCGATGCCGCCGCGCGCACGCGGGGGTCGGCGGCCAGGCCGAGGTAGTTGTTCGAACACAGCAGGATCACCTTTTTCCCGTCGATCTCGACCTCGGGGTCGGCTGCCGAGTCGACCGTGCGCGGAATGCGCAGCAGGCCGTTCGCCTCCCACGCCGAGAGCTCGTCTCGCACCCAATCGAGGCCGGTCACGGCAGCGTCACTGCATCGATGGCACCGGCGGTAACCGAGACGAGCCGCTCGAGTTCGGCGATGGGCGTAGCCAGCGGCGGCATCAGCACTATCACGTCGCCGAGCGGACGGATGATCACTCCGTTCTTCCGAGCCTCACCGATCACGCGGTGCCCCGTGCGCTCCTCGGGTTCGTAGGCCCGGGTCGTCGCACGATCGCGGACCAACTCGATCCCGATCATCATGCCGCGCTGACGGATCTCGGCAACGTGCGGATGATCTCGCAGCGGATCGAGCAACTTCGCCAGCACAGCTTCCCTCTCGCGCACCCCTCCGACCGTGTCTCGTTCTTCCATCAAAGCGAGGTTCGCGAGGGCAGCGGCGCAGGTCAAAGCGTTGCCCGTGTAAGTGTGTCCGTGAAAGAAGGTATGGAACTCGGCGTACGGCGCTAAGAAAGCGTCGAAAACCGCTTGCGTGGTCATCGTCGCTGCGATGGGCAGATAACCACCGCTTAGGCCCTTGCCGGCCACGATGATGTCCGGTGCGACGTCCTCCTGCTCGCAGGCGAAGAACGTTCCCGTCCGGCCGGCTCCCGTAGCTACCTCGTCACAGATGAGCAGAACGTCGTAGCGATCGCACAGCTCGCGGACCTTGCGTAGATACCCGGGCGGCGCGGTGAGCATGCCGGCCGCAGCTTGCACGAGCGGTTCCAAGATGAATGCGCAGATCTCGTTCGCGTACTTCTCGAACGTCTCCTCTACGGCTGCGAGGCTCGCGTCTTCGGAGTGATAAGGCGACGGCGCGCGGTAGACATCGAACAAGAGTGGACGATAGGCCGAGTGGAACAGATCCATCCCGCCGACCGACACCGCGCCAAGCGTGTCGCCGTGATACGCCTTTTCGAGTGCGAGGAACGTCCGCTTTGAGTTGACCCCGCGATGCTGCCAATAGCCGAAGGCCATCTTCAGCCCGACCTCGACGGCCGCCGCGCCGGCCTCGGAGAAGAACACCTTCTCGATACCCGGTGGTGCCAGCTGCACCAACCGAGCGGCCAGCTCGATCGACGGGGTGCCGCCCAGTCCGAGCAGTGTCGAATGTGCGATCCGACCGAGCTGCTCGGAGATGGCTTGGTCGATCTCGGGGACCCGATGGCCATGTACGGACACCCACAAGGAGGAAACACCGTCCAAATACCGCCGGCCTTCTGTGTCGATGAGCTCGAAGCCCTCGGCCCGCTCGATGATCAGAGGCTCGTCGTCGAGCCAGTCCAGCATCTGCGTGAACGGATGCCACAGATGTCGGTGATCGAGGTCGGCTAGACGCCGGGTGTGGTCGGAGGTCACGCCCTATGAAGAGCCCGACCCACGTACCCACGCAAATCGGGTACGACTTGGTGGGATGACGCAACCGGATCTCAAGAAGCTTCGGGCCGAGCTCGAGGAAGCGAAGCTCCGCATGCGCGACATCACCCGTGAGCTGGACGAGTCACCCGCAGCCGAGCACGAGGAAATGATCACGGCCAAGCTCCACAAGGCGCGCGAACATGTCATCGAGCTCCAGCGCGCTCTGGCCGAGCTCGAGTCGGCCTAAGCCGACGCGCGACGCCCGGTGACCAGGTTTTCGAGCAGTCGTCGTGAAGACTCGGACACCTCGTCCACCGCACGATTGAAGGTCTCTTCGTTCGCGCGTGAGGGAACCCGGTAGCCGCTGATCTTCCGGACGAACTGCAAGGCGGCCTCGTGGATCTCTTGGTCGGTGGCCGCGCTCTCCGACCGCAACGTCTTGATGCTCCGGCACATGGCGCGATGCTACTCGTAGTTGCGGCGCTCGATGTCGGCGATCGCCGCTCCAACGTCTAGCGCAGGGACGGGTTGGGGGTCCCGGCAGTAGACGAAATCGGCCGAGCAATAGTCGTCGACGCGTTCCCAGATCCCCCAAGCCAGAACACCGGGACGCAAGTTCGGCAGCAAACCCCGGCCGGCGATCGGATTCGTTTCCTTGTACTTCTCGAGAGCGTCTTCCTGGCCCTCGAGGAACGCCGCGGCACCGATCTGCTGGATGGTGACGCGGAGATCCTCGGAGAACATCACGGGGTCCGGTACATGCCAGCGATAGAACCCGACGAAATCGGGCATCTCTACACCATCCCGGCGCGCCTCCACCGGAGCGCCGGCGAAGGGTGCATGGTGCACGCCGAGCCCCCACGCGCTACCCACGTAGTCCTCCAACCCTGTGCCGCAGATCGTCGGCAGGTCCTTATCGCCGTCACGATAGATCTTCACTTCTCCCTCGCCGTACCACATCCCCTGGTCGATGGTGCGAACACCGACGACGCAACCGAGGAATCGGCCGGGACCTCGCAGGCCGTCGCTGATCACGAAGTCCTGCCTGATCGTCGTGGGGTTCTCGCGCCGGAAGGTCACGTGCAGGTACGAGGGCTCTGCGGGACCGAGCGTGTAGTCGACTTGGTAGTAGAGCTCGGTGGGCACATCGGAATGATTCGTGAGCTCGACCCGAACGCGCTTGCCGAACGGCATCGGAAAGTAGGCGTTGAAGCCGCGGCCCTCCTGCGCCGACGTGAGCATGGACGCATACGGCGCCAGGCGTCCGTGCGGCAGGCCGAAGAAATCGAGACAGGGCACGGAGATGCTCGGCTCGTCCAGAGAGTCGTAGAACACCTCGAGCGACAGCGCCCGCAGCCTCTCCGGCCGACGGCGCGGGAACGTCATCCAGATGTGGCGGATCGTTCCGGGCCCTTCGATCTCGGCGAGCGTCACTCGCTCTCCTGCGTTTACGGTTCGCGACGGCGCACCCTTCCGTCCATCTTGTTCGGTTCCTCCTGCACCGCGCGCACCGGTCGGGTTCTCGAAGGTTATGGCGCGCGAGTCCATCTCCTGATCGATGCGCGATGGGTCGAGCCACATGGCGGGAATCCTACCGAGGCGCCTACGCTGGCCCGATGGAGCACACCGAAGCGCGGGCCGACCTCGTCCGCGGACTCATTCAGTCCTGCTACGTGATCGAGCACGCTCGGGCCGGCGTCCAGCAGAAATGGGGCGGCGACTTCGACAGCGACGCCGAGTCGACTCGTCAGCGCGCGGACCGCCTCGGTCAGCTCCTGGACGACATGAACTTCCGGCGTCCCGACGAAGTGATCGAAGGACACACGGGCTGGTTCGAGGGCTTGTGCGGCTCGCGCCCCGACGAGGTGGCGCTTGGTGCCGCCGTCCTGCACCAGTTCGGGAAGTGGTCCGACGTCTTCGCCGGCCCGTACTTGAAGGACGACCTGGCCGACTTCCAAGCCCTCGGTGTCCGGCACACGCGCGTGGAGATGGACGTGCGGACGATGACAGAGGACGAGGCGTTCCTGCCGGCGGAGGATCTGCCCGAGGGACGCCGGTTCGTGATCCTCACCGACGTCCACATCGGCTCGAAGTTCCGGGATGTACTGGCACGTCACGCGGTCACCGACATCAACGCCGTCGATCCTGAGTTCGTGGTCATCCCCGGAGACTTCACCGAGGACGGAGAGCCGGAGCAGTTCCGTCAGGCCAAGGAGATCTTCGACGGCTTGGCGTGTCCCTACTACGTCGTTCTGGGCAACCACGATGCCGTGCAGCGCTCGACGCGTGAGCCCTTCGGCGAGAAGTTCTTTGCGGAGGTCTTCGAGAAAGATGCCGCGGATCACGTCGTCGAGTGCGGCGACTTGCAGGTGGCCTTGGTCGACTCAACCGATCCGACGGCCACGCCCTTCCCCGACTGGGACATATCACGCGGAAGCATCGGTGAGCATGAGGGGGCCGGCGTGGACTCCGGGGCCTTGACGCCGGGGCAAGCCGAAGCACTGGCACAACGCCTGGACAAGGGCAAGCGCACCCTGCTCGTGCAGCACCACGAGCTCCACCCCTTCCCCGGGTTCCCGCCGGTGAAGTTCGCCCTGCGAGAAGAAGATGCACAAGCCGAGCTCGACGCACTGAAGGGTCACAAGCTCGTTGGTGTGATCGCCGGGCATACCCATCGATCGGCCGTGCTCCCGGTTGGCGACGGATCGGTGACCCAGCTCGAGATCCCGGCATTGAAGGATTGGCCGTTCGCATATTCCGTCGCCGGAGTGACCGACGAAGGCGTGCAGATCGTGGCGCGTCAGGTAGCCGACCGCGACAGCGTCTGGCGCATCGCTCAGGGCCTGCTGCCGATCATGCGTCGCTTCGCCCTCGGCCCGCTGTCGGATCTGAGACACACGTTCAAGAGCTAGTTGGACGCAAAGTTCTTCAAGACGCCGGCTGAGTTCCGCAAGTGGCTCGAGCGCAACCACGACAAGGCCAAAGAGGTTTGGGTCGGCTCGTACAAAGTGGCCTCAGGCAAGAAGAGCATCACGTGGGCCGAGGCCGTGGACGTAGCTTTGTGCTTCGGCTGGATCGACAGCGTTAGCCAGCCCATCGACACCGAACGCCGACGGCAGCGCTTCACGCCGAGGCGCAAGGGAAGCAAGTGGAGCAACCGCAACGTCGAGCGAGTAAGAGCCCTAAAGAAGGAAGGATTGATGCATCCGACCGGCCTTCGCGCGTTCGAGGCCAGGATCATGGCGGACTACTCGAGTCAGGGGCCGCCGAAGAAGCTACCGGCGGCATACGCGAAGAAACTGAAGGCGAACAAGAAGGCGTCTGCGTTCTTCGATGCCCAGCCTCCCTCGTACCGGAAGGTGATCATCCACTGGATCGTGAGCGCCAAGAAGGCGGAGACGCAACTCCGTCGCCTGGACCAACTGATCCAAGCTTCAGCCAAAGGTGAGCGCTTGAGTCAGTTCTATCGTCCGGCGAAGAAGTAACTCACCCCGCAGCAGCCGGCACCTTCGCGCCGAGGTGCTGGGCGAAGAAGCGCTCGGACGCCTCGATCTCCTCCAGCGGAACGGCCACGTGGATACCGGGATTCACGTGCATGGTCTTGTCCTTCGCGCCCAGGGTGTCGAACAGCGTGAGCGCATCGGTTCGCTTCACGAGCTCGTCGTCCCATTGGACGAGGAAGAGTACGGGGATCTTGATCGACCTTGCCGCTTCGCCGCGGGCGTCGGCCATGAGTCCCATCAGACCGAGGACGGCGCAGTCGATGCGCGGCTCGGAAGCAACGTAGGGAAGGCCGATGACGGTACCCATGGATAGTCCCCAATAGCCGGTCGGGCCATCGCCGACGCCGTCTGTCTGCTTGAGCGCGGTCAACGTTTGCCGCCACTCCTCGCGGGCTCCGGAGAAGAGCCGGCGTACCTCCTCGGGCGACTGATCCCCCATCCGGCGCTGAAGCTCGTCCAGGGTCAGGTCATTGCCACCGGTTACACGGTCTCCGTGCATGGGTCCGTCGATGGCAGCGGCCGCGAAGCCCAGGTGGCGGACAAGTCGGCGGGCAAGGGCAAGAACGTTGGGCGCTCGCTTGTGCTGGCTCCCGCCGTGACCGATCAGCACTAGTGGACGCGTGCCGGAGTCGTCCTCCGGCGTCCAGAGGATGCCCGGAACCACACGATCCTCCACGTTCAGATCGAAGCGGCGCTCGCGAACGCCTCTCGATACTTCGGGCTCCCCTATCCACTCCATGGCTATCCCTCCGCGGTCGGTGTGGTCACTATCTTGCACACGGACGCATGACGAACGTGACATCGGAGTGGAACCGCCGGGCTCGCGCACTCGACGCGCGAGACAACGGCATCATCGCTAAGCCGCTCGCGCACATCGCGCGGGAGTCGGGTCTGCGGATAGTCGGGATCGGCGGGCCTCCGGGCGCGGGAAAGTCCACCATCGCCCAACTGGTGGCCGAGGAGCTCGCCGACGTCCTGGTGATGTCGCTCGACGACTTCTATCTGTCCAAGACCGAGCGCAGCGCACGCGGGCTCAGGTGGCGAGGCCCGCCGGGCTCACATGATCTGTCCGCGTTACTCGACGTACTCGACGGGCTTCCCGAACGACGCGTCCCCATCGAAACCCCAAAGTTCTCCGCCGAGATCGACGACCGGGTCGAACCGATCACCATTACCGAACCGCCCGACTACGTCCTTCTGGAGGGCTGGCTCCTCGGACACCGAGGCGACGGCTACGACGCGGTCCTCGACCGTCTCGACCTGATGACGTTCCTCGACGTCGATGAAGAGACAGCCCGGGCCCGGCGCTTCGATCGCGAAGCCGCGCTCCGAGAGCACGGGAGTGGGTTCTCAGAGCAGGAGATGCAGAGCTTCTGGGACGAGGTTCTCGGACCCGGCATACCGCGCTGGGTGCGCAGCGCCAAGGAGTCGGCCGACCTCGTCTTCGAGATGCCGCTCGGCAACCTGCGCTCCGTTCACACGACGAGCCCTCTGGTGTTAGCCGCGCTCACGGACCCCGCGTAGACTCGCCCCGAGGGCGCGTGGCGCAGGTGGCTAGCGCGCGTGGATCACAACCACGAGGTCGTAGGTTCGAGTCCTACCGCGCCCACTATGTAGAAGTGACGACGTCCGCTTACACCCGGGCCTTCGCCTTCTGCCGCAAACGTTCGTAGGGTGTTTGGCCGCCCAGACCTCCGTGAGGGCGATCGAAGTTGTAGTACCGCTCCCACTCTTCGAGCTTGGCATTGAGCACTGATGCGTCATCGATCACGACGCCGTCGAGCATCCGGTAGAACTCCTCGGCATCGATGCGGTGCGATCTCTCGACCTTGCCGTTCAGCCGCGGGGTGGCCGGCTTGATGTAAACGTGTGACACGCCGCTGTCGATGACGTGCCAGTGGAAAGCTGACTGGAACTCTGAACCGTTGTCGGTTTGGATCACGTCAACGCGGAAGGGCAGCTTCTCCATCACGTAGTCGAAGAACTGGATGGCCGTCTTGTTGTTGCATCGGTCGTAGATGCGCAGAACGCGAAGACGTGTGCAGTCGTCGATTGCCGTGAACTGATAGAAGCGCTTGCGTGAGCCCTTTAGCGGAGCCAGGAACTTCACGTCGATCTGCACCCTGAGTCCCGGCTCAGGTTTCTCGTAGCGCTGCCAGCGCTCCGCGTGTCGCTTGTAGCGTTGCGAGCTCGGCAGGCGGTTGAGATGCAGCCGCTTGAGGATTCGCCAGACGCCTGACGTGCTCACGTCTATGGCGTGATAGCGCTTGAGATACATCGAGATCTTCTGCGGCCCGAAGTGGTAGTGCTGGCGGAGGTAGACGATCTTGCCGACGACCTCGGTGCTCGTGGCATGCGGCCGGTGGTGCGCGGCTCTGGACCGGTCACTCAGCCCGCTGACGCCGGACTCCTCGTAACGCCTTCGCCACTTGTAGAAGACCTGCCTCGAGATCCCGTAGTACCGGCACGTCTTGGCGACGTTTCCTGTGACCTCTTCGGCGTGGCGGATGAGCGCCAGCCGGTGTGCTGCCTGCCTTGCCCGTTCTCGTTCTGTCACATGGCCTCCTTTTCGGGAGACCCTAGGTGTCAGCTATGACCGTCAGTTCTAGACCGAACCGTCCACTATGTTGTGAACTGAAGCACTACCGCGCCCACTAACTTCCTCGGGCTCCCGCGGCTATCGATGCGAGGTGGTCCCGTCCACTACGTCTTCTCAGCCCGAGTCCGAATGGCTTCATTGAGAGAGCGATGACTCGACTCAACGGGACGTCCCATCAGCAACACGAACACTGGCGCGAACAATCCACGGATGTCCTCTACATGCGTCATGCGGACGTGGTTTCCATCGATCGCTTGTATCTCAAACTTGCGGTAGCCCACGAAGAACCAGGGCGCCACAAGATGGCCTCGCCACGTGAAAAGCAGGTTGGGCTCCGCTCGCTCGACGATCGCCGAGACGTTCATCGCTGGTCTGCCCGGGAACTTCAGACGCAGATCGATCTTGGCCCCCGCTTCGACCGTCCCGCTTGCCGCTGGAATCTGAGGGTTCCATTCGGGATAGCGGTCAAGTTCGGTCAGTATCTCCCAGACGCGATCGGCCGACGCGTTGATCTCAAAGGTCGTCTGGTAAATGGGCATTGTTCCGGCTCAACCAGAAACCTACACTGGCCTTCTCACGGTAGATCCGAAGGGAGCAACGACATGACTATCGCCGCTGGTGGAAAACCATACGTGCTCGGCGTCGGCGAAGGTGATGAGCGGTGGTTCCTTGGCTCCCATACCGCGCTCAAGGTCACGGGAGCGCAGACCGCCGGGGGGCTCGCGATTATCGAGGGGTGGGGTCCCCGAGGCCACGGGTCGCCGCTGCACATCCATAGCCGCGAGGACGAGATCTTCTACGTCATCGAGGGTGAGCTACGCCTTGACGTGGAGGATGACTCCCACACGCTCTCCGCCGGCATGATGGGGTTCGGTCCGCGGAACGTTACCCATCGCTTCACGGTGACCTCTCCCGAGGCTCGCTTCCTCGTCATGGCGACGCCCTCCGGATTCGAGGACTTCGTCCGTGAAGCCTCTGAGCCCGCGGCCGAACGGCGGATCCCAGACCCCTCCGAACCGGACATGGCAGCGCTCGGCGCAGCGGCGGCAGCTTACGGCATAGAAGTCATCGGCCCGCCGCTGGACATCGACTAGTAAGTCATCGTCCTTCGACCTCGGCCTTGATCCGTTCGAGGGTCGTCCGCATACCGTTGACGTTCGTCTTGCGACGACTGCGCGGCCCCCGCCCGGCGAATAGCCAGTACAGGCGCAGTAAGAAGGTGGGGGCCAGTTGGAAGGACTCGGTCACGTCGGTCCCGTCGCCGACCGGCTCGAGCTGATAGCGCCAGCGGTTCAACCGGCGGCCACGAGTGATGACGTCGAACCCGAACCCCTTTCCCGGGACGCACTCCACGACCTCACAGACCGTCCAGTATTTGATGCCTCGCTGATTGCGGTTCACATGGCCGCGGAAGCGCGCGCCGAGCGCCGGGGCTGTCGCGCCGTCGATCCACTCCGCCTCGAAGGTCTCCGGACTGAACCGACCAATGTTCGTGACATCGGCGATCAGCTCCCAGATGCGATCGGGTGGAGCCTTCATATGCACGGTGACGGCGTCATGCATGGCTGATTCTCGCTCGGTCATTAAGTACCGGTCGCGTAGCGAAGATGGACGAAGCCGCTGTCGAATCGCCGCTCGTCAAGGAGCTCGAGCTTCAGGAACACATGGTCCGGAAGGCCCGGTTTGCCTCCTCCCACGATGACCGGCGCGATGAACAGATGGCACTCGTCCACCAATCCCGCTTTGAACGCGTGCGCGGCCAGGCCGGGGCCGGCTACGGCTAGGTCACGTCCGTCCGTCTCTTTCAGTGTCCGAACATCCTCGGGATCGAAGTCGCGTTCGATCCGCGTCCTGCGAGTGGACGACGTCTCGAGCGTCTTCGAGTAGACGATCTTGTCGGCGGCCTGCCAGATCTCCGCGAAGTCCCGCATGAGCTGTGACATTTCCGCCAACGTCGGATCGGTCTCCCAGCTGGCCATCACTTCGTACATCCGGCGTCCGTAAAGGTGCGTGCCTATTGGTCTGGAGAGCTCGTTGGCGAAGCCATGCACCTCGTCGTCCGGCTCGGCCCAATCGAACTTGCCGCTCTCGTCCTCTATGTATCCGTCGAGCGAGGTAATCGCGGAGTAGATCAGCTTGGCCATGGACGACTCCCTTCGCGGAAAGGTCCACGATGCCAGGCCGTCCTGCGTTCCGGCGGAGGCCCAGACGACGTCCGGGCCTCCGCCGGAAGCGTCTAGCTCGAGAGCGTCTTGCCCGTCTCCAGGAACGACTTCAGATCGCTGAGGATCCAGCTCCAGCCGCCACCCGCGCCTTCGGTCCACTGACTTGCCACCATCTCGGCGTGCAACGGCGCACCTTCGAGCTCGTGGACGAGGGTCAGCCGCGTGAACCCGCCGGACTCGGACAGCTCGTAAGTCAGTCGCGTGGGCGGCTCCGCAGACAACTCGTCCGAGAAGTGCGAGTTCCATGTCTGCACCAGCCTGCGCGGCGGGTCGTACTCGATGACCTCACCGTCGATGATCACTTCGGGCAAACCGAAACCGCGCATCTCGTCGGTGGCGAAGGCCTTGAAAGTCCCGCCGGCGCGCGGCTCGACCTCTTGCCGGCTTTGATAGGCGTACTTCTGCGTCCACTCGGGATCGGTGATCGCGTCCCAGACCTTCTGCGCGGACGCCTTGATGTACACCTCGTAGACCTGCGTGGTCTTCGTCTGCGTCATCGTCATGCCATCTCCTCCAGCTCGTCCTTGAGCTCCAGGAGCGCCGACACCCGGCGCTCGGTGTACTTGTCGATCCACCGGTTGTGGATCAACCGGATCGGGACCGGGTTCAGGAAATGCAACTTCTCCCGGCCTTGCTTGCGTGTGACGACGAGACCGGCGTCTTCGAGCACTCGCAGGTGCTTCATGACCCCGAAGCGAGTCATCTCCAGCTCCGACTCGAGCTCCGAGAGCGTGCGGCCGTCACGCGCGAAGAGCTCATCGAGCAGGAAACGCCGCGTGGGGTCGGCGAGGGCCTTGAACACGCGGTCGTCATCGTTCACGGCCCGTAGGATATGTGACCTTTTAGTCACATGTCAAGTGCCGGTCGTGCTCAGCCGGCGGCCCGGCGGAACGGCATCATCGTCGGCGCGGGGTCGTTTTCGAGGAAGTCGAGGACGATGCGATTTAGCGCTTCCGGCTTCTCGAAGACCAGCGCATGTGAAGTCCCGGGCACGATCGCGAGCTCCGAACCGGGGATGCCACGGTAGATCGCGATCGTGTTCTCGAGCGTCACCATGTCGTCGTCACCCGAGACGACGAGAGTCGGAACCTTGATGCTCGCGAGATCGTCGGCTTTGATGTCCGGCTGCGTCGCGACCATCGTGAAGAACTTCTTGAGGAAGATCGGCCAATGTTCAGGTCCGTCGGGCGAGCTGGCCGCGTGGAGTGAACGGAACATCTCCAAGGAAGGATCGTCGGGCGGGACTTCCAACATCTCGTTCTGAGCTTCCGGCACAACCGCTCCGGGGTTGGGGTGGGCGCTGATCGCGACGAGCTTACGAACGAGATCCGGACGCTCCATCGCGACGAGAAGCCCTACAACTCCTCCGTCGCTCCAGCCGACGAGGTGCGCTGGCTTCTTCACGACGGTCTCCAGAAAGCCGATCGTGTCCTTGGCCATGTCGCTGTAGCTCAACGGCCCCTCGACATCGGGTGTATGTCCGTGGGCGCGCCGCTCGGGTGCGATGACCTGGAACCGTTCTGCGAAAACGGGCATCTGAGCCGACCAGGTGTCGTTCGTGCACATACCGCCGTGCAGTAGAACGAGCGGATCGCCCTCACCGGCGGTGTCGTACCACGTCTTGAGTCCGGCTACGTCCACGTATTCGCCCATGGAACCCTCCCTAGTAGGTACGCGGCTGACTACCGAACCTACGCCTGATAGGAAGGACGCGTCGCCTCTACAGTCGATAGATGGAGCCGGCGAAGGCACATAGGATCGAAGCAGTGTGATCAGAGGCGGCGCACGCGCCCACTCCAGAGTCGACCGGACCGTCGTCCCGGCTCGTCCGGACGCCCTTCGCGGGTCTTCGGACGTCGGCTTGTTCGAGCAGGACGTGCCGGCTCTGTTCCTCGTGGACGGTAATAACCTCTTGTGGCGAGCGGCGCACGGACACCCGGCGCCATTCGCGGCCGATGATGGACGCGACCTCACACCGCTCTTCCGGTTCATCGTGCTGCTTCGGCGCGCTCTCGGTACTTACGGCCTGTTCGCCGAGTGCGTCGTGTGCTTCGACGGTGCAGAAGCGTGGTCCGGACGCCTCGATGTCGATGCTTCCTATAAGGGCAATCGCCGGTACGAAAACGCAGATCTTTCGTTCATGGGGTGGCTCCCCGAGATCCGAGCTGCACTCGGCGGCGCCGGTGTCGCATCCGTCGAGCTGACCAACAGCGAAGCCGACGACGTGATTGCCACATTTGCGAGCCGAGCCGGCCCGCGACACGTGCGGATCCTCTCGACGGACCGCGACTACTACCAGCTCATCTCAGCGACCACGACGGTCGTGAGCCCCAAGGAGCGTCCGCCGCTCGTCACGGAAGAAACACTCGTCGACCGCTACAGAGTGACAGCGAGCCAGTGGTGCGACTTCAGAGCGTTGGCCGGCGACCAGTCGGACGGGATCCCGGGCCTGCCCGGTGTCGGGATGAAGAAAGCGGCCGCGGTGCTTGCCGGTGGTAGGACGCTCGACGATCTGCGCGAGCTCGGCGTAGACGGCTCCCCGACCGGCGCCGTCGTTATGGAGCGCTGGGAGGACCTATCCCGCTGGCGAGATCTGATCCGCCTGCGGACGGATGTCGATGTCGGCTTCCAGCCGTTGGGCGAACCCACTCCTCGGCTCCCGTCCCCCAGTGCCGTGTGCTCCGAGCTGGGACTCATAACCTGACGCCGGGCGTCAGCTGAGATCGAGGATCTCGGCGGCTGCGCGCTCCCCCGACCGAGCGGCGCCATCCATCGCGCCGTGCGAGATGGTTGCGGTTTTCGTCCCGGCCCAGTGGATCCTCCCGAACGGCTCGCGAAGAAGCGGCCCGTAAGAGGTCAGAACGCCCGGCGGGAAGTGCGCCATCGAGCAGCCGCGCGTCCATTCCTCCTCCCACCACACGGTCTCGATGAACTCGCGCGGCTTCGCAGCGCGCGGTCCGAACCTCGCAGCCAAAGCATCGAGCACCAGCCCGCGTCGCTCCGATGCGTCGAGTGCGTCGACCCTCTCGGCGACCGCACCGAATGTGAAAGATGCTATGACTCCGGGAGTTCCCGACATCGGAGACGCATCCAGAGTTACTTCAGACACCGACTTGGGCTCCGCACTCTGCCCGCTGAAGCCGTCGTCGCGCCAGAACGGCTCGTCGTAGACGACGATCGTCTTGGACTCCGGGCCGGCAACGGTGAAGCGATACAGCCGCTGGCGATCGTCCGGAAGCGGAGGGTCGAACGCGATGTCGAGCACCAGCGCCGGCGGCACGGTGACGATCACCGACTTCACCGATGCCTCCAGACCGTCGGCCACGACCACGACGCGATCGTCGCCTTGAGTGATCGAGCGCACAGGCGAACTCAAGCGGATCGCATCCCCGAGCTCGTCGGCCATGCGGCTGGCCATCGTTCCGGCCCCGCCGTCGACCAAATTCTCCTGATAACCACCCTCGATCGAGAACAAGGTCTCGATCTTTCCAGCCGATCGGATGAGGAAGAGGAAATGAAGGAACGACGTGTCCCCCAGCGGACCCGTGAACAGACCCCGCACGGCCGACTCGAACAGATCGCGAGCGATGGTCGTACGGATGCGCGATCGTTCGAGCCACCACGCGATCGTTCGCGCATCCCACTCTTGAGCGTGCTTGGCCTCCCAGGGGGCCTCGACCGGGAGCTGCTTGGCCAGCCTGTCGAGCTTCGCGTTGGCCAGGGCCAGGGTCGCGATGGCGAGCGGGCTGATCTTCGGGATGAGACCGGTATAGCGGCGGGTCCGTCCGTCTCCGATGAGCAGATGCGCACCCTTGACCCACGTCTTGTACGTCGAAACCCCCATCTGCCTTGCGAGGCCGTGCATGACGTCGTGGCCGGGTGCGAGCCAACCGCCACCCCGGTCGACGGCCGTGCCGTCTGACAGGTGATGTGTCCAGATGCGGCCCCCGATACGATCCCGGGCTTCGAGGACGACCACCGACCGTCCGGCTTGGGACAGCCGCCGCGCCGCCGACAGACCGGCGTAGCCGGCGCCGACAACGCAGACATCCGCCTCGACACGTTGGTCGCTCAAGCTCCCAACCGTAGTCGTTCGTGCCAGACGAACACTTTGATCGACCAGCGCTTGCACGGCCGGCCATTTGGGAGGAGGCTCTGCGGAAGACCCGAGAACGGAGGTCACGTCATGGCGAAGACGGCTGCGGATCTGGCCGGCGGACTCGACAGCAACTTTTCCGGCGAGGTCCTCGTACCCTCTGATCCCGACTACGAGACGGCGCGCCGGATCCACAACGGCTTGATCGACAAGCGGCCCGCCCTCATCGCGCGCTGCCGTACGATTGATGATGTGGCGGCGGCCGTCAACCTCGGTCGCTCCGAGGGTCTCGAGATCTCCGTGCGCGGCGGCGGACACAACGTGGCCGGGCGCGCCGTCACCAACGGCGGGCTGATGATCGATCTGAGCCCGATGAAACAGGTCACGGTCGATCCCGAAGCGCGCACGGCTCGGGCCGAGCCCGGAGTCATATGGCGCGAGTACAACGACGCGACGGCCGAGCACGGTCTGGCATCGACCGGCGGAGTCATCTCGACCACGGGTGTTGCTGGACTGACCTTGGGCGGCGGACTCGGATGGCTTATGGGAACGCGCGGGCTATCGATCGATAACTTGATCTCGGCCGACGTGGTGCTGGCGTCAGGCGAAACCGTTGTCGCCAGCGAGGCCACAGATCCTGATCTCTTCTGGGCCATCCGAGGTGGCGGCGGAAACTTCGGCGTCGTGACGTCCTTCACCTACAACGTCCATCCACTCGAAACAGTGCTGGGCGGCCTCGTTGCTCATCCGCTCGAGCGCGCACCTGATGTATTCGCCTTCCATAGCTCGATCAAGAGCGATCTTCCCGACGAACTCATGACCACCCTCGCGCTCGTTCACGCGCCGGACGGATCCGGGATGAAGATCTGCGGCGTCGCGATGTGCGAGTCCTCGGACGACCACGACCAGGCCGAACGGAACGCACGGCCCCTCCGCGAGTTCGGTCCGCCGGTTCTCGACATGGTCGACCGCATGCCTTATCCCGTCGCCAACACACTTCTCGACGACGGATTCCAGAAAGGATCGCTCAACTACTGGAAGGCCGGCCGGTTCCCCGATGTCTCTGAAGAGGTGGCGGGAGTCTTGGTCGATGCCTTCTCGAAGTCACCCACGATCATGTGCGGGATGATCGTCGAGCACGTTCACGGAGCGGCGACTCGAGTAGCTCCGACGGCAACGGCTTACCCCCACCGGAACGCCGGATACAACGCCGTCCTCATTTCGCAGTGGACGGACGCGACGCAGACGGATGAATGCATCTCGTGGACCCGGTCGACGTACGATGCGCTGCGACCGTTCATGGACGACTCCGTGTACGTGAACTACCTGGACGCCGACGACGACGGCAGGATCCGCTCCGCTTACGGCCCAAATTTCGAGCGGCTCGTTCAGCTCAAGCGCCGCTACGACCCGGACAACCTCTTCCGCCTGAATCACAACATCGATCCCGCTGCCGGGTAACGCGCGTACCAACCACCGGCAATGACCACCAAGTTGCGATACCGCACGCTCGTCGCCGACAGCGCAAGGTGGGAAGGCTTCGAGTTCCGCGACGGCGACATCATCATCTCCACGCCGCCCAAATGCGGGACCACATGGACGCAGATGATCTGCGCCCTGCTCGTGTTCCAGACATCCGACTTCGATCGACAGCTCGACTTGATCTCGCCCTGGCTCGACCAGAACACCAAGTCTCGCGACGAAGTCTTCGCGGACCTCGCCGCGCAGGACCACCGGCGGTTCATCAAGTCGCACACGCCGATCGACGGCCTGCCCTGGGACGACCGCGTCACCTACGTCGCGGTGGGGCGCGATCCTCGGGACGTTGCCATATCCATGGCGCACCATTTCGACAACTTGGACTTCGGAGCCTTTCTGGGGTTGATCGACCGAGCTGTTGGCTTGGACACTCTGGCCGATGTGATGTCGGACCCTCCCCCAGCCGACTCGACGGCTGTTGAACGTTTCTGGGCCTGGGTCGACGACGCGACTCCCCTGGGCCGGACGTTGAGCGGGCTCGCCGGCACGTTGCACCACCTGTCGACGTTCTGGGAGTTGCGAGAACGACCAAACGTCGTCCTTCTCCACTACGGCGAGCTCCAGGCAGATCTCACCGGG
This sequence comes from Actinomycetota bacterium, assembly GCA_040905525.1. Lineage (GTDB taxonomy): Bacteria > Actinomycetota > JAICYB01 > JAICYB01 > JAICYB01 > JBBDRJ01. Next base: position 177,683 of record JBBDRJ010000010.1, read on the forward strand.
CAGATGCGCCGTCTCGCATCCGAGCTCGGTATAGATGTCGGCGACGATAAGGTCGCGCAGCTCGCTCCGGCCGCGGATTTCGAAAACATGCGCGAGCGAGCCACTGCGGTCGCTCCCAACACCACCGAACCGATCTGGGTCGACTCCACGAGCTTCTTCCATCGCGGGACGAGCGGCCAATGGCGAGATCTCCTTGACGAAAACGACTTGCGACGCTATGCGGCTCGCGCCACGGAGCTCGCCGCGGACGACTTCTCATACTGGGTACATCAGGGACCGATCTCCGACTAAGGGGAGCGGCAGCGGGGCCACCGCCACTTCCGACGCCGTGCGTGCCGCCGACCGGACCGCTAAACGAGCTCGGCCTTCGGTCCTACGACCAACTGCGTACTCGCGTCGATGCCCGCGACCGACGTGGATCGGCGAAGTCGCGAATAGGCTTGGCGACATGAGGACCACGAGGAGGAACGCAGTATGAGCGAGTTCAACACATGGATGGCGCTGCGGAGCGCCATGCAGCAGGGTGTGCCCCGGCGCACGCTGACCAAGGACACCCTGCTCCGCGTCGCCTCCTTCGCCCGTCCTCATCTCCGCACGATCGTGTCGTTCCTCCTCCTGGCTACCGTCGCCGCCGCGCTCGGCGTGGCTTCGCCCGTCTTGGCCGGTCGCGCCGTCGACGTCATAGACAAGGGTGGCGAGGCCGGCACGGTGATAGGAATCGCCGTTCTGATCGCTGTGATCGCCCTGGCCGGCACGATCGTCGGCTTGCTCGAGCGGCTCCAGTCGTCACGTCTCGGCGAGAACTTGATCCTCGATCTTCGCCGGAAGGTGTTCGAGCACGTTCAGCGCATGCCGATCGCGTTCTTCACACGGACGCGCACCGGTGCCCTCGTCAGCCGGCTGAACAACGACGTGATCGGTGCGCAGCGAGCGTTCACCTCGGCACTGTCCGGCGTGGTCACGAACGTGATCGCTCTGGTGCTCACTCTGATCGTCATGATCGGCCTGTCCTGGCAGATCACGGCTCTGACGGTCGTGCTGCTGCCGCTCTTCCTCATTCCCGCGCGCCGGATCGGCGCCCGCGTCGGCGCTCTGGAGCGCGAGGGAGCTGCGCACAACGCGGCGATGACATCGCAGATGACCGAGCGCTTCTCGGCTCCCGGGGCCACCCTCGTCAAGCTCTTCGGACGTCCACGGCAAGAGGCCGACGAGTTCGGGCGGCGGGCCAGCCGCGTGCGCGATATCGGCGTGCGATCGGCGATAGCCATGGAGGTGTTCTTCGGTGCGCTGTCGCTCGTGTCCGGCTTGGCCCTTGCCCTCATCTACGGACTGGGTGGTTATCTCGCATTGCGCGGCGACCTCGACGCCGGCACCGTTGTGACAATGGCGCTTCTGCTGACGCGCCTCTACGCGCCGCTCACAGCCCTGGCTACGGCTCGCCTCGACGTAATCACGGCCCTTGTCAGCTTCGAGAGGGTCTTCGAGGTGCTCGACGTCACGCCTCTTATCGTCGAGCGGCCGGATCCCGAACGCGTGCCGGACGGACCGGTCGCGATCGAGTTCGACGACGTGCGCTTCAGCTACCCCAACGCCGAGAAGGTGTCCCTTGCTTCTCTGGAGGAAGTGCTGGAGCTCGACGACCGCACGAGCGGCGAAGTCCTTAGCGGAATCTCTATGCGAGTGGAGCCGGGCCAGATGGTCGCGCTCGTCGGTTCCTCGGGCGCCGGCAAGTCGACCCTCGCGTCACTTGTGCCACGGCTATACGACGTCGACGAGGGCACCGTCCGCCTGGGCGGCATCGACGTACGCGACCTGTCCTTCGACACCATCCGAGACACCGTCGGCGTGGTCACGCAGGACGGCCACCTGTTCCACGACAGCATCCGCGCGAACCTGCGTTACGCAAACCCGGACGCAACCGAGAAGGAGATGTGGGACGCGTTGCGCAGCGCCCGCCTCGATTCGCTCGTTCGGTCGCTCCCCGACGATCTGGACACAGTGGTCGGTGAGCGCGGCTACCGGCTATCCGGCGGCGAACGCCAGCGCCTGACGATTGCGCGCTTGCTGCTGGCTCGTCCGCGCATCGTGATACTCGACGAGGCCACGGCTCACCTGGACTCCCAGTCCGAGGTCGCCGTTCAAGAAGCTTTGGCCGCCGCGTTGGACGGACGCACGGCACTCGTCATCGCGCACCGGCTTTCGACGATCCGTGCGGCCGATGCCATAGTCGTCATCGAGGACGGGCGTATCGCTGAACGCGGTACGCACGGCGAGCTGCTGGCCAAAGGAGGACGCTACTCCGAGCTGTACCGAACGCAGTTCGCGGACGCAGCTCCGGCACCTATCGATACTGTCGTCACGGTGCTGCCCGTCGACGCAGGGTGACTCCCAGGCGTTTCCCCACCAAGTCCGCATCGCTTGAACGCGGAACGAGCTTGAAGCTCCCAATTTCTCTGCTGAGCTCAAAGGCTTCGCGCTCGTCCGCGCACTCCATCCACCTCACGTCACGAACGTCGGTGGCAGAGGCGTGGGCGTGATCGAGAAGGCGCCGGCGCAAGTTCGTCGCCTTGCCGACGTAGAGCAACTCGCTGTTGGGTCCTAGAAAGAAGTAAACGCCGGGCCGGGTCGGCGCCTCGTGCGCGCGGGCAACCAGCGTCATCGCGCTACGGACTTGCGACGTGCGGTCCCGACCTCACTGAGAGCCGGACGAGCCCCGTGGTCCGAGCCTTTGGGCCGAGCTCGGGTCGGCCGACAGCACGGAGTCGACTTCCCGCGGATCGAGGACGAGGACGTGCAAGCTCGTGATCGCTTCGAGGGTGGCGGTTCGACGCCCGCCCTGGACCATCGACAACTCACCGACGACGTCGCCGGTTCCAACAGTGGCCAACTTGGCACCGTCGATCGAAACCGAAGCCTTCCCATCGACGATCACGAAAACGTCCGACTCGTAGTCGCCCTGGCGACACAAGACCTCACCGTGCACCAGGTGACGGTCGTCGACGAGCTTGGCGATGTCGTCGATCTGCCGTTTCGTGCACCCCTTGAAGAAGTCGACCTGGCTAAGGAGCGCACCCTTGTCCGGTCCCTCCATGCTTCACCCCCAATCAGGCAATTACTGCGACGAAACGCGATTGGAGCCGAAGCCTACACCTGCCGGCAGCCCACTGGAGCACGGCGGTTGCAGAAACCGGCTCAACTACGACCGCTCTTTTGCCGCCTGATCCAAGAGAGCGACCAAACGCTTCGGCGCTATTAGGCGGTAGGCCTCTTCGGCAAGCTCGGCCAACTCGTCCCAGTGTTGGTCGACGTCTAGGTAGGCACCCACCCAGCCCTTTGATCCGACGTATTGGGGGACGAAGAAGCGCTTGGGATCCGACTTGACGAGGGCTTCCTGGGCGCCCGGTGCCGCCTTGAACTCCATGCGCGCGCGTCCCACCTGACCGGTCCCGCAGAAGATCTTGTCCCGGACGCGAAAGGCCGGCGTCGTGTGCCCGCCGAAAGGCTTCTCGACGACCTCCGGAAACGCGAGGCAGATCCTTCTCAGCTTGCGGTAGGCGTCGGTTTTGCGCATCGAGCTAAGAGTGCGACGGTGCGGGCGGCGCGTCCTCGAGCTCGAAACCGAGCTCGTCAGCAAAACACCAGTACCAGTCCTCGTCGGGCTCGAACGACCTGATCAACGGATGCTCCGTGGCCTTGAAGTGCGCGGTCGAGTGACGTCCGGGTGAGTTGTCGCAGCAACCGACGTGTCCGCACTGCTGACACACCCGGAGGTGAACCCACGTGCCCCCCGCGCGAATGCACTCCTCGCAGCCGTCGGCGGCCGGCTCGACGTCCCTGATGGTGTCGAGATGCGTGCAGGTATCGGTGTCCGGCATCTCCTAATCCTCTCGATCAGAGTGCCCTGAGCTTGGCCACGATCTCTTTCGAGCCGTTGCTTCCGCGGATCCCAAACCTCATGCGGTCGGTCAGTCCGCCGTATCGGTTCTCGACCTCTTTCGGCACGTCTTCCGGGCGACCGATGATAGCGAACTCGCTCAGGATGTCGTCGTTGATGAGCTTGCCCATCTCGACCCACTCGCCGCGCTTGGACATCACGTTCAGCTCGGACTGCAGATCTCCCCACCCATGCATCTCGAGCACGGGGCGATACGCGGGCGTCGAGCCGTAGAAGGCGATCTGCTGCCGCACACCGGCTGCCGACTTCTCGAGCTCATCGTCCGACTTCCCCAGCACCATGAATCCGGGCGACGTCACCTCGAAGTCCTTTCGGGACCGTCCCGCCTTCGCCAGCCCGCGTTCGAGCGCGGGGATCGTCACCCCGCGCAGATAGCGAGGCGTGGAGAAGGCGTGTGCCAGAAAGCCATCGCACACCTCGCCGGCCACCTCGGTCATCCGGTCACCCACGCCGGCGAGGAACACCTTCGGCGAGCCGTACTCGCTCGGCCCAGGGTTGAAGAACGGGGTCATGAGCGTGTGCGTGTAGAACTTGCCGCGAAAGTCGAGCTTGGTCCCGTTGTGCCAGGACTCCCAGATCGCACGCATGGCAAGGATGAACTCCCTCATCCGAGCCGCCGGATGGGACCACGGCATGGAAAACCGCTTCTCTATGTGCGGCTTGATCTGGGAGCCGAGGCCGAGTATGAAGCGCCCCTTGGAAAGTAGCTGAAGGTCGTTGGCTGTTATGGCCAGATCCATGGGATTACGGCCGAAGGCCACGACGATCGCCGTGCCGAGCTCAACCCGTTCAGTGTGCTCGGCGGCCAGAGCCAATGAGATGAGCGGATCGTGACTGGTCTCGACCGCCCAGAGCCCGTCGTAGCCGGCATCCTCTTGAGCCTTCGCCGCCTCGCCTGCGTTCAGGTCACCCATGCCGGCATAGACGCCGACACCACCGTCGATCTTCATCAGTCCTCCCCCGTCCACTCTTACCGGAATACGTACTCCGAAGGATCTGGTTTACGCGTCCGTTCCCAGTACTCGGGCATAGAGAACGGCCAGTTCTGCGTGACCCTGCCCTTGGCGTTCTTGTACCAGCTGTTCACAGAGGACGCACCCCAGGCCATCGAACGGTTGGCCTCGTCGATCATCACGTTGTAATCGTCGTGAACTTCGGCCCGACATTCGAGGGATCGGTGTCCGTTCTCCAACAACAGGCGCAGGGACTCCAAGACGTAATGGGTCTGACACTCCGTGAAGTAGATGATGCTTCCGTTGATGACGATATTGGTGTTCGGGCCGTACAGCATGAAGAGATTGGGAAACTCGGGCACGGCGATCCCCAGGTACGCGCGCGCGTCGCCTCCCCACCGGTCGTGCAGGTCGACACCGCCCCGTCCGGTCACTTTCATCGGCATCAGGAACTTCGATGCCTGGAACCCAGTGCCGTAGATGATGACGTCGAACTGACGCGTTACTCCGTCATCGGTGACCACGCCGCTCTCGGTGATCTCTGCGATCCCACCGGTGACGAGCTCGACGTTCTCGCGGCGCAGAGCGCCTGAGTAACTGCCGTTGTCACGCACGATGCGCTTTGCAATCGGCGGATAGTCGGGAACGACCTTCTCGAACAGATCGTCCTCGGGAAACTCAATGCGTATGTAAGCCGTGAGGAATTGCCGAACCACCTCGTTCGCTGCACTGATCGCTCTCTCCTTGTCCGGCCACTCGGGATCGACCTTGGCCGCGGGAAGGAGTCCTTCGTGCGTGCGCCAGAATAGCCAGAGGCGGTCCCAACGTACGTACTGGGGCAAGAAACCCAGCAGGAAGCGCACGCCTTCGGGGATTGCGTCGTGATAGTTGGGCGTGGGCGCGAACCACGGTGCGGTGCGCTGGAAAACGACCAACTCACCTGCCTGCTCGGCAACCACGGGGACGAATTGTGCCGCACTCGCGCCCGTACCGATGACCGCTACCCGCTTCCCCTGCAGATCGACGTCGTGCTCCCAGCGGGCAGAGTGGAACGACGGTCCGGCGAAACCATCCAAACCTTTGATCTCGGGAAAGCTGGGCCGGTTGAGCTGGCCGACAGCGCTGCATACGGCGTTGAACTCGTGCGACTCGACGCCGGCATCGGTTCGGACCTGGACCTTCCAGACCTGACGTTCGTCATCGAAAACCGCCGAAACGACCTCGGCCCCCAAACGGATGTGGTCGCGCAGACCGAGCTCGGTGGCACATTGCTGGAAGTAACCAAGAAGGCTCTGCTGGTCGGAGAAGAACCCGGGCCAGCCGGTGGTCTGAAAGAAGGAATAGCTGTAGAGATGGCTTGGCACATCGACGCGACAGCCGGGGTAGGTGTTCTCGAGCCACGTCCCACCCACGTCGGCGTTCTTCTCGAAGACCGTGACGCTCACGCCGGTCTGGAGAAGCCGGTGGGCGACGGCCAAGCCGGACATGCCCGCACCTATGACCGCCACGCTGAACGGTGTGTACGGCGCGATGTCCTCTTTGCGCCAGGCCGGAGCTCGCAGATCGGTTCCGGGCAAGGCCAGCTCCTCCCGAAGGATCGGCTGGAACTGATCGGCCGATTCTGCGCCAACCAGAAACGCGATCATCTCGCGCAGCTCTTCGTCGGTCGGATCCGGCGCAGGACCGCGGCCTTCGCCCTGATAGCGAAGCAGCGTCTCGGCCGCGAGGGCACGCGCCGCAGCCTGCGTCTCTGCGGAGAGGCCCGCGTCGGGGTCGAAGAGATTCGAGCTGTCGGGCCGGAACTCGGGGCGAAGGATCGAGCGATCGCCCGTGTGGTGCGCGACGGTGACCAGAAGGACCGGGACGTCAGCTTCGGCCACTGCGGCCTCGAGGGACATCGTCATCGGCCCCTTTCATACCATCCAGTGATGGCTGACCAGATCGGCGGGGGCAATGATTGGCCTCGACCCGTCGTGCACTGGGAGATCGAGGCACAAGATCCCGATCGTCTCCGCGCCTTCTACGGCACGCTCTTCAACTGGGATATCGGTACCGGACCCATCATGAGCATCCCACCGGGCTTGGGTGGTCCCGACCCCGGACCGGGCGGACACATCCGAGGAAGCGACAAGAGTCGAGTGACGCTCTTCATACAGGTACGCGATCTGCGCACGTCACTGGACAAGGCGGCCGACCTCGGTGGAACCATCGTCGCCGAACCCTTCGAACTTCCTGGTCAGCCGACACTTGCGGCCATCACCGACCCCGAGGGCAACCCCGTGATGCTCGTTCAGCAGTAGCGACTGCTTATCCCGGAAGTCCCTCCAATCGCTTCAACCGAAGCGACGACTCATCGGCGAAGGACATGAGAACGACGTGGGCCGCGTCGTCTTTCGAGTTCCGCAACGCTGCATCGGCGACGGTCTCGCTCTCCCAGATCGTGATCACTGCCCATTCGCCATCGGCGGCGCGGGCCGTCGTGCGCCTCACGAGACCGGCCTGCTGATAAAAGAACTCCACCTGTACGCGTTGATCAGAAGCGAGGAACGCGGCCTCATCGGCTCCCGCCGCCAGCTTGAAGGTGAGGATCTCTATCAACACGTGTTACCTCACGAATCTGATGTCGCGCGTAAGGGCATCGTCGGCGACGAACCCGAGCAAGGCCGTCCCTTCCTCGACTAGGGCGGCTTTCCGGCTCTTGGCTTCGCTCTTAGGCGTAGCGTGCGTCGTCACCGAGCAGGTCCTGGTACTCAGGATGAGAATCGATGAAGTCGGTGACGAAGCCGCACGTCGATCGGACCCGCCTTGACCGCGACCGAACGTCGTCCAGCGCCCATCTGACCAATCATTCGGCCAGGCCTCGGCCGCGAAAGTCGGCGTTCGTCTCTGCATGGTGGAAAAGAACGGTCTCATCGCTGCGACTGTACTCAGCGATGCTGGCGAGGGTCTGGCCCACGTACAGCTCGTAGCGCTCGAGACGCTCGTTGTGCACGACCCGAACGGAGTCCGCCGTGGTCATCTCTCGATGATTATCTATCGGGGTTCAAGTGAGCCGGCGATCACACCATGCATTGTCTAGCTCGCCGTAACGGATCCTCCCAGCAAACCGCTCAGAGGTTCAGCTGTTGACGCTTGGGCGTGCGGCTGTAGTGCCAGAGTCCAAGCAGCGCGAGCACCAGCAGGACGCCGGCCAAGATGATGAACACCAACGCGACCTGATCGGCCTTCTGACCAAGCGTCCAGAACGCGTAGGACGTCAACAGGAGACCGCGGAGCGTCTCCCCTCGGAACGCCGTCTGCACCTGGCGAGCGAGTTCCTCGTCGGCCGGGTTCTGGCGTGACTTCGTGCTCAGCTGCGAATACGTCTGTCCATCCGCCGAGCCGCGCAGGTGTAGCGCGATGAACTGGTTCGCGTAAACCTCAGCCTGGTCGCCGTTCACGACCTGCTCACCGGCGTACTTCACAACACCGGGCTGGTCGCGCTCCTCGTCCGACAGAGCGTCCGCGGGCGGGAAGAAAACCTTCTGCGCCCGGAGCTGGTCACGCACATTCCCTTTGGCGAAGTCGGCGTTGGCGTGGAAGACCATGGCGGTCACCACCAAAGCAATCGCGACGGCGAGCGCGCCCACGCTAGCCAATAGGTCAAACGTCCTTCGTTTCATCTCCCCTCCCTTTCGACATGGGAATCCGTTCGAGCTTTGGCCGAGTCGTCGGCCGAGCGGACGATGACCACCGGGCACGTGGCATGGTGAGCGCACTGCTGACTCACCGAACCGAGCAGAAGGCCCTTGAACCCTCCACGCCCACGCGAGCCCACGACCAACAACTCGCAATCGCGCGCGGCGCTCAAGAGAGCCGCGGCGGGCACGTCGTTGGACAGCTCGGTCGTCACTTCGAGACCCTCTCCTGCCACCGTCGCGGCCGCCCTTTCGAGCAGGTCGCGGGAGCCGCTCGCGAAGTCCGACTTAGAAGCCCGTTCCAAGGCCTCGATGGAGTCCGGCGTCGGGGAGAACTGCCAGGAGTGCACTACGTGCAGCGGGGCACCCCGCAGCTTCGCCTCTTCCGCCGCCCAGCGCAACGCACGGTCCGAGCAAAGCGAGCCATCGATGCCGACGACGATGCGCTTCAGAAGACTCTCCAGCAACTAGTCACGCCGTAACCTGTCTAGCAGAATCCGGACGGTGGCCGGTCAAGATCCGGGCCACTTTGGCCGCCCATTCCTGGATGTCCTTGAAGTCCCGGTAGTCCCCGGCGTACGTCTTGGCGATCGAACGCGCCACCGGGCCGCCCTGACCCTCCTCGAGTCGACCTCCGAAGGTGACGGAGCCCATCATCCCCAAACGATCCGCCAAGAACATGACGCGCCGCGGAAGCGGTCGCATGGACTCGTCGAAGTCGCTCTCCAGAGGTCCATCTTGGAACAGCCAGACCGGTCGCGACGATAGATCGCGCTTGAAATGACGGAGGAACTGCACAGCCTCTTGTCGCCACCGATCGAAGTAGACGGCGCTGCCGACGATCACTGCGCGGTATTCGTCGATGCTCTTCACGTCGGATACCTTGCGGACGTCCACGTCCAACTCGGCCCTACGAAGCTCATCGGCAACGGCTTCGGCGATCTCGGCCGTCGCACCGGCCTTGGTCGCGTACGCAACCAGGATCTTCTTTTTCATGTCAGCTCCTCTTCTGGTTTGTCCTTGCGAATGGATCGCTCTCGGTCCCATGGATGAGCATCCTCGTCTGGGCCGGCAATACCTCCAGGTACAGCGCATGCTTGTGGCGAAGCCGGTACGCGAAACGGCCCAGGCGGTACACGATGGGTCGCGCGAGTGCGAATGCTTCGCAGATCCTGATCGCTTCCTCGACACCCAAAATGCGGACGCGGCCGCAAACGGTCGGCCCCATAGGTGCACCGCTAATCGTGCACGGCGCGACTGTAACGTTCGGATTGTGTCGCAGCCTCTTGACCTTTCCCGTGCGACGGTCCGTGACAAGGAACAGCCGGTCGTCGATCAGATAGCAGTCGAGGGGTGTGGGCACGGGTGTGCCGTCCTTCCGGAACGTTGTCAGCAACACGAACTTCTTGCCGCGGAAGTCCTTGAAGGGCTGCTCTGGCTCTCTCACGTCGCGCCTCCGTACTGAATGGCTCAGCCTTAGCCTCGGATCTCGCACCCGTCGCCGAATCCGTGCAGCCCGCTGTCCCCCACCACCTACCGTCAGTGGAGACCACGGACCGCTACCGGGTCCCACCGACCGCCTCCGTTGATCGGCCCTCAGCTCGGCGCTTGATGCCGGTTAGGTGGCGGTCCGTGCTCCGTAGACCTCGGCTATGGACGAGCGCGACCAGGGCCGCTTTTCGCAACCCGACCTGCTCAGTCCTTGCCCAGCGTATGGCCGAGGGTGGTCAGAACCCACAGGACCAACATCGTCACACCAAGTGCGACGAACGGGCCCCGAGTGCCCGTGATCAGTCCGGTGACAGAAAGCGCAAGCGCTGCGAATCCGAACGCAGCTGTCAATCCGAAGAACGTTCCTCGTGTAGAGGTAGCCGTGATCCTCTTCCCGCCAGCGATGCACATCCCAAGTCCGACAGCAGTCAGGACGGCGGTCGCCGACCCGAAGCTGCCAAGCAGAGGCCAGTCCCAACCCGACAAGCGTGCAAGAACGACGGACCCGGCAAACGCCTCAAGATCGTCGAGCTCGACCTGAACCCGGTCATCGTTCTCGAAGACGGTGTCGTTGTCGTCGATGCTCGCATCCGCATCGACGTTCACGATCCGCTTCCGCCTATCGGCGCGCGCTGACTCGAGCCACGTCAGGGGCCGGAATCGAGGATCCCGGACTCGCTAGCGAAACGTGTCAGCTCGGAGCGGGCCCGCAGGCCCGTTTTCTGCATGATGTGCGTCTTGTGTGTCTCCACCGTTCGCACGCTGATGTACAGCTCGTCGGCGATCTCCTTGTTGGAATAACCCGCCGCGACCAGACGGATGACATCGACTTCCCGCGCGGACAGCGGGATACCGTGCTCCGTCTTCGGCCCCCGCGATGCCTCCTCTTCGGCCCGTATGAGTTCAGCGCCGAGGGAAGGATGCAGATAACGTCCGCCCGCGGCGACGGCTCGCAAGGCATCGATCAGCTCCAGATCGACGGCTTCCTTAAGGACATAACCGGAAGCTCCGGCGCGGAACGCCTCGCGCAGATATGCGCGATCGTCGTTCATCGTCAGGATGAGAACGTTCAGCTCCGGACGCTCATCCTTTATGCGCCTCGTGGCCTCCACGCCTCCGATGCCGGCCATCATCAGGTCCATGACGACTACGTTCGGTCGTACGTCCTCATCGGCACCGAAGAGCGAGTCCAGGAGCCGCAGGGCCTCTTCGCCGGACTGGGCATCGCCCACGACGGACATGCCGTCCTGTGAATCGATGAGAAGCTTGAGACCCGACCGAACGACGTTGTGATCGTCCACGACGACGGCCCGTACATCTTCTGAGCCCACCTCGCCGCCCTCTGATCGGCTCACGATGTCACCTTCGTCCCGAGGGGGATCTCCAGCTCAATTGTCGTACCCGAGCCGGGAGCGGACAGAACGGAGAGCTTTCCGTCGACCAAGCTCGCTCGCTCACGCATGCCGAGAAGGCCGAGCCCCTCACCCTCGACTGCTTCCGGATCGAAACCCCTCCCGTCATCGCGAACGACAAGCCGGACGACGTCACCTAGCTCCTCGAGCTCGATGTCGATCCGTGTTGGCTGCGCAGATCTCAGGGCGTTCGTCAATGCTTCCTGAAGGACCCGGTAGATGACGGTTTCGATCTCAGGGGACAGTCGTTTTCCAGATAGTTGGATCGTTCTCTCGAGCAGGATACCCGTGCGCTCCTGGAGATCTGTCACGTACCGATCGAGGGCTGCCACCAGTCCGATGTCGTCGAGCACGCTGGGGCGAAGCTCCATCGCGATCCGTCGTACCTCGGATGCCGTAGCGCTGGTCAATTGCCTGAGATCCGCTAGTCGCTTGTGAACCTCAGTGATCGAATCTGTCTGCTCGGCCAGCTTGAGGGAGAGAAGGATCGAGGCCAGCGCCTGGCCGGCGGAGTCGTGAAGGTCGCGAGCAATCCGGGCGCGCTCGTCCTCCTGTGCTCGCATCACAGCGTGCAGAGTATCGACGCGCATCTGTTCACGGAGCCGCGCCTCCTGAAGATCGATCTCCATCTGGGCATGATCGCGCTCGGTAGCAACCGAGTGCGCGTTGCGCAATGCCATCGATCCAAGACCCGCGAAACGACGTATAACGAACAGGTCCTGGTCGGAGAAGAACGAGGGCTCGGGGTGAAGTAAGACCAGCGCCCCCACCGATCTGCGCCGGTCCACCAGCGGGGCGACGATCATCGAGTGCATACGCAGATTCTCGGCGACGGGGGCGTATGCTCGGCGGTCGGTTGCCGTATCGGCTACGAGCATGGGCTCGTGCGAGTCCATTACGAACTCACTGAACGAGCCGACACGCTCGATCTCTTGTCCCTCGATCGAGCCGGCTCCTCGTCCCGCGGCGACGCGCAAGCGGAGCCGTTGCCCGTCCTCGGTGGGCATTCCGACATAGGCGACGGCTGCGCCCATGAGCTCTATGGCTTCATTGACGATCATGCGAAGGACGCGCGTTGGATCGAGCTCGCCCAGCATCGCGCCGCCGAGCTCTTGCACCACCTCGAGCTCACGCAGACGTCGCCGCGCCGCGGCTTCGTTCGCCATGGCCAGGCCGTACAGCTGCGCGTTATCGATCACAACGCCGGCTTGCGCAGCCAAAGCGATCGCGAGACGTTCGTCTTCGTCGGTAAATGAACCTCCTCCGTCCTTTTCGGTGAGGTAGAGATTGCCGAAAACCTTGCCGCGCGAGACGACCGGCACGCCCAAGAAGCTCTTCATCGGCGGGTGGTGAGCCGGGAAGCCGACACTGCGGGCGTCGGAAGCGAGATCGTCGAGGCGGATCGGACGGGGATCGTCGATCAAGGCGCCCAGGAGTCCCCGGCCGAGGGGTAGCGGCCCGATCCGTCGGCGCTCCTCTTCAGATATCCCTCGAAAAACGAAATTCGAGAGGCCCCGCCGCTGTTCGTCGATGACGCCCAGGGCGCCGAAACGGGCTCCGATCACCTCACATGCTGTGTCGACCACCGTCCGCAGCACAGCCTCGAGGTGCAGCGCCGAGGACATCGAGCCGACGGCGTCGACGAGGGCCCATAGACGCTGCTGGCTCGGGGAGCGATCCTGTCTTGCCTCCAGGGTCCCGTCTTCCATCATGTCCCCATCCGGCATGCACTCATCACCCGTTCCTGCAGCCCGACTACTTGGGGCGTCGTTGTCAAGCCTAGTCGAGCGATACCTCTGACCCGTGCCCATCCGTGGCGCTCCCCCAGGGTGACCACGAATGGTCCGCGCCCCTCACGGATGGCCGATGCGCCCCGAAGGCCGAATATCTAGACATGAAAACGAGTGGCGGAACGACAAGGCGGCCCCTACACGCAGCCGAAGAGCACCCGGTCATGCGCGTTGACAGCCTGAGCAGCCCCATGGACGTCGTGGCCGACGCGGGCGAGTCGCTCACCGATGTTGCCAGCCGGATGCGTTTCAACGATGTCGGCTGCGTAGCCGTGATCGAGCACGGAACGCTCGTCGGAATCCTCACCGAGCGGGACCTAGTACGGGCGGTGGCCGACGGAAATGATTTCGAAAAGCTCGTCGTGGCCGACTACATGACGCCCGAGCCGGTCGCCGTCTCCCCCGAAACGGATGCGCGCGAGGCGGGCCGTGTCATGGTCCAAGCTGGGATCCGCCACCTTCCGGTCGTCGAGAACGACCGGTTGCTCGGTGTGATGTCGATGCGGGACATCGTCGTCGAGCTCATCCAGGGTGGCGACGAGTTCTGACGCGCCGCTGATCGGCTGGTTCTAAAAGGCAACGACTAGGAGAAGCGACTTGCCAACGGTACTGGTGATCGGAGAGCACACCGGAGCCCGCGACGCTCTCGAGCTCATGTTGCTCGACCAAATAAGCATGAAGTGGACGACGACGCCGGACGAAACGGAGGGTCTGGACGTCGACGTCGTTGTGATCGGGCCCGGGTTGAGCGATCTCAACGCTGTTCGCGTGCATCCCGTCCTGCGCGACGTGCCGGTTGTGGTCCTGGGCGGGCTCGCTGGAGGAGACCACCTACGCACGCGAGATGCATGGGCCGTCGCAACGGGCCGACCGACGGCTTTGGACGAGCTCACCGATCTCGTCCAGATGCTCGTGGCCCGGGCGACGCACCCCTCCTGCCATCGGGCGCACGAAACGACACCGGCCGCCTGACGGCCCTTTGCCGGCCGGCCGACGCGTCTAACCTCTCATTGATGGGACCCGCGCTGTGAACCGTCCTCGCGATCTGCAGTCCGAGCACACAGCCCAAGCCATCAGCCGGCGCCTCGCCCGCGGGCCGGCCCCGAGCGTCCTCCGAGACCTGGTGTACGGGGCCATCGACGGCACCGTCACGACATTTGCGGTCGTGGCCGGCGTCATAGGAGCCGGGTTGCGACCCACGATCATCCTCATCCTGGGCGTCGCCAATCTCGCCGCCGACGGCTTCAGCATGGCCGCCAGCAACTTTCTGGCCACGCGAGCCGAAAGGCAACGACGGGCTCGGACATTGCACGACGAAGAACGTCAGATCGCCGTCATTCCCGAGGGTGAGCGTGAGGAGATCAGGCAGATCTACCGGGGCAAGGGCTTCTCGGGGGAAGACCTTGAACGGGCGGTCGAGATCATCACCTCAGATCGACAGAGATGGATCGACACCATGCTGATCGAGGAGCACGGCTACGGCTCGGCCGGCCCGGCACCATTACGCGCAGGCCTGGCGACGTTCGGCGCGTTTGTGATCGTCGGGTCGATCCCACTCCTCTCCTTTATCTACGCGTGGGTCTTTCCGGAAGCCCTACCCTCGGCCTTCAGATGGAGCTCGGCGCTGACCGGCGTCGCATTCTTCGTGGTCGGTGCGCTCAAGAGCCGCGTCGTCGATCAGAGGTGGTGGCGCTCGGGGGCAGAAACGCTCGCCGTCGGCGGCATCGCTGCTGCTGCAGCCTACGGGCTAGGTTCATTGCTCGGAGGGATCTCTTAGCCATGAGTGACGAAGGATTCACCGACCCGCTCGACTATCTGCCGGCGACACACGAAGAGCTCTTGAGGTGGCTCGGTCCGCGAGAACGCTGCCCCGCGACCCCGACTACGAGCTGGCACGACAAGTTTGCTCGGAGCTCGGACGAGGCAGGTTTCGCGATCATCACCGGTGGGGGCCCGGGGATCATGGAAGCAGCCAACCGCGGCGCACGAGGCGCCGGCGCGAGGTCGATCGGCTTGCGCATCGAGCTTCCCTTCGAGCAGGCGATCAACGAGCACACCGACGACTTGCTCATGTTCAGGTACTTCTTCGCTCGCAAGGTGATGTTCGTCCGATATGTGACGGCATTCGTCGGCTTCCCAGGCGGATTCGGCACGCTCGACGAGCTCTTCGAGATCGTCGAGATCATCGAGCAGGCTTCGAAGCGACAGCTGGGGCGCGGGCACCTGTAGGGCATGGAGGACCCCACCGCTCCGCGCATCGCCGAGACGCACATCTCGTACGTGATCCTCTTGGGCGATCGCGCCTACAAGCTCAAGAAGCACGTCAGCTACGACTTCATCGATCTGTCC
The DNA here is from genome assembly GCA_040905525.1 of Actinomycetota bacterium. Taxonomy (GTDB): domain Bacteria; phylum Actinomycetota; class JAICYB01; order JAICYB01; family JAICYB01; genus JBBDRJ01. The sequence goes on from JBBDRJ010000010.1 coordinate 193,310, forward strand.
ACGCGCGAGCTCCGCGAGAAGATCTGCCATCGCGAGGTCGAACTCAACCGCAGACTTGCTCCGGACGTCTACCTCGGCGTGCTCGACGTCGTCGACTCATCGGGTCGGCCGGTCGATCACCTCGTCGAGATGCGGCGCTTGCCGGACGAAAGGAGGCTTGCCACCCTCGTCGGTGGCGGAGCGGACGTAACCGCATGCCTCCGCAAGCTCGCCGGCGACCTCGCCGCATTTCACGCCGACGCCGAAACTTCGGACGAGATCGCGGCGGCCGCGTCCCCAGAGGCGGTTCGGCGCAAGTGGACGGAGAACCTCGACGGTATGCGGCCCTTCGTGGGAACAGTTCTCGACGCTTCGACGCTGGAGCGGATCACCGATCGCGTCGACCGCTATCTGAGCGGACGGGAACCTCTCATCGCCGAGCGAGCCTCAGCCGGGCACGCCCGCGACGGACACGGCGACCTGCTCGCCGACGACATCTTCTGCATGGACGAAGGCCCCCGTGCACTCGACTGCATCGAGTTCAGCGACCGCCTCCGCTGGGGCGACGTGTTGAGCGACGTCGCGTTCCTCGCGATGGATCTCGAGCGGCTCGGCGCAAGCGATGCCGCCGATCGCTTCTTGGCCTGGTACCGGGAGTTCTCCGGCGAGTCCTACCCATCCAGCCTGGCCGACCACTACGTCGCTTATCGCGCGCTCATCCGGTCCAAGGTTGCGTGCCTCTCCCACGAGCAGGGCCACGCGGAGTCGCGGGACCAAGCCCGGACGCTGCTCGCATTGTGCGACCGGCGGCTCGAGCTGGCGCGCATCCGGCTCGTGCTCGTCGGCGGCCTTCCGGGAACGGGCAAGTCGACGCTGGCCGGCGCGCTATCGGACCAGATGGGATGGGCCGTCCTGCGAAGCGATGAGGTCCGGAAAGACCTCGCCGGGGTCTCCCATGAAGAGCATCCGCCCCACGCCTTCGGCGAAGGGCTGTACAGCGAGGAGATGACGCGTCGAACCTACGACGAGCTAATAGCTCGGGCACAACTGCTTCTCACGCACGGAACGTCGGTGATCCTCGATGCATCGTGGATGCGCTCCTCGGACCGGGACCGCGCCGCGGCCGTGGCTGGCGAAACAGCCAGCGACCTCGTCCATCTGCGCTGCGTCCTGCCGGCCGATGTGGCAGCCGAACGCATGAACCGACGACGACTCCAGTCCACCGACGTTTCCGACGCCGACGTAGCCACGGCCCGTGGCATGGCCGAGTCATTCGAGGACTGGGCCGAGGCGATCGACGTGCCGACCGATGCCGCAACGGACCAAGTAGTCACTGGGGTCCTGCCTCTGCTGTCCGGCGGCGTCCGCTGAACGACGGCAGCGCCGCCACCAGCAGCTCACCGACGGCCGAAGCCACGGTCACGACCATCCACTGAGCCGCGGTGAAGGGGTCTGAAGCCGAACACCTGCTGTTGGCGCGGATGTACGCGATGAGCCTGAGTGGACTGATCCTGGTCACCACCGATCCACCGATCCACCGCGCGGAGAAGACGTGCAACAGCTGGGTCCAGACGAGGACGGTGAACGTGGCGGCGCGCTCGACCAGGAAAGGTCGCAGCAAGGGGATACCGGCCTGAGGGAAGACCACCAACACGAACAGAACGGTAAGCACCTCCGATGCATTGCACGCCAGCAGATAGTCGACGAGCTTGCGGATGTTGGCGTAGATCCCGCAGCCCTTCGACGTCCTCGTCCAAACCGCGCTGGTGATCCGTGCCGATCAGTTCCGATAGCCGGTCGATGTCGATCACGTCCGAGCGCACCGTTAATCGAGCGCCGGACGGGCGGTGCCGACTGTATCTCGGGACCGCCGGTCGTGCGCGGCGGGTCGAGACTCCTAGCCGGACTTGGCCGTGCTTAACTCGCGGACCAAGGATCGGACCGCCTGCGAGATCTCCTCCGGCGTGGCATCACGGCGCAGCGTAACCACGCCCTCGCTCGGCAGGGACCCCGGTAGGCCATCCGGCCCGACCAGTGCGACCACGGGAAGGCCGAGCCGGTGGTAGTAGCGAAGCAGGTGCCACGAGGGGGTCCCTGCTCGCTCGAGGTCGGAGTCCAGCCAGCAGTCCAAGACCACGGCGTCCGATTTGCACGGCAGTGGGCAGCGCTGATCGCGCCCGCCCGCGCATACGAAGGTCGGAGCCTGGGGGCCCGGGCACCAGCGCACCTCGTAACCGTCGGCGTCGAGACGGTCCCAGATCTTGTCGGCCATCCCGGCCATCTCATTACTCACCAACAACACTGATGTCGTCATGACCCGAGGATGCGCTCGGCCCGTCCGTTAAGCATCCGTGCCGCCCTCGCTGGCCACCGGACCGTGCTCAGTGCTAGGCCCCGATGGAAGGCCATCACAGGTTGGTCAGTGTTGACCGCAAGGAAGCGTCACGAGCTACACGGCGGCGTCGACGGCGGCATGACGGCGGCCTGAGGGAGGTACAAATGTCGACCATCGTCGTAGGGATCGACGGCTCCGATACATCGCTGGGCTCGGTAGGGCATCAGTGCGTTCAGCACTCGGCCTGTCCGGTCGTTATCGTTCCGCGCGCGGCACGCGCGACACGCGCCTGAGCCCCACCGTCGGCCGTCCTCGCGCGAAAGCGCCGGCCCATTTGACCGCCCGCATCCGTGCCGGCCCACGACGGACTTGGCCGGGACACCACGGATGCCTTGGGGCCCTTGGCGTCCGACACTCAAGTCGTCGAGATAGACGCCTTTAAGGAGTAGCCATGAAGCGAGCCCTGGCCGCCGAGATCATGTCCACACCCGTCGTCCACACCCGGCCCGAGCGCAGCGTGGTTCAGGCCGTCCGACTCATGCGCGACCACTCGATCAGCGGGCTCCCGGTCCTCGACGCCGACGGACATCTGGTCGGAATCATCACCGAGCGAGACATCATCGCCCGCGAGGCGGGCGTCGGCGGACGCCCGTTGCTCGACTACTCGCGACACCCCAACGGCGGCACGGCCGCGCACAGGCTCGCGCTCACTGTCGGCGACCTCATGGAGCGGCATGTAGTGACGGCGGGACCAGACACACCGGCACGCGAGATCGCCCGGCTCATGTTGCGTCACCACATCAACCGCATTCCGATCGTCGAGGACGACGGCTTGGTCGGGATCCTCACCCGCGCCGACATCCTTGGGATCTTCGAGCGGCCTGCTCGAGCGATCCTCGCCGACGTCCGGTCCCTTCTCCGCGACGACCTGCTCATCAACCCGGACACGCTGGACATCGTGGTCCGTGAGGGACTGGTTCAGATCAGGGGCGGAGTCCCGAGCCCGGGCGACCTCTCCCTCGTTGACACCTACGTCGCCGAGATCGATGGCGTTACCGCCGTGGACACTTCCCAACTTGTTGAGCCTCTTCAGGATTCGGCATGACGGCGGACACATCCGAGTCCGGCAACGAACTCGGACGCAGTTAGCGGAGGAAAGGAGTGCGCCTTGCGACGGCATCCCGTGACGGCGCTTGTTCGTGGCGAGCAGGAAGTCGGAGAGGGCTCCGGAACTGCTCAAGGAGCACGTCTGTCCAACCGTGAGTTCGCCGTGCTGCGGCTCATCGCCCTCGCCTACGCGAACAAGGAGATCGCAGACGAGCTGTTCATCAGCGTTCGCACCGTCGAGACCCACAGGAGTCGGATCATCCAGAAGACAGGCCTCCGGGCCCGCTCGCAGCTCACCAGATTCGCGGTCGAGGCCGGGATCCTCGAGCTCAAGACCCCCGAGATCTAGGCATGGGGATTGGCGTGACATGAGCAAGAAAGGAGCGGTCATGGGAAACATCGTTGTCGGTGTAGACGGCTCGGACTCGGCCCGCGATGCCCTAACGTGGGCCATCGGTGAGGCGAAGATCCGTGGCCGTGAAGTCGTCGCGGTTTACGCATGGATCGACCCAATCGTCCCGCCGTCGATCGACGGCGTCATCGTGCCGATTCCCCACGTGGGGATCGAGCAAGAGGCCGAGAACCTCCTGGAACGCGAGATCAAAGAGGTCACGGGCGGATCCGACGAGGTCAAGGTCCAGCGTCGCTTCGTGCGGCGGCACCCGGTGGCGGCGCTCCTACGCACTTCAGAGGACGCCGACATGCTTGTGATCGGCTCGCGGGGGCTCGGCGGTTTCAGCGGTCTGATGCTGGGTTCCGTCGGCCAGCAGTGCGTGCACCACGCAACCTGCCCGGTTGTCATCGTCCCGCACAAAGGCCGGTAGACGTGCAAACGAGATTCCCCAACACTCCGGCTCAAATCGGAAGACTCTTCGTCGCGGCCGTCTACCTGACGGGAAGCTTCACCCACTTCGTCATAGCGTTGTTGAGTCCGCAGCTCTACGATGACTTCGGGGCGTGGGCGCCGATCACCACTCCGGCCTTTCGGGATATCTGGACCACGATGGTTCTGCCCAACGCTACGGCCCTCGGCCTGATCGTCGGCGCCGGTGAGCTCGTGATCGCCCTCTTAGTAATGCGGGGCGGCAGCCAAGCTCGGCTCGGGCTGGCCGGAGCCATTGCGTTCCACGCCGTGCTCGCCGGCTTCTTCGGGATCTGGCCGTACGCGGTCCCGGCCATCGTTGGTCTCGCGATCCTGATGCGCTACGACTTCGAGGCCGCGATCGGACGGCGCGCCAGAGCATCGACGCCGGCGATCGGTCGCATGACAGCCCATCAGGAACGTGACGCGGCCGGGATTCGCCACAAGGACGTCGCGTAGCGTCTCGCACAACCTTCAGCGCGAATATCCGGGGAGGGCACGGACTCCTCGGGCGGAACTTCCGTGCCCTCCCCGGACACCGCGCTGCCGCCGCCGGCGTTCTATTCGTTAGCTCCCCCACTTGTTGGGAGCTGTATGACCAGGATGCGCCGACCGCTGTCGACCGCCACGTCGACCTTTTCGGTCGGCGCTCCTGTATTACGCGCTCATGGACTGCTTGATGATCTCCGCTACCTGTGAAGCGCCGCTCGGCGCCATCATGATCGTGAAGTGGTTCGTGTCCGTTATCAACTCATCCCGGAACTCCGGCAGCTTCGACCGCCATTGATCTAGCGATTCGTCCAGGTACAGAGGCGGTTCTTGGTTGAACAGTCCGCGAGGCGCGCGAAGGAAGATCACCGGGTGCTTCAAGTCCGTCAATGCTTCGGTGACGTCGGGCTGCGCCAGCTCGCTTCCTGCATCCTGCAGGATGATCTCCTCACTCACGCGAGGACGCATCTCGGGCGGCGTTCCCCCGATGTCGTAGCGGTAGTGGGCCTCGATGTAGTCGTTCCACGCGTCGGCGAGGGCCGGGTGTGGGCGCCAAAAGTCGATGTAGGCATCGGCGGATGCGAAAGTCATCCTCAAGCGATCGAGCGACGGTCCGATGATCGCGCGCGTAAGCTCCTCGACCGACAGTTCGGCAAGAGCCGGCGGCAGATCGAGCGGGATCCCGCCGTCGACGAGCACGAGACTGCGGACGCGCTCGGGGGCCCGGTACGCCAAGACGACGGCGACGAACCCGCCCATGGAGTGTCCGAGGACGACGGCATCACCCACGCCGGCGTGATCCATGACCGCGACGATGTCGTCGGCGTGCCGGGCCATGCCCGCGGGTCCTTTCACTTCGAAGCTGCCACCGCGTCCGCGCAGATCGGGAGCGATGACGGTGAAGTCGTTGCCCAGCTGATCGGCCAGGGGATGCATGCCCAGGTGATTTCCCGTGATCCCGTGCGCAGCAACGATGACGCGCTCGCCTGTACCCCACCGTCCGACGTGGAGCGATCCCCCGGGCACCTCGACGTCGAACGTCTCATACGCGACCTTGGATGTCGTCGCTTTGTCGCTCATCTTCGAACTCCCTTCGCTCTCTTCGTTGTACGCGCTTTCTTCCGCTCATTCATCACTCGGTTGAGCCGGGAGCCCAGCAACCGGCCGACGCCGAGAAGCTTTGCGACCTTGGTTGTATCGAGCTCGCCGACCGCGCCCTCGTAAACGACGCGCCCGCTCTGCATTACGGCCGCACGGTCGACGAGGCGGAATCCGAACGTGATGTTCTGCTCGACGAGAACGATCGTCATACCTTCCGATCGCAGGTCTTGGAGCATCCCGAAGACGCTGTCGATCACTGCGGGGGCCAGACCGGCGGACGGTTCATCGACGAGCAGGACCTGGGGATCCGATGCCAGAGCGCGACCGATGGCGAGCATCGCCTGTTCGCCACCGGACAGCGAACCTGCCTGCTGCGTACGCCGGTCGGCAAGGAGCGGGAACCGTTCGTACACTCCGGCCACCACTTCCCGCGAGCGCTCGCGGTTTCGCTTGCGGAGCACCGAGGTCCCGAGGCGGATGTTCTGGGAGACCGTCAGCTTTCCGAAGAGCTGGCGAGCTTGCGACATGTAAGCCATGCCCATCCGTGCGCGGTTTTCCGGTGACAAGTTGGTCACGTCCGCGTCGCGAAAAGACACCCGGCCCCCGCGCGCGGGGACGAGGCCGGCGATCACCTTCATGGTCACGCTCTTCCCGGCCCCGTTGAGCCCGAACACGCCCAGGGACGAGCCCTTCTCGATGTTCAGATCGACTCCGTGCAACACCGTGCTTGAACCGAATCCGGCCTCGACGGCTTTGAGCTCGAGCAAACTCATGGGAACACCTAGGCGACGGCCTCGCCGAGGTACGCGCTTAGGATCGCCGGATTGCGTCCGAGGGCAGAAGGACTTCCCTCGGCGAGCAGACGACCCGCGTTCAGGACGTACACGTAGTCGCACAAGTCGAGCACGAGCGGAACGTTGTGCTCGATGAGCAGGATCGACTGTCCGTGGTCGTCGCGGAGAGCCGCGAGGCGCTCGCCGAGGGCTTCGGCCGCGGCGGGAGCCAATCCGGCCGTGGGCTCGTCGAGCATGAGCAGCTTCGGCGTTGTCGCGAGCACGGCGGCGATCTCCACAAGCCGCTGCTGCCCGCCGGACAGTTGTCCGACCGGCTTGGCTGCGAACGACGTGAAGCCGAGGCCGGCGATCAGCTCGTCCGCCTTGGTTCCCAGCGTGTCCTCGATCGCGCCGACGGATCGCGAATACACGAGCGCCGCTGCGTCGCCATAGCCGGCGTGCTGATGCTGCGCGAGCAGCATGTTCTCGCGGACGCTGAGGTCGCGTGCCAGCCCCACTTGTTGGAACGTGCGCCCCATGCCCATCGCTGCCCGCGCGTGCGGCGCAAGCGCTCCCAATGGTTGCCCGTCGAACGACACTGTTCCGCCGTCCATCGCTACGAAGCCAGAGATGGCATTGAACAGCGTCGATTTACCGGCGCCGTTGGGGCCGATGATGCCGACCACCGTCCCGGGCTTTACACCTAATGAGACGTCGTCGACCGCACGAAGTCCGCCGAACGCGACCGAGGCGCCTTCGACGACGAGAAGGCGGCGGTCAACCAAGACGTCTGATGGGTCTTCGTGGAACACCGCGGCGAACTCCGGCATCTTGGGCATCTCCTCGGATCCCTCGTCCGATGGTTTCGTGCGGGCGCGGAGATCGCGTAGATGATCGACGAGCCCGGCCAAGCCCGTCGGCAACCGCACGATGTTGTACAGAACGATCGCAGCGGCCAGGACGAGGTCGTAGCCCCGGAGGAATGAAGGAAGCTCTGGGTTGAGCGACAGCAGGACGGCGACCACGGCAACGCCCCACCGGCGCCCGATCCCGCCGATGATCACGAAGAGCACGATCCGCAAGGAGAGGTCAAGCGGGAACACGTCGCTGTTCACGAGTCCGATCGCGTGGCCGTAGAGGGCCCCGCCCAATCCGGCGATCGCTCCAGCGAGGACGAAGGCGAGCAGCTTGTAACGCGTAACGTCGATCGCGAAGGCCTGAGCGGCCGTTTCGTTCTCTCGAAGCATCCGGAAGGCTCGGCCGATCTTCGTCCGAAGAACGTTGCGGTCGACGATCCAAACCACGAGGAGCATCAGGAGGACCATGGAGAGGAAGATCGCCGGGTCGACGAGAATGCGGTCGCCCCATAGGCGCCGAGGTACCTCTACGCCGGCCGACCCGCGGGTGAAGACCGGCCAGCGCAATACCGACGCCTGCATCGTCAGGCCGAACACCATCGTCGCGAGTGCCAGATAGAGACCGCGCAGCCTAAGCGCGGGCAGGCCGATCACCAGCGCGACGGCCGCGCCGACGAGGGCCGCGAAGGCCCAGGCTCCGAACATCGGTCCGTTCCATCTGTCCACGACCACGCTCGCCGCGAACGCCCCGACGCCGAGCAATGCCGCGTGGCCCAGCGAGATCTGCCCGGCGTAACCGAGGAGAAGGTTCAGCGACAGTCCGGCGATCGCGAGCGCGACGGCGATGGCAAGGGTGATGGAAGTCGAGCCGGGCAGAAGTCCGGGCATGGCCGACGCCGTGAGCTTGGGAAGGACGGCGCAGCCGAGCGCGATCAGCAGGATGTTGCTGCGGTAAGGCGTGAGCCATCGCATCATCGTTCGCCGAGCAGTCCACGTGGACGAAGCAGGAGCGTGGCGATCACCGCGGCGAAGATGCAGACCTCGGGGATGCCGACGTACTGCGAAGAAAGCGTCGCGTGCCGTATCTGAGACTCTGCGACCCCGACGACGACACCACCGACGAAGGCGCCGGGCATGCTCGTCAGTCCACCGATCAGGGCGGCCCCGAGAGCTTTGATGAACAAGGGGCCGTACGCGTTCGGGGAGATCACGCCGATGCTCGGCTGGATCAGGAGCGCGGCGATGGCACCGAGCGCGGCCGCCAGACCCCAGGTGAAGATCGACACGTAGGAAAGCCGGATCCCAAGGAAGCGAACCGCTTCCGCGTCCTGCGAGGCCGCCACGACGGACAAACCGAAGTCGGTGTACCGGAGGAAAGCGGCGAGAGCCAGAGCTATCACCGCCACGGCGACGACGGAAAGCGCCTGCATCGGTGTGACGATCACACCGGCCACACTGAATCCGTCTCCGGCGATCGGCGCATCGAGCTGGCGAGGTAGCGTTCCGAAGATCTTCAGCTCGAGCGTGACGACAAGCGACAGGAGCGCGATCGTGCCCACCACGATCGAGAGGCGAGACGCGTTGCGCAGAGGCCAGACGACGAGCCGCTCGAAGGCGATGCCGATGCCGACAGCGGTGGCGATGGCTGCGAGAGCACCGACCAGATACGGCTGATCCCGTCCGACGATGATGGACTGCGCGACGAACAACGCGAAGGTTCCGACCTCGGCCTGAGCGAAGTTGAGCACGCTCGATCCTCGGTAGACGAGGACGATGCCGAGGGCGTAGAGGCCGTAGATCCCCCCGGAGATGATCCCGACGACGAGTGCCTGAGACATCTAGAGCGCCGTCACGCAGCGTTTGAGGTTCTTCCAGCCGTAGTCGCCGTTGTCCAGGCGATACGCCTCCATGAGATTCACGCCGTAGCCGCCGTGGTGAGCATCGCGGGAAAAGTCGACCGGGCATCCGGCCCCACCCGGGTTCACCTTGTATCCGGCCTCGAAGATCCCGGCCAACGTGTTGCGGCTGCAGTTGCGTCCGCAAACTTCCAGCAGCCCGGCCATCGCCTTGAAACCGAGCCAGGTCCCGAAAGCGACGTCCCCCGCGGGCCCGCACAGGTCGGTGTTCGGAGAGTACTTCGCGTACGCCGCTTCGAACTCCTTGGTGTCGGCTGCGTACGGCGCGTATGTGCCCGAGGTGTTGTGGCACGCGTAGGCCGGCGCGAGGTTGGCTCCGGTGAGCGGTGGTCCGAGCGAATCCTCCTTGAGCGTTTGCGTCTGGAGGTTGAAGGAGAAGACGAGCCAGTTCGGGTTGTAATTCTGCGTCTTGGCCTGCTTCATCATGTTGATCTGCGAAAGTGCGTCGTCCCCGATGTAAACGACCTCGGCTCCCCGCTGCTGGAGCTCGATGATCTCCTGCGAGTAATTGCCCTGAGCCTGTTGCACCGGGATGTCGGCCACGATCTTCCCGCCGGCTTGGGTCACGCGCTGCCGAAAGGCGATCGCCGCCGGTTCCACGTTCGAGCTGTTGCGCCACACCAACCCGATCTTCTGTTTCTTGGCTGGGAACCGATCGAACGCAACGTCGGCGAGCACGCGCGAGATGTCCTCCGAACCGATCGTCGCCGTGTAGCTGTATCTCAGCTTCTCGGATCCCTTGCGCACGGAGAACCCGTAGATGTACAGCTCGCGATTCTGCTCGGCCCATACGCGAACCGGCGCGATGACGTCGGAACCGATGGCGCCGAATATGAAGAACGGGTTCTTCTCCCGGCACCGCTGCGCCGCGGGGACGCCACCGCTGGACTCGTAGCGGTCGTCTTCCAGCGACATGTCGATCTGGCGGCCGTGAACCCCACCCTTGTCGTTGAGCTGGCGCCAAAAGACGAGAAGATCCTCGGTCTTCGTGCCGAGAACCGGACCGAGGAGCAGAGGTGCGTGACCGCACAGCTTGATGCTGTCCGACGTGATCCCGCGCCGATCCTGGTCGGCGGCAAAAAGGTTCACCGTCTTCACCGGAACGCTCGGACCTGCGACGGAATCGCCCGAGGTCGTACCAACCGTCGTGGAGGGACCGGCCGAAGTCCCAACGTCCTGAGAAGCGGGCCCGGCGGACGTCGCCGGACCGGCCGACGCTTCGGTCTGCTCCACATCCTCGGTCGCACCGATCGAGCTCGACGACACAACGTCCGGCGCCATGGACGAAACTGCGAAGATGGCGGTCGCGAGCAGGATCACAGCACCAACGCCGAGAAACTTCGCGTTCGTTCGCGCTGCCTTACGGATCGACGAACGAGCCTGGGTCGGCAATGCCGAGTAGAGCGCTCGCCCGACCAGCCCACCGATGAGCACGGCCGGGACGAACCCCGCCAGCACGAGCCAGATCCAGATATCCGAACGCGTCTCGACGCCGTTCATGGAGCGCCTTCGCTGCGCTCCATGAACGGCGTGGCCGGCGCGAAGGTCCCGCAGATCTTGTCCACAACGCTGAGGGTCTCGACGAACTGGTCGTAGTCGAGATGGAAGAAGGGAGCCAGCGCTCCGACGGTCACGAGCTGCGCGCTGGCTTGCGCGCACACATCGAACACGTAGGGACGCAACGGCGCGGCGATCGCCTCCGGCACCGTTGGCAGATCGGCGGAAGGCAGGTCGGGCAGCGGGATGGTGTCCGGAATGATCCCGAGATCGCTTATCAGCTGATCGATCGGGCCGAGCAATGCCAGCGCCGCGCTGGCGGGATCGCCGCATCCGCCGATCGCCTCGATGAGGATGCTGGCGTCAGTTCCGAGCGGACGGCCCGTCAACGCTTCGGCGGCCATCTGCGCTTGGCGGATCGCATCGGCTTGAGCCTCGACCGAACACGGCGCCTGAGGCTCACCGCCGCCGCCTGGTGGCGGTCCGATGACACCGCCTTCACCCTCACCCGGTCCGAACGACGTGCCCGTCGGCGCGGCTCCAGTGACTGCGTCGCCGCTGGGAGCCGAGGCCGATCCCACATCGCCTTCTTCCTGCGCGAGTTGCGCACCGCTAACGTCGGGAGGGATCTCTTCGCCGGCCCGGACGATGCCCGCGGGAAGACTCATCGAGTACAGCGCGTAGACCAACGTCCAGGCCGCAACGACACCGGCGATCGCGACCATGCGCGGACGCTTCCGGATCGCATCACGCGCCGCGGCCCGGACGTCTTCCGGGAATGTGGCGGCGATCTTCCGCCACGCCAGCGCCAAGAACGCGGCACCGAACAAGACCCCGGCCAGGGCGACCCAGACCCACCACCGTTCTTGCAAACCGGGCCCCCAGAGCTAAACGGACGTTCGCCCCTTCAGCTTTGCCCCTGAGGCTCTGACCCGTCAAGATGCCTTTTGAGAAGAACAAATGACAAACGCTCGTTCAAGAAGTCGGATCGAGACCAGGCGGTCGGTGCTCCCGCCGGTGGAAGGGGTGCGTCCGGGGGCCCTCCGTCTGATCGAGATCGCCGTGCCGCTCTTCGCCGAGCGCGGATACCACGGCGTTTCGATCCGCGACCTAACCTCGGCCGCCGGGATCAACGTCGCCTCCTTCTACACACACTTCAAGTCAAAGGAGCAGCTCCTTTTCGAGGTCATGCTGTGCGCGCACAACACTCATCAGGCTCACGTTCGCGATGCTCTCCTGGGAGCCGGCGAGGATCCCGCAGCGCAGATCCGCGAGGCCGTGCGGGCAAACGCGACCTTCCACGGGACCTACCCGACCCTCGCCGTTGCGGCGAACGCCGAGATGCACGCTCTGTCTGCGGAGCACCGCGAACGCGTCTACATGGTTCGCCACGATTCGGCGCGCCTCATCGTCGCGGCCATCGAGCGCGGCAACAATCTCGGCGCGTTCTCATGCCCCGATCCGTGGATGGCTTTGTCGGCGATCGGCGGGATGTGCCTGCGGATCGCTTGGTGGTACCGAAACCAAGACGGTTCGGACGGTCCGCTCGGCAGCTATCCGGCCGAGGCGGCGACGTGGTTCCCCGACGGGGGCTACGACATCGAGCAGATCGCATCAGCCTTCGCCGACTTCGCGCTCAAGATCGTTTCCGCCGTCCCGGCGTAGCTACGGGCCGGAAGCCGATCGAGCACGGAGTTCACACCCGTCCTTGTGGCGCCGCTTGTATGCGGACGATGATGGAGCCCGCCAGCCCCCTAGAAGGGAGGTCCTGCGATGACGCTCGGCACGAAGGGCTACCGTGCAGCGGACGGAACGAGAACGGGATTCCAGTCCTTATCGGCATCCGGCCTTCGATGGGACTCGGTCCCCATGCGGCTGTTCTGCGGAGGCAATGCAAAGTTCTGGAACCCGGACGACATCGACTTCAGCCGTGACGCCGGCGAATGGGTGTCGCTCAGCTTGGACGAGCAACGAGCCGCTCTGTTCCTCGTCGCCTTCTTCATCGCCGGCGAAGAAGCCGTAACCGAGGACATCCAGCCCTTCATGCAAGCGATGGCCTCCGAAGGGCGCCTCGAGGACGAGATGTACCTCACTCAGTTCGCCTTCGAGGAGGCCAAGCACGTGCAGGTCTTCCGCAGGCTCATGGACACCGTGGGTCTCAACCTCGACCTCAATACGGTTATCTCCGACAGTCCCGGTTACAAGAGGATCTTCTACGAAGAGCTTCCTCGTTCCTTGCAGGCTCTCCGCGAAGATCCATCGCCGGCCGCGCAGGTTCGCGCGTCGGTCATCTACAACCACGTGGTCGAGGGAACGCTCGCGCTCACCGGTTACCACGCCTTCCGAACCGTCTGCGCGTCGAAGGGCATCTTCCCCGGCGCACTGGAGCTCGTGAAGCGCATAGGAGACGACGAGCGCCGCCACATGGCCTGGGGGACCTTCACCTGCCGGCGTCACGTGGCCGCCGACGACGGCAACTGGGCCGTTGTGCAGGAAACGATGGAGGAGATGCTCCCGCCGGCTCTCGAAGTCGTGACGTACTTCTTCGGTCAGTTCGACGAGATGCCGTTCGGTCTCGACCGCGACGAGTTCGTTGAGTATGCGGCGACCAAGAATGCCCGGCGACTGGGCGCGATCGAGAGCGCGCGTGGACGACCGGTCTCCGAGATCGACTACGACGCCGCGCCGATCGAGCTCGAGGACGAGCTCGCGCAGGTCTGATGCCAAGGTTCTCGAAGTCCGAGCTCGAGAAGGAGTTTGTTGCCTACCAGCAGCGCGGGCTCGACGCCGCCTCGACGCACGATTGGAACCTGTGGGCCGATCAGTTCACAGAGGACGCGCGTTACGTCGAGCACCTCTATGGGGAGTTCGCGGGCCGAGAGGCCATCCGTCCCTGGATCACAAAGACGATGACAACTTTCCCGGGCTCACGCATGCCCACGTTCCCGATCCAGTGGCACGTGGTCGACGAAGACCGGGGTTGGATCGTGTGCGAGATCTCCAACCGCATGGAAGACCCCGGTGACGGAAGCATCCACGAAGCCTTGAACCTCACGGTTCTTCATTACGCGGGCGACGGCGAGTGGTCGTACGAGGAGGACGTCTACAACCCGGCCCACTTCATGACGATGATCCGGGGCTGGTGCCGGCGAGCCGAAGAGCTCGGCAACCTGCCGGAAGACGCGCGGTCCTGGCTCGCCGTCGTCGATCGCCGCGGCTAAGCCCGCGCGGGGTCGTTGGCTTCGAGGTACTTGTCGAAAGCGGCGACCTTCTCGGTGTCCTCGAACACTTCGTAGCGCTTGATCTTCCCCCAGGCCGCTTTCCCGTAGATCACGCCGCGGTTGGCGTAGACAACGTTCCCGTCGGCGTCCCGAAGATCGTCGGTCAGGTACAGGCAAACCGTCGTGTTCCACGGCGGACCCGAGACGAGGATCTCGTGCACGGTCAGGTTCAGTCCGATGCGGTGGAAGCGCTCGAGCCAGGGACGAACCTGATCCTTGCCGTGGTACTCACCGGCCCAGGAGTTGTTGCCGTAGAAGCTGAAATGCACATCGTCGGCGTAGGTACTCAGCAGGCCTTCGACGTCTCTGGACAGATGGAAACGAAGCGATCGCCGGACGAGCTTGCGAGCGAGCCACTGGTACACCGGGTCACCTCCGATGTGTCGTCTGAGGCTGACTAGATAGATCACTCTAGCGTATGATGTCTGGCATGGCAAAAGCGCAGGTGAAAGTACCGACACGAGACCGGATCCTCGGCGCCACTGCCGACCTCCTTCGGCGAAAGGGCTATACGGGCACCGGACTCAAAGAGATCGTGAGGGCGAGCGAGGCTCCCTTCGGCTCCGTGTACCACTTCTTCCCCGGCGGCAAGGAGGAGCTGGGGGCCGAGGCAATCCGCTTGTCCGGCAAGACGTACAACGCGTTGATCCAAGCGTTTTACGAAGGCGCGCGCGACCTGGTCAGCGCGACCGGCGAGTTCTTCGAAGGTGCGGCACAGGTTCTGCGTGAGACCAACTACGAGGACGCCTGTCCCATCGCCACTGTCGCCCTCGAGGTGGCAAGCGCGAGCGAGCCGATGCGCGAAGCAACGGCAGAAGTCTTCGAATCGTGGATCGCCGACTGCTCGAGCTACTTCGTGGGGGCCGGACTCGACGCATCGCGCGCACGCGAGGTGAGCATCACGCTGTTCAACCTCATCGAAGGGGCGTTCATCCTGTGTCGCGCATGGAAGAGCACGGAACCGATGAAGCTGGCAGGAGAACTCGCCGTCGCCGTTGTGCGCGATGCTGTCGGGACCGCGAGCAAGCCAAACCCGCGTCACCGAGCGGGATCCCGTTCAGCGCGCTAGGTCGAACTCACTTGTCGGCTCGTCGCGACAGCCGTCCAGTATGCGGATGCCAAGCTTTCACGGGTGACGATGCCGATGACCCGCTTGAACACGAGACTGTCGACCACAGGCAGCACGCGCAGACCTCTGGGAGCCATCAAGGCGAATGCATCGTCTAGCGACTCCGTTGCCACCACGGGCTTCACGTCGGTATCCAAGAGCGCAAGAAGATCTGATCCGTCGACAAGCTCGTCGGTGACACGCTCTAGGGGAAGCATGCCGATGTATCGTGCAAATTCGTCGACGCACACCAGCACATCCTGTCCTTGCTTGGCTATCCGCTCCTGCACATCCTGTCCGTCGACGGGAAGGCGAAGTGCAACAAGGTCCTCGACGATCGCGTGGGAAACGGGTGTTCGTTCGAGGAGATGCCGCTCTCGTCCCTGACTCAGCTCTATCCCTTTGCGGCGAAGCTTCATGGTGTAGATGGAGTCTTTCTGAAGGAAGGAATAAGCCGTGGTCGCGACGATGCACGAAAGCATCAGCGGCAGGATGATCCGGTAGTCGTTTGTCATTTCGAACAGGATCAGGATCGCGGAAATGGGTGCTTGCGCTGCCCCGGCGAAAACCGCGCCCATCCCTACCGTGGCGTAGGCACCCGGTGACGCCGCGATCGTTGGAAAGAGCGCGGTGGCGCCATGACCGATCGCGCCGCCCAGCATCGCGCCCATGAAAAGCGCGGGTGCGAAGACGCCTCCCGACCCGCCCGAACCAAGGGAGAACGATGTGGCAAGGATCTTCGCCGCGACGAGCAACAGCATCCCGAACCAGACGTACTGGCCCGCCAGAGCCTGATCGATTCCGTAGAGGCCGGTTCCGTACACGATCGGCTGCCCAATAAAGATCACAACCCCCACTCCCAGACCACCCAGAAGCGCTCCGCCGATGGCGGGCTTGAGCGCTTCTGGGATGGGCAGAGCGTCGAATAGATCCTCTGCGCTGTACAGCACACGCACGAAAACGACGCCCACCAATGCAGCGGCGAAGCCCAGTACCAGGTAGATGAGGAGTTCGGCGGGGTGGCGGAGACCGAACAGCGGGACATCAAGCACGGGACGATTACCGAAGACCGCACGCCAAACTACGGACGCCGTTACGGCCGAAACCACGACCGTCGCAAAACCGCGAGTGGTGAATCGTTGAAGGATGACTTCGAGTGCGAAGAAAACACCGGCGAGGGGTGCGTTGAAGGCGGCCGAGATGCCGGCTGCGGCGCCGCAGGCGACAAGCAAGCGCGAACGATCCTCGGATACCCGGAACAGCCGCGCGACCAGCGAGCCGAGTGCGGACCCGATCTGGACGATCGGCCCCTCCCGGCCTCCCGAGCCACCACTGCCGATCGTGAAGGCAGAAGCCAGGGTCTTGACCACGGCGACGCGCCCACGGATCCTTCCACCTTTCAATGCCACGGCCTCCATGACCTGGGGGACGCCGTGGCCTTTGGCTTCCCTTGCTCCCCAGGCGATCAGTGGCCCGGCGACGAGAGCACCCGCAATTGGAGCGATGGCTACGCGCCACGGCGTGGAGGTCGTGGGACCCTCCCCTCCTAGCAGCACGACAGCGACGGCTCGGAACGCCCAGACCAGTCCCACAGCAGCTGCGCCGGTCACGGTACCGACGACAACGGCCGTGGCGAGCAGCGCGTTGTTCTCGTGAGACATGATCTCGCGAAGCCGCAACAGGATCAGACGCATCATCAGCTGCTGAGACGGTTCCACTCGGGCGCGCCGATGCGGCTGGCCGACAGTTCTCGATCCAGACGATCCAGGACCTGCCGAGTACGCTCACGCTCCGCACGCGAAAGGCGATCGAGGACCGGCGCAAGAAGGAGCGCCCTCTCGCGCGCGACGGCGTCGACGATGTCGGACGATCTGCGAGAGATCGACACGACGCGGTGGCGGCCGTCTGTGCTGTCGCGACTGATGGTGACGAGCCGCTGTCGAGAAAGGGTCGCCAGCATCTGCGTCACGGCCGGTCTAGTCACGCCGAGCTCAGCCGCAAGCTGTTTCGGGTGCTGCGGTCCACTAGAAAGGAGGACGAGCAAACGGTATGCGGGCAGAGTGATCTTCACCGGGCCTCGCACCGACGCCCACGCCGTAGCGGTGATGCCTACGAGGTGACGGGCAACGCGCTGGAGCGCCCCGACGAGTTCGTCTTCGGTGGATGCAGCCGACGGGGTCCGGTCGCTGCGATCCGCGTGAGCGAGTCTGGGCGTATTCCCGTCGCTTGCCAAGATGCTTAAGATTCTAAACTATCTAGCCCGTCTGTCCGTATGGGTGGCAAGCACCAGCGAGCCCTTCCCGCACTGCAATATGGGTACGCAACCGTCCTCGCGTTCCTCCGTGCTCGGTTGGTTTCCCGGGCAGGGCTCGCCGCGGCTGTACGACAGTCTCGTCGAGATCATGAGGGCTCGGCATTTCAGTCCACGAACAATTGACGCTTACGTCGGTTGGATCACTCGGTATCTGAAGTTCTACGAGGGACGCCATCCTCGGGTGCTTCGCGAGGACGACGTCAATCGATTCGTCTCCCATCTCGCCACGAGGGGCAAGGTTGCCGCCGCCACACAGAATCAGGCCTTGGCTGCCATCCTCTTCCTTCACAAGGTGGTTCTGCGCGAGCCGCTAGACCGGGTGGAGGGGATCGTTCGTGCACGGAGGCCGAGACGCCTGCCGGTGGTGCTCCAGCGGACCGAAGTACATTCGATCCTTTAACTCCTAGTCGGGGTTCCGCGCTATGTGTGCGCCCTTCAGTATGGTTCCGGCCTTCGACTTCTCGAGGCGCTGCAGCTAAGGGTGAAAGACCTCGACTTCGGAAGAGGCGAGTTGCTCGTCCGCGAGCCCAAGGGCAAGCGCGATCGGATCACGCTGCTGCCGACATCCCTTCGCGAACCCCTCCAGGGGTCATCTCCACGGCGTCTTCGAACAGCGCCGATCCGACCTTTCTCGCGGGCTCGGGCGTGCACCACTCCCCACCGCACTTGCCCGGAAGTACCCGTTGGCCGATCGCGATTGGTCGTGGCAGTGGGTATTTCCTGCCACTTCCCACCACACCGACTCGGAGACCGGCGTTCGGCACCGACACCACCTCCACGAGTCGGTAGTGCAGAAGGCCGTTCGCCAGGCCACACTTCGGGTCGGGCTCGCGAAACGGGTGACCACGCACTCGTTTCGTCATTCGTTCGCGACACACTTGCTGGAAGATGGGTACGACATTCGAACCGTTCAGGAGCTCCTCGGACATCAGAGCGTGAAGACGACCATGATCGACACGCATGTCCTCAACAGAGGAGGCCGAGGAGTGGTCAGCCCGCTCGATCGACCTGGGGCCGGGAATCTTATGCGAGTCGCGAGGGCTTGATGATGAACCGCGAGCAACCGTCATGATCCGACCCCCTACGCAGGCCATATGGACGATCGGGGTACGCGGCGCCTCGACCCTCGTCCGTTAGGCCGACCGGCTCAACACACCATCAGGCAGATTAGGCTGGTCAGCCTAGATATGAGTTGTGCGGACCTGCCCATCAGGGGAGTCGACATGGGATGAAGTGGACCTGCGTGACCTTCGATTGCGCCGAACCTGCTGTCGTAGCCCATTTCTGGAACGAAGCGTTGAGATGGGGAGGCGTGGCAGTGAGCGAGGGCGGCCAAGGCGCGATCTGCGGACCGGCTGAAGGTGGGACCTACCTTGAGTTCGTCCGTGTGCCTGAGGGCAAAGTCGTCAAGAACCGGCTTCACCTTGGGTGCTCGGTCGAAGCGCTTGACGAGCTCGACCCTGAGATCGAGCGCCTGAAGACCCTCGGTGCAACAATCGCCTGGGAGGAGGAGTTCCCTCCCGACGTCGCATCGCACTATCGAAACGTGATTCTCCGAGACGTGGAGGACAACGAGTTCTGCCTTGGTGGCGGCGAGCTAAGACTTTGATGGGCTCGACCGAGAGCAGCTCTGGCCGCACAACTCGCTGCAGCACCCGACCTTGGCTCGCTTCGCTCGCCGGCGGCGGGTGAGCGGCAAGAGCGTTGTGCAGACGCACTGTCGTAGGCGATACCTACGATTCTGCGGTGACGCCCACCGTCTTCCGCGAAGGGCCGTTCCGGGTGCACTTCTTCTCCCTCGAGGAGCCTCGGATGCATGTGCACGTCGTCACGAGTGACGGAGAAGCCAAGTTCTGGATGGAGCCGGAGATCGAGCTCGCCAGGAACTATGGCTTGAGCGACCAAGTCTTGAATCGTGCCCTTAAGCTGGTGACGGAGCGCCATCAGGAGATCAGAGATGCGTGGAACAAGCACTTCCCGAAAAGCTGAAGTCTCGAATATCTCCGCGCACGGCTTCTGGATCCTGATAGACGATCGGGAGCTGTTCCTGCCCTTTGAGACCTTCCCTTGGTTCAAGGGAGCAACAGTGGCTGCCATCTTGGACGTAGAGCGACCGCAACCCCACCATATGTACTGGCCGCAGCTCGACGTCGACCTCACGGTCGACTCGATCGAGCATCCGGAGAGATACCCGCTCCGGGCGAAGGATTGACGCTGCACAACTCGCCTTAGAACCCGACCGCTCGCCTCGCTTCGCTCGTCGCGCGGCGAGTTAGCGACCAATGTCGTTGGGCGGACCAAGGGAGGGGTAGATGACCGAACCAGATCGGGTCGTCAAGGAGATGTGCGACAGGTATCAGGCGGCGGTCAACGCCAATGACTCTTCCGCGTACAGGAAGCTATTCGCGGGAGACGCCATACGCGTACCGCCAGGCTCAGATCCCGAACGCGGCCCAGACGAGATTGCCCAGAGCGAGCAGAGTGACTATGACGTTGCGAAGTGGACTATCGAGTCACGACCCCTCGATGCTTTGCAGATCGCCGACGACTGGATCTACGGCATAGCGCATGTGGATGTCAGGACCGTCGCGCACACTGATGGTGCGACGAAGTCCCTGATGGCCACCAAGACCTGGCTTCTTGAGCGCCAGCCGTCCGGGAAATGGCTAATCAAGAGGCAAATGTGGAACTTGAAGTGACACGACCGTCCGACGGGTTCCGTCGAGGCCGCCCAACTCGCCGCAGCACCCGCCCGCGGCTCGCCACGCTCGCCAGCGGCGGGTGAGCGGCAAGAGTCGTTAGGCAGTCAGACTTGCTTCGGGGGTGATTTGGTTGAGAGTTGGCGGAGAAGTCGTCGTGAATCGGGAGGTAACCGAAGTCTTCAGTGGGTTCGCTGATCTCGAGCGTTCCGGCGAATACTCGACTCCAGTAATTGAGCGTCGGAAGCTGACTGACGGCCCAATTCGTGTTGGAACAGAGTTCCAGGCCGTAGATCGGTGGCCTGGCCGCAAGGTGTCGTTCAAGGTTGAGATCACAGAGTTCGAGCCGAACCGACGCATGGCTGCTTCATGGTCCGAGCCAATGCCGGGCGGGTGGGAAGCCCAATTCGAAAGAGTCGCAGCTGGCACGCGGTTGAGATTCCACGCCACGATGAAACCGCAAGGAGTCATGGGTCTCATGGCGCCGCTGATGAAACCTTGGGCGGCCCGCCAAACGCGGAAGTTCCTTAGCAACTTCAAGAACTGGTCGGAAGCCGGTGCCGCATAACTCGCCGCAGGAGCCGACCGTGAGGTTGGACGCTTTATGCGGAGGTGTCTCCGAAGGCGACATCCCCGACGGCGCTGAGGTGATCGTCCTCCTCCCGGGCGACGAATCTGGATTCACGCTTACCGATGCCGAGCGTTCCGAGCTCACCGAGGCGATCGAGCAACTCCGGCGCGGCGAAAGTATCGACGGCTGGGAGCTGCTCCGCCAGTTGAAGTCGTAGCTCGTTGGCGCTTGGTCTCCGAGTCGCGCCGCTCGCGGCCGAGAAGATCCGTTCAGCTTCGGAGTGGTGGGGTGAGCATCGGCGCGCCAGCGCGTGACGAAGGGTTCGAGGCCGTACGCCGAATCACGCTCCGCTCGCACGCGCTATCGCCTCTACTATCAAGTCCTTGAGGAGACAGTTGAAGTCCTCGCGCTGTGGCACAGCAGTCGTGGAGAAGGCCCGCCCATTGCGCCCCCCGCATAACTCGCAGCAGGAGCGGTCCTGGCGCTTCGCGCCCGGTCCAGCTCAGCTGCAAAAGCCGTTGTACGGCCCGGACCTCGAAGCCGACGGTGACGCTCACATCCACTCACACGGCGTTCAAGCGCACGAGGTTGTCGAGGCGCTCCAGAACCCACTCGAGGATGGGTCTGGTCGCGATGACACCCGCGTCGCGATAGGTCGAACGGAAGCGGGTCGGTACCTCCGAGTCATCTACGTCCCAGATCCCTTCATCACCGTCTCCTCCCTGCCGATCTCAGTTCAGCGAGGGCTGCGGACCGAAACGCCGGTCTCGCGGAGCACCCAGAGGAACAGGCAATCGGACGACGGCGGGGTCTGCGGGATATAGGAGACGAAATCAATCCCTGCTGCTGTTCGGGACGTGCTCTCGTGGTTGTGTCCTACCTGAAGGCTGCCATGAGAACCATTCGGGAAGTGCATAAGGAAATTGATGACGCAGCCCCCAACCCCCTGTACGGTAAGCGTCAACTCCTTCGAGGCCTGACGGCCGCCGAGGAGGGTGTCTGACCATAGGCGCCCCGTTTCCTCCTGACCCGCCGGAATGACCACCTGGCCCGGTCCGGCGATGACGTTGCCGCTGGCGAGGGCGCCGAGCTTCGCGGCCTCCAGGAACTCGCTCACTCCGCCTTCCTTGGGCTCCTCTGGGGGCGGGTTGTCCGAGATCTGGGCCTGCGCGCTTCCGGCGCCGGGACGCGACGACTGCCACCCGCCCGGAGCGAAGATCGTCGCGGCCACAGCCAGCGCCACCACGATCGCCAGCACTCGCCAGCTCAACCCTTGCGTATCCCAACTTGGACGACTCATCGCCTGCCCCCTTAACTCGTCGCGGCTTCTGCCGCACCGACCTGAGTATTCGGAGCGAGGGAGCAGCCGACCAGAGTAGGGACTACTCGGATTCCCGCCCGGCCCCCAGGCGGTCGGCCAGCTCGTCGCGTCCGCGCACACCGAGCTTGGCGTAGGACCGCTGGAGGTAGTTGTCGACCGTCCGCACCGACAGGTGGAGACGCTCGCCGATGTCGCGGCTCGACAGTCCACGTGCGGCGAGGGTGGCCACGTCCCGCTCGCGGAGCGTGAGCGGGACGGGCTCGTCGGCCTCGGCGAGCGCG
Source organism: Actinomycetota bacterium (assembly GCA_040905525.1). Lineage (GTDB taxonomy): Bacteria > Actinomycetota > JAICYB01 > JAICYB01 > JAICYB01 > JBBDRJ01. Next base: position 215,801 of record JBBDRJ010000010.1, read on the forward strand.
GGCGTACGCGCGCCCTGGCAGCGCGCCGCCAGCTCGTGGGCGCGCAGCGACGAGGCGGCCGCCCGGCGCGGCTCCCCGTCCTGCCGGTAATGACGGGCGGCCTGCGCCGCCGCCTCCGCCGCGTACAGGAGCGCGCCGAGCTCCTCGAAGCGGGCAGAGCAGGAGTCGAGCTGCGCGGCATCCTCCGCAAGGAGGGCCGTGGCGTGAGCGACGCGCCGACCCATGAGCGGGCCCTGCACGAACGAGCCGACCTCGACCAACCGCTCGACCGCCGCGGGCGCGTCCCCGAGCCGGACAACGTCGTGCAGGGCGGCCGCCTCAAAGGCATGCTGACCCGCCTCCTCCGCCCCCGCTGCGGCGGCGAGCAGGATCTCGCGCGCACGCTCCCGTTCCCCCGATGCAGCCGCCGTCCAGGCTCGGGTCCGCTCGACCTGGACGTCCATCAGCCGCACCGGACCGCCTGGGATCGCATCGACGCGGCCGAGGTGTTCGGTTGCCGCCGCCGTGTTCCCCCGGAGAGCCGCCGCCTGGGCGGCACCCATCCATCCCCACCGCTCGAACCCCCGGTCGGCGAGGTCGCGGAAGGCGAGTGCTCCTTCCCGGAAGAGACCCTCGGCATCTCTGAGCCGTCCCTCGCCGAGCTTTATCCACCCGAGCACCAGGGCGAACTCGGCCTGTCCGAGCAGCAGGCCCGCGGAGACGGCCGCCTCGTACTCCGGTCGCCCGATCGCATCTGCTTCGGCGAGGCGTCCAGCCTCGGCCAGAGCCACGCTCTGCCTGGCGACGTGAACGCTCGACCGCGCGAGCATGACCTGTCGTCCCAGCTGCTTGGAGGCCTCGAAGCCTCGTCGGGCCACGTCGACCGCGTCGTCGCTGCGTCCGGCCACCCACATGGCCAACGCGGCGGCCATGCACGCCTCCGCCGTCGCTCGGCTGGGCGGACGGCCGGCCAGCTCCTCCGCGTTCTCGAGAGCGGCGCGCACACGCCCGGCATAGGTATCGAAGACCGCGCGCATCGCGCGCATCTCGTCGCGCCAGCTCTCGCCGGCGACCCGGCTCTCGGCGTCCCGCAGGACACGAGCGGCCTCCTCGTGGCGACCGAACCCGCGGAACAGGTTGTCGGCCGTCGCCATGGCGAGCGCCGTGATCTCCTCGTCGCTCGAAAGCGCCGTCACATCGATCGCCGCCAGCAGTTCTGCCGACTCGTCGCGGCGCCCGAGCCAACGGAGGATCTCGCCCAGCAACCGCTGCGCCCCGAGGCCGCCACCGGCGTCGAGGGCCGCGCGTGCCAAACGCTCGGCCAGCCGAGTGTTGCCGCCGAACAGCGCCGAGCGGGCAGCGCCTTCGAGCAGGCTGGGCTCGGCTGTGCCGTCGGCGTCGAGTCGCAGGAGCGCGACCCGCATCGTGTCACCGCGTCTTCGCGCCCCCGTTCCTTCGACGAGCTCGGCCGCCCGCCGTCGCAACGAGAGCGCCCGCGTCTGCGGCAGGTCCGCACCCAGCACCTCACCGAGTAGCGGATGGCCCAGCCGGACGGGGCGGCGTCGGCCGTCCGTCCGGATGGTGATGAGTTCGCGCGCTTCGAGGCGCTCCAGCGATGCGTCACCGAACATCGCCTGGAGGCTCGAGAGCCCGGCCTCGTCGATCACGGCGAGGAATTCGAGTGCGGCACGATCCGCCGGCTCGACACGTTCCAACCTGAGGCGCAACAGATCGTTAAGCGTCGACGAGGCCCGGAGCGAGCCTTTGAGTCTCCACGTCCCGAACTCGCATCTCAAGGTGCCCGAGGCGACCGCAGCTTCCACGAGCTCGCGCAGGTAGAGGGGGTTGCCCTGCGAGCTCTCCCACACCTGCCGGACCGCGGCGCCGTCAACCGCTCCGCCGAGTGCTACGGACGTCAGCGCGTCGACCTCCGACCGCGACAAGGGCTGCACTTCGACGGGGTCGGCGATCCGGTCCTTCGAGAGGAGACGCACGGCGTCCGGTGCCGGCTCACCCGTCCGGACGGTCAGTAGGAGGGACACCGTCTTGTCGAGGGCGAGGCGATGGACGAGGGTTGCCGACAGGTCGTCCAGATGGTGGGCGTCGTCACAGACGATGAGGAAGGGCTTGCCATCCGCCAAGCGGGAGACGAGCGTGGCGGCACGGTGCAACAACGCGGCCGCGCCGGCCAACCCCTCCTCGGGCCTGGGCATCCCCTCGTCGAGCGGCAGCAGGCCGGCGAAGGTACCGAGCGGGATGGACGAGGAGGACGTGCTGGCCGCGCACCAGGCCGCGGCGAGGCCCCGGGTCTCGGCCCTCGCGAGCGCCTCATGCGCGAGACGCGTCTTCCCGACCCCGGCCTGACCCGTCACGACCACTGCTCGACCGATCGGGCCCGCCACGCGGTCGAGGACGAACTCGAGCTCGTCCTCGCGCCCGACGAGCGGCCACGAGAGGCGCACGAGCCCAAGTATCGCCGTTGATCGGCTCTACCGATAGCCCTCGCCCCGGTGGCCGGTCGTGGCGCGCTCAGCCGCTCGTCGGTCCCGTCGTCGGAGTCGGGGTCACGCCTTACTCTCCGTCTCCGTGATCTCCCACGTCATTGGAATGCCTCCTGCGGTCTTCGTTCCATCCTTCTGTTCGAAGTATTCGTACTTGATCTTGGTGAAATTCAGGATGAACGACTCAACAGGTATGGCGTCACCACCCTCCTGCGATACGAACCCCACCGAGCCAGCGCCGAAGTTCACCCCGCTTCCGTCATCTTCGAACGTGTGCCGGAGGTTGTTGGTGGCGCGGAACAGGGCGCCGCCTTCGTCGGTAGCGACGACGTCGTTGAACTTGACGAGCACCTTGATGAGGTCGCTCTGCGGCACGAAACGGACCCGCAGCTCTGCCTCGCCGGAGAAGTTGTAGGTCATGCCGTCATCCGCTTCGATGACGGCCGGAAGGTGGAACGAGCCGATCACAACCTTGTTTCCGCGATCCGGCTTTCCTTGCCCGCCGGCCACCGCTTTGAGCGACAGGCTCGTTTCCGTGTAGTCCTTCACGAAGTTGAGGCCCTTGAAACCGGTCTCGTCGACCACCTCGACGTCCCCGCTGCGCGAGCCGAACAACATCACCTCGAACTGCGTCCCGGGTCGCGGGCGGAACTGCTGGTCGGTCGCCCGCAGCACCAGCCGGCCGTCGAGGTCGGCGTGGCCGGCGATCTCTAGCCGGTCGCTCGCGGCGCTCTGCAGGCCCTTCGGATGGCCGGGGTCCAACCCGATCTCGAGCACGCCGTCAGAGGTCTGCGCGTAGTGCCCGCCGCCGACCTCCGGGTGCGGCTCGATACCGAGCGTGCCGACGGCTCCGGGGGAGCCGGGGGAGACGCGCCCGCCGTTGACGAACTGGCCGCCGCCGATCTCGCCGCTCCCCCGCAGCAGGGCCGGACCGCCCAGCTCGACCTTCTCGGCTTCGATGAAGCAGGGAACGACGCTCTCCGCCGGCAGGCCCACGGGCGCCACCAGGTGGATGACGCCACCGTCGGCGAAGATGTTGCTCGCCCGCACGAACGAGCCGCCGCCATCGACGCTCAGCCGGCCGCGGTCCATCTTCACATCCCCGCCGACCTTGGCCGAGGCGCCCTCACGGATCACGAACCAGGGGTCGGGGTGCTCGCCGAAGCCTAGGGACAGGCCCCCGTCCATCTCGTAGCCGCCGCCGCCGTCGACGCCGACGATCGTCTTGCCTCCAAAGAGGTTGACGTTCCCCCCGTGCCGCACCACCGCGGGCAGCCCCTCGTCCCCAACGAAGTACATGGGGCCGAAGATGCTGGACGGGTCGCCGACGGCTCCGTCACCCACGACCTCCATCACGCCGTCTCGGAGAACGACCTCGCCTTCACGGATGATTCGCGCGCCGACGATGGCCTCGAAGTCCGGGGCGTTCGGCGACGACAGGGCAACGATCGCCGACTTCTTCTGCACCGCCGGCAGGTCGAAGAGCACCGCGTCGTTCTCGCCCGGGGGACTGTCGGGGACCTCGCCCTCCACGAGCCAGTTCTCGGCCGAGCCGAAGAACGCCGCCTGTCCGTTCGGCCCGTTCCAGGTGTAGGGCAGGATCTGGCCCGGGACCTCGCCCGGTCCGTCGAACACCTGGCCCGCGGCCGGGGCGGTGCCGATCAAGACGGTGCCGCACGCAACGGCGATGACCCTGAAGATGCGGGAGTGACTCATTGCAGCCTCCCCTTCTCGGTCGTGAGTATTCGCCGCGAGGGGGCGGCCGACCAGAGTAGGGACTACTCAGATCTCGGCTCGGCCCCAGGGGCTCGGCGAGCTCGTCCTCTCGACCGACGAGCGGCCACGAGAGGCGCACGGGCCAAGTTTGTCCGTTCGTCCACCCTCATCGATTGCCCTGGTCGCGTCGGTCCGCCATCGCCCGGTCGGCCTTCCGCCGGGCCAGCTCGATCAGGGCGGCCACGGCCTCGGCGGGGACGCCGAGGCGCTCGGAGATCTCGTCCTCGCCGGCACCGTCGGCGAGCAACAGCAGCGTTCGCGCGTAGACATCGGGAAGCGAGTCCAGGACCTCGTCGGGTGGCCGGACCCGGGCGTTCTTGTCGTCCACGCCCCAGGGTGGCCTTCGTGCGGGGGGGCGACTAGAGTAATCACTACCTCGGCTCGTGGTCGTGGTGTTCACCGAGCGCGGAGAAAGAATCCGCATCGTCAGCGCTAGAATCGCGAGGATCAGAGAGAGGCGAGCTTATGAAGGCTGATTCCTCGAAGAGCGACACGCGCGACGAATACGACTTCGCCGACGGATTCCGCGGCAAGTACGCGGAACGGTTCGCCATGGGCTCGAACGTCGTTGTTCTCGACCCCGATATCGCCGCCGAGTTCAAGACTCCTCAGGCGGTCAATGACACGCTGCGAGCTCACTTGCAGGAACGGCGGCGTGCAACCGGCGGCGACGGCGTTGCGCGGTGCGATTCACTCGCGTCTCGTGAGCGCCAGGCGGCGGCTCAGCCCCAGGTTCGTTAGGCGGACTAGAGCGAGCTCGATGGAAGTCGATCTCTTTCGGATCCGGCACCCAGAGGGCGTCGAACTTCAGCGGGACGTGACAGCCGCGGACTGGATCGCACCTCGGCTGTTGCCATGGGGCCGTGGCGCCGTCACCAGGGTGTGTTCCGTTGTGCCCACCGGGTACGAGAGGTACATCCGAGTCTTCCATCACACCGAGGAGTTAGTCGGGGCCACCCGCCAGCGCCGGCGGTGGTCTGAAGTGGCTCAAAAGACTGGCCGAACCATGCATCCCACGGTTCAGTTCACGCGGTTCGGTTGGCCGGAGCGTCCATGCGAGGGTCGGCTCGATCGCACCGAGGCGACGCTGCTCGTCAACGTCCTGCGTGAGCAGACGTCGACCGCTGCCGATTGCTGGCTCGCGATATGGCACGGACACGGCGAGCTCACCGGTGCAATCGGCTCCCTGTACCTCGCGCAGCGAGGGCTCCGGGGATGGCTACATCGCCGCAAGCAACGACGTCAGCGGATCGACCCGCCGCCCGGCCTCACCGAGGCACGCACGGTTTCGCTTCCGAGTCGCGAGTACTACCTCTACAGGGGTGCGATCGACGTCGTCCCTCGCTTCGAGTTCATGCCGAACTCGCTCCAAACACCGAACATGTGGTGGCCGCAGGACAGAGCCTGGTTCGTCGGTACGGAGATCGATTTCGACTCCACGCTCGTAGCATGTGGCGGCACATGCGCTCAGGCGCTGCTTGGAAGCGACCTTGAGGCCCTCGAAGTATCGCCGGAGGACCGACTCGATATCGACGGCGATCTGATCAACCAGCCGGACGAGTCGTCTTAACGTCGTGAGCGACGCTGTTCCGCCCGCGGTGAAGCCGAGGCGGCCACGACGCGCACGAGCGACTTCGGAGCGATGAGCCGGTAGCTGTCCATCACGAGCTCTTCTGGACTTTGGGGAGTGACGTGCAGATCTCAACGAGTCGCGCGCGTCGTTTCTCCGCGGTCGATCCGCCGGTCACATCTAGTTGACGCGCTCCACGATCATCGCCAGGCCCTGCCCCCCACCAACGCACATCGTCTCGAGGCCGATCGTCCTGTCGAGCGTCTGAAGATCGTTGAGAAGCGTCGTCATTATGCGAGCGCCCGTCTGTCCGAAGGGGTGACCGAGTGCGATCGCTCCCCCGTTCGGGTTGAGCTTGTCGGTGAACGCGTCGACGCCGACCTCATCGCACACGGCGAGCACCTGCGCCGCGAAGGCTTCGTTCAGCTCCATGACATCGACGTCGTCGATCTTCATGTTCGCCTGAGTGAGCACCTTGCCAACGGCCTCGATCGGGCCGACGCCCATGATGCGGGGGTCGAGTCCGGACACTCCGGAGGCGATGATGCGCGCGATCGGCTTGATCCCGAGCGCCTTTGCCTTGTCCTCCGACATCACCATCACGGCGGCACCGCCGTCGTTGAGCGGGCACGCGTTTCCGGCCGTGACGCGTCCGCCCTCGGGACGGAACACCGGCTTCAGCTCGGCGAGCTTCTCGTAGGTCGAGCTCGCGCGCGGACCGTCGTCCTTGTCGACGACCGTGCCGTCCTCCTTCGTGAACGGGACGATCTCGCGACCGAAGAATCCGCTGGACTGCGCCGCGACGGCGCGTTCCTGCGACTGCTGGGCGAAACGGTCCATCCGCTCGCGAGAGACGTCGTATTTGTCGGCGACATTCTCCGCCGTCATCCCCATCGGGATGAACAGCTCCCAGCTCTGCTGCAGAACGGGGTTCGGCATCATCGGGATCCCGTCGCCGCGCGTTGTCCCCTTCTCGCTGTCGAGCCGGCTCGAGCGCTCGCTACCGCCGACGAGAAAGGTGTCGCCCTCGCCGGCCTTGATGGCATGGAAGGCCATGCGGATCGCCTGAAGCGACGACGAGCAGTATCGGTTCACGGTCGTGGCCGGCACGGTGTCGGGGATGCCGGCCAGCAGCGCCGCGGACCGCGAGATGTTGATCTGCGCGCCCCCGACCGAACCGGTGATCACATCGTCGATCTCGACGGGGTCGACGCCGGACTTGGCAACGACGCTCTTCATGACGCCGGCAAGCAGGTCCTCGGGCCGGACATCGGCCAGCGATCCCTTGGTAGCGCGGCCGATCGGGCTCCGGCCTGTGGCGACGATGACGGCTTCCGGCATGTCCTCCCCCTATGTCTGCTTGTTTCCGATAGTTAGACTTTCTGTGATACTTGACTCGCGAGTCAAGAGAACGGAAAGGACCCAGAAGACATGGCCATCGTCTCCCCCGAATCAACGACCACGACCGACGACCTCATCGCCGAGCTGCGCGCCTGGCTCGAGGACAACTGGGACCCCGACCTAACCGTCGGCGACTGGTGGGAACGCTTGGGCCTGGCCAGTTGGTCGGCGCCGTCCCTTCCCGAAAACGCCTACGGACGCGGCCTGGCGCGAGGGGATGCGGCGCGGATCGCCCAGGAGATCGGGCGTTTCGGCGCCCTCGGTGCCCCGGGCGGACTCGGCCTGCTGCTGGCCGCCCCGACCATCGCGACCCACGGAACCCAGGAGCAGATTGACCTTTACGTGCGCGACATCGTCACTGGGCGTCAGGCCTGGTGCCAGCTGTTCAGTGAGCCCGGTGCGGGCTCCGACCTCGCCGGCCTGTCGACGAAGGCCGTCGAGCAGGACGGCGATTGGATCATCAACGGTCAGAAGGTATGGACCTCGGGTGGTCAGAACGCCGACCTGGGCATGCTTCTCGCGCGCACCGATCCGAGCGTTCCGAAACACCAGGGCATCTCGTACTTCGCGCTCGATATGAACCAGCCGGGGGTCGACGTGCGGCCGCTCCGGGAGATGACGGGCCACGCGATGTTCAGTGAGGTCTTCTTCTCCGACGCGCGCGCAACCTCGGACACCATCATCGGCGGACAGAACGACGGGTGGGCCGTTGCCAACACGACGCTCGCCTTCGAGCGGGCCGGCCTGGGCGCCGGCGGCGGAGGCGCGTTCGGCAGCATGGCGTCGCCCGGCACGAAGGCCGGACAGCTCGAGCGGCGCGCCGGCGACTTCGTTGTTAAGCCCGGCGAGCGCGGGCCTTCTCGTCGCCGAAGCGGAGCGGCGAACGCGGGACGCGTCGGCGGCGCAACGCTCCTGGTCGGCCTCGCGAAGGGCAACGGCACGTTCGACGACCCGGTGATCCGTCAAGGTCTGGCTCGACTTCACATCCTCAGTGAGATCGGCCGGCTGAACACCGAGCGCATGAAGGCAACGCGCGTCGCGGGCGGTGACATCCCAGGGATGGCGAACATCTCGAAGCTGTTGATGAGCGAGATGGTGCGACTGTCGCGCGACCTGGGTCTTCAGATCGTCGGTGCGCAGGGGATGCTGCACGCCACGAAGCCGGAGGATCAGAAAGTGCTGGACGAGGCGACGGGCAACCCCTTCCTCGGTGGGATCACGATGCAGGCTCTGTACGCACAGGGACCGTCCATCTACGGCGGAACCGATCAGATCCAGCTCAACGTGATCGGCGAGCGCGCTCTCGGCCTGCCGAAGGAGCCTCGGGACGATCATCTGAAGCCCTTCTCCGAGATACCGAAGAACGGTTAGTCGCGCGACGGGTCAACCGTCGCACACACAGAACTCGTTGCCCTCGGGGTCGGCCATCACCTGCCACGTAACGCCGTGCTCGGTTCGCGATGTCGCCTCGAGCCGGCGCCCGCCCAGATCCTCCAGACGCTTGACCTCGGCCCCCACGTCGGCGACCTCGATGTCTATGTGCATGCGGTTCTTGCCGGCCTTCTCCTCGGTCACTGTCTGAAGGAGCAGCTTGGAGCCGGGACGACCGTCCGGGAACAACACGAAGTAATTCCCCAGCTCGCCCACCGAGACGTAGTCGAGCGCGGCGCACCAGAACTCCGCGAGCCGCGCGGGATCGAGGCAGTCGAGAACGAGTCCTACCCCGCGCGCCGGCTTGTCGCTCATGAGACCTCCCTGTATCTAGCAACTACCCAGGTGAAGGGCTGAACATCGCCACCAGGTGTCTGGTGATCCTCGCGGCGTCGCTCCAGCATCTCGAAATCCTCACCGAGGAACGCGCCGAGCTCGTCGGCAGACCAACGCGTCACCGGGAGGCCCGAGCATTGTGGCGGACCGTCGGAGGCGAAGGTCGCAAGGATCACGTATCCGTTCGGCCGCAAGGCCGTCCGTATGAGCTCTAAGTATCGGTCTCTGTCCGCCGGGTCGACGAAGAAGTGGAACAGGGCGCGGTCGTGCCACAGCTCGTATCGGCGATCCGGCTCCCAAGTCACCAGATCCTGTTGGAGCCAGCGAACGGGCGCATCACCGAGACGACCCTGCGCGACCTCGAGCGCCGCCCCGGACACGTCGAGCACGGAGACATCGGTGAAGCCGCCGGCGACCAGGTGGTCGACCAGGGTCGAGGCGCCACCCCCGACGTCCACTAGCGCTGCACCTTCCGGTAGATCGAGCTCTTCGATCAGATCGAGCGACGTCCGGGGCTCGATCTGGTACCAACTGACGGCCGTCGATGGATTCCGCTCGTAAACGCCTTCCCAGTGCCGGCGGCGATTCAAGGGATCGAGGGCCTCGTCTACGCTCACGCAAACATTCTCGCGCAAGGAAGGCGCTGGCAGAAGTGACCGAAGCAGGCTGGAACCGGTCGATCAACGCGCTCATCGTGTGCGTGTTCTGCGGCGCGGCCGCCGCGCTGGTCGGGGTAACCGCTCTCGGCGTTCAGATATACGAGCTCACCCATCGGGAGATCGACCTCGGGTTACTGGGTCTGGCCGAGTTCGCACCGGCGGCGTTGCTCGTTCTGGCGACCGGATCCGTGGCGGACAGATTCGACCGCACCCGGGTAACCTCCATCGGCGCTGCCGCCGAGGCCATCGCGGGACTTGGCCTTGCGGCCTACGCAGCCACCGGCCCGACGAGCGTCCTGCCGATCTTCGGTCTCGTTCTCGTCTTCGGCGCCGGGCGCGCGTTCATGGCCCCGGCCCTCCGGGCCCTGCCCGCCGACATCGTCTCGGCCGAGCGTCTGCCGTGGCTGACGTCCCGCCGAGCCGTGGCGTGGCAAGTTGCGATCATCGTCGGTCCGGTGATCAGCGGATTCCTCTATGCCGTCGACCCGGTAGCTCCCTATCTCGCGATGGCGGCTTTCGCGGGCATCGCAAGCGTTTCGGTGATCTTCGTCGACCCGCAGCGGCAAGCACCCCGGACCATCGATGCCGAAGCAGCGGCGATGGAGGCTTCGGTCGACCCGGTCGGCGCCGCGCCGGTGGCGGCCGGACGCCTGCGCGAAGCGCTCGAAGGCCTCCGCTTCATACGTCGCTCTCCCATCCTTCTCGGTGCGATCTCGCTTGATCTCTTCGCCGTGCTCTTCGGCGGCGCCGTTGCATTGCTACCGGCCATCGCCAGCGATCGCCTGGGCGTCGGAGCGGTCGGACTCGGCTGGCTTCGTGCGGCCGGGGGCATCGGCGCCGCCGTGGTAACCCTCGGCATCGCACGTCGACAGATCACGCGTCGCGTCGGCCGCGTCCTTCTGCTCTCGGTGTCCGTTTTCGGCATAGCCACGATCGTCCTCGGGCTCAGCCGTAGCTATGCGATCGCCTTCATCGCGATGGCAGTCTTGTCGGGCGCCGATTCCATCAGCGTGTTCATCCGATCAACGCTCGTTCCGCTGGCAACGCCGCACGACAAGCGCGGACGCGTGCTCGCCGTCGAGAGCGTTTTCATCGGCGCGTCGAACGAGCTCGGAGCATTCGAGTCCGGAGTGGCCGGGCAGCTCCTGGGTGCATCGGGCGCGGTGGTTCTCGGCGGAGCCGCCACTATCCTCGTCGCCGGCTACTACTGGGCGCGGTTCCCGGCACTGCGAAACGTCGACCACTTTCCCAACACGGCTCAGAGCTGAACCGGCGAACGTGGACCAAATCTTTGGGCCGTCGCGTCTCCCCTCGACCGGTGGAGCCTACAAGGAGCGCCGTTCTTGACCCCACTGAGCGAGCACGAACACACTCGTGCAATGGAGCGCCTCTCGCGGCCCGTGCACGACATGCGGGAGCACTACGAGGTCGTCGTAGTCGGGTCGGGCTACGGTGGCGGGATCGCGGCATCTCGACTTGCACGGGCCGGCCGAAGTGTCTGCGTCCTCGAGCGCGGCAAGGAGCTCCACCCGGGCGATTATCCGAACGGCCCGCTCAATGCGGCGCCGCACATGCAGGCCCGGACTCCGATCGGTCACATCGGCTCCCCAACTGCGCTCTTCAACTTCTACCTCGGTCCCGACATCAGCGTGGTGACGGGAGCCGGCCTGGGTGGGACATCTCTGATCAATGCCAATGTCGCGCTCCGAGCCAATCCCGTGGTGTTCCAGGACCCTCGCTGGCCAGAGGAGCTGAGGGACAACGGAGCGGACGTCCTCGAGCCGTACTACAAGCGCGCGGAACAGATGCTCGGCACCACTCACTACCCTGCAGCCTGGCCCGAGCTTCCGAAATACCGACAGCTGGCTCGGTCGGCATCTGGGTTGGGAGCTGCCGCCGAGCCCGCCCCGCTGAACGTGACGTTCGAAGCCGGATCCAACGCTGCCGGTGTATGGCAGGAGGCGTGCACGTTGTGCGGCGACTGCATATCCGGATGCAATCACGGCGCCAAGAACACCGTGCTGATGAACTACCTGCCCGATGCGCACGCGCACGGTGCCAATATCGTCACGGAAGTCCAGGTCCGCACGGTGAACAAGCGTTCCGACGGAAAGTGGCGCATCGACTTCGTCGATCTCGCTGCGGGGCGACGCCGCTTCGGCGCCACGACCCAATTCGTCACGGCGGACGTGGTCGTCCTGGCCGGCGGATCGCTCGGGTCGACGGAGATCCTTCTCAGATCGCGCGAGGCCGGCCTCGAGCTCTCGCCCAAGCTGGGGTTGAGCTTCACCGGCAACGGCGACGTCCTCGCTTTCGCCTTCGACACCGACGCATCAACCCGTCCCATCGGCTTGGGCGCGCGACCGTCTACGGACGACACGCTCGTCGGTGCCTGCATCAACGGGATGATCCAAGTGATCGACCCCAAGAACCACGAGAACGACCTGCTCATCCAGGAGGGTTCGGTACCCAATGCCGTGGGAGCCGTCGTCGGCCCGGTGTTGGCACTCTCGGCGGCGATCTTCGGTTCCGACGAGACCCACGGGTGGCGGCGCGTCGCCCGGCGTTCCCGGCAGATCGCGGGTTCGCTTCTCGGCCCCCGACGGGGGCCCATCGACCGAAGCCTCGTCTGGCTCGTGATGAGCATCGACGACGACATGGGTGAGCTCGTCCTCGACAACGATCGTCTGGTCGTTCGCTGGCGCGGCGTAGAGGACGCCCCTTTCGTAACGCGCGACAACGAAGCCGTAAGACGCGCGACCGAGGAGGTAAGAGGCACGTTCCTGCCGAACCCAACATGGACGTCGCCGGTGGGCAACATGCTGCTCACTGTCCAGCCTCTCGGTGGCTGCGACATGGGCGACCACGCCGAACATGGGGTTGTGAACCACAAGGGCCAGGTCTTCGCGGGCTCCGACGGAACGGACGTGCACAAGGGTCTGTACGTAGCCGACGGTGCCGTCGTTCCAACGCCAATAGGGGCCAACCCATCGCTGACCATCTCGGCTCTCGCCGAGCGGATCTGCGAACACCTCGTTGACGAAATGACCGGCACGCCGCAGGGTGCCCACGACGACGAGACGCGGCCGCCGCGACCGGGGCTGCGCTTTTCGGAACGGATGGCGGGATTCTTCTCGACGAGGGTGACCGAGCCCGGCAACTATCGGGAGGGCTGGGAGCAGGGCAAGGCCGACGCCTCTCCACTCGAGTTCGTGCTGACCATCACGTATCCGGACGTCGAAGCCGTGCTGCGCGACCAATCGGTCGTCGCGGACGTGTCCGGAACGGTGGTGGCTGCCGCTCTATCACCCCATCGGCTTCAGGTCACGGGCGGCAGCTTCCGGCTCTTCGTCCCCGATCCGTCCCACGTCGAGACCTTCCACATGATCTACGAGCTGGACCTGGCCACCGAGGACGATCAGTGCTACCACCTGCGAGGCTTCAAGCTCCTTCGCGAGCGCGGAAGCCTCAAAGCCTGGCCGGACAGCACGACGCTGTACACCGAAGTGCAGGACGAGAAGCACAAGACTCTCGGTTTCGGGATCCTGCGCATCCGTCCGGCCGACTTCGCCCGGCAGGTGCCGACGATCGACGTCGTCGGCGAGCCGGACGACGGCAAGAGGAAGCGCTACCGGGTGGAATTCCTAAAGACATTCGTCGGCCGGTTCCTGAACCTGTACGGCGGCGCATTGGACGAAGCGAGCAGCTTTCCGGCCATCCCCGCCGGCACCAAGTTGCCGATAACGGGAGCGCGCAGGTCGAAATTCCGCCGCAAGCCCGAGAACTGGTGGTGCGACGCCGACGGTACCTGGAGGGCCGGGAAGGTCATGGGTGACAACCCGGGCGAGGGGGCCCGGCTCCAGCTGTTCCGGTTCAACGGCGGCGACAAGGGCCCGGTGATGATGGCGCCCGGCTTTGCGATGTCGGCCACCTCCTATCTGGCCGACACCACCGAGATCAGCCTCGCCGAGTATCTCTACAAGAACGGATACGACGTCTGGCTCTTCGACAGCCGGACGGGGATCCAACTTCCGTCGGCGCGGGAGCCGTTCACTCTGGACGAGGTCGCTAAGCAAGACTGGCCAGCCGGCGTGGATCGCGTACGCGACGTCAGCGGAAAGTCGAGCGTTCAGGTCTTCGCTCATTGCACGGGCTCCCTCACCTTCCAGATGGCGATGCTCGCCGGTCTGCATGGCGTGCGTTCCGGTGTGTGCTCACAGGTCACGGTGAATCTGCGGCCCGGCCGTCAGATGCGCGTGAAGCTCAAACTGCCCGTGGACGGCCTGCTGAAGCGTCTCAAGCTCGAGACCCTCGAGCCCGACGATCGTCGCACCCTGCGCAATTACTTGATCGACGTGCTCCTCCGCGTGCTACCGATGCCGCGTGAGGAGCGGTGCGGTCAGGCCCTCTGCCGGTGGATCAACGCCGTCTACGGCATCACACATCGCCATGCACAACTGAACGACGCTACACATCGGGCTTTGCATGAGATGTTCGGCGTTGGTGACCTGACGGCGGCGAGGCAGTTCGGGGAGAGCATGCGAACGGGTCACGTCGTCGACAGCGAAGGCAACGATACGTATCGCACGCATCCTCAGCGCCTCGCCATCCCGTTGCTCTTCCTTCACGGAGACAAGAACTCGTTCTTCCTGCCCGAGGGAAGCGAGGAGACCGTCGAGTGGCTCCGGAGCATGAACGATCCGGGTCTGTACAAGCGCGAGCTCCTCCCCGGCTACGCCCACCTCGACACCTTCCTTGGGAAGAACGCTCACATCGAGGTCTACCCGAAGATCCTCGATCACCTCGAGGAAACCGCTACGGCTTAGGCGCGGGCGCTCAGTGATGCACGGTAGCTGACCGCGCTGAGTCCAAGCTCGGAGGCGGTCGTCAGGGCCTCGTCCTGCAACTTGCGAGCTCGGTCTTCGTCGGCCGGATCACCGCGATCGAACAGCATGTTGGCGTAGGACTGCTGAGTCAACGCGGTGAACGGCCGCGCACTCATCTCACGGTGTTTGGTCAGCGCCAACTCGAAATGCTCGACGGCGTCGTCCCATCGGCTGAGGGTCGCTGCCAAAGTGCCGAGATGATGCCGCGCGCTGCCCAAGAAGCAGCTGGATCCAAGCGTTGCGTTCCTGTCAGCGAATGGAACCAAGCCGTCGTAGAGGATCTCCGCCCATTCCGTGTGCCCGACCAGCGAAGCCGCGTCCGCCATACCGACGATCGCACCCCACCACATGAAGTTCTGTTCGAGGTCTTCGACCGAATCGCGCGATATCGCGTCGAGCGCGCTCCTCGAGCGTTCGTTCATACCCGCCTCTGCCGTGCACCACGCGACTATGGACGGGAAGAGCAAGCGCTCGGGCAATGCTTGGGCCATCGCCTCGTACAGCGGAAGCCCGTCGATCAACCGGCCCTGCAACCACTCCGCCCCCAAGACGAGGCCGACGTGCACAAGTTCCGCCTGGGGATGACCCATGGCGCTCATGGTTTCGTAGACCTCGTTGCTGACGGCACGCGCATGGTCGAAATCGCCCTCGATCACCGCGAATACTGCATCCCATGAGCGCCGGATCCGCGTGTACTCGGGATAACGAAGGTCGTCGGCGATAAAACCGAGCTCGTCAACGGTCGACCGTAGTGCCCCCAGCTCACCCGCCTCGAACTGCGCGTCCGACCGAAGATGCAGTGCTCGAAGGACCATCTCCTTGTCCCCGATCTCTTTGCCGAGTCTCTCGATCTCGTCCGCCGCCGCCAACTGGTCGGAGTTATCGACGGGGCCATCGAGGGCCCAGCTCTGATAGATGAGGACCGCTGCCAGGTCGGCCGGATCACGGAGCCTGCGAGAGATCGCCACCGCTTCCTCGGCAAGACCAACGCGACGGGTCCGCGGAGGCACGAGCTGGAGGGAGTGGGCCAAGCGCCCGAGGAGGTGAGCACGCTCCCG
Source organism: Actinomycetota bacterium (assembly GCA_040905525.1). GTDB lineage: Bacteria > Actinomycetota > JAICYB01 > JAICYB01 > JAICYB01 > JBBDRJ01. The sequence goes on from JBBDRJ010000010.1 coordinate 231,398, forward strand.
AGTGTCGCCGTCGCCGAGCATCTGGAGGGCGTCCTCCAAGAGCGCTTGTCCCTGCGGGTCGGCTTCCGCCGCCGCCGGGAGCACGCCCCCGTACCCCAGGGCGGCTCTGACGAACAAATCGGTTCGCTTCAGCTTCCGGGCACTTTCGGCCGCCTCCATGAGTCGAGCCGAACGGTCGTTGTACTGTCCGGCCTTGTCGTGCGCGTCGCCGAGGGAAAGAAGCAGCACGCATCGCAACACGCCGTCCTCGGGGCGCTGGGCCTGCTGCACCTCGAGTGCCTTCTGGAAATGGCGGACCGCGTCTTCGAAGGCCAACTCGTCCATGGCCTGCTCTCCGGCCGCGCGGGCGTAGCTGATCGCCTTGGCTGCGCGGTCCTGGGTGACGGCTGCACAGAAATGGTGCGCGAGCTCGGCCGGCGAGGCCGGCGGAAGGCGGCTCTCGAGCGCCTCGCCGATCCGCCAATGGAGGCGCGCCCGCCGGGCACCGCTCAAGTCGTCGAGCAAAGTGCGGCGTACGACGGCGTGAGAGAACGCGAAGCGGAATCCTGACACGTCGGCTTCGTGGACCAGACCCGCTTTGCGCGTCGTGTCGAGAGCGTCGGCCAGGCTGTCCTCGTCGACCCCGCTCGCTTGGGCAAGGACGCCCAACTCGAACTCCAGCCCGATGACCGATGCCGCGGCCAGCCCGTCGCGCGCCTCATCGGGAAGCTGCCGGACGCGCCACCGCACGAGATCGCGAACGGAATCCGGCGGGTCGACCCTCTTGAGCGACTCGGCGTCGAGGGCATCCGAATCGGTGAGGAGCTGCACCATCTCGCGAAGGAAGAGCGGGTTTCCCCCCGTCTCGTCGTGCAGCTGCTCGCCGAGGGCCACAGCGCCTGCGTCGACGCGACGCCCGGTCACCTGACCGACCAGATCGATCACGTCCGTCTTGCCCAATCCGGACAGGGACAGCCGCCGCACGTTGGCGTCGCGCGCGAGCGCCGGCAGGAAGGCTCCGAGCTCGCTGTTCTCGAGATTCGCACCGCGGAAGGTCGTCAGAACGAGCAGTCGCGCACGTTGGGGTGCGCGCACGAGGTGCTGTAGCAGCAAGAGAGACGCACGGTCCGCCCAATGAAGATCGTCGAGCACGAGGAGTATGGGACGACGGCTCGCGATGGCTTCGAACCACGATTCCACCGCCTCGAACAAACGGAGTCGCTCGGCGTCCCCAGCGCTCGTCGCGGTCGCTGCTCCTGCATCGATGCGTTCGCCGACTTCGGGGAACAGCCGGGCGATCTCCTCACCGGTATCGCGCAGATCGGCTCGCAAGATGGAACGCGGACAAGCTCGCGCGTAGGCCCCGAGCGCTTCTCGAACGGCCTGGAACGGCGCCATGAACTCCTCGTCCCAGCGCCCGTACAACACGAGGCCACCATCGTTGCGCGCGTGGTTGGCCATGCCCGCGGCGAGCGCGGTCTTGCCGATACCGGGCTCCCCTTCCAGTAGTGCGAGCACGCGATCTCCCGCGGCCGCCGAGGCCCATGCGACGGATAGCATGCGGCGCTCGACGACGCGGTCGACGAAACCCGAGGACAAGACGCGGTCCACCCACTGCACGTTCGATGCGTCTGCGTCGGTGAGAGGTTCGGGAAGTACGGTGGCGTCCTCGAGCCTCAGCTCGAAGACGTGCTCGGGCGCCGTAAGGTCCTTGAGCACGCGGGGGCCGAGATCGACCAGAGACGTCATGGCCGGAAGGCGGTCGGCTACGGCTGCCGCCGTTCTTCCACCGAGAAGGACCTGGCCCCCGAAGGCCAGCGACCGGGTGCGAGCCGCCCGGTTCACCGTCGTCCCGTAGTAGTCGCCTTCCCGCGCTTCGGCCTCGCCCGTGTACACGGCGACGCGTACGCGAAGAGGCGCCTCTTCGGTCCAGCCGGCGTCTCCCAGCGCCCGCGAGAACTCGGACGCCGCGGCGACGGCTTCGATCGGTGAGGTGAAAACGGCAAAGATCGAGTCACCCTCGCCGCGCTCTCGGATGAGCTCCCCGTTGTGACGAGCGACCGCCTCGCCGATGATCTCTTCGTGGCGGGCGATGGCAGCCGACATCTGCTCCGGATACCGCTCCCAGAGCGCGGTCGAGCTTTCGATGTCCGTAAGGACAAAGGTGTGTTCTTCGCTCATCTCTGTAGCTTCCCGCCCGGCGTTATAGACACGTTGTGACGGCTGAGCCGCCACGTAAAGTATGCCGCCTAGGCCTGCACGGGCTCGAGGATCGTGCTTGCGAGCCCGTCCAGCGTCGGAACCAGCTCGGCCGGAGTCGGCGCCAGAGCCATGACGATGAGCTGATCCACACCGGCATCGCGGTAGCGGAGGGCGGCGTCGGTGTCGACGCCCAGCAAGTACGGGCAGATGCTCACGAGCACGTCTTCTCGCTTGCGACCGCGCTCGTGGAGGAGCCGCTCGAGGGTTGCGATCCGTTCGGGAACGTCTTCGGGGGACCGCCCGAATCCATACCAACCTTGGCCGAGATCGGCCACGCGCCGCAAAGCTGCGTCCGTCTCCCCACCGAAATGGATCGGCGGATGCGGTTGCTGTATCGGCTTGGGATAGTGCCGGCACGCCGGAAGGTCGTAGAAGGCGCCGTGGAACTCCGATATGGGATCGCTCCACAGGCTCTTCATGACGTCGAGATACTCGCGGCAGCGCTCGCCCCGCTGCGCGAATTGCGCATCGACGGCATCGAACTCCTCGGCCAGCCAGCCGATACCGACACCGAAGTCGAATCTCCCGGTGGATAGCCAGTCGACCGCCGCGACCTCTTTCGCCGTGTACACGGGGTTGCGCTGCGGTACCAGGCAGATACCGGTGCCGAGCCGGATGCTCCAGCTTTCGGCGGCCATGAACGCGAGCGATGTGAACGGTTCGAAGATCCCGTTTTCGCCGCCCGCGGGAATACGACCGTCGGCGGCGTACGGGTACTGGGATGCGTATTCGTCGAAGAGCACGATGTGCTCGGCCACCCAGATCGAGTGGAATCCCCGCTCTTCGGCGGCCGCTGTCAGAGTGGCCAGGTATTCAGGCGTCGCCCACGGATTGGCCAGCGGTGCGAACAGACCGACCTTCATCTAGATGGGAGCGCCTGGGATGTTGACTCCGGCGATGAGTCCTCCATCGACCACCAGCTCGGTGCCTGTGACGTAACCGCTCGCGTCGGAGGCAAGGAACAACACGACGCGCGCGATGTCGGCTGGCATACCGATGCGTCCTAAGGGGATCTTCGTGAACATCACGCCGGGGTCGAAGCCCTCGAACCCCTCGGGATGGATCATCGGTGTGTCGACACCACCGGGATGAACGGAGTTCACGCGGATCCCGTACTGCCCCAGTTCGATCGCCGCGGTCTTGCTCATGCCGCGCACGGCGAACTTCGATGCTACATAGGCGACAACCCAGGCCATGCCCAGCATGCCGTCGACCGACGAGATGTTGACTATCGAACCGCCTCCCCCGCTGTCGCGCATGGGCGCGATGACCGAACGCATCCCCAGGAACACGCCGATCTGGTTGACGTCGACAACACGACGGTAGGACTCGAGCGTCGTGAACTCGATCGGGCCGCCCTCTCCGATCCCCGCGTTGTTCACGAGAACGTCGAGTCGTCCCCACCGATCGACGGCGACGCCAACGGCCGCCGTCCAGGATTCCTCGTCGGTTACGTCCAAACGGCGATAGACGGCTGCGTCGCCGAGCTCGTCGGCCACGGCCGCGCCCTGCTCGTCCAGAACATCGGTGAGCAGGACCTTCGCGCCCTCGTCGACGAACAGACGGGCCTCGGCTTCCCCTTGCCCGCGGGAGGCGCCGGTGATTATCGCTACCTTGCCGTCGAGTGTCCCCCCACCGAAGTTGGTCATGGAGTAGCACAATACTCACCTCTTCGATAAGGAGGCCTCCATGCCCGTTCATGTCGTGACCGGAGCCAGCTCCGGCATCGGAAAGGAAACCGCACGGGCGCTCGCGCGAACCGGAGCAACGGTGGCCATCGTTTGCCGCAATCCGGACAAGGGCCGGGGCACGCTGGCCGAGCTGCAGGCATCGGCACCCAACGGACGCATTGATCTCCTCATGGCCGATCTGGCCGAGCTAGCGCAGGTCCGCGCATTGGCCACCGAACTGCACGACCGCTATGAGGGAATCGATGTCCTGGTCAACAACGCGGGCATCAACAACACGACGATGAAGACGACAACCGACGGCTTCGATCAGATGCTGGCAACGAACTACCTCGCACCCTTCCTACTTACCAACCTCATCACCGATCTCCTTCAGCGGGGCGCGCCGGCGCGCGTGGTCAATGTGGCCTCGGAGGCGCATCGGTTCGCACTCCGTCCGAATTTCGACCGCTTGCCCGATCTGGGCAGCTACGGTCCCTTTGCTGCGAACTGGGCCTACGGCCTCACCAAGCTCCTACTGATCTTCTTCACGCAAGAGCTGGCCGAAAGGCTGCACGGCACCGGTGTCGCGGTAAACGCCGTCTGTCCCGGACTCGTCGCCACCAATCTGGCCGGTGACACATCGATCCTCACCCGCATCGGAAACGCGGCTACTTGGTCACCGTTCGTCCGGACATCGGATCAGGGAGCACAGATATCGATCAAGATGGCGGTCGATCCGGAAATGGCCGGGGTGAACGGACGATTCTTCACGTCGACGGGCCCGGCCAAGGTCTTGCCAACGGTCCGATATCTGAAGGACGCCGAGCTCCAGCGCTCGTTGTGGGAACGAACCTCCGGCTGGGTCGGACTCTAAGCCGAGTCCTCCGTAGTTCAGCGATAGGGAGCCGAGGAACGCTCCTTCTCCGCGCTCGAGCACCAGGCCGCAACGCGGTCTCAAGAACATCACGAAGGGCTTCGCAGGCTCGATATGTGGGGCGTTCACGAGACCGACGATCGGCCGCGTTTCGCGCCCCGCGGTCGAGATCGGCCGACCGCTTTGTCGTTCTCGCCGAGGTAGGCAGAGATCACCTCTTTGTTTCGCAAGACCTCGGCCGGCTTGCCACCGGCTATCACCCGGCCCAGGTGCATACAGATCATGCGATCGGCTATCGCCGAAACCAGAGGAACATCGTGCTCGACGATCACAAATGTCGCCTTCGTCTGTGAGTGGAGGCTCAACAGCAACTCGGCGAGGGCCTCGCTCTCGGCTTGCGCAACGCCCGACGTAGGCTCGTCCAACAGAAGGACATAGGGCTCGTGGGCCACCACGCACGCGAGCTCAACAGCGCGGCGCGTCCCCGTCGACAGCTCAAAGATGAAGTTGTTCCTCCATCGGCCGAGCCCGAAACTCTCGACGAGCTCGTCCGTGCGCTCGCGCACGCGTCGCTCTGAGCGACCCGTGGCACGCAAACGCAGCACCGATGCCATCGGCTCGCGAACGTCGGTCTGCCTCTCCAAGGCAACGGCGATGGTTTCGGTCACGGTGAGGTTCGGGAACAGACGAGCATCCTGGAACACGCGTCCGAGGCCGAGCTCCGATCGATCGGCTGCTGCCGTCGAGGTGACGTCGAGTCCCATGAGCTCGATCCGGCCGGAGTCACTGGCCAGGAACCCGGAGCACACGTCGAGGAACGAAGTCTTTCCTGCCCCGTTGGCTCCGATGATCCCGAGGATCTCCCCGCTGCGCGCGCTGATAGACACACCGTCCAAGGCGGCAACGCCGCCGTACCGCTTGGTGATCCCATTCGCTGCAAGCACGTCGCCGGCCGGTCGGGGAGATCCGCGGATCCGGCGGCGGCGCGTGCCCACCGAAGGCGTCGCGCGGGCAAAGAACACCGAGCGCACGATGTCGGATCGCTTGGCCAGGTCCTTCGTCGCACCGGAGAAGCGCACCGTTCCCCGCTCGAGGAACGTGGCTGTGGCGGCGATCGATGTCGCGATGGACAGGGACTGCTCCACGATCACGACCGTTGTTCCCTGCGCGTTGAGATCACGGACGACGTCGAGCAGGCGAGCCACCACGACCGGTGCAAGACCCAAAGAGAGCTCGTCTATGAGCAGGACGCTCGGCCGGCAGTACAGGGCTTGCGCGATCGCGAGCATCTGCTGCTCTCCACCAGACAGCAAAACGGCCCGGACATTCGCGCGGTCGCTGAGCCCCGGGAACAACTCGAAGATCTGAGCCGTGGTTCGTTCGACGAAGTCGCGCTCCCGGCGCGTGGTCCATGCGCCGAGGCGCAGGTTCTCGGTGACGGTGAGAGAAGGGAACACAGCCCGGCCCCCGGGGATCAGAGCCACCCCGGCGCGTACACGTTCGCCGGGAGACATGTCGGTGATGTCGCGTCCCTCGAGAAGGACACGTCCATCCGTGGCCGGGAGCACGCCGGCGGCTACCCGCAAGGCCGTCGACTTTCCGGCACCGTTTGTGCCGAGCAGAGCTACCACACTGCCCTTCGGCACTTCGATGTCCACACCGAACAGCACCTGGACACGTCCGTAGGACGCATCCACACCTTCCAAACACAAGACCGCCTTCTGCTCCGAACGCGCAGCCTTCGCGCGGACTCGAGCCGGTGGGGGCACCTGCTCCTCCACATCGTGCACGAGACCGGAGACCTCAACGCCGGCACGGCGCGCAGCCCAACGCAGTCCCGCATCTCGTGCGCGATACAGCAACTGACCGATGCCACCAGGTACGACGAGCAGAAGGATGAGCAGTCCGGCGCCCGTGGTCAGCAGCTGGAGCGCGCCTTGGAAGAAGTACTCGGCCCCCTTGACGTACATCGCTCCGGCCAGTGCACCCGGGATCGAGCCCAAGCCCCCGACGACGACCATCGTGAACGCGATGAGGCTGTGCTCGGCACTGAAGCTCCCGAAGCTCACGCCGCGAAGCGCAACCGCGTATACCCCACCGGCCAGTCCCGCCAGGGCACCGGACAAACCGAACGCAATGAGTAGAGCCCGCGTCGGGCTGATCCCGTACGCGGTAGCGGCGCGTCTGTTATCGCGTACGGCCAGTGCGACGCGGCCCGCCCGGCTACGCCGGTAGTTACGAGCCGCGACGATCGCCACGGCCAGGACGGCGAGGCAGAAGACGAAAAACGTGCCCGGTGCGTCGAGGCTTATGAAGTCATCGAAGAGGGCCGGGCGATCGATGGACACGGGATTCAGCCATGAGAAGTAGCGTGCGGACAGCAGGTACGAAGACACCGGCACCGCGAACGCTAACGTCACGACAGCCAGGAACAACCCCGGGATCCGCAGCGCCGGGACCCCGATGAGCACGGCGGTCATCCCACCGACGAGCACCGACGCCGTCAGCGCAACGAAGAGATCTGAGTTGAAATGGAAGATGAGGCTGGCCGTGGTGGCAGCGCCGATGCCGACAAGAGCGAAGTGGCCGAGGCTGATCTGTCCCGCCCAGCCCACGAGCACCACTAGGGAAACGGCGATGATCCCGTAGATCGCCATGTCCGCGAGCAGCGTGAGTTGGGATCCTGAAGCAAAGGAGAAGAGCACTGCCAGTCCCGTGGCGAGAAACACCGGACCTGCGAACCGGGCGATGCGCACGGCCGGAAGTCGTTTGAGCTCCGGCGGGATCGGGCGCACCTCTTCGACGGCGACGTAACCGCCTAGGTCGTCTCCGTCCGTCCGCGTGACCCGCCGGCGTTGCAGGAGCAACGCCACCAGCAGCACGCCGAAAACGAACACATCAACGGAAGCCGATCTCGGGTACGACCAGAAGACGGCCTGCTGTCCCACCGCGATACCGATCGCGGAAAGGAAAGCGACGGGAAGGCTTTCCATCCGGGCCAGCACCGCGGCCGCGAGCGGAATCACGAGCGCGTTCGGTCCTGCGATAACGCCGACGTTGACACCGCTGATCGGCGTCGACAGCAATGCCGCCACACCCGACAGCCCCGCCGCCACCATCCACGTGATGGTCGATAGTCGCCGAACGGGGATCCCGAGCAAGAGCGCGCGCTCGTTCGAGTCGGCCGCTCCGCGGATGGCCACGCCCGCATCACTGCGAACGAGGAACCACCACAGTCCGAGAAGCACGCTCGGCACGGCGATCATCGCGAGCACGCTGTCGCCGTCGAACAGCACCGGTCCGACGTTGAAGCTGAGCGAGAAGGGCGTCTCGAAGGACTCGAAGGTACCGAGATCCGAAAATGCGGCCGGCAAGGCGATCTCGGCGGCGCCGAGGAGCTGGGCGACACCGATCGTGGCCACGGTGAGGATCAATCGCGGAGCCGTGAAGAGTCTTCTAACAACCACGACGTCGATAAGGGCGCCGGTGGCCACGGCGGCTCCCAGACCGACGGGCAGTGCCACGAAGAAGGGCAGGTTCCATCCGGTGACCATCAGCACAGCGATCGCCGAAGCCATCCCGCCGACCTCGGCCTGCGTGAAGCTGATCGTCCGGCTCGCACGGTAGATGAGGACCAGCCCGAGGGCGGTGAGCGCTTGCAAGCTGCCGAGCACGACGCCGAGTAGCACAACGCCGAGCGGTAGCCCGTTGGGGAAAAACTGCCCGGCGACGAAGAAGCCAACGAGTAGTGAGGCGGCTATAGCCGCGGCCTTTCGAGCCCTCACATCGGAAGCGATGCGCCTCATGGCTTGGGCAACAGCGAGGCCACGAGGCTGTTGACCTGATAAAGGCACGTGACAACCGGTGCCGACGCATCGGCCACGGGCAAAAGAACCGCCAGGATCTGGTTCTCGGTCTCGAGCGCCTGGGGGTGGAACTCCTCGATCATCGGACCCAAGGGTCCGAACACGGTCTGCTCGATAAGGATCGCGCCGTTCACCAGCTGCGAGACCTCCGCCGAGTCCTCGAGCGGAGCGGCGAACGGGAAGAAGGGCGTAACGATAGGCAGGAAGGATCCGAGGAACGGAAGGAACGCCAGCGCCTCGGGTCCGAACGGACCAACGAGCGGCAGGAACTGCACGATAAACGGGGCCCCCTGGGGCGCGGGCTCGGTGGCGGGAAGCTCGAGCGGACACGCCGGCGCAGTCCCGGGGCCATCGGGATCCGGTGACACCTCCGGCGGAGCTTCGCCCTCGACTTCGGGCGGGGCGGCTTGGATCACCGACCCGGGAAGCGATGGCTGGGCTGGTCCGACCGTAGACCTTGGCGTCGCGAGTGGGACGACCGCTGTACCTGCAGCTTGCGGCTCGGCCGCTTCGGCGATGCGATCCGGTACGCGACTCGGCAGGAACGAGACGAGCAGGGCTGCCGCGAGGAGGACCGCCGCCGCTCCCACGTAACGTCGGGCCCAGCCGCGCAGGATGGACGCGTTATCGCTCATCTAGAAACACCGCACCTGAGTGTTGGCCGGCCCCCACGCACTCGGATCGTCCAGTGGGTATGAGCCTTCACGGCAGGCGGTCCACGTCCCGAACTTTCCGTTGATGCTTCGCTTGTCAGCGTTCCAGTAAACGATCCCAACCGTAGCCGTCGGTGTGAAAGAGCCCGGACCAAACCGCCAGTCACCCCAGTCGCCTCCGGGGATGGAATCGGGCAACGAGAACATCCCGGACTGGAAGGTTCGCGGGTTGAGATCCGGACCGGCCGCCTGGATGGCCGAGAAGACATGTAGCAGCGCGAGATAGGAAGCCTGGTAGTAGATCTGCGCCGGCTTGGCGCCGGGTCGAACGATCTGGTGCACCTTGTACGCCTCGGATTGCACCTCCGGCAGGACGGCCGGTCCGGTGGAGATCGCATGGCGCATCTGCGACTGGTCGTTGTTCTGCGTGATGGGATCGAACTGGTTCTGGAAGAACCATTCCGGCCGGAACTCCTGTTCCGTCGCAGCCTTTGTGATGAAGATCGGCATCAGTGGGTCACAGAAGCAGATCACCGTGGTCACGCCGGCGTCGCGCATCTGCGCGGCCATGTTGGAAGCGTTCTGCTGGAAAGCGCCGATGTCCTCCGGATAGCTCGCTCGTCGGGCGATCTTCACTCCGCACTGCGAGCTCAAACGGCTCTGGATCTGATCGGCCGACTGCAGCCATGTTGGGAACTCGACCGAGATGAGACCGAAAACGCGCTTCTTGCTCCGGAGAGCGGGATCGCCGGCAAAATTCGCGGTCAGCCCCTTCATCCTCCGGCACACGACGTTGGCCGCCCACTTGGACCACTTGGTGCCGTCCAGGAACCAGTTGTACTGGTACGGGCTGTTGCCCTCGTACCAGGACTGCGGGCCGAACGGGAAACCCCAGCTGATGATCTTCTCGTCGTGTAGCGCCTGCGAATAGAACAACGAAGTTGCGCTCGGGAACGTGATGTCGGCGAACGCGCCGAGCTCGCGCGCCCTGACTGCGTCGGCCTGCGCACGCTCCTGGCCCTGCCCGAGGTCCTCCTGCAGGAAATCGCCCTGTCCTTGATAGGGCTTGATCACCACGCGCCTTCCGTACGTCTCGAACTGGCTGTTGAACAAGGCGGCGAAGGTGTTCAGATCGCGGATGTACGGATCGTCACTCGGCGTCGCGTCGCCGGCGATAGCCGCGATGGCTTGCTGCTGAGCTGTGTTTGCCCGGCGATAGGACAGTGTGATCGTGTCCTTGGTGACTCCGGGGGCCGTTGCTCTTCCGTTGTCACCTGTGAACCTCGCGGTACACAGGGGCGAGTACCGCGACCACGGCACCTGGCGCACACCCGGCTTGCACACGACTCCGCTGCGCGCCACACCCGGCGCCGTTACTTGGGTTCCGCCGGCGATCGCCTCCTGGCCCGTCGGCGCGACGCCGCCGGGGTCTGCGCCGCGCCCATCGGTGCCGGTGGCGGGCGTGGCTCCGCCGATCTCGGGCGCGTTGCCGCCCTGGGTCGACGTAACGACGTCGGGATCGTTTCCGGTGATCGCTACCAAAGAAGCGATGAATATCACGGCCAGCACGAGGGCCAAGGGTGGTGCCATTCGGCGCATGCGTCGCGTAAGAACCCTGCGAATATCGGACTCCGAGAGGGCCCGTGAATCGCTCACCGTCGGCTTTGAAGGATTGGTTTCCCCAACGCTCACGAGCCCAAAGTACTCAGATGCCGACATTCAGGACGCATGGAAGAGAACCGTTCCGAGTGGCGGTCGTGCACGGCGGGCCGGGAGCGCCTGGTCACATGGCGCCCGTAGCCCACCGGCTGGCCTCCAGACGCGGCGTCCTGGAACCGCTTCAGTCGGCGACGTCCGTCGACGGGATGATCGACGAGTTGCACGCGACGCTCGCGGAACACGGATCACCGCCGATGACACTGATCGGTTCGTCGTGGGGCGCGATGCTCGCCTTCCTCGTGGCCGGCCGGCATCCTGAGATCGTCCAAGGATTGATCCTCGTCGGGTCGGGCTCCTTCGACGCTTGCTACGGGCCGCTGACCCTCGAGACGCGACTTAGCCGTCTGAGCCGAGCCGACCGAGCTGAGGTTCAGGAGCTGATCGGCACGATCGATGACCAGGATGCCGATCCGGCATCGTTCGCGCGTTTCGGCGAGCTGCTGGGTTCCGTCGACACCTACGACGGACTCAACGCCGGGGAAACAACGGAGGGCGACGCCGAGCCCATCGAGGAACAACCAGAGATCTACCGGATCGAATGCCCCGTGCTGGCCATACACGGCGACTACGATTCGCATCCGGCCGAAGGCGTGAGGGCACCACTCGCTCGCCTAGTGAAGGACTTCCGATTCGTGCTTCTGGAACAGTGCGGACACACGCCGTGGATCGAGCGCCACGCTCGCGAGAAGTTCTTCGAGATTCTCGAGGACGAGCTCGGCTAAGCACGGTACGCGCGCGCCTGGATCCCGTAGAGCTCGGCGTACAAGCCGTTGTGGGCCATCAACTCCTCGTGCGAGCCCGACTCGACGACGCGTGCACCGTCCAGAACCACGATCAGGTCGGCCATACGAACGGTCGAGAATCGGTGAGAAACGAGGACGGTGATCCGTCCATCGTCTGTTGCCTCGCGGGATGCGGCTGCGAACCGCTCGAACAGCGCGTGCTCGGTTTCCGCGTCTAACGCAGCCGTGGGCTCGTCCAGAACGAGCAGCAAGGGACGGTCGCGCATGAAGCCACGCGCCAAGGCTAGCTTCTGCCATTGACCGAACGACAGCTCCATGCCTTCGTCCCATGTAGGCCCGAGCTGCTGATCGAACCCTCGAGGGAAACGCTCGATGACATCGACGGCGCCGCCGCGTTCGGTGGCCGTTCGGACGGCGGGGATCTCGTCGACGCGTGGCAGATCTCCCAACCCGATGGCTTGGCGTGCGAGGAACTCGTAGCGGAAGAAGTCCTGGAACGCTCCACCCAATCGAGCCCGCCACTCATCTACCGGAACTCGGGCCAGATCGGTCGCGTCGACGGTGATCCGGCCTTGCGTCGGTTCGTAGAACCTGCACAACAGCTTCACGAGCGTCGTCTTCCCGGCTCCGTTCTCACCGACGATGGCGACAACCGAGCCAGCCGGAAGCTCGATATCGACGTCCTGCAGTACCATCACGTCGGTTCCCGGGTACGAGAAGGAGACACCCTCAACCCCGATCCCTCGCTCGATGCTCGCCGGCACCTCGAGATCTGCGCGTTCGCCGTGCGCCGCCGCATAGTCCTCGAGCCAGGCCAGGCGCGCGGCCGCGTCGAGCGTCCATCGAAGGAAGCTCGCCTGCCCAGCCGTCATGCCCATGTACCGCGATAGGTTCGCCCCGGCCGCGAGAACGAGGAGCACGTCTCCGGCCGGACGGTCGAAAACGGCCGCGACCAGAACTATCGCAACCACGTAGCCCGCTCCGAACACGGCCCACGCCAGCGCTTGCACCGCGGCCGAGATCCAACGCGCGCGGCCGACGATGTCGAACCAGCTCTGCTGCGCCGCCCGCCGTTTGTCGACGAGCCAGGACTCCGCTCCCGCGACGCGGATCTCCTTAGCCGGCCCCGCCTGCGTCCCGAGGTCGTAGAAGTGGCGTGCGAGACGCCGCTGCGGTGCAACGCTCTCTTCCGCTTTTCGCTCGGCCCCCGCGCGCTTAGTGGACGCCACGACCGTGGGAACCGCGAACAGCAGCAGGCCGAGCGTGGCCGGGTGCACGGATGCCAGCAAACCAACGGTGATACCGAGCCGGATCAGGGAGCCGAGGGTGTCCATGAACGAGTGGTAGAGGTGGTTCAGCAAGAACGCGTGATCCTTAAGGATCTGTAGCCGGTCGAGGTACTCAGCCCGTTCGTGGTGCTCGATCGACGGCACACTCGCCTGGAGGTGCACGACGTGCGCCTCGATCGCGATCGTTGCGCGTTCGCGGAACAGGAAATGCACGCGGTCGCCGACGATCCGCATCAGCCACCCGGCCACACCCGAGCCTGCAAAGCCGATGGCCGCGCCGACGATGAGCCCTGAGCGTTCCAGACGGACCCCGTCGGCCAGGAACTTGAGCCACAAGGCGTTCAGCGCCTCCGGGATCATCCCGCCCGTTATGAGAACGAACGACACAAGGAGCAGACGAGGCTCGGCCCGGTAGGCGAACACCAGCGCGCGCCAGAGCGCCCGGCCTGCCCCCGGGATCTCAGAGGGTTTCGAGGACATCCGTCTCCTCTTCTTCCTCTGTGTAGAAGCGCGACGCCTGCAGATCGAACATCGTCTTGTAGCGTCCGCCCACCGCCATCAGCTCATCGTGGGAGCCGAGCTCGAGGACGCGTCCATGCTCGAGGACGCAGATCAGGTCGGCGTGGCGGACGGTCGAGAAGCGATGCGAAATCAGGATCGTAGTCAGCCCGCGCGTCGCTTCCAGCAACCGCTCGAAGATCTCGGCTTCACCACGGACGTCGAGCTGAGCGGTTGGTTCGTCGAGGATGACCACGCCGGCTCCCAACTGCACGGCACACAGCGCCCGAGCCAGCGCAACTCTTTGCCACTGCCCGCCCGAGAACTCCGTTCCGTCTTGATAGAACTTCGACAGCACGCGGTCGAGGGAAGCAAGGCCCTCCGCCTTCGCATTGCGCAGAGCCGTCAGGAGCTGCTCCTCGGCCGCACCACGCGGCGCTACGTTTTCTCGAAGCGACAGCTCGTAACGGATGAAGTCCTGGAACACCGCCGCCACCCTCGAGCGCCAACTCGCCACGTCGAATTCGTGCAGATCGACGCCGTCGATGCGCACACTGCCGGCCTGTGGGTCGTACAAACGGCACAGGAGCTTGGCCAGTGTTGTCTTGCCCGCACCATTGGGACCGACGATCGCGAGCGACGATCCGGCGGGGATCGACAGATCGAATCCGTTCAGTACCTCAACGCCGGTAGTCGGATATGCGAAGGACACTTGGTCGAAACGGATCTCACGCTCAGGAAGGCCGGTCGCGGCCCGGGAGCCGGACGGAAGAGCTCCGGATGGTCGCATGGCATCGGCAAGGTCGAGGACCCGCGGGATGGGCCGTGCACTGCCCCGGAACCACCAATCGAAATCGCTGAAGGCGAGCGCGCTGCACCCCACGGCGACCTGCGCAAACACGACGAGACGGTCGAGGCTAAGGACACCGTTGCGCGCGTCCATCGCCAGGGACCAGAAAACGATCGCATTGCCTGCGAGCACCGTCGCAACGCTCCAACGCAAAGGCCGAGCGTGCAGCCGGCGTTGCTCGTATAGCGCCTGGGTGAGCTTGCGCCGCATGGCTGTGAACCGCTCGACGGCCCAGTCGGCCAGGCCGAAGATCCTGATCTCCTTGGCCGCCGGTGAATCAACGGCCAAGCGGTACGCGTAATCGGAGTGACGACTGACGGCGGCGTATTCGTCGGCTTCGAAGATCTTCCACAGAGCGCTTTCGCGCAGAAGCACGTGCGTCGACAGCCACGCGCCGCCGATAACCAGCGGCGCCCACCATCGGTACGCCGCCAGCACAGCGGCCTGCGACAACCCGCCGATCACAGTGGCGAAGCCGCTGCCGACCTCCGGCACGGCGGCCTCCAGGGGCGGACCAAGGATGCCGGCGTCGAAGGTGCGAGCCTTGGAAAGCTCGTCGGCCAGGTCCGGACGCTCCAGGTGGGCAAGCCCCGGGGGCTCGACGCACGCTGCAAGCAGTCTCGCGTTGAGCCAGACGCCGGTCTTCGCCCCGAGGATCGAACCGACGGTTCCATGCACGGGACTGAGCGTGTTCATCGCGATGAAAGCGGCGCCGACGAGCGTGAGCGGACCACCCAGCGGGTCGCCCCCCTGCACTGCGCCCACGAGCACGCCCATAGCGACGGCGAAGACCGCCGGCAGCACACCGCGTCCGACAACGAAGCTCCACCACAACACGGTGAGTGCCGGATCGGCGCGCCAGAACGACGCGAGGAAGCGCCACTCGGCGGAAACCCGCAGACGGTCGGGCACTAGGAGCGACTGCTTTCTATCACGGCTTTTGGGGGCGATACGTGCCGAAGTACCACAAGTTGCCGTCGATGTCCTTGGCCGAATAGTCCCGAGAGCCGTAATCGGTGTCGTGCAGCGCCGTCACGATCTCGGCCCCCGCGCCGGCGGCGCGATCGTGATGGCGACGGTGCCGTCCTCGTTGCGATGGACCATGCCCTCCTCGAGCCCGAAGGCCCTCGTCAGGAACGCGATCGATTCGTCCCCGTTCACGCACCGCACGATCGGTGAGATCTCCGACATGTGTGTTCGAGCTCCTCTCCTCTTGGAGTCCCAGCAGTCTGGACAATAGTGTGGACGAGATATCTTGCCAGGAGCTGTCAGGGTTTCGATTTCGCTATATCTAGACGCACAATCACGGGCTGCACGCTGCGAACGGGGAGGGGTCCGAGCATGAAGGTCGGGATGATGTTCGCCAACGTTGTGTTCTTCGGCACGCGCGACGGCGCGGCCAAGCTCGCACAAGCGGCCGAGGACAACGGCCTCGAGTCCTTGTGGACGGTCGAGCATGTGGTGGTACCGGAGGGCTACGAGAGTACGTACCCGTATTCCCCGACCGGCAAGATGCCCGGCGGCGAGACGGCGCCCATCCCGGACCCGCTGGCCTGGCTGGCCTACGTGGCCGCCCTCACCACGACGGTGCGCCTGGCCACGGGGATCATCATCCTTCCGCAACGAAATCCGGTCGTCCTGGCCAAGGAGGCGGCGACCATCGATGTCCTCTCGGAGGGTCGCCTGACGCTAGGAGTCGGCATCGGCTGGCTCGCCGAAGAGTTCGACGTCATCGGCGTTCCGTTCGAGGAGCGGATGGAGCGCACCGACGAATACATCGAAGCATTGCGTGCGCTCTGGTCGGCCGACGAGACCTTCGACGGGAAGCACTCCAAGTTCAAGAACGCGCGCAGCTATCCCAAGCCGCACCAAGATGGCGGCATCCCCATCGTCGTCGGTGGACACACCAAAGCCGCGGCGCGCCGCGCCGGCAGGCTCGGGGACGGTTTCTTCCCGGCGCGCGGCGACATCCCAACCCTTGTCGACGAGTGCAAGCGTGCGGCCAAGGACTCCGGACGCGATCCCGGTGCGATCGAGATCACAGCCGGTGGGCTCCCCGACGTCGATTTCGCGAAAGCTCTGGAGGATAGAGGCGTATCGCGGATCGTTGTGCCGCCGCCGACCTTCGACCCCAACGACATGGCACGCGCGCTCGGGGAGCTATCGGAGAACTTCATCCAGAAGCTCTCCTAACCGTTAGGGAAGTCGCCGGCTCAGGTCTTTCGGCTGGATCGTGCCGACGTCCAAAGGGTCGGAGGGGTCGAGCTGCAGAAGGAACTCACGGCAACGGCGCGCCTCCACGCCCTCACCGATCGCGGCGGCAGCGCGCATGAGGCCGTGGAGAGCCAGAAGGAAGCCGCGGTTGGTTTCGTACGTCCAGTACACCTCGCGGTCCGGGCGCCAACCCGAAGAGCGCAACAGATCGAGCCCGCGGTGGTAGCCGACACGCGCGTAGGCATAGGAAGCGACGTCGTCGCCCGCGCCGTATGCCGTTTCGGCCAGGCGGGCCCATGCTTCCAGGCACAAAGGATCGGTCTTAACGATCGCGCCGAGCGCACGCAACCGCTCCTCGCCTTCGACCTCGGCGGCCGCGTCGAGAGCTCCGCGCACCTCGGCCGGATAGCCGGGAAGAACGACTGATTCGCTCATCACGGCGAGCTTAACGGTCTGACGATCAGCGTCTCGTGCTCGGCCGTCACCGCGATCTCGATCGACGGATGCAGCTCGACGATGCTGCGCGCCACGAACACCCTCACACCATCGGCATCCACGACTTCGTCGTCCGGTCCGGGCTCGGTCACGAACCGGGGACGCACCGCACCGCCGGCCATGCGCAGCTGCACACCGACTTCGTTCGGATCGGCGCCCGCAAGCTCCAGAGAGCGTTTGATCAGTTCGCGGGCTTCGGGCGTGAGGGAGATCAGGACACGGAAACGTCGCGCCCCTGCGGAAGGAGCTCGACGATCGTGGTCCCGGGAGCCAAGCGCATCACCTGTCCGGAGCCGTCGACGAAGCGCGTAGGCTCGGACGCCGAGCTACGCTCCCAACGGCCGCGTACCGCGCGGCCACCACGGAAGATCACGGCCGAGCCCTCTCCGATGACGCTGATGTCGATCGAGCGCTGACCCGCTCGGTCAACGGTCCCGTTCAGGTGCGTCTCGACCTGCTGCACGATCACGTTGCGGAATCCGAGTTGTGTGAGCCCGTCGGTCCCTTCGACGACGTGCTGGGCCGATCCGAGGAAGCGCTTGTAGAGTCCGGATCCCTCGTCGAAGACGAAGCGGACCTGGCCGGCCGTGTTCGAGAAGGAAAGGCCGACCTCGTTCGCCGTCTCGGTCGCGCCGGCGGTCGGATCCTCGTCCGAGCTGAGGAACTCGAACTGGGGTCCGGGGGGCGAGCCTTGGCGCCCGTTCCAGACGGTGTCGGTCGCGGTGTAGAGGTTGTAGGGGGCGCGCCGGCTCGAGTCGCGGCGGTACAGATCGCCGTTGGTCTTCGCGCCGACATCGGTAACGCCCGGCCGGCTGCGCAGATCCTCCAGCACCGGAGGCACACCGCCGGAGCCGGCGACGAGGGCGCCCAGGGGTTGTGCCAGGTCCGGATCGACCGAGCGAGCGCTGCGCACGGGTCCCACACGCGCGGCAGAGTTCGTGGAGAAAACAGCCATGAACCGGGTAGCGCCTCCTTCGACGATCTCCTCGTACACGAGATCGGCGCGATCGATCCCGGCCTGCGGCCGTTCCGCAGGTGAGTTTCCGATCTTCACGGCCAGCGGCGAACGCTGATGCCAGGGCGCGTCGCCGAAGGCGGAGACCCCTGTCAGAGGATGAACCCCGTTTCCCGGTCGCACGCGGACGTCTGCTTTCTGCACGCGCTGCGAAGAGACACCGGACGCGCCGCTGCACGCGACCGCCGCCAGGGCGAGCGCTGTCAGCGCGTAGGTGAACCGGGTTTTGGTGCGAAGCATTCGGCCGGGGACACTACCGGAGGTCGGGGACATCGTCCAGCGTCGCTCGGGGGCCGGCAAAGAGCAAGGAACTTCGTGTCAAACCGACTGGTCAGACGCCTGTGGAACCCAGACCGCCCTCGCCGCGCTCGGTTTGAGGAAGCTCAACCGCTTCGACGACGCGGACCGTCGCGGCGGGAACGATCAAGAGTTGAGCGACGCGTTCGCCTCGCTTCACCTCGATCGGATCACGTGAGTCGAGATTGATGAGGATCAATTTGATCTCACCGCGGTACCCGGAGTCGATGACGCCGGGGGCGTTGACCATCGACAGCCCTTGTCGCGCGGCAAGTCCGGAGCGCGGCGTCGTGAGCCCGACCAATCCGGAGGGGATGGCGACGGCGATACCCGTTCCGATGACGGCGCGCTGGCCCGGTTGCAGGGTGAAGTCCTCGGCTGAATGAAGGTCCAATCCCGCGTCGCCTTCGCGCTGGTACGCGGGCAGCGGAACGCCGTCGTCGATGCGACGAACCTCGAGCTCCAGCGAAAGGAGATCGGCCTCGCGGAACGTCATCCCACTCCGAGACGCTGAACATTCGCGACCGTCGTGAACGAGAGCTTGTCGTGCCAGGTCTGTCGGTCGCGATCCCAGAGCATCCACAGATACCCGAGTCCGAGCGGCACTCCCGACAAGATCTTGCCGATCGAGCGCGCCAGCGCCCGACGGTAGTCGATAGGAGTACCACGCTCGAAGTCCACGACGCGGATCCGAAACAGTCGTTTCCCTACCGTCTGGCCGGAGGGTCTGCCTTCCAAGAGACTGAAGTACAAAACGCTCAACAACGCACTCAGAAGAAAGTCCTGCAGAGTGAAGTTGAAATCCTCTCGCACCCGTCCAGTGTCCGAAAAAACAAAGCTCGGAGGATCGAACCCACCGTGGCCAGGATGAGCGAGTCGATCACGTAGGCACCGAGTCGCTGACCAAAACCCGCGCGGTCGACGGTCTCACGATGCTCGATTCGCTCGTCCACGCTCCAGACCCTAGCCGGATGCGGCGACGGAAGCACCCGGCCCTTCGAGTCGAGCTCGGCCTACCGTGCTACGGCTCGGGGTCTCCTACGCCGAGGACGACCGGATCGTGTTCGCCGACCGTTGCTCTCTCCCTTGGCTCGTCGCGGACGAATGCTGCGGCCACCACCGACAGCACGCCGAAGACTGCTCCAATCATGTGCGCTCTCGCGAACGAGCTTCCCGCTCGCGATCCGCCATAGATCGCAGTGAGCACGGCGATGCCGAAGGACGCTCCGATCTGGTGCAGCATCCGGTTGGAAGCCGACGCTATACCGATGTCTTTCTCGTCAACGGAGTTGGTCAACGTCGCCGTGAGCGATGGACGGGCCACGCCGTTGCCCACCCCCTGCAGGACGAGACCGACGATCATCAGCACGACCGAGGCGCGCAACGCACTCCCGGCGAAGGAGATCATCGCCAGCGTCATCATCACCGTTCCGATTAGCGCGTTCGTGCGCTCGCCGATGCGCATGGCCATGCGGGCGCCGATCGGCGATGAGAGGCTGAATGTGAGCGGACGAAGCAACATCATCAGCGCCGTTTCCGAGAGCGAGTAGTTGAGCACGAAGCGCGTGAGCAACGGCGAGAGAACGAAGCCGCCCATGTATGCGCCGCCCATGAAGAGGCCGCAGATCTGCGAGGCGGTGAAGTTACGCCGACTGAAGTAGTGCAGCGGCATGAGCGGTGCAACAGCGGCCCGCTCGACCTTGATGAAGCCGTACAAGCCGAGGGGGGCGAGCACGGCACACGCGAGCAAAGCGGGATGAGTCCAACCCCATTCCGGCCCCTGGCTGAGAAGAACGAGCAGGCCACCGGTGCCTACGGTGAGCCAGGCCGATCCGGAGACGTCGAAGCGGACCTTCTCGTGCTTTCGAACCTCGTTGAGGACGACGAAGGCTGCCGCAAGGACGACGAAACCGAGGACGGCCTGGATCAGGAAGAGAGGCCTCCACCCGAAAGTCTCGATCAAGGGACCACCGATGACGAGCCCGACCGAAGGCCCGCCCGCGGCGACAAGAGACCACCAACCGAGCGCTTTCACGCGCTCTTCCGGTTTGTAGACGCTGATGACCAGCGCCATGGATGTCGGCTGAGTGGCCGCGCCGATGACGAGGGCCAGAGTGCGGAAACCGATGAGGGAGCCGGGATTCCACGAGAGCGCCGTTAGCAGCGCGGCGATGGTGGCGCCGGCGAACCCGAGGATGAAGACGCGTCGCTGCCCGTACAGGTCGCCCATCTTGCCGAGCACGGGAAGGGCAACGGCCGACGCGAGCATGGGCGCGGTGAGCACCCAGGCCAGGACGGTCTCTGTCGTGTTGAGGTCCTGGGAGATGTCGCCGAGCGAGACGACGAGGATCGTGACCGGGAACGTGGTCGCGAACATGCCGGTGAGCGCGACCCACAGGACCCACCTGCGGTAGTTCGGCCCGGACTCGATGCGCGCGCGCAGGGAGCCGGGAGCCGCAGACATGTACCCGAGGTTACAGAACTACCGACTCTCCCTCGATGCGGCCCTGACCAATCGGTCGATATCCATCAGATGGTGGACGCACTCGTGGACCGTATGCCGGCCGATCCAATCGACCGTCCGGACCTCGCTCCTCGGGTAGTTGTAAACGCCAGCGCGGTTCCAGCCAGCCTCGTCCAGCGATTCGAGCCGCGCAGCCAGCTGGTCGGCTGCTTCTTGGATCTCGTTCGCTACGCGCTTTGGTTCTTGCTCGTTGTAGCGCTCTTCCGATACGCGCTCTTCTCGTCGCATCGGCGCGAACGTCGGTGTGTCCTGCTCCAACGCGAGACCGATCCGCTCGCGTTGCGCCCGCAGGACATCACGCAGGTGGCAGCAGTACTCGAGGATCGACCACACACCGGCCAACGCGTGCTTACGCAGAACTTCAGGCGATGCTTCGAGCCCTTCGCCGTACCGCTCAGCCAAAGCGCGCAGCGTTACCGCGAGCTCGTCGCGTGGCAACGTGCCGTAGTCGTAGCCGCACTCCTCACACTTCACCTAAGGGATGCTACGACGCGGCTAGCTACAACCCGATGTGCTGCCGCACGATTCGCAAGCGAAGCAGCTTCCGGCCGGGCGCATCCGCGTTCCGCAGTTCGCGCACAGTGGCGCGTCCAGGCCTGGTATGAGATCGGCCGTCGATCCGGCGCTCGACTGCACCGGCTCCGGCGGCGTCTGGGTGATGTTCACGCCGTTGGAGTGGCCGTTCCCGTTGCCGTTCCCGTTTTCGAGAGCCTCCGTCCGCTCCTGCACCGAACGGATCCCAAGAGCCAGGCGCTTGTCCTCGGGAAGGAAGTCGAGCGCCAAGCGGCGGAAGATGTAGTCCATCAGCGACTTGGCGAACCGGATGTCCGGGTCGTCGGTGATGCCGTGCGGCTCGAAGGTGTCGTTGACGAACTTCGCAACGAATGTCTCCAGCGGAACGCCGTGTTGCAGGCCCATCGAAACCGACAGGGCGAACGCACCCATAACTCCGGCCAGCGTCGATCCCTGCTTGGCCACCTTGATGAACATCTCTCCCGGCTGACCCGAGTCCGGGTACAGACCGACGTGGACGTAGCCTTCGGTGTCCGACACCCGAAACGAGTACGTCTTCGAGTCACGGATGCGCGGGAGCCGCTTGCGCGGCGCCTCCACGGGCGTCGCGACAGATGAATCGTCCACGGTCTTCTTCTGATCCGCCGACAGTGGCTGATCGGCCTTGCAGTTGTCCCGGTACATAGCAACGGCCTTCAGCCCTAAACGCCAGCCCTCGACGAAGATCTCCTCCATGTCCTCGACGGACGCCGTCTCGGGGACGTTGACCGTCTTGGAGATCGCACCGGACAGGAATGGCTGCACAGACGCCATCATCTTTACGTGGCCCATGTGGCCGATCAGGTTGTCGGTCGTGAACGAGCACGCGAACACGTCGTAGTGCTCGGGCCGCAGAGCCGGCGCTTCCACGACGGTGTTGTTCTCGTCGATGTAGGCGACGATCGCCTCGATCTGCTCGTCGTTGTAGCCGAGTCGGTTCAGCGCGCGGGGGACCGTCTGGTTGACGATCTGCATCGTGCCGCCCCCGACCATCTTCTTGACCTTCTTGAGAGCGAGGTCGGGCTCAACACCGGTTGTGTCGCAATCCATCATGAAACCGATCGTTCCGGTCGGAGCGAGGACCGAGACCTGCGAGTTCTCGACCCCGTGCTGCTCGGCCAGCTCGAGCGTGGAGGTCCACACGTCGTCGGCCCGGGCCGCCACGCGCGCCAGCTCGTCGTCGGACGCCGCCGGACGGCCGCCGCCGACGACCTCGGCCCGGTAGACCTCCATGCGCGTGTCGAGTCGCCGGTCCTCCGACGTCGGAGTGCTCGTGATCGCTCGTGAGAACGCGGCGTGCTTGCGCAACACGCGCAGGGTCGCGCTGCGATTCTCCGGATGTGCGAAACCGGGGAGCTCGTCGGTTCCGGGGAACGGACCAACGACCTCGGCGAAGTGCGCCGACGCCCGGTAGGCCGATGCCTGCATGAGCGAGGTGATGGCCGCGGCCCAGGCGCGTCCGGGATCGGAGTCGTAGGGAACCCCCAGTGCCATCAACAGGGCGCCGAGGTTCGCGTAGCCGATCCCGAGCTCGCGGAAGCCGCGTGCATTCCGAGCGATCTGTTCGGTCGGGTAGTCGGCGGCCACGCACAGGATCGCCTGTCCGAGAAGGACGATGAACACCGCATGCTCGAAGGACTCGGTGTCGAACGTGCCGTCCTCGCGAAGGAACTTGAGCAAGTTGATCGACGCGAGGTTGCACGGCGAGTTGTCCAGATGCATGTACTCGCTGCACGGATTGCTGGCCGTGATCGGTCCGGCCGCCGGTGCTGTGTGCCAGTCGTTGATCGTCGAGTGGTACTGCATGCCGGGATCGGCGCATTCCCAGGCCGCGGTCGAGATCTGCTTCATGACCTCGCGCGCCTCGTAGGTGTTGATCACGTCGCCCGTCGTCACGGCCCGCGTGTGCCAGTCGCGTCCCTCGAGGTAGGTCTGCATGAACTCGTCGGTTACGCGAACCGAGTTGTTCGCGTTCTGGTACTGGATCGAATACGCGTCGACGCCCGAGTCGACGGACATGTCGAAACCGGCCTGCTTTAGCGCACGAGCCTTGCGCTCCTCGACGGCCTTGCACCAGACGAAGCCGGGCGATCCGTCGCGCAGCTCGAGCAGGTCCGGGTGGTCGACGTTGAACACGACCATCTTCGCCGCGCGCCTGGTCGCACCGCCCGACTTGATCGTGCCGGCCGCGGCGTCGGCGCCGCGCATGAACGAAACCGGGCCGGAAGAGAGCCCACCGACGGAAAGGTACTCATAAGAGGAGCGAAGGTTCGAGACGTTGAGGCCGGATCCGGACCCGCCCTTGAAGATGAACATCTCGTCGCGGTACCAATCGGCGATCGAGCTCATCGCGTCGTCGACGTGGAGGATGAAACAAGCCGAGGCTTGTTGAGGCTGTCCGGACACGCCGATGTTGAACCACACCGGCGAGTTGAACGAAGCCTTCTGCGTAACGAGGATGTGCTTCAGCTCAGCGGAGAAGGTGTCGCCGTCTTCTTCGGTGGTGAAGCGGCCCTGCTCGGCTCCCCACTTGGTGATGGAGTCGACTACGCGATCGATGATCTGCCGGACCGACCATTCGCGGCTCGGTGTGCCGAGCTTCCCGCGGAAGTACTTCTCGGCGACGATGTTGGTTGCGTTCTGCGTCCACGACTTGGGGAACTCGACGTCGTCCTGCTCGAAGGAGACCTTCCCGGTGTAGGAGACGATCTGCGAGCGGCGGTGCTCCCATTCGACCTGCTCGTAGGGGTGGATGCCGCCAACGGTGAACTTGCGTGGGACGTGCAGCCCGAGATTGGTGTCGGCTTTCACCGCAGCCGCCCGTGTTCGCTTGCCGTTACCATTTCCGTTGGTCTTGTCTCCTGAGTTCCGCCGCGACTGCCCAGACGCCATCTACCCCTCCTGTCCTCGCTTCGGCACGAAGCGCCTCAGCGATGGTTGGTTGTGCAGGTTGCCGAAGCTAACCTCGCCCGCCGACATGTCCGCGCGTCTCCAGCTCCCGGATGACGCGCGCAAACTCCCCTACCTCTTGGAACTCGCGATAAACGGACGCGAATCGCACGTAGGCGACCTCGTCCAGAGCCTTCAGCCGCGTCAGAACCTCGCGGCCGATGTCGGTCGAGGAGATCTCGGCCCCCTTCTCGCGAGCCGCCTCCTCGATCTCGTCGCACACCCGGCGCATCTGCTCGTCGGTTACGGGCCGGTTCTTGCACGCCTTGGCGATACCCGAGACGACTTTTGCCCGATCGAAGGGCTCACGGGCCCCGTCGCGCTTGAGGACGACGACGGGCACTCCCCAGATCCGCTCGAAGGTCGTGAACCGCTGCTCGCAGGTTGAGCACTCCCGGCGGCGCCTGATCGCCGCTCCGCTCTCCGTGTCCCGCGAGTCGATGACACGGGTGTCGGAGCCGGAGCAGAACGGACAATGCATCAAGACCCCCAGGGACTCAGTAGTTAACCCCCGTAACCCGCCTTCGCGGTCGAACCCCAACATGTTGGGGTTCTCTCTAGCTTAGGGCCCTACATCTTGTGCGTCAAGTCTGTAATTACAGGGCTGTGACCTGCGCAAACGTCTAGCTGGAGGGCGAACAGGAGGCCCGATCGGCCTCCATCAGACCGGTGAGATCGCCCTCGTTGGGGACCCAGATCGACTCGCCGGCCCGGGGGCCCCGGGGGCTGAGTCCGTTCTCCTGCTCGATCCTGTAGACGACCTCGCGTCGGTCGCCGTCCGAGCTGCGTCCCGCCAGGTCCCAGAGCGTCTCGCCGGGGCGGACGGTGATGCACCGCCAGGCTTGGGCGTGTGGGCGGGTGGCGGAGACTCCGGCCGCCCCAGCGATCGCTCCGAGGGTCAGAACCAGGACGAGAACGATCAGCCGACCCATTGGCGTGAGCTTCGTCCTGTTCACTGTTGTTGCCTCCTGATACGAACGTGTGTTCTATCTTACGAACTTCTGTTCTAAAGTCAAGATAGGGATCACCAGTGACATCGATCGCAGCCGTGGCTCGGGTGTCCTGACCTGCAGGCATACTCTCGGCGATGCGCAAGACCGCCCTGATCCTGGCGGTCCTGGCGGTCTTCCCCGCGCCCGCGACCGCGGTCCAGCGTCCGGTCCCACGCCCGGGGGCCACCCACTCCGTGCCGCTGTACGGCGAGTTCGTCCGGCCCTACGACGCACCGGAGGACCCTTTCGCCCCCGGACACCGCGGTGTGGACGTCGGGGCTCCCGCCGGAACGCCGGTCCACGCCTCAGCCGCCGGCCGGGTGTCCTTCGCGGGGTCGGTGGCCGGGAACCGGTCGGTCACCATCACCCACGACGACGGGATCCGGACGTCCTACTCCTTTCTGCAGGACATAGAGGTCACCCAAGGCGGCGAGGTGAAGCAGGGCGACATCGTGGGCACCGTGGGGGCCGGTCACCCGGAAGCGGACCTGCCGCCCCACGTCCATCTGTCGGCCCGCCGCGGTGAGCTCTACTTCGACCCGCTCGAGCTCTACGTGGGCGATTCGTCGGCCGACCTGATCTCACTAACGGCTTGAGCGCGAACGCTTGTGCTCACGAACAGATGTTTGCTTTTGGTCGGTCACCGTGCTAGTTTTCTGCGACCGCACTCCTTAGGAGGCAAGCATGCCCCGGCGCGCCCGCTCGGAATCATCCGCAGGCATCGAAGGCCTCGGCCCCCGTCAGCGCAAGATCCTCGAGCACATCCTCGGCACCGTCGAGGACCGCGGCTATCCGCCGAGCGTGCGCGAGATCGCCGAAGCCGTCGGGCTGGCCTCCCCGTCCACCGTTCATGCCCACCTCGAGGCCCTCCAGAAGAAGGGCTACCTGCGCAAGGACGCAACCAAGCCCCGCGCCATCCAGATCTCTTACGCCCCCGGCGTCGGTCCAGCGGAGTCCAGCGGCGGAACGCGCCACATCCCTCTGGTCGGACGCATCGCGGCCGGCTCCCCCACCCAGGCCCTGGAAGAGATCGAGGACGTCATGGAGCTGCCGGCCTCCGTGGTCGGCGACGGAACCCTCTTCATGCTCCGCGTGAAGGGCGACTCGATGCACGACGCCGGCATCCACGACGGAGACTTCGTGGTGGTTCGCAAGCAGGACGACGCCACGCCGGGCTCCATCGTCGCCGCGCTCATAGAGGACGAGGCGACGGTGAAGACGCTGGTTCGTCGGGGAACGCGCACGCTGCTGAAGGCCGAGAACCCGGCTTACGAGCCGATAGAGGTCACGTCGGAAAGCGGCCGCATCATGGGCAAGGTCGTAGCGCTCCTGCGTTCGCTTTAGCTAGTCCCGAAGGCGTCTTGGCCCGGAGAGCGCGCGGGTGACGATCGAGACGACATCGTCCGGGCGATCGCTGAGGTCTTCCCACGTGAACCGAAGGATTGTCCAACCGTCGAGGACTAGGGAGTTCTGGCGGCGGCGATCATCGACGAACGTCTTCTTCTTGCGATGCGGCCCAAGCCCATCTAGCTCGATGGCGACGCGCTGGTCGATGTAAGCGAAGTCGATCCTTCGGCTGCCAACCTTGTACTGGCGACGCGGCTCCGGAAGCCGCTCTTTCCTGAGAAGGCGCAGGAAAACCCTCTCCAGCTCGCTGCCGGGAACACCTTTGGACCGGTCGTGGAGCAGTCGGCGGAGTCGCGCGGCACCCCGACACGTCCAAAGTGAACGATCACCGAGGTAACGCAGAAGGCTTCGGACCGATAGAAGGCCGAGATCAAGAGCTGCGTCGAGCGCCGCTGCCGGATCCAGGCTCTTGGCTCGATGAACGCGGACCCGAGGCCGGCGAGGATGGTGCGCATCGTGAGGCACCGTCACGTCAATCAGCGACGGCGCTTCATCGATGATCTGAAGGAGATGGGCGGCGGCCAAGGACGAAACCGCTGCGCCGGGCGCGGATACAAGCATTGCGATCGTCGCCCTCTGTTTGAAGGTGTCTGGCGAGCCCGCGATGACGTATGTCCCCCGGAAGACGACCGTCCAGCACCCCTTCGCAACACGCGTTCGGATCTGTGCTCGCGAGGCACCGACACAGACCGCCTGTCGATGGGTGAAGGCGCCGTGCTGACGCGTCGCCAGCTTCGCGATCAAGCGGTCGAGGTCACCGGCACCCAACGTCCTTCCTCCGACTGGGGAAGGTTCGCGAAATAGCAATGGAAAGCTCGCAGATCTTAAACACGCAGCGCCGACAGATCCATGGAGCTAGGAGAGTTGGTGTTGCTCCGGAGCCCTAAATCCCCAACCTCAATGCCTCCCGTAACCTCACATACGCACCGTCGGGAGTTTCCGCTCGGGATCGAAGGGACTCAGGCGGAGGCAGCGGGAGCCATAGCCGCGATGACCAGCGCCGTGTGAAGCTTGCCCGTCTCGAAGTCAGTTAGACGGATGTGCTCGTCGGGTGCGTGGGCCCGCGACCCCGGATAAGCGCAACCGGCCGTAGCGAACGGCACCTTGATCACATCGACGAACGGAGCCGCCGGCCCGGTTCCCGCGCTCGACACGTTGACGATCGGATCCATCCCGTAGGCGAGGCGAGCCGCGCCGCACACCAGCTCGACGAACGGGTCGTCCAGCGGCGTTCGTCCCGGCCCCTCGCCGGCGTTCGGCACCACTTCGATGTCGTCGAAGCCGTTGCGCTTCAGATGAGCGCGCAACAGGTCCAGGATCTTCGCCGGCTGCTGGTTCGGCACCAACCGGAAGTCGAGCTTCGCTAAAGCTTGCGACGGCAGAACGGTCTTGGTTCCGGGACCGGAGTACCCACCGTGAATCCCGTTGACGTTCACGCACGGCTCGCCTTGCAGACGCCGTTCCAGCTCGACGCCCGTAACTCCGCCCAGGAATCGCTCGATGCCGAACTCCTTTGCGAGATCCTCCGTCGTGTCCGGAACGCCGGCGATCGCGGCCATCTCCGCATCGGTCAACGGCCGGACGTCTTCGTAGAAACCGTCGACCAGAACCCGGCCGTCGGCGTCGCGCAGTGAGGCCACGGCCGCGGCGATGCGATAGAGAGGATTGTCGATCACCGCTCCGAGCGATGAGTGCGCGTCGTAGGACGGGCCCGTCGCGCGCAGATCGACCGACTGGATCCCCTTGAGCCCGAGCGTGACGTTCGGGGTTCCATCCACCTCGACGCCGCCGAACTCCCACAGGCACCCGTCGGCCCGGAAGTCGTCGGCGTGGGCGTTGATGAACTCCTCCAGGTTCGGGCTCCCGATCTCCTCCTCTCCTTCGATGAGGAAGACGTAACGGATCGGGTCCCCGCCGAACACCTCGCGCGCCGCGTCGATCGCAGCGATGCGGCACATGATGTGGCCCTTTGTATCGGCGACGCCGCGGCCGTAGAGATTGCCGTCGCGTTCGGTCACGCCGAAGGGTTCCGTCGTCCAGCCGTCCAAGGGGTCGGGAGGCTGCACGTCGTAGTGCTCGTAGAAGAGCAAGGTCGGACCTTCGGCCGCCCCGCCCCACGCGCACACGACGGGATTGCCCTTCGTCGGACGGATCTCGGTGTGCAGACCGCGTTCGGCCAGCAGCTCGGCCACCGCTTTGGCGGCCTGGGAAATGCCTCGTCCTTCCGCGGAAACGCTCGGGATATCAACGAGGAAGCCGAGCTCTTCCAGATGCTTGGCCGCAGCTCCCTCGAGGGCTACGCGAAGGTCATCGACACGGTCCGCGGCGCCGGCCTGGGTCATGAGTCGTTCAGCTTCCACGTCCTTCACCGGCGGACGCAACCCGACGCCCGGCGATCAACCGGTCGACGGCATCCTCGTCGTAGTCGTAGGCCCGCTCGTGGTCGATCTTGCCCCGTCGCGCAGCCTCGAGGTGTAGGCACGAGCGGATGTGCGCCATATGCGTGAAAGCCTGAGGGAAGTTCCCGAGCGCCTCTCCCGTGGCCGGATCGACCTCCTCGGCCCATAGCCCGACATCGTTGGCGTAGCCATGGAGTTGATCGAGGACGGCCTCAGCCTCGTCGATGCGGCCGCCGAAGATCAAACAATCGAGCAGCCAGTAAGAGCAGAGGAGAAAAGCTCCCTCGCCGCCTTCCAAACCGTCCGAGGTCCGGTAGCGTCGCAGCAGCGCGCCCTCCCCGAGCTCTGAGCGGACGACGTCGAGGGTGCGCTGAACCAGTGGGTGCGCGGTTGGAAGGAACCCGGTCGCCGGAACCAGGAGGGCCGAAGCGTCGGGGGCGTCGGTGCCGACGGCTTGGGAGAACCAGCCGCGCTCTTCTGCGTCCTGCATGAGGTAGGCACGGATCGCGTCGCGCTCCACCACCCAGCGCTGTGCCGATGACGGCAGATGGCGGGAGGAGGCGAGCTGCACGGCGCGGCTCAGCGCCACCCAGCAGTTGAGCTTCGAGTGCACGAAGTGCCTCGGTTCGTCGCGTATCTCCCACATACCTTGATCCGGATTCCGCCACGTCTCGGCGACAACGTCGGCCAGACCGGACACGAAGCTCCAGTTGTCCGGGGTGATCCGTCCGCCTCCTGGTTTCGCGAAGAGGTACACGGCCTCGATCAGCTGTCCGTAAGCGTCGAGCTGTAGCTGCTTGGCCGCTCCGTTGCCGATCCGCACCGGTGCCGAGCCGCGGTGACCGGCGAGGTGATCGAGGACGAACTCGGGGAGCGAACGCTCACCGCCGATGCCGTACATGATCTGCAGGTCCTCGCACCGACCCGCGCTGGTGCGCTCCATCCAGAACTTGAAGGCCTCGGCCTCCTCTCGCACACCGAGCGAGAAGAGCGAGATGAGCGATAGCGTGCCGTCGCGGATCCACGTATAGCGGTAGTCCCAATTGCGTTCCCCGCCGATCTCTTCGGGCAAAGACGTCGTCGGCGCCGCGAGGATGGCGCCGGTCGGAGCGTACGTGAGCGCCTTCAGGGTCAGCGCCGACCTCAGCACGGCATCCGGATCGGCGACGACCAGACGACACCGCGAGCTCCAGTCAGTGAAGAACGCGATGGTGCCCGCCAGGCGGTGTTCAAACTCTGCTCGCGTCGGAACCTCGCCGGCGCGACGCAGCCGGTGGGATGGTCCCCACCCCGCTTCGATCCACTCGACCTCACCCGCCCGTAGACGCCAGCTGGCCGTTATCCGCTCGTCGGACTCGTCGATATGGCGCGTGGCGGTGATGTGGAGAGCGTCGCCGCCGCCGACGGCTTCTGCGGTCTCTTCGGACGTCAGACGGAAGAGCGGCACGAATCTTCCGTACTCGAAACGAGGACTCACGCTGATGCGCACGTCCACCGTGCCCTCGAGACACCGCAGGCGACGAAGGATCGCCCCGTGAGCGCGCATCCGGGCCGGCACTCGATGAGGTTCGGCGATGGGCATACAGTCCGTCAGCTCGAGGACCCCCGCCGAGCAATCGAACGTCGTCTCGAGAACGTTCGTCCCCTCGACGTACTGCCGGCGCGAGGCCCGAACATCCTGGGGACTAACTTCGAAGGATCCGCCACGCGCTTCGTCCAACGCCTTGCAGAACACCGCCGGCGAGTCGAAGCGCGGGAAGCATGCCCAATCGACGGAGCCGTCGCGTCCGACGAGCGCCGCGGAATGACAGTCGCCGATGAGTGCGTAGTCGCCGATCCGGTTCACAGGTGCTGTTCGGACGCAGCAGCCTCCGAAGGTGCGCCGGGGGACGTGTCCTCGGGCGCCAGCGTCGCGTAGATAACCCCGGCGCCCACGCCGTAGAGCGACACGGTTATGGCCAGACCCACGGCGCTGATCAGGGAGCCGAGCAGAAAGTCCCCCAAGCTGTCCGGTCCGAAGATCGACCCAACTGAGGTGATCCGTGTCACCACGCCGACGGCGAGCGGAATCAGGAAGCCCACGCCGAACACCCACCACCACGTGCCGCGCAGAAGCTCCCACGAGCGGCGCAGAGCCTCGATCGGCCCGACGTCCTCTCGCATAACGACGGGCACCGCGAGCGAGAGCCTCACGAAGACGTAGAAGCCCGGCAGCGTAACTACGGCGAGCGCGAAGATGAGCACACCGAACCCCTCTTCGGGATCCAGGCCGTAGGCGACCGCGAGCGCGAAGAGCCCGATGACCACCGGCGCGGCCAGCAAGATCAGGATCGTCACCAGGAACGCGCCCACCGACTCGAGAGCACGGTCGAAGGACTGCCGGACGATGCCGCGCAGATCCACCTCGTCCCCATAAACAGCGGCCGAACCGATCAGGGAGAGCGCACCCACGGTGATCGGGACCACGAAGATATAGACGAGGGCGAGCACGACGACGGCCGCGATCACGGCCAGGAACAACAACCGAACCTCGTCGGCGGATACGGCCGCCTCATCGGTGATGGACGAAAAGGATCGAGCAACGGCATTCCCAACCCCGCTGAGAATGCCGATAGACGCCGTGAGCAAAAGACACGCGCCGGCGTTTCGCCGGCAGGTGCGGAGCGTCAATGCGACGGCGTCGATGAACGATCGCTTCGCTGCGGGAGCACCTTCCGACCTCGGCGGTGCGCCGTCGAGGGTCAAGACTCGATCCCGAACGTCTCGCTGATGGGGTCCCGCGACAGGATGTCGTTCAGCATCTGATCGATGGTGGCGCCCTCGTAGATCACCGACACCACGCCCTCGGTGATCGGCATCCACGCATCCACCGTTCGTCCGAGCTCGAGGATCGGCCTGCACGACTTCACGCCTTCGGCGACCATGTTCATCTCGGAGATGATGTCGTCGATGTGCCTGCCCTTCCCCAGCTCCTTACCCACTCGCCGGTTGCGTGAATACTTCGAAACGCATGTGACGATCATGTCGCCCATCCCGGCGAGCCCGGCGAACGTCAACGGCTGACCGCCGAGCCTGACCCCCAGGCGCGTGAGCTCCGCCAGTCCCCGCGTCATCAGCGCGGCCATCGCGTTGTCGCCGAACCCCATCGTGTCGGCCACGCCGGCAGCGATCGCGACGATGTTCTTGATCGCTCCACCGAGCTCGCTGCCTACGACGTCGGTGTTGGTGTACACGCGGAAGTAGGGCTGGTGGAAGATCCCTTGCAGATACTCGGCTCGCCCGGCGTCGTTGCACGCGATGGCCGTGGCGGCCGGCATCTTCCTCGCGATCTCCTTGGCGATATTGGGACCCGCGAGCATGGCGAACTTGTCGGCCGGGAAATTGGGACAGACCTGTTGAACGAGCTCGCTCATGCGTAGGTTGGTGTCGACCTCGAGGCCCTTGGTCAGGCTGACCAGAGCTTCTACCCCGTCGAGCTTGGGTCCCAGCTCGGTGAGGACGGCGCGCCAGCCGTGAGACGGGACGCCCATGACGCATACGTCGGCCCCCGCCATCGCTTCGTCGATGTCGGACGTCGCACGCAGGTTGAACGGCAGCCGGATCCCCGGCAGGTAACCGTTGTTGACGTTCGTTTCGTTGATCTCGGTGGCGAGCTCGCCGCGACGGCACCAAAGGATCACGTCGTGGGCATTCAGGGCAGCGATCCCGGCGACGGTCGTTCCCCATGAGCCGGCGCCGATACAGGCGACCTTGGCCATGCGGTCAGAATGTCATATGGCTCTATCGGTCGGTGCGCCGGGAATAGTCACTCCGCCCATCGAGGCGCTGCTCCATACGGCCCGGCGCAACGAGGAACGCGGCTTCGATGCGATCTGGTGGCCCGACCACCTGATGGGCTGGCATCCGAACTCTGTGTGGACGCCGGAGCTGGCCCCGCTGGCTTCGGTGCTGCCGAACATCCACTCCTACTTCGACCCCATCGCGTCCATCGCCGCCGCCGCCGGCGTCACCGAGACGATCCGCCTCGGAACGTCGGTGACCGAGCCCGTCCGAAATCACCCTGGACAGCTGGCGCGCGCCTGGCTGACGCTGGATCACCTCACCGGGGGCCGGGCGATCCTCGGGATCGGCGCCGGTGAAGGCGAGAACATCACGCCTTACGGCATGGCCTTCGATCGTCCGGCCGGCCGGCTCGAGGACGCTCTTCGCGTTATCCGCCTGTTATGGACCAACGACGACCCCGTCGACTACGACGGGCCCGTCTACAAGCTGCACGACGCGGTGTGCGGTATGGGACCGCTTGTCCCGGGGCGCTATCCGCCGATCTGGGTCGCCGCGCACGGGCCCCGCCTGTGCCGCGTCACCGGCGAGCTGGCCGACGGTTGGCTGCCGACCAACCTCCCCCTCGAGGATTACACCGAGAAGTGGTCGGCCGTGAAGGCCGGGGCTTTGGCGGCGGGCCGCAACCCCGAAGACATCACGGCGGGCATGTGGTCCTACACCGTTGTCGCCGAGGATCACGAGGCTGCCCACCGCATCGTTGAGCACCCGATGGTTAAAGCCTTCGTGCTCGCTCTTCCCGACGAGTTCTTCCGCGAGCGTGGGGCCGCGCATCCGCTGGGAGACGACTATCACGGATTCATCTCGTACATACCGTCGCGCCTCGAGGCCGAAGAGGCGCTGGCCGCGATAGACAAGATCGGATTCGAGGTCGCCCACGATGCGATCCTTCACGGCTCTCCGGCCGACATCGCCAAGAAGATGGAGGGTTACGCGGATGTGGGTCTTCAGCACATCGCGCTGTGGAACGTGACCTTCTTCGCGGGAGCCGAGCTGATCGGTCCGTCCTACAGGCTGCTCACCGAAACCAAGGACGAGATCAAGCGGATCGCGGTGTAAGCGCGGGCGTCAGACCGTTCGGAGCTTCACGGGGAAGCTGTCCGCCTTAGCCTTCGCGAGGATGCCTTGCACCGTCGGACCCAGGCTCGTGCCCAGCGGGCCGAGACAGATCGGTATGCACCCTCTGCTCACGATCCCCATCGCCTTCCCCGTCGGTACGTGCACCAGCGGTCCGCCCGAGTCCCCGAATGTGTCGAGGCCGATCAGATCGTAGGTGTGCGTATCGTCGGCACCCATGAGACCGACTCGCGACTCGCGGGTGAGCGCCAGGAGCTCGTAGACCATCCCGTAACCGGAGATCTGGATGAGATCGAGCTGCTTGGTGTCCGCAGGCTTGGTGAAGCCGGTCGGGTAGGTCGGGTGCCCACGCACGGCCGCGCGCACGTCGTTGACGAAGTCCGCCCGGACCTTTATGAATGCCCAGTCGGTGGCCGTGGGGCCGGCATCGCCGATGCGGGCGACATCGCCGAACACCGTTCCGTTACCAAGCTTGATGTCCTCGTTCACATGGTCCACGCAGTGCGCCGCGGTACCGAAGTAGACACCGCTCCCCGCAGCGCCGCCCAAACCGTCGTACACGAACCCGAGCGTGCACCCGCCGACGGTCGAGGACATGCGATCGCCGGGGTGGATCGGTACTTGAGCCCTTGCCGTCGGCAAGAAGGCGAACGAGGCCAGTAGGGCAAGCAGAACGGCCAGCGCGGAACGCTTCATTCGCAAGAGCTTAACGCGCTTTCTTCTTTTTGGCTTTCGTCGCAGGCCTGGGCTTCTTTGTTTGCGATTTGGATGAAGCCTTCGGCTTCTTGTTGGACGAACTCATAGGCTTCTTGGACGACGACGAAGCAATCTTGCCCTCTATGAGCAGGATCCCGGCCCCCGGGGCGATCACCGAATGTGAACCGTCGTCCCACTCGACCTGATAGCGGACTCCGGAGATGCCCTGGGCGACCGAGCGCACGATACCTGCACGACGCGGCTGGCCGACCTTCTTGGCGTCAAGGGAGACGCGGTCACCCCTCTTCGGCTCCAAACCTCACTCCTTCCTCTTTTGTCGCAAAGCAACGGACTATGGAAACTACCCCCCGGAAGCAAGGTCAACCGCATCGAGGGCGCCGTCGGCTTCCGCCAGGCGGTCGTCGAGCCAGTCGGGATCGGCGGGACCGCGCGCCTCGCCCGACGGGAACAACAGGAGCGAGAGCTCGTCCTGTACCGAGATGTGGAAGCCCTTCGCCTTGAGGTAGGCGCCGAGCTCGAGCTCCCACGTGAACTCCGCGGTTCCGTCCGGATGAATGAGCACCCACTGGTGCAGATACGGATTGGATCGCCGGGCGAAGCGCTTCGAACCTCCACGGCGTTCCTGGATCAGCTCGAAGCCGAGATCGCCGAGATGGACGTCCAGGGTCATGGCCCGTCGAGCGCATTCACGCGCTCTATGTTCTCGATCTCGGAAGGGTCGACGTCATCGGTTCCTAGGAAGGCGTCGAGGATCTCGCGCGCGAGGATCGGGGTGGTCAGCCGGAGGCTCATGACGAGCACGTTGGCGTCGTTCCAACGGCGGGCGCCGCGCGCCGTCTCCGCGTCCGTGGCCAGGGCTGCTCGCACTCCCCGGACCTTGTTCGCCGCGATCGATGAGCCGGTTCCCGTCCAGCAGAAGAGGACGCCGCGGTCGGCTTCGCCAGCCGCTACCGCGCGCGCGACCTCCTCGGAGACCTCGGCCCATTCCTTGGTTTCGCCGCCCGGCGGACCGTGCAGGTCCAGGTCGATGCCGCGCTTGCGCAGCTCGTCGACGACGGCGTCCGTCGTCTCGTTCTTATCGTCGGACCCGACGGCGATCCTCACGATGAGGACTCTAGCTCGCCTTTGAGCGGGCGACGCCGGACGATGACGATCAAGAACGCCAGACCGGCCAGACCGGCCCAGATCGACGCGAAAAGATCACCGGTCTTTGCGTAGAGCGAGTGCGCGGACCGCGTCCGCACGTCGGCCACGAAAGCAGCGGGCACGAACAGGTCGGTCGCGTGAGATATCGATCCGTCGGGGCCCATCGCCGCGCTGATGCCGGCCAGGGCGGCCTGCACCACCCACTGCCGCGTCTCGAGTGCACGCATCCGTGTGTGCGCGATGTGCTGCTGCGCCGCATACGAGCGCTCGAATGAAGTGTTGTTCGTCGATAGGACGAACAATTCGGTACCGTTGCGCGCGTAATCGAGGAAGTCGCGTGGGAACACCGACTCGAAGCAGATCGGGGTTGCGATCTTGGCTCCCTCGACCCCGGGGGTTCGGGGGTGTCCCCCGATGTCGAACACCGTCGCCGTTGTCCCACGTTTCTGGTCGACGGAGATACGGGATTGCAGCGTGCCGACCGCGTCGCGCAGGAAGCCGATCGGCACGTACTCGCCGAAAGGAACGGGATGCCGCTTGGTGTAGGCGCCGGCCAGTCGGCCGCTCGCCGTGACGTGGGAGACCTGGTTGAAATACTCCTCCTGCGTGAAGTACGAACGCCCGACGAGGAACGGCGTGCGCGTCCGGACGGCCAGATCCTTCACCGCCTCGATCCCACTGTCCCTCGCGCTGTTGGCGATTGAGCTCTCCGGCCAGACGACGACGTCTACCCGGCCTTGTTCCTCGAGAAGGCTCTCTGTCAAAGCGAGATGACTCTCGACGATCGTGGCGTTCTGACCGGCCGTCGGGGGACGCGGCACGTTTCCCTGCACGACGGCCACTCGCAGCGGTCGTCCCTCCGGCGGCGAGCCGAACGCCGATACGTCGATCAGAACGAGGACCCCAAGCACACCAACCACGACGCCGATGCTCGGCCAATGAAGGTGACCCCTCACGATCGCTAACGCGATCGTGGCCGATGCGAACACCACGAGGAACGAGATCCCATAGACCCCGACGACACCGGCGAACCATCGCACGCCGGGCACCGTTCCCTGGGTCGTCCCGACCGCCCCCCATGGGTAACCGCCGAACGGCCAGCGTTCGCGCATGAGCTCGACACCCACCCATGCTCCGGCCACGAGCAGCGGAGCCCAGCGGTGTTTTCCAACAGCACCGGCGACGAGCGTTCCCACGCTCACGTTTAGAGCCAGGAAGACGACGAGGCCCGACCACGCCATCCAGCCGAACAAGAAGATCCAGGACAGGTGCACCCCGAAATACACGAGGCCGAACACCAAGCCGTAGAGCCAGCTCCGTGGGGGGG